>NZ_JBALCN010000108.1:0-96351 GCF_036919615.1 Nostoc sp. | reverse complement strand
GAAGAAACTTCCAAATATAATAAAGAATAGCAATTGGTTCGCGATAGACTATCGCGAACCACTCTTTCTTTTCCACATCCCGTGAAAAGTAAGAGTGTTATTGGGCGGATAAATCGCTTGATTTGTCTGGATTTATCGAAACTTTAAAATCTTGGTTCCCTAACAATCTCCCAAGGGATTACTAGGGAATAACTCCATAGAAAAACTGCCCTTAGAAGAGAGCAGCGACCATATAACCAGTTTGATTATGAAACAACCTACACTTTTTGATTTAGAAGCTTTCACAAAGACTCTTGATAATCCCGTTTATGATCCGTTCTGGGATGAAATCGAAACTACCGCCCAAAATAGTCATAGTGTTGGGGGGCAAACCCTAGATTCTGATAATGCGTGTAAAAGTGTTGGGGGGCAGGTCGCAACTGATACTTTACAATCTGCCCACCAACACGATACCCACTGGATAGAGCGCTACTGGGTCGAGCGGTCTGGTAATAAATATTGGTATTTTCGGTACTGTTGGAGGGTAGGCAGAAAGAAAAATCGTTGCTACATCGGCAGTGTGAACAGTATCAGGGTCAAGCAGAAAAAAGTAGATGTGGAAATTGCGATCGCGGATGGGCAATCCCCGATGGAGATTGAAAACTTAATCCATTCCTGGCGCAATTTAGAAGTTATGAGTTAGGAGTTATTTCTGGCCATGCCCAATGACCAACGACCAATGAAAGAAAATGCTAGCAGTCGCTAGCATGAGACTACGATTTTTAGCGTAGCGAAAACTGACGGTTTATTCGCCCTCATCGTTATCGTCGTCGCCATCTTCAGAGATGACGATATTCACACCATCAGATCCAGCCTGAAAACTGAGGATAGTAAATGTTTCGCCATAGCCATCAGTGAGAGAAATCTGTGCATCACTGGGAAAGTCTTGTAATTCTTGAATCAGTTCTTGGACAGTTATTTGTTTGGTTGCAGTAGTCATTTTCTCTCCGATTTAAAAAAGGCGAATGACTTATGCTACAACTGAGCCGTAATTTACTCCCAATTGAAAAATGACCAAAACAGATGACGCCATTGCATCGCAGAGCGCATTGCTTAACCAATATTCAGAAATTGTCAATAATTTGATTAAACTGAATGTTTCCACAACCGCAGATAGAGATAAGGCTTTAGCCCAAGTAGCAACACTGCTTGGAGCAGATGAAGCAACAGCAGCAGCAATACTCGCTAACAACCCTCATATTCAATCGCTGATTGACCAGGCTTCTGCTGCCATTCCTGCTGAATCCTTGCCTGTAAGTGCTTAAGAGTTAAAAGTAATGCATAAAAATGCGATCGCACTAGTGGAAAATGACAGGCGATCGCAATAGTTTGTTGTTCCTTGAAAATTTTGAAGCCACTATCAGGTTATCCCTCTAATAATGGTTTGTCATATAAGTTTGGGTAGAGTTGGTCAACTTCATCCTATGCTTGATCAGCCAAGCTTTCCAATGCCATCGCTAAATGTACAGGATCGTTGTACTCGCCTAGCTGTAAGCGGTAGCAGAATATCTCGATTTGTAGAAATAGCAAATTGAAGTTCATAGAGTTGCGATCGCGCCTCTTCTCTCATCAGTCTCTATTTCAAAGTAGGGGTCAAGCCCTTTATTATCGCGGTGTCCGGTAAAGGTGCGAATAGTTTCCTTTGGAATTCCATTCTTTCTCAATCGGTTTACAAAACTCCGTCTCATAGTATGGGTAGAAATACCCTTAGCTTCATACCCCGCTTTCTCCACCGCAGCCATCAAAACGTTGTAGGCATTTTTCCAAGTAATTGGCTTAGTTCCACATCTTGAGGGGAACAGCCACTCGCTTTTTGTTTCTGGTTGGTATCGCTCCAAAAACTCCTTCAATATTGGATGTACTGGAATTTCTGTGGTATCGGCTGTTCCGTCTGGTCTGTGCTTTCTGATGATTGCAGGGAAGATGACATCTGTTTTAGCTTTGCCTGGTTCTTGATAAACATCGCTCACCTTAAGTTGCACCAAAGCTCCCCAGCGTTCCCCCGTGAACCATCCAATGTCTAAAAGCAATTTGTATTTTTCTGTTAAAATTTGTTGTCGGAGTTTGGAATATTCAGCGTTTGTAATTACAGCTGCTTTTCCTTTTCTGTTATTTTTTGGCATATAGAAATTGAAATCGTGTGTTCCGCTTTTACCTGAATCAGAGGTGAAAGTGGAATTTTGTAAATATTCACTATTAGCAAATATTTGCTCAATCCTATTCCCAGCAAAGGATACACAGCATCAGAGGATATACCACTTCTACATAAAAGTGGAACATTTACAGATTTTTTAATAAAGCATAAAACGGAGAGTAGCCATTTAAAATTCTCTGTCTTATGACTGCGCTCAACATTGCGACTGACATTCCTTCACAAATAGATAGTCTTGAAAAACTTCACGCCTGGTCAGGGTTAGCTTTATTTGCAATTAACTCAAACATAACTGCAATTGAAGGTGTTGGATACACTGAAAGAGTCGCCCAAGCTGGAAACTTTTGGGTTGCAGCTGATGCCAAAACACGGGCTATCTACCGCGTTAGTTTAGAAGTTTCTCAGGATTATTTGAGTGGAAGTGCCAAGCCTTGGACATACGCTCAAGCATTATCAACTACTCCACTGCCTGCATCATTTAAGCAGAACTAGGGCAAAATTGTGAGCGACAATCCTAGACAATTTAGCTCGATTGATAGCAGTGATGCAAATTTACATGGGTCGCTCACTAATCGACCTTCTACGGGTGCGCCAATAAGCAACCCAACAGACCTTACCGCAGCATTTGAAGAAAATCGCCGCTTAGAAGCTTATCAAAAGCAAAAAGGGACTTTTGTAGAAAGAAGTAGTGATGTTGAAAAACAATTGTTAAAAGAGCAACAAGATGCACTTGATGCTGCATTTCGCCAACAAGTTAAAGAAAGTAAAGCAGCACAAGAACTTCAAAGCCAGCGAGAACAAGCGCAGCGCATTGAATTAATGAATCGAGTTAAGGGGGATGCGTCAACGCCACACCCCTATGATGTTGAAACTGAAAGAAATACTGTACGAAGATTAATGCGTTTACCTCCTGTTGATGAACCTCCGACATCTACAGCTAATACCGCAATTCGTCAACCGCCTCCTTCAACTGGTAGACCACCACCAACGCCTAACGGCACAGCAGCAAGGGCAAGCCCACTAGTAGAACCAACTGCTACCCCAGCCCCAGCAGGACTTGCAGAACCAGTACCCAGCCCAACTGGCGGGGGAGGAGGTGGATCTTTGTTTAGCTCCCTACCAACACCAGTAGGTAGAGCCATTGTCCCCGGAGCAATAGCAGCGGTAAATTTTGCAGATCGTGTAGTTCATGGTCAACCGATAACTCAAGCTGCTACAGGTGCAGTAGCAACTTCAGTTGGTACTGTTGCTGGTGGGCTGGTTGGTGAAGCTATTGCTGGGCCCGTTGGTGGGTTTGTTGGTGGACTTGTTGGCGGGTATATCGGAGGAGCAATTGCAGATTCTTTTTGGTCACAACCCCCACCAGGTACGGCACATCTTGAAAGAAACACTCCTAATTACCCTCCTTTTCCGGGTGGGCAATCAGTTGGAGTATTTTATACCGTCACATGTGGTTTTAGCGTTTTTCAAAAAGGAAATCCGCGGACACTTGCAACTGAAGCTGATAACACGGTGCTTGGACATATTCGTGGGCCAATTCAATTTATTGGATTAATTAATAACTCTCCAGAATACAACCCTGGATTATTAGTTATTGGGACAAATGAAGATGGTAGTCAAGAGATTCAGACTGCTGGATATGGTTACTACACTATTACAGAAGTCGATTTTCTTAGAAATCTCAAAGTTAGAAGAAGCGACGGATATCTTGATCCAACACCAGACATACAAAAACACGCTCCACCACCGGATAACGAACCATATCGCTATACTGCTTCACCCATAGGTAATAACAGTACAGTACCATCAGGCACACCATCAGCAGGATTAAAGAATGGAAAAACAAAAAATGTTGCTCCGTCAATGCCTGGAAACAACACTCCAAATCCTGCCCCATTTTTTCCTGGTCACGGTGGACTAGCGCCAAATAAGTCCCCAAATCCCACACAAACACCATCAAACCTTGGTGGTAATTTACCAGGAGTAAGCCCAAATCCTACCCCAACACCATCTGTTGAAAAACAAAATGTTCCCCCACCTAGATCGGTAGGAAGTTCATCAGGGGGAAGTTCATCAGGGGGAAGTTCACCAGGGGGAAGTTCATCAGGGGAAAGTTCACCAGGGGGAAGTTCTAACAGAAATGGAGTGACAGTTACTCCAGCGACAGTTACTCCAGCAACGGTTACTTTAGCCGAAGTACAAACGCTCTTGGTGATTATATTCCACCGGGTACACAGGCTACGGACAATTCATTGCCCTCTGGTATTCCTACAACTGCACCAAATCCACCAACATCTGATGCAAATAGTCCTGTACCAAAATCTCAGACCGTCCCAACTCCTAAAACACCAGAACAGGCTACTACCGATAAAACCAACCGAATCATCCAAGAACAAAAGAAAGATTTTGATGAACAGATCCAAAAATTAACCACAATTGCAACTGCAATTGCTGCATTAACACCAGCAATTCAAGGAATCCCTGACGCTATTTCTAAAAGTCCTACTGTTCAAGCTGCAAACAAAAAAACTACACAAAATGCAGTATGCGAAATTGCTCAACCTGGGGGATGTTTGGGAGAACCAATTAAAAAAGCAGAAGATGCAGCCAAAGCCAATAACACAAAGTTAGACGAGTTAATTGCTTTGTTATCTGGCTTGGGCGCTCTTAGTAATGCAGCACAGTTGGAATTATTAAATATTATTAATAACAAATTAGGGGCACAGTTATTAGGTGGGATTTCTGGATTTTTACAGAACTTTTTTGATGGATTTAACAAGCTAGCTAGTTGGTTGCAAATTGATAGAGCGTTAAACATGATGACCTTCATCATGACAGTTCAAAACGTATATTTTTTATGTGATAGCTTGAAAGTTGTGACGCTACAAATGATTAGCGACACCCTAGCAGTTTTTGGAATTCATGATAAAGACAATAATCCTTTGAATTTAAATGAGATTATCGGGCATCAGGTAGAAGAACTTTTAAAAT
Source organism: Nostoc sp. (assembly GCF_036919615.1). Classification (GTDB taxonomy): domain Bacteria; phylum Cyanobacteriota; class Cyanobacteriia; order Cyanobacteriales; family Nostocaceae; genus Nostoc. The sequence continues at coordinate 91,169 of NZ_JBALCN010000108.1, read as the reverse complement.
CCATGCTAGGTGAGCAACAACTCGAAGGGATGAAGCATGAATGGAAAGCTTTAAATCGAATTTATCAAGCTGCAACTAATATGTTGTTTGCAGTCCAAAACATGGTGTTTTCTGTGCTGCAAGCCTTAGAAATCATTGGCTCTTGGAATGCTTCAATCGGAAATGCTTTGAAGAAGTATTTAGTTGTTGGTCAACACGCTTTTGACTGGATGAATCCCAACCCAAATTTTCATAATAACTTTTTTAAATTCCTGGGAGAAGCATTAAATATTGTAACTTCAATTGATTTTATAGCTCAATCAATTTTACAAGGTCGCCAAGCAATCGATGATTTTGGCAAACAGACAGATGAATTGACAAAGGGAATGAAAGAAACAGCAGATGGGTTTAAACCCCCTGAGCATCAAGCAACTGCTGAGGCTGCAACAAAAAGTGCCAATGTAAGTAAATCTCCAACTCCTAGTGTAGAAGACGTTCAGAATTTACAAGACTAATGCCATTACCTGAAGATTTCAGCCCGGCCCAGCATTTACTATAAATGCTATTGGGAACACATAATAGAACAGTTCAAAAAACTTTCATTGGTGTTCCTGACGCAGATTTAGAACATCCTCTAGGAGGAATGAAGATTGCTTGTCTACTTACTCCTGATGACACAGTAGACATGATTCTCTTAAGGATGATGCTATTTTGGTTTGAATTCAAAGGTAATTTACCTGCCCCTATCTATGCAATTCCTACAGAAGATTATCAGTCCCGAATTTCTAACCCATACAGACCAGAAGTTAAATTAATTTTTCGAGAAGATTATTCAGATTTTTTAGCAGAAAATAAGCTGCAAAGAGCTGTAGCAGAAATTAGCTGGCGATTAGTAAATGAAACATCTGCTAGTATCAACAAAACTCAAGCCAATTTAATTGCTTTAAGAATTAAAGAAGTTTTTGCAGAAGGACAAGGTTTTACTTGGGAAAAAGGCACGTTACAAGTTACTTATCGCGACCCATTGCATGGAATAAGATTCAGTCTTTTTGTAGCATCTCAAGCTGAAGCAATCCGAGTTATCGAGCGAGTTTTAGAAGTCGCTGAAGTTGCTTTTAATGAAGAATTGATTAGCGTTTCTAAAACTAATAAAACCTATCCAGTTGTACCTTCAACTCACGAAGTCTACGGTAAAGAGGTCAAAGGTATTCGCCGTCGCCCGCTGACGGACGTTCGTTTTTATAGAGCAGAACTCCATGTCTACGGACTTAGAAGCCCAATTAGACTAGTGGATTTGCATTTTAGTGGTGAATCGTTGGTTTAATGCAAAAATTTGCAAAACACATTGACTGGTATATCAGTCTATTGTGTAAATCTGATGAAAACTGTTGCTATGACTGGGATAGACGCGAACTATCTATTGAGCTAGAACATGGCAACAATTACAGATTTGACTTGGCAACAGCTAGAAGATGCTTCCGGGATTACTGGGGCTATTGCAGTCACGGGCGCTGGTGATAGCGCCAAAGTGATGATTGATGTCAGCTTGATTACTGGTACTCATATCGGGGCGTTATCCGCTGGTGGTGTGGTTGATTTTTTGATTAAGCTGCGGGAATTTGCAGCGGCAGCACAGGTGACTGCGAACACTGGACAATCCGCAGGCGAAAAACTTGCAGCTTTCCCAACGCTTACCTATGGCAATTTGGGATCTGACGGGAAGGTGCAGGTACAGGGAAATATCGTTGGGAAATTAGGAGTTTCGCCGCAAACCCTCCACGCAGTCGGCATTAATTCCTAACAGTTCAAATTTATTTGAGAAATTAAAACAATGTCACGACGCAAAACAGAAAAATATCTCAAGGCACAGCTTCAATATGCAGAAGCAAGAAAAAATTATACTCCTCCAACAAAAGAACCCGGAGGAAGTGTTAGACAAAGAAAATCAATTAGAGTTCAATATGTGGTGATGTCTCATTCAGGGACAAACACATTACACTACACAATTCGCGCTCCTTTAAACTCTTTGGAATTTTTCGGAGATTCCAGCGGTGAGGAACTTGGATTAGGTCCATCAGCTGGAGATGGTGCTGGGCCTAGAGGTTTTAAACCTGCAAAAATTCACGCCGTAAAGACCAACTCTGAAGGCGAATCCGTAAAAGCTAAAGATAGTGGACGCCCATACACACGTTATACCCCATCGGCTGGACAATCTAGTTTTTCTGCACCAATTTGTTCTAGTGAAGGAATTCCCGGAGTAACTACTAAAGTAAAGAGCATTGCTTCAAGCGCCAAAGACAAAATAGGTGCTTACGGAAGAATTTGGTTTACTCCTGAGTTTTTCGTAGTAGAAGAATGAGTGATTTTCTTTATCTTCCTTTTGACGTGCAAACAGGGGAGCAAAACGGAGATTCAGCTGAGGCAATGATCCAAAGGTGCGTTGCAGCCCAAAAGCTGTTAGATGGTCAATTGCCTCATGATGAATTCTTGGATTTACTCGACTATCAAGGCTTTGATGTTGTAAAAGTTGTGGATATTTGGGGAAGGGAATGTTCCCTGTAAATTTACAAGGCTTGGGGAAATGGGAATTAGTTTATTCTGGAAGTTTTTCGCTATCTGAAAATGCCAAATCCCTAGAACCTGTAGAAATACCCTTACTAGCTGATAACCGCTATCTGATTGTCGGAGCTAGAAGTACACTTGCTAAACCTACATGGATTCGAGCAGGTTACCTGACTCAATTTTTAGAAAATATCAATGTTGATGACAACGTGGTTTTTCCTGGTACAGGTAACCCAGGTAATACTGTAGACACCGGCACAAAGCTAATCAAGCTAAATGTTATTCAACTAGTTGTCTTTCCTGATTTAAGCAGTAGTTCTTACAGGTTGTTTTTTACTCCTGTACATTGGCTGAAAAATCTGAATATTTCAATTTGGCAATTTACTGGTGAGGAAATCAGGCAATTAGATTTACTTGCAGAAATTCAAAACCAACTTAGCAATTTATCATCATGATTACTTTTTCAGCAATTGCTGCTTACCTGCCACCTGGCTCATTAGAATTTGTTGGTAACAATCAAGTTAAACTCAACCTGAATCAAATTACAGGTGATTCCTTAACACTTGATGCCAGCGCTGTTAAAGGTGTACTCAAAATTCTCGAAGCTTTAACACAGCTTACACTTGCCATCAATACAGCAAGAGCAGCAGCTAATCCATCTTTAGCACCGATTGAATTCTGTGAAAAGCATTTAGCGGGTACAGTTGATGCTCCAAACTTTCAGTATATCGTGACAGTGGGCATTAATCCTCAAAGCTTTATCAATAATGTAGTAGATCCAACTGCATAAAAATGCTAAACAATTCTCCTACCAATACTTTTGTAAATAAGTTTGAGCATTGCATTAATAGTTACAAAAGTTTAGTTAAAAACATTGCTACTGAAATCATCCCAGCTAATAAAACAAGAGCTTATGCTTGTTTTGTTAATAATTCTTTCACAGAGATTACTTTAATTTTAGGTAATCCCAATGAAGGAACTATTAATAAAGGGATTGTGATTAATCCGGCTGGAAGTTATGAGATTACTAATCTAAATCTTTATTTAGGAAAGGTTAGTGCAATTTCAGCTAGCGATTGTCAATTATCTTATGTGGAGTGTAGTTATTAATGGGACTTTATAATCCGCCTGTAGTAACCGAATCAACTAGTAGCACTTCAACTCCTACAACAGTCGCTTCCAGTACCACTAGTGAAACTATCTTGGCTGCAAATTCTAATCGCAAAGGTGCAACAATTTGGAATGATAGTACCGCTACTTTGTACTTAGAATTTGGTGCAATAGCAGGAACAAATGCTTTTATTGCTAAATTAAATCCTAGTGGATATTATGAAGTTCCATTCCGTTACACTGGCGTAATTAGTGGTCTTTGGTCTGCTGCAAATGGTAATGCTTTAGTTCGGGAGTTAACTTAAATGCCTTTGTTCCCTGGTGATGGCTTTGAAATTCCAACAAGTATAAAAACTGCATTAGATAATAGTGATTATCTGTTGTTAGTTGATGAGAATGAAATGCTTTGTAAAATCAAAGTAACAGATTTCTTAGCAAGTTTAAGTAATGACAACACAGGTAGTAATCTCTCAGCTAAACTAGTTGGTACTCCTTTTGGTGCTTCCCCCTCCTATCAAGCTGGGCGGGAATATGACAAGGCCTTTGATGGAGATTTGACAACCATATATGATTATGCCTACTCAAGTGGTGGTTTTTGTGGACTTGACTTAGGTGCTAGTAACACTAAAAAACTTACTAAGGTTCGTGTGTACCCAAGGCAAGACGCTGGAGTACAAACCAGAAGTGGTGGGGCGCGGATTCAAGGAAGCAATAATCAACTAAGTGGCTATGTCGATTTATTCACATTTCCTCCAACACTAGACACTGGGATTTGGTACGAAGGCATTGTCTCAGTTTACACTGCTTACAGATATCTTCGTTATTACGCTGCTGATGGAACTTATTGCAGTGTTTCAGAGGTAGAGTTTTACGGAGTTTAAAATGCTGTATTGCAGTGTTGGAAACAAAGAAGCAACTACATCCTGGCTCATAATATATGAGGAGTGCAATTGCCGAAAGAATTAATTTTCTTTCGGCAATCAAATAAGCAAATGAATATTCAAAATGATATTCCTATTATTGTTGGTACTATTGCAATTATATCTGGTATTTATAAGTTGCTAATAGAGCCAAGTATAGATGCAAAAATGGCTAATTTAGAAACAAAAGGTTTTTTGGTAATTGAGAATTCAAAAAGTCTTTTAAGTGACAGAATCACGGCTCTAGATAGAAAAGTAGACATTCATTTAGAAAATTATTCTAACTATAAAGAGGCTAATCTCTTGCATAGTAATGGTCTTAATGAAAAAATTACTCACACTTGGAATAAAACAAAAGAATTATTTGTTGAAGAACGAGCTGAAAGAAAAGAAATTCAAGCACTTATTCAAAGACAGCATGAATTGAAAAATCGTGAGTAATTTATGATTATTCAAGTTTTACAACTTATTGATCCACAAGGGCGAAAAACTGAATATTGGCGATTAACTGCTAGAACCGATGAAAAAAGCAATGCTTGTGGGCTGTGCAATCATCTACACAATTCCTATCTAGAAGCGTGGAATTGTAAAGATGCTTGGAAAGCAGCTATAAAAATTCGTGGGGATTCAGGGTAATTGAAAGTTTGGTGATTCCTGGCTTATAGTGCTTAAACGCAAATCCATAAAAACAACTATCAAAAGTTGAAATCCTTACAGGATAAAGTAAATAGTGTTTTTAGGCTATCTGGGGATTCAAGGTAATCTTCAACCACTGACTTTCGCTGTTAGCGTTTAGGTGAATTAATTGAAACAAAGGAGCATCACAATGACGGACACGAGCATGGACAAACCGACAGGGGTCAGGGTGGAGGCGCGGGTCGTGCCCTTCCTGCGCTCGGTCAGCGCCAAAGTAGACTGCTTCGTCGCGGCGCACTGGGGCTGCAAAACAGCATCTTAATGAGGGGGCAGCCGCAACCTTTGACGTGATTGGCGTTGAGTGATTGGGTTCTCCCACTCTGACAAAAGAGAGTTAACTCAGCTTCCCTGAGTCATTTTGTGTTTCTTAGTCTAAAGTCCAGTATTAACCCGGCGTTGCAAGTGGATGCGATCGCTGCCCTGATTTGAGTCTCATAAAAGCAGAAGATATTTTACCTGGGTTTGTGTTGGATTTAACCAAAGTGTGGAGTTGACAGTTTACCATTTTAGCGGCCAAGGGAAATATAGAAATCGTCTAGAAAACGGAGTTTGGCAGCTTAAACAAAAGTTGCAATCTACTCAAGTGGATGCTAAAAATTTGTTTGGTTACTCTGTGGCAATCGCTGGTAAACAGGCTTTTGTTGGCATAGTTGGTACTAAAGTTGGTAATAAAAATATCTGATTAATTATTGGACTCTCTTCTAATATTGTAATAAGTGAAGATAATTGATATTAAATGTTATTGGATAACTAGCTTTGTCAGTTGATTGAAGTGCAGAATGTGGGTTTGGCTACTTTCATTATTTTTTTAATTGTTCTAAATAAACGGCAACCTGCATGATAATTCTGTTAGAACTTTGTTAAGAATAGTTACAACTTCTTAACACAAGGAAATATTTATTATGGTAGTTTCTCTTGAGAAGAATGCACCACATCAGGTTGTTATCGTTGGTGGTGGTTTTGGTGGATTGTATGCAGCAAAGGGTCTGAATGCAGCGAATGTAAATGTTACTCTCATTGATAAACGTAACTTTCACCTATTTCAGCCGCTTTTATATCAAGTTGCCACAGGTACGCTATCACCTTCTGATATTTCTGCACCATTGCGATCTGTATTTAAGAAAAGCAAGAATACAAAGGTGTTATTGGGAGAAGTAAATAATATTGATCCAAAAGCGCAACAAGTTTTTTTGGGTGATGAAGTAGTACCTTATGATACATTAATTGTCGCCACAGGTGCTAACCATTCCTATTTTGGTAAGGAAAACTGGGAAAAATTTGCTCCTGGTTTGAAAAGTGTGGAAGATGGCATAGAAATGCGTCGCCGGATATTTGGCGCATTTGAAGCAGCAGAAAAAGAAATTAATCCAGAAATTCGCCGTGCTTTCTTGACTTTTGTAATTGTGGGAGGTGGCCCGACTGGTGTAGAATTAGCAGGTGCGATCGCCGAGTTGGCACATAAAACTCTCAAAGAAGATTTCCGCAGCATCAACACTTCAGAAACGAAAATTTTACTATTACAAGGGGGTCCTCGCATCCTCCCACACATTGCGCCAGAGTTATCGAAATCAGCAGCAGTAGCTTTGCAAAAGTTGGGTGTCGAACTCCACACTCACACCAGGGTGACAAATATTGAAAGTGACATCGTTACTTTCAAGAAAGGCAATGAATTTACAGAAATTACCTCAAAAACTATATTGTGGGCAGCAGGTGTCCAAGGTTCCCCAATGGGGAAAGTCTTAGCAGAAAGTACAGGTGTAGAGTGCGATTACTCTGGGCGTGTAATTGTAGAACCTGACTTGTCTATCGAGGGTTATGACAACATTTTCGTAATTGGAGATTTAGCTAATTTCTCCCACCAAGATAGTAAAGTCTTACCTGGTGTTGCACCTGTAGCTAAACAACAAGGAGAGTATGTAGGTAAACTAATTCAACGACGGCTTAAAGGTCATACTTTGCCACAATTTCATTACAACGATGTAGGTAGTTTGGCGATGATTGGGCAAAATTTAGCTGTTGTAGATTTAGGCTTCATCAAACTCACAGGTTTCCTTGCTTGGGCATTTTGGCTATTAGTTCACATCTACTTCTTAATCGAGTTTGACACTAAATTCCTAGTAGTATTTCAGTGGGCGTGGAATTATATCACTCGTAATCGTCGCTCTAGATTGATTACAGGTCGAGAACCTATTGTAGAAGCAAAAACTGTTAACAATAGTGTGCAACAGTCTTCTGTGACACCTCTGTAACTTCAGTTATCACAGCATTAGTCAACGATGGTACAAGGGGCTATTGGAGTGATGAGTGCCGTCTTGGTGGAAAATCTTGGGCGAAGATTAGCTGTTCCAGGAAAAAGTCCATCCCAATGTACCTACTGAATTGAGTTCAAGAGATGGAGTCAGAGAAAACGGCAGTTAAGAACAGGACTTACGTGCAGGTAACGAAAAATCGAACCGTATTGACGCAGAGAAGCCAGTGCGCCCTTCTCCCAAGGGGAGACGCCAAGGGCGATGCGGTTAAGAGACTTGTACTCCTATGGAGAAGCAAGCTACGCGCAGCGTCTCTCCTTCTCACATTGGGAGAGGCTAGCGCCAAGGGAGAAGCAACTGGCGTGACACGGAAAAATAAGAGTTTCAGAGAGTTCTTGCGTAAGTCCTAAAGAAGATATTGCAGGTGTTGAGAGTGTTGAAATCATGATTTTGATGCTTTGCCTACACCGGACTACATCAGTCCTCACCAACTATGGCACTGCTAGGTTAGTCAAGGAGACAGGAGACATACCATTTATACTTCTTGAATTCTCTTTGCTCAAATAATACTAACCCTACCAGTTTCCGTATAATGTCAGCGCAGTGAATTAAGAGTCTAGTAGTCAGAGGTGACACAAAAGGTATCTGTTTTGCTGTTGTGCCGGGAAATGCTCAGTTATACCTGAAAGCTTTAGCGCAGATTTCACAAAACCGCAAGGTTGAGACAGTTGCCCTGAAAGAAGTGCAGCTGCTAACAGGATACATTCGTGGGGTGTAAGAGTTTTAGCCTGTAAAAAAAATTATCCAGTCTACATTGATGAAACGGCAACCTTATTTAAGCAGATCACTGTTTCTGGTGCAATGCGAGGAATGCTGCTTCTGCTATCTCCATCTGATTATTTACGTGCTGTCAATGGCACTTTGGGGGCAATTATATAAAATTAAGGCTGACTGGAGGGATAAGAATCTCTGCGGTAACTTAGAGTAATTTATACATCCTTATGGGGTGACAAAATGGTCTAGAATGCAGATATAATAAGCTTCATAACTCTTTGCATTTGCTAGTAGCAATTGCGCTTATTAGGACTTAGTTAGGACTTACGCACACTCTACGAATTCTCGGCGCTCTTCTCTGCACGAAGGCGTCTTCTCTGCGAGAGGCTCCGCCAACGCGTTCACGTAGTGTCTCTTAGAGAAGGCGGTTCGATAAATTAAGCTTTTTAGCAATTTTTGCGTAATTCTTGTTAGTGTCAAGAAATCTGAGACTAACTCACAGGAATCTTCCATAAAAATAAATTTAAGAGCCAATTCCTAATAACTTCCCTTCAAAAGGTTTACCTTTCAACATTCTATTCCAGTAGATATAGGGGAAGCCATATTTTTTTAGCAGCCACATACTGTACCGTTCTCTAGTTGGATCAATTGGAAATGTGGGGGAAAGCTTGTTGTCATAACTAAATTCAGCAAGCACTACCTTGCCATACCCTGTAGTTATTGGACAGCAACTATAGCCGTTGTATTTTTGAGTGAGGTTTTTTGAGTTGATTAAAGCCAGTAAGTTATGAACAACAACTGGCGCTTGTTTTCTTACAGCAGCCGCTGTTTTCGATGTTGGGAGATTCGCAGCATCACCTAAGCTAAACACGTTTGGGTAAACATTGTGCTGTAGGGTATGTTTGTTTACATTAACAAAGCCAAGACTTGCTCCATCTGGTGCAGCTAATTTACTCTGTTTTATAAAGTCAGGTGCACTCATCGGTGGTGTGACATGAAGCAAGTCGTATTCGATAGCTACTTCTTCAATACCCGAATCTGTTAAAACATCAAAAATTGCTGTTTTGGTATCAGCTTGAATTTCTTTTAGATTATGTTTGTATTTCACGTCTATCTGTTTACGCTCTACTACAGAAAGCAGTGTTTTGGCGAATTCTTTGACGCCGAAAATTACTCCTATAGCTGTGCAAAATATAATTTTTGACTGAGGGCGTATCCCTTGTTTCCTGAAGGCATCATCAGCCAAATAGGTAATTTTCAGTGGTGCCCCTCCACATTTAACTGGAGTATTAGGGTAAGTGAATATAGCATTACCATCTTTGAAGTTTTTGATAACTTCCCAAGTGTAAGGTGCGTATTCATAAGCATAATTACTACAAACGCCATTTTGCCCAATTGTTTCTTTTAGCCCTTTGATTAAATGCCAATCAATTTGAATACCTGGAGCTAAAATCAGATATTCATAGCAAATACGCTTTCCCTCCTGAGTAATAACTATATTGTTGTCTGGGTCTAACTGAGCTACATAATCTTTGATCCAAGTAGCACGATCAGGAATATAGTCTTTTTCATCCCTTACAGTATCAAGAGCTTTATAAACGCCACCGCCAACTAGAGTCCAAGCTGGTTGGTAGTAGTGCTTGTCTCTTGGTTCAATAATGGCAACATCAAGCTGCTTATTTTTTTTCAGCAGTTGGGCGGCGACTGTAATCCCTGCGGCTCCACCCCCGACAACTACGATTTGATACTGCATACTCTTTGCGTCACTTTGAATGGCTGATTCGCAGTCTAATGGCTTAACTAACGCTGACAACATAATACTTTTGTCTCCTTTAAAAGTCACAAGCAAAATATTAAGCTAAAGGTTTAACAAGGGGAAGCTAGATTCCCGCAACATTGGTTAGTAAAAATATCTTTCATCATCTTTTGAGACTCTTAGGGTCAGCAATTAGATAAGTGTAAATACATAATTCACAATCGAACAATTGTCGAAAAAATATCTGTAGCTCTCCTAATGTACTAATTGTTGCTATCGACTCTAAACAAATTCTCTTGTCTGTAAGTAATCAAGAGCTTCATCCTAGTGCAAAAACAACTGATCCTATTGACTCCAAAACAAATTCTGTTGCAATAAAGATCATAGTCCGGTTAAGTTCAACTGCTTTCTCCAGCAGAAGCCAAACGCATTAAGAATATCTAGGTGTGAAGGGTTACAAAATCCCCAAGGAGTTATGAATAATTTGAGAGATGATATTTATTCATGTTTACTTCTGCTCTTATATCCTATCATATCAGCCATGCTTGATATGTTAAAAGCTTAATGAATCTAATACAGATACAGATTTCGATGATGAATCACCAATAAAACTCTTTTTAGCTAACTGCACTTATACATAAAAAAGTAAATGTAGTTGTTGCTAAGGCTATTTACAAAAGTTATACTTAGGTGAGAGTTATACTACGTTTAATACTTTGTATAATTAAAACGTGAATTTCTTCAAGACATTTAAATTCCAACGCAAAATAGGACGTTCAGTTAATTTATTAAGTTGATTTTTAACCGTTGCTTTTTGATTTTTTAAAGTAGTTTTTAGTTGTTTTTGTCCTAAATTATAAACCAATTTTCCTATCAGTATTTATGTTACAAAATAAAGTGCGGAATTTGGGGTCAAGCATAATACTTCAATATTGCAAGCCAAGCATCCTAAGTATTGTGACTTCTTTGGTGGAATGGCCCTCTTTTATTACTCTCGCTACATAAAAATCTGAAACCCTTATTTTTAATGATTTCTATGAATCTAGGTGTAGGTTGGGGAGCCACTGCGCCCAAGCGGTTTCCCGACTTGTCCCTTGCGCGTCTCCCGCAGGAGTTGCAAGTGGCGTTTGAGTCAGAAAACCCAACACCTAAAACTTTGTTCTTGTTGGGTTTCACTTCCCTATGGGACGCTATTCGCGAACGTTCAACCCAACCTACGATTATTTTTATTTTACCAGAGTAATATAAGAGCGATAGTAGCGATCGCCAAATGTGGCAATTAAAAGCAAGTTACGGCTAGCCCTAGGCTTCAGCCTGGGGAGAAATAAAGTGCAACCTCACTTGTAGTCCGTCTGCTGGCGAAGTTTTACCTAATAATGTGGCTAAAGTCACCCATTTAGGTGAAGACATACAGATATGTAATGCCTATTATGAAGGAAGATTAAGCAACTATGAAGCTAATTATGCGTCTAATTGTCAGTTTATTAATAAAGATTTAATTCAAAAATTTTAATAACTCCACATTCCTGCACTGCCCTTTAATTACAGGCTACTCCCATAAAGCAAGATTTATAGGCTTTTAGATATGGCTACGCACATAGAAATTCCTGATTTTGGCAAAGTTAAGTATCCATTCCGCTGGCTGATGGGGCTGATAGCAGGGGGTGTCTTGGTTGTTGGTATCACAACCTACACCCTGGTAAATCAAGGGATAAAAGAAGACATTACTCAATTAACTGTGCCAGTAGCAGCGAAAAACGTCACCTTGCGGATTACAGCTAGTGGCAAAGTCGTGCCAGTTCAGAGCGTAAATATTAGTCCGAAGAACCCTGGAGTGCTGTCGCAATTATATGTGGAACAAGGCGATCGCATTCAACAAGGGCAAATTCTCGCCCGCATGGATAGTGCCAGCATTGAGGCCCAAAGGAGCCAGTACCGGGCTAACTTAGCTCAAAGTCAAGCACAACTAGCTGAAGCCGTTGCTGGTAGTCGTCCTCAAGAAATTGCTCAAGCTAGGGCGCGATTAGCACAAGCCCAAGCCCAGCTAGCCGCAGCTCGGGCTGGTAATCGTCCCCAAGAAATTGCCCAATCTCAATCTCAAGTGGATGCGGCCCAAGCAAAGGCGAATTACACCAGTGGACAGGTAAAGCGTTATCAATACCTATACGAACAGGGAGCAGAGAATAAACAATTACTTGATCAAGCTATCAGTGAAGACAAAAGTGCTAAAGCCAGTTTAGAAGAAGCTAAAAAACGATTCTCGTTAGTCCAAACAGGCACTCGGACTGAGGAAATTGACCAACGCCAAGCAGCTGTTAGTGAAGCACGGGCAGCATTGGTACTGTTGGAAGATGGCACCCGTCCTGAGGAAGTTGTCCAGCGTCAAGCAACTGTTGCAGCTGCTGAAGCTCAATTGAAGGGTGTGCAAGTGCAGTTGGAAGATACAATTATTCGCGCTCCTCTTTCAGGAATTGTGACGCAAAAGTATGCTGAACCAGGCGCGTTTGTCACACCCACAACTTCTGCTTCTACTAGTGCGTCGGCAACTTCTAGTTCAATTGTCGCCGTAGCACGCGGTTTAGAAATATTAGCTCAAGTCCCTGAAGCCGATCTTGGCAGAATTAAACCGGGACAGCAGGTGGAAATTGTCGCCGATGCCTATCCCGATCAAATTTTTAAAGGTCATGTGCGCCTGATTGCTCCAGAAGCTGTGATAGAACAAGGTGTAACATCCTTTCAGGTGCGGGTTGCTCTTGATACTGGCATAGATAAACTGCGTTCTGGCTTAAATGTGGATCTAACTTTTTTGGGCGATCGCGTCAATGGTGCTTTGGTGTTACCAACGGTGTCAATTGTCACCGAAAAGGGTAAAACTGGTGTACTTGTACCAGATGTAAACAATAAACCCCAGTTCCGCGAAATTACAGTTGGGGCACAAATCCAAGAGCAAACTCAGATTTTAGAGGGAGTTAAAGAAGGCGATCGCGTTTTTGTTAACCCACCCAAAGACTACAAAATTGAGAAGGCAAAAGAGCAACAGAATAAATAAACCCAAATTCGATAGGTAGTATTGTTTGAGATTCCACCGAACAGCCTTTTAATAGAGACTTTTAATCTAAAATCTAAAATCCAAAATTGGCATGAACCTTTTAGAAAGCCTTAATATGGCAGGTAAAACCTTGCTGTCAAATAAGCTGCGTAGCGCTCTCACCATGCTGGGTATAGTTATTGGAAACGCCTCAGTAATTGCGATGATTGGCATTGGCGAAGGTGGGCAAAAGTACGTGAATAAACAGCTGGAGTCACTAGGTCCAAATGTGCTGTTTATACTGCCAGGTAATCGAGAAACTCAGCGTATCTCCTTTGAAGTACCAAAAACTCTGGTGTTGCAAGATGCCGAAGCGATCGCTTCTCAAGTACCAACTGTAGTAGGAGTTGCGCCTGAATTAAACACGAGACAGGTAGTTATATACCGCAACAGAAACACTGATGTCAACATCATTGGCACAACTCCCAGCTTCCTATCGGTGCGGGATTTTGAAACTGCTAGAGGTAGGTTTTTCTCTGAGGTAGACATTAAGCGAAGTAACCAAGTCGTTGTGCTCGGTGGAGACTTGGCAGAAAAACTATTTGGTAATAGTAACGCTATCGGTCAGCAATTGCGACTTGGAAATACAAGCTTTCAAGTGATTGGGACGTTAATAGCCAAAGGTTCCAGCGTCGGAGCAGATTATGATAATGCTGCCTTAATACCAATCACGACTTCAGCAAACCGACTTGTAGGAAAGAATTCTCCTTATGGTATCGCCTTAGATTATCTCGTCACTGCCGCTCGTGATTCACAGAGCGTGGATGCAGCAGAATTTCAAATTACTAATTTGTTGCGCCTCCGGCACAAAATTAATGGTGAAGATGACTTTACTCTTCGCTCTCAAAAAGATGCTTTGCAAACTGTTGGTCAAATCACTGCTGGATTGACAATTATGCTAGCAGCGATCGCAAGTATATCGTTGTTTGTCGGCGGTATTGGCATCATGAATATTATGCTTGTCTCTGTCACCGAACGCACTCAAGAAATCGGATTGAGGAAAGCGATCGGGGCAACTGAGCAAGATATTTTGCTCCAGTTTATCATTGAGGCAGTAATAGTTTCAGCCGCTGGCGGTCTAGTTGGGACTGCGGTTGGGGTCAGTGGCATCCTATTAGTGGCAGCCTTGACTCCCTTAGAAGCAGCACTTTCTCCAACAGCGATTACTATAGCAGTTGGCGTCTCTGGTGGTATTGGTTTATTCTTTGGTGTTGTTCCTGCACGTCGCGCTGCTAAACTCGATCCGATTGTGGCTTTGAGAAGTGCTTAGTCAAACAATTTTAGATTTTAGATTTTAGATTTTAGATTTTAGATTGACCCCATGCTTATCCCTTCTTGCGCGTTCCCGTAAGCTAGACAGTTGCTCTGAATAAATAATTTTAGATTTTGGATAATAGAATTGTTCTCACGTTTAAATTTGGGGGCAACTCTTACAAGATATGCAAGGGATAGACCTTTTTAAATTTTGAATTTTTAATCTTTCAATCCTAAATCCAAAATTTAAAATCTAAAATTCGGTGAGTCGATTCTTGCTAATATTTGCACTCCCCCATAATTAGCAACTTGGGTTACTAGTGTAAAACTAGTAGTTCGGGGCAAAAATTTTCCGCCACATCTGATTGTACTTGATTCCTAATCACGGAAACAAATTTGTTAAGGTTGAACGGTTTAAGTAAATATTCTTCAAACTCTACATCTGGAATTTGGTCATGAGTACCTGTGGTAGATGTTGAAGTCACAATGATTGGGATATGATTCCCATTGTCTGCTTCCATAACACCCAATGTATTTAGCAATGTATAAATACTTTCACCTAAAAACCTCATTTCACTGATAATGATATTGGGCGTGAACCAACTCAGGATTTCTAAAGCTTCTTTTACGGAACCAGCGGTAATCACATTTGCACTCAGGTCTTTGAGTAAAAATGCGTACAAATCTCTACTATCGCGATCGTTGTCTACAACGAGTACTTGTACACCTTTGAGTATCCCAACTGTCAAGCAAAAGTCATTGATTAAATTCATAATAAGACCTGCGATTAGGACTTTGAGTGCAAAGTGAACTGAAAAATTCGTAGTAGAGATGCGAAATTTCGCGTCTCTAGTGTATTAGGCCAAAAGGTGCATTCATTGGAAACGTTTCCCTACCACTCGAAGCAAGCTACGCGCAACGTCTGTGTCAGCAGAAGAGTAATTACAAAGAAAAGTATCGAAAGAAGGATTTTTGCTAGAAATAAAATGAAAAACCTTCCTTATGTAATATGACAAAGCATTGTTTGATTTAATCAATTAGTTGATTAACTACGACACAAAACGTAATAAAAACCAATTTTAGATCAAACTATTTGGATAATTAACCAAAAAAATTATTGCCATTCCCTGTCCTCAAGTTCCTTTTGAGGCAACAATAATGTGGCTTCAATTTCCTGCCTGATCGCAGCCGTCACCTCACTATTGCTATGCAGGCAATCGAGTAGTAACTGATTAGCATCGTAGTATCGTTGCAGCACTTGCTGTTGTTCAGGGCTAAAGTGCCAGTGGTGGTTAATATTGCGATAGTTCATCACCGTCATCCTTAACTGTTCAACCCAGGCTGAATAGTTTGTCTGACACCATAGCCCAAACCGTTTTTGACTTTGACTAGATTTTGGGAATTGGTCAGAGAGTTGTTGCAAGGATTTCTGAAGTCCAACATCCAACACTATCCCTAGAGTGTTCAAGAGAGCATCTCCACAGGTATGGATGTGAGCAAAGTCCTGGCTCTCATCAATTGCACACTCCAGCAGCAGGTGATCTAAAGCCGCATCCAGAAACATTCCCTGGTCGAGGCTGCTAACTAGGGCAAAGTGAGGAGCTAGGTGAGGAGTCCGACTCAAGGCAAGGTAAAATGCTCGAACTGTCGCATCTTTTGGTTGCCTTGGAATAGTGCGAGATTTTTGGCTAGCCCAGGTCAAAAACTCTTGTAAATAATGGTCTTGGGCAACCAGTGCATCAATCTGTTGCTTCATCAACAGTACCAGAGAGTCTGCACTCCGAAGCATGGTAGCCGTTAACAAGAAAATTTCGTGCCAGTGCGGGTCAGTAATGTGACTAACTAATCCTTCCAGAGCTTCCCCAAATGTCTCTAGGTTATGGCTGGCAACGATTTTTCTCGCCGTGAAGTATTCTTGAAATGCCAGATAAGAGAAGGAAAAAATTCCCCGTGCCCGTTCTGCCAGTAGCCCATGTTGAGCCTCAATTGCTTTCAGCACCGCTTCACTTTCTATTTGCAGTTCTTCTGCATCCATTGGCACGTTGGTCAGATTCTGAATATAGTCACCAATGTATTGCTCAACGATGCGTTGCTCAAAAAAGTACTGACCTTGCTCAAATGTCGCTGCCGCAATCTGACTGAATAACTTGAGCTTTTGTGGTAATAAAAACTCTCGGTAAACTTCATCCCGTTCAATACCTCTGGCTTCATCCCATTTACCCAACAGAAGGTCTAGACCTTCCTTATAAAAGTCAGTCCGCTTAATGGGAAATTTTTCTTGACCGTGAAATACCCAGCAGGCAAGATGCAAAAACAGGGGCGTGATTACGAGTTGGCGAAATTGCCAGTTTTCATCTAGGTCCAACTTCTGAATAAACTGAACGGACTGGGCCTGACCATCTTCAATGTTGGTCTTGGTAAAGGTCACAAACCATTTTTGAGCAAAGGCGGTGATTTGTTCTGGGGTAAATGGCGCAATCTCAACATCAGTAAAGCCTCGGAGTCTGAGCTTTTGAGTTGCTGTTCGACAGACCGCCACAAACTGATTTTTGTGGTACTTTTCTGAAAACCTGCGAATTTCACTTAAGACACTATTGCTTTGTTCCTTAAGAACTTCATCCATGCCATCAAGCAACAGTAACACTCTGCCTGCATTAAGCAAGGTTTCAATCACTGACGCATCTGAAATTCCAGATGTGAGAAACTCCTGGCGAATATATTTTAATAGGCTGAACTCATTGGTGATTTTAGACTCTTGGGCAAAATTTCTCAGTGTGATGAATATCGGAACTAAGTTCGCCGCAAATGCACTTTGGTTACACTGAATGGCAAGATATTGTAAAAAGGTGGTTTTACCTACCCCTGGTTTGCCTAGCACTCTGAGCTTGGAGTATGTTTCAACTGCCTGTATACCAGGTATCTGTTTTTGCTCAATCTCACCTAAGCCAAAACGGTCAAATTTTTCTGGACTTAACTTTTGCAGTTCCAAGATGTCTAACGACTGAAAGCTTTCAATTTCCTCCAAAATATTCACATCAATATATATGTCTTTGATCGCAACAGGATGACTGATATCCCATAACTGCAAAATACCACACTGATCTTGAATTTTGTCAAAGCGTCGCGATCACACTTTTTGCACTAATGTATCAATATCTAGATCAGTGGGCTGGGTGTATTCTTCTAGTTGCGAGAATTCTGCCGGCGGATTGGTAGCAATCTCCCGCCAATTCAGTTGTAATACAGTACAAATTTCAATAAAGGTATGACGATCAACCGGACGACCACTGAAAAACCGCCAAATTGGTTGTCGAGTCTTGAGGTTAACTTCCTCTGCCAAATTGTCTTGTATCCACCCCTTGCGAGCAAATGCTCTTTTAGCCTCTTGAATTCCGGTGAGTGATGCTTGGAGCGATCGCTTGACCATATGACAAAAATCCTGCTCCTCAGATTCGGGACTTTAACTTTTGTTAATGTCTGCAATTTTATAGCTTTCTCTGTGGTATTACCATTCTACTCGCTTAAACTTATACAAAATCCCAGAGTTACTGTCAAGTTTTTAAATTTTTATGACAATCTCAAACGTTATACGTTCATCTTATACATCTCTAGCTTTGGCAAGACTTGATCTCAAACCTTGATCTGTAATGCTTAAGTAAAGATTGCAAGCTTATTTATGAATACTTACTTGCTCAGAAATTATAGTTGCATTAATAGATATTACTTCAATATATTTTTTGTGATCAGAAAGTTTTGAGCCGATAACTGGCTAATTTATCTCTATTATTACATTTGTGCTTCTTGACTCCAATTTGAATAAAAAACATGAGCTAATTGTCAATTAACAAAATATATAAAATTATTGAAACGGCTGAATTAATTTATGGATCAATGGGAGCTGAGAGAACAAACTAACTAGAAACATTTATAGATAAATTGTCTTATTATTTAGAGGATTTAAACATCACCGTCAGATGTTCAGCAAACATCTCTACACAAGTGTATTGACGAATTCTCCCAGAATGAAAAAGCAGAGGTAATAGCCCTGATGTGGCTTGGTCAAAGTGCATTAGATGGACAACCAGAAGACTTCCCCAATTTGATTAAACAAGTAGTACAGCTTATACCTCAAAATTATGCAACAAGTTATATTATCGAAAAACCCCTTTTAGCAAAATATCTACGATCCGGGCTTCAAAAACTAAATATTTCAACTTGTACTTCATCCTGAACAATCGTCAGGACATCAGGTCGACATTGCTTGACTAATGCAACGATGTCTCTGGCTTCTTCTTGATATAAATCTTCGACGTAGCCAGTTCTAGAAAGTTGTGCCTCTTTTTCACTATCAAAAGGCCCAAAGTAATAAGTACAGCGTGGAACAGCGGTGTTAATTTCTACCCACCATGCAAACTCTGGCTGATTAGATTGAAATGAATTCATGAGAGATACCAATGATTAATTAAACTTGATTAAAGATAGTCTTTGTTTCTAGATTACTCTAGTTTTTTTGTTGAGTGATACATGAGTAAGACAAGGATGCGAGGCGGTTACGCCATCGCCAGCAATATTATCTAATATAACTGCATTAGCTAAGTAGGTTGGTGCTATTAAATGTAACTATGTAAAGTTTTAAAAAGATTCTGAAACGTCATTTAATTAAGCTTAGTTGAGCGTTTACATACCTTTACATAATTTGGTTTTTCCCCGCCAACCTACTCAGTTAGCATCATTAGACCTCTTGCAAAAATCCTTGAATCACCCCTCCCCGATGTATTGGGGAGGGCGCAAGATTTCAAGTTTCCCCCCAATATATCGGGGGGATTAAGGGGGGTCTATTCGACTTATGCTAGAGGTCTATTGAATAACGGGACTTAAACAAAATAGAAGTTAAAAATAGAGTATAATGCTTTACCAGCAAATGTTTCAGGTCGAAGTAACACCCGATGAAAGAGACAACCCCGGCGGCCATGCCCCCATGTTTTGAAAAATGGTGTCAACGGTTTGATGAATCATTTACTCATAAAGCTCAAAAAAGAGGGTTTAGGCATTATTTAGGGGGATTATTGGGGGAAAGCGAAAGAAAAAACCTATCTCAGATGGCAGAAAACGCTATAGGAGTGAAATACCATCAATTGCACCATTTTTTAACCGAAGCCCCTTGGTCTGATTCAAAGATCAATCAACGTCGGTTAGAAATTATGAACAATTGTAGTCAAAGCAGAATTAGTCGCAGATTTAATTTGATAATTGATGATTCGGGTCACAGAAAAAGTGGTAATTTTACTGATGGAGTAGGAAGGCAATATATCGGAGAAATCGGTAAAACAGATAATGGAATTGTAGTAGTAACAACTCATTTATATGATGGCAAAAAAAGTTTACCATTAGATATAGAGTTAGATCAACACGCCAATTCTTTACCCAATGGTAAGCAAGACCCAGAGTTTGGGAAAAAAACTGAATTAGCGCTGAAGCTAATAGATAGAACACTCAAACGAGAATATCAACCGGGAATCGTACTTATAGATGCTGGGTATGGCAATAATACATCCTTCTTATTAGAGTTAGAAAATCGTCACCTAAAATATTTAGGAGGATTAGCTAAAAATCGCAAAGTCATTGTCAGTGAGAAAGATAATATTCAACAAAAAATTAGGTTAGATGAGTTAGCACAAGCTTTATCTCAACAGGCTTTTACTAAAATTAAACTCAACTTAGATAAACCTAAAATATTATGGGTAGCAACTAAAGAAATAGAGATATCAGGTCTAAGTGGAAAGCGCAATATTGCCATCGTCATGAATGCTGCGAGTTTCTCTGAAGCCACTGATATTGACTATTTCATTACTAATGTTTCCTCATCAATTGTCACACCGCAATGGATAGTTGATACTTATGGTTCAAGAAATTAGTTAGAAGTTTTCTATCGAGAAGCCAAGGGCTGGTTAGGACTGAAAGAATATCAAGTCCGAGATAAAAGGAGTTTACTTCGACATTTTATCTTGGTTTTTTGTGCCTATACTTTTATTTTTTGGCATCAGATGACAAGAGGCTTGAGACGCAGGTGGGCAAGTAAACCTTTGAACACCTTTACTGAAGCCTTAGAAGCCTTTAAAACGGCTATGTCTTATAGATTTTTTGATTGGTTAACCTTCAACCGTGACGTATTTGCTGCTTACAAAGCCAGTTTGGGCTTTATTTGGGCTTAATTTTTGTTTAAGTCCTGATAAGGACATCCTTCCTTATTCTGTATGCTTAAGACAAACTCCAGCAATAACTGCCCTTTTTTGTGAAAGTACAGTCCGCTATAGAGACATTCTTCATTTTTCCTCATGTTATTTTCTAAACTGGCATTTCCTGATAGCAGCAGCTACAACACCAGTAAACTACTCCTGAACTAATGTGACGGAGTAAACCATTTGAACAGCAAAGAGGTGAGTCAAAGCCTATCTCCTCTGAGGAGAGAGGTTTGATATTTAATTTGGTTGAGCTACTTAGGGGATATTTTAAAAGTACCAGAACGGATAATTTTGCTATTCTGCACTGGATTAAATGCGACGAAAAATTAACGTTTTAGCTATGTATTAGGATACTTCACTGTGCTAACTATGAGAGCAAAAGAGCCTTTTAAAACATTATCTACTTAAAATCTGTCTAGACAGTCGTGAGCTAGTGACCATAAATAGTTTCTAGACCACAGACGTTATTCGCTATCTTTTAACGAGGAATCAATAATGATTTGGATGACACCGTTATCATCAGCATCGGGTGTTAAGGCTATGGACTGTCATAATCTACATTGGCATTATTTAAAAGGTCAATTTTCAACCTTAAACCTTCAATCGGCTTTATGGACATCACCTTGCCAGAAACGATATGACACCTCAGATGTTCTTGGAGCTTATTAATATTCTTAAGCAATGTCTCTAAAGTATCTGTTGGAAGCTTTGCAAAAGCTTGCTCTGTGGTTGTAGAGGCGATAAACGAGTTAACATCTTT
Source organism: Nostoc sp. (assembly GCF_036919615.1). Taxonomy (GTDB): domain Bacteria; phylum Cyanobacteriota; class Cyanobacteriia; order Cyanobacteriales; family Nostocaceae; genus Nostoc. The sequence continues at coordinate 69,779 of NZ_JBALCN010000108.1, read as the reverse complement.
GGGAGTATCTATCAGATTGGCAGCCTTGATTGCATTAACTAAGGTGCTAAAAGAACCAGCAGTAACGGCAGTATCAATAATATCAGCCATTCGTTTTACTTGGTTGTATATAGTTTGGTATTATTTTTAACATAACATCCTCATGTTATAAATCATGTTTGAGCAAACGGTTGAGTAGCGTATAAGTTGTATGATATGAGCTAAAAAAATTAAATAAGTTTGAACGTAGTCTCGGTTTCAGTCGAGGTTTAAATCTCCGTCTGAATGCGAAGAGGGTGCCGTAGGCAAAATGTCTTTAATGCGTGAATAATGAAATTGTTAATTGTGGCTACCTAATTAGCCCTGCAACTTATTGCAAGGCTAATATAGTAGAGATTTTAGTTATCTCACTTTTTCAAAACCACATGGAAGGAATTTAAATACCCAGTAATAGTTTTAGCTAATGTTTTCTGCTGTTTTTTTGTAGTTATTGCCATTACTTGATATAGTCTTCCTTCGGCAACATACATTCTACTTTTAGTGATTTTCCCTCCAGAATTGATGTACTCAATTTCTTTGCCAGGATGATTATTGGAACTACGAATGTTTCGTTGACTAATTAAATTACTTTTCGTAGTTTTTAAAGCCATATCCCGTGCATTATTAAGTACAGCTTGGGGATCAGCCATTTCACCGTAACTATAAGGAAAATCATTGTAAGCAACTACGTATGCTACTTGCTGTTTTGGTGGTTGAGCGACAAATATTTCTAAGTTAATTTCCCCCATATAGGTTTTTTGGGATTGGGTATTTCTGTTGGGGCTTCCCGGCATCAAAATAGTAAAGCGTCCATCTGGAGCGGTGAATAACTTCCATTGTGGCTGCGCGGGTTGAGAAACAGTTGGTTTGGTAACAACCGCCAAAGGTTTGGGTTGACGCGCCTCCACGAGAACAAATCCACCGCAGAAAAAGGTGGCGGCGATTAGTGGCAATAGACTTTTAACTGTCATATTTTTTGCCTTTCGAGATGCTGATATCACTGATGATGCTAGCTGTTATAACCCAGCAGCACATAAAGCAGCACCAATTAGCCCCACTTGCGGGTTGAGGATAATATACACGGGTATTTCTTCGAGAAGGGGGCGCATCCTACCTTTCTGGGTGAAATTTAATAAGAAACCACTGTTTTGGATTAAGGGCAGGATTTTGGGCGCAATTCCACCAGCGATGTATAAGCCACCGTAAGGTAGGAGTTTAAGGGCAAGATTGCCGGCTTCTGCACCATAAGCCTCTATGAATAATTGCAAAGTTTGTTCACAGAGGCGATCGCGTTTTTCTAGTGCAGCTGTACCAATTACAGCACCAGGATCAACACTTTTTTCTTCCTGTCCCGCTTCTTGTTCCCAAGTTCTGATGATTTGGCCGATGTCTGGTGATTCGGTGGCAAATTTGCGATCGCGCAAAAATTGGTAAATTGAGACAATTCCCATTCCAGAAACTACGCGTTCTACAGAAATGCGCTGGATATCATGTTTATTCAGCAGGTATTTCAACAATTGAAACTCAATCTCGTTTCGGGGAGCAAAATCAGTGTGTCCACCTTCTGAGGGAAAGACTTGATAGTAGTTTCCCTGTTTAATTAAAAATCCTTGTCCTAAGCCGGTACCAGCACCAATAATTCCAATGGGGGCTTCGGGTTGAGATTTGCCAACTTGCAACGGGTGCAAGTCTTGTTTTTGTAAACCTAAAATGCCATAGCCAATGGCGGCGAAATCGTTAATCAAAGAAATCTGTAGGATACCCAATTCTTGTTGTAGACGTTCGGTATCCAGGAACCAGGCTAAATTGGTTAGCTTGGCAGTATTTTTGACAATCGGGCCTGCGATCGCAAAACAAGCCTTTTGTGGTATAGGTGTGTTAGCTTTGACCAAAAACTCTTGTACTATCGGTACTAAATCGGGAAAATCGCCACTGTGGAAACTTTCCTGATAAATAGTATGTAAACTTGATGAGTCTGATGTTTCAACCAATCGCAGAATAGTTTTCGTACCGCCAATGTCTCCTGCTAGTAAAAAAGTCATAAAACTTATTCGTGAATTAATTACTTTTTTTGTAGGATATACCCAACATAACGAAATTCATGATTGAAAATCCCTATTAGAGATTTAAGCAAATCGAATAACTTCTTCTATGTGGGTTAAATGGGAAGTATCTCCCTTAAGTTCTAATAACCATTCTGGGTCTTCGCGTACCACTTTTACCAGCGAACATAAAGAAGCTTTAACTTCTGTTATGGCAATTTCCCCCACTAGCCCCATTGCTCCCCCCAACACTGATGCACCATGTGCTATTAGCAGGATATTGTCTGGGAGGAATTCAGTAGCTAAACATCTAGCAGTTTGTCCAGAACGTTCTCGCACTTTTTCGCGAGTTTCAGGATATTTGGCGGCGATGCGCGAAGTATAGCCAACATCTATTCTGGGGAATAACTCTGCTAATGCTGGAGTTGAGAGTCTTTCGGGTTCTTCTGTCATCCAAACTGGATTTAGCCATTCACTCAAGCCTGTTTCCAATTTGATCGGTAAGTTAAGCACTTCTGCAACTGCGTTTGCCGTTTGTACGGTTCGTAGGAAAGGAGAAGCGAAAATATGGGCAATATTTTCTCCTTTAAATCGTTTAGCTAACTGCTGTGCCTGCACCATACCATCATCAGACAAGGGTGGATCGTAGCGTCGTTCGGCGGTGAGAAACCAATCAGGGTTTACGAAGTCGAGGCGGTTAGCGTGTCTTGCTATCCAGACTATTTGACTCATGGGTTTAATTATTCTGGTGAATAGAATTCGCCGCTAAACAAATATATAGATATCTGCAAGGAGGGCTGCAAATATTAATATATGACATTATTTGTAATAATTTGTAATAATATAAATGATTTAGAAAACTTATCAGTAGAAATTAGTTATAGCAGTTCTCGTTTGAATGCAACATATGGTAAGGTTACATGATTGCTCATGCGTATAAACTTAGAGCCAAGGCGAATAGAATTCGCGGCTATACAAACGTTCGCCCTTGGCGTTTCCATTGGCGCAGCCTCTCGTAGAGAAGGGTAGGCTGCCTACGCGGACTAGGGAAACAAGTGGATTTTGCCCCTTGTTTGGAACCCACGGAGGTGGATAAAGTTTTGTATAGACGCGGTTTATAACCGCCCTTTTAACGTTAATTTGACTGCTTTAAATTCGTGCAGATAAAATCTTCTAAATCAGCTTTAGTCGAAAATTCTCAACTATCACCAGACATAAAAATTAAATATTACATTGAATTGATACGCAAGATTTGGTTGCTATTTTTCTGAAATTCGTAAGGTACCTGCTTGATTTCCACTGAATAATGCCGTTGTTGTAATTCACTCATAATTGGCTTCAGGTGAGGAGATGGTTCACCGGATATTTTTAATAGTGGAAAAATACGTACCTCTTTGGCAACTCGGCACATCTCCAAAACTGATGCCAGATGAAATTCTTCTGAAAGCTGATCGGAATAAGTAAATAAAAAATGGGAACATAAAGCTAAGTCAAACTGATGAGTTTCAAAAGGCAAGACAGGTAATTCATCTGTTAGATAGCGGTTTTCATTAATTCCCAAAGGTAAATCTGCCAAAAATTTACGCATTGCCGCCATGCGAATTTCACCCATCTGTTCAGGGGACTGGATATTCTGCCAAACATAATATTCTTGGATAGCTTTAACACCATCTATAACTATTTGATAAGTATCCTGAATGCGGTTATCAATTTCATTTGCAGTGAATTGATAAATCGGATCGCAACAAATAACCTTGTATCCTTGAGCAGTCATTTCTGCATTGAAACTAGCAGGGCCACCAGCACAATCGAGTATAGTTAATCTTAGTTCTTCAGGAGTTAAGTCAAACATCTTAACGTATTCCTCCATCGAACGTCCCCAAGGAATGATATTTTTAAGTTTAAAACTCATTAGTGTATTATCTTATAACTTCAGCCATCCAAATAGTTGCCCTACAGTTAACTGAAAGCCGCTAACTAAATCTGGAACTGGTAATATTTCCTGTTCCTCTTGTAAAAGTTCTGGTTGCTGCTTTGGTGGATATACTAAAACAGAACGCTCATCTGGATCAATCAGCCAACCGAAACAACTACCATGCTTTAGACAATGCAAGATATTTCCGGTTACTTTAGTTTGGCTTTGATCTGGGGAAAGAATCTCAATTGTCCAGTCTGGATATGTCTTGAAGACATTAGCGACATCTCCACGCTCATCTATGGGAATCCGTTCCCAAGCAAACACCGCTACATCTGGAACAATTGAACGTCCACCAAAAGTACACCGCAATTCTGGAAATGCAAGAGCAACTCTTTGAGGTTTAGCTACAGAATTGATATTACTGACTAGTTCACCCTGAAGAATACTATGTTTTCCTTGAGGCATTGGCTTTTGAATAATTTCCCCATTGATGTATTCTGAGCTAGGCTTTGTTTCTGGTAGTTTCAAAAATTCTTCTAAAGTTAGGGGTTTAGTTGGTGATTTTACCATGTGCTTGTACCTTCCTAGTTTTCATTTAATTAATCACCCTAAATAAGCTTTTTTAACTCGCTCATCACTAATTAATTCTGATGCTGCACCTGTTAAGGTAATAGAACCAGCTTCCAAAACATAACCGCGATCGGCAATTTGTAGCCCCAGATTGGCGTTTTGTTCAACTAACAGAATAGTTACGCCTGTAGCACGAAGATTTTCAATAATGGAGAAGATTTCCCGAACGATCGCAGGTGCTAAACCTAAGCTAGGCTCATCTAAAAGTAACAGTTGTGGTTTACTCATTACAGCCCGAGCGATCGCTAACATTTGTTGTTCACCACCGCTGAGGGTTCCTGCTAGTTGATTGCGTCTTTGTGACAAGCGTGGAAATAGCTCAAATTGGCGCTGAATATCTGCTTTTATCTCTGCTTGATTGGAGCGAATATAAGCACCTAAAAGTAAATTATCAAACACTGTTTGTCGCGCTAATACTCTGCGTCCTTCAGGACAATGGGCGATACCAAGTTGTACAACCTCATGAGCTTGGCGGCGGGTAATATTATGTCCATTATAGATAATCACACCACTCTGAGGATTAACTATTTTAGATATGGCGCGGAGTGTAGTAGTTTTTCCAGCACCATTAGCACCAATTAGAGTAACTACTTCGCCTTTTTGAATAATTAAATTAATATTTTTCAGAGCTTGGATGCCACCATAATTAACATCAAGTTCTTGAACTTCTAAAATTGTATAGTTTGGTCTACTATCGGATTTCATTGGCGGTTTACATTCAGAAATGTTGATTCAAAACCTAACATACATCAATTATACATTTCTTAAAACAGTGCGTAGGCGTACCCCATCGTAGACATTGCTTCAACTTAAAACCCAACGCCAGAATACTGCAATCTTTATGATCTACCATTATTTACTGATCAAGATATCAAGCGTTTTGGTTCCAGGCTTGAGCTGTGGTGACCTTTGTACTCCACCTTAATCCACTAGCATTTGAGTTAACTGCAAGCGGATTAGTTCCAGCACTCTCACCTGCAAAAACATCCGCTTGGTAATTCCTTGATAAGGACAGTTAATGATTTGCTCTGCCACAGAGTGGACAGCAGTAATCTTTTTGGGGTGTAGCATTGTCTACCAATCATCACCTTTCGTCAGTAGGCTGAACTGGGAAGGAATTTCGCCGCCCTCTGTCGGGAAAAAGGTTGCCAATAGCAAAGGTGGCATGTGAATATCAACTGCTAAACTGGTTAAGTTATTAACCACCTTGACCTTGACTTGAAGGATAACTCGCAATAGTTGAAAAACTTTAGACAAATCAAGATTATAGTGATTCGATGCCAAATTCTAGTGGGCGATCGCGAACAATTGTAAAAGCTTGTTCCGGAGAAATTTCTGGTCTTCTTAAAAGAAATATTCTCTGGCATCAGAACCATAGTTAAAACCCACAATTACTACAAACTCTTTTCTTGGGTCGTAGTTGTCGATTAAAGCGTAAAATTGGGCATACAATATTGGTTGACTCACCGCAGCTGCTGAAAGTTTCATCATCTGCCAAGCTTGAGTGCCTTTAGCAGCATAATACATTCTGTCTCCTAGCTGTGATGCACCTTCAATCAGTGAAAAATTATTGCCACTAGTATGCTCTATCTGGAGTACTTTATGCAGATATAGGTAGCCCCTGCCTAGTTTTTGGAAGAACTTCCATGCTTGGGCGCTAAACAAGATTTCACCCAATGAAACGAGGTTTTCGGCAATTTGCTGTTGAATTTGCTTTTCAGGTGTCATAGTAATTCCTAATTCGTAATTAAGACACACTTCAAAAAAGTTTAATCCAGGTAGTTTTCAAAACTTTACCCTGGTTTTCAAAAAAGACATCCAATCCCAATTTGGTATGGGTGAGATATTTTTTCTGACTTTAAGTTAACACAATTCTTAAGGCTGGCAATTTTCAGGTTAATCTAAAAGCTTAAAATGTCAAGTGTTCCCGCTCGAAAACTGCTATTGACAGGAGATCCCAACTCAGAATGAATATTTATATTTACCCAATTTGGTTTGCATGGGTAGTTTGAGAATTTCTTACGTAATTAAGAAGCTAACTTTTCACAGGATGTGGATTAATGTCATTTTGAGGGTTTTCCCAAATCCTGATTTTTCTTTAGGCATTTTCATTAATTTAAGATTATTGAGAATCAGTCTGGGGAAAAAGCCACGTTGTTTGCTTGTTTGAGAACTTACCGTAAAAAGTCAGAATTAAGAAGTCTCTAATTGAGGAACTACAACAGGTTTTGTAATTTAAGACAGCTGATCAGATATCATTCATTTCCCAAATAAGCTTCAATCACAGCCGGATTATTTCTGACTACAGATGGTTCACCCAAAGCAATTAATTGACCAAAATCTAATACAGCAATGCGATCGCACAAACCCATAACCAGAGGTACATGGTGTTCAATCAGGATGATCGTCAAATTGAAGCGATCGCGCAGGCTACGGATAAATGCACTGAGTTGCTGCTTTTCGTTGGGGTTCATCCCTGCCGCCGGTTCGTCGAGAAGTAAGATTTGCGGTTTTAATGCTAAAGCGCGGACAATTTCTAGCCGACGCTGATCACCGTAGGCAAAGTTTTTGGCTTTTTCGTCAGCGCGATCGCTCAATCCCACTAAATCTAATAAATCTAAAGCTTTTTGGTTAGTTTTCAATTCTTCGCTAGGCGCTGGTGGTAATCCCAAAACTCCTGTAATCATATTACTTTTAGTGTGTAAATGTCGGGCAATGATCACGTTTTCTAACGCCGATAATTCTCCAAACAAGCGGATATTTTGGAAGGTACGGGCGATACCTAAAGCAGCAATTTGATAAGGACGCAGTTGGGAAATTTCTGCACCTTGATAAATTAATTGACCACTAGAAGGCGGAATGAAGGCAGTAATCAAATTAAACAGTGTTGTTTTGCCAGCACCATTAGGGCCAATCAGTCCAAAAATCTCATGTTTATTTACACTAAAAGATACATTATTAACTGCCACTAAACCACCAAAGCGGCGAGTCAATGCTCTTGCTTCTAAGACAATACTGGTGTTAGCTGCTGGAATATTATATGACATTTTTGCATATTATTATGAATATAGGACTTACGCAATAAGTCTCTGAAACTCTTATTCCTACGCTGTGGGAAGCCGTTGCTGCATCTATGTGTCCTTTGCATCTTTTACAGTTCGTTTTTTCATTATTTTGTGTCTTTGGAAAATATCTGGAGTAATTAGCCCTTGGGGGAAAAAGATTGTACCTATTACAATTAGTAAGCCAAAAATAATTAATCTCCCATCGCGCAAAAATTGTGCTAACCAATTAGGTAAACCACCAGTATCAGCTAGGCTTCGTAGTATCTCTGGTAAGGCTGTAAATACCATACCTCCGACTACCGATCCTAAAAAAGTTCTCGAACCACCAATTAAAACAAAAGTTAAATATATAATACTGGCATCAAAAGTACCTTGACGAGCATTCCAGGTATTAAGGAAGTGAGCGCTAATTGCACCTACAACCCCTGCAAGCATGGCCCCTAATGTAAACGCCAAAACTTTGTAATAAGTGGGATCAATTCCCATTGCACCCGCAGCTAATTCATCTTCACGGATAGCGATAAAAGCCCTTCCGACGCGGATGCGTTCTAAACGATAAAGTAATACCATACTAATTAATAGTAAGGGCAGGGCAATCCATAAATATTCAAGTTGTGTTTGGAAAGGTTGAGGAATGCCAAAAATCCCGACAGCACCGCCTGTAATATCTAGATTGAGGGAGATGACGCGCAGAACTTCCACAAAAGCGATAGTAGCGATCGCTAAATAAATTCCTCGTAATCTCAATGCTGGAATTCCCACCACTATACCCAAGAAACCAGAAATTACCCCAGCAATTAACATCTCCAATAACAACAATGGAATGGGATATAAACTACTACTAGATGTCAAAACTTTTGTGGAGAGAATTGCTGCAATATACCCACCTAAAGCATAAAATCCTGGACTAGCTAAAGACAATTGCCCTGTCATGAGTGGTAAGTAAAGCGATAACCCTAGTAGTGCCCCCAATACCATAGAGACAATTAGAGAACCGTAAGTAGCAAAAAAATCAGCCATTTTTTAAGTTATGAGTTATGAGTTCTCAGTTATGAGTTATGAGTTGGGATTTAAGAGGATTTAAACTCACAATTCCTAACTATTAACTCCTAACTTCCTCTTACTACACTTTCTGAATAAACTGCCGTCCCAGTAAACCTTGGGGTCTAACTAGCAGCATGATAAACAAAATTCCAAAGGCTACTGCGTCTTTATATCCAGAGTATTCGGCGGGTACAAACGCCTCTACTAATCCAATTACCAAACCTCCCAACACTGCACCAGGAATACTACCCAAACCACCTAAGACAATTACTGCTAAACCCCGCAACCCAAAAGCAATACCGAAATATGGCCCTGCAATACTAACACTAGAGGCAACTAAAGTTCCTGCTAATCCTGCTAAAAAACTGCTGATGAAGAATGTTAGGATAATAAAACGATCGCTATTAATTCCTAACAAACTAGCTGTAATTGGATCTTCTGCGATCGCCTGCATTGCCTTACCATATTTAGTTCGATTGATAAAATAGGTAAGAATTGTCACAATCACAACTGATACAGTAAAAATTACTACCTGAACACTGCGAATAGGAATTGGGTTTTCTGGACTACCAAAGTTAATTGCAGCTGGCAAATTAGCATAAGTATTTGCGGGATATGTATAACTTTCTGCGCCTACTAAATACTGGATTAAATTCACAATTACCACTGCTACCCCCAAGCTGGAAACAACAGTTAGTAAGGGGTCAGATCCTTGACGCCGCAAGGGTTGAAAAGCAACGCGTTCCATCACTATCCCTACCAATCCTGCCAAGGTACTTCCTAATATTAAGGATATCGCAAATGGTAATTTTATTGGCAAGGCTACATTAGCCAGCAAGCCGTTAAATCCAAAGTTACCCCCCATAAGTGCATAAGTGAAATATGCACCCAAGGTAAAAATTGCGCCATGAGCTAAATTCATGATGCCCAAAATTGAATAAACTAAGGTATATCCTAAAGCAAAAATTGCATAGACGCTGCCGATAGATAACCCATTTAATAATTGCTGTAAAAACAGATTAATATTCATGTAGCAACTATTTTAAAAATGTTAATTTACCCTGGCTACCATCTTTTGCCATCTTGATTTGGGCTACATAGAAATCTTTTTGCACAACTTCACCTATGGGAGTAAAACCAATTTCACCCAGTGGTGTATTGTATGTTCCGACAAGTATCTGTTTATTTAATTCCGTCCGCAATTCTGGTAGTTGTAATTTGTTGACTTTGCTCTTGTTATCTAAAGCTTGGAGTGCTTCGACATAAACCTGCACTGCTGCAAAAGCTTGGGCGCTAAATTGAGGTGGCTCTTTTTTGTATTCGTCAGTATAGGCTTTGCGAAATGCCGCATTAATTTCACCTGGATGTTCTGGACTATAGGCTTGAGCAATCAACACGCCATCACAAAGTGCCTTACAAACTGACAATAGATTCGATGTATTTAGACCATTTCCACCGACAATTAAGCCTTTATAACCCAGTTCTCGCAATTGTCGGACTAAATTCCCACCATCAGCAGCTAAACCAGAAATAATGACCAAATCTGGTTTAAGATTAATCGCATTGGTGGCTTGGCTTTGAAAATCTGTATCACTGGTTTGGAATTTTTGTACTGTTACCAATTCCAGGCCTTGATCCTTAACTGTTTGTTGAAAAATTTCTGTTTCTGACTTGCTAAATGCATCATTTTGAGCATAAAAAACTGCGACTTTTTTAAGTTGGGGGTTTTGCTTAAGTGCAGCTTTCACTGAATTAGGCGCGACAATAGAAACTGGTGCAGAAACACGAGCAACGTAATCACCAATTTCGGGAATGTTTTTAGCAGTATTTGATGGTCCAATAATTGGTACTTTTGCACGTTCGGCAATTGGATCAGCACTAAAAGCTTGCTGTGACAAAGTTGGGCCCACAATCCCAATAACTTTATCTTTGTTAATTAAAGTTTGAAAAGCGTTAATTGTCCCTGCTTCATCACCGCTAGTATCTTGAAACATCAATTTAATTGGAGTCCCGTTGACACCACCTTTACTATTGAAATATTTCTCAGCAAGTTTGGCTCCAGCAACTTGCTCTTGACCTAATAATGCCACGTTGCTAGTTTGAGCAACGGCAATACCGATGGGAATTGCACTCGACAATGTACCTGTTGTGGCTGTGGTATTAGTTGCAGTGTTATTTGAGGTACTATTTGGACTATTATTTGCAGAAGTCACAGTCTTAGTGCCACCACTACAGCCTGTCAGTAGCAAAGCGCAAGTTGATAATAATACTGTTGTCTTAGCGATCGCGTTGTTCATCGTTAAATAATCATGTAGTTATTAGATATTCGGCAAAAGCTAACAGTAGAGTTCATAATCTGCAAACAAAATAACGTAGATTTACACTTTTGCACAAATTCTATTAAATCATTCTTATTTGACCATGCAAAGGCAAATTTTCAAAGTGTTTGTCAATACAAATTATAATTAGCCATGATTTCACCATTCCTAGGTAAAACTTGGAGATCGTTAAGGGTGGGCGCTGTCAGGTGTCAGATGTTCGAGTCAAACTTAGGCGTTTCAACTCATGCAACTGATTAACGGCGGAGTATGAGACTAAGTTGATCCATGATTTGTTCAAACTTAAACTCTGGTATAAACAAACTTTTATCTAAAGTTTACTTTGGTCGAGTTTAATTCAATCAGTGTTGATGCAACGCCTGATAATAGAGTTCTCCCCTAAACTTAGATGTGTTAGGACGCTTTGAGAAAAACAAAGGATACTGTTCAGTAACTCTCTTGCTTCACCAGCCTCCCCAGCCCTTCTTCAGTAATTTGAGATTAGTTGAGTATTAAGGAGGTAAGACTTATTAAACCCTTTTTTCACTACCAGCTTATCCCTTCGGTTCATAGTGACGGCAACCATTACATGGGCCGTCGGGATTCACAGCACAGCGGATGTAGCCAGATCGGGCATTAAATTTGCAGCTGATGTCGCCAATCAGGTAACCCACCCCTTCTAAATAATAGCGATCGCTTTCAAAAGGTCTGACGTTTTGCCGTCCCTGCACTGCTGGAAAATTCATGGCTGCCTGCCTGAGCCGTAAGCGCGATCGCAAATGGGTTTTGCGGATCACCCATAGGGAAATCAGGGACGGTAAGAAACCAACGGCAATCACTAAAAGTGTCTTTAACACCTTCTTTTTACCTCTTCTGTGCGCTGATTGATTGTCCCTGATGTTGCACTCTGGTTTTACGGAAGTGCAAATATTAGGGCAGCTTTGCCTATTTGCCACCACAGTTGGTGGCAATTAGCAATGGCAGTGTAGTATCCAGCAATTTTGAGGGAGAAGTTCCTTCTGCCACTTCAATATAACTGTTACAACTGACGGGGTGAGCTGCCGTTGAATGTTGATATTTTTAAGATTTGTTGACTAATACCTTTTTGAACAAGCCTTTTGTGTGAGCCTCAGCCCCACTCTTGTTTTTTTTGTGTCTCTGCGATGCTAATCTTTTTTTGGTTTGCTGACGAAGTTGCTGTGCTAGCAGTGCTGCTTCCCTTTCGGCTCGGAATAAATCAACTCTTCGCGTCGTCAGAATAAATGATTCGTCAGGCTTTCGTTTCACCCAAGGGACACTAACTGCAAAATACTGACAAATATTTTTGCATTTTAGAACTGGGTAACGTTTTTGAGTAGTCAGTGTGTTAGCGATCGCTTTCAACTCCAATATCGCTGCTTCTAACTCCCCTGCCATCTGATTGATACGTTTGACTTGCACTATCAAACGCTCCTGTTCACTGATGATTTTTTCCTCTTGGGGTTGCAGTGGCACTATAGCAGTAGTTACAGATGTAGGCTGCAACAGCAAAATGGGCTTTTTGTCCGTGTCTGGGATTTTTTTCATACTACCTCAAGCAAGGCTAGCTGACTTTTAAGGCATTTTAACAGTAAAATAGTATATTTGTACTAACAATTGTTTACCTTGAACACCAGCGATGTTTACGACGATCTTCTTTACAAGACGCTTCGCTTCTCCATAGGAGTTCGCTTACGCAAAGTGCTGTATGCTCTGAAATACTTGTTTTAAAGGAAATATCTGAGTCAACACTTCTCGGTTAAGCTCTAAGCAGTGCTGAGAAAGGAGAATTTAAGTTGTTGACGATGATTTCCAGTTCCTCTGTAGAAAAAGTGAATGCTTTACGTCTTCATCCTGACAGATAGAAGCGTAGGATACTCAGGGGATTTGCTCAAAACTGCCAAGAAATTGTGCCCTGGATTGTCAGAGGAATTTAATTAAGATGATGAGCAGTTTCTCAAGAGGTTTGGAGCATGAAATTTTTCTGTTGGCAGATGACTCCCAATACTTCGTTGATCAAATGTTAGTCATTTTAAATGCAATGGTTCGCGATCATTCATTTGCCTTGGTGCATTAAAGAAAACTTTAAATCAATTGTTAACGAGTAAGGCTTGCAAACGTTTTTATACTTTGCTTGCGCCAAAGAGTAGGCGATCGCTTGACTTGGAGATGCTGTGCGATGTCTACTCTTTGGCTACACCTACGCATGACTTGGGTAAATTTTTCATGCTCTTTTTTTGCCGACAGGAGAAATCCATCAACTGGGGAAGATTCCGTGGCGCAGCGGAGTGCCTGGTGCAGGCTGTGACTGTCTCTGCTGCCAGGAGCAAAATCTCGATGCCCGTACCAGGCACCACTGAATCAGCGAAGCACTTCCCCAGTTGCGTCAACTTGTTTTCAGCTTTTTTTTCCGCTCGCACTTGACATTCAAGACAGTCGCTACACATTTTGTAACATAAAAGGCGTTGCTAAATTTAAATCAGCAACGCCTTGTCTTAAGTATTCAATAACTACTCAGCCCTCTTATTCTGCCCAAGCAATTAACCTTGGTTCATAGGGATTAGCTAAGTATTGATTTTTTGGCAATACACGCAAAGACAAGCCTTGCAAACCAGAAGCGGTATAGGTGATATTACCCGTGTAAATACTCAATTGCTGTGCATCCTCGCCTTGGTAATCCATCACCACTGGCACAGCGTTGACAATCTCACCATTGGCATCGATCGCACCTTGATATAGCTCCACCTGAACATCATCATTCCTCAAAGTTGCCAAGTCAACCTTGGCTTTGACAGTAACGGTTTGATTAACCTCAATGTCTGAAACTGCCGATACGTCAATATCTTTGATTTTGATGTTGAACCAGTGTTCGCCTAGTTTTGCTTTCCAAGCAGCTAGTTCTTTAGCTGGGGCATAGTTATCAACAGTCAGGGTATGATAGCGATCGCTGGCCGGGAAATAAGCCCGCCCGGCATATTCTCCTACCATCCGCGCTGTATTAAAGAATGGACAATTCAACCGAATTGCATCCTTCATTTTCGCAACCCACGGACGGGGTAAGCCATCAGTATCTCGATGCTCATAAAATAACGGTACAACTTCTTTCTCTAACAACTCGTAGAGAGCATTTGCTTCTACTTCATCCTGGTAGTTAGGATCGTTGTAATTCTCTCCATGTCCAATTGCCCAGCCCGTACGGACGTAATCAGCTTCATCCCACCAGCCATCTAGTACACTTAAATTTGGCAATCCATTCATTGCCGCTTTCATGCCACTGGTACCAGAGGCTTCCCGTGGACGACGCGGTGTATTTAACCAGATATCGCAACCTGCAACCATCAACCGGGAGATGTGAATGTCGTAATTGGGAACAAACACTACCTGTTTTTCTAAATCTTGTTCGCGGATAAAGTGATTGATATCACGGATCAGTTCTTTACCGGGAATATCTTTGGGATGTGCCTTACCAGCAATCACGAATTGCACTTTCCGGTCTTTGTTAGCCAGTAAAAGCCTCTTAATCCGTTCCAAATCACGCATCCAGAGGGTGGCACGTTTGTAGGTGGCAAAGCGACGGGCAAAGCCAATGGTGAAAGCGTAAGGATCTAAAACTTCTTGGGCTTGGGTAATTTCGGAGGCGGAAGCGCCGCGATCGCCCAAATGCTTGACCAAATGCTCGCGCACAAACAAAATCATGTCTAAGCGGCAGCGTTCATGATTGCGCCACAACTCCTCATCGGGTATGGCGTCCATCCGCTCCCATAATGGACTATCTGGTGGTGCTGATGACCAGTTTGGCCCCAGGTAGCGATCGTACAATTCTTGAGTTGATTTGGCAACACAACTCCGAGCATGGACACCATTAGTAATTGCTGCGATCGGCACTTCCTCTACAGGCACATTTTTCCACAAGCCTTGGAACATTTGCCGCGACACTACACCATGCAGTTGTGCTACACCGTTAGAAAATGTTGCCATCTTCAGCGCCAGCACCGCCATACTGAAAGGCCCAGATAAATCGCCTGTATTCTCGCGCCCCAGTCCTAAAAATTGCTCTTTGGGCAACCCAAATATCTCTGCATAGTACCCCAGGTAATACAACATTTTTTCGGGAGCGAACAAGTCAATCCCCGCTGGTACTGGCGTGTGGGTGGTAAAGATATTGCTGGAAGCTACCACCTGTCTAGCTTGAGCATAATTCAGTCCCTCTTCCTGAATCAGCAAGCGGATACGTTCTAGGGCAGAGAAGGCCGCGTGACCTTCATTCATATGGTAGGCGGTGACTTTCAGCCCCAAAGCTTTGAGCATTTGCACACCACCGATCCCCAGCATAATTTCTTGGTGGATACGCATATCGATATCACCACCGTACAGCTGGTCTGTGATGTCGTGGTCGTAAACATTGTTGGGTTCAATGTTGCTATCCATCAAATATAGGGGCACCGTTCCCACCTGTACGCGCCAAACTCTGGCATACACCTTGCGTCCTGGATAATCTACCGCAATCTGCAGTTCTGAACCATCAGAATTGCGCTCTAGATGCAAGGGCATATTGTAGAAATCATTGCTCAGATAGCGTTCCTGCTGCCAGCCATCGGCATTGAGATACTGGGCAAAGTAGCCTTGCTGGTACAGTAAACCTACACCTACAAGCGGTAACCCCAAGTCACTGGCAGATTTGAGGTGATCCCCCGCCAGAACGCCCAAGCCTCCAGAATAGACGGGCAAACAATCTACAAGTCCAAATTCAGCCGAAAAATAGGCGTAGCATTCTTTTGGTTTCTGCTCACGTTGTTTCTGATACCAGGTGCGCTCTTGCAAATAATCTTCTAACTGACGGTCAGCTCGATCCATTTGCGCTAGAAAGCCTTCATCTTCGACAACTTCCAGAAGCCGCGATTGAGAGATAGTACCCAACATTAACACCGGGTTATGATGGCTAGACTCCCATAGGTCAGAGTCTAAGCGACGAAATAAATCTTTAGTTTCAACGTTCCAATCCCAGTGCAAGTTATATGCCAGCCGCCGTAGTGGTTCGAGTCGCGGCGGTAGTGAAGGAGATACATTAAATGTGCGAATTGGCTGCATAGGTTGGCAAAACTCCAAGTTTAGCTATGGTTATTGTTTACTCTTTTTACCAATGTTGCCAATTCTTTATACTCTAGTTTGTGAAAAAGCGATGACTTTGTTAAGCATTGAGAATTATTTTTAACCTCGTTGCTAAAGTTTACACCAAGGTGTTTCTAATTTTATGCCTTACTTTCAGCCATATACTTGGTATACTAAGATTTAATCATTTACTGCCATGTATCACTCAAAAAAAATCTAGTTCTAAATAAATAATTTATATTTATTTTAGTATTGATTCCAGGGATCATATTCTATAATCTTGGCTGAGGGTGAAAATTCCTCATAGCTGTTTGCAGTCAAGTTAAATTTTTAATTATTTCTTAATAAAATTGCGCTGGCAAAGAAGCAGTATCAAAGGAAAGACTTGATGATTCTTTGGTTAAGGTTAGCTTAAGGTGATGCCTCACCAAATAGCCCATCGTAGCGGCAGCTTGGAACAATCTGTTAGCAACGCAGGAGTATAACTTTTCAAGACAGACATTGCCTAAAATTGGCTAGTGTGAAAACCGTACCAAGCAGTTAACCAGGAAAAGCGATACCTGCGGTGGTCACTGAGCTTTGCCATACTACTTCTCCTTTTCCTGACGGAGAGGCTGCGCCAACAAAGACGCTAGCGCGAACGTGGAAGCAAGCTAGCAAGAGCGTTTCGTAGAGAAGTGCGGGCTATTCGGCGTCGCTAACTAATTGGTATTAAATATAGATACTAAATCAGGAAAATAACTTACGAAGGTGTGATTTTATGCACCTAATGAAGGCTGATCTTTAGTATTTTTTGTCATTGTCAGAGCTACAGCTGCTGCATAAGCAATCTCTGCTGCCATTTGATAAGCAAGTTTAATATTCGATGAAGCGTCCTTGTTTTTAGGCGAGAGGGAAGCTTTTTTTCGGCGCGACTCTTGTTTTACATCGCCTGCCACAATGGCTCGTTGTAAAATAATCCAGGCATCTAGGTCTTCTGAGTCATAATTACTTTGAAGTTGCGATCGCAGTTTATCTTCGGCTACAACACTCAGATAGCCGGTAGTTAGAGCTTGTTGCACAATTCCTTTAATTAAAGCCATAATTTGAACCAAGTATATGAGTTAAAACTGATACCTCAATTTGGGCAATTTGATGTTGTTTTGTCAACTTTTCCTGGAAACTAAGCTAAGTTTAGCTTTCTTTCAATAAAATTTATAATAAGTAGTGCCAAGCACGCATCACCCGCTTGGCTCACCCGAATGGGTGATTTACAAATTTTTAGATATAAGTAATAGGTAAGAGGAAAATTTTTAGCCTTTTTAAGAAGAGGGTGTCACAAATATAGTAGATATTATTCTGAGTTGAACGCCCAATCATCAAATTACTTGGACAGCTTACTGTATTTTTTTACTCACCGTTCTCAAGGAATTTTATCTAGGTGTATAAAATTAATAAATAGTAGCGATCGCTCTAGTAAAAAAGTTAACTTATTTCCCCCATTATCATCAGCAAGCAACCTAGAAATCAACTTATTTCTTAAGAGTGTTCCACTGAAAATAAAATGTGTTATCGTTAAAAATAATTGTTATTAAAAGCCATTCATGTAATTACAAGCGTGAATTGGTTAGTCTGTAAATCATCCGTGTGCAACATGATTGGAGCAGCATACTCTAGAAATTCGTTGCAAGAAAGCCGTCATAGCAGTCGGGGAAGCGCTTACTTGTTTGCACCGATGGTTAACTTCAATGTGATGGCTGATGTGGGAGATAATCCACCCTAATTGGGTTTTGTTTGGGCAAAAACACCCAGAAAAATCCAACAATAATTACATTGTCATGCTAGGCAGAAATTTTATCTAAATCTTTGAAATAGTCTAGTTAAATGTATTTTTTGTTGCAAAATAGCTTGTGGAACTGAGTTGTTTCAAAAGACTAAAACCACTTGAGAGGAAGTAGCCTCAAGGCAAACAACTCTATCCCTAGTTGCGTAACAAGCTTTGCAAATTTGCCCGATAACCAAAACAGTAGCCTATCTAAACCAGCAAATTTTCCCATCAGACAATTTAATAGTCTGAGGTTTGACCCTGCAATGCACTGAAATTGTTTTGTTAATTTAGCTGGTGAAAAAGAAGCAAAATTATTACGTATCTTGACTGGTATAAAAGCTTCTAGCGAGTTAACGCAATTGTGCAGATCAATTGACTAATTCTACTAACCTTAAGTTAAGAATTGCTCACATAGTCAATCAATTTTGGATAATGGAATTGACGATAGCGCTACGCTATCAAGCGGATGATTGGATTTGTTCCGCCTACGTTTGGACGGGGCATGAACCAAAAAAATCTAAAATCTAAAATTGGCACGGTCAAAGCCAGACTCTGGTTTTTCAAATATTGGAAAACCATCTAAGAATCTTGGGAAATTTCGGTGATATTGCCATTTGATTTTATGTATTAATATATACATAAAATATCGGAATTGGTAGAAATTAGGATACAGCCAAAACAACTTTCAACATTGTCAACAAAAATTGATTGAAGAGATATGTAGCCATGCCTAACGAGCAACATTTTTCAAAATTGCAGCGCGTGCAAGAACTTTTAGTAACTACTGTGTTAGGAGATATTCCGACACTGATTCTGGGGCCAAAGTTGCGTAATTTGGGATATCGTAGTATTTTTGCCCAGATTGGCAGCCCAGTGTATATTCAAAATGGTGTTGAATTTAACGGTACTTCTTGTATTGAGATCGGCAGTGGAGTCTATATTTTCAAGGGTGTGCGGATGGATGCTAGAAGACACAGAAATAATAGAATTCATCTAGGAAATAGAGTCGCTATTGAGCGTAACGTTGATATAGGGTCTTTGGAAGATACGTGTGTATATATTGATGAAGACACCTTTATTGGCCCCAATGTATCTATTGAGGGGCCAGGAGACATTAAAATTGGTAAACACTGCATGATAGCTGCCCACTCAGGGATATATGCCAATAACCATAATTTTGCTGATCCGATGGAGCCGATTAAATACCAAGGTGTTACTCGCAAAGGAATTGTGATTGAGGATGACTGTTGGCTAGGGCATGGAGTAACAGTATTAGATGGCGTTACTATTGGCAAAGGCAGTGTTATTGGTGCAGGAGCAGTTGTCAATAGAGATATTCCTCCTTTTTCAGTTGCTGTAGGCATACCTGCACGAATAATCAAAAACCGAATTGGCAAAGACTTAAGCAAAACTTCAAACTGAGAAATAAAGCATTGGGCACTTGTACTGAGCTTGTCCTGAGCCATCTTGCCCTGAGCAGAGCCATTGGCGCAGCCTCTGGTAGAGTTGGGCGGCGTCGTAAAGCCTGCGGCATAGCTACGCTTAGGGCGTAGCCTCTGGTAGAGTTGTATTGGGGAATAGTAACTATCCCCTGTAACCTGTAACCTATTCCCTTTTTTAGGAAACCTTTGCCGTCAGTTAACGTCACAGGAGTAAAACAGTCTCTGAGTTATTTTTTAAGGGCATCTAAAAGTCAGACAACTGACATTTTGCACCATTCGCAATAACTGTAGGGTAGACACTGCCAATCCCTAGTCCCCAGTCCCTAGAGTTCTCTAAAAAAGGGACAGGATTTGGGTAATATAAAGTAGCTATCTTTTCTGCATGGCAGATCCTGAAAGAAAAGCTCTCTTTGTTTTACCCATTGGAGATATTTCTATGCTGACTTTAAAAATCGCTGTTTATATTGTTGTTGCCTTCTTCGTAACTATCTTCATCTTTGGATTTTTGTCGAACGATCCTGCTCGTAACCCCGGCCGTCGGGACTTAGAGTAAAAGGGCGATAAATTATCCGCGACTTTGGAAGGCGGAAAATACTAAACGCCACGGAAACTTACTAAGCGAAAGTTAGTAAGTTTCTTTCTCCAGGTAGCTTGCTGTAGGTAGCAGAAGGCGACAGTCGGAAGGCAAAATGTATGTTTATCCTTCCGTCCATTATTTGGCTGTTTGTTAGCCCGATTATGCTCAAATATGCTTCATCCAGTTCTGCCGCCCGATCTGCCTCCTATCCTCGAATCTTTACAACCTGTAAATCCCGCCTCATCTGCTAGTCATACAAAGTTTCTTTCAGGTGTAGATACTGGAATACACGAAAAGACAGACAAATCCAAGCAGCCCAAGGTTTTGGCTCAGTTGGCAATTACGGGTAACACCAAGATAGATCCGCCATTGCCAACTCCGATTAACTCAACTCAGGATAACTTGGTAGAAGCCGAAACTTCCTCTGTACCTCATTCACCAGAAACCTTCCTACCAGAAATTTCCCCCATCATCGGCTCTGGAAGCGCTACACTTTTGGGACAACCGCTAGTCATTGGTTATCCTATGCAGGAGGTTAAAACCTCTAATCACCAAGAGAAAGAAGACACAAAGACAAGTCCGAGCGTAGGCGTCTGGCGCTCAGAACTTCTTTTAATGTCGGCACTGCACAAACGGGAGACAGAAAAAGAAACCATTGCGTTGCCAAGAAAAGTTGGAGCGGAGCGCAAAGTTGAGCCAGCACGAATAAAGATTT
Source organism: Nostoc sp. (assembly GCF_036919615.1). Lineage (GTDB taxonomy): Bacteria > Cyanobacteriota > Cyanobacteriia > Cyanobacteriales > Nostocaceae > Nostoc. Next base: position 49,076 of record NZ_JBALCN010000108.1, on the reverse strand, counting down.
TCCCGTCGCTCTCGTCTGGTGACAGAGCGGAGGTTTCTGACGCTCCCCGACTCGTTGACGTAGCCCGCCACAGGCATCTGAACTTTGTAACAGAGGCTTCCGACCTAGACGTAAAACGTGAACCTTCTCAAAAAGTCAGTGAGCGATATCTGACGACAAGCCGCTCTGCGTCTACGCCAGATCCAAACTCTAATGGTGAAGAAAAACAAACCTTTTTGGACTCTGATAGCTTTAGTTATAGAGTTTCACCAAGTCCCCTTGTCACCCAATCTCCGCCTCCTCTTCAAATTGCCCCAAGTCTCACAAACAGCAACAAGTTAGTCGAGTCCAAGGCGAAAATTCTAGCTGAGAAGTTAACCCAACAAAAACAGCAAAGTGATATTACTGCACAACAGTCTCTAGGAAGAGACAATATCTCTGTATCTGCTGCTGATTTGGCACCGAGTTCTCAATCAGTACACAATTTTATCACATTCAAGTCTCGCAGCCCGACAAACCAACTCTTAAGGCCCCTGACTGTAGAATTCAATTCCCAAGTCCAACAACAAACTCAAGCAGCAACACCTACATCACAGGTAGACACCACCAATCAGCCACAAGCGCCCACTAACACCCCGCCAGCCAGACCGAGAATTGTAGAAGTCACTTCAGATCGGCAAGAGTATGACGAGCAACGGCGAATTATTACAGCTGTTGGGAATGTAGTTGTGCGATTTGATGGGGCGGTGGTGGATGCCGATCGCCTGCAAGTCAATTTAGACAACTTGATCGCTGCGGGGGAAGGCAATGTAACTTTAACACGGGGTGATCAGGTACTGCGTGGACAACGCTTTACCTATAATTTTGTTCAAGATAATGGGGAACTGGAAAATGGTAGAGGAGAAATTTACGTACCCTCAGCCCAAACAGATTTTGCTTTCTCATCCACGGATATAAGTGCTGGTGGAGTCCCAAAACGTCCGCCCAGCGATCGCATTATAGCCAATCAGCCTGTTTCCGGTGTGAGCAGCCCTGGAGGAATTAATGTGACAATTGGTGGTCAGACAGGCGCTACCAACATCCCACCACCAAAAACAGGGGGTGTAGTCAAGCGGCTCAGGTTTGAAGCTGAACACATTGACTTCTATCCGCAAGGCTGGCAAGCAAGGGATGTCCGCATCACCAATGATCCTTTTTCACCGCCAGAATTAGAGTTACGCGCAGATACAGTAACTCTGACGCGAGAATCACCCTTGGTAGACCGCATTAGGACACAGAAGCAGCGTTTGGTATTGGATCAAAGGCTCTCCTTACCAATTCCGGTGAATGAGCGGACTATTGACCGTCAGGAGCGGGACGTTACACCTGCAATAGTCTCCCCCGGCTTTGATGGAAAAGATCGGGGTGGTTTGTATATTGAGCGTGGTTTTCCAGTGATCAGTACAGATCAGACTCGCTGGACGCTCACGCCCCAGTTGCTAGTACAGAGAGCTGTGCAAGAAGGCACGGGTGACTTAGGCGCATTGTTTGCTGTGAAGACAAAGATAAATTCTGTTTTGAGTCCACGAGCAGTAATTCAGGGGACTGGGGAGTTAACCAGTTTTGACTTAAATAAGGTGGAAGACAATTTGCGAGTGAATTTGGGATTGCGCCAAATAATAGGGACTTCTCTTCCCCATATCTTGAGTCTGCAATATAACTACCGTGATCGTCTCTACAACGGTACTCTCGGCTTTCAAACCGTCCAGAGCAGTCTTGGCGGCATTATTACCTCTCCTGTGATTCCTTTAGGAAAAAGTGGTATCAACCTCACTTATCAGGCAAGCGCTCGATATATCGATGCCAACACCGATCGTCAAGACTTACTAGAACCGGTGCGGGAAAACAATCGCATCTCACTAGGTCGTTTACAAGCCAGTGCTTCCCTCAGTAAAGGGCTGTTGCTATGGCAGGGAAAACCATTAGCACCCACTGCCACCGAGGGATTACGATATACAGCTAACCCTGTAGTTCCTTACTTGCTAGCGTTCGCTGGTCTTACGGGCACTACCAGTTATTACACCAATGGTGATAACCAAAGCACCCTAACTCCTACAATTGGCTTACAAGGGCAAATTGGTCATTTTTCCCGACCTTTTTTAGACTATACTGCCTTTAATATTAGTTACTCTCAAGGCTTAAATAACGGATTATCACCCTTTTTGTTTGATCGCTTTGTTGATAACAAAGTGTTAAGCGCTGGTATATCACAGCAAGTCTACGGTCCTTTTCGCTTAGGCTTTCAAACATCTGTTAACTTGGATACTGGTAAAGAAGCTAGCACCGACTACATTGTGGAATATAGCCGTCGTACCTATGGCATCACCTTCCGTTACAATCCAGTGCTGGAGTTAGGTGGCTTCAGCATCCGAATTAGTGATTTTAACTGGGGTGGAGGCACTGATCCATTTTCGGAAGTTAAGCCAGTAGTGGGCGGCGTGCAACAGGATTATTAGTCAATCGATTTTGGATTTTAAATAATGGAAAAATGGAATTGAAAGAGACCACTTTTTGGCTTGAGGCAATCAATTTTAGATTTAGACTTCGGCTCCTTTCGGCAACTCTATAGAGACGCGCAAGGGACGCTCAAGGCAAGTCGCTCAGTCGAACGATTTTAGATTTTAGATTGGAAGAAAATACTTAGAGGCCGCCGTGTTTTTATTTGAACAATTCTTCAATTTAAAATCTAAAATCAGCGGCGCGGGGCATGAACCGAAATAATTTTTAACTCTCCTTTATCACTTTGGGCGAACCCAATCGCTGAAAGCCTTTCGAGGCTTTATTTTCCACTTGAATAAATCAAAGTCTCAGATCGGACTTACGCACAAGCAACGGAAAATCGTAGACACATTCGCGTAGTGTCTGTCTGCGACACGCTGCGCGAACGTAGAGAAGCGGCTTGCCGCAGGCTACCGCCTCTTCAAGAGTTGAGAAGAGTCGTAGAGTGTGTATAAATCCTACTAAAATCTAAAATTGACACGATCAAACAGTTATCAGCTGCCCTACCCGATAATTGATTCTCTAACCCCAATGGATACTTTTTATTTACCGATTTTCTATCTTTTGCCCAATCTAAGGACTAGGGACGACTCGACAGCCGATCGCAGAATTGGTTAATGCACCACCAGGTATTCTCAGGTTGGCATAGTCGCCGCTTAGTTGAACACGTGACGGTGGTTGGTGTAGGGTTGCACAGCATCTTTGGACTGCGGCTTGATACTCTCGCCATTGCTTGCGGATTGCAATACTTGCAGCATCATTACCTAAGTCTGAAAATCTTAGCCCAGCTCGAATCAGCCAAGATTCCACGTCAGTTGTTTCACCAAGTATTTCTGGAATGGGATTAATCTTTTCCATGAGTAATATCTTATACGTGTATTCCCGATTGCTCATTTCACTTTAAAAGAAACTATCAATAATAACCAATATAATTTTTTCTTAAAATCATAAATAAAAATGATTAAAAAAATCGGTCATACTTGAGTATTTATACTCAGGTATGACCGATAAATTACTATTACGGCTGGCAAACATCATTGCTTGAGTTTCTGAATCAGCCGTTTTCTAGCTTGTAATCACTAGAAGCGATAGCCTAATCCAGCTTGAAAGCTGACAGCATCAGCATCACTATTTCTGTAGGCGTCAATGCCCCATTTAGTATCGCCATAGGCAATGACATTGTTTCTAACTTCTGATTCAATACCAAGGGTGACTACAGGTGCATTCTGATTGCCCAATGGGGTTTTTTGACCTTCGTCAGTTACAAAAGAATAACCACCACCAAAGTAAACGTTAGTATTTTTGGCGATGGGCGCATCGTAAGTTACTAGGGGCATAATTGCGGCAGCATCACCACCATACAGTACAGAACCCCGCAGTGAAAGAGGTGTTTTGGAAATAGCGTATCGGCCTTGGATATTGCCACCAACTTGTGCTTCATCGTTTCCTTGTCCGCCACTGGTTGCACCAACTGCAACACCAGCACCGATGTAGTTACCGTTCGTACCCGCTGTTTGAGCAGATGCAATACCGGCTGAGAGGACAATGGAAGCAACAGCAAGGAAAGAGGCAGCTAATTTTGTAAGTTTCATAGGATTCTTCTCACCAGAGTTAAGTAAAATCAATATTCTCTAGTACTAGAATCTCTTTTTTTAGAAAATGTAACCTCGCACACCTGGCTCACCCAAGTGGCTGAATTATTTCTCACCCATTTGGGTGTGCTTAGTTATTTCTTCAAAAAGCGCTGACGTAGACGAAATATAAAAATACTCACCTCTGCTATTTTCATTGATGAAGCGATCGCAGCAAACACCGCAATCCCCACGAAGCCAGATACACATAACTGCAACACCAGAATCGGTAAACCTTCTTTACCTAACAACTGCTGAGAACCAACTAATGTCCCATAGCTTGCTACCCCAGCTACCACGCTACCCGCAATCAAACCCAAAATCGGCAAACTCCACTCACGCCAAGGTAAACCATTAAGTTTGCGATCGAGCAACCATAACAGCATTAGCATTGAGCTGCAATTTACACCTACTGTTGCCAACACCAAACCAGGAGCACCAAAAGGTTTAACGAAAAACCAATCTAGTAAGATGTTGAGCAAGATGTTAAAAATACTGATGCGAAAAGGTGTCTGTCCATCGCCTAAAGCATAGAACACCCGCACCAAAACATCACGTCCCAAATAGACAAACATTCCAATCCCATAAGCGACTAACAAGGATGAAACTAGCTGTGTAGCTTCTGGCTTGAAAGCACCGCGCTCATATACTACCTGCACAATGGGTACAGATAACGACACCATCAGTGCCCCTAGCGGTAGCATGGTGAAGGCAGTCAGTAGCAATCCTTGGCGAATGCGTAATTTTAACTCTGGCCAATTTTCTGGGCCGGCTAGTTTGGCAAATATCGGTAATAGGGGCAGCAAAATAATATTAGAAATAATCCCTAAGGGAGTTTGTACTAATAGATTCGCATAGTTAAATCCTGCCGCAGCACCAGGGATCGGACTAGCAAAATAAAGGTCAGTGGCGACATTAATTGGCATCATTCCAGAGGAAATTGTTGCCGGAGTCATGATTTTAATTACTTCTTGAACGCCTGGGGATTTAAACTCAAACCGCAAGCGTAATGTGCCTAATCCTAACCGCCACTGAACAATTAGCTGCACTAACCATTGCAAAACAGCTCCTGCCAAGGTTCCCCAAGCTAAAACCATTCCACCGATTAAAGCGTACTCCGGCTTAATAATGTCCTTGCCCAGTTGCATAGCCAAGATCCCAAGGCCGCCAACAACGGTAATACTAGATAATAAAGGACTAATAGAGAGTAACCAATATTGATTGGCTGTATTGAGAGTACCGAAGCCAATGCCAATTAATCCTGAAAATAAAGCCATCGGCGCCATAATGCGGAGTTGTTGAATTGCGATCGCTCTGGTTGTCTCTTCCAAGCCATGACCGACTAAATCAATGATCGCATCCGCAAATAAAATCTGAGCAACTGTCACCAGCAACAGCACTCCAGCTACCAGCGTTGTCACGGTTTCCACTAGGGGAGCCGCTTCTTCTCGCCGACGCTTGGCTAAAACGCTGACAATTGCACTGTGTAATGGCCCATTTACACCACCGAGTAATATCAATAGAAAGCCAGGGATAATGTAGGCATAACTATAGGCAGTGGCAGCAGCACCAACACCAAAAGCGGCAGCGATCGCTTGCTGCCGCACTAAACCGAAGATTTTACTAATTAATGTGGCTGCAGCAACAATGCCAGCAATTCCAGCGAAAGAACGAGAAGGTTTTTGGTCTTGTTGTGTCACGAATAATACCCGACAACTCTTGCAGAGTGCATATTCTAAAACATTTAACCTGAAATTCCGCAGTTTGTCAGGCAAATTTTGACAAATGAGTCATTAGTTTTTAGTTTCATCGCCATCATTTTAAGGGCGATGCCTGCCGCGGGCAAAGCTATCGCTCAAAATGAAATTCCTGAGATTGCTATAACAGTATGCATTTTAACTCTCATTCCCTCTTGTTTTCAGGTAAAGAGAGGAACTCTTGCACAAACAGAACACGAGAATCATGTTTTCTGTTCTGTACAAGCCAAGATTATTTTTTAACCCATTACGAGGATAGATCAAGAAACGGGAACTATAACAATAACCATCTTCTGGGGAATAGTTGAACACTGTAAAAATTTGCAGTTTGTCATATTTTTGACACTTTTAGGACTTACGCAGAAGAGATCCCCCAACCCCTTAAAAAAGGGGGCTTTTCAGATCCCCCCCTTTTTTAGGGGGGAGTGCGCGAAGTGCACGCTACGCGAACGAGGTTTCAGGTTTTCAGTGCGTAAGTCCTAACTTTTTAACCCCATGAAGTTTGGGATGAGAAACCCTTGTATAAAAACGACATAATCCAGAGCAATGGAACCCAATTCAAATTTCACGGAAAATCAACTTCTCTTGTCAAGCGCTCAACTTGAAGAGCAACTAGAGCAACAAAAGGCTCTGGCGAGTGTAATTGTCCGAATTCGCGAGTCTCTAGACTTAGAAACAATTTTTCAAACGACTGTTACACAAGTGCGTCAGTTGCTAAATGCTGACCGTGTAGCAGTTTTCCAGTTCAACCTGGAAAAAGATTGGGAAGGAGAATTTATTTGTGAGGATGTTGCAGTTGGCTGGGACTCAGCAATGGCAGTAAAAGTTTACGATCACTGCTTTGGAGAACAATTTGCTTCCAGTTATCAACAAGGTCGAGTGCAAGCAGTAGCAGATATTTACAAGGCGGGACTGAGTGATTGTCATGTGGCAATTTTGAGTAAATTTCAGGTACAGGCCAATCTCGTTATCCCTCTATTGCGGGAGAAGGAATTGTGGGGATTGCTTTGCCTTCATCAGTGCAGTCAGGCTCGTGACTGGAAAGAATCGGAAATTGAATTTATTCGTCAAATTGCTGACCATCTTGTTGTTGCAATTCAACAAGCGAGGCATCTCCATGAAGTTCAGTTGCAAGCTGCAAAATTGGCTCAAGCAGTTCAACGCGACCAAGTAATTGCTCAGATTGTTGATAAAATTCGCTCACCTCTTGATATTGAAACCATCTTTAAAACCACAACTCAAGAAATACGCAAGCTGCTGCAAGCTGATCGAGTTGCCATCTTTCGCTTCAATTCAGATTGGAGTGGGAACTTTGTTGCTGAATCATTTGCAGAAGGCTGGACTCCTTTAGTTGGGTTTCAGCATGCGATCGCTGATACTTATTTGCAACATACGCAAGGAGGACGTTACATTGACAACCAGACATTTACAGTCAATGACATTTATAAAGCCGGATTAACAAACTGCCATGTAACCCTGTTGGAGCAATTCCAGGCAAAAGCCTTTGCAACTGCCCCTATTCTCCAGGGAGATCAACTTTGGGGAGTGATCGCTGCCTACCAAAATGCCTCACCCAGACAGTGGCAATCTTATGAAGTCGAATCACTGACCAAAATCGGCACACAAATTGGTGTGGCCCTACGACACTATAAGTTGCTGGCATCTGCTCAGTACCAAGCAGAGCAACAAAAGACATTAACTAGCGTGATTACTCGAATTCGGGAATCCCTAGATTTAGATACAATTTTCCAAACTACTGTCACTGAGGCCCGGCAAATGTTGCAAGCAGACCGAGTGACAGTCTTTCGTTTTGACCCTCAAAAAGATTGGGAAGGAGAATTTATTTCAGAGGATGTTGTCCCTGAGTGTAATTCGGTAATAGCAGAAAAAGTTTATGATTATTGCTTCAGTGAAAACTTTGCACCCCTTTACGCACAAGGTCGAGTAAATGCGATCGCTGACATTTATCAAGGAAAGTTTCCAAGTTGCTACGTCCAAATTCTAGAAAAATTTCAAGTGCGGGCAAATATGATCGCACCTCTATTGAAAAAAGGTGAGCTTTGGGGATTGCTGTGTATTCACCAATGTAAAGCTCCTCGTGACTGGCAACCCTCGGAAATTGAATTTACCAGTCAAATGGCCGAGCAATTAGGAGTCGCATTAAAACAGGATTCTTATTTAAAGCAAGTTCAAATGCAGGTTGTCCAGTTAGCAAAAGCCAGTGAACGCGAGAAAGCAATGGAACGGCAAGAATTGCTGGCTGCAACCATTGATAAAATTCGCCAGTCACTCGATATTAAAACTATTTTTAGAACTACTACTCAAGCTGTGCGAGAGTTGCTCGAAGTCGAGCGAGTTGCAATCTATCGCTTCAACCAGGATTGGAGCGGTAAATTTGTGGCAGATTCCTTCAAAGATGGTTGGAAACCTGTTGTACAAGCCCAACCAATGATTATAGAAACTTTTGAGGACACAGACGACGATAACCAACTTCCGCGTAACGAAACTTTTGTTCCGATTCGGGAAGGTGAAAAATTATGGGGATTATTAGTTGCTTATCAAAATTCGCAACCGCGTTATTGGAAAGAGGAAGAAATTAATTTACTAGCTCAAGTAGGGGTGCAATTTGGAATTGCAATTCAGCAAGCGGAATTACTCGAACAAACTAAACGTCAAACCTTAGAAATTACTCAAGCTCTGCAAGAATTAAAACAAACTCAGACCCGGTTAATTCAGGGTGAAAAAATGGCAGGTTTAGGACAACTACTTGCTGGAGTCGCACATGAAATCAACAATCCTATCACTTTTATTTTTGGCAATCTCATCCATTTAAATGAATATACTCAAGAAATGTTAAATGTAGTGAAACTTTACCGTCAAAACTCCTCACTATTGCCAACTGTCCAAGAGCAAATTGACAAAACTGATTTGGACTTTCTCATCGAAGATTTACCTAAAACCCTTGAGTCAATGAAAGTGGGAACAGACCGGATTTGTGAGATTGTGCTCTCACTGCGAAACTTTTCTCGTACAGATGAGGCTGAATTGAAGCCAATAGACATTCAGGCAGGATTGGATAGTACTTTGCTGATCTTAGGACACCGACTCAAAAATAATAGTGAACGCCCAGCTATTGAGATTATTAAAAAATATAGTATTTTATCTTTGCTCGAATGCTATCCTGCACAATTAAATCAAGTGTTTATGAATCTTTTGAGTAACAGTATTGATGCATTAGAGGAAAAGTTTAAAACTATACAGCAAAAGTATTTAAAGTTATCTCAAACGTGTCCGAGAATACCCTTAACTATCTGGATTAGTACGCAAACTGTTAAGAACCAGATTGTAATTAGAATAGCTGATAATGGTCTGGGGATTCCAGAAGAGGTGCGATCGCACATTTTTAACCCCTTCTTCACCACTAAAGCACCAGGTAAAGGTACAGGCTTAGGATTATCTATCAGCTATCAAATAGTGGTTGAAAAACATCATGGTCAAATCAAATGTTCCTCTAAACCAGGAGAAGGAACAGAGTTCTTGATTGAAATTCCTAGCAGTAATTAGAGGCGACTGATACCGCAAGGCGGAAGTCAAAAGTCAAAAGTCAAAAGTCAAAAGTTAAGAATATTTGTAGGTTGAGTTAAACGAAGTGAAACCCAACAAACCCTACAATATGTTGGGTTTCGTTCCTCAACCCAACCTACACATTTTTATTTTTTGGGCTTAACCGAACCGTATTAGGAGTGTACGATTTTAAGGTAGTTGGTGCGTTACGTTATCGCTAACACACCCTACTATCGACAACCTAAACTATCTCGCGTTGGCACACCTGTAACCGAATTTACCCCATCCGCCCTTTCACACAATAGCGACACTTGATAACGGTCAACCAAAGCATCTGTAAAATCAGCACCAGTGATATCAGCATCGTAAAAGCGGCTACTCGTCAAAGTTGCTTCTGTAAAAATAGCATTTTTTAGGTTAGCACTATCCATAGTGACGCGATCAACTAAAGCGCCCCTCAAGTTTGCGCCTTCCAGATTTGCTTTTAATAAAATTCCCTTAGTTAGAATTGCATTTGTTAAATTCGCTCCTTGGAAATTCGCCCCTCGCATTTCTGCTGCTACAAAAGTCACACCTGCCAAATCAGCATTAGAGAAGTCACGATTTTCTAAATTTATATTGTTGTAATTGATTGTGTTTAGTTGAGCAAAAGCTGGTTTGGGATTGAGTATTATCCACAAACAAGCTAGTATCAAAATCACAATCAAACCAAAAAAGCGCAGTAAAATCTTTTTCATAACTTTATTATTAATAGGGGCGCATAGCTAGCTGTACACCCCTACTGACTATTTCCAATCTTTACCAATCCGAATTGTGAGATCAGATTCTAAATCACCAATCGCTGACACCTCGATTTGACCCAAGCCTAAGACTTTTTGCAAATCAACTCCAACTCGTCGGTTGCCTTTTTGGACAACAATCTGAGTTTGACGTTGGGTATCTGGCCAATCAGGCACTTTGTAAATATTAGTAAAGCCTTTCTGTTTGAGATAAGCAATAACTTTTTCAGTTAGCTGAGGTTGATTGGAAGCATTTTGAATAGCAATTTTGAGGTTAGGAACCCGGCGCATATCTGGCTTCAGACCAGGTACATTTACCCCAACATAATCATTCAACAGGCTCTGTTGTCCAGTCATATTCAGCCAATAGCTATCAGGGTCTTTGCTAAAACGGCTGAACGTACCAGGCAACATGGTCATTTGGAAATTATCTCGATCTAGGTTGAGGCCGAAGTTCACCAACGCCATCATTTCTTCCATCTTCAGGTTGGTATCAAAGTATTTTCGCATCAAGCGAGTTAATTGAGGCAACCTGGGTAAGACGGTAGGACTATTGAGGCGTTGCAGCAGAGCTGCTGTTAGTGCTTGCTGACGCTGCACTCTCGGCAAATCTCCCAAACCTGGTTCGCGGAATCGGACAAACTGTTCTGCTTGTTCGCCGTTGAGGGTTTGCCAGCCACTGACTAAATTAATCGACAACCGACTGCTAGAGTCCTTATATTCCATTGATTGGGGAACAAAGACCTCTACTCCGCCTAACTGATCGACTAACTGCCGTAAGCCGCTGGTCGAAATGCGGATGTAGCGATCAATTGGGGCATTGTTTAAAGTACGGCTAATTACCCGTGCAGCCAAGACTGGGCCACCTTTGGCATTGGCATCAGATACCTTAGTTAACCCCTTTTCTCCCTTTTCTGGGATGGCGATCATTGTATCTCTGGGAATGGAAAGCACCCGTACAGATTTTTCACTAGGGTTGAGCCGTACCAGCAGCATGGTGTCACTTTTCCCAGCAAAGCTTTCTGGTGAACCATCAACAGTACCGCTGACTGGTTCAATCCCCATAATTAAAATATTCATCGGTCGTGAAAGCTGGTACTGGGAGAGTTTGCTCCATAACTCTCCTGGTAGTGGTATTTTTATCTCGTCTTTAGCAGCAGTTCCTAAATCTTCATCTGTTCGATCTAGATTGCTCCACAAGGGAGTCCAAAGCGCTAACGTTGATACCAGCAACCCAGATAAGATGATGCCGATGACCACCGTCATGATCCACAACAGCCATCGAGGCATGGTCAAGCCCAGTCTCTCATAAAGCTGATTGGGAATTGCACCCACTGATTCGACGACGCTACGGTTCGGATTCGCTGGCTGGTTTAGTTCTACCTCCTCCTCTGAGTCTGCTACTGGTACAGGTGTTACCTGATTTTCCGTACGTTGAATTTGCGGCGATCGCACCTCAGTTTCAAATGCTACTTGCTGAGATGTCACCGGATTATCCGACCATTCGACTTGTTTTATCACAATTATCTCCCCACTCAACCACTCCCTAAAAGTATGTTAATGCAAGCTACAAATATTGCCAGTGGAAAAGCTCACTGTAAACTTGTAATGTTCTTCGGTAGGCGTGTATGACAACATGAATACTTTATTGTTCCCCGTAATCCTTGCTGGTGGTAAAGGTGAACGTTTTTGGCCCCTAAGTCGCAAAGACCGACCCAAGCAATTTTTAAGTCTTGATGGTAGCTCTAGAAGCTTATTACAAGCAACCGCCGATCGATTGATAGAACTCGGTGGCGGTGAGTCCAGCGCTGCGGGAGGGAAACCCTCTACAGGCGACTCGCGCTCGCGAAGCGTATCCGTTCGCGAAGCGTCTGCCTCAGGAGAAGGATTCACCCCAAGGGGGTGGGATTCCTTGTGGGTGATTACTTCTAGTCAGATAGCTGAAGGGGTACGACAACAATTACCTGATCTACCAGTTGAAAACTTACTGATTGAGTCGGAAGGAAGAGACACTGCCGCTGCCGTTGCTTGGACAAGTTTAGAAATCAAACAACGCTATGGAGAAGACGCTGTTATTGGCTTTTTCCCTGCTGACCACTGGATTGCTGACCAAAAGGCGTTTGCACACACATTAAGCGCGGCTACGCAACTGGCAGCAAGCACAGCAGCGATCGTTACACTGGGGATCAAGCCTACTTTTCCATCAACCGGTTACGGTTACATTGAACAAGGTGAAAAAACAGGTAGCTTTAATGAGTTGCCAGCTTATCACGTTAACCGTTTTACTGAAAAGCCCAACCGTGAAACAGCCGAGACTTTTTTATCTACGGGACGCTTTAGCTGGAATAGTGGAATGTTCGTTTTTCGGGCAGGGGTTGTTCTCAAAGAACTACATACCCATGCACCAGAAATTATCGAACCTTTAGAACAACATGGTCCTGATATCTATCCCCAGTTGCCTAAGAAGAGTATAGACTATGCGCTAATGGAAAAGACCACTCTAGCATACGTTTTGCCAGTTGATTTTGGTTGGGATGATTTAGGAGATTGGAATGCGATCGAACGTTTATTAAAGACAGAAGAGACTCCCAATGTAGAACTTGCTACCCACATAGGGTTGGATACGCAGGGGGCGATTATTTATGCCTCAAATCCAGAAGATGTTGTTGTTACTATTGGTTTAGAGGATGTGGTGATTGTGCGCGATCGCAATGTCACCCTCGTTGTCAAAAAAGAACGTACCCAGGAAATCAAGCAGATCCTCAAAATTCTCCAAAGCGATTCCCGATTTACCGACCTGCTATAAAAGTTAGAACCCTTGGCAGAGGCGAAAAAGTTGATTTTCCTATTATAACTTGACTGTCTGTTATTCTATCTGACAGTTATGGACATTATTAGTTTTGAGCCTCTCGCCAAGACAATGGCAATCGAGTCTATCACTGCCTATCAAAAATATATTTCTCCGTCCAAAGGATTTAGTTGCTCCCATCGCTTATTACACGGCGGGGATTCCTGCTCTAATTACGTCAAACAAATGCTGAGTGAACACAAGCTCCACCAAGCCGTACAATCATCCATAAAAAGATTCCAAGACTGTGCCGCAGCTAGCAAAACTTTAACAAGTACCAAAGCTAGAGCCAACTTCCGTTGTATTGTCATCCCCTGCTGCTTACCTCTTTAAACTTTTCTGCATCTTTGCAGTTCTTTACAAAAATGTTCCTCACTCAAACTGTTCCCCGTCAACGAGAAATTCTTGAAGTATTCCTTCGCAATGGCTGGGACTATATGCGAAGGCTACTTACTGGTGGCAAAGCTGATGAACCCCAGCTACCGACACCTGCGGTTTTAAAAAATATCCTGGTAGACTTGGGGCCAGTTTACGTTAAACTCGGCCAGCTAATGTCTACGCGTCCAGATTTACTGAATGCCGCCTACATTGAGGAACTATCAACTTTACAAGACGAAGTACCGCCAGTTCCTTGGTCAGAGATAGAAATAATCCTCCGTAAAGAATTAAAACTTTCACTAGCAGAAACCTTCAGCATAGTTAACCCGATCCCAGTAGCCGCGGGATCAATTGCCCAGACACATCGAGCTACATTAATAGATGGTCGAGAAGTCGCTCTCAAGGTGCAACGTCCGGGAATTGATATTACTATTGCCCAAGATATTGCTTTAATTCAAGGTATTGCCGATTTAGTAGCGCGGACTGACTTTGGGCAAACCTACGAAATCAAATCTATCGCCGAAGAATTTACCAAAGCGCTAGAAGCCGAGTTAGATTTTACACGGGAAGCGGGTTTTACAGACCAACTGCGGCGCAATTTATCTAAAAGTCGCTGGTACGATCCTACACAAATAGTGGTTGCGGAAATTAACTGGGAATTGACCACAGCAAAATTATTGGTGATGGAATGGCTGGATGGGGTGCCGTTCCTAGAGGCGGATTTGAACAACAACAATAATGGTAAAGACCCAGATGTAGAGCGTAAAGAAATAACTACTTTGTTATTTCGGGTATTTTTTCAGCAACTATATATTGATGGCTTTTTTCATGCTGATCCTCATCCAGGAAACTTGTTTTATCTTAAAGATGGTCGTGTTGCCCTCTTAGACTGTGGCATGGTGGGAAGACTTGATCCCCGCACACAGCAGATATTAACAGAAATGTTGTTAGCGATCGTTGATTTAGATGCTCAAAGGTGCGCTCAGTTAACTTTGCAGCTATCAGATTCTGCTCAACCAGTAATTTTGTCGCGGTTAGAAAATGATTACGATCGCATGTTGCGAAAATATCACAACGTCAGCCTCACGCAAATAAACTTCAGTCAGATAATTTATGAAGTTTTACAAGTTGCCCGCAACAATAAAATTAGGTTACCTAGCAATATGGGTTTGTATGCCAAAACTCTAGCCAATTTAGAGGGTGTGGCGCGGACATTCAACCCAGAACTTAATTTTTTTGATGAAGTTAAACCATTAATTACAGACTTGTTTCGTCGGCAATTACTGGGCGATAATCCAGTGCGATCGCTATTACGGACAGCCTTAGATATTAAAAGTCTGTCTCTCCAATCTCCTCGCCAAATCGAACTGTTATTAGACCGAGTTACTTCAGAAACCTTACAGTGGAATCTATCACTGCGGGGGTTAGATGGCGTGCGGCGCACTATGGATGATGCGGCTAACCGACTATCTTTTAGTATTTTAGTGGGTTCGCTGATTATGGGTGCAGCAATTATTTCCACCAGAGCGCAGACAACTCAGCTATCTTTTTTAAGCACCACCCTGTTTGCAGTCGCTAGTTTATTGGGTTTGTGGTTAATTATTAGTACATTGCGATCGGGACGTTTACGGTAAAACCTATATGTTGTGCTAGGAAATCATGATCACTCTCACTGGCAAAAATTCTTGCTTTACTATTTGGAAACACAGATACATAGGATTTACGTACACTCGACGAATTCTCGGCGCTCTTCTCTACCAGACGCTGTGCGTTAGCGGAGCCTCGCCAAGAGTTGGCGTCTTCTCTTCTCTTCGAGAGGCTCCGCCAACGAGACGCTGCGCGTTCACGTAGTGTCTCGCAGAGAAGGCGGTAGCCTGCGGCAAGCCACTACGTGTCTACGATAAATCAAGCGAAGTTAGCAATTTTTGCGTAAGTCCTGATATATACAGCAGTTTGTAACTGAATGAGGTACAGAGCCTAGACTACAAAGTCAGGTAGAAAACCTATTTTGCTTATGACTCTGGCAATTTTAGATTTTGGATTTTGGATTGAAAGAAAAATCTAAAATCTAAAATTGAATGACTCCTAACTCGTAACCGTTCACGGGGGGGTAAAACATTTGCCTAAATGTCTAAAGCTATTTTTAGCAAGGCTTAGGGGTGATTTTTGGTATGAGATAATCGCTTTTCTTAATGCCTAAAAGACAACTGGCATCCCAGTATAGGACTTTTACCTACTCAAAATTATCCCGAAAAAATCAAATCTAGACTGGTTTTCATACTGTTTCCGTGTGATTTTATATCGGACACTTTTTTGAGCACTCTGTGAATGGTTACCCTAACTCCTACTCTAAACACCGCTAAATACTAATGATTTATGTGTGTTTACCTCAAAGTTCTGATTGGTGGAAGCCGCCACTCAGACTTTTCTCTACGTACATCTGAGGTTCTAATATAAAAAATATGTCAATCATCATTGCTGAAAATCTGAGTAAATCTTATCCAGTGGCAGTTAAAAGTCCGGGTATTAAAGGTACAATCACCCACTTTTTTCGCCGCACCTACCGCTCAATTAAAGCAGTTCAAGACATTTCCTTTGAAATTGCTCCTGGTGAAATAGTGGGGTTTTTGGGCCCAAATGGAGCTGGTAAAACCACCACACTCAAAATGCTCACGGGGCTAATTCATCCCTCTAGCGGTACAGTCACAGTAGCTGGACAAATTCCGTTTCATCGTAAAGAAGCATTTTTGCAAAAAATTACCTTGGTAATGGGGCAAAAGCAGCAGCTAATTTGGGACTTGCCAGCGCTGGATTCTTTGAAAATTAACGCCGCTGTATACAACATCTCTGATAAAGAGTTTCAGCGGCGGGTAGGAGAATTAACAGAGATGCTTTCCCTAGAAGGCAAACTTACCCAACCAGTGCGAAAACTATCTTTGGGTGAGCGAATGAAGGCAGAATTGCTGGCAGCACTTTTGCACCGTCCCCACGTATTGTTCCTAGATGAACCAACGCTGGGATTGGATGTAAATGCTCAAGCAGCAGTGCGCGAGTTCTTGCGCGAGTACAATCAGCTTTATCAGGCTACAGTGCTGTTGACGAGTCATTACATGGCTGATATCACAGCTTTGTGTCAACGGGTGCTGTTGATTCACGAGGGAAAGCTGATGTATGACGGTAGCTTAGATGGACTACTGGAACGTTTTGCCCCGTACCGGGAAGTCCATATAGAGTTAGCCCAACCTCTACCGATAGAAAAACTTATAACCTATGGTGATGTGCAACTCTTAGAAGGGCGAGCAGTGCGTTTTATGGTGTCGAGAGAGGCGCTGACTCGCACTGTTTCTAAGATTTTGGCGGATTTAGAGGTAATTGATTTAACAGTTACTGAACCGCCTGTAGAAGAAGTGATTGGACGAGTTTTTCAAGCAGGTGTTGTGTAGTTAGTGCTAAGGGGAGAATGCACCATAGATGAAGAAAATTATTAAAAAAGCTCTGACTTTGCTGTCAGTATACTACGCATATTCGGTTGAGTATCGAGTAGAACTAATATTATGGGTTTTGGCTGGGTCTTTACCGATTATCCTCATGGGTGTCTGGATACAGGCGGCACAGGGAGGACAGTTTGGACTATCATCAGTAAATTTTGCACGTTACTTCATCACAGTTTTCATTGTTAGGCAACTCACTGCTGTTTGGGTAATCTGGGACTTTGAAAAAGAGGTAGTGGAAGGCAAGCTTTCGCCCAAGTTGCTACAACCGCTAGATCCAGTATGGCATCATGTTGCAGGGCATATTTCTGAAAGATTTGCCCGCCTAATATTTACTTTTTTATTAGTGGGATTATTTTTTATTCTCTATCCCCAGGCTTTTTGGGTACCGAGTTTGAGTAGATTTTTGCTGTTTACATTGGCGGTGGTACTAGCTTTTGCTTTGCAGTTTACGATTCAGTACACCTTTGCCATGTTTGCTTTTTGGACAGAACGGGCTAGCGCTTTAGAAACTTTCTGGTTCTTGTTTTATCTATTTTTATCTGGTTTGATAGCACCTTTAGAGGTCTTCCCAGAACCTGTGCAGAAAATAGTTATGTTTATGCCTTTTCCTTATTTGATTGATTTTCCTGCGAGTCTTTTGGTAGGGCTACCTATAAATATAGGACAGGGATTTTGGTCAATGGTGGGATGGATATTAGTGTTTTTGGGTGTGAATCGTTTGCTTTGGCGTATGGGTTTGAAACGGTATTCTGGGATGGGAGCATGAACAATTCATAATTCATAATTAGGAAGTTTACCACCCTAGAGTTTGCCGGGTAGGAATTTCAACATCACTTTCACGGCTAATCCACTGGAATTCGGAATTGAGAAGTTCTCCGGATACAATATCAGGAATTTTCGTTACCCATTTTATCCAATTTTCGGGTGCGAGGCTGATTAATCTCTTGGTGCTAATATCTGCTGCTTTAGCCATAGGGGATATAGATGACCATAGTTGTAGTTTATGGCTAAAGTGGCGATATCTACGATGGGCTACGCCTATGCACTGATGTACTTTGCTAGAGATTTTATAAATTACTTGGTATGGTCTTAAACTTTTCTGCTGACCCCAAAGAATAATCTTCTAACTTAAAACCAGCAAAAGGCTTCTTTTCTAATCTATCCCGTAATGCCTCATCCAGAATTAAACCTGCTGATTTTTTTTTAACACCAATGATTATAAGACTTCTCTGATATTTAGTTAAATCTTGATTTGTTTGACAATCACTCCGTTGAAATTCTCCCAAATTTAATATTCGATAACCTTTGACGCTTGGTGTATGAATAAATAATTTTTTCACTAAAAGTTGTATTTGTTTGGAACGTTCTAAAGCCATACGTTCTTGAACTGCTGTATCACCCTTACAAGAAGCTGTGCCTACAGAGATAATCTCAGTGGGAGCTTCCATTATATTCTCTATACCTTCTTGTTCTAAGTTCAACTTTAAAAGGTCAAGACTAATAATTTCGTCATTATATTTAATTTGAAAATTGCTACCTAAAAGCCATTTGTATTCTAGTGATAAAACAGCTATATTAAATTCTGCTACTTTCCCCTGACTATCCCTACCTTCTTTATAAGGAAAATAATCGATTTTACTTTTTTTTTCAGGAGATTGTTCGTTATTTGGTCTGAATGAGAATTTTGATGTGCGCATTGCTAAAGCTACTATACTAAGTAATCCTAATATCACTAGTAGCGCTGCAAAAAATTTCAGTAGTGATACTTCTTCAGGCTGTTTTTGTGGAGAAAATGAAGTTTTAATAATTGGTGATGGCAATTGCTCAATATTATAATCACTTACTAAATTAATATTTTTAGGAGTAGTTTCTGTTAGTTGGGCTTCAATTTCTTCTAGGCGTTGTAAAATCTCTTGGGCATTAGCGGGACGCTTTTCTATATCCGGTGCTGTTAGCCAATCAATTAAATTTAATAGTAAGGGTGAGATATGGATGGCATGATTTTGCCAGTGCAACAAATTATGCTGTATATCATATATATCTAAGGGATGGTATCCCGTGAGTAAAAATACAAATGTGCGTCCCAAGGCAAAGAAATCTGATTGCAGTACTGCTTGAGCATTCATTTGTTCTGGAGCGCTGTAGCCAGATGACATAAGTGCTGTCATCCTGTCACCATTACTGAGTTTATCTGGGTAAGTTCTGTCAATTTCAGTGGCGGTCCCAAAATCAATCAGTACCAAATCCCCCCAACCCTTCCTAAATGGAGATCGAATCATGATATTAGATGGCTTAATATCTCGATGCAGGTACTGTTTACCATGCACTAAATCTAAAATTTCTACCAATTGTTTTAACCAGGCTACAGCTTGTTCCTGCAAAATAGGGTAATTCTGCTGCTGCTTTAACCACTGTTCTAAGTTGTATCCATCGATTTTTTCCATTGCTATGCAATGTAACACTAAACCATTTCGGGTTTGATACTGGAAGTAACTATCTTCGTTGGGAATGCCGGGATGCTTGAGTTGCCCCAATACAGTTATTTCTTGCTGAAATAGTTCTACCGCTTTGGCGTCGCCTGATAGATCCTGTTTGAGTATCTTGAGGATTTTAGGGGTATCTTGTTCGTATGCTTCATAAACTTTACTAAACCCTGTTTTGTCACTTAACAGGCATGTCACCCGATAACGCCCTAGCAATTCCAAATGGGAACCACAACTTTGACAAAAGCGGTTTTGATGATTATTTGGGTGATTTGGTTTAGGGCAAACGGGATTGATACAAAGGCTCATGACTGGCTTATCCGTACTAGAAGAGGAACGTAGACGCAAAAGCGTTTGTCGCTAGACATCGCTCCTATTAATTCTTCTGTTGCCGGATGATAATCCCGTCTAATAATAATGAGATTTTCTATCTGTGTTCTGCCAAAAAAGCTGCTACAGTTTGGTTAAATGCCTCTGGTTGTGTTAAAAATGGCCAATGATTGCCAGGAACTTGGCAGATGCGTAAGTTTTTGAGGTGGGTTTTGTAGGGTTGGATTTGCCAATCTTGGCGATTTAAACCTTGTTCTGGTTGGATAAAGAGGGCATGGGTATCAAGGGGGATTGTAAAACCAGGTACTTGCATAACTTCTTCAAAAATCCCGTCGCGGGCGGCTATAGTAAATTTGCTGCCCCAACTACCATCGAGTTTTTGTTCTATTCCTGCTTGGAAGACTTGCTGCTGTAAAGAACTCCATCCTTGATATTGCTTTAACTGCCGTGCTTGTTGTTCGGCTTGTTCATGACTGGCAAAGGGGCCCATGCTTTTGAGAAAAGGCAAGAAGCGATACAACATGGGAAAAGTTACCCTGAGAAGGCTGGGCATTTTCCAGATGAAAATCGGATCGATCAGAATTATACTCCGCAAACGCTTTGGGTTTTGCCTTGCCCAGATGGCGGTTAATTTACCTGTCCACGAGTGACTGACAATATGGGCGAAAGTCCATCCGAGATGATCCATGAGTGCTTCCAGGTCTGCGATCGCACTTTCAAAACTATAATCTCTCTCAGGCTTACTACTTTGGCCATGTCCGCGCATATCTGGTGCAACTATGTGGTAGTCTGCCGCTAAGTAATCTCCTAAACTAGACCATACTAGAGCATGGTCGCCTAACCCGTGTAACAGCAGTAAAGGTTCTTGACCTTGGTTCCACTCTAAGTAAGAAAGTTGGATATCAGACTTTGATAAAGTTTGACGTACAGGCATCATTGCATATCCACCAGTGAAGAGTTTCGCGCTTATATAGTACTGCGAAACAAGCTGGAGGGCAGGGAGGAATCAGTTTATGCGATGCGGTACGGTACGCCTAGTCGTACAAGATTATAAACTTTTTGCCATAGATTTCTAGCCTCTAAGTGGAAAATGAAGAGTGCTGAGTTTTGTAAAGTTTGCTTTGTATGTAGCTTTTGCGTTGCAAAACTACATCTCATTATCTGACAAAATAATGTATTTTATTTACTCCTAAACAAAAACTTTAAAATTTACTGAGAACTCTATAATAATTTTCTCAACAAAATATCAGTTTTCTAGAGATTAATTCTTAGATATTTATAATTTTCAAACTAATTATTTCAGCAATAATCAGTTGATATTTCAAGTCTAGAGATATGTAGCTGATTGATATGTTGAGGTCTTGAGACTATTTTTCCAGCTACTGAATCTTCATAGGTATAGCTCAACATCACTAAAAGTATTAGACAAGAGACAACAATGCTAGAAAGTCTAGGAAGAATTAAGAATACATTAGTCAGAAGTGTGGCAGTAGCAGCTACAGTTGGCTCAGTAGTCATCTTATCCACTGCTGTAATAATTGGTGTAACTAATGCTAAAGATAAATCTGCTTATCAGCTTGGTGTTTATTCCTCACTATTTGGGACAGTTAGTGGTGCAGTCTTTGGTTTAGTTTATACAAGCAAAGCTAGTGGGAACAAATCAACTCCAGATCTCAACACATCAGATAGTCATCTTTGGAAAAATTGGCGAAACTTTGTGGTTGTTCGTAAGGTAAGAGAGAGCAAAGAAATTACCTCTTTCTATTTAGAACCTGAAGATAAAGGTCAAATTACTAACTTTCAGCCTGGTCAATTTTTACCCATCAAAATTGATATTAATGGACAGGATAAGCCTGTAATTCGCACTTACTCACTTTCAGATTATCCTGAGCCTTGTGAATACTATCGTCTCTCAATTAAGCGGGAACTTGCACCGAGAGGGTTAGATGTCATGCCTGGTATAGCATCTAATTTTATGCACGATTGCATTCAGGAAGGTTCAGTAATTTCAGTAAAGCCACCAAACGGTAAATTTGTTTTGGATGTGCAGAAGTCTATCCCCGCAGTGTTGATTAGCAATGGCGTGGGAATTACACCGATGATTAGTATGGCGAAAGCTTGTACTCGTCTCAATCCTAATCGTCTTATTTGGTTTATACACGGTGCTAGAGACGGTAAATCCCATGCTTTTCGGGATGAAGTGATGGAGATTTTTCAACAAAATCCTAACCTAAATATACATTTTCGCTATAGCCGCCCCACACCTGAAGATATAGGTAAATATCACAGTATTGGTTATGTTGATACTGTTTTAATTAAAGAACTATTTAGACAAGAGGCTGAATATTTTCTATGTGGTTCTCCACCCTTTATACAGTCTATTAGAGACGGACTCAAGGAATCAGGAGTACCTGATAGTAGAGTCTTCTTTGAATCTTTTACCAAACCGATAAAAAGTGACTTTGAAAAACAAACTGTAACTGCAACTGGAGGTGAGGAATTTGCAGAAATTGTCTTTGCCAAATCCGGCAAAACTTTGACATGGCAACCTAGTGATGGCACTATCCTAGAATTTGCCGAAGCCAATGATATTAATCCATCTTTTAGTTGTCGTGTAGGTGTTTGTGGTACTTGTATGTGTAAAATCTGCGAAGGTGAAGTTGCTTACCAGGAAGAACCAACTGCAACAATTGATCAGGGTTCGGTGTTGATTTGTATTTCTCAGCCTAGAACTTCAAAATTGGTATTAGATATTTAATATATCTCTCTAGTAATTAAGTAATATCAAGCCTGTTCTATATCAGGCTTAATATCCATTTTTACCTTTGCCAATACTGCTAAATTTAGACTATTCAAGATGCTTATGTTGTTTTAGAAAAAGTTTCAACCTTTCTCATAGGTCAAATTACCTGGATGCGATCGCGCATTTGGAGTTAGAGTAATTAAATCGTCAATATTGCGTTTCATTGTGTCGCAAATCGCATCTAGAGGTAAGTCGTTAGTGTCATAACCAAAGGGGTTTTCTATCTCCAAGCCGATGGCTTCAATGCCAAATACTGTAAAACCAACTAAAGCAGCAATTAAACCTGTCCACCAACCCAGACTCTCCACTATTTGAAAAGGTAGCAGGAAACAATATAGTAACAATAATTGCTTAAGATGAATGGCATAAGCTAATGGCATAGGTGTTTTTAAAATACGTTCGCAAGCCCCTAAGTTATCTACAAGATTATTCAATAATTCTTGCATAGATGTTAACTGGTAGCTATTAAGGCAATTGCGATGATACTGCTGCTGTAAATAATCTCCTATCCAAAAAGCGACCTCTATGGGGGGATTATTCATAATCTTCAGTTTTTTATACTTAGTAGATGGCATTAAATCTTCTAACTCGCTATTGACTGCTTCTCCGCGCAAATGTAATTTAGTTGTCACAGCAAAAGCTACCAATAAATTTAATGCCGTAATTTTATTGTCTTTATCTTCTGGTGAGATTTCATCAATTGATACCCAAATTTGCCGGGCCAGATTTCGGATGTTATTTACTAGAGATCCCCAGCATTTCCTGCCTTCCCAAAATCGCTCATAAGCAGTATTGGTGCGAAATACAAGTAACAAACCTAAAACAATACTAGGAATAACACTTCCTAAAATAGGTTGGGATACAGGCATCTCAAAATGGTAAAGTATAGAAATCAAAAATCCGAAAGCTCCGCACCAGATAATATGTTTGTAAATTGCTTTCATCACTGAACCTTTAAGTTGTAATTTGGTGCGTAGCCACGTGAATTTTTCGGCTGTCATGCAGTCACCCTAAGAGAATATTTAGTGAACCGATAGATTAAACAGCGGTACTTTAAAAATAATAACTATATAAATAGCACAATTGGCAAAAAGGATACTGTAAAAAGTAGTGTTGAGAAGATAACAGGATATGTTGGCGGTATATGACTGTATCCTACCTTCTGTTACAATCCGCTGGTAGGTAAGGGGAAGCTGGGAGAGAGAAGGCTTATCCCAAGTGTATTACCTTGGGTTGTATAAAGTCAAAAGCGATGCCTACGGTGGTCACTGAGCGGCTGGTGAGCGCACTTGTACTGAGTGCAGCCGTAAAGCCTGCGGCATAGCTTCTCTTCTTAGGCTGCGCCAATGCTTAAGGCGCAGCCTCTCGCAGGAAGTAGTCGAACCATATCGTACGACTTCTCCTTCCCCTGACGGAGAGGCTGCGCCAACAAAGACGCTAGCGCGAACGTGGAAGCAAGCTACACGCAGCGTCTCGTAGAGAAGTGCTGGCTATGCCTACGCAGCAATTGTAAAGAAATGTAAATATTTATCAGTGGCCGCATAAGTGCCGTGTCTCACCCCGATAAATCTATAGAAGAAAAGGCACATGTCTATCGATGATGTCCATACGGCATTAATCGGTATCATGTACCCCAGTAAATCAAAAAGTTCTAACCTGTACAAATCCTGCCCTGTAAATTAAACGTTTAGACATAACTTATTTAGTTATGTCTTTTTTTTGTGGTTAGTCTCAAAACGTTGAATTTCAATCAAATAACCACTGGGATCACGTAAAAAACACTGGTAAATGTTGTATTTTTCATTTAATGTGGGTGGCTTTTCAAATTCAACGCCACGTTTTTTGAGATATTCAAACCACTCATCCACCTGCTGTGTTACCAAAGTAAAAATGATACTTGATTGCTTGTCGGCTAGAGGAGTTGATATTTCGCTTGCTTGACACAATCCCAAGTATCCAGAGCCACTAACAGTATAAATACGACAGGTTCCTTAGTCAAGCCACAATTCCAAGCCCAGCTTTTGTTCGTAGAATTCTGTGGATGCATCAAGATCATGAGTATAAAAAAAGGTAATCTGCTGTTCAATTGGCGGATGATCAGACATAAAATACATTTGAGTATATACCCCAACGACATCTGGCGATCGCATAGGTAAAAATTGATTGATGTTAGAAACCTGTTACTACTCCAAATGCCTTAAGCGCATCTGGAGTTTCTTTTTGGAAAAAGCGAGCAAAATTTTCCAAATCATCTAGATATGCCAAAACACGGCTGAATACGGATGCATACTGAATTATCTATATCTAAGACGGGGCATCACTGTTGATGTACCCCTCCTACCAAACAACTCTCACAAAACAGCCTCAGATGATCTGGGGCTGTTTTGCATTATTTCAAACACAAAAGGTGTGTAAACAAGAAGCATAGCAGATTATCTTTAGACATCCTTAACTGTATTTGAGTGTATACCCTGATGACGTAGGATTCTCTCAGGGTGAAAATTTGGATATAGGTAAATGCGTATCTTTCCTGACTCCA
Organism: Nostoc sp.; assembly: GCF_036919615.1. Classification (GTDB taxonomy): domain Bacteria; phylum Cyanobacteriota; class Cyanobacteriia; order Cyanobacteriales; family Nostocaceae; genus Nostoc. Next base: position 23,953 of record NZ_JBALCN010000108.1, on the reverse strand, counting down.
GATCTGCCACAAACATTTCTGGAGTTTTTTAATTACTAGAATTGAAAATTACCTATCTAGTCTAGATTCCAGTGAATATTTTACTTTTATTATTAACACGCACACTATAGCTGTGCGGTAAAATTAATATAAATTAGGAATTGTTATAAAAATTACTAAGAAAGTATGGAAATCTCAAATTCTACTCCTCAGAGAGAAAACCCACAGCTATAAGCTTCTGAAACACTTGTACAAGCTAAGAGCATCAGCCGTCGTGAGTTCATGAAATTGTTATTAGAAGAACGGCGATGCATATTGGCAGCACGGGCTGAGTTAATGTTATTACATTATCAGCAAGATAGGAAATGGCAAATTTGGCAAGTTATTGAATAATTGTATCAACACTATTATTACCAGTGTATTCATTGATAAGATCACATGATGAAAGGAAAGTTAAATTTAATTTATGCAACTCACAAAAAAGCAAAATAGTTAAGCGATCGCACTCCTAATCTTGACTAAATAAAAGTGCGATGTCTGACGACAAGTCGCTGTGCATTTACGCACTGAATACAAATGTTTATTTCGTTGTATATGTCACAAAAATATCCTTTTTCATCTCTACTTCTGCCAGAGCATCTGGATTATAAGTCGGTGATAATAAAAAACTAGCAAATGACGGTAAAGTAACTCCAGTTTTGGAACTACATGAGGGATAAAGTAATGTGTAAAATGGTTCGGCTACAGAAGGAGTACCAAGTTTAACGCCTATAGCAGTTGCTAAAGCTTGAGCACGACTTTGAGCGTCTTTCATCGCTGATTGGTAAACTGAACTCTGCAAAGCCTGACAGTCATTTACTGCATATTCAACGCCTACGTTCTTGATGGAAAGGTTTTTAAGTTGGCTCGTGGACTTGTTCGCTGTAGCAATAATTTCCTGGACACGAGCCTCCAAAGGAGGAGCTTCGCTAACGCGCGTTGGTTTTTCTAATCTCACCAATATTTTGGCGTTATTTTCACTGGAATTAGTATTAATTTGTACTTGAATTTTATCAGCACTAATCCCTTTGGCAACTAAGCTATTAACTACAAGCTGGAGAGTTGCTTTAGTTAGTGATTTGTTGCTTGGTAAAGATTCTGCTGCTGTTTTGTAATTCAAGAGTAGAGTCAGTGGGGATATACGGCGGGTTTGCGATAGAGATGATGGCTTCGTTTCTAACTGATCATTGCTACCTCCGCTGCTGAATACCAATTCAATATCCGCTGTATCTGCTGGCACTTTCATTACCCCTTGACCGATTACCATTAATGAATGGCGATCGCTTGCTGGTGGGTAAAATAATTGGGCATTAGTGACTTTAGGTGTTAACGCTCCTACCCCGACAGTCACGGAAATACTTAGCATTAGAGCAGTTATTTTTCTCATGTCCTGGGAATGTCCTTTGAACTTAGTAATTGTCAAAGTTTACACCTCAAGAGCAATATACTGAATCCTTTATCCAAATAATTCAGGACTTACGCACTCAAAACGTGAAACCTCGTTTGCGTAGCGTGCGCGAAGCGCAATCCCCCCTAACCCCACTAAAAAAGCCTGATCTCAAGAGCCAACTTTTTAACAGGGTTGGGGGATCTTTGATCTGACTTTTCACGTATCTGGAAAACCTCACTTCTATTTCTCTCTCCTAGAAGAAGAGAGACTTTGAATTTCCCCCTTCCCGATGCAGGAAGGGGATTAGGTTTTTTGTGGGCCTTTCCATACAACGTGAAAAGTCAGATCAGCAGAGAGCCAAATCTTCTTAGAACTATTAACCAAACCAGTGAGAAGGTTCACAAGCTGGTTCAACTGTTTCACAAAGATAATTGCTAATCCAATCTGACTTTTCTTGAAGGATTAAACAAATGCCTTGGTGAATCAAATTTTGTAAATGTAGTTGCTGCTCTAACGGTTTACGAGGCAACTTGTAATAAGCTAAGTTTCCTTGTTCAGCCTCTGCTAGCAGAATTTGTCCGTCAGACATCACGTCCTCAAAGGAGGGAATGCGGTTGAGGACGAAAGCAATTAGCTCTTGGCGTAAGTCAGGAATTGCAAAGGCTTGTTGATATGGATCGGATGGATATGTATCCAAAACGCTTTCAATCTCTCCTACTACTGATTGCTGTGTTAAATTTACTACTGGTTTCATGATTTTTAAACTCCTTTTTTAATCTAGTCAATGGTTGGTGGAGAAAACAACTTTTTTAGATGCCAACGTCGTCATGACAATCAGTCAGAAGTAATTTAACTGATATATGCAATAGACTCTGAAACTAGCCTTTTATCTTGGTAGAATATCAGACATTTAGCTTTGCTTATTTTAGTTAAGGTTTATACTGGTTCACAGCATGACTTCTTAAAATACCGTCCAATAAGCTGGTAAATTACCGACATTTTATATTTATAATCCTAATTATTTCAAACTTCTGCCTTTTTGGCAGAAATCTACATAAAACGCAGCATCAAGGCTAGGGGATCAAGATTAGCGGCAATAAAGAAACTTGAATTAGGAACAAGTTTTTAATGAAATTAAGCTTTTTTGGTAATTTACATCACTTTTTAAGGTTTGCTGCAAAATTTGCTGTTTCATCTAAAAAACTTATTTGTTGCACGTTCGTTTAGGAAGTCATAAAAATAACAACTCACTATAGTGCAAAATCAGTCTAGCGACAGATGAACTGAACTGGTAAAAACATTCAGAAAGTTCACATTATCTAAAGGTAGATGATGCAATTGATAATTAATTTCATCAGCCGCAGCTAATCCAGAAAGCATCGCACCTTCCACAAGATTGCCGCCACACCAATCACCACAACAAATTAAAGGTAGGAGAGTTGCAGCAGACAAAAAAGCTTCGTGCCAAGGACGGCTAGGAAAGGTATAACGCCAACGATGTACCATGTGATCCGCCCAAGCAAGTTCCATGCAAGCGGCGTGTAGCCAGTCTTCCTCCCAAGCTACGGGATTTTTCCACCACTAGCACCGAATATCCAGCTAGACTTAACTGCTGGGCGCAGACTAAACCAGCTATTCCGGCACCAATCACTGCAATATCAGTCATGAGTCAATAGTCCTTAGTCATTAGTTATTGGTTATTATCAAAGGACAAAATTATTACTAATGACTGCTGAAAGCTAATAGTAGAATAAGGTACACAAAGCTGCACGGAACGGAGGAAGGGAAATTGGATGAAATGAGGGTGGCGCTAGAGTTAGCGACCGAAGAAGAATTGCAAGACTTAACGGCAATTCTATTTAGTCGTAAGTTCAATCCCCTAGACTATGTACACACACCCGAACCCATCGAAGTACAAAGCCAAGACCGCAAAGCTTGGTTAGATGCACTAGAGGGCCGCTTTCGCTTTTTGGCGGCAGATGGGATGACGGTATTACGGGGACGCACAGGGCAGGTAACTTACCGACAAGCGTTAGTTCAAGTATGTAAGTATCTAAAAATTTCCTATTCTAATCAGCTGGCAACTATTGATTTAGAAGCAGAAGTATTTTTGCATCTGCTAGGACAGGTGTGGAAAAAATTGCCGGAACAGGAAAAGCAAAAATTGACTGTACGGGTGCAGCATCAGCTGCTCAAATCAGAACTAAAACAACCGTTACCACTTTTATTGCAACGTGACCCATTGGGATTACTTTTCAAAGGTGGTAGTGCGATCGCTGTTACTTCGATGCTCCAGCCACTTGTACTTAAGCAAATTGCCCGTCAATTTGCCATCCACTTTGCTACCTATGAAGTAGCCAAACAAGCTGCAATTAAAAGCTCAGAAGCAGCTACAATGCAATTCCAAAGCTATGTAGCTATGCAAATGGCTCGACGGGGTATGACTGTGAGTGCAGCTCGTTATGGAGCAGCCCGCACGATGTTTGCCGTGATTGGGCCGATAATGTGGACTTGGTTTTTTGCAGATTTAGGGTGGAGAGCGATCGCCACTAACTATGGTCGAATCATCCCTACCATCTTCGCTTTAGCTCAAATTCGCCTCACTCGTGAGGAATGTTGGGAGCCAGCTTGAACAAAGCTTTTTACTATTTTAAGTCTCGTTGGCAATCTTCTTGGAACTACTCTCTATGGGCATTGTTAATCTTCCCATTGAGTCCTTTTTTGGGGGCGGTAACTATAAGTTTTGTTTCATTAATAACTTTGGTGCGACAATACCGTAAAATTAGCCGCCGCCCCCTCAACTGGGGATTTGCCCTTTTGAGTGTATTGCTGATCATGACTGCTGGGGTTGCCCATAACAAGACAGAAGCTTTCCTCGGCTTATTTAATTTATTACCATTCTTTTTAGTTTTTGCTGCCCATAGCACTCTAATTCAAACATTTGCTCAATTGCGGCAAATGGCTTGGATTTTGGTGATCAGTTCCATGCCAGTAGTAATTATTGGCTTGGGACAGTTATTTTTGGGCTGGAATTTGAAGTTCCAGTTTTTGTGGATTGTCTTAGCTGGGACGATCAGACCAGGAGGAAATCCACCAGGTCGCATCGCTTCACTCTTCATGCACGCTAATACCTTCGCTGCTTATCTAGCGATAGTTTTCATTCTTGGTTTAGGGTTGTGGCTCGAACAATGGCGATTGGGTATTAGTAAGAATTCAGTCCCCAGTCGCCAGTTAAGAGTCCCCTTTCTCTTCCTAACGGTGGCGGTGATTACAAATTTCATCGCCTTGATTTTCACCAGTTCACGCAATGGGTGGGTGATCGCTATTTTTGCCTGTTTAGCTTATGCACTCTACCAAGGTTGGCGGATTCTTGTGGGTGGTGTCGCTGCGATCGTTTCTAGCACTCTTTTGGCAGCTTTTGCTCCCTCACCAGTCGCTGAATTTTTTCGTCAGTACGTTCCTGCCTTCTTTTGGGCAAGGTTAAATGATGAGATGTATCCAAACAGACCAGTCGCTTTAATGCGAAAAACTCAGTGGGAGTTTGCCTGGTCTTTAGCTCAGGAACATCCTTTAACTGGCTGGGGCTTACGCAGTTTTAGTGCACTTTACAAAGCGCAGATGCACATTCCCTTGGGTCATCCCCATAACTTGTTTTTGATGTTATCTGCTGAAACTGGTTTTCCCAGTGCTTTTTTATTTTATGGCTTACTTGGTTGGATTTTGATTACAGGTGTCCAATTACTACGAAAGTCAAAATGTATAAATAGACAAGACAGATTGATATTTTTCAGTTATCTTCTGGCTTTTGTTGCGTGGGTTCTATTCAATACAGTAGACGTAACTCTATTCGAGTTGCGTTTGAATGCGCTTTCATGGTTAATTTTGGCTGCCATTTGTGGAGTAGTACATCGTTATAATCAACAAGACAGGCTTGAATCTCATCTAAATTAGTCAGTTAGGCGTCGAGAATAGCCATGAGTTTATTTTCAGTGTATGCACTGAGGGTGTTTAGAGTTATAAGTTAATAATATTACTATATTCACGTGTGTGACTGTAAGTGTGACTAATCCCTAATTAGTCACAGTTGCTGATTGTTGGGAAGGTGTAGGGACAACCCTTTGGGGTTTTCCTGCATGACGGGCATCTCTTGTAGATGCCCTTTTGTATATTTATTATTCCCAGCTAAACACAATTAAAAAAAATATTGAATTTGACGGAATATCTAAAATAATTTTAGCTTTCATAAAGGAATATAAAATATGGTTACTGAAATTAAAGTGGGCCTTTGCAACCCACCTGAACCGATTTATTTATATGTGAAAAACGGAGAATTAAGTGGTGAATCTTACCTATGGTATCACTACGATATTAATAATCAAACAACTATTCCTGTGCAACAAACAGGATTAACTGGGTATATATCTGATCTGAAATTAAAAACGACAGAATTTAGAGGAAATGTCAACACTAAATTAGACATCGTTGTTAGAGCGGATGAAATTTATGTTGTTAGAACCGGGATAGAAACGAACTTTGCTAAAACTTTCCTTTTAGCTGTATCACTAGTTCAGGACTTTTCCAAGCCCCTGATTATCGCTGCAATTGCTGGAAGAGAGAATGTAGTTTTTTGTAGACTTTACGATGCAGCGACTAAAATCAGGATTCGCTCTGAATGGAATAAAGATGCTGATTGGCCGGCAATAATTGATAGTGTTCAAAATAATTTGCAAACATCTAAAAATTCCCATATCGTCTCTGGTGAGCCAATACTCTTCTGAACCGATTTTATTTCTCTTTATTTTTACTTTTTACTTTTGCCTTGTTTGGTAATACCAGTTTTAAAATTGTTCTGAGGTTGGCTCCATTTCATCGCTAAACTTAGCTAAACCCAAGTTTAAACTTTATTATGACTGGGGTAACCCTTATGGTGTAAGCTCTCAGTAAAATGGGTGTGTCGGTAACGAAAAAAAGACGCCTCCCTAACCAACTTTATGCTCACAACAGCTAACTTTCTTCAGTACACCCAATGGTCAGGCATAGCTACCTTAGTATTTGCTGCCTTAACAGTTTTGGCTTTTATTCTCAAATGGGGCATCCGCTTTCGGCTGGTGGGTACGACTGGCTTTATGCTGGTGCTGACGGGTGGTTTATTTGCACTCTCGATAGTCCCGTTGAGTCGGACTGTGATTCCAGGAGCAGTCCGGTACACTTTAGTTTATGACAATGGCTCAACACAAGCGGTGATTGCCACATCACCCCAAATTACACCCACACAATTAGAAGCAACTTTACGTCAAGCAGCTAGTAATCTCTTTTCTTATGGCCGCTCAGGTACACGGGAAGACGACAAGTTGACAGTTCGCGCCCGTACCATTATCCACCCGCAACCAGGGATTTCTGTACCAGTTTACTTGGGCGAGGTCAAGCGATCGCTCGTTTCTCATCAAAACTCCCCAGTCACAGTCGAAATTTACACAGACAAATTCGCCCAATTGCTAAAACCTACTGCTTAAGAGGAGCAGGGGGCAGGGAGGAATTGGACAATTTTTTCTTCAGCCCTCATCCTCCTCAAAAATAAAATAATTTACCTGTTATCAGAATGACCAAATTTATTTTGTATTTACTGATACATTAATAGTTATTTTTAGATTAAGATATTCACACTTTAGTGCTTTTACTGTAAGAAAAGGTCAATTAGCGTGCAGGTAATGGGTACTGAGAGTTGTGATTTGTCAGTTGTTATCCTAATTACCACTGCTGCCATTTTCACAGGTCTTTCCATCCAATGAATCGGCTGTGGGGGCGTACAGATACATGTATGCCTCTACGCACCTATCCCTAGCTGGAATGACCATCGACAGATGATTCAGTTCTCAATTACTTTTCCTGAGAATCTGAGAGTGGTAATGTTAATTAATTATACGGTTATTCAAAACTTTGATAATTCGGAATTTCAGGCTAATGGACATCACAGATTCAAGCAACGTCGTTAAATTGCTTAACCAGTTAGCGATAGGCTTTGTATTTTTAATTACATCGGTTAAAACTGGTTAAGTCAGATGCTTTGTTTATAGCCATCCTGAAACCAGCGTGGCAACAAGTATCTCTGGCTGCAAGTCTATTAGATTAAGAAATATCAAGGTTTTGGCAAACTAGATTATATGCCCAATAATTTTTCTACTCAACCTTCTTTGTCTACTCAAACCTCTAGTTCGTTATTTACGCTCACAGTTGCCCCAGCAAAAGTAATCCGTGGTTCTGGGGTGTTGCAAGCAGCCGCAGCAGAGATCGCCTGTTTGGGAAGTCGTCCCTTAATTGTGGCGGGTGAGTCTACTCTCGCCATTAGCCAAAAGAATTTGCAACCAGTTTTAGAAACGCAACAGTTATATACTGCTCAAGCTTCCTATGGTGCAGATTGCTGTGAAGCCAGCCTGAAATCTTTACAGAAAACGGCAAAAGAACATAAAGCTGATCTAATTATCGGTGTTGGTGGCGGCAAAGCCCTAGATACAGCGAAATTAGTCGCACAGCAGTTACAGTTGCCAGTGGTGACAATTCCGACATCAGGGGCTACCTGTGCAGCTTGGAGTGCCTTGTCGAATGTTTATTCAAAATCTGGGGCATTTCTCTACGATGTGGGGCTATCTCGTTGTCCCGATTTATTGATACTCGATTATGACTTGATTAAAACTGCACCACAACTTACTTTAGTCGCTGGAATTGGTGATGCGATCGCTAAGTGGTATGAAGCCTCAGTTAGCAGTGGGCATTTGCAAGACACTTTAATTATTGCTGCGGTGCAACAAGCACGAGTTTTGCGAGATATCCTCTTGCAAAAGTCAGCCGCCGCCCTGAAAGAACCAGGTAGTGAGGTTTGGCAAGAAGTTGTAGACGCCAGTGTTTTACTCGCCGGGGTAGTTGGGGGACTTGGAGGGGCGCAGTGTCGCACAGTTGCTGCCCATGCCGTGCATAATGGTTTAACTCATATTTCAGGACATGGCAGTATTCATGGGGAAAAGGTTGCTTTTGGAATTTTGGTGCAACTGCGTTTAGAAGAAATGCTACAAGGCAATCAACTAGCAGCATCGGCACGACAACAGTTGTTAAAGTTCTATGCAGAAATTGGACTACCCCAAAAATTAAGTGATTTGGGATTGGGCAATATTACCTTAGGCGAGTTGCAAACAGCCGCTGAAATTGCCCTAGTTCCTAATTCTGACATCCATCGACTCCCGTTTAAAGTCGCGCCAGAACAGTTGATGGCAGCAATGGTTTCCACCACTGCACCTATAGATAGTAGGGATACTACAAATCGAGTTTCGCCCAAGGGAATGAGTGACGAGGTTTTATGAGTTTAAATTGGATTGTCCCAGCAGAACGCATACAAAAACTACCACCTTATGTATTTGCCCGTTTAGATGAACTGAAAGCTAAAGCACGCGAACAAGGGTTGGATTTAATTGATTTAGGTATGGGAAACCCCGATGGTGCAACGCCAGCACCAGTAGTAGAAGCAGCGATCGCAGCCTTGAAAGATCCTGCCAATCACGGTTATCCTCCTTTTGAGGGGACTGCTAGTTTTCGCCGGGCGATCACCAATTGGTATCATCGCCGTTATGGTGTGGTTCTCGATCCTGATAGTGAAGCTTTACCACTACTCGGTTCTAAAGAAGGATTAACCCATCTAGCGATCGCCTACGTTAACCCAGGTGATGTTGTTCTGGTTCCTTCCCCAGCTTATCCCGCCCATTTTCGGGGCCCAGCGATCGCTGGTGGCAAAATCTACAGCTTGATTCTTAAACCAGAGAATGACTGGTTAATCGATTTAGCTGCGATTCCTGACGAGGTTGCAAAACTTGCCAAAATTCTCTATTTTAACTATCCCAGTAATCCTACTGCTGCCACCGCCCCTCGCGAATTTTTTGAAGAAATTGTTGCCTTCGCCCGCAAACATGAAATTTTGTTGGTGCATGACTTGTGTTATGCCGAGTTAGCTTTTGATGGTTATCAACCTACTAGCTTGTTAGAAATTCCCGGCGCGAAAGATATTGGTGTGGAATTTCACACCTTATCTAAAACCTACAATATGGCTGGTTGGCGCGTTGGGTTTGTGGTGGGTAATCGCCATGTGATTCAAGGTTTACGGACGCTGAAAACTAATTTGGATTACGGGATTTTTGCCGCCTTGCAAACAGCAGCCGAAACAGCTTTGCAACTGCCAGATGTGTATTTGCACGAGGTACAACAACGCTACCGAACCCGCCGTGATTTCCTGATTCAAGGATTAGGAGAGTTGGGTTGGGATATCCCCAAAACTAAAGCGACAATGTATCTTTGGATGAAGTGTCCCGTTGGCGTTGGTTCCACAGATTTTGCCCTGGATGTGTTGCAGCAAACAGGCGTTGTCCTGACTCCAGGTAATGCCTTTGGGGTAGCAGGTGAAGGGTATGTACGGATTAGTTTGATTGCCGATTGCGATCGCTTGGGTGAAGCTTTACATCGCTTTAAGCAAGCTGGCATCCGCTATCAACCTGAAGTTGTAGTCTCTGCTTCACAATAGAGATAGCGTCCTTTTATCGATTAATTCGCGTTGATCGCAAATGGCAGAGGGATTTACGCGAATATAGGAGAAGGTAAAGTTGCTGTTGCTAGTTCAGGTTTGGCAGCAAATAACGTAGATCCCGTCACTGTTGAAGTGATGGCAGAAATTGGTATTGAAATTAGCAATCAGACTTTTAATATCAAGTTCGGATAATTAGTTATGATTCCCACAGTTATTGCACCCCACCAAAGCGTAGCTTCGGTGGGATTCTTGGAGTTTTATTTGATCCAACAACGAAGTCAGGATTTATACTGACTTTTCACAGTATCTGGAAAAGCTCACTTCTATTTCTCCTAAAAGGAGGAGCCACTGCGGTGGACGAGTTTCCCCGGCATAAAGGAGCCAGCGCTGTGGGCGGGTTTCCCGACTTGAAGCGACTGGCGTCAAGTGACGTCAGAGACTTTGAACTTTCCCCCTTCCCGCGTTGGGAAAGGGGTTAGGGGGTTAGGTTTTTCGTGGGCTTTTTCAGATGGCCTGAAAAGTCAGAGTATAAATCAAGTCGAGAATTATCCGGATTGATGGACAAAACAGTGTAATTACTAAATATAAAATGTGACAAAAGTTACAAAAATTATTAATTTAGTATAAATAATTTTATGTTGTCTGATTTAGATTTAGTTCGAGAGTTTGTATACAACTCTATCCAAAAAAAAGATATTTTATTGGCAAATCGTTCTTTAACAGCACAAACAGTTTATAATATTAACCATCTGGCAACAAAGGCTGAAGGCATAATTGCCACTACCCAACTAAATACCACACCAACTGAATTCTTGGTTTTGTCTAACTCATCCCATTGGGAATTACTGAATCAGGCTTTACCAGAATGCAATTATCTCCTTAAAGGAAAGATAGATAGTTGTGGTTTCTATCACTATCAACACTGCCAAATCCCTAAAGACTATAGCTTGCAATGTACTAAATCTGTCATTTTATGGCGAGCTTGGTGGAAATATCGTAAGAATATTTTACGACAAGGAATTCTATCGGATCTTTTAATCCAAACAAGAGATTCATGGTATCCAATCAGAGATTTAACCATTAGTGATGGACTTTTGTACATCAAAACTTTAGGAAATGAGATAGAAGTTCATGCAGATGATTTAGTGATTTGGTTAAGCAAAATTGAAGTAAATTCTCAAAATTAGTCATTAGTCATTAGTCATTAGTCAAAAACTTCACCCTCACTATCCCTGATAAGTCATGTCCAAAAGCTTACACCTTAATGACAAAACCCAGGCATGAATTACGTAAGCAATTGCAAACTGCTTAAACAACAAGTGTTTCGGCTTTTCAAGCGTGCCATTCATCTCTGAGTTAAGTATGTCTTTTTCGAGCTTCTAAGGGTTGTAAGTTAGTTTGCAGATTGCTACAACTACAAATCAGGTTTGCGATCGCTCGAATTAATTTAGCTGGCTCCACAGGCTTGGTGATATGCTGCTCAAATCCGGCGGCAATTGCCTGTTGGTAATCAACATCAGCTGCGTAAGCTGTGAGGGCGATCGCTGGAATTGTCCCTCCCATCTCTGGTAACATAGCTCTGATTTGACGCATCAGCATATAGCCGTCTACTTCCGGCATTCCAATGTCGCTCAATAGCAGATTTGGCTGGAACTGAGGCATGACTCGTAGTGCCTCCACAGCCGATGCGGCCTGCATTACTACCGCGCCAGACTGCTCCAAAATGAAAGCAATCAACTCTCGGGTATCACGCTCATCATCCACAAGCAGAACTTTTACCCCATTTAGATCAGGCGAATCATCAGGTTGTTGTTCACTCTCGTGGCTATTTAGATAAATCTTCATCAGTGGTAGCATAACTGTAAAGGTTGCTCCCTGTTCTTCACCCAAACTTTCTGCCTGAACTGTGCCGCCATGTAGCTCTACAATGTGACGAACAATAGCTAATCCTAATCCCAGTCCGCCGAATTTCCTGGTAGTTGCACCATCAGCTTGTCGGAAGTAGTCAAAGACATAGGGTAAAAAATCTGGGCTAATTCCTTTACCTGTATCACGGACTCGAAGTTGAGTCTGAGAACCAACAGATTCTAAACTGATTTCTACCTGTCCACCTTGGGGTGTGAACTTAATCGCATTGGAAAGTAGATTCCAGATAACTTGCTGCAAGCGATTTGAATCACCCGTTACTTGGCCGATGTTTGGTTCAAGCACAGTCTGAATCTGAATCGATTTGGCTTCAGCCGCTAGACGTACAGTTTCTATTGCTGCGGCAATCGCACTTTCCAGATTCACAGGAGTAATATTCAGGCTGAGTTTAGCTTGCAAAATGCGAGAGACATCCAGCAAATCTTCAATTAGTTGCGTCTGAAGCTTGGCATTGCGCTCAATGGTTTCCAGGGCGCGAGTGGTGGTTGCTTGATCATACTTTTTAGTTTGTAGTAACTTCGACCATCCCAAGATCGGGTTTAGCGGCGTGCGAAGTTCGTGGGAAAGAACCGCCAAAAATTCATCTTTGATCTGATTAGCTTGGACTAATTGCTCTTTTTGCTGGTGTAACGAAGCTATTAACTGAGCGCGTTCCAGAGCAACCGCCACCTGATCGGAGGTTGCTTGTAATAGGGCAATTTCCCCAGAAGTAAAGTGAGTACGGGTGCGACTGGCAAAGGAGAGGACACCAAGCAGCTTTCCCTGAGCAATTAGCGGTTGACCGGCATAGGCTGTGATTCCCAAAGCCTGGAGGATGTGGGCATTTGGATGGGTAGAGTGCAGTAGATCATTGACAACGATTTGATGGCATTCTTGCACCACTAGTCCGCACATCCCTTGATTAAATTCTAGGTATTCAATTGCTTGAAATACTTCATCAGTAATGCCGTTCCAACCTACTAACCGAAGTTTCTGCTTATTTTCGTGTGTATCGATTAGATAGTGAAAGTAAAAATGCAAATCCATCTGCGCCGAGAGTTTGCTGAACAAGCTGTTCATTAAATCCAAGGGACGCTCGGTAGAAAGCAAATCGCTGGTTGTTTCAGAGAGCAGCTTGAGTCGTTCAGTGCGCTCTTGCAAGGCAAGTTCAGCAAGCTGGCGTTCACGAAGGGCGCGTTCGCGTTCAGTGATGTCAATTGCAACCCCTCCTATTAGGCGTTGCCCAAGCGCATCGGCAATGGGAAATTTATATACCAGAAATTCCCCTAGAGTGCCATCTGTGCGTGGGACAGACTCGATCGTTTCAACAACCTGATTCCTCTCGGCAACCATTCTAATGTTATTCAGGAGGGGTTGAGCGATTTGGGCTGGGTATCGGTCAAAAATATTTTTATTAATCGCCTTATTTGTTACTAAATCGAATGTGCTCAGATAAGTTGGACTGAGGTAAAGTGCACGCCCATCTGCATTTGTAATCCATGCTGCGGCTGGAATATTGTCCATAAAAGCTTGAAATTGCTCTTGACTCTGACTCAGCGCTTTTTTAGCTTGCTGGAGATCACTAATATCCAGAATGAATGCGACTGATTTGTGCCGAGATTCTCCTAAAAGCGAGTAGCCAACTACAACCGGGACAATGGAACCATCCTTGCGAATAAATTCCTTCTCATAGGGAGTACACGTTCCCTTCGCTATTGCCTCGGCAATAGCCAGTTCATCTAAATATTGGTACTCAGCGGGCGTGATATCAGCCCACCTTAGTCTACCTGCCTGGATATCTTCCTGGGTATAGCCAACAATTCGCAAGAACTCGTCATTGGCTTCAGTGATATCACCATTCACATCACCAAAGAGAATGCCAACTACATTCGCTTTCACAAAACTTCTGAGGCGTTCCTCACTTGCTTGAACTGCCTTCTCTGCCTGCTTGCGATCGCTGATATCTGTAGCGCTGCCAACTAAGCGGACTGGTTTGCCATCAGCATCCCGCTGCACGACTATCCACTGATCCAGTACGTAGACATACTGATGATCCTGGTTACGAATCCGATACTCGGCAGAATAGCGATCGCCATTTGCCAAAGCGATCGCCGCCTCCTGCACACGCGGCAAATCCTCTGGATGGACAAGCTGACGCCACCAATTACCAGTTGGTTGGGCAATGTCGAGGGAATAGCCCAAAATTCGGGTTAACCCCTCGGTTCTTTCAACGGTATCCTGCTCTAGATTCCAGTCATAAATGAGACAGTTGACCGCAGCAGATGCTAACTCAAAACGCTCGTTAGCTAACCTCAGGCGTTCCTCTTTCTCCCGCAAAGTTTGTTCTACTTGCTGGCGTTCGCTGATGTCACGGAAGAAAATGTCAAGACCATCCTCACTAGGGTAGGCGTGAATCTCCAGCCACAGGTCATACTTGGATGGGAAGTAGTAGTGATGCTCAAAATGGACGGGAATCTGTTCTGCCATCGCCCGTCGGTACTGGCGTTCTACATTGGTGCCTACTAATGCAGACCACTCCTCCCACTGCGACTTCCCGATCACCTCTGTTCGGAGTTTGCCGTTAATTCGCTCTGCTTCGGCATTTTGGTAAATGATTCGCCAGTCCCGGTCTAAAGTAATAAATGCATCACTCATGTTTTCCAGAGTGCGTGTGTTCCGCTCATTGGCTTGCTGTAATGCTGCTTCTGCTTGTTTGCGTTCGCTCAAATCAACAACGAAGCCAATGACTGTTTCTTGAGTATCTCCCACAAGCACAGAACCGAGCAGAACAGGAATGCGATCGCCATCTTTACGAATGTATTCCTTCTCAAAAGGTTTACATACTCCGGTGGTTCTAAGTTCTTCCACTGAACCCTCACTCAAAAGAAGATACTCAGGTGGGGTCATCTCGCGCCATTTCATTTGGTTAGCGGACAAATCTTCTCGCGTATAGCTGACCATCTTCAGAAAAGCATCATTGGCTTCCATGATCGAGCCGTTGTTCATATCAGTTACGATCACGCCAATGATGTTAGATTCTGCCAGTCGGCTAAACCGCATTTCGCTATTTTGCAACAACTTTAGGCTTGTTTCTGCCTTGCGTCTAGCAGTTTGCAACTCTGAAGAGAGGGCGGTAATTAAAAAGGATACTAATGAGAACGTGGTTAATCTTACCAAGACGTTCGGGCTGAGGAAATCGAACGAGTAGACTGGCTCGATCAAAAAGTAGAAAGCAGTTGTAACAGACAGGGCGATCGCTAGTACTCCAAGTCCCATGCCGCCATACCAGGCACTGATTGCCACCGCAGCATAAAATAATGTAAATACGCTCGGATCGAAGACTGGCAACAACAGTCGCGTCAGCAACAGCGCCGCTATGACTGCCAAAATCATCACACCATAGGTTAATAACCAAGAGCGGATCATCAAAATTTTTTCCGGTACTTTCACCATTATCTTAAAAGTCCTGCTGTTGCTCCGCCTTTGGGAAATACTCGTTAAGTAGTCTTTTGCCTAGTTTGCCCATCTTCTGTAACATTTCTTCAATTAGCTTTAGTGCTATCTGTGAAGGCACTGTAGATCCGTTCTCCCAGTGATTGACTGTTCGTAGAGAAACTCCCAACTTGGCTGCAAACTTTTCTTGAGAGAGATCAAGTTGCTGCCGAAATTCACGGATTAAATCTGAAATTTTTAGTGGCTTTTCTAGTTCCATCATAGGAAGAGTAGGACAGGTATCTCACCATTTGTCTCCAGCTTGAGGAAGAATTTGAACAGTCATCAGTTGTTATCAATTTCATCTTTTGGCGCAATACCGATATCAGTTATCAGTCTTCATTGGTTACTGTTCACTGGAGAAAGTATCTATATAAACATTAAATTTTGTCAGGTGTGTGATACTCAAATAGTATTATTTTAAGCGCTTTGATGATTTTCAAGCATCACGCACCGCCAAAATTGTCTGGGTAGTGGATTACATGGTCACGCTTCGTATCCTACTTAATATTATATATAGCAATTTTCTTTGATTTATGAGAATTGTAACCCGCAGATCCCCGACAACTTTTACGAAGTCGAGGATCTTATTTCTGCGGTTTGATTTATGATTTCTATAAAGAGCGTTGATACATAACTTTTCTCTAATACTTTGCATTTATAAATTTTTCTAAATAATCGTTAATTTTGGCAACCAAATTTGAAATATGTTTCAAAACCTGTAATTAATTTTACTTTTATGGTAAGATACCAATGGTAAAATTAGAAAGCTATAATACAGTTTTAATCAAGTTTTTGCCTGAACTTTAACTGTTTTGATTAATCAACACTCCGAAAACCTCTTAAACACTCAACTGGAAAATGCACCAGGTGAAGGCTACATATTTAGCTGGTTTGATTGGTTTTGTCTTTGGTATCCTCCAGGCTGGCTGATTTTATTCAACCGCCATTGGCAGCACTATCACACCGATCCAGATGGTTGGAATTGGCCAGAATATGGATTATTTTTAATTCCTGGCGGATTTTATCTGGCGCTGCTAAGTCGTTGGTTGCGTCTTGGTTTACGTTCACCTCGAAAAGAAGTTGGTGAATTTGATCTCAAATATCAACAAGCTTTTTGTGAAGAAGTTCTCGGCCCGATCGTTAAATATTATTTTCGGGGAGAATTGCAACAAGTCGAAAACTTACCGCCAACAGGGCCGTTGATTGTAGCAATGAATCACGCAGGGATGTGTTTTCCTTGGGATTTTTTGACCTTGGGTTATTTATTAGGTAAAACCAAAGGATGGGTGGTACAACCCTTAGCAAGTCCAGCACTATTTGAGCATCCTTGGGTGATTTGGTGGCTACCACCTAAATGGTCGCAGGTTTTAGGTGGTGTGCGAGCCGAATTAGATGATTTTGAGGCAGCGATGGCAAAGCTATCACCAGAGGCGATCGCCCAAGATAAAATTCTCTTATATGCACCCGAAGGTATCCGCGGCCCTCTAAAAGGTTGGAAAAAACGCTATCAACTAGAAAAGTTTGACGTGAGTTTTATTAAGTTGAGCGATCGCTATCAAATTCCGATTCTCTCAGTAGTTTGTATCGGTAGTGAATTTTTACATGCTTGGGCTGTTAATTTGCATAAATTGCAACGACTAGTCAAATTACCATTTTTGCCTTTCTCGCCTTTAATGCTTATCTTAATTCTGTTTCCCTCAATGGGAATTTGGGCAATGAGAACTCGCCTGCGTTACTTTATTCAGCCTTTGGAACCATCAGAATTGCACAACTATTCAAACAAAGGGCGTACAGTAGTTTATCGGCAGGCACAACAATTACGAGAAAAACTGCAAATTAAAATTAATCAGTTCTTGAAAGAAATTTAATCCTACCAATGGATTTAAATTAATATTTAAAAAGGGCTTTAGACGTTCCTCCTTTAGAGGATATCTGAAAAGTTCTGAGAAAGTGATGATAGATAGTTACACAAGTTGTTTGAGGATTATACGAATCATTGCGACATTTATATCCGTGATAAAAACATAACTTTAAAGCAGAAACTAGAATCCACTGCAACTAAAGATATTGCCGTTTGTTCAATCTTTAAAGCCGAGCTATTTTATGGCGTGATGAAAAGTGCCAACCCAGAACGTAATCTTAATTTACAACAACTTTTAGCTTTCGGGCATTTGTTGAATTTTACTTTGTACCACTTTCCTGCGGGACGCTACGCGAACGTAGAAGCAAGCTACAACCCAACCCTGTATCTTAGAAATAGTAGTAGACCGTCCCAACCTTGGTCATTATAGACCGCTTTGTAGCATGGGTCACTACAACAATCTCCTAGACAGAACTCGAACAGTCGCCGAGGTTAAAGCTTTAAACACTGATATTAAAGTATATAGTCTGTATCGGGCAAGGATGAGTGAAATCAAGGAGATGAATTCGACATATTTTTTAGCAATGTTGAGAAATGAAAATGGAAAATATCTCTGTGTGGATAGGCATTGATGTGAGCAAAGCAATCAGCAATGTTTATATCCGTCCTTTGGGTAAAGCATTAAAGGTTGGTAACACAGAAGTAGAAATAGTTAATCTAGTTGAGTTACTCAAATCCTAGAAAATCAACGGCTACACCTACGCATGACTTGGGTAAATTTTTCATGCTCTTTTTTTGCCGACAGGAGAAATCCAGCAACTGGGGAAGATTCCGTGGCGCAGCAGAGTGCCTGGTGCGGGCTGTGACTGTCTCTGCTACCAGGAGCAAAATCTCGATGCCCGTACCAGGCACCACCGAATCAGCGAAGCGCTTCCCCAGTTGCGTCAACTTGTTTTCAGCTTTTTTTCCGATCGCACTTGACATTCAAGACAGTCGCTACATTGATAGATTTTATTATAAGTAATCACCCGAACTTGATATAAGAAGTTAGTAGTCAGCGCTTAAGCGCTGACTACAAGCAAATTAATCCTAAATACCCAACCTTTGGTAAACCTCTTCTAAATGTTGGAGATGCTGCTGAGGGTCAAAACATACCTCTAGTTCTGCTGGGGACAACTTTTGGGTAACGCGAGGGTCTTTGCTAATTAAGTCCTGGAAATTGCCTTCTGGCTTGTTCCAAGCGGCGTGAGCGCTTTCTTGAACGATCGCATAAGCCTCTTCACGGCTGCTTCCCTTGTCTATCAAAGCAAGTAACACTTTTTGGCTGAACACAACACCGCCGTAACAGTTGAGATTTCGTTCCATGTTCTCAGGATAGACCAACAGGTTTTTCACCAAGTCGGTTATTTCTAATAACATAAAATGCGTCAAAGTGCAAGCATCTGGCAAAATTACCCGTTCTACAGAACTGTGGGAAATGTCCCTTTCATGCCAGAGAGCAATGTTTTCCAAAGCTGCACCTGCATGACTTCTGACGAGTCGCGCCATTCCCGTTAGCCGTTCCGAACGGATGGGATTACGCTTGTGTGGCATTGCTGAAGAACCTTTTTGACCTTTGGCGAAGAATTCTTCAACTTCCAGAACGTCTGTTTTTTGCAGATTGCGAATTTCTACAGCAAAACGTTCGATGGATGCCGCTACCAAAGCTAATTGTTGTACATAATCAGCGTGGCGATCGCGGGAAATAACTTGCGTTGAGGCCGTATCGGGTTTGAGTCCGAGTTTTTGGCAAGCGATCGCTTCGACACGCGGTTCAACATTCGCATAGGTTCCTACTGCACCAGAAATTTTACCCACAGCTATAGTTTGGTGAAGAATTCTCAAGCGTTCTTGGTGTCGCAACACCTCTGCTAACCAGCCAGCTAGCTTGAAACCAAAAGTGATCGGTTCAGCGTGAATACCATGCGATCGACCAGCCATGACTGTATGACGATGTTCCTGTGCTTTTTGGCGAATTACCTGAATCAAATCTTCTAGACGTTGCAATAATATATCCAGGCTGGCAACCAATTGCAGTGCTAAAGCTGTATCCAAAACATCCGAACTAGTTAAACCCAGGTGAATATAGCGTCCGGCGTCACCTACATATTCGTTGACATTTGTCAAGAAAGCGATAACATCGTGGCGGACTACAGCCTCAATTTCCAGCACTCTATCGGGGTCAAAATTTGCCTTGGCCTTAATTTCCTCAACCGCCTGAGATGGAATATAACCCAGTTCAGCTTGAGCCTCACAAACAGCAATTTCGACTTGCAGCCAAGTTTTTAGCTTATAGGCTTCACTCCAGAGATTAGCCATTTCGGGCAAAGTATAACGCTCAATCACAGTTCGGCACAGAATACAACCGTCATATTTTACAGTTTAATTAATGTAGATCACTTTTTAGTGCTATCTTTTGCTCAGGGACGGAATTAGTTTTTGAATCAAAGGTAATGATACTAATCCTACCGTCAGCCTCTATATATGCAAACTTCACGTCTGCTAAAAATTCTACACCTTGCTGACGTAACTTGCTCATCAACTCATCCTCTGTAATTAATTCTCGTTGCAAATGACGCTGAATCATCCGACCATTTTTTATCAGTAGCAGCGGTGGCTGATTCATAAAACGTTGGAACTGAGGTATTTTGTAGCCTAACCAGTTCAGCAAGTAGCTCCAAAAAATCACAGTTCCTACCAGGATAGCGCCCTCAGTAATTGATGTATAATTACTCGCCATAGCGTTTTGGGCAGCTTCAGCAAATAGCACAACTACGAGTAAATCAGTAATTCCTAAAGTTCCTAGTTGCCGGCTAGGAAGGAAGCGTAGCACTGAGAACAGCGCCAAATAGACCAGCGATCCACGGATAATCAACTCAAAGACGCTGATGCTAGGAACAAAAATTGCCTGCCAATTAATAAAAAACCATTTTTCCATTAGCACTGATTTTCTCCCTTTTTCAATAGATTTCTGGAAAAAATCCAGTCTAAGGTTATTTATAAACATAGAGTAATTATCTATAATTATATGTGATTTATTTAACCCAAGTGATTTTCATTAGAGGTTAAATATTTTAATCTGGATCAGATTTAAAAATATAGACCTCTAACAATTAGGGATTAAAATCGCTGATTTTTATTTTTCTGTTTTAATCGCTTTGGCTTTTTTAAAGACTGGAATAAGCGATTAATAAAGCTAGAAGATGGCTTTTTCTTAGTGGACGATTGTCCAGTTTTATTTGTACCATCATCTTTCGTGTGCTCAGATAAAGGTATAGCATCCTTGGTTGGGGTTATGCCACTTCCGTACCTTCTAGCATAAACTTGGGTAAACTCTGCACCGAAGAAAAGAATCTGTGCAGCATAGTTAACCCAAGCTAAAAGCACTACCAGTGAACCAGCAGCACCGTAGGTTGAACCAAAACTGCCATTACCTAAATATTGTCCTAATAAAAACCTACCAATGGAAAACAAAAATGAAGTAATAATAGCTCCAATAAAAACATCATTCCAAGTAATTTTGACATCTGGTAGAACTTTGAAAATTAGCCCGAATAGTGCTGTAGTGATCGAAAAAGATAAAACAAAGTTAACTATTCGCCAGAGGAAATCAACACCGGGTAGGATGTTGCCAAAGTATTTTACTAATGCTGCTAACCCCGTACTAATTACCAGAGAAACCAAAAGTAGAAATCCAATCCCGATCACCATTGCAAAGGACAAAAAGCGTAGGCGAATCATATTATTTACGCCGCGTCCGGGTTTCGGTTTGACTTCCCAAATCGTGTTAAGGGAATCTTGCAGCTCGGTAAATAAACCAGTAGCACCCACTATCAGAACTACAACACTAATAATGGAAGCGATCGCTCCTGTTTGTGGTTTGTTAGCATTCTGAATGGCTGTTTGGATAAATTGTGCCCCATCTTTACCGACTAAACCTTGAATTTGTCCAACGATTTGACCTCTTGCTGCATCTTCTCCAAATACTACCCCTGCGATCGCAATTACAATAATCAACAACGGGGCAATGGAAAAAATTGTGTAGTAAGCTAACGCCGCCGCTAACCGTGAAGCTTTATCCTCACTCCATTCTTTGAATGTCTCTTGTAATAACTTCCACATAACCTGTAAATTCATCCAATCAGTCTCCTTAAGGGATGTGGCTTACTTCCTGATATATTGGATACTGATTTCCTAAGTAAGCACATCCTCCCAAGGGGGTTTCTGAAGTATCCTTGAGGAGGAATTTAGAACTTTATGAGCAGATGGCAATGCGATGTCTACGACGGGCTACGCCTACGCGCCAATTGGGATGCTCCCTTAGCGCCTGGCTCGACTTTTCGCTGCGTCTGGAGCGTGAGGCTAATTCATACTTTTATTCAGCAACGCCGAAAATTTTTACTGCATTCTATCGATTGTGCGATATTGAATCGCTTCTGCTACATGATTGGTTTTTAATTCATCTTCTCCCGCTAAATCTGCAATAGTCCGCCCTACTTTGAGAATGCGATCGCTTGCTCTTGCCGATAAACCTAATTTTCTAATTGCTACTTCTAATAAATTGCGACTAGCATCATCTAGCTTGCACCATTGCTGGAGATGACGACTCTGCATATGGGCATTGCAACGCAGATTTGCTTCTCCTTGGAAGCGGGTAATTGCGCGATCGCTTGCTTGTTGAACCCGTTGTAGCACTGATGTTGATGCTTCTCCGGTAGGTTGTTGGGTAATTTCTTCTGGTTTTAAGCGATTCACCGCAACTTGTAAATCAATTCGATCCATCAACGGCCCAGAAAGTTTTGCCCAATATTGCTCGCGCTGGCGAGGAGAACAAGTACATTGTTGGATGGTATCGCCATAATAACCGCATGGACAAGGATTGGTACTCGCCACCAAAGTAAACTGTGCGGGAAAGGTTACCGATAGTTTGGTGCGGGAAATTGTAACGTAGCCATCTTCTAAAGGTTGACGCAGAAATTCTAAAACATCTCGTTTAAATTCCGTGAGTTCGTCCAAAAAAAGCACACCTCTGTGAGATAATGATATTTCTCCAGGACGAGGAAAGCTACCACCACCCACAAGAGAAGGCCCAGATGCTGAGTGGTGGGGGCTGCGAAAAGGGCGATCGCGTACCAATGAACCACGATTTTTCAATAAACCAGCCACCGAATGGATCCGAGTCACTTCTAAAGATTCGGCAAAACTCAGGGGTGGCAAAATTCCTGGTAAGCGCCGTGCTAACATAGTTTTCCCACTACCAGGCGGCCCAACAAAGATTAAATTATGCCCACCAGCAGCAGCAATTTCTAAGGCACGACGCGCATGAGCTTGTCCTTTCACATCGTGCAAATCTGCACCAGGGTAGGATACCGTTGCTATCTCCGTTGTGCCATCCATCTGCACAGGTTTGTAACGCCCCGGATTATTTAAAAAATCCACCACATCAGACAGATGTTTGCAGCCGTAAACAGCCAAGCCTTCAACTACTGCCGCTTCTTGGGCGTTATCCACAGGGATAACTAAACCTGCAATTCCCATGTTTTGGGCAGCCGCTGCGATCGGCAAAACACCAGCCACCGGACGCAAACTGCCATCCAGAGAGACTTCGCCCAAGAATAGATAATCTCCCAACAAATCAGCGCTAACTTGCTCAGAAGCCGCCAAAATTCCCACACTAATAGGCAAATCGAAACAGGGGCCTTCTTTGCGTAAATCTGCCGGAGTTAAATTGATCACAATTTTTCGCATGGGAAAGGCAAAACCTGCATTCTTCAGCGTTGCTTTGACTCTTTCTCTGGATTCTTGAATCGCTGAATCTGGCAGTCCCAAAACAACAATTCCCGGTAATCCCCCTGACACATCGACTTCCACGCCTACTTTGACGGCATCGATGCCCACAATTGATGCACTCCAGACTCTGGCAAGCATTTCTTATATAACAGTAAACCTTTCAAATCTCTAGCAGATAAGTCGGGAGATTGGCATTAGTGAAACCACAGAGACGATTTTCCGATCAAAATAGTTAAATAGGGGTTTCTGACTGTTTTTATTTTTTGGAAGTCCCCAAGGATAGGGTCGATGAGGGGTAAGGTTTTTGAAAGTCACTTTCCTTTTTTGGATTGGTACGACTATCGGTTGCTCATGAGAGTGAGTTCCTTAAAAAAACTCCTAGTTAGTGTCAAAACCAGTACCTGACTAAAATGATCTCCAGATGAATGGCGGAATTTTTCACGAATCGTTGCAATACTCAAAAATGATTTTTTTTCTGAAATTGATTCTGAATAAGCTTTTCAGCCATCATCCTACTAAGCTCAAACTTGCGTGTCGAGTAGCCAGTAATAAGTCTTCTAATCGGATCTGTGCAATCCCATTAAATATCAAAGCATTTCCAACAACATCAGGCGAATCATCTGGTAACCGTGGAAGGTACATCCGTAGACTGAAAAATTAGATCACAACCTTTATTTAACGTCATTACAAAATCATCAGTGTATTCGCCCTTCTCTGCTATCTGTTTTGCCAGCAGATATTTTCCTTATGTTACTGTAAGCGATCGCTCTCACTATGAGCATCCATCTTTGCTTGGACACTTACAGCAGTTTGCGATCAAAAAAACCACAAAAATAACTATCGAATAGGCTCAAAAAATAGACCACAATGATTAAACCAATTTAGAGCGTTT
>NZ_JBALCN010000107.1:0-93948 GCF_036919615.1 Nostoc sp. | reverse complement strand
TCTGTTCAACCTTGAGGAAACCTTTGACTGGCATGATACACAAACTGGTATTTATCTTGTTACTATTTTATGCAACTTAGATGTGGAACAGCTTAACGGGGTTTTTTCAATTTAGCAGCTTGACTCAATGTGAATTTTGAGACTTGCCTTCAGCCATCATCTTCTTGGATATTCCCGCGATCGCACACCCTTATATCTGCGCTGATTTGGCGACTTGCGTCTGGATACAGCAGGCTCAGTTTTTTCCGTTTTATCAACTTTCGGTGATTGGCGATCGGCTAAGATATCCAGGGCAGACAAATGACGAAACTCGACGGAACAAGGGGTAGCGTTACCATCAGTATCCCAGATTTTTATCGTTTTACCAACATTCGCTTATTTGTTGGATTACAAAATATTTTTAAGGGCGTTTATTTTAGTTGCCTTCATAATATCGGGTTATTTTTGACAAGCGAGGTGCGCTCACCGTCGAAAATAACCCGTTATTGGGGTGTGTTCCACCAAATGCGTATTTATCGCGCAAGGATTTAAGATTTTCGTTTACCTGTAATTCCCCAGATTAGTTGCTTTATGGGATCGGGTTCTGACTGGCGGAAATCAACCCACATCATGCCTTCTAGAAAAATTGGTAATTCTGGAGTTTGAACACAATCTGGAAGCAGTACAGGAATAACCGGACATCGTCGTCTAACAAATTGCCGCAAAAAAGCGTCTAATTCAGCGTCTTGCCAGGGTCCAGTATTATTCTTTCCAATAAAGACAGCCGCAGCTTTTATATTCCTGATCTGCTCTTCCAATACCCGTTGCCAGGGCAAACCAGGTTGGAGTTCCCATTCATCTAGCCAAGGCAAAATCCCTAATTCTTTAAGCTGGTTGCCAATAAGCTTGACATTTGGCTTATCATCGCTGTTGTGGCAGAGAAATACGTCGAAGTCTTTTGTTGCAATTTTCCCTTGAACTGAAGAAGTCGCAGTTTCACGATTGCGTTGCAAGTTGGCAGTTTTATCCATTTCTGCAAGAGTGGATGCCTGTGTTTCTGTTATTTGCTCTGCCTGTTTTGGATCTATCAAAGAAATACGAGTTTCACCACAAACGCTACAGGCAATCCAGTCAAAACCACGTTCACGCCGCATCTGGATATGCTGTTCAGGAATTGTTGCACCGCAATTATGGCAAGCAAAAATGCGCCGCTGTTTGATACTTTCTGTTAACGCCCGTCGCTTCAAATGAATCAGGATGTAGTCTTCAAATTGAGAGCGGGTTTGTTCATTTGCCGCTCTATCAAAAAAGAGTGTTAATTCTCCCTTACCTTCTTGAACTTCTCGTAAGAACATACCGCATAATCCACCCACTTTTGCTTTGTAAGTTGCGGCATTCTTCCATAAGTCTTGTTTGATAAAAAGTCCACTTCTTGTGAGCCTCACGGCTAAAGTCGCATAAATATTGAGAACTGCACCTTCAAATTCAAAGATTACTGTTTGACCTTCTGGATTAGGTGCATCGGGCCATTCACGGGTAAATTGTGATGGAAATACCAAATATGCGCCATCGTCCGCCAATTGGCGTAACGCTAACTCGTGGTATAGTAACTCTTCAACCGTTGCAATTAGCAGTAATTCTTCTAGTGCTTTATCCTTAATTCGCTCATCTTCTGACATCCGAAAACGCCCGTGTCGTGCATCTTCTTCAGCAATACTGCCTAAACCATCAGGTTCATCCTTAGCAGCATTAATTAGAGCAGAAGCGTAAGCATCTAGCAATTCGGGTTGCAGTAAAACATAATTTCCAAAAGAAATTCGTCGGATTAAGTCCCTCGATTCGACTCGTCCAATACAGGTATCAAATTGGGAACGCAACTTTTCTGTCTCGGTAGAAGCGTTTTCAGATTTTAGAAATGCACGATATAAGTCATCTACTGTAGATAACAATCGCTCGGCTTTTTTCTCTGCAATTAGGAAATCTTTGATTTGCTGGAAGAGTTTTGTTGAGCTGACGCTTGGCAAAGCTTTCCAATTAATAGCCTTGCGAATTGCATCGACTAGTTCTGGAATTTTCCACCCCTCTTTGGCGCTAGTTTCAAAGTATCCATTAAAGCCTAATTCTTTTACCCATGTATCGATACGCTTTGGACTAACGCCGATACCACCCCGATCTGCACGAGCAGCAACCAGAAATTTCTTGAGTGAAGAAGTACTAGAAGACTGAAGCCGTTGTGCTTGAGTGAGCGCCCGATCCCAATGACGCACTCCAGCGAAAGGATCGGTTTCACTACGAGTATCGAAGATAATAAGAGCAACAGCTACTTCGTTTAAGTGCAATTGATGAATCAAACGATAGCCTGGTTGCCCTGCCAGATCCCATAGTATAGTTTCACGAGTCTCTGCTTGAGAACTTTCTACAATACCTTGCTTATCGAATGTCCAAACTCGCCGTCCGTGAGTTGATTCCGTTGGTCGGAAGTATTCGCCACTTAGCACTAAACCGAGTCCAGATTTTCCTACTCCGCTATCTCCTACTAAAATAACTTTGGCATTGACATAATGAACCGAAGATGAAACCGAAGGAACAGTCAATAAGGTAGGAAAATCTAACTTCCAAATATGGATGATCGTGTCCTTTTCTCCAAGTGTGGCAAGAATAGGCAGCTTTGGATTGAAGGCAACGCTGGAGAGCCATTTACCCGAAGTGAATTCATGAATAACTGCTACAGTTTCCCAAGTTTTGCAATTCCAGAGTCGAACAGAGTTATCTAGAGATTTAGATACAAGAAATTTACCGTCGAAGGAAAAAGAAACATCAGTGACTGCATCTGCATGGCCTTCAAGAATCCTAGTTAGCAAGCCAGTGGCAGTATCCCAGAGCATGATAGTACTATCAAGAATTGCTGATGCCAACACTTGACTGTCCGGCGACCAGGCTATAGCAAGAAATTTGCTATTTTCTAAATTTATGGACTCGGAGGATGTTTGAGTTATGTAAGAAGCTACTAGCTCTAATTCATTTATTTCGGCTAACTCGGCGTGCAACTCCCTTAGCTCTGCCATTCCAGCTTCTATACTTTCCTTGTTTTCAATTTCTGTTCGAGTACTCAGTATCTTGTTCCATTCTAGTTCTAATTGTTTCAGTCTTTCTAGCTGTTCTAAATGCTTTTGCTGAGTAGCATTAGTCTTTACAAGATTAATGCTAGTTAGATTTTTATTTAATAAGGCTAGCATTTGCCCGCTTGAATCCCAAACAAGATTACCTAATCTTTTGTTTTCTAATAGTTCATCTAATAGCTCACCAAAAGATTGACGTTTATAAGAAAAAGTTTTTGAGTTCAGAATATCATGAATAAAAATCTTATTCCTATAACTACCACCAATTATTCCAACATTCCCATAATTAATAGTAACATCCTTTTCAATCGACAAAAAGATATTTTTGTTAAAGAGATTCGCTATTTTACTAGAAGTAACCTCTATTTTTCTAGAAAAGTTTTCAAATTTTTCCCTTAGATCCTCTATTTTTTTTTCGGTTTGTGCATCCCAAAACTGGATTTCTTTATCGTTATGATAATGGGTATTTATTGATGCAAACATCTTTCCATGTGGATTCCATGCGATCGCATTGCTGTTCTCATTTTTAATTGCATTTATTGATGCAAATATCTTTCCAGATGGATTCCATGCGATCGCATTACTGTTCTCATTTTCAATTGTAGATCGTAGATCGCCTGTGTTGGTATTCCACATCTTTATTGTGTCATCGGCAGAGACTGATGCTAAAACTTCTCCATCTGGCGACCATGCTATTCCAAGTACAGTGTCTGTATGTCCTTCAAGTACGGACATAAGCTCTCCAGTTTCTGTATTCCAAAGCTGGATTGTATGGTCTTTGGAGGCTGAAGCAAGCTTTTTCCCATCCGCTGACCATGCAATTTGAGTGATGATGTCACTGTGTCCTTCCAGGGTATAGTGCAGCTTGAAACCTAAAGGTGGCGAGAGAACCGAATTTTCCTGCTCTGAACTTGCTACTTCAGACATACTGTTACTCCGTTTGACACAAACTAAAGGATTCTAGAAGATTAAGGTAAAGCTGAGTTTTTTTCACGTAATCAAATAGGACTCCTATAGTTGAATTATATTTATAATACTTTTCAGGGCGATCGCCTTCGCCGTAAGTCCGGTTGAGCTGAAGAAAACCATTCTCTAATACTTCGACACGATTTCAAAGTACCTCAACATGACTTTGAAGTACTCCAACACAACTTTCAAGTACCTCGACATGACTTTGAAGTACTCCAACACAACTTTCAAGTACCTCGACATAACTTTGAAGTACTCCAACACAACTTTCAAGTACCTCGACATGACTTTGAAGTACTTCAACACGACTTTCAAGTACCTCAACATGACTTTGAAGTACTCCAACACGACTTCGAGGTATTTGTTGCTGATTTCTAAGTAGCTTTTTTGACAAATAAAATAAAAACTTCAGTATAATTTACTAAAAATAATTAAGTCGATCTTAATTTGCTTTAATTTTTCCGAATTATTTCTCAGAGAAGTTTATTGTTGCATTGGCTAGAGTACATGCAGTAACCCTATAACTTCCTTCAGGAGCGCATTTTATGGCACGACTAAAACGCAGTTCACCGACTCTCGAAAAAGCTCTCCGTCGAATTGCAGGAATGCGATCAATTAGCCCTACGCTAGAATTTGGCAACGGATTAAGTTTGACAGACTACGACAGCCGCATTCAAATTTTGCAAACTCAGCTATCAACCTACAACACTTCACTCTCTACCCTGGATGAAATGACAGGTCGCCTTTCTCTGATTGAAGAAGAATTGCGCGGCTATTCTGAAAAGATGTTAATGAGTGTGGCAGCTCGTTATGGCAAAGACAGTTTGCAATATGTTCAGGCGGGAGGCAAGCAACGCAAAAATTTATCACGCCGTTTGAGCAACACCCAATCCCCATCTGATAGTACAGCTACACTTTTGAATAGTACAAACAACAATGGTAGAGAAACCTCTGTTGTATTACCTTAATCGTTTAACTGGATCATGCTGATGATTGCTCCTTTATCTAGTTACAAATGGGGCGATCGCTTTCCTATTTTTCTTCAGTTTTGTTTAAGTCCCGTTATTCCCCTTATCTACCCATCTCCCTCATCCCCACTCCCCTATCCTGGCTTATGATCCAAACGAGTCGCTTGCTCTAGGGCAGCTTTTTCTTTGGCTCGGCGGGCATAGGGTTGTAATTGGTTGCGATCGCAACCTGTTAAAATAATCAGGTTTTCCAAGCTGATCCCCCGCATTAACATTTCTACGCGCCAGGTTTGTTGTGCCTGAGCTACAGTTGGCGTCTGTGCTTGGGGAGTTAATAGTCCATTACTCCATACTTGCCAACGTGTCTGAAGTTCTGATTCTGAGAGCGGTTTGCCTGTTTCATTCAAAAACATAGCTGTTTGAGCATCTTTACGGCTTTTGAGCCATTTGATTAAGGGATTATTCGTGAAAGAGCCATAGCGTTTGCCCAGAATCCACTGATTCACAGGTACTTGACGAACAAGTCCTGGGATTGTGATTTGCAGGAAGTGCCCTTGAGGATCGTAGATTTGGTGCGATCGCTCCAAGCTAATTATTTCTGTGGCAGATAACCCAGCCCCAAATAACACATAAGCTAAGGCATAATCTCGTACTCCCGATTTTCTGGCTTGTTGCAGAATTTCGTGAACTAAACTAGCAGGCAAATCAGCTACTTCTGTGGTAATCAACCCTCCTTGTAAGGAGTTGGTTGCTGATTCTGCTGAGGATGACATGGCTCCATGTAAAAATAACTCCACCAAATTTTCCAGAAAATCATCCCGATCCTCCCAAAGTTCGTGAAATTCGCTGGTGAACTCAATTACGGCATATCCCAAGATCATCCCATTCAGCAAACTGGCTAATTTTTCTGCGGGTAAATAGGTATTTAAGTGTCCTTGCTGGATTACAGTAGCTAAATACTGAGCTACATAGCGGTTTGCTTCTGTTACTCCCCTGCCTAGAGCGCGGCGATTTTCTGCCGGGAATTGGTCGGCTTCACCTACCACAGACCGGACAAACTCTGGCACTCGTTCTAATGCATGTAAGCTATCACTTGCATAATCTTTAAGAGCTTGGTAGACATTGCCCGGAGGTGTTGCCCGTCGCACCAGCGACTCACCTAAATCCTTGAAAGCTGCGGACTCTTCCAGCACAGCTAAAAGCAGTCCATGTTTATTGCCAAAATTCCGAAATAACGTTACTTCGTTGACTTCGGCTTTTTCAGCAATTTGGCGGGTTGTGGTAGCGCTAACTCCCTGAGCAGAAAACAACTCAAGTGCAGCTTGAATCAGGCGTTGACGAGTGGAAATGAGTTGAGACGACATAGAGAAATGCAAGTGGCACTTGCAGGAAGATGAGAGTTCTGCTAGCATAACAAATGTAAGTGATACTTGCTTTACTCTACCCAACAGGTGATGCTCCTTCTCCTGCAAAGACGCCAAAGCAAGCGTCACTAACGCCAGTTGCTCATGGGGAGCCACTGCGATCTTCTCCCAAAAAGAGAGGCTAGCCCCAAGGGAGAAGACCGCGCTGGCTCACTGTAACTAACTTGTAGTCTGTCAAGTTGAAATTGATGGGTAAGCAAGTTCGTAGTCAGGACTTTAGTCCTTATTTTGTAAGCACTCTTCGTGCTTACTACAAACCCTCTTGCACTAGCTTGACAAAGTACTAGTGTACAGGGCGGGTAAATCCCTGTGGGATTATGCCCAAGAAAAAGCAAATCGCTTCCTCATCCATCAACAGGAATTTTTATGACCGCAAATTTTGGGGCGATCGCCCCTGAGAGAGGCAACTCACCTCAACTCAGTTGGACAAATGTAGTATTTTTTGCTGCATTTCATGCCTTAGCACTTCTAGCTCCTTGGTTTTTTTCCTGGTCAGCATTAGGTTTATTAGTATTTCTCCACTGGTTATTCGGGAGCATTGGTATTTGCCTGGGATATCACCGACTACTGAGCCATCGGAGTTTCCAGGTTCCCAAGTGGTTAGAGTATGCGATCGCCCTGATTGGAGCGCTGGCTATGCAAGGCGGGCCAATTTTTTGGGTAGGTGGACACCGCCAGCATCACGCCCACACAGAAGATGTCAATTTAGACCCCTACTCTGCTCAAAGAGGATTTTGGTGGAGCCATATACTGTGGATTTTCTATCCACGTCCAGAATTTTTTGACTATGACACCTATAAAAAATATGCCCCTGACCTAGCAAGACAACCCTTTTATTGCTGGCTGGATCGCTACTTCTTGCTGTTGCAAATACCCTTCGGGTTGCTGCTATATGCCTTAGGAGGATGGTCTTTTGTATTCTACGGAGTGTTTGTTAGGTGTGTCTTGCTTTGGCACTCAACCTGGTTTGTGAACTCAGCATCACACCTGTGGGGTTATCGCACCTTTGATGCCAATGATGGTGCTCGTAATCTTTGGTGGGTATCCCTCGTAACCTATGGAGAAGGATGGCACAACAACCATCATACTTATCCCCACATGGCAAAATCTGGTTTGTCTTGGTGGGAAATTGATGTTACTTGGTGGAGCATCCTAGTTTTGCAGACTTTGGGTTTAGCCAAAAAAGTTGTTTCACGTCCCCCTCAAGGTGCAACTCACGGCTAAATTGCAGCTAAATTATCATGAATTTGTTATGCCGATTGCTTCCCGCAGTCGGCTTACTAATTTTTATCAGTAGTATTTCACGGTGATCTTCTCAACAGATACAAAATGAATCTGCGTTCGCTAAAGTACTACTCAATTTCAGGACGATTAGAGAGATTCCAAGACTGAATGAAGTAGGATTTCTTAGCAACAGCGCTCAACAGTTAGTACAAGTGAAGCCGGACTAGAAACCTATGTGGATATTCGAGAAGGTGATGCTTTTATCCGTTTCTAGTCAGAAAAAATTCAGAGACTAATTCAAGCCTAAAGGAAACCCTTTAACAAGTTCAGGACTTACGCACAAGTCATGTAAGAAGGAACCACAGAGACACAGAGTACACGGAGGATTAAGAGTTTGAGAGGTTTTTTGCGTAAGTCCTAAGGTTGTTTCAAAAGTCTAAAAGTATCCTAAAAAACCCCTCTCCAAACCTCTCTCTGTTTCGGGGAGAGGCTTTGAAACAGATTTCTGTCTGGTTCATTTCCATTTCATATCATGTCCGACTGATTAGTTGTCATTGCGAGTGCAACGAAGCAATCGCAATAGACATATCCCTCCTGTGCCTCCCCTGCCTCAAGAGCTTATCTGAACCGTATTGAGAGAGGAAGGCATGGTAAAAAGGATGTATGGAAGCTAAATTAAAAGCTAATATCTTAATTATTGGTGTTGGGTTTGACAGCTAAACAAATCTTGCAGGCGTTGGATTTGGAAGTTTAATAGGCTCGGTAAGCTGCAAAAATAGCCTCTAAGTCAAGATACATCAACGAAAATAAACAGTATCTCTAAATATCCCTAGCTATCTTCGGTTCCCACAATTTTTAATTTTTTCTATGATTTCTCTGTCTCCCACTCTTCAAGCTAGGCTCTCTCAACCCTTAAAAATTGGCTCATTTGAGGTAAAAAGTCGGGTTCTCCAGTCGCCTCTATCTGGGGTGACAGATATGGTGTTTCGCCGTCTCGTGCGTCGCTATGCCCCAGATTCCATGATGTATACCGAAATGGTGAATGCTACAGGGTTGCATTATGTCAAGCAGTTACCCAAAATCATGGAGGTAGACCCTAACGAACGCCCAATTAGCGTTCAACTATTTGATTGCCGTCCAGATTTTCTGGCAGAAGCAGCAATCAAGGCAGTTGCCGAAGGTGCTGATACTGTTGATATTAATATGGGTTGTCCGGTAAATAAAATCACTAAAAATGGTGGCGGTTCTTCGTTGTTGCGGCAACCAGAAGTGGCAGAGGCAATTGTGCGGGAAGTGGTGAAAGCTGTTGATGTCCCTGTGACAGTAAAAACCCGTATTGGCTGGAATGACAACGAAATTACTATTCTCGACTTTGCCAAGCGGATGGAAGATGCAGGAGCAAAAATGATCACAGTACACGGACGCACCCGCGCCCAAGGATACAATGGCAATGCCCGTTGGGAATGGATTACCCGTGTAAAAGAAGTGCTTTCTATCCCAGTTATTGGGAATGGAGATATTTTCTCAGTTGAAGCAGCGGTGAAATGTTTAGAGCAAACTGGCGCTGATGGTGTGATGTGTTCTCGTGGAACTTTGGGTTATCCGTTTTTGGTGGGAGAAATTGATCACTTCCTAAAAACTGGGGAAGTATTACCGCCACCAACCCCAATTGGGCGTTTGGAATGTGCAAGAGATCATTTACAAGCCTTGTGGGAATATAAAGGCGATCGCGGTGTGCGTCAAGCCCGCAAGCATATGACTTGGTATGCTAAAGGTTTCGTTGGTGCTGCCGAACTCCGGGGACAGTTAAGTGTAGTTGAAAGGGTAGATCAAGGTTTGGCAATGATTGACCAAGCAATTGAAAAACTGGCTAATGGTTATGAACTAGAAGAAGAAGCGCAAGGTAGTTTGGTAATGCTTTAAAAAATTGATTTTACCACTAGTTTGGGGTGATATTGCTGGTTGCTAAAAGTGAGGCGATTGCTTAGACACTGTTGCTGGATTGTTCTCAGTAGTCATGAGCGATCGCCTTTCTCAGAAAGCCTTAGATTTTTATCATAATCTGCCGATAGCTTGTTGAATTAAAGCGTGCAGATTAGAAATGACTATAAATTATTCTTCACCCAATCTCTAAAATTCCGCATAGCTTGACTTCTCCCAATTGTTAAACACTGCTGAACATATTCATTGACTAATTCAACAATTGGTATATTAGGAAAATTAGGACTAGATTCAGATTTTATATATTTCCCCTGTTGTAACAAAGAAATTTCTAAACCTTGTTGTGTATGTCGCCAAAGTTCAGGAACTCCCAAAATTTCATAATTCTCAAAACGAGTCCGGGAGGTAATATCAATTTCGATTACTAAATCTGGTGGTGGGTCTATATTTAAATCAATGCGATTTTTGCCAATTATAGCAGCTTGATTTTGAATATAAAAACTGGCATCTGGTTCTACTGCTTGCCGCATTCGCTCATTTTTAAGTGTTGTGGAACCAAAAGGTTCAAAATCAATTTGGAGTTTGTCTAATAAAATTCTCACTAACTCACCAATATATTCTTTATCTTTTTCGTGTTCTGGTAGGGGAACCATAATTTCTAACCAGCCATGACTATAAGAAATACGTGCAGCACGCTTTTCTCCCATTTCTTCTAAAATATTTTCTAACTGCTGCCAACTAATATCTTGGAGTAACATTTGTTGACCAGGTTTGACGATAATTTGTTGCAGTTTTAAAAGCATATCACCTCAGATAGTTGATGTAATAGCTGTTATATACAGCAGATGGAATTTACAAATCAACTTTCTTAAAGTATATCGCCTTCAAGCATCAGTGGAAAAATTAGCCAAAAAATCATTGATATAATCTTTGGTTATTTCAATGTTTTTCGCAATTTTGACTTTTTACTTATTAATTTTGTTGAATAGAGATTTGAATCACAAACTCTGTGCCCTGTCCAAGTTCGGAAGTACAGGAGAGTGAACCGCCATGTCCTTCGATAATAATTTGACGAGCGATCGCTAATCCCAATCCTGTGCCTTTTCCTACAGGCTTGGTAGTGAACAAATGGTCAAATACTCGTTGCTTGACCTCTGGTGACATCCCCACCCCATTGTCGGCAATCTTAATCAAAATATGCTGACCTGATTCGGCTACATCGGTTTGAATTGTAATGCAATTGGGGTTGGCTAGAATCGCTGACAAACTCCGCTCTGTACTGTATTCTTCAAGTGCATCAATAGCATTTGCCAACAAGTTCATAAACACCTGATTGAGCTGTCCAGCAAAGCATTCTACCAAGGGTAATTTGCCATACTTTTTTACTACCTCAATTTCTGGACGGTTTTCGTTGGCTTTTAAACGATGTCTCAGAATCAAAATAGTACTGTCAATGCCTTCGTGAATATTGAAAGGAACTTTGTAATCTTTATCTGCTCTGGAGAAGGTTCGCAGACTAGTGCTGATACTGCGAATACGGTTAACACCCAGTTTCATTGAGTCCAGCAATTTAGGTAAATCTTCGCGTAAATAATTCAAGTCCATCGCATCAATTTCGTCTTCAATATCTGAGCCTGGTTCTGGAAACTTCTCTTGATAAAGCTTAATTAGCCCAAACAAATCCTTGACATAATCTTTTGCTGGTTCTAAGTTGCCGGCAATGAAGCCGACAGGATTGTTAATTTCATGGGCAACACCTGCTACCAAATTACCAAGGGCAGACATTTTCTCACCCTGCACCAATTGCAATTGCATCGTTTGGAGTTCTTGCAACGCTTGTTCTAATTGTTGCTTTTGCTGTTGTAGCAAGTGGTGTTCTGTGATATTCTCAGATGTGCCAAGGATGCCAAAAACGTTTCCTTCTTGATTTCGTAGCGGAATTTTGTTTGTATTCGACCAGATTTGTATTCCATCTGCTTTCTGCATGCTTTCGATAATATTGAGTTCAGCTTGTCCAGACTCCATAATGCGGCGATCGCACTCTATAAAAGAATCTGATTTCTCACTAGTCCAAGAAAGGTCATAGTCTGTTTTACCGATAATATTTTCTGGCACTCCTACACCTGAAGCTTGAGCAAAGTTATGGTTACAGCCTAAATAAACACAATTGCGGTCTTTCCAGAAAACAAACTGGGGAATACTGTCAATAATTAACCGCAAGAATTGTTCGTTCTGTCCCAGGTTTTTGAGAGTATCTTGTGCTTGCTGATAAAGTCGGGCGTTTTCTAAGGAGATTGCAGCTTGAGTGCATAACAAATTGAGAATTTCGACGCGATCGCTTGTAAACGCCCCAGTAGTAAGATTGTTTTCTAAATACAAAATCCCCAACAGTTTGCCTTGATACAGAATCGGCATACACAGCAAGCTTTTGGGTTGCTGACGAATGATGTAGGGGTCAGCCATCAGCGCCGGATGCACTGCTGGATTAATGATCACCGTAGGTTGCAGGTTGCGTTTGACGGCGTAAATTAGGCTATGGGGAACGTCTGCGCTATCTTCCACAAAAATGGACTGGAGCACGGTTGATTGCTGCCTAACTTGAGCGATCGCCTCAACCACCAATCTACCTGCTTTGATCAGTAGTAACGCACACTTATCTGCTCCAGCATTTTCAATCACCACTTGCAGTAGCTTTGTGAGTAATTTCTCCAGTTCGATTTCACTGGAGAGAGTCTGAGAGGCTTTGAAAACTGTTGCTAAATCTAGCATTACTGATGTATTGCTGCTAGATGTTACTGATTTATTAAAGTTTGGGTGCAAGGTAGCAATGCTGTCAATATTTGTAATCGTCTGACTAGACGTGATTGGCGAGCGCGTCTGTTGTAGAATGGGAGCTAGCAATTGTGGATAACGCTGTTCTAGATCATCGACTTTGGCTTTAGCGCCCCAGCGTGTGTAGCAATAGTAAGCATTAATCAAATACTCTTGGGCAATACGTTCTTTGTGCCATTCTAAATAAAACTTCGCTGCGAGTTCGTTGGCGAGAGCTTCTTCGTTGACATATTCGTTTTCTTTGGCTTTAGCAATAGCGCGATCGTAATACTCAATTGCCTCGGCTTTCGCTCCCAAAACTCGACATTTTTCTGCGACAACTAAAGCATGGCGGTGAGCCTGATTGCTGGGTGCATGAGCTGCCCAGATGCTGAGTTTTTCTTGATCGGCTGTCACCCGCTCGATAATGCTGGTTTGGTCTGTCTCACTGGCATTTGGATAAACCGCTAATTGAACCAATGCATCGTAGAAATAGAAGATAGGAACCAGCACTAGTCCCGTGACTGCACCCAAATATGGTTCTGCCAGTTTTGCATTTTGTAATGCTTGTTCATAGTGTTGGAACAGGTAACAGAGGAGCAGTTTATTGAAATAAACCTGATATAGTCCTGCTCCCTGATTCGTTTTGAGGAAAAGCTGAATTATTTCATCCTCATAGCAGTATTCGCCAAGCAACCGCTCAGGTTCAGCCGCAACCTCCAACAGATTGACTACAACCTGATGATAAATACTTTGTGTGTGGAGACAACTATCCTGGCGCAATTGCTGAATAACCTTGCGATGAGCTTCTGTCGTTTGTCTTAAGGCAGATAGTTCCTGACCACTCCAGTAAGCTGTGTCGCAATAACACATCAGGCTGAGAGCAACATACTCAATATCACCGGTTTCTAGCCCACTGGAGTAAGCTTGCAAATATCCTTCCAGAGTATATTTTGCAGGTTCTTGCCAATGTCTGAGGAAGCAGTTAAAGGCAAAAATGGTTTTAGCGGTTAACTTGGGGGCATGGATGCGTTGTAGGAGATTCACCCCCAATTGCCCAAACCGATAGCCTGCGTCAATATCTCCTAATATGGCAACCAAGGTCAACCCGTACATCACATAGCCATGAGTCGATTCTGGAGCATTGCCGTATTCTACTGATAAATCGAACTCGGCAAAGATCACCAGGGGCAATAGGTCAGGGGCAGCTTGATAGGCAGCAGAAATAATGCTGGATAAAATAACCATTGCCGCTTTTTTGTCCGGTGCGGTCATTTGGGGTAATTCCAGCAAAGATTCGATTGACCTACCATTGAGCAAGGTTTGGGTGTGCCGCAGTGCCTGCTCGATGTCTGTTTGGGTGGGTCGTTCCGGCAAATTCACTCCCAAATGCTTTAGCATTTTCCGTGCTAGTTGCAAGGCTTCTAGCTGCTGATGTTGTGCCATGCAAGCCTGGATTTTAATATTGTAGATATTTACCCGATCTAGCCAGGATTGGGCATGATTCAGCACAACCTCAGCGAACTGTTCCATCTGTTCAAAATGGGTGCAGAGGTAAGCTGATTCTGTTGCTCCTTCATACAAGATGAGGGCGAGATTGTATTGACTGTGCCAGCAGTCATCTGTTAACACAGAAATACCTATGTTGAAATAGTCTAAAGCTGCTACGTAAGCTGTTGCACTCTTGGCTTTATGCCCAGCCACCAAGTTTAACTGCACGAGTTCCTGTTGCTCCTGCTCGTCACTAATCAAAGCAACCCCTTGATTCAGGTGGTTGACGATCGCAAAAATTTTCTCATCTCGTTCATTTGCGGTGATGGCTTGTTGCAGCAAACGTCCAATATGCAAGTGAGTAACTTGTTTTTGATTGTCAGGAATTAGTGAATAGGCAGCTTGCTGAATGCGATCGTGAAGAAATTTGTAACAACAGGAGTCAGGAGAATTGTGTTGCTGAAATCCTGACTCCTCTTGATAGAATTTGTAGACTTCATTGGTAGGGATAATCAACCCATCCTGCACAGCTTTCCAAAAGTCTGCGGCTGTTTCCACCTGAGATTTTTCATGGACGATTGCTAATGTCGCTAAATCAAATTGGTTGCCTACACAAGCCGCTAACTTCAAAACTTCTTGAGTTTCTGTTGACAACTTTTGAAGTTGAATTACCATGAACTCTACGACATCATCAGTCAGAGCAAGCGATCGCACTTGAGTAATATCACATTCCCAATAACCACCTTCAAAATTAAATGTAATTAGTTGATCTTGATGTAGCGCTTTAAGAAACTGGGTGCTAAAGAAAGGATTGCCTTTGGTTTTGCTCAATACTAACTCTGTCAACGGTGCAGCTAATGTTAACGTGCAACTCAATGTATCTGCAACCAAATGATTAATATAAATCTGCTCAAGGGGAGCTAAGGTAATCGTACTGACTGTAGCGTCTAACTTCTGAATCTCTTCCAAAGTCAGCATCAACGGATGTACTGGGTTGACTTCGTTATCTCGGTAAGCACCAATTAATAGTAAATAGCCGATGTCAGCTTCGCTCATTAATAAGTGGATTAACTTTAAAGAAGCAGAATCTGCCCATTGCAGATCATCAATGAAGATCACCAATGGATGTTCTCTTGTCGTGAAGACTTGAGTGAATTTCAAAAACAGCAAATTG
Source organism: Nostoc sp. (assembly GCF_036919615.1). GTDB lineage: Bacteria > Cyanobacteriota > Cyanobacteriia > Cyanobacteriales > Nostocaceae > Nostoc. The sequence goes on along the minus strand of NZ_JBALCN010000107.1, from coordinate 78,848 downwards.
AAGCGATTTTGTGCTGCACTCCCAGAGAGTTTCGGTACAGGAGGCTGTTTACCAATCATACTTTCCAGTTCTGGAATCACCTCAATCATCACTTGTCCGTTTTCACCCAAAGCAGAGATAATTTTGCACTTCCACTGCTCAAATTGGGCGTCAGTTTCATTCAGCAGTTGTCCTATTAAGTCTCGGAAGGCTTGCACAAAGGCAGAGAAAGGAATGTTGCGCCCGAATTGATCAAATTTACCTTTAATGAAGTAACCCCGTTGTCGCACAATTGGCTTGTGAACTTCGTTAACCACAGCAGTTTTGCCAATCCCAGAGAAACCTGCCACCAACATAATTTCAGTGCTTCCCTGACTGATTCTCTCAAAGGCATCCAGTAAGCTTTTGACTTCGGCTTGGCGACCGTAGAGCTTTTCTGGGATGATAAAGCGATCGCAAATATCCCGCTTACCTAGTTCAAAGGATTTAATCGAACCAATTTCCGGCAATTGAGATAAACATTTTTCTAAATCAAATTTCAGCCCTAATGCACTCTGATAGCGATCTTCAGCATTTTTCGCCATCAATTTGATCACAATGTCCCAAAGGACTTGGGGAATCTCCTCATTTTTGAATTTTGTTAGCGGAGCGTTAGCGAGTCCGCGTCCCTTGCGCGTCTCGTAGAGAGCGTCATTTTGAATTTTGAATTGATCCGGTTGCTTGGCAATATGACAGTGAACCAGCTCCATCGGATCATTAGACTGAAAGGGTAGCTGTCCGGTAAGCAGTTCATAGAAGGTAACGCCGAGGGAGTAATAATCACTGCGATAGTCAATTGTGCGATTCATCCGCCCGGTTTGTTCCGGGGAAAGGTAAGCGAGAGTACCTTCTAAGACATTAGGACTGTGAATTTCGCGGGTTTCTCTAGGTAAAAGAGAGGCAATGCTAAAGTCAATCAACTTGACTTGCTTGGTTTGCGGATTAATGAGGATGTTGGCAGGCTTGATGTCTTTGTGGATAACCCGATGGCGATAGAGTCCGTCAAGAATATTGCTCAGAGCGATCGCAATGTCCAAAAACTCTGTCAAAGTATATTGGTTGCTCCCCATTTTTTTGTTCATCCAATCTCTAAGGGAAATGCCACCAAAATCCTCCATCACCAAAGCATAGCTGTTGCGGTAAGGTTCCAGACTATAGGGATGAACAATACCAGGTAGGTGAATATTTTTAGCGATAGTGTACTGATTACGGAACAGCAGCAGTTCGTTGAAGGTAGGATACTCCTGCTGGAGCAGTTTGATGACGACCGGAAGTTGATCAGCCTCTCGAATTGCACGGTAAACCAAGGTTCTAGAGCCAGCATAAAGTTGCTCGCTAATTCGATAGTTCAAAAGCTTGTCCATCGGTTCAACTGCTGTATTCATACTTGATCAACTCTTGTTAAATCAGCTATTTATTTAAAGTAGTCTGCCCAAAAATCAGCTTTTTCTAACTCAGTTTTCTTTTGGCGACGCCGATAGCGAAGCGTTAGCGAGTCTTCTCCCAAGGGGAGACGCCTAGGGCGAACGAGCGTCATAGCCCGTCGTAGACATCGCATTTAACGTGTGTAATCTGTCTTTAGCTCTCAAGCAAAACTCCCACTATTTCCGGTAAAATCAAGTTCTGAGGACTGTGGATTTGGGAGAAATTTGGGGTGCCTACACTTGGCGTTAACATTGACCACATCGCCACCATCCGGCAAGCACGGCGGACGGTGGAACCAGACCCTGTAGCGGCGGCGGTGCTGGCAGAATTAGGGGGTGCTGATGGGATTACAGTGCATCTGCGCGAAGATCGGCGGCATATCCAAGATCGGGATGTACTATTGTTGCGGCAAACAGTGCGATCGCATCTGAATTTAGAAATGGCCGCTACAGATGAAATGCTAGTGATCGCTCTCGATCTCAAACCAGATTACGTGACTTTAGTCCCCGAAAAGCGCGAAGAAGTCACAACAGAAGGCGGATTAAATATTGTCGGGCAAATTGCTAGAATAGGTGAGATAGTTGATAAATTGCAAAGCGCTAACATTCCAGTTAGTGTATTTATCGATGCCGAGCTAGCACAAATAGAAGCATCTGTCAAGGTGCAGGCGCAGTTTATTGAATTGCATACTGGACAATATGCTGAGGCTAAGAATGAAACAAATCGCCAGCGAGAATTAACCATATTAGCTAAAGGGTGTGAACAAGCGATTCAAGCTGGATTACGAGTCAACGCTGGACATGGACTCACCTACTGGAATGTCTATCCTGTGGCTGCGCTTCCAGGTATGGAAGAACTCAACATCGGTCATACCATCATCAGTCGGGCAGCATTAGTTGGTATGGAAAGGGCAGTCCGTGAGATGAAACAAGCTATAAGAGGGCATGGAGCATAGGGCGTAGGGCATTGAGAAGAGGCAGGAGAGCAGGGGGCAAGGAGGAGAGAATAAGAAAATTACCTCTTATCCCTTCTGCTCCCAGCAAGAAATGCCCCTCTGCCTCTTCCCCACTCCCCTATAACCTGTCTTAAAAGAGGGGTTGTCACTGCGAAATCTAGAAATTGGGATCAAATCTTCAGCAAAAACTTCTATGAGCGCAACACAATCTAACAACCTGCCGCTTTGGGTACAAAATCGGGATCAGGTGATAGCAGAAAGCACTGATGTTGAGTGGCGCGGTCAGACACCGCCTGATTATTCCCGTTCAAACGAGAATCTCGCCCAAGAAAGTATTTACAATCACCTTGAAGGTACACTAGAAGCGATCGTGCAAAACTTGGTACGAACCTTTGAGATGGAGGTATCTTTCAAAGTTAACCCGCAAGAGTGGTTGTCTATTGTGAATGACAAGTTTCGTGTGAGTACCAATGGTGGAGTAGAGTACACAGCAGCAGATGTATCAGCCCAAGGTACTTACAATTTGTTTATGGCTGATTCAGAACATTACAAGGCTTCAGAAGAAACCTTTGAATCATCCGGAAAACTCTTCTACACAGCATTTCCCCAAGGATTTCCTTGGGAAGTGGTGGAAGTTTACTCAGGGCCACCAAATGTGACATTCAAATGGCGGCATTGGGGACATTTTAACGGAGAATACAAAGACCATGCAGCGACTGGAGAGACAATAGAAATTATCGGCATGAGCATTGCAAAAGTTAGCGATGACTTGAAGATTGTTTCCTTAGAACACTACTTTGACAATAGTCTGTTCTTGGAAAAGCTAACATCTGGTGGCAAGACAAATGCTGAAAACCAGCAAAGTGCTTGTCCGTTCAGTTCTTGGTTCAAGAAATTCCACAAAAGTTAGTTTATGAGGGTACAGATTGCAGCACTGTACCCTTAAATTATTTACATAGCAACCAAAGGGTGAAAATGCAAACATACTATTACGTTTTGGCCAGTCAACGCTTTCTTCTCCAAGAAGAACCTATACATGAAGTTATCAAAGAGCGCACCCGTAACTACCACGAACAAGAAAAACAAATAGATTTTTGGTTGGTTCAGCAACCAGCTTTCTTGGAAACACCGCAGTTTACGGAGCTAAAGGCAAAGTGTCCCCAACCAGCAGTAGCGATTATTTCTACAAATCTCCAATTTATAACTTGGTTAAAACTGCGTTTAGAGTACGTCATCACTGGTGAATTTCAGGCCCCTTCTGAGACAATTCCCGATGCCTTGGCATCGTTGGCTACTGTTTCCTAATCTGAGTAATGGGGATTGGCAAAGAAGATGCATGGGAGCAGGGTGCAGAGGTGAGAATTTTCTCCCCTGCTCCCTTGTCTCTGCGCCTTTGCCTCTTCCCCAGCCCCCACTCCCTAATTTTATTTAGGAATAGTAAAGTATATTTTTATACTATTTTTATCTATACTGAAGTAGCTAGGTTTTCAGCTTTTTTCTTAGAGAATGTCTGAGAAGTTAAAAATGTCATGCCCAATGAAGCAATAGCCAAGTGTTGCATCTCATCAACCCACAGTAAATTGCGATTCTTCTCTTCTCTACGAGACGCTACGCGTAGCTTGCTTCCCCGGAGGGGTACGCTCGACTTCGTTACGCTCAGAATGACAAATTATACCTTTGGTACACTTTTCAGACATCCTCTTATAAAATCTTCTAAGATACCTTGATTTACATAATCTAACTTTTGTGCATAGATTTCAGACTTTACCAAGTGTTTTAGGATTAGCGATCGCTCTTTTGATTGGTGGCAGGAGTTCTGTTTTTGCCCAACAAGCCATTCCCCTTTGTCAACCACCAAATGCGGGTGAGTATCTTTTATTAGTAGTCAGTCCCACAGCAAATAATCAAAAGCAGTTGCGTAGTGCCTTACCACCTGAACTTAAGACCATCACCTGCAAATATCTCAACGAAACTGTGACGCGAGTCGGGGGCTTTAACAAAATTGACGATGCCAATCGTTGGGCGAGATATGTCAGCAATATTGTTGGCTTGTCTGCTATAATTACCACTCGACCAACAACACCAGATGTGCAGCCACAGCTATCTCAGCAGACAGTCAGCTATAATCCTCAAGCCTTAGGAGAGGGTTATGCAGTGCTGGTAGATTATTACAACCGTCCTGAACTAGTCAATAGTGTGCAGAAAGCAGTAGGAGGTAACGTAGGTTTTGTTTCTTATGGACAACGCCCTTACTTACTGGCAGTTTATACCACTAACCAAAGTGAAGCATACAACACATTGCAGAAGCTGAACAATGGCGGTTTTGTCGCCAGCATAGTAGATAGTCGTAAGGTGATTCTGCTGCGCTCAACTGTGCGGTTGTAAGCTAATCGGCATTCAAATTGCATAATCAGGGCGCTTATATTACCCACCTCACAAGATGCTGGGAAACTTTAATATGCAAATTAGATGTGTTTTAGCTTAGTTATATTAAGTTTGCTGGAATCCTGATGCAAACTACCAGGGTGATAATTTTTCAGCTGAGCGAATTTTAGATTTTAAATTTTGGATTTAAAATTCAAAATTTAAATAAGGTTTAAAGCGAACATATTTATTTGTGGAATAAATCCAAAATCCTCAAATTCTTGAATTTATTCATCGGGTAAATCTAAAATCTAAAATCGTTCGACTGAGCGTAGTCGTACCCCTTTGGAGAAGCAAGCTACGCGTAGCGTTCCGCAGGAAAGTCCAAAATCCAAAATTGGTTGACAAATTACCAGTTACCAATTACAAATAGTCGCTCAAACAAAGATTCATTGCCCTAGCTTAATAAGCAGACCTAGCTAACCAATAGATGGTTATACCCAAAGCCGACCCAGCTATTACCTGAACTGGTGTATGTCCGAGTAATTCTTTCAGACGGTCTTGGCTAAAGTCTGGTTTTTCATGAAATAATTCATCAATCATTTGATTAAGGATGCGAGCTTGTTTACCAGCCGCTTGGCGAACTCCGGCTGCATCATACATGACGATGATGGCAAAAATCGTAGCAACGGCAAAATCAGGAGATGCCCAACCCAGTGTTTGCCCTACACCAGCAGCTAGAGCTGTAACTAAGGCTGAATGAGCACTGGGCATACCCCCGGTTGTCACCAAAACACGCACATTCAGTTTGCGATGTTTGATGATCTCGATTACGAGCTTTAGTGCTTGAGCAATTAAACAAGCCACCAGAGCAACCAGCAGCACCCGGTTGTCTAAAATGTTGCCTATGTCCTGCATGGTATTTTGGTTAGGTTAGTAAATATTAGCAGCAGTTGTTGGTTGAGGAAACATTTAGATTCAACCCAAAATCCAAAATTAACCTAGTACATCACGGCGGAAACAGACCAATTATTCAAAATAGCCCAAGAGCAAGGAATATAATTCTTTTGAATGAGTGACTTTTAACTTCCGCCTTGCGGTACTAATTATTGCGGCTGGCAATAAAATGAGCGATCGCTTGGAGTGGTTTGGCTCTCTCCCCAAATGGTTCTAATTCTAGACAAGCGGCTTTAACTAGCTCTTGGGCTTTTGAGCGAGATTCCTCAAGCCCCCAAAGGCTGGGATAGGTTACTTTCTTTGCTTTTTGGTCTTTACCAGCTGTTTTGCCTAATTGCTCTTGAGTAGCAGTGATATCCAGAATATCATCTATGATTTGAAATGCTAGCCCAATATTTTGAGCATAACGGGTCAGTCGCTGCACATCTTCATGTGATGCCCCAGTTATGATCCCGCCACAAACTACGCAAGCTTCTAACAGAGCAGCTGTTTTGTGTTTATGAATGAAATTTAGTGTTTCTAGGGAAATATCTGATTTACCTTCCGACTCTAAATCGACAACTTGACCGCCGACCAAACCAGCTGCCCCTAGCGCCCGACCAAGACGGGCAATTACCTGCAAAACTAGCTCTCTGTTAACGTTTTGCGGGGTTTCAATGGCAACAAACTCAAAAGCAAGAGCCAACAAGCCATCCCCAGCCAAAATCGCCACATCTTCGCCGTAGACTTTATGATTCGTCAGCTTCCCGCGACGGTAATCGTCATTATCCATCGCCGGCAGGTCGTCATGAATCAACGACATTGTGTGGATCATCTCCACAGCACAAGCCGTTGGCATAGCCATTTCGATAGTTCCACCCATCATTTCACAGGTAGCAAGGCAAAGAATGGGACGTACACGCTTGCCTCCAGCTAATAACGAGTAGCGCATCGCCTCATAAATCTTTTCTGGATAAATGATGGGGATAGCCTGATCCAAAGCAGTATCACAAAGCTTTTGTCGCTCTTTCAGATAGACTGCTAAGTTAAGCGTGGCTTCCTCTGGTGGTGTCTTTTGAACGTTATCAGTTGCTACCATTCTTAAATTCCTGACATTTTGGGATTTTTGTCTTATACGTCACAATTTTAAGGTGCTGTGGCGCTGAAAAAATGAAGAGTTAGGAGTAGAGACGCGATTAATCGTGTCTGTACAGGAGTTATCAATAAGAATTCTTAACTTTTAACTTATCACTCATCACTCATCACTTATCACTCTCTTTCTTCTCTTGCTGCCCTAGAATAGCTGGCAAATGTATTTTGCAACAATATGGCTACAGTCATCGGGCCAACACCACCAGGAACGGGGGTAATAAATCCTGCGACAGCAGCGGTTGATTTCAAGTGGACATCGCCAATCAGGCGACTATTGCCACTAGCATCAGTGACGCGATTCATCCCCACATCTACCACAACAGCGCCCGGTTTCACCATGTCAGCAGAGATTAGTCCAGGATGACCTACTGCTGCAATTAGAATATCAGCATTTTGGGTGATAGTTTTGAGGTCATGCGATCGCGAGTGAGCGATCGTGACTGTGGCATCAGCTTCTAGTAACATCAGTGCCATTGGTTTACCCACCAAAATACTGCGTCCCACCACTACTGCCTGTTTTCCCTGCAAGGGAATCTCATATTCTTGTAACAGTCGCATCACACCAGCCGGGGTGCAGCTGCGTAAACCGGTTTCTCCCCGTACTAGTCGCCCCAAGTTAACTGGGTGCAGTCCATCAGCATCTTTGTCGGGATCAATTTGATGTAGCAGAGTCACAGCATCCAAGTGGTTAGGTAAGGGCAGTTGCACAAGAATGCCATCCACCCGTTGATCGTGGTTGAGTGCAGCTATGACCTCTTCTAACTCCCCAAGGGTAGTTTGGGCAGGAAAATGTTTACCAAAAGAGGTGATACCAACTTTAGTGCAAGCTTTTTCTTTATTACGTACATAAGCTGCTGACGCTGGATTATCGCCAACCATTAGCACCGCTAAACCGGGGGGTCGTCCAATTTTTGGTTGTAATTGTGTAATCGCAATAGAAAGTTCTTGCTGAATTTTTGCTGCGATTGCTTTACCATCAAGGAGTTTGGCAGTTTTTGTTTCCATGAAAATTCCCAGCTATATTCGCCTTTTGTCAAAACTCAGCCGCTTCTGGTCTAGGCAGAGTCAACAGTCCAAAATCCAAAGTGAAAATATTGATTTTTGACTCTTGACTTTTAAGTATTATTGTGTATTTGTTTGATGTCGTAGCGTTTTTCTCACAGCAAATCCATAATGTTTATTTTCTCAGATCAACGACGTTATCTGAAGAATATAAAAATTAAGGATGAAATCGGAACATTTTTTGCTCAGTTGAGAGCGTGTTTGGAGCAACTGAAGAAAACATTATATATGGGAACTGACTGAATGAAACTGGCGACAAAGCAAACAGTGACGCAAAAATTTGCTCAATCGGTGGCTTTGATGGAACAAGCGAGAAATTTGTCCCTTTCGTTTTTGTCCGGACACAGGATTGTTCCCTACCGCCTGGGGTTGATTTTTTTCTTGGTGATGGGACTTTGTAGTTGTGGTAGTTTGCCTTCGTCTGGCTTGAATGGGGTTAACTTAAAAATTGGGACCAATGTCACCCCAATTCGAGAAATTAAACCAGAACAAAACAATCAGGCTACAGTTTACATCCAAGGTCAGGTGGAAAAGCAAGCTCCTCTGATCAAGCAGTGGGCTTATGAGATTAATGACTCGACTGGCAAAATTTGGGTTGTCACCAATCAAAAGAATCTAGCCAAGGGAGCACAAGTGGTGATTAAGGGTAAAGTTCGCTACCGAAGTATCCCCTTAGCTGGTAAAGAATTGGGGGAAGTTTATCTAGAAGAAGAGTAATCAGCAATTAAAAATTAATATATGAATAATCAACCGGTGCATGTAGCGATCGCAATTCTCTACCAAAAAAACAAGTTTCTCATGCAACTGCGGGACAACATCCCCGGTATTCTCTACCCTGGTTACTGGGGACTATTTGGCGGTCATATCGAACCTGGTGAAACGCCAGAGGTAGCAGTAAAGCGAGAAATTTTAGAAGAAATCGGCTACAATTTACCACCCTTTGTTGAATTTGGCTGTTATCCCAACCAAAGAGTTGTCCGTCATGTCTTTCATGCACCACTCTTAGTGGAATTAAATCAATTGGTTTTGAATGAAGGTTGGGATATGGGGTTATTGACCGCAGAAGATATTCACCAAGGTAACTATTATTCGCAAAATGCTGGCGAAGTGCGACCTTTAGGAGCAATGCATCAGCAAATTATGTTGGATTTTATAGACAAAAAACAACAGCCCTAAGTATCAAAGTAACGGACGCGATCGCTAATTGTGCGATTCTTAAAAAAGCGATCGCTTAAGTAACGTCTCAAGTTGATCAAGCCAAATTAGATGCCGTAGAAGCCGGGTATGGGAAGCAATTGCTGGATGTCGCCTGCAAAACTGGATGGCTCAGTGCGGCGGCCGTGAGTCGGCAGGCACTGGATTAGACTATGCAGAGAAGATGGTGGTTATTGCCCGTTTGCGATGTCCTGAAGCCGAATTCTAGATCGGGGACGCCGAGAATCTTCCTTTCGAGTCGAGCCGTTTTGATGCAGTCGTCTGTTCTCTATTACTGAACTACTCATGAAGTGGACTTTCTCCACACCGCAAGATGTGATGCCAAGGATTGTTGTAAGTACAGCCCGTTTTGGCTCAATACTTGCAATGCAAACCGAGGAGCAACGGCACAATATCGAGAACGCTATTATCAAGGGAGCAAAAAAGTATGTCATGGATGGTGGTTTAGAAATTCCCGCTTCTGTAGTATTAACAGTGAGACACAAACCATGAGCTAGGACAACTCTTCTGAAGTTCCGGCAAGTTAATCTATCAAACTCCTGACTTTTCTCGGTAAGTCCTCAAGCCCCGAAAAAGCGTGACTTTTCCCCCAGTCTAATTCTCAATAGCTCTGAGTTAATGAAAATATAAGAGAGGAAAAATCAGGGCTTGGGAAACCTTCAAAATAACATGAATCCATATATTGTGAAAAGTCAGGTTTAGCAACTTCTGTTAACTGACGATTTTCCAGCTAATGGCCTCTCCAATCTCCATCAGTATCTCTTCCTCTTTGGGAGTAAATTCGTAGGGAACCGACTTGGCAATGCCCAAGGTACCATGTAATTGGCCATTCAGCATAAGTGGTACCGTGATTGAACCTTCTACCTTGGTTTCTTTTGCCGAGGGTCTGGCCACCCCCGATTCGTCAGTTTGCAGGTTGCAAATCTGTACGGGTCGCTTGCGTTCGGCGGCGACACCGGCCATCCCTTTCCCAATGGGAATTACCGTCATTTTAGGCAACAGGAATTCTGGAATGCCCTGGTATGCTTTTAGGTGCAATAACTGGCTGTCCTGCTCTAGGGTATGGATGGTACCTGTAGAGCAGTCGAAAGCAGCCAGGATTTCGGTCAGCAGCCGATTCCAGTCGATGGCAGACCCTTGATCAGCCAGGGTATGAAAAATGGGTTTGTTATCTGAAATCATAGTAGTAGGCATCAGTCGAATCAATCTGCAAGGCAATGTACACATTCCGACACAAGGACATGATATTACATACCTATTGCAGACAGTAGTTACAAAAAAGCCCGGTCACTCGCATAACCGGGCTTTTAGCTATCTTAATCTATCAAAGGAGGTAGAGTCGTTTGAGCACAACCCATTAGGTAACAGGTTGTTCCAAATTAATCTTGACAACTTTGTTCTTTTCTTGCTCAGTTTTAGGCAGTGTCAGATTCAAGATGCCGTCTTTATAATCTGCCGTAACGTTAGTATTTTCAATCCGAGCAGATAGAGGAATTACGCGTTTAAATTTACCGTAATGAAACTCACTTCTGGTAACACCTTTTTCCTCAGTTTTCGTTTCAGACTTCCGCTCACCGCTAACGTAAACAGCTTTTTCTGTGACTTGTACATCCAGGTCTTTAGCTTCCAGACCTGGCAGTTCTAGCTTCAGATGAATCGCATTTTCAGTTTCTTGTATCTCAGCAGCAGGAACTTTGCTCAAGCCTCTGTCCAACAATACAGATGGTACTCTGGTGTCTGCAAATAAACTATTAATTTGACGTTGTAGAGGGTCAATTTCTCTCCAAGTATTCCAACGAACTAGTGTCATAACTCTTCCTCGCATCAATTAGCTTTTGTTTAATCAGTTTTGCACTTCGCTTTGTGCTTACATATTTATCTTATATATAGTTAAAACTGCTGTGAATTCGGTTATTAGCACTAGCTTATTGATGATTTCCGTACCCAAATATACATAAAATAAATTACGGTTTACTCTAAATTTTATGTTCGGCAAACCCGAATCAAGAAATTATATGCAATCATAGTTAACTAATAAATCTGTTGTTGAAGAGGATAGTGCAGAAATGCGATGTCTGTCTTGAAAGCTGACACTCCTATGTAGAAGAAGCTGAGCTAACAGATTTATAATTACGAGCTATTTGAAGGTTTAATAGCTAAAAATACAATAATTCCCAATCAGGTATTTTTCCCTTTTTGGGGATTAGAGCAATCGCTTAACTGGAAGATAAAATAGGGATATAATCCCTTATTGCAATAGTTATTAGGGCAAGGCGTCTGATGTGGAAGTTACTGTTGAGTTGAACAGCGCGGTTGCTCGATGGATCATGTGGGGATCGTTTACTTGACGGAGCAAGCAACCAGCTTGCTCGAACTTGTATCGAGTTTGAGCTGATGCGTCTGGATCAGGAGCTGCATAAACCACATGTCGTGCATCTGCCTGAATCAAGTTAGTTGTACAGTCCCCCATATGTTCGCCCGCTCCTCCGGGAGTGCGCTTTCCACATGGCTCTACTGTTGTATATATGATGTCGTCCGGAAGAACTGGGATAGCAAAAAGTTCGAGCTGACGCAGAAGTGCATATTCGGCATGCTTGCCATCGTTACAACTGATTCCTTCAGCCACAATGTTTCCTTGTCGTACCAAGCACGAACTCACAACTCCACCGGTGTCGTCGGATTGATTCGCAATCGTGAATAGATGTTCAAATATCTCTTGCTCTGTCATAAGACCTAATATCAAGTTGGGATGCTCCCGTATATTATCGCTGTGGGAAGATCTACGGTGGAAGTAGAGTTTTTTGGAGAAAGTGGGTCTTTATCGTAGGTATGGGCAGGAGAATGGGAAGAGTTTGGAGCCGAGCTGCCCGCCGCTTAGACGAGCTCGCCTCGAAGAGGCACAGGTGCGGTTGATTGTTCAGTTCCTCTAGCTACTTGGTATAAGATGGCGTTTCTCTACCATTGGGTGCGATCGCTTGCAAAGATATTAAACTTGCAAATCTAGGTTAATGCTGTCAGCTTTTCTTCAATAGAGGTAAATATCATTAAGTCTGCGAATTTGGTAGTCAAATTTCGTTTAGTCTGCGAATTAGTTTCACTAAGTCCGAAACAAAATCAGCCAAAACTCTTATCCTTGCGTTCAGAAAGTTTCATTAAGTCTGCGAACCCACAGCCTACAACTAACTAACAGCGCTGCATAAATTTTTAGATTACCTCAGTAAAATACGTTGCCTATATCCCTGTTACCTTGGTAGACACATTATACGTATTTACCTATTTTTACACAGTTTGGTTTTTTCACTTTATTCTACTTAAGTTCTGCCCACCTAAAACTCAAACAAAGCCTGCGTAGGCAGGCTTTGTTTAGGTAGCCCCAGACTAAAGGTCTGTGGGCGCTTTCATATTTTTACAGCAGATTGAATAACTAATTTCAATCAACGTCTTTGGCTGTCCTCTTCACTGCGTTGCCTGCATCCTCAGCTGTGCGCTGAACATTTTTACCAGCATCCTCAGCTCCACGCTGAACATTTTTTGTGACGTCTTCGGCAGCATTCTGGGTATTGCCCTTAATATTTTCAATTCCTCGCTGAGTTCCCTTAACAACACCTTTGCGAACTTCTTCAGCTGAACTGCCGATATCTTCACCCAGGTTCTTCACTCTTTCACCAAGGGGTGTACCTTCCTTGAAATTTCGGCCGTATTCCCCTGGACTGTTAACCCCTTTCTGGTCAATGTTCTTTTGAGCGTTTTTCGCCATCGCATCACCTCTGTCATTCACTGCCTTTTCATCTTTCGCTCTAGGATCTACATCGCTAAAGTTATTTATCCCACCAGCAGGAGAAGAGAGAGGATAATCTTTTGTGGGATCATATCTTTTGGAATAAGGTGATTGAGCCTCAGGCTGTGGTGGCTCTGTTGCTATTCCTGGAGCACCACAAGCTTGTGTCAGAAATAAGAATATTCCTGCTAAAAAAACAGTTAAAACTTTCAAGGGACGAATGTTTTTCAGCCAATTCATTGCTTTTTTCATACTTCTAACTCCTTGCATTTTTGTGACTAAGTTAAACTTCAACCAAGATAGCATTTGTAATTAATTTTGTATCTCAGGCATTCAGACAAAATAAGGGTTTTATCTGTCTACTACTGGATTTGGTTGTAATTAAGGTCTTGCTTTAGCTTCATTTGGCTTCTTTTTCAAAAAGCCGGAAGCTTCTTCAACGGCCTCTTTTACAGTCTCAAGACGATCTTTAACCCGATCTCCTACATTTGATTCATCCTGAATTAAACCACCTGGTTCAGGTTGTTGGAAGTCCTTATCTGTGATAATTGGCAGTTCTGCTTCTTTCTGGACTCGACCTGCTGGTGTCTCAGCACCAGGATAAAGAATCTCGGATTCTCTATTTGTAGCAATCAACAATTGCGAACTTGGTTGTAAGCTAGCTTGGTCGCGTCCCTGATTGGCTTTTGGGTTTGTTATTTTTGGATCGGTGGACATTCTGTTGTTGGTATAGTTGTCTCCACCATTCTTATAAGGATTGTTTGCTCCACCAGCTTGTACAGCCGGATTTTGTGGATTTGCACCTTGAGCATTTGCCCCACTACAAGCAGTGCTAACTATCAACAATAGTCCAGCGAAAAAGATAGTTAATATCTGGCGCAATCTTATTTTTTTCAAGAATACTCTCACAGTGTTCACGTAGTCCTCCTTACCAAAATATTAATAAGCTAATACTTTGCTGAATCATTGGATTGGTCAGCAAGTTATTCTGCTTGTCTTGGTTTTGCTTACTTTTGATAACCTCTATTAAGGATATGAATAATAAAATTAACCTTACCTCTAGCGCAGGCCACATTTTAAATAGTACCAATAGAATATTTTTATCTAACTCTAGAGAGATATAAAATAAAATAATATATTTTTCAGAAAAAGAACTACATAAACCTGCTTAATCCTTCAAAAGCTTTGGATAGGTAGCTGATGTCCTGTAATAATTAAGGTATTCAGCCCTTGTTGCTCTAACCGTTAAATTACTAAATTGATGAAGCAATTTTTACGCTGGATTATTTTGGGGGGAACGCTGTTTTTTTTAGGGAAAGCTTTGAAGGATAATTGGATTGAAGTGACTGCTATCCGCATTGATGGGGTAGGATGGGCAATTATGGCGATCGCTACAGGCGTCACTTTACTGGCACATACTTGGGCTGGCTGGATCTGGACTTTGATTTTGCAAGAGTTAAATCAACCTGTATCATCTCCCCAGTTCATCCAAGTTTACTTAAAAACGAACATAGCTAAGTATTTACCAGGAAATATCTGGCATCACTACGGGCGAATTATGGCAGCAAAAAATGCCAATATTTCTGCTGGTGCAGCTACCTTAAGCGTTTTGCTGGAACCGCTACTAATGCTAGCGGCTGCTTTAATCATCATTGTCCTATGCAGTAGCCAATTTGCAGCAGCTAATACTACCCTTGTTCTGCAAATACTACAATTGCTGAGTTTAGCTGTAGTCCTTTGTGCGATTCATCCTTGGTTTTTAAACCCAGTTATTCGTTTTTTGTACAGATTGAAAGCAAAAAAGTCCGCTATCACCACTGAGCCAACTGTTCCCTTCAGTCTTAAAAACTATCCCCTACGACCTTTGTTAGGAGAATTGGGCTTTATGGGACTACGCGCCACTGGGTTTATATTAACTATATTCGCCCTAGGTTCGTTGAATGCGAATCAAATTCCTTTATTGTTAGGAGCTTTTAGTTGCGCTTGGTTGTTAGGGTTTGTCATTCCGGGTGCGCCTGGTGGGTTAGGTGTATTTGAAGCGACTGCGTATGAACTTTTACGACACCACTTTCCATCAGCCCTAGTATTTAGTGCGATCGCTCTATATCGCCTCATTAGTATTCTAGCTGAAACTGCGGGTGCAGCTTTGGCTTGGTTAGACGAACGCCTTGCTAAATCATGAATCAGGCGACACTCATTTTTGTCTATCTACCTTCATCTGTGAAAACACACGATAACCATCCAAATTTAACTGCGGATTACTGCTTTGTTCTTCTTCCATCTTAATCAAGTTATATTCTACGTTTTCTGCATAAATTGCAAACGTGATATTAAAAATCTCGATAAAATTTATTACCCCCTTGCATTCTTCTTCTGAATAGTTTTCGTAAAAACGAATCAGATGAGCAATCCGAGTTTCTAAATGCCTGCGGGAGTTTTTACAAATCAAAATAGTCTTTAGCAATATAATTACCAATGTCAGAGAGTGACCTGGAGTAACCAATAATATAAATAATGACGAAGGTTCTTTGCCATTTTGTGTTGTCAAACAATCAATCACTCGATTACAGGTTCTCAGGAACAATTCTTTAGTGATAATTTCTTGATTATAATTTTTCTTCCATAAGGATAACTTCTCTGCAAACTGCTGCCGCAAAATCTCGACTAATTCTTGATTATCTACAGAAAAAAAGAGATATTTTTCTATACTTGTTTTAAATTCTTCAAGAGTTTGCTCTTGAGTTTGCTTGATAAATATATTGGCAATATTTTCATAGCTAAACATCCCCTTTCTTAAAACAATTGTTTTTATCAGATGTAGAACATTATCTCCCAAAATACTGGGATTTGTGTAGCGTGTTGTGCTTGAGACGGCAGATTGAGAACGAGCAATATACATTGCTAGTTCAAACTTAAATTTATCTTTTATCTGTCTAGAAAGTCTTCTAGCAGCCTCTTGTTGCTCTCTGGGATTATTCTCATTAACAGATTGATCAATTAATAAATAGGAAGTATAGCGATTAGCCCAATGACCTTTAGATGATTCATCATGTTTAGTAGAAAATAACTTTATTTCTTGGTAATCTTTGCTGTATATAAAATTTTCTAGCCAGCTTTGACGGATATTTATCGCTAGAAAATTCTTGGTATTTAATTTCAAGTTTTCATTAGCAAATAAATTAACTAATTTTTGGATATATTTGTCTTTTCTGTTGCTTTTCCAATTATTAATTATTATGTATACACACCGCTTAAGTGTATTACAAAACTCTTTTTCGTTATCAGCTGAAAAAATGCTGTATATCCCAGGTATAGAATGGGAATATTGTGAATCAAGACCGTCTATAAATAAACCTTTGAATTCCCGTAAAACATCCTCTGGTGGTAATTTATTGACAATTTCCACAAAGAAGCTATAAACCTCCGCTTGTGCGATTTGCACATTTGGCTGTTTAGTGTTCAATGTAACACAACGTGGTTCTTCCTGACTAATTGGTAAACTATTAGCGGTCATTCTAGTTCTCAGTACAAAAAGCTTTCCTGTTCAGATTATACCAGCTTAACCTTAGTGAACAGTAGCATCAATCTATTCTTCAGAGATTCAGTAATCTTTTTACACAAATTTGATAAACTCGGACTATAAATAAAGTATTAAACACAAATTGTTTAATACTTTATCAAATACTTCCGTTAAATTACTTAGTTTTAACAATCAGAGCCAATACAAAACTATATGGGCGAGTTGATCTACAATTAAATACAACTCGCCCATACTTCCTAAGGAAGTGTTTTGGTATTTTCAATTTTTAATGGGGGTGGAGGGACTTGAACCCACACGACCTTTTACGGTCAACGGATTTTCATTCTCCCGCAGTTTTCACTGCTACCTGATGATTTTAACAAGGTCAGGTTTTGAAAATTGGACTCTCCCTTTACCCTCGACTTAACGTTAGGGTAGCTCCCGTCGGGTCTCTGCACCTTCCCGCAATTTTGGATTTTGGATTGAAGAATAATCGTAAACTTCAAAGACGCTCCTTCGTCGCTAACGCTACGCTATCGCAAATCTCAAATTTTTGGGCTTGGCTCAGGATTGCCATGTCTGTGACCAGATTTAGGTTTCCCTGAGTTTGAGAGCTTCCACTTGAGGGATTTCTCCTCCAAGGCTCAGTTATCTAAGTCCGTAGCGTCTACCATTCCGCCACACCCCCGTTGGTATTTGGCAACTAGTATAACTAGTTATTTTGTGAAGGCAGCAAATACCTCCTCATCTATTCCACCATCAATTGTGTCTTTTGTCCAACTAGATTGAAAATATTTTTTCCAGATTTTGCAATTATTTTCCAGAGTTGGAAGTCTTGCTTGTTTCCTTATAATATCTGAATGAGTTTTCCATCTTGTTTGAACTAGAGCATTTGTTTGCTAGTGGGTTTCCTATAATAGCATGATACTAGCTTTTATTATGATGTCCGTTAAATTGCCCATAGTAAAAGTACTCCACCCCGCCAAAGTTGCGCTTTAGCTCCTCACCCCGCAAGCCTACGTGTACACACAAGTCCAAACAAATTAGTAATACAAGGGTGTGTTATGCCGTAGGGTAACGCCCCATCCCAGATTTTCGGTGCGTTATGGACATTAGTCCTAACGCACCCTACCAGATTCAAGGCGTGGACGAGGTTTTCCGACTTGTGTGTACACAGTAGCCCCAAAAGCGGGGAGGGGTTCTGAAGAATTCTGGTTAATTGAGCGGACATAATATTGTCTGTGAATCTGGACATAGGTGAGGAATTCTAGCGGAGTCATGTTGAAAGCATTTATGACTATACTTCTCTGAGTCTGGCTCTTCAGCCTATGATGGAAAACAGATGCTTAAGACTTGAAAGTTATGATTGTCGCCCTGCTGTATCTGATTTTAGCTGGAGCTTACCTTCTAGTAATTCCCATTGCTGTCTTGCTGTACCTGAAGCAGCGTTGGTATGTAGCTAGCTCCATCGAGCGTGTCTTTATGTACTTTTTAGTGTTTTTCTTCTTTCCGGGTTTGTTGGTTCTATCGCCGTTTGTAAATTTTCGACCTCAACGGCGACAAATTCAAGTTTAACGAGATTGGTAGGTCATAACTCTCATGCGACGGATTGATGCTATTGGAATTGGCTTGGGTGTTTTTATTGCCGGCGGCTTGGTATATGTAGGATTACAGCTAGTCGGTTTGGATAATCAGAAAGCTGGTATATGGAGCCAAGTCTTACTAGTCAGTGGGTTAATTGGCTGGTTAGCCACCTATTTTTTCCGTGCGGTGGGACAAAAAATGACCTACCACCAACAGCGGGAACAGTATGAGCAAGACTTTTTGCAAAAGCGGCTAGATGAGCTTACTCCCGAAGAAGTAGCACGAATTCAAGCCCAAATAGAACAAGAAGAGCAATCCCAGGTGTAAAGTTATCATTGATGAGTCAAGAGTCCAGAGTCCAAAGTCCAGATTTTGAGCCTTGACCCTTGGCTCTTAACCTTTGACTCTTGACACTTGACTAAATGACTGCAATTTCGGATTGCTTTGAAACCCTTGGGCACAATCGTGAGTGCGCTTTGATTCCGTTTATCACCGCTGGCGATCCAGATTTAGAAACAACAGCAAAGGCTTTGCAGGTTTTAGATCGTAGTGGAGCCGACATTATTGAACTGGGCATACCCTACTCCGATCCTTTGGCGGATGGGCCAGTAATTCAAGCTGCTGCTACCCGCGCCCTGCAAAGGGGAACGAAATTTGAGCAGGTGCTAGAAATGCTGCAAGAGATTACTCCCAAT
This sequence comes from Nostoc sp., assembly GCF_036919615.1. Classification (GTDB taxonomy): domain Bacteria; phylum Cyanobacteriota; class Cyanobacteriia; order Cyanobacteriales; family Nostocaceae; genus Nostoc. The sequence continues at coordinate 60,144 of NZ_JBALCN010000107.1, read as the reverse complement.
TTGCGATCGCCCATTGTCCTGTTTACCTATTACAACCCAATTTTGCACCGTGGAATTGAAAAATTTCTCTCTTCAATTGCTGCTGCTGGCGTCGCAGGATTGGTAATACCTGACTTACCCTTAGAGGAAGCAGCAAGCTTGCTCCAAGCAGCTAGTGAGATGGGAATTGACATAATCTTGTTGGTCGCTCCCACCAGTTCTGCTGAAAGGATAGAATCGATCGCTCGTTCATCCCTTGGATTTATTTATTTAGTCAGCGTCACAGGGGTTACAGGGATGCGATCGCAAATGGAAAACCGCGTGTTAGATTTACTCAAACAAATTCGTGGTGTTACTGATAAACCCATCGGTGTCGGCTTTGGGATCTCCGAAGCTGCACAAGCCCGTCAGGTAAGGGAATGGGGCGCAGATGCAGTGATCGTAGGCAGCGCTTTTGTGAAACGGTTAGCCCAAGGTACACCAGAGCAGGGACTAAATGCGATCGCCGAATTTTGCCAAAGTCTCAAGGCAGCTATCAAGACCACCAACACCAGCACAAATACTCCTCTTGATTTGACGGGGAAAGTAGATTAAAAAGTATAACAGCGGAGTTTTTTCATCCTTGTTTGGTAGACAATTTGACCATTATGGTTTTGAATATTAACATCAGATATCATCATGTAAAAAGCTAGGTGATACAGTTGCTTATAGTTTGAGTATTATGTGAAATCAAGTGGGCATAATTTATGAGTGTGAGAGTGAGTCAATCACAAACGGTTACAGTTACGTCGCAATTGAGGAGCAAAGGCGATGAGTGAGAGTATGGCGTTTATCGGCGGGGTCGCCGTAGCTGGGCTGGCGGCTCTCGTATTACTCAAAGGAACAAATACCCCCCTACAACCTAACTTTGCTGTTGCTTCGCAAATGCCAGGTACTGTAGTAGCACCTCAAGGAATGCAGCCACAAATGTATCCTTACGGGCCTTATGGGCAACCAATGTATCCTAATCCTAATCAGCCGTCAGTCGCTCCTAATTCTGACCAGCGTCTGGAGGTGGAGAAGCTAAACACGCAGATGCAGTTGGAGCGTTTTAAAAGCGACAATGAACAACAGAAGTTGCAAATTCAACAACTCCAAGCCCAAGTCCAAAATTTTAATACTCAACAACAGTGGCAATTAGCCCAGCAGAATAACCAACCAAAAGCAGCAGCATTACAGCCGCAAAATTCTTGGTTGTCTTCACCCATGCTCTGGGCTGTGGGAGGCGCGGCTCTCACTATTGGTGGTGGTGTTGTAGTAGCTGGGGTATTGGCTTTATTCTCACCACGGCAGCGTCCAGCCCGTACTGTACAAGTGATTCACCCTTACCAAGGAAATACACCATCCTTGGTTCCAGTCCGTCGAGCGGAGTTTCTGCCTGCTTCTCGGATGGAAGCAAGACGAGTTGAAACCCCAGAATACGACGAAATGCACTAATAGGGAAAATAAAACCACAGATAAACACAGATGCACACAGATGAATTATCTGTGTGCATCGGTGGTTTAAAATCATCAAGAAAGCTTTTTGCAAGGTTTGTATATAGCAGTCTTAAATCAATTTATAAAAATAAATTAACCGCAGAGGCGCAGAGAGCGCAGAGAGAGGAATCGGAGATTTTCACGACTCATTTAGGATTGCTATAGCAGTTTTCAATATCATTGGTATTAACTTAAAGCCAAGGCGAATAGAATTCGCACGCCAGTTACTCATGGGGAAACCCCCTTCTCTACGAGACGCTTTGCGTTGGTGTAGCCTCTCCCTTTGGGAAAAGACCGCACTGGCTTGGCTACACAAACTCTCGTCCGCCTCTGCGGACTAAGGAAAAATTGAGGGTTTGAAACCCACAAAGGTGGGTAAATTCTCGTGTAAACAGGGTTTATAACCGCCCTTTTAACTCGTAACTGTTAAAACCCGCTTTTAGGAGTTTCTGTAACATTAGAACCCTCTGTGGTTGCAGGTTGCTTAGTATCGGTAAATTTCTGTTGGGTATTCTTCTGATTACCTTGATTTTGTAGTTTAGTTAGTGCCTGTTTTGTTAGATTTTCGGCTGCTTGTTTAAATAATGGTTCTATTCTATTTCGCCAATATTGAGTATTGGGTAATTTTTCTCGATGGTTTCTATAATCTAAAACTTTATCCCATTTCCCATCATCTATTGCTTTGTTGATCTCATTAGATAACGCCTCCGCCTTAGCCCAATCTTCCTGCCACTGGGCAATCATTTTGCGTGTCTCTTGGATACTAGAAGCAGCATTTGCCGGAATTGATCTCAAAAGTGCGATCGCTCCCACTATATCCCCTGAATCATACTTCTGTTTTGCTTGTTCTATAATATTGGCACTATTATCACTAGGCTGCGATTGATCTGATTTCTCAGCATCGTCAGTTGACCCTTTCGGCTTTTCTGGTAATGGAGTTACTACATCCCTCGATTTTGCTTTTGGCTTGGGAGTCGGTCGAGTAGCAATCAGGGGACTATCATCTACTGTCTTAGTTGCAATGCCTTTTTCGCGCAGGCAAGAACCCCATTCTTGATTATTAGTTATCACATCCGAGTGTGCCCAAGCTAAACGACCAGATTTAAGTTTAACTTCTATCCAACCTCGTTTTGTGCGCTTGCCAGTCACCTCGAAATTGGTGTTATCGGCAACTGTTTGCAAAACATTATCAGAATTTATCGAACTAGGTTCAGAACGGATATTAGAATTTCCGACGACAACAGCCGAGCATTTGTTTGCTAAGGCGGTATTGTTACCTGTAATATTAGCAGCTAAATTTTTCACATTTGGATATACATTTGCTACCAAGGCAGCCGCACCACCTGCCAATAATATGCCAATTAATATTGGCCATGGATCAGATTTGCTAGAGTCTTGACGGGCAGGTTTGACAGGATTTGCTGGTGCAACTGCAACCGTATGCAGCCGAGATACTTGAGGCTGGGATTTGGCTGCTTGATAACTGGAATTTTTGGCGGCTTCTTGAGGTATGGAAAGTGCAGGTACAGGATTAATGGCGTCTTTACATGCTTGCAGTGCTTCCGTAGCGCTTTGGTAGCGGTCTTTGAAGTGATAATGTAGCATCTTGGACAACACTGCCGCCAGTCGATAGTTCACGGTTACTGAAGGCTGCCAAATGATTTCGCCCGTTTCCGGATCTTCTTGCAATTCTGTTGCTGATAATCCTGTTAGTGCTTGAATAGCGATGATGCCAAGGGAATAGATATCACTGTTGGGGCGAGGTTTACCTTGCCCTTGTTCTGTAGGCATATAGCCAGGAGTGCCAATAACTACTGTAGCAGAGGGTTGTCCGCCCACTGTAACCAGTTGTGTACGCAGTTGCTTCACTGCCCCAAAGTCCACTAAAACTAACTTATTATCTGAGGCACGACGAATGATATTATCCGGTTTGATGTCCCGGTGAATCACGCCTTGGCGGTGGACAAATTCGAGAATTTGCAGAACTTCCTGCAACAGTTGAACTACTTGGCTTTCACTCCAGCGCTTACCAGGTATAAGTTCTTCAGCTAGGGTATGTCCTTCAATATATTCTTGTACTAAATAAAATTCTTGATTTTCGTCAAAGTATGCTAGTAGCCTGGGTATTTGATCATGGTTGCCTAGTTTTTCTAAGGTTTCGGCTTCGCTGTTGAACAGGCGTTTAGCAGTATCAAAAACTCTGGGGTCAGTTCCGGGTTTGAGATGCTTGACAACGCAGAGGGGATTACCTGGCCGCCTAGTATCTTGGGCAATGTAGGTTTGACCAAATCCTCCCATCGCAAGGACTCGAATTACTTGGTAACGATGGTCTAGTAGCTTGCCTATCATATTCCCTCCCCAGAGTTATTACCTAATTTTCCAGCTGGTAATAAATATCTCCAAATTTTCTTCAATGAAATCCGCTATCTTGAGAAAAGATTTAGATTAAAAACACAGCTTTTTAATAAACGCAGACTGTTTATTTTTCTTTTAGTGCCCCTGTTTACTACCAATGCCACCTAAAATAACAAATCCAGTTGCATGGCAGCAGGCTGAAATCCTCATGCAACCTGCTTTCATTCGAGTTATCGACAATATCCGCAAGTTGCTTGATGAATCTTCCTGGACGGGAACTTACCACGATGTCCTGATTTGGCCGCCTAACACCACTGATGAAATCAAAGCATTGGTGACTGAGTTGTTGCAAGCAATGGAAACTGCAACGCCCCAAGAAGCAGATGAAATCAAACAGACTCTGGCTCGTCTGCCGATGCCCCATCCAGGATATCATCTACGTTTGCAGCGTCAACAGCAAGAAGCGAGTATCGATTTGTGGGAACTATGTTACCAAGTGTGTTTTCTGGAATACAGCCCACAGAAGGAAGCTGCTGATGTTGATACTAGTTTAATTGATGAATTCAGTGAAGTAGATTGGCTGCGTTTGGATGCTAAGACAAAGGAGTTAGTTGAGCAGGCGTTTGCTAAATTGCCAGAGAGTTGACAAAATTAGGTGCGATCGCTCTTTTATTATCCCAACAGAACCTTGTAATCAACAGGGTGATCGCTTAGTTTTTCAAAACCCTATCTGTAAGAATTGAAGTAATATTTACATCAAATTATTTAAAGTGCGTTTGTCCTAGTGTTGTGGCGATTCCTGGGCAGAGATTAGGGTTTAAAAAGGTTTTTTGATGAGAGATCCTGATGGTCACGTCATACGGATTGTGGAGAAGTAGTTTTCGCAAGAGTACTTCAGTATTTGGGTTTAGTGTTAAGTTGGTGCATTATTTAAATTACTCTCGACTTCTATGATCTTTGTTCCAATCCATTTGGCGATTGCTGGGACAACGGCGTTACCAAGGAGTCGCCCTCGGCGACCGTCCATCCTGGGGGAAATCCCATTAGCCTTTCCCACTCTGTCCACGTCAAGTTTCTCGCCACAGAGTATTGGTCGGTCTGAATGACCTCCTTGATGTCCTCCAGTTTGGGCACGTAACGTGGGGCAGATGCTTTTTGCCAGAGTGTACCCGAAGCCACCGCGACGTTGTACCACAAGCGGAGTGTCTCTGAGAGCGCTTTGACAAATGCTCGGTCCAGTTTGCGTGCAGCTCGATTTTCGCGCCGCAGAATCCCCAGACAATTCGCTGCTGTCAGTAAAGATTCTATAGGCACATTCGGATCTAAAACTGGCGATAAAGAATATTCTGTCTCGGTTGTGAGGTATACCCGTATGGAGAGCGTTACACGATAGCCATCCCCCCAAATACCCATTCTCTTCCAGCGTGTCGGTAACTGCCTCAAGGGCGGCTCCTTGCTCTGCTGAGAGTAAACCAGGCACATTTTCCAAGACCAACCACGTTGGCTGAACTTCGGCAACAAGTTCCATAAACCTGTAGAACAAGTTGCTTCGCTCTCCTGCAAGTCCTTGACGATTTGTGTTTGCGTGACTGAGGTCTTGGCATGGCCATCCTGCACACCATAAGTCAGTGGCAGGGATAGTTGAAGATGAGAGGGTTCTGATGTCTGCATGGATGGGTACAAGAGGCCAATGACGTTTCAAAATTTTCTGACAAAATTCATCTATTTCACATTGAAAAACAACATGCATTCCTGCTTGTTCAAAACCGAGGTCGAAACCACCAATTCCTGCAAAAAATGAGGCAACACGTATCATAACGTTCAATATAGCAAAGAGAAAATTAAACTATGAAATTCTCTGACAGTTTTTAATTGTAGACGATAATCGTCTACAAAAATACACGACTTGGAGCTAACATCCCTGATATTTGGATAAAAGCTCTTGCTTATGAGTGTTGCAAATATAATTGGTTTTAGGGTAAGAGAAGCACGAGAAAAACGTGGCTGGGATCAGGTTGAACTGGCAGCTACCCTTTTTGTAGACTTCAAGATCAAGCTTGAACAGTCGGATATCTCAGAAATAGAAAGACAAGTTCGAGGTGTAAAAGATTATGAATTAAATGCGATCGCACTGGCATTGGATGTCGATCCTGTTTGGCTACTACGTGGGGGCGACTTTAATGCCTAAAAAAAATCGTGGTAGACAAAGATTCCTTTCCTTAGAGCCTGTAAATCAGGATTCTCTTTTGGGAAATTTTTCTAGAGAGCAGTGGATAGAAGAAGTATGTGCTGGTTTTGTGTCTCCAAGTCGTGCCAACAGAGAATATTATAGAGTTTTACTAGAGGAGCTTTGGCCTAGTGGTCACGGTATTCCAGGACCCTATATTACAACAGATAAACTACGTGAGGCTGTTAACAGGTACAGATTAAGCAAGCATGTTGGAGATGCTCCATACAAGCCTTATATCGATGTATTCCGTCGAGTGCGTGAACTCCAAGGTGAAGAAGGAGTTGTAGGTATTGCGCGAGAGGGAAATACTTATCAATTAGTAAATTTAACCCTTGCTGAAAAACGAAAACCAAGAGTCAAACTCATCAATGAGGTTTGGGATGTTGTTTTGGAAACGTACAAACACAGATGTGTAGTTTGTGGAAGACAAGAGCCTGATGTAAGACTTGAGCAAGATCACAAAGTTCCACGTACCAGAGGAGGAGGAGATGAATTAGAAAACTGGCAACCACTATGTGGAGAATGTAATAACTTTAAAAGTACTTCGTGTCGTGGTTGCCAGCTTGATTGTAACCAGTGTGCTTGGGCATTTCCTGAAGAATATGCACCTGTTAAGATGTCATCAATTAATATTTTAAGGATAAGGAGTCTTGCCCTTGAAAAAAAAGTTATGCCAGAATTTATACTCAATGAAATTATTCAAAAATACTTTGATAATTAGATTGTCTAGACAGTAGAACGCAGTAGGAGATCGCGTATTATTTCTGCCCGTCCAGCTACTAGCACAGAAAGAAAGTTATATGAACAAGCATGATCAAGAACTTGAACTACACTTAAAGCCCCGTAATACAGAAACAGTATCAATAAAAATACCACGCGTCTTATCTTTAGTTGAAGAGATTAGGTGCAATTCCTTTGAAGGGACAGGTAATCCTGAAAGATTGAGACATCAAGATGTAGGTAAAAAATGTGCTCCTGAAGACTAGGAGTGATGCCAATTTCTGTATCATTAACCGCGATCGCCCTTAATTACTGATCAGCAAATGAGACTCAATGGTGACACAGCCTTTTTGTGCGTCACAAATAGGATTACTAACTATAATTGATATCCCCTGTAAGAATCTCCTCAGAAGAGCTTTGCTTTTGGCTGCGGTAGATATCCGTATTTTTACTACTACTCTCCATAGTAATTAATTACCAGAATAGAAAGTATACAAATCATAAAAATACTCAAACTTTTGATAACACTCACATATATGGGATCGCTAACAAAGCAAGTAAGTCAAACTCAAGAAATTTTATTACATCGGATTGCGAGTCGTATTCGGCAATCTTTAGAACTGCAAGAAATTTTGTCGGCGACGGTTGCAGAGGTAGGCTCGTTTCTAGACACTGATCGCGTCAAAATTTATCAGTTTCAACCCGATGGTCATGGATTAGTCATTGCTGAATCGATTCAGTCAGGTCGGTTGCCGCCTCTTGTGGGATTAAATTTCCCCGCAGATGACATTCCACCCTATGCCCGTGAACTGTTTGTCCAAGTCCGCCAGCGAACTATCGTTGATTTGACAACACACGAAATTGGTATCAGTCCTCTCGATTGCTTAGAAACAGGCAAACTATTAGACGAGCAAGATATTCGTTATCGTCCCGTCGATCCTTGTCATATAGAATATTTGATGGCAATGGGCGTAATGTCTTCAGTTGTGGTGCCGATTGTTTTAAAAAGTAAGGAAACAGGGAAAGATTCATTACCTTCTCTGGGGCAATCATCTCAATTGTGGGGACTATTGGTATCTCACCATTCAGAAGCGCGAGTGGTGACAGAACAGGAATTACTATTAATTCAGTCGGTGGTCGATCAGCTGACAATCGCCATATCGCAATCGATTTTGCTCAGTCAAGTACGAGAGCAAGCCCGTCAAGAAGCGATTATTAATCAAGTTACGGAGCAACTGCATACTACGCCTACTGTCCAACTGCAAGCTGCCCTTGAAGAAACAGTAGCTGCCTTTCAAGGCTCTGGAGGACGAGTCTACTTGCTGCCAGACGGCGAACAAACAGCAGAAATCTACACCTGTGGAATGCAGCCGACTCAACTTGATATTGGACAAGATAGACCGATTGAGGAGCATCGATTGTGGCAGAAATATCTCTATTCCGCTGCTGTCTCATCCCCCAATTATCCAGAAAACCAAAAGAACAAAACATGGTCAGTGAATTGGATGAGAGCACTTTACGCTTTGACTCCTCCACCTAACGAACTCAGTTGTGACTCAAATTTGTGGGTGATCGGCGATCTTTATAAAGAACCCTTATTGCGATCGCTCGCCGCCAGCTTTCAAACAACGCAAATCCGGGCCTTGTTGATTATACCGCTACAGCATGGTACCACCGTCGTTGGCTGTTTAACCATCTTCCGAGATGAAGTGGATATTGAAACTATTTGGGCAGGCTGTGTTGATACCGATTCTCGCCAACTGATGCCGCGTCAGTCCTTTGCAGCATGGCGCGAACTGAAAACCGGGCAAGCACAGCAATGGGCAGAATCGGAAGTGAAGCTGGCGCAAGCATTAGGCGAACGCTTTGCAACAGCAGTAAAGCAGTATCGACTTTACCAACAAGTGCAGGCACTGAATACTAACCTAGAGCAACAAGTGCGCGATCGCACCGCTGAACTGCAACAGACTAATACTGATTTGCAACGCTCGACTATTGAGCTACAGCGCTCAGTAGAACGGCAGCAAGCCCTGGCGAGGATCATTGCTAAGATGCGGCAGTCGCTGGACGTTACCACTATTTTCCAAACCACGACAGAGGAAGTTTGCCAATTACTTAAGAGCGATCACTTAACAGTCTATCGTTTTAATGCCGACTGGGGAGGTGAATTTGTCAGTGATTATGAATCTGCAAATCCCCAATGGCAGAGCGATGTTAAGCTGGGAGTAGGTATAGTGTGGGACGACACCTACTTACAAGAAACGCGAGGTGGACGCTACCGCAATAATGAAAGTTTTGTAGTTGATGATATCTATAGCGGCAGATTTACCCAGTGCCACCTTAATATACTTGAACAATTTCAGATCAAAGCCTTCATGATTGCGCCGATTTTTGTCGGACAAGAACTATGGGGCTTATTAGGAGCGTATCAACATTCAAGCACTCGGCATTGGGAAGCTTTAGAAGTCGAGTTTTTCACACAAATAGCAACTCAGCTGGGAGTGGCGTTGCAACAAGCCGAGTATCTAGAACAAGTGCGATCGCAAACCAGACAATTGGCGCTTGTGGCAGAGCAACAGCAAACTTTAGCAAGTGTGATCACCAAAGTTCGGGAATCACTGGACTTGAACGCGATTTTTGAAACCACAACCCAAGAACTCCGCCGAGTACTCAATGCCGATCGTGTTGTGGTCTTTCGCTTCTATTCTGAATCTAACTATGACGGTGGCGAAGTGATTGCAGAAGATGTTGCGTCACCTTTCCCATCGACCTTAACAGCAAAGGTGTACGATCACTGCTTGGGTGAGCAGTATACTAAGAAATTCTCCCAAGGCTACATTCATGCAGTCACTGATATTTATAACAGCGAGTTAGACGATTGTTATGTTTCAATGCTGTCTCGCTTCCAAGTGAAGGCGAACTTAGTAATTCCCATGCTCAAGCAAGGGCAGCTATGGGGTTTACTGTGTATTCATCAATGCCAAAAATCCCGTGAGTGGCAAGAGTCTGAAATTGAATTTGTCAGCCAAATTGCTTCTCAGTTAGGAGTTGCTTTACAACACGTGGTACTGCTTAACCACACACAGCAGCAAGCCAGCCAACTTTCCCAAGCGCTTGAACATTTGCAGCAAACTCAAGCTCATCTGATTCACACTGAAAAGATGTCAAGTCTGGGATTATTAGTAGCAGGAGTTGCCCATGAAATTAATAATCCTGTTAACTTTATTTACGGCAATCTCATTCATCTTCATGAATATACGCAAAATTTGATTGAGATGCTTAATGTCTATCAACAGGTATATCCTGAAGCTAATCTGGAAATTCAACAGCAAGCAAAATTAGTAGATTTAGAATTCATCACTGAAGATTTGCCTAAACTGTTTTCTTCGCTGAAACTAGGTGCTGAACGAATTCGTGAAATTATTCTTTCCTTGCGAAATTTCTCTCGTCTCGACCAAGCCGAGGTAAAACCTGTTGATATTCCTGAGGGACTTGATAGCACTCTATTAATATTGCAGCATCGTCTTAAGGCTAATTCATTGCATTCAGGCGTTGAGATTGTCAAACAGTATGGTGAGTTACCACCTGTAGAATGTTTTGCTGGACAACTTAACCAAGTGTTTATGAACCTGTTAGCAAATGCGATCGATGCCCTGGAGGATTTATGCCGTCAGTCTGCAAAATCAGGTGCAAATAAACACCATCCTCTGATCACTATCAAAACACAGTTGATAGCAGATGATTGGGTGCAAATCTCCATTAAGGATAATGGAGTCGGTATGACAAAAGAGGTACAGACTAGGCTATTCAATCCCTTTTTTACAACAAAGCCTGTCGGTCAAGGTACAGGTTTGGGACTCTCAATTAGTTACCAAATTGTAGAAAAGCACGGAGGCAAATTACAGTGTCTGTGCCTACCTGGTGAGGGGGCTGAGTTTGTAATTGAAATTCCAGTTAAACAATCTGAGGTGAAAGTAGCAAACCTACAAGGCGATACAGAAGGAATCTACAAAGCTGATTTGTACGCCCATTCTCATTAAATATATCGGAACTGATTTAGGACTTACGCAAAAAACCTCTCAAACTCTTATTCCTTCGTGTCCTCTGCGGACTCTGTGGTTCGATTTTCCGTTACTTGTGCGTAAGTCCTGTGATTAAACAGACCAGCAGATGCGATCACCTAAGGTGGGCGCTTGCGCCATCGCACAAGCTTGCTTTCGTTCTTCATTACTATTTGTCTGTGTGTAGACGCGATCGCCTTGCGTCTGGTATAGAAGGCATCGCTTGTTCAATTGCCTCTGTTGGGATAGCTGTTTATAAGGCTCTGCTATATCTGATTCAACTACAGGCGATATCAGTGAGAATTGTTTAAGTTGCATTCAATCCCAGTACACTTGGGTGATAACATTTAGTCTGTCTGCTTTTTGGTTTAACCGAACCGTATTGCTTTCACTTATATACCCCCCTTACAAAACCTCAAACTCTTCTACACTTATCCCAGCTTGTCGTAAAATACTGCCCAGCGTACCGATAGTAATTTCTCGATAATGAGGCACAATCACAGTACGGATTCCTTGATTAGTAAATTTGGCAAACTTTACGTGACTACCCTTTTGGCTAACTTCCCCAAAACCTGCTGCCTCTAATCTACGCTTCACTTCACGATAAGGTAATGGTTTAAGCGGCACCTATTTCTACTTGAAGTGTCTTAATCTGAGGAATAATAGTAGCTACTGGTGGTTCAAAATGCAGTGACAAAGCTTCCTCAAGATTAGCCAATGTCTCAGTTTCAGTCTGGCCCTGACTAGCAATATCAATCTCCAAGCACTGTGCCACAAACCAGTTACCTTCCTGCCATACACTTGCAGTAAAAGTTTGTTTCATAAGTTTTTATTGTTCGGCACTTTCTTTTGATTTGATTATACTCCAGAAGAAAACTGGAGGTGGATTGAAGCTGCAAACCTATATTTGCTAAGATTTCCAGTGCAACAACATTGAAACAGGGTAACTTCTGATCACCATGCCAACATCTACAATCGACAGTAAAGACGCAGCAGCTATCCAAGCCGCAAGAGTTGGAGTTGCTATATGCGATCGCTCTGGCTGGGGACGCATCAAAGTTTCTGGCGACGATCGCCTCAATTTCTTGCACAACCAAAGTACTAACAATTTCCAAATACTCAAGCCAGGACAAGGTTGCGATACGGTTTTTGTCACCTCTACAGCCAGGACAATTGATTTAGCAACCGCCTACGTTAGAGAAGATGCGGTAATTCTGCTGGTTTCACCCAACCGTCGCCAGTTTCTGCTGGAATGGCTGGATAAATATATTTTCTTTGCCGACAAGGTGGAATTATCTGATATTACACAATACACCAACACCTTCAGCCTGATTGGCCCAGGAAGCGACGCTGTTTTAGAAAAGTTGGGTATTGGCGAACTCATCGGACAAGCTTACGGTAGTCACAAAGTATACACAATTGCTCCTGCTGAGGGAGTGCGGATTGCTGTGGGTAGTGGGTTAGCAGATCCCGGATACACCTTAACTTTCCCCTATACTGACAAAGTAATTGTGTGGAACAAATTGTTAGAAGCTGGGGCGATAGAGATGAGCGATCGCGCTTGGGATGTGTTGCGAATCTTACAAGGTCGCCCCACCCCAGATGCTGAACTAACAGATGATTATAATCCTCTGGAAGTTGGTTTGTGGCAAACAATTTCTTTTAATAAAGGTTGCTATATTGGGCAAGAAACCATCGCCCGATTAAATACATATAAAGGTGTAAAGCAACACCTATTTGGGATACGACTCAGTGCCCCGGCGTCAGTTGGAAGTGCGATCGCAGTTGGAGATGAAAAGGTCGGCAAACTTACCAGTTACACAGAAACTGCTGATGGTTACTTTGGACTAGGTTACATTCGTACCAAAGCTGGTGGTGTCGGCTTGAAAGTTAAAGTGGGAGAAACTGAGGGTGAAGTAGTAGAAATTCCATTTGTGTCTCAAGAGTACCCATAAGCAATTCAAAATTCACCGAAGTTCAGTTCGGTTCACCCTTGGCGTTGGCGACGCTCTAGCGCCTCCTGTATTTATTTTGCATCGGAGATTCAAATAAAAATATCTTTCTGTCGATCCCATGCAGTGCCGTGACAAAATTCATCTAACCAAGAAGCTAGAGTACGGGCATTAGTGGTTGGTAAATTCACTTTGCTTTTAACGTGTTGTGGTTGAATATTCGTTTGTTTGCCGTTGCTCTTAAGCTCAGTAGTAATTGCTAGCGATGCTGCTGAAGGGAGCCGCCCAAGGGGCGATGTCTGACGAGAAGCTGCTTCTCTACGAGACGCTTTGCGAATGCAGCTACGCACTGGTTTGCGGTTACTACAAATCTCAATGGTAGTTGCCAGTAATCCGCCTACAGGGATTCGGCCAAATGGCGATGTCTGACGACAAGCTGTTTTGTCTTTGCTCTTAACCTCAGTAGCTAATGCCACAGATGACATAGTTTTAGCTTTGTTGTTAACCTCAGTGGTCATTGTCAGCGATGCTTGTGAAGGAAGACGTTCAAGGGGCGATTGTACTGGTTGATATTCGCTTAGGAAACGGGAGGATGGCGTTTTTACTGGAGTATCTGGAACAATTTTAGTAGCAAATGCAACTACCAACTCCGGTTTCTGTGTACGAACTACCTCAGTGGTAGCTGTAAATGATGGCACAAGTTCTTCAGCGCATGGTAAATTGGAGTCTAGAGTCTCGACAAGAGAATCAGGCGCAATCTGACTCGCAGTTACAACCGATGACACATGTTGATCCTCAGAATGCTTCTCATGTGGTGACTCGCTTTCAACTTGGCTTGTAGCCATAGAATGTTCTGATTTTATTAAACGTAACTCTTGATCAGGATTGAAGTTAAGACCTAAAGCGGCGACTATTTTATCTGGATCGTTATTCAGATCCAGCATAAAAGAAAGTATTTCATCAAACTGGGGTTCCAAAACAGATAGTGTTGCCAAAATAAAACCGGACAAAGGACGCCGCAGACCATCGTAAGTGCCCCAAATTCGGATTTTGACCAGCCAGGTAATATTTTGCTCGTAGTAACTCAGCCACTTTTGTTTTAAGGATTGACGCAGCTGCTGGATATTCATTGGATGCCTCATTTCAGTCAACAAGATTGCACACCTTGATATTGTTAATTAGCTTTATTTCTGGGGATGAAACCGATAATAGAGCATCTGTTCGACTCTTTGACCACCTAGCAAATGATCTTCTACCAGTAGAGGTACTTCATCGGATTGAACGCCACTATACCAGACCATATCGGGTAATACCAGTACCATCGGCCCATTGCCACATTGTCCCAAACAGCTGCTAGCTGTTACCGTTACACCAGGGATTGGCAAAGCTGCAAAAGCTGCTAATACCTTGAGGGCACCTTGCTTTTTGCAGGTGCGATTTTGACAAACCTGCACACATCTAGGAGAAGAGGATTGGTCTATTATCGGCAAGTTTGATGGTTGAGTGATGTTGGTCATTTTTTAACGAACTACAGAGGACACAGAGGATAATAGGAGAGGGGAGTAGGAAAGAAGCAGGGGAACAGGGAGTAGAGGGGAGAAGATCCTCCCCTCTGCTCCCTGCCCAATGCCCTATAACTAATCTATTGAAAGTCCTTTTGAAGCTAGCCATTCAGGGTTGAATATCCGCGACTGATACCGGGAACCACTATCACACAAAATAGTGACAATGGTATGTCCTGGGCCCAACTGCTTCGCTAGGGTAACAGCTGCCCCAACATTAATACCCGTTGAACCGCCCATTAACAGCCCATCTTTCCTCAGCAGTTGGTAAACTACCTGTAAAGCTTCTTTGTCATCAATTTGGATAGCATCATCAGCAGGTGCATTTTCCATATTCGCTGTGACACGACCATTACCAATGCCTTCAGTGATGGAATTGCCTTCTATTTTGATTTCGCCGGTTTTGATATAACTATAAAGTCCACTACCCAGCGGATCGGCAACAACGCATTTAATCACCGGATTTTGTTCTTTCAAGTACAATGCCACACCAGCAAAAGTACCACCAGTACCAGTTGAAGCTGTCCATGCATCTATTTTACCATCTGTCTGCGTCCAAATTTCTGGTCCTGTGGTTTCGTAGTGGGCGCGGCGATTGGCTAAGTTGTCAAACTGATTCGCCCAAATGGCATTTTCTAACTCAGCAGCAACTCTGCCAGATAGCTTGACATAGTTGTTCGGGTCTTTGTAGGGTACAGCAGGGACGGGACGAACTTCTGCTCCGAGTGCTGTCAGTGCGTCTATCTTTTCTTGTGACTGAGTATCGGGAATAATAATTAGGCATTTGTAGCCTTTGGCGTTGCAAATATGTGCCAGTCCAATGCCAGTATTACCAGCGGTTCCTTCTACAACGGTGCCACCAGGTTTGAGCAGACCTTTCTCTTCGGCATCTTCAATGATGTAAAGTGCGGCGCGGTCTTTGACGGAACCACCAGGATTGAGGAATTCTGCTTTACCAAGGATTTCACACCCAGTTTCTTCACTAAAGCTGTTTAACCGAATTAGGGGTGTGTTGCCAACAGCGCCGACGAAGCCATTTTTAATATCCATTTTGACTGTACCTGTGTGAGTATTTATAAAAATTTTGGCTACGCTGTGGTACTTCCTGCCACAAACGTTCCCATGAGGAGCAGAAGTCATCGACATCGCAAAAAATCTGCGTCACATCCAGTCGAGATACAATAGATTCCATCGCTGAGACACCCTTTTTTTCATGTAATTACAGTCTCAGCTTTTTTTTGTACCTTTTTCAACCCGTCGAACTCACGTTAATTCACGATTAACCTGACAAAAGTCAAAAAACTGTTCGTCTGTCATTTGCATTGAGGGAGGAATTTGCACAACTAAAGGGGATGAAAGCATGATGATTTCCTCTAGGTTTTGCTGTCTACCCGACTGGCTTGTATTTCTTATTTTCACGCAAGTCATTCTTTTAGTGAGACGCTAATATTCGTTTTCGCCACAAATTTCCGGAAAGTAAGTGCAGTTTGTGGTATCTAACTCCAGCTTAAGTTTAGCAGGCAATGAAAAGTAAAATAGTAAATTTACGGGGTTGATTAAATATTTAAGTAAGTTAGTATACATTAGAATTGACGAATGAATGCTGACATCTTTTCATTGTCTTAGAGGGGATGGATACCGATGACATCTAAAAGCGTAAGCGTAGCCCGCACTTCTCTACGAGACGCTGCGTGTAGCTTGCTTCCACGTTCGCGCTAGCATCTCCGTTGGTGCAGCCTCTCCGTCAGGAGAAGGAGAAGTGGTATGACAAAAGCTACTTCGACTACTTCGCCTGCGCTCAGTACAAGTCAGTGACCACCGTAGGCATCGCCAAAAAGAACTTGAACACTAGGAACGTATATTACGAAAACAAGAAGTTGAATTGTGACTCCGGGAAATGGAAACTAACATCCATGCTACCAATGCGGCTTTTCATCAAACTGTAAAGCATCAACCAGAAAATTTTCAGAAACCTTGGATGAAAAAAGTTATCCTCTGTAGGAAGCTATTTGCTCTTGGTGTGGTAGCGCTGGTTGCAGTGAAAATAGCCTCAGTACTGGCTGGGTTTATTATTATTGCTGCGCTAGGATGGATGTCTGACAAATTATTTTTTTAATCCAAAAAAATAATCTTTAATAAAGGTGTAACTATTATGAGTGATCAGGTAGTAACTGACAGATTTATCCAAGATTTAGAGCGTGTTGCTCAAGTGCGCTCCGAAATTTCTGGATGTTTGAGCAAACTGGCCCAAACAATTAATCAAGCTGAGTTTGCTGGAGATTATTCGTCAGGAAAACTCAGTTTAGAGCGGAATATTGAAGATATCATAGTAGCTAGTAAAAACCTCCAGCAGGGTGTATTTCGCCTTTTGATATTGGGTGATATGAAACGGGGAAAAAGTACGTTTCTCAACGCCTTAATTGGTGAAAATTTATTACCAAGTGACGTTAACCCTTGTACCGCAGTGTTAACAGTTTTACAGTATGGGCCGGAAAAGAAAGTTACTATTTATTTTAATGATGGTAAAAGTCCGCAACAGCTAGATTTTCAGAACTTTAAACATAAATATACTATTGACCCAAGTGAAGCTAAAAAACTAGAGCAGGAGAAAAAACAAGCATTTCCAGATGTTGATTATGCGGTAGTTGAGTATCCTTTAACGCTATTAGAAAAGAGAATTGAAATTGTCGATAGTCCAGGGTTGAATGATACAGAAGCGCGAAATGAATTATCTTTGGGTTATGTAAATAACTGCCACGCAATTCTATTTGTGATGAGAGCTTCTCAACCTTGTACTTTGGGTGAGCGTCGCTACCTAGAAAATTATATCAAAGGTCGAGGATTGACGGTTTTCTTTTTAGTTAATGCTTGGGATCAGGTGCGAGAATCATTGATTGATCCTGATGATGTTGAAGAATTAAAAGCATCTGAGGATAGATTACGGCAAGTATTTAACGCGAATTTAGCAGAATATTGTTCTGTAGAAGGTCAGAATATTTATGACAAACGTGTGTTTGAGCTTTCGTCAATTCAAGCACTCAGACGACGCCTGAAAAATCCCCAAGCTGATTTAGAGGGGACTGGCTTTCCGAAGTTTATGGATTCGCTTAATACTTTTCTTACCAGAGAACGGGCGATCGCAGAACTCCGTCAAGTCAGAACCTTAGCAAGACTTGCCTGCAATCATACACGCGAAGCAGTTGCAAGACGTATACCATTACTTGATCAAGATGTAAATGAATTAAAAAAACGGATTGATTCAGTAGAACCTGAGTTTAACAAACTCACAGATATTCGGGATGAATTCCAAAAAGAAATTATCAATACAAGAGACACTCAAGCAAGAACGATTTCTGAGTCTTTTCGTAACTACGTTTTAAACTTAGGTAATACCTTTGAAACCGATTTCTTACGCTATCAACCTGAATTAAATCTGTTTGATTTTCTCAGTAGTGGTAAACAAGAAGCATTTAACACTGCACTGCAAAAAGCTTTTGAGCAATATATCACTGACAAATCTGCTGCTTGGACATTAACTGCTGAAAAAGATATCAATACAGCTTTTAGAGAACTTTCTCGCAGTGCTGCACAATATGGAACGTCTTATAGTCAAGTCACAGATCAAATCACAGAAAAGCTCACCGGACAAAACGTCAAAGTAAATACCACTACCACTGCTGAAGAAGATAACTCTCCCGGATGGGCAAAATGGGCCATGGGATTGTTATCCCTATCTAACGGAAATCTTGCTGGTTTCGCACTAGCTGGGGCCGGATTTGATTGGAAAAATATTTTACTAAACTACTTCACTGTAATTGGCGTTGGTGGAATAATTACGGCAGTGACAGGTATTTTTCTTGGGCCAATCGGGTTTGCACTGCTAGGTTTGGGAGTAGGATTTTTGCAAGCAGATCAAGCCCGTAAAGAATTAGTTAAAACGGCGAAGAAAGAGTTAGTTAAACATCTACCCCAAGTTGCACATGAGCAATCTCAGGTTGTATACAATGCAGTAAAAGAGTGTTTTGATTCTTACGAAAGAGAAGTGAGTAAACGGATTAATGACGATATTTTATCCCGCAAATCTGAATTAGATAATCTGGTCAAACAAAAAGAAACCCGCGAAATAAATCGTGAGAGTGAATTCAAACGTTTAAAAAATTTACAAGAAGATGTTATAGCTCAGTTGCAAAAAATCGAGGCAGCATATAGCAATTTATTAGCTTACTATAGCTGATATATCTTATTACTCTCGTTCCCAGCTTCCAGCTGGGAATGCCTACTGGGAGGCTCTGCCTCCTATAACCATAAGTAGCTAAACGCAAAATAAATTAAAGTTTGTAGTAAGGACTTCAGTCCTGATAAAATTTGCTATGAGCGATGAATCGCTTACTACGAGCTAGGATTTTATTGTATGTTTAATTATGCCTACCTACTTAAGAATGTGCAGAGCCTCAATGATCTGCATTACCAGCTATAAACTGGGAACGAGAAACTATGCAACAACAGTATGAAGGTTATAAGGATTTAGCAGATTCTCTCAAATCTGCATCTGCATTACTGAATTTAGAACGCAAATCGCAACTGCATCAAGATATAATTACCATTTGCAATCATCTGGTTAATCCTAGTTTTCGGATTGCGGTATTTGGGCCTTTTAATCATGGCAAGTCTACCCTGTTAAATGCCATACTGGGAAATCGCACCTTACCAATTGATTTAATTCCTACCACAGGTGCAGCGATTACTATCAAGTATGGTTCTGATGTGCAAACTCGCATCATATTGGTAGATGGTACAGAAATTTATCGCAGTGGCACAGAAGTTTTACAGCAATTTACAATTCTTGATGGCAATAGACAAATGCGAAAAGATGTAGCATCTGTGGAAGTTTTCTGTCCGCATCCCTTTTTGGAAACAGGTGTAGAATTACTCGATTTACCGGGAACAAATGATAGAGATGAACAAGATAATTTAATTCGAGAACAACTATTAAGTGCAGATTTGGTTATCCAATTATTAGATGCACGGAAATTAATGACTTTGGGTGAGCGGGAAAACTTACGAGATTGGCTATTAGATCGCGGTATTAAAACAGTTATATTTGTTGCCAATTTTATTAACTTACTTGAACCCGACGAGCAAAAACAAGTCCAAAATCGTCTGGTGTTTGTTGCGGAAAGCTTTCGAGCCGAATTACCTCCAGGTTTTAGTAATTTATATCGCGTTGATGCTTTACCTGCCTTAAGAGCTAGATTAAAAGGTGATGTTGCTGCTGCTAATAGTAGCGGTTTAGCAGCTTTTGAAACAGCTTTGCAAAATATTGTAGGGATTTTGCAACCAAATCGTGGTAGTGTGCGTTTGCCAAGAGTGCATGCGATCGCTTCTCAAATCCAACTCTCATTAATAGCTAAAATTGACCATATTGCTATTGAAATAAAATCCTTTGATGATAAACAAAATACTAAAATTGAAATTAAACAAAAAGCAGCCAACTTAATTTATAAAGGTTTTGCTACTAGCATGGGAGAGTTACGGGATTGGTTAGCATTACCCAAACTACTCACCAAATATCAAGCTGATGCAGCAGTTGCATTGGCAGAAAATAACTTTAAAGCTTGGGAAACAAATACTCTTAAAAAAGACCTGACTCACTTGCAATTGGCTGTGGTTAAATGGCTTGATCAAGCTTACGAATTTTTCCAAGAAGGACGATTGCAAGATTTATTAATTCCCTTTCTTAGCGAACCACAAGTAATACTACCCTCGAAGCCAAGCAATACTGATGATTTGATTGAACCTGGTTCTATCGCTGTTGGTAGTGGTATTGGTTGGTTGTTAGGCGGCCCCGTGGGTGCTGCTGTAGTTGGCAGTATTTCTTATTTGTTAAACAAGAATGTCCAAAAACAAGACGAACAATCAGCAAAGGAATCTTATCATCAGGAAGTTGCTAAACTTTGTATAACTGCAATTGAAGATTATTTCTCTCGCTTCAGCAGTCAAGGGTTATCAATTTTGACTGAATATGAGCATAAAGCTGAAAAAGTAATTTGTTTTGAACTCAGTCAAGAACCACCAGAAATTACTAATAAACGTGAAAGTTTGCAGGAATTAAAAAACGGTTTTAATCAGCTGTTACAAGAGTTAGAAAAAGTCAAAATCCTCTCAAATTCTCAACTTTATAAACAAATACCAAAATATAGCAACATTAAGAGAAAATATTCGCCACAGCCAGAGAGAGTTCAAACTTCCCCTGAAAAAGACACTGGTGTCAAGCAACAACAGGAAAATACTGCTAAGAATACTAGGACAAGGGTAGAATCTGTTTCTCCACCACTGCCAAAAGCTTCTCCCTCTGCACGTCCAGAAGAGGTGGAAGCGAAATTTCGTGATTGGGAACTCAATGAGGAAATAGCGCGAATGAAAGCAGAGATGCAATCATCTGGTTCTGAAACTGGCAAACAGCAAAATACAACTCAAAGCAACAAAACACCCAACCAAGCCCAAATAGATAAGATTACTCACGCCTACGATATTTTAGGATTGCAAGCAAATGCTTCTCAGGTTGAGGTAAAGCAGGCTTATCGAACTTTGGTAAAAAAATGGCATCCTGATTTGTTTGTGAATCAGCCGCAACTACTAAAACAAGCACAAGAGAAAATGCATTTAGTTAATGAAGCTTACACAATTTTGAGTGAGAAATGAACAATCAGATCCCCAACTTATCGGAAAAGTCGGGGAGCTTTAGATTTCATCCTAATTTGATTACAATTAGGAAATTGTTTAGGTAAGGCTTATGCAACTGTTATCTTTGAGGAATGGCTTTTTGGCGTTAACCTTGACTGCGATCGCCTCATCTGGTGGGTTAATCACAGCCTGTAGCAATACGGCTTCCCAGAACCAAAGCCAAGCCCCAAACGCAACCGTTACCAATGTTAGCGACAAGCAGATGAATCACAGCATGGCTATGGATTTAGGCCCAGCCGACGCTAACTTTGATTTACGATTTATCGACGCTATGATACCACACCATCAAGGGGCTGTGGAAATGGCTAAAGAAGCGCAGCAGAAATCAAAACGCCCTGAAATCAAAAAACTAGCAGACAATATCATCAAATCGCAAAACCAAGAAATCACTCAGATGAAGCAGTGGCGACAAGCTTGGTATCCCAAGGCGGGAGATAAACCAATGGCTTATGACAGTCAAATGGGTCACATGATGGAGATGTCGTCTGACCAAACGAAAGCCATGATGATGAGTCAGGACTTAGGTGCAGCTGATGCTGAATTTGATCTGCACTTTATCAATGCGATGATTCCTCACCATGAAGGGGCTGTAACAATGGCAAAAGATGTATCGGGTAAGTCTAAGCGCCCTGAAATCAAGCAATTAGGACAAGAAATTATCAAGGCACAAAATACAGAGATTAAGCAAATGCAGCAGTGGCGAAAAACTTGGTATAACAAGTGATATAAAACTCCTATTTGATTTTTGAAAAAAACTCAGTACACCTTTATTACTTCTCCTCTATTCCCTGTTCCTCGCCTGCGTAAATAATTTCAGAAATCAAAGCGGATTGCTATAGCGCTCTTCCATTACTCTAAGCAGAGGAAATAGGAAATCCTCGGAATATGAGGAGTCTGGAACAGCGCCCCGCATTCGATTCATCAATGCAATTAGTTAGGACTTACGCAAAAAACCTCTCAAACTCTTATTCCTCTGTGTCCTCTGCGTCCTCTGTGGTTCGATTTTCCGTTGCTTGTGCGTAAGTCCTATTAGTGTTAAAAGCCAATCGATAAATGCGAAATTGGGAAAACCTTCAGCCAGGGTTTAAGTAAATTAAAGAATATGAAGGGTTGAATGACTAGGCGTAAATTGTTAAGGGCCTGGTCAGCCGTGGTTTGAGTCTAAAGTAGACCCCATCGACCAGTTCGTGCCTCCTGACTTCACGTTGAGCCAGATTTTCTTCACACGACTACAGATACTCACCCCATAGCTTACGCCATTTGGCGACAAGAATCTGCACAGCAACGACAAGATGCGGCACTGCATTTGCAGCGCTCATTATCATATTTTTCACATTCACTAATACAGCGATCGCAAAATCTCAGCCTGCGCTTCGTTAATTCCTTGAGAGGCTAGGCCAATCTCATTTGACTTGATAAAAGTCACAATCACTAATTTCAGTAAAATTCTCTCTACCAAATTTTACTCATATTTAGAATAAACCCAGGTAATACCGACTCACCGCTAACAGTCGCAGGATTATCTAAACATTCCTCTGATAATCCAGGACGATAAATATAGACTTGACGCTGCTTACGATCAATCAACCAGCCTAACTGTATTCCTGGCTCATTCATATATTCCTCCATTTTTTCCTTCAAAGTCTGGAGGTTGTCGCTGGGAGATTTGAGTTCGACTATAAAATCTGGACAAATGGGAGCAAACTTTCGCTGTTGTTCTGGAGACAGAGAATTCCACCGTTCTAGTTTAATCCAGGAGGCGTCTGGAGAGCGTTCTGCACCTGTTGATAACTTAAATCCGGTACTAAAGCTAAAAGTTATACCTGTACCATCTTGTTCCGACCAAACCCACAATGGCCCAAATATATTACCTTCTCGGTTTCCTGTCTCTGAACCAGTAGGAGGCATAATTACCAATTCTCCAAATTTATTTCGCTCAATGCGTAAATCACGATTTACCTGACAGAATTCAAAAAATTGTTCGTCTGTCATTTGCATTGATGACGGAATTTGCAAAACCAAAGGGGATGAGAACATAGGGATTTCCTCCAGGTTCGGATGCCTAGCCGAGTAAATATATTCTCACGCAAAGAAACAAAGACGCCAAGATAGAACTTTGCGTCTTTGCTTTTTTATCCGTAGGACTTACGCACAAGCAACGGAAAATCGAACCACAGAGGATGCTGAGAAGCCAGTGCGTTGGGCGGGTTAAGAGACTTGTACCCCTGCGGGGAAGCTAGCTACGCGCAGCGTCTCCCCTTCTCCCAAAGGGAGAGGCTAGCGCCAAGGGAGAAGCAACTGGCGCGACACGGAGAAATAAGAGTTTGAGAGGTTTTTTGCGTAAGTCCTAATCCGAAATCATTTTCAGATTTACTTGTTAGGCTGAGGAGTTAGCCGCAGATAGGGTTTAACTTCCTCATAACCTTTGGGAAATTTCTGTTTGAGTACTTCTGGATCTTTGAGTGAGGGGACAATTACGACATCCTCTCCATCTTTCCAGTCAGCTGGTGTTGCCACACTGTAATTATCAGTCAATTGCAGAGAATCAATCACCCGCAAAAGTTCATCAAAATTGCGTCCCGTACTGGGAGGGTAGGTGAAAGTGAGACGGAGTTTCTTATTGGGGTCAATCACGAAAACCGATCGCACTGTTACAGCCGCATTAGCATTGGGGTGGATCATGTCGTAAAGATCAGAAACCTTGCGATCCGCATCCGCCAAAATTGGGTAGTTGAGGGTGGTGCTTTGAGTTTCTTCAATGTCTCCCACCCAGCCTTTGTGGGATTCAACATTATCAACACTAAGTGCGATCGCTTTGACATTGCGCTTGTCAAATTCTGGTTTTAGCTTGGCAACTGTGCCGAGTTCTGTTGTGCAAACAGGTGTAAAATCAGCAGGGTGAGAGAACAGCACTACCCAGCTGTCACCTGCCCATTCGTAAAAATCGATATCGCCGTGTGTTGAGGCTTGCGTAAAGTTGGGTACTGTGTCACCTAGACGGAGAGCCATGTGAGATTCCCTGTAGTTAAAAAAGCATATGTGTTCTACTTTGCCATCATGACATAAAACCCCTATTCCCCAATCGGGCTTTAGCGGTTTGAAACAAAATTTTAGGTTGTCACCACTCTCGGATAATAGATTGGGAAGGTAAAGATTAGTCAAAAGGACTGGGGATTAGGAACTAGGGATTAGCTGACAAGCTCTAAAATTATCACCAGGGCTTTTCAAAGAACATATTTTTGAATACTCTCTCAGTGCTCAGTACCCAGTCTCTTTTATTTTTGAATCACTGATGATGATAGTAATATTTTTGGTTATTGGTGTTATCCTCAGCACAACCGCGAGTTTTGTTTTTGGAATTCCCTGGTTGATGCCGATTTTCGGTGCTGCTGTCCCCTATCCCATTTTCTTTTTACATGTGCGTCGTCAACAATATAAAAGTGCTTTTTGGTGGATGTTATTCTGGGGAGTGTTGCAGAGTATTGCCATAATTGCAGCAACGACAATCGCACCACAAACAGCAGCAAAAAATATTCTTCGGGGACAGTCATACACTACGGAAATGTTGCACTGGATTCGCACCGGAGAAGGTTCAGAAGGTTCACTCAGTTTATTTTTACCAGAGCATTTATTGCACTACGGGATTTTTTGTATTCTCTGCGTTGTCACCTTAAGTAGTGTGGCATTGATATTCGGCACTTGGATGCTGAACTATATGAATTTTTATGTTACAGAATTGGTCAGAGTTAGCGCTAAACCTTGGTTAGCAGCTATTTTAGGGTGGTATCCTTGGTCAATTTTGCGGATAATCGGGTTTATCGCAACTGGGGTGGCTTTAGCTGCATTAGGATTAAATCTAGTAACTCGGATTAGAGGCGAAGTTCCTAAGTCTCCCTTTCCTAAAACTTATATGTTAATTGGGATTGGTTTTGTGATTGCGGATATCGTTGTCAAAGCAGTTCTAGCGCCTATTTGGCAAAAACTGCTGTTGTCTGCGTTGGGTGTAAGTTCATTAATTTTCCTGTAAGAGGGATCGCCAAAGCTAAACCCCACATCCTCGAACCCATCAGACCTGTAGAGGTGGAAAGACCTAGTGAGTTCATGGGTAGAGTTCAAGGCGAACTATCCTTTAATAGCAGCCGCAAGGGTGAAGTTGTTGATGATGGCTGTAAAGTCATTGATTTAACTCAAGATGGACTTTTTTATAAACTACTTGCCAAGCTCATAAAATCTACTATACTAAGTGTTTCAGATGGCACTTAAGACAATACAATAAAAGCTCGTTGATGCACTTAAAACTCCAGTGATAAAAGTTCTATTTGATGAATTTCATGGGCAGTTGTCCTGTTTGCAGTCGCAGGGAGACAATACTCCAAAAGAAGCATGGACAATCCTGTGCGGTCAGGTAAAACAGTTATTTGGTGATGATGCAATCTCCTTTAAAAAGGAACTACTGACTCGTCAGGTACTTCAAGATTTTCAATTGCTAATTTTGGCTTCTCCTAAATCTCCTTTTCCTAAATCTCCTTTCAGTCCAGAGGAAGTGAAAGCAATAGTTAGTTTTGTAAAACAAGGAAACTCACTTTTAATTGCTAGTGACCAAGAATCGCTTGTCATAAAAGATGACAGCATAAATTTGGTGTTAGAATCTTTGGGATTGCGCTTTGAGGAGTTATTAAATCATCCTCCAGAGCAAGTATTCAACTTATTGCCGCACTATATTAGTTCTGAAGTATCTCAATTAAAGATTAGAGAGCCTGTTTATATCAAAACACTATCAAATTCTCCTTATCCAGTTGATATAATTGCTACTTTGCCTGATACTGGCAAAACTTTACTCGCTGCGGTGGAAGTGCATGGAAGTAATCAATCAGGACGAGTAGTGGTTTTAGGAAATTATTTAATCTTTAGCGATAAATATATTGATATCGACAATAACAGAAAACTAGCATCAAATATCCTTTGTTGGCTAGCTCATCAAAATTCATTAGACTGTCGTGATGCTCGTATTGCTACAGAGGTGACTTACAGACAAAGTGCAAAATTTTCAATTGCGATCGCTAACCCAAAATCGCAACGTTTAGAGAATATAACTTGTGTGTTGGAGTCAGATACAGATGTTCTAATTCAAGAACCAAGCAAAAAAATTCGTTTTCTTCCAGGGAACGGCCAAACTCAATTGCAATGGACTGTTATCCCTCAACAAATAGGACAGCAAATTCTCAGATTAACTATAGATATTCCCGAACCAAGTAATCCAGAAACTAGTAAAATATCATCTTTATTTTTCGCTCCCGTTGCTCAATTCCAGTGTGTACCAGATGCAGAGTTTGACTTTGTATTCCTCAATCCCCAAGGAAAAGCTCAAGAAATTGTCGAAACTGGAGTTACTTTTGAAGTCAAGGCGATCGCTCGTTGGAAAAATCATGCAAATGCCGTTACCTTAAGAATGCAGTTAGAGTGTCCCCTAACTCATATTAAAGTAGAACAAATATCAAAAGAAAGATGGTATTTGACAGTCTTAGATCCAGGTGATTGGTTAATTACTCTTCATATCAGCGATATCAACCAAAAAATTACTCGCCTGGTTCATGCATATCCATCTGCAAAGACCCAAATTGAAAAAATACAACGCGAGGTAGTGACACCCTTAGCAGCAGAAATTCATTATCAAGTATCTCAAATACGCCAAGAGTTTGATAGTGAAGAGATACGAGAAATTCCCTTTGAATTGTTGACTCTTGAAGAACAAGTCAATCGCCTTTATAACTACAGTACTAAAGAGAAACTCCTAGAATCTCTACAAGCAGCCAGAACTGAAAATAAGCGTTTTTCACCCCTAGTTGAAAAACTACTACAGTGGATTGCGCCTACTTATTCACCCTTACATGGTTGTTGTATTCCCTACGATCCAAAATTAGCAGCACATCTTGTCAAAGAACATCAATTTTTTGAGCAACAGTTAGCGTATAATTTCCAGGGTATAGAGGGAGATGAGCATTACGGTCAAACATGGCTAGAAGGTAATATTGCAGCCTTACTTTTACATGAAAAATACGGTCACGGATTTTTCTACAAGCATACAAAAGTAGGACAGCAACTAGCAATCTTATACCGTCATGGATTGCTTCGTAAAGTGGATGGCGAAGGGTTGAAATCTCCCTATCCTAGACTTCTGCATCAGGAATACAAGTCAGACATTGAAGCTCTGCACCATAGTAGTATTATTCTAAATGAAGGTTTTGCTACATGGATGGAGTTAACTATACTACGTCGTCTCAAGGGGAGTGTCAGTCAAACAGTTTATCGGCGTAAAGACTTCTTGTTTAACTACGACGAGTATTTAACATTTCTTCAAAAAGACAGCGCCTACTTTCAACGTTTTGAACCTTTCTACCCTTCAAGATATCAGGAAGGATATGAATATTTAGAGGAGATTCAAACCAGCTTTGGTGCAGAATGCGGCTCTAAGTGCGTAGTTCAGGCTGTAATTAAAGCAGCAGACGTAGATTTTGGCATTATTGAACACAGTGGCAGGGTAGAATTTCTCCTACCTTCTGGTAAGATTAAGGAAGACTTACTGAACGAAGATGACGATAATAACGTTACCTCACCAACCGAACGCCTAAAAACCATTTGGAACTTACTGAGGAAACACGTTAATGAAATTCGTGCCGAACAACAGAGGTTACAATGCCATCGTCATTGTTTACACCCTGAATGTCCAGTAAACTTTGTGATTAACAAATACTTGGAGTGGTAAATTATGGATTATTTGCTACAGCAGGAAATGCAAGAAATATGCAAAAAACTAGGGCCAGGCCCGAAACAAAGTAGTTTTATACAATATATAGAAGAGATCCAATATCGTAATTATAGGTCTCGACATAATCCTGATGAAGCATTTAGTAATGCTATGGAAAATGATCGATGCAAAGCCTGTAAAAAAGGTACAAAACAAGAATTAATAAATAGAATAGATAACTTTATCGCATTACTAATTAATAATTCTTAAAAATAAGATTTTACATATCCCAACGTTGAAATTGACATACTATATTTTTCATAAAGAGGTGCTGCAATTTTGAGTAGTAACCAAGAGTTTTTTAAGAAAATTAACGATATTATTGGCAAAGCTTGGTTATCGAGTTTAGACGATTCTGACGGTTATGTAGTGTCGTTCAAGCTTATTGAGCAGAACAATTCAACACCTGTTTCACCGGAAACAGAACAAGAAGAAATAGAAAGTAATTTACCAAATATCCCGAGTTCAGAAAACTTGAATCAGTCTACTAATTGGGAATCAGTAGTAGAATCACAAGAGGAATCTAATACAATAGAAGCAGAATTATGCTTTGAATTTCATAGAAACTTACGAACACCAGAAAATTCTCAATATTTTGTAGAAGAAATCAATAATAATAATAACAATCTAATAAATAGTGATATTTTACCAATAAGATATGAAGAATTAAGAGGAAAAAATTTATCCAATAAAATGATAAGTTTAATTCATTATTTTCGAGAGCGAAATAAAATCAAGCAATTAAAAGAAGTTTATTATATTTTTAAGAAATCTAATAATTTATAGCAAAGTTTATCATTTTATTATTTGTCTTCAAGTAAAATATTCAGGCTTCAAATACTTCATCTTATCAATTAAATATTTAGTATCCTTCTCTCCTTGCAACTTATAAATTAATGTCTTTATCTGTTCCTGTTTGGTTTTTTCCTTAAGTTCTTCATAAACTTTTTTATGATAAATATTTAAAAGATAATTTAAATCATCTTCATTAAAAAGAGTAATAACTTCTTTTAGTTTGTCTGGCGAATTTATTAAATCATTAGCATCATATTTATTTAATAATTCAAGCCATTCTTTCACTGTTTGAGGGCATTCACTTGCTTGTAATGCCATCCCTTTAATAATTGCCTGATTGACATTATCGCTAACATTATTATTAATTTCTTGGGGTTCTTTCAAAGGACAATTTTTTTCTCTCTTAGGAGCATCAACAGGGTCTTTCCCAGTTAATAAGTAGTACAGTGTTGCAGCTAGAGCGTAAACATCCATGAAAGCCCTCAAGTCATCATTGCTTTCTTTACACTGCTCTGGCGGAGCGTAACCGCGTGTAAATCCTACAACTTGACTATAGTTTGAAATAAATCTTGCTGTTCCAAAATCAATTAGTACTGGTTTATCAATATCGCTACGTATCATAATGTTTTTTGGATTAACATCCAGATGCAGCAGATTATTTTCGTGAACAAAAGTTAGTGCCTTTCCAACTTGACTTATATAGTCTAAAGCTTTAGTTTCATCTAATACTTTATGACCCGTTATAGAAACCTGTTCTTCAACCAGTTTTTCTAGACTGTTACCATCAATATATTCCATTACTAAACAGATGATTTCAAAAGCTCTAACTTTAATTGTAAATATATCTTTATGGTGAACAATATTATTAAATATGTCATTTTTATCAGTTAATTTTGAGTTTATATAACATAATCTGTCAATCTCATTTTTAAATTCATTTCTAATTTGCTGATTATTATCAAATAACAGCACTGTATCTTTTAAAGTTTTAATAGTAACCAGTTTTTTTTGTTCTATATCTTCTGCAAGATAAATGATACAGTATTTTCCTTCATCACTTAATTTTTTTTTGATAGTGTAGCGACCTTGTTTCAAAGAAATATCAGGATTATGCCAATTTGTAGTTTTTTCTACTTTATCCATTGCTCTGAAATTTTTATTTTAATCGTTACCTTTATTTAAAAGCTTCTACTTCTATATTGTTTACATAAAAAATTATAAATTATTATCGCACTAATCCTCAAAAAAGTTATGCTTTAATGTTTAATATCAACATAGTCAAGGAAGCGTTAAGCTACATTTATTTTCTGGCGGGTAATAATTTTATTAAACTATCGCATAGCTGATTGAGACTACTATTCTTCCTGGAAATAAAGTCATCTGTTACCTTTTCTAAAGATGAAATATTAGATTCGGTTGTATCGTCCATAGCGTCATTCACTATATATTTATCCTGCGTACCAGTAGTTTGAATATCTGGAAAATTTGGCTGAAATCGATAATACTGCCTATTTTGAGCATTCTTCACTGAGAGTAGTTGTTCCATTTGATAATCTACAATTTCACTTTGACCACTAAGAGTTATATTAATTAACGGTTCCACCCATTTAAGTTGTCCCCAGTTTTCTATCTCTTTAAGTTCCAATTTACGAGACCTTACTCCTGTTCCTAGTGATACTACTAATATGTCATTTAAATTTAAATTCTCTCCTGTCCTCATCCTATAAGAATTCATTACCTCTATAATGGCTATAGAAGTTGGATTATTAGCGATGACTCCTCCATCAACTAACGTATAGTCGGAATCTGAACGATTAAGGGCTGGAATAACATAAGGTCTAAAATATGTCGGTGCTGCTGAAGTCGCCATTGCAGCCTGTTCCATCCTATAGCCTTCACAAACTATCCGAAAGTTTCCTTGTTTAGATTCTTGTTCTTTTCTCAGGTAACTTGTAAATAAAAATGGCAATCTTAGGCTTGTAGAATAACTAGTAATCACAACTTCTGTAAGTGCTTTCTCCATAAATGTGTCTCCGAAAAACTTTTTTATTACATCTTGTTTTCCTTTTCGAGTATATTTGGGATTAAATAAATCTTCTGGGTTTGTTATATTTGGAGCAATCTTAGATAATGCAACATTGAAACCTGCCTTTTTCATTTCTTTAAATAAATCTTGCTTTTCTTCTTGTCTTCTTTGAAAAATTATTTTTCCTTCTTCTTTATATAAATTTACTAGTTGGGCAGATGTAAATTTAGGTCTTTTATCTTCATCTGAAATTGCGACTGTCAAACCCAATGCTAATATACCTCCAGTTGAGGTTCCTGCTATTAGGTCAAAAAGCTCATGTATACATTTGCCTGTTCTGTATTCTATTTCCGCTAAAATAATTGCCGGAACAATACCTTTAATACCGCCACCGTCAATTGATAACACTGCGGCTTTGAAAGTCATAGATATTACCTTTAAAAATTATGTATATAAAATTTCAATAAATCATACCATAAATATAGTAACAGTAACAAATAAGGCATAGATTATTTGTTACAGCAATTTAATACGGTACAGCAAGAGTTTAAAGCTCTTAAAATTCAAAGACCAGACTTCAATTGATACAGTTTTGACTCTGGGATGCCTGCGGCGGCTACGCAATATTGAAAGCGGCTTATCAAGTCCAAGCGCGTAACTTTCGGAATCACTGCTTATTTGACCCCATTTATCTCAAAAATAGTTGCATCAGACCAATGTGGACTTACTTGTTGGGTTGTTATTTATTTTCCAGATGGATGAAACTCAAGCAAGGTAAGGGTTTGCAAGGATGCAACAGTATATAGTGCGTGAAATGCTATTGTCTTAACTGTTTTTGTTTTTCGTTATACATTCAACCCTTAATCGCAGTTAAAATGAATAAGAACCCACATTAATAGCTAGTTACTTAATAACTCAATTTAGGGGCAATACCAATTATGAGCGTTGAAAAGGGTGATAGGGTTATAAGTCCGAATGGACAAGGCGAAGTAATTGACGATAAAGTTTATAAGGGAATCTTTTCAGCCTTCTCAGATCCAAAAATTAGAGTCAAGTTGGACACCTCTGGACAAGAAAAAGATTTTTATCAAGAAGATTTAAAATTACAAGCTAAAAAGCCAAGCCCAAAAGAAGCGATTGAGGCAGTAGATAAAATTAAAGAACAACTTAATAAAATCCCTAATATGCCAACCAGGGAGAAAGGAGAGTTACCCAATCATTTGGAATATTTTAAGCAAGATTTTCAAGTTGATAATGAACTAAAAAAACAGTTAGGGCTAACAAATTTAGACTATGTAGACAAAACACTTCAAGTACTCAGAAAAAAAGATTCTACAGCCAATTGTTGGACGGAAATAGAATCTAATTTAAAGATATTACGCTGGTGGACTAGAACAAAATAACAATGTTCAAACTGTCATGTTAAGCAAAAAATACAGGTGTCACCCAATTTAACTCATTTGATTAAGTTGCCAGAATTTCTTGGTAGGCTTGGATTGTTTGCTTTGCGATCGCATCCCAGCTAAAATTTTCCAATGCATATTTTTGGGCATTTAATCCCCGTCGTTGGCATTCTGCGGGGTTTTGCAAAGCTTCTTGCAGTAACTTTACCAGTGCTTGGATATCTGTTGCACATACCCAACCCGACTCGCTATCATGCACCTGTTGACAAATATGCACTTGGTCAGAAATTATTACAGGTGTTCCTGCTACCATCGCTTCAGCTACAGCAATCCCAAAATTTTCGTAGTAGGAAGGCAAGACAAATAAATCAGCAGCTTGTAGTAAACTAACTTTTAATTCACCAGTGACAAAGCCGGTAATTGTAGTGTGCGATCGCAGTGGTGAATTTTGAATTTGGGATATTATCTTTTGTTCGTAATCTGGATCTTGGGGATTTGTCCCAGCTAAGACAAAATGAAATTTATAACCAACCGCTAACAGCTTCTCTAACGCTGGAATCAACAAATTCAACCCCTTTTTCGGGTCAATTCGTGACATGAACAGTACTAATGGCACATCCTTTGGTATTTGCAACTGATCAGATACAACACTTCCCCCCTTAAAAAGGGGGGATTGAGGGGGGATCACACCCAAGGGAATCACAAAATCTGGCGTAGATACTCCAAATCGTTCTGATATTTTGGCTTCTTGAACACTAGTAAAATGAATAGCTGCGGCACCAGCTAAATTTTGACGTTCTATAATTGCAACATAAAGCTGTTTTAATTGCTTTTTTTTGCGTAAATCAGCCGGATCGAGAGTACCTAAAGGACGGAAAATATAAGGTAGCTTTTGCTGACGACACACAATAGCAGCAGCACTAATTATTGGAGAGAATAGAGCATGAATATGTGCTATGTCAAACTCGTGAGCATGACGTTTTAGCCAGTTTAATAAATCGAGGGAAAATTTGTAGCGACGAAATGGGGCACAACGAAAGTAAATTATTTCATAGCCATCTTGTTTAATTGGGCGATTTAAAGGAACATCCAGAGGTGTTTGACCATTATCACCATTACTATCAGTTGTGAGAATTGTAACTTCTACTCCTTCATTTACCAACGCTGGAGCTAGTCCTAGTACCATTTGACTGGGGCCGCCATAAATCAAAGAAATTGAGGGAACAATTTGTAATATTTTCATTTTTTTGTCATTTGTGATTTGTCCCTTGTCCCTTGTCAGTTGTCTTTTGTTATTCACTAATGACCAATAACCAATGACCAATGACTAATGACTAATGACTATTAACCAATTCTTGATAAAACTCTAATTGCTGTTTAGCCAAAGCTTTATTTGTATATTTAGTCATTGCTTTTTTATAACCCATTTCACCGAGAGTGTGAGCGAAATAGGGTTTATCTATTAATTGAACTAAGCAATTAGCAAGGGCTTGAGTATCACCTTCAGGAAATACTAAACCAGTATCGCCAATTACATAAGGAATTTCACCAGAATCAGAACCAATTACAGGTACTTGGCAGGCCATAGCCTCAATTAGCACATGACCAAATTGTTCTTTCCAACCAACAGAAGTTAAGGTTTTAAATTTGTCAGTTGTTTCTGAGGGCAGTACCAAAGTACTCATTAAATTGATATAGTTGGTCACCTTGTCATGAGGGACGCTTTCTACTAAAATTAACCTTTCTTTAATGTTGTTTTCTACCGCTATTTTGATTAATTCAGTTTGTAACTCTCCCCGTCCCAGTAGTAGTAATTTCCAAGGTTTATTTTTCAAAGTGATTAAGGCTTGTAAAAGTGTTAATAAACCCTTTTCTTGTACAAATCGCCCAACGAAACCTACTACAAAATCTCCTTTTTCAATGCCCAAATTTGCTGCTAACTCTGGTTGGGCTTTAGAAGTAAATAGACTTTCATCTACGCCCAGTTGTGGCATGATTTTAATTGCTCCTTGATATCCCCGTTGTCGTAAAACTTCTGCTCCATCTTGATTGCCAGAAATAATGCCGTGGCTGTGGTTGAGGTTATATTTTTCTAACAAAGAAACTGGTAGTTTTAGTTCGTAGGGAAGATTCCACCAAGTAAAAAACACATTTTTTGCCTTGAGTTTTAATAGCTTATTTAAAGCAATCATTTGAGTATAAGCCAATGCTCTAGACCCTTGTTCTACCTGGATGACTTGGGGACGAAATTGTTTTAACAAAGATATCAAATCAGCACCAAAGGTAAGAAGTCCCTGATGATTTTGACTAAAATTAGAAACGGGAACTATTCTAAATGTGCCTTCATCACGATATTCAGTTTCAATAATTCTGTTTTGCACGCCACCTGGTTTCCAGCGCTTTGGGACTACAACTGTCACTTCAACTCCCGGTTCTAGTTGAGATAAAGCGCGTAATTTTTCACAGTTGAGGTCTACGATATAAGTGTGACTAGCAACTAAGATTTTCATTGATATTTATTAATTGTTATTTATTCTTTGTCAGTTATCCTTCGTTTTTCACTAACTCCTAACTCCTCTACAGACGCGATTAATCACGTCTCTTGTTCATCCAATCGACTGTAAATTTGACCATCGTTCCATATTGATTGGATGAAAGTACCCAAGGCTTTGAAAAAACCCAAAATGT
This sequence comes from Nostoc sp., assembly GCF_036919615.1. GTDB lineage: Bacteria > Cyanobacteriota > Cyanobacteriia > Cyanobacteriales > Nostocaceae > Nostoc. The sequence continues at coordinate 25,306 of NZ_JBALCN010000107.1, read as the reverse complement.
AGAAAATAGCGCGAGTGGCAATTTTGATGGGGGAACCGCTTTTATGGCAAGGTGGGCGTCCCAGGACGTGACAGTCAAACAAACGGGCGTATAAGCGTAAAGCTTGAGTAGGAGTGAGGTTTTTCAGCCCTAGTAGGAAATGGTTGTGATAAAAGGTGAGTTGATATTTGAGCGATCGCATACTAATATCATGACAACCCCCTGTTTCTTCGCCTAAATGCACCAAATAGGCCTCTGGGTCGTACCAAATCTTATACCCTGTCTGTCGCACCCGCAAACAAAAATCTGACTCTTCGCGCACTGCACTACCGCCAAACCTCTCATCAAACCTCAGCCCGTACTTAGTAAAAATTTCGCTGCGAAAAGACATATTACAACCCCTTGCTGTCAGTACTTGCTGGGGTTTGATAGTATGTACTAAATCAATATGATACCAAGCAATTCCTGGGTCCATAGCTTGGGGAGGCAGATATTCAATCTGTAAATCTCCCCCAGAATCACCCAATTTCATTCTGTCAAATACCCGTCCAGCTACAGCCCCCACTTCTGGGTTTTGCAAATAATTTTTCGCATGGGCTGCTAACAATCCAGGGGTTAACTGAACATCATCATCAATAAATAATATTATTTCACCAGAAGACCGCCGTACAGCATAATTCCGCGCCCCTGGCAAACTCGCCCAATCTAAGCGCAACCATTTAATTTTACCCGCCCTCGCCATCTCTTCTAAATAGGCTTGAATTTCTGGTTGGTGTTTTGGAGTTTGGTCTACAACTAAAACTTCAAAATTTGGATAGTCCTGTTTTAGGACATCCACAATGCTATCGCGTAGCGCTTCCTCTCGACCATAGGTCGGGATTACTACAGAAATTAATGGATAATTATGCATGATTTTTATTAAATAATTTTACTATTTTTTTAGTAACTTTGTAACAATTAAATTTTATTAGGCTCAGTAAGTTGCCATTGCTTTAATTTACATTCTGACTTTTCACGCAATTGTTTACACTGCTGCTGCATAGAGATTATCAAATAACTCATTTTGCTTTTCTGAGTTATGCACAATTTGGGCTTGAGCTAATGCTCCTGCACTTAAAAATTCATAATGTTCTCGTTTATCAGTTCTATCAAGAAATTGGATGATTTGTTGCAATGCTTGCTCTGCCAAATAGTCATAGGTGCTATTGGCAATTTCCCAATATTCATTAGTTTTGGTTTTCTCTCCCTGCTGCCAATTACTCCAGTGCCTAATTTCATTAATTGGTAATTCTAAAATATAGCCATTTTCTCCATGACGAATAAACTCTGGTAAGGCGCATACATTTGTCGTAATTGCAGGAGTGGCAACGGAAAATCCTTCAATGATACTATAGCCATAAGTATCATGTAATGTCGCCATTAATTGAAAATGACTTTGCGATAACAACTCAATAACTTTGTCATTAGGAATGTTTTTATGAAAGACAACGTTATTTAAATCCAGTAACTTTAAATCATCTACATATTTGGTGCAATCGGGAAAATCAGTCGGCACTCCTGAACCATGTCCCAGTTCCGAAATTATATGTACAGTAATAGGTAAACCTAATTTTTCCGCTTTCTTGGCGAGTCTTAAAGCAACAACTCCACCTTTGCGGGCAATGTGATTTCCGATAAATATAAGCTGGAGATTTTGCTGCTCCTGATAAAGTTTCGATTGGTTAACTCTGACTAAAAAATTGGGATGGATTACATCAACTTTCTTACTTACCTTTTCTTCTATCTTCCAACCTTCTATCCGCTTAATTAATCTCAACTTGGCATAATCAGAAATAGCGATAAGTTTTTGGCAATTTTCTAGTGCTAATCGATTATTTAATAATTCATAAATTGCAGCTTCACCTTGATTTTGAGGATTTCTATATAAAACACGATGATCCTCAAAGGTGAGAAACCAAGGTTTATTTGTATATAAAATTCTGTTGAAAGAATGAATTGCTTGGTATCTTTCCCATACAGGTTGCCAAGCCATAAGGCTGCCTAAAGGATACCAAATTTTTTCTATAGGATATCTGCCTGCGGGAAAAGGCTTAGGGCGGATGAGTGTATGCCGAGAATTTCGAGGTAGGTTTGGAATGCTGAGGTGTTTTTGACCTCCTATGATAACTTTTGCCATTTTGATTCTCACTTGTGATAATAATTACTGATAATTATGCCAAAATTGGCATTCTGCTAAACTTTATTTAGACTGGTCAAAACAGATGTCAGCTTTTTTATTATTAACTGTTCTAATTTGATAAATAAAATTACATATATTGATAAACTAATACTTAATATCAGCAAAAAAAATATTATTTTTAAATAACTATTGCACTGTATATACTGATTTATTTTATGAAAAATCACAAAATATAAAGGCTGATGAATTAGATAAATTTGATAAGAATAAATTCCTAAAGTTCCAATAATATTAAGAAAAGGTTTGATGTTTAAATTGTTATCCAGACGAAATAATAATGTTTGAATGCCCAAAAAGAAAAAAGGAGTAAATAGCATATCAAAACCTAGCATATATATAATATTTACATGATTGATAGTTAAAACACTATAGGCAATAAATCCTAGACTAAAAATATTGATTGCTAAAACAAAATCTATTTTTCTAAAACTTTGATATTTGACGTAAATAAATCCCCAATACAGTCCAAGACAGAACTGAAATAAATAACTACCTAGAAAATTATTTTGCAGAAAAAATAAATAATTTGATGTATTATTTTGAATTAAAAAAAATAAAGACAATATTTTGGTTAAAACTCCACCAAGAATTCCTAACAATAATATTTTGCTAGGCTTATTTTGACACAACCAAAATATAAAACCTGTAAAAATATAAATTTCTAAGATTACTGTAAAAAACCAAAATCCAGGATTAATAACTTGTAATTTAATTCCTGCTAATCCTAAAATTGATAAAAAAAACTTGAAAGTTAATTTAATTTTAAATAATCCTCCAAAATAATATAAAAAACAAGTACATACAACAGCTAATAAATAACCAGGATATAATCTAATTAATCTTTTAATTAGCCATGAATTCCACTGAAATTTTATTGATTTATAACTTATAGAATAACTTGTATTGAAACCAGCCATTACAAAGAATATATCTACAGCAGCATATCCTAGCCTTGCCATATTTCTATCTAAGCTCAAAATCAATTGAATTCGTTCAGGATAATTTTGAAAAAAATGAAATATGACAATTGCTAAAATTGCTAATCCTTTTGTTTGATTAACCCAATTAAATATATTTTTATTTATTTGAATAGAATTCTCCATATATTTTATTATTGATTGGTTTGTATTTATATTTGTCTGAAGCCATTGCTTTATCCTCTCAGGTTATTCGCTGAGATATATTGACATGTTAAAATCTACTCAATTTAGTAATTAAGAGAATTTAGCAACTCTGAGTTTAAATTAATATACAAATAAGTATTTGCCCTCCGGGAGTCTACGGTAGTATTTTACTTATGTCTTACTTTAAATTAGTTTTGTTAGCGTATAAGCCGATTTTTTGTTTCCTTCCTGCTTACCTCCTCCATCTTCCTTTCTTGTTTATCCAGTACTGGTAATTTGAATAGAATTCCAGCAAAAAACCAATAATAGACAGCAACTGGATCGACATCCAGAGGGTAGTAGTAAGTGTTGTAGCTAATAAACAATATAAACACCCATAAAGCTGCTCCATAACTGCGGAAATTACGGTTTTTTATGGAACGATAGGTTGTAAAGCCAATAATTGTTAAACTTGTTACCAAACCCAGAAACGCTAGTACTCCAATAATTCCAACTTCATAAAGTACTTTCGGGTAGTAAGTTTCCACTAGCTTAGTTCTACCCATTACACGGGCAGAGTTAGTTGCTCTACCTAAGCCACTTCCCAATGGCCCGTCTACGTTTTTCCAATTCTCTTCAAATTGCTGGACGATAAAATCTTGAGGTGGTGAAGCCTCCCAGCGACCGGTAAAACTCTCGGTTCTCTCTTGCACGACAGCAGGGTTAGTCACCATCGCAATTCCCAAAATCAAGGCAAGTCCTACGCCTATGGGGATAAATCGTTTCAGGTTGCCAATTTGTCCGGTGAGCAATAGTAAAATCCCGAAGCAGGTTGGTACTAAAGCTAAGGCAATTCTCTGTCCAGAGATTACAGCATTGATAAAGACTGTCACTAAAGAACCTAAACCGATCAGCCGCCATATTGGGGAAGGGTCGGTGAAGCCGGTGGCAAAGGTAAAAAAGGTGCTGGAAATTAAGAACCATGCCCACTGCCAAGGAGCTACAAATGTCCCTGGTAGGCGAATAACCCCTTCTTCGGGACTATATAAGAGCGCTCCACCAAAATAACACCGGGCTTCTAGTGATGTGACAAATAGGGCATTTCCTTCAAGACCTCTAGTGCCTTGACATACACCAGTTAGTAGTAACAGGTATTGAATAAATCCCAGCAGACAGCAAATCAGTGTGAGGACAATCTGGAGGCGTGATAAAAATAGAAAATCCCGCTTATCACGAATTAGATAGTAGGCACAACCAATCAGGGGGACATAGCCTAAAAATACTTTCAGTCCTAGAATTCCCACACCTAAAGGTATTTCTTTCTCTGCTTTTTCCAATAGTCCCACACTCGGCGGGTTAAACTGCTGTCCACCATTGACAAATAATAGTGTTAGTACACTGCAACCCAAGACAATATAAAGTGGGATTTTAATGCCTTGGGGAATAATTAGGGGTAGCCCCTGTTTACGGCAAGTCTGCCAAAGTCCAATTAGCGCTGGAACGTAAAAAGCATCTTTAGCTAATTGCAGTATAGGACTATTACCCAAGTAGTAGGTGATAGTACCCCCAAGAGGTATATAAATGATGAAGGCATATAGCGCTTGGCGCGGGTATTTGTAGGAAAGGGAGATGATGATTATTCCCAATACACCAGGGACTGCCACTTTAATTCCAGCTACGAAAAAAAGCACAATGCCAACGAAGATACCACCAAAGGTGGCGGTGGTGAGTAAGCTAGTGAGTTCTTTACGTGCTTTAGCTGCTTTGCGCTTTTGGGCTAATTGTTCTTTGAGACTAAGGGTAGAAGTTTCCTTTTTAGCCTGCTTTTTTGACTTTTTAGATTGCTGAGATTTTGACTTTAATTTTGGCATAGTGGTGCTGTAGCCTATCAGCCTCAGAGAATCTATTATAGTTGACAAATTTCTTTGGATTACTGTAAGTCGTACAATCTGAATTCATCTCTAATATGATGTCCGGGCAATTAAGCATAATACCCGGAACCCCACCCCACTAAAGCTGCGCTTTAGCTCCCCTCCCCGCCAGCGGGGAGGGGTTGGGGGTGGGGTTCTTTTCTTATGGGTAATTTGGCGGACATGATATAACTGATAAACTTAATAATTTGCGATTAAAAATGCTAAATTTTAATCTTTTTGAATTATCAAAAAGATTTTCTCCTGTTTCCAAAATATAAACTGCACCTGGAAATGGTAATGATTTAATGGCTTTTGCTTTGTTCTTTAAAATATCTCTGACTTTGGCATGATCTATATAATATCTATAGTATCCGTAGCCACGATTGTATTCGGCGGTCTCTGGCCAATACAAATACAAATGTCACAGCTTCTACAAAGAACCAAGGCTGGTTAATTTGCAGAACCTGTGACGGAAAATTGACGCTTGTTAAAAGCTGAGATATTAGCTAATTTAGTCCATCAGATGTTGCTGGACTTTTGAAACTAATTCATTTGTCCAGTGGTTGGCAAGGTCAGCATTGGCAGCTTCCACCATAACCCTAATCACTGGTTCTGTACCAGAAGCGCGAACCAAAATTCTGCCGGAATCACCCATTGCAGATTCAGCAAGAGCGATCGCTCGTTGTACAGGTTGGCAATCTTGCCATCCCAAACGGCGATCGCGATCTGTAACTCGCACGTTTCGCAACAATTGCGGATAGGTCTGGAAGCTTTGATCTACTAATTCGCTAAAGGGAACACCTGCCTCTTTCACCAAAGATGCTATATGTAATGCTGTTAATAAGCCATCTCCAGTAACAGCATAATGACGGCAAAGAATATGACCTGATTGTTCGCCGCCTAGCATTCCCCCAGTCCGCAACATTTCAGCTTGCACATATTGGTCGCCAACTGCGGTGCGAATCAAGTTACCACCAATTTGCTGCCAAGCTTTCTCAAACCCTAAGTTAGCCATGACAGTAGATACAATCAGGTTGTCTGGCAGTTGCTGGTTTTGTTGTAAGTAGCGTCCCCACAAGTAGAGAATGTAATCGCCGTTAACTTGCCTTCCTGTATTGTCTACTGCTAAAACGCGATCGGCATCGCCATCGAAGGCAAAGCCGATGTCGGCGTTGTGTTCTTGTACTGTTGCAGCAAGAATATCTAGGTGAGTGGAACCACAGTTAACATTAATGCGATCGCCATCTGCTTCGTTATGCAAGCAGATTACCTCTGCCCCCATTTGTGTAAATACTGATGGTGCTAACCCGACTGCTGCTCCCCACGCCAAGTCTAAAACAATCTTCATTCCTTGAAGATTTAGGGCACTGTTCAAGGGTTTTTTCAACGCCTCGCCATAATGCCCCACTAACTCAAAACGTGAGTAATGCCGTCCACAATTACTAACTCTAGCAATAGGTGATATTTTGCCACGCAGTCCAGCTTCAATTTCTGCCTGCAATATTTGCGGTAACTTCCCACCATCGGCATCAAAAACCTTAATACCATTGTCTTCTGGGGGATTGTGGCTGGCAGAAATCATCACTCCGCCGATGGCATCACTGATGCTGGTGAGATAGGCAACGCAAGGAGTGGGACATAATCCCAAATACCAGACCTCTAATCCCGCTGCTGTTAAGCCTGCACTCAAAGCCATTGCCAACATATCGCTGGAGTTTCTAGAGTCCTGTCCGAGAATGACTGGCCCTACTTGAGTAGCATGGTTACGTAAAACAATCCCTGTCCAAAAACCAACTTGTAATGCTAGGGGCGCACTCAGTAATTCTCCGACTCGTCCGCGAATCCCATCTGTGCCAAATAAGGGATTTGCTGGTAGTGGGATTAAATTCAGTGCAAAACTGCTCTCAATCCCTTTGCCCAATCCCTCAACTTCGGAAGCAGAACCCCCAGGAATGCCAGGTGTCCGAGTTATAGATGAAACCATATGTTTAAACACTCCACACAATCACACTGAAAAATAGCACTTAAGACTTTATTCAGCAATTTCGACATGCTTTTTCTCTTTAGAAATTCATTTTAGAGCAAGCTAACATTACGTAATAATACTGAAATTTGGCTTCTACAATTGTAAATCTTTCATGAAGTCAGTCTTAGTTTTTACATTATCAGTAAAGTCTCCACATTTTAACTAATTATTCTTTTTATGCCATGAACTTTAGTCTTAATTTTGATATGTATTAGTTCACACTTTGCAATGCTACTAATAACAATTAAGATGTAATAAATATTACCTTGTTTTATCACAAAAATTTTTCAGTAAAGCTGAGAATGAAAGCAAAATTTAGCTAATAACAACAAAAAATCAAAACACCGAAATGTAAAGTTTTATTGCCTTAGCCTGATTGCTGTGTAAAAAACTACACAATCATCGCAGCTTAAAAAATTTTAATATAAATTCTCATCAAATAGTCTTAAGGTAACGTTTTAATGGCTTTTTTAGCCGTTCGGAAATTAAAACTCCGGCAGTTAACTTTTTAAAGTAGAGAAATTTAGCATGAGCAGCAATTTAGCAACCAAATTACGTGTAGGCACTAAAAAAGCCCACACAATGGCAGAAAATGTAGGTTTTGTCAAGTGCTTTTTAAAAGGAGTAGTCGAGAAAAACTCTTACCGGAAACTAGTTGCTAATTTCTACTTCGTCTACTCAGCGATGGAAGAGGAAATGGAAAAGCATAGCCAGCATCCAATTCTTTCTAAAATTAACTTTCCCCAACTAAACCGCAAGTATACCTTAGAGCAAGACCTGGGTTATTACTTTGGTGCTAACTGGAGAGAGGAAATCAAACTATCTCCCGCAGGTGAAGCTTATGTACAGCGCATCCGAGAAATATCTGCCACAGAACCGGAACTGTTAATCGCCCATTCATATACTCGTTACCTGGGTGACTTATCCGGGGGACAAATTCTCAAAAATATTGCTGTAACAGCGATGAATTTGTCTGATGGGCAAGGAACAGCCTTTTATGAGTTTCCAGAGATTCCTGATGAGAAGGCATTCAAAGCGAAATATCGTCAAACTTTGGATGAATTACCCCTTGACGATGCTACAACCGATCGCATCGTTGATGAAGCTAACGCCGCCTTTGGCACGAACATGAAGATGTTCCAGGAATTGGAAGGCAATTTGATTAAGGCGATCGGTGTAATGTTGTACAACACCCTCACACGGCGACGGACACGCGGTAGTACTGAACTCGTCACTGCTGAGTAAACTTTATTAAGTAAAATTTTGTAAGTCTAGGGGCAACTTCTCTGGGTTCACCTGAATCAAATCAGGCGATCGCGGGGATGTTGCCCCTACTGCTGTTTGTTAGCGATCATGGCTAGAGCTTGTGCTGCGTATTGATGATCAGGATTCAGTCTAAGTGCTTCTTCAAAAGCAGCGATCGCTTCATCGTTTCTATCGCTGTTGATTCCTAACCTGGTCAGCGATCAGGGAAAATATAAACAGGCACAATTGATTAAATAATGGCAACAAACTGAAATTCAAAATTAGGTAGTTTCTGCGCGATTTTTATCCTACACTGGATATTGCTGTGTGACTGCTATCTTCATCTTGTAGCGGTAGATTATCTTTATCATAGAGAACTTTCATGTGTCTGCTAAACTGTTCCTCGACAAAATAGCTGCTAGAAAATTCACTTGCAAAAGAAACCTGATGAAAGTGATAATCTAAATTCAGCAAATTGTAGACAAGTCTTAAAAAATAATCATCTATCCAAAAATCTACATCAAATAGTGAAATGCCATATTTTCCTTCCAACCTGCGATTTAAAGTTTTCAGTAACCAAGACCATTGAGGCTTGAGGGTAGGATCGATGCGGTTACCAAATACAGGATTAAAAAACTGATTTACTTGAGTTTTTCTCAGATCAATAACTTTAGTTAATAAATCTGCTGCATTAATTGGAGATGAGTTAAACCAATAGTTAGCAACTACTAAATCATGTAAATAAGCGACTACGATTTTAGGATTTTCTTTAATGAACTGCGAACGACAAACAATTCCTCTAATTGAGGGAATTCTTAAACTAATTGTTTGAGATAGAGGTAGCTTTTTGACAAAAGCATATCCTTCTAAAATTGAGGCAAAAGTGTGACAACAGACATAAGCATCTATAGTTTTATTTGCCAAACTCTTACTCGCTTTACGAGGATCTTCATTCACTAATCTGCAATCTTTACTGACATCCAGATCATAGAGGTCAAAAAGAGTAATGATGAACCTATGAGCATTTGAACCAAATAAGGTGGAAATTCGTTTGCCTTTTAGATCCTGGATAGTGTTTATAGACGAATCTTTATGGAGAAGAATATTTATATCTTGACCCAAAAGATTATACGAAGCAATCCCAATTAATTTAGAACCAAAACTTAAATCATCAAAAAATTGGCTACCATTATTCAAGAGAGAAATATCATCTAAAATACAAATATCTAATTCTCCCCGTTTCATCTGTCGGTTCATTTGTTCCCCAGAAGCAAACGGCATAATTTGTAACTCGAAATCTCGATTCATTTCAATATTTTTGAAAATAGCCTGTTCAAGTGATGAGGATGCTCTCTGTAAATCAGAAATATACTTAGTTCCATACCCAGCAATAAACTGTCCGATGGAATCTCTTTGAATACCTATCCTCAGAACATTTTCCTCTTTGGGAGAACAGCTACCTAAAATTAAATTTACGTTGGGCAAACTTTCTAAGTTATCTTGATCGAGTCTAAAACTTCTAACCAAACCCTCTGCGGATATTAACAATTCACTAAAGTGAGGAACATGAAGATAAATACCATATTCATTAATATCTTGAATTGGAAAAGTTAGGGCTTGGTATTGAGATATTATATCAGTTTGACAAAAGTCAGGTAAAATCGTTAGCTTTTGGTTTTTTGAAGCATAGTTTAGTACATCTTGATAACTGTATAGCATCTGTATACCACTTAATCTATTCATTAAAACTCCATTTTTAGATAGTTGATGATGAACCTCGTCTAAAAGTACAATATCAGCCAGATCAATATCATTTATTTTAACTAAGCTATGCTCATTGAGATATTTACTTGCCCTAAAAGAAACCAACAGCATTTTATGAGTTGTTAATCTAGTGCAGTGGTGTTCTTCCTTATATCCAGAGCAACTGTTGAGCAAGAGATCCATTTCTATGAGTTGAGAACTTGAAAAAAATCTGCTATTTTGAACTGCAATCTCTTTGATATTTCTACCTGGAAAACAAAGCTGAAATCGCTGCAAATATTGTTTGAGCCAGACTTCTAAAATTAAATTAGTAGCCCCCAATATCAAATCTTCACCTTCAGCACTAAATGTTACCTGAAATTCTTCTTGCAGATTTTCTACAGTTTCTACTACATTAAATGTCTGAGAAATCAATTTCTTACCTTTATTAGTCAAGCTGATAGAGCCAGGAGAGCGATTTAGGAGAATTACTCCGAAATAATCCTCTATTTGCTTGACTTCTTTACTAATTAGTGCTTGACTATACCCTAGTTTTTGTCCTGCTTTAGAGAAGCTACCGCAGTCATCTACTGCTTTTAAAATTTTGATGTGATTTAGGGTAATGTCTTCAAGTTTAATCTTATTCATACTAGGTAAAGTAAGATTTTTAATTACAAAGCAATTAAGCTGTTCTGCTGTGTATATTCGGAAATCACTAGTTTATGGAAGCGAATAGTGTCTTCCAACATAGATTCAAATTTGAGTACAATTAAGTCAACGCCAACAGCTTCATATTCTTTCAGGCGTTGAATGATAGTATAACGATCGCCAACGAGTTGAGCAGATAAACCGAGATTGGCTTCAATGGTTTGACTAATATCTAGTTTGTTGTGGGCAACTACGTTAGGATCGATTTGCTCTTGAAAGTATTTGATCTGCTGTTGCTCCGCAGAACGATAAATCGCTGATAATCTGGCTTCGGCTTGGGCGGTATTTTCACGAACGATCGCAAACGCACTCATTGCCACTTTAATCTGACGCTGGTAGCGATCGCTAGCCAATCTTTTCACTTTCTGCACCAAGGCTGCCGTTTTTTCAGGATGATCAGCATTGATAAATAAATAATCTCCCTGACGAGCCGCTAGGTCAATCGCTCGGTCTGATTCACCAGCAATGAAAATGGGTGGTGTTGGTGTAGGCTTATCTGGGAGAATACCTCCTGTGATCGTGTAGTATTTGCCGACGTAATTAAAAGCTTCGACTGTCCATAGCCCCTTGATTACATCAATATACTCTTCTAATCGCGCGTAGCGATCGCTGTGGGGTAACCAGATATCTCCATAGCTTTCTACTTCTAATTTCCACCAACCTGCAATACCACTCAGAGCAAATCTACCATTACTAAGTTGATTTTGAATGTCTGCACTCAGCTTGGCAACGACCGCAGGTAATTTAAAACCGGGTTGTACAGCCGCAACAATCTTGATATTCTTGGTGTTCAAACTTGTTAAAGCTGCTGTAACCCAAGCGTCAGTCACATTATAGTTAGGCCCATGAACTGCATTCAAGTAATGTTCAGGAATGTAATAGAAGTGATAACCTAACTCGTCTGCCTGAACTGCCAGCCTTACCAAATCTTGCGTGGATAAATTAGCCTCATGGTTGACAACCCGCAACCATCCACCACAGACCGGTGACCAAATTCCAAACTGAAGTGGCATAATTTTTTATGTGCCTTTTTTTACGAGGTATTAACTAAACTACGGTTTTTACATCTCTTTACCGTGGTTTAGTAGTTCACACTACCACATTTATTTCTGCTGTGTATAGTTGCAGATGACACATGAAAATCAGTTGTCTATCACGATATGGAATAGGATCGATACTTTGTTGAGTCCTGATTTCTGGTTGCTCTGACTGAATCAGGGTGATAACCAGCAAATATTAAATAATAATTAAATACTCAGCAAAATTGGGCAGTATTCCATTTTGGAATAGGGAAATGGAATTTAGGTATATCGAGTCACGACATCGGAAAAATTTTCGTGATAAAGTCTGATTCATTAAAAAACTACGGTAGCACAGTCGGGTTATGGTATATTACAACCATTAGAACCTGAAATTGTCTACTTGTAAACTCAGAGTAATTTCCAGCCGCTCTCAAGCTTTAAACTTTGACTAAAATTTTGTCAGCTAAAATTTTAGCTGATTTGTTAGTGATGACAAATTAGGCTTTGTTGCATCATAAGCAAACTTAGACAAATAACCAAGCAGTTTCAATTACAAACGCACAATTATGGTAGATATTAAGTTCGCATACTGGATTCCCAACGTCAGCGGTGGGTTAGTTGTTAGTAAAATTCCTCAAAGGACAGATTGGACTTATGAATATAATGCTCAACTAGCTCAGACGGCTGAAGAAGTTGGATTTGAATATGCACTAGCACAAGCTAGATTTATCGCCAGCTATGGCGCTGAGTACCAGCTAGAGGCATTAACAATCGTCTCAGCTCTAGCTCCAGTCACCAAGAAATTGAAGTTAATTGCAGCAGTTCACCCAGGACTATGGCATCCGGGAGTAGTTGCCAAAATGGGTTCCAGCATTGATTTTCTCTCTAACGGACGGTTTGCTCTGAATGTAGTTAGCGGTTGGTTCAAAGATGAATTCACTATATATGGTGAACATTGGTTAGACCATGACGAACGCTATCGTCGTTCAGAGGAATTTATCCGCGTTCTCAAAGGCTTGTGGACTGAGGAGGAGTTTCACTTTAAGGGCGACTTTTACCGCATCAACGGCGGTTGGGTGAAGCCTAGACCAATTAATCAGAATCCACACCCGGAGATATTCCAAGGTGGTAACTCCAAGGCAGCGCGGCGCATGGCTGGCCGGGTGTCTGATTGGTATTTTATGAATGGTAATACCATAGAAGGGGTGCGAGAGCAGATTGAAGAAGTGTCTGCATTAGCTCGTCAAGAAGGACGCAAAATTAAGTTTGGCCTGAATTCCTTTATCATCGTGCGAGATACGGAAGCAGAAGCCCATGAAGTATTGCGCGATATTATTGCTCAGGCCGATGTCGAAGCGGTGAAAGGGTTTGGCGAAGCCGTGAAACAGGCGGGATCTTCTACTCGTGAACGTCAGGGAATGTGGGCAAATTCCAATTTTGAAGACTTAGTGCAGTATAACGATGGTTTCCGTTCAGGCTTGATTGGCACGGCTGATCAAGTAGCTGACAAGATTCGCCAGTTTTATGAAGCGGGAGTCGATTTAATTCTTGGCGGCTTCTTACACTACACAGATGATCTTCCAGCATTCGGTAAGACAGTAATACCAATTGTGCGCGAACTGAAAGCTAATCGTCGGACAGCTGATGAGTTAGTTGTGGTCTAGCTGATTCTTGAGAGTTAACGACTTGGTGCAAGTAGTTGTGTAATTTATCCGGGCTTTAACTGGTAAATCGTTCAATGGTTAAGCCCCTCCTGACAAAAATTCAGATTCAATCTGTTAGAAGTTACGCAAAATAACTTTCAAACTCTAATTCCTACGTGTCACGGAGACTTTGCTCAAGCTGCAAGTGTCCTGCTCTGTGCTGGGAATGGTTCGTTTTTCCGTTGTCAGTTATTTAATCACAATCAACAAGGAGTTATGTTATGACATCAGTAATTAATACTGAACAGAAGGCGCATATCATTCAGGATGACCAAGAAGCGATCGCGATCGCTCACGAACTAGCAGCTGAGTTTGCCAAGGGAGACTCAGAGCGCGACCAAAATCGGCGTCTCCCTGCTGAGGAAGTGCAAAAGTTCTCCCAGAGTGGATTGTGGGGGATTACAGTCCCTAAAGAGTATGGCGGTGCTTTTGTATCGAGTGCCACTCTGGCAGAAGTAATTAAAATCATCTCCGAAGCCGATTCTAGCCTCGGTCAAATTCCTCAAAACCACCTCTATATGGTGGAAGCAGTTCGCTTAGATGGCACAGATGAGCAGAAGAAGTTCTTCTTTGATTTGGCTCTACAAGGCAAGCGGTTCGGTAACGCCTTCTCGGAAATTGGTACTAAGTCTGTTACTGATGTGCAGACAAAATTAGAACCAGATGGTTCTGACTTCGTACTCAATGGACGTAAATACTACTCTGCTGGGGCACTACTGGCACATTGGGTTCCCGTCATTGCCAGTAATCCAGATGGTAAAACAGTGGTGGCATTTGTCGAACGGGATGCCCCAGGATTGACCCTACTTGATGACTGGACGAGCTTTGGACAGCGTACCACTGCCAGCGGCACTAGCATTATTGAAAATGTGAAAGTTAAGGCAGAACACGTGATTCCGCACTACTTAGCCTTTGAGCGGGCAACACCAATGGGTGCGATCGCCCAAATCATCCAAGCTGCCGTAGACGTAGGGATTGCCAAAGCCGCAGTCCGTGACACTATTTACTTTGTCCGCAACCATACCCGCCCTTGGGTTGACAGCAATTTAGAAAAAGGATACGAAGACCCGCTAACGCTCTATAACTTAGGCAATGTACAAATTCAGGTTCACGCTGCTGAAGCATTGCTGCAACGTGCGGGTGAGTTTATCGACATCGCCAACGAGTCAGGTTTAGAAGAACCCAAGGTAGTTGAAGCATCGATTGCAGTTGCTGAAGCCAAAGCCTTAGCCACCGAAGCATCACTACTAGCTACCAACAAGTTGTTTGAACTAGCAGGTACTAAGTCCACATTGGAGCAATTCAACTACAATCGCCACTGGCGAAATGCCCGCGCTCACACACTCCACGATCCCGTCCGTTGGAAATACTACGCTGTTGGCAACTACTTCCTAAATGGTGTTTACCCCCCACGCCATCCTTGGTTGTAACTGCTGCATTCTCTATTGAGGTGACTCAATTTTGGATTTTGGATTTTAGATTTTGGATTAGGAAATTTTTTCAATCTAAAATTGCAAATCTAAAATCTAAAATTCGGTTAGGTATTAGGAGGAAATATTTAGCAGAATGCTTTACCCCTGATAAATCCAACATTATTCAACATTATTGAAGTTGATACTATGAGCGTTGCAAACCCAACCCAGAGGCGGAGCATTTGGAAAAGCCAGCCATTTAAGGGACTGCTTTTTATTGCTGTAATTGCTGTCATTAGCTATATTTTTGAACTCATCTTTGGTCAAATTATTCAGCTGAACGTGGGAACAAAGTTGACTTATATCACTATATGCTTCGTCTGGTGGTGGCATCTAGGTTTTTCCCTCAACGGCTATCCAGGTTTTCGCTTTTTTTCTACCCGATTTGGACGAGGAACAGTGAATTTAATAGTGCTGTTGGCACTAGTTTACATTACTGGAGAAGCTTGGAAGTTCATTTCTGCAAAAGCAATTCTCACTGATACATCTGTTGGCTTGTGGGGACAAACAGCAATCATTGCAGCCGCCGCCAGTTTATTCTTCTTTGACAACACGATTGTCACCACTGAGGAAGTACGCAACTGGCATCCAGTAAGCGGCTTTCTTAATATCTTTTTTGCCGTCTTCTTTATTGCCCCTGCACTTACTTTTTTGCCACAAATGTGGGGACTTCAACCGTTTTATATTCCTTGGTATTGGTATCCTTGTTCGACAGTCTTCGGTAGTTTCTTTGAACGTTGGCCTTTGAACAAATTGGAACTAGGAATGCCACGTTTGGGGTTACTGCATACAGGTATTATTTTGTTACTAACTCTGATTACAGAATTGTTTCTCAAACAGCTAAGAATGGATTTGTTTACAACAACGGCAGGGCCAACGTTTGCAGCTATTTGGACAACTGTTGGTTTAGGATTTGTTTGGCAATTCAATATGTGGCCTTTCACGGAGCTATCACAGCCCGCAAAAGGCATAGTTGCATCTGTTGTTAGTTTAATAATTTCGGTCTTGTTGTACCTGGTGACAGTATCTTTAGTAGGTCAAGAAAATATTATTCAAGGGCTTTACTGGTGGTTCAATATCCTTTGGGTTCAAGTATTCTTAATGGCTCCAGGATTATACGACGGAATTAGCCTTTGGCAGGATGTGCCGCCACTAGTTGAAGAACAGCAACCCCTGAGCTTAAATAGTGAAGGGCGTTAGAATAATTCGTAATTGATAATGACGCTCGCAGACTCGCTAACGTAATCGTAATTGAATTTTTAACTACGAATTAGTAATCACTTGTGATGTTGTTGTCTCGGCTCTCTCTGTCCTCTTACAGGGGGAGAGTTTTTTAGCTTTCATATCTGCATTGCTGATTAGGAGGATAAAAAACTCGCCGACTTTCGATGAATTATTCTTTGCACCTTTGCTGATTATCTAAAAGGTGAAGGTTGTTCTCACAGTGCCAATTACTGCATCCTGATTGTCATCGTTTTGAGCAGGAGCCGTGATCCAAATTACGCCAGGGGTGATGGCAATGTTATCTGTAAGCCGATACTTGTAAAAGCCTTCAATATGTAAGGATAAATCGTTTGCAGGTGCAGGATTGCCACCCCGATAAGGTTCTGCACCCACAAGAACACCACCAAGGTTGCCTTGTTTACCTAAATCTGGGAATGCCAATCCCAGAGCATAGTACCAAATATCTGCACTACCAGTACCTGCCAAATTCTTGGCGTTAGTGTAGCCAAAGAACCCATTGACTGCAAATTGAGGAGTAAATTTATAGAAAGCTTCTACTCCGTAGGAGTTGGTAATCCTCCGCTCAAATGGAGTATTGGCTTGATTTGTCCCGACAAGTGTAAAACCACTACCCAGGTCAAATATTGCTCCCCGATTTTGGTAGGCATTTACATAGGTCAAACCAATGCCAGAGTTCTTGTTGGGGTTCCATGCTATTTGTCCAAATGCGCTATATTGACCATTAAAAAAACCTCTGTCTGGCTGAGGACTGGCATGATCTCCTGCTAAGTAACCCAAGCTCAATACCAATTGGTCACTGAATCGATAATTGAATCCCCCACCTGCACCACCACCAATACGGTAGATAGGACTAGAGGAAGCAAATTCTGTCAAAGCACGACCTCCTCCTGAGGCACTCTCGAGATAAGGACTCAGAGTAGGAACAAAATCATAAAGTACTCCGTTCACGGCTCCTATATAAGCATCAATTTTGTTGCCAACTGGGAAATAGTAAGAGAGCCAATCTAGGAACAGGTTGTTGTTACTAGGAGCAAGATTGAAGGTTTGCAAACCTTCGGCTGAACCACCAGGAAGCTGCAAAATAGTAGTGTTTCCAGTAGTTAGACGAGTATATAGAGTGTCTTTACCTGTAAAGCTAGTTTGTAAAACGAGGCGAACTCTATCTTGAAAAACTGTGTTATCACCATTGACTGAGCCTTGAAAAGCATTCGTAATCACAAAGATGGCTTCTGCAGAAAGCTTTGTTGTTGTAGAAAACTGATTGGCTTCTAGTTCCGCAGTCCGAGCTTCTAAACTATCAACGCGACCCCGTAGAGTCGCAAGTTCAGGGGAAAATTCTGCTTGCAGCCTTTGTAAGGTAGTTAAGTCTTCTTTGGTAACTAAGTCAGATGTAGCTGTTGCAATTAGCTCGTTAATCCGAGATAAACAAGCATTTAAACCTGCTGCAAATTCATAGCGAGTGATGGCGCGGTTCCCCCGATAAGTGCTATTTGGATACCCCGCAATACATCCATAACGCTCAACTAAAGACTGGAGTGCGCCAAATGCCCAATCAGTTGGCTGCACATCTGAAAACTGAGATACAGATGTTACCTGAGACATACTGTTTGTCTGTTGGACGCTTGCATCACTATTGATTGCAGGAATTTTAAGTGTTTGTGCGATGGTTGTTTCCGAGGAATTGTCCCAGAAATTGGCGTTAGCGCAGCGGGGCGAAACGCACGTCGCAGATGGTATATTTGTTTGAGTCTTAGTCACAGCCACTAAATTCCTATCTTCAGCATGAGCTGATGTGCTGGCTAGCAAAGTAGCCCCCAAAATCATCGATTCCATGAATAAATTATGAAATGAACGATTGAACATTTCTATCACTCCTCACATTTTTGGTTGGGAAAATTTAGTGAAAGCCATCAGATATTTCAGTGACTTGTCAAGCTAAAAATTTATGACTAGCTCTGATAAATGTTGAATTACTTTAACACTCAAAAGTTTTCACTAATATCGCTACACTTCCAGATATAACCAGATGTATCAGTGAATCTCTGGCGTTTGCATCTGCATATATATTTCAGTGGATAAAAGACTTGTTTTCACACAAATAGAATCCTTGCACAAGCTGGTCTATTTGCTAAGAAAATGTCTATCTATCTGTAAAAAAACATTGCAGTTTTACAGAATTATCTGAATTTATCACTAAGTTTTTATAAACTACTATATACCTATCAAGTTAAAGTAGCTTATTGTATTTAAGTTAATAATATTGCATATATAGTCCTGAAAAACAAGTAGATAAAAAAAATTATTCTCAGAAGTTTTTTTTTGCTTAACTCTTAATCAACTATTTTTTGAGATTGTACTAGCAACCCATAAATTTTGCTAAAGTTATTTCATTTGAACTTGCTTTATCAGTTAGACTATGCAATACTATATTCATAGTACGGTAGTTTTATCAAAATACTGTAGTTTTAAAATTTTTCTAGCCAAATTTATAGTTGCTCCTCACAATAGGGTTAATAGGAGAAGTTGCAAAGGATGCAATTAATCGAAACTAAAGAGTCTCAAAATTATCTTGATCTAGCTAAGTCTTTAGCAAAGGAATTTGCCCAGACTGCTGTGGCGCGGGATGCGAAAGGGGGAACACCAAAGCATGAACGCGATCGCTTGCGCCAAAGCAACTTGCTGAAACTGATCGTACCCACAGAATCCGGTGGTTTAGGACAAAGCTGGATTACCGTTCTGCAAATTACCCGCGAGTTTGCCAAGGTTGATAGCTCCATTGCTCATGTCTTTTCTTACCATCATCTAGGTGTAGTAATTCCTCATATCTTTGGTTCGGCAGAGCAAAAACAGCGATATTACTCAGAAACTATTCACAACAATTGGTTTTGGTGCAATGCCCTCAACCCTTTAGATAAAAGAACGACTCTGACACCAGAAAATGATTATTTCCGTCTCAACGGCATCAAAAGCTTTTGCTCTGGTTCCCAAGACTCGGATATATTGCCAATCACTGCCACTAATCAAAAAACTGGTGAATTGAGTATTTTGGTAATTCCCACCCAACGGCAAGGTATTACTGTTCATGATGATTGGGATAATATAGGGCAGCGTCAAACAGACAGTGGTAGTGTTACTTTTGAGAATGTGTTGGTATACTCTGACGAAATTCTTAGTAGTAGAGACAAACCAAATCAACCTTTCAGCACTATTCGTGCCTGCTTAACTCAATTGAATCTTGCTAATATCTACCTGGGAATTGCACAGGGAGCATTTGAAGCTGCTAAAACATATACTTGCACTAATACAAAACCTTGGCTGACATCAGGTGTAGAGAGTGCAACTAAAGATCCTTACATCCTCCAGCACTATGGCAAAATATGGGTTGATCTTCAAGCAGCCGTGTATCTAACTGAGCAGGCGGGAGAATTACTACAAGCAGCTTGGGAGCGTGAATGGTTACTTACCGCAGAACAACGGGGAGAATGTGCGCTCTTGGTCGCTACTGCCAAAGTCGTCGCCACTAGAGTCGGTTTAGACATTACCAACCGCATTTTTGAAGTTATGGGCGCACGCGCTACCACGGCAAAATATGGCTTTGACCGCTATTGGCGTAATCTCCGCACTTTCACTCTCCACGATCCAGTAGATTACAAAATCCAAGAGATCGGAAACTGGGCGTTAAATGATCAACTGCCAAAACCTAACTTTTATTCATAGTTATAAGTCAATACGCTTGGGTTAAGCCCAAAAAATATATTGCGTAGGTTGGGTTGAGGAACGAAACCCAACATTTTCGGGGATTTGTTGGGTAACACGAATATTCAACCCAACCTACAATTATCCTTAACTGAACTGTATTAAGTTATAAGTAGTCGGACAGAATTAATTACACAACATCATTGTGAACGCTTCATTTCATTCGCTTGCAATAACTGTAAATATTTTTGTCCACCTACTTATCAATTTTTCATTAAGCCAAAGGCGCTCATGTTGCCCTCAGCACATCGCCCAGTCCTACATACCTTGAAGTCTCAATTTTTCACTTCCCCGGCAGATGTCGCTTTTTCTTCCAACTCCTTTACCGTTTGTGCCACACTGATTTGAGGAATCAAAGCCAAACCTAAACTCAATAGTAACGGTAATATTTTCAGGCTAACCATAGACTTTCAGCTTAAAATAACTAAGTCAATCTTCAAACCAAGCTTAATCTCAGTATTTAAGTTTGTAACCTGTAAAACTTAACATACTGGGTAAATCAGGCAAAAATATGGCTGCAAAAATTCTTGTCACAGTGATCACAGGCTTCTTAGGTAGTGGAAAAACCAGCCTAATTCGCCACCTGCTACAAAACAACCAAGGACGCCGCATTGCCGTTTTAGTCAATGAATTTGGCGAACTCGGTATTGATGGCGAATTGTTAAAATCCTGTCAAGTTTGCCCGGAAGATGGTGAGAGCGACACTAATATTTTTGAATTAACTAACGGCTGCTTATGTTGCACTGTGCAGGAAGAGTTTTACCCAACGATGCAAGAGTTAATCAAGCGGCGAGATAGCATCGACTGCATTTTGATTGAAACCTCTGGTTTAGCTTTACCAAAACTGCTGCTGAAGGCTTTTCGCTGGCAAGAAATTCGCAACGCCGCCACTGTGGATGCAGTGATTACTGTGGTAGATTGTGCAGCGGTAGCAACGGGGACATTTACTAGTGATCCGGAGGCGATCGCAGCCCAGCGGCAAGCAGATGATAATCTAGAACATGAAACACCTTTGCAAGAACTGTTTGAAGACCAACTTGCTTGTGCAGACTTGGTGGTGTTAAATAAAATTGACTTGGTAGATGCCGAGACAAAAGCCAGAGTTGAGGAATTGATTAAGCAAGAATTGCCCAGAGTGGTAAAGATTATCGAGAGCGATGCCTACGGCGGGCTACGCCTACTTTCTCAATTAGATGCATCTATATTATTAGGATTCCAAGCCGCAGTCGAAGACAACTTAGATTCTCGTCCCAGTCATCATGATACCGAAGAAGACCACAAGCACGAGGAAGAGATTACCTCAGCTAATTTAATTTTGGATCGTGCCTTTGAACCAGAAAAGCTGCAACAGCAGTTGCAAACATTGGCACAACAACAAGAAATTTACCGAATTAAAGGCTTTGTGGCAGTGCCAAACAAATCCATGCGCTTAGTGATGCAGGGTGTGGGAACTCGATTTGATAAATTTTACGATCGCCCTTGGAAACCAGAAGAGGCTAGGCAAACGCGTTTAGTTTTCATCGGTCGTGATTTGAAATCCTCAGAAATTGAATCACAACTTATAGCTTTATAAGTATACCCAGATCCCCGATAACTTTTACGAAGTCGGAAATCTATATCCTGAGAGGTACGAGTTATGAATAACTAGTTAATTCAAAACAAAAAACAATAATAACTAAAAATCCTTCACCTTACAACAATATGACGATCTCTCAACTTTTTAACGTCGCCAATCTTTTCGTGTTACCTTTTTGGACGTTGATGATTTTATTGCCAAATTGGAAAGTCACACGGCAGATAATGGAATCATATCTACCCTTTGTGCTGTTAGCTGGGGCGTATTTGTATTTGTTTATCAACAGTATTACGCCAGAAAATGCCCAAGCTTTATCAAATCCCCAATTGGCTGATATTGCACGATTATTTGCCGAGGAAACAGCTGCTGCAACGGGTTGGATTCATTTTTTAGTGATGGATTTATTCGTCGGCCGCTGGATTTATTGGGAAGGGCAAAAAACAGGTATTTGGACAATTCACTCCCTAGCTTTGTGTTTGTTTGCTGGCCCTTTAGGATTACTGTCTCACATTTTGACTTACTGGATTGCTAAGACATTTTTCCCGAAGTTTCAGCAGAATGAAGCGGTGACAGTAGAGGAAAAAGCTATGTCATAATTTGGCATATAGTTATATATAGCAATCATAAATTGTTTCTGAAAAACCAAATCCCCGACAACTTTTACGAAGTCGGGGATCTATGAGGTTAGGGAATCAGTTTACTCCCATTACCAATTACCTGATTTTAAAATCATTAAGCGTTGTCATGTCTATAGTCGGCATCTAACCAACAGCGTGGTAGAACTTCACCAGAAGGAAAAACGAGATTTTCTTTTTTAAAGGGATTAGGTGGCTGTTCTTCTTCACCTTCTTGTTGTCGTCCGTGAACGACATCATTATTCGGGTCTAGCAATTCCTGAATCTCAAGAATTTTTACTAATTCACCAGTATCTTTGAGTTGTAAAAGCATAGAAATTGCCTCCAGAAGTTTGCATAAGGTGTAGCGCGAGTCTTAACATAAACTCGTTCACATCTCAACCGATTTAGAACGCCGAGATTCCTTAATTGTCAAAGGAAATTTTACCAGATATGCAGACACAAATTCCACGAGATTTATTTATATGTATCTGTGGTTTTTATTTTTATAAAACTAAAATAGCAAATAAATCCCTAATTCAGCATATCAAATCTAAAATTGAATAAGGGAATGCTGACCAATAAAATTGTCTAATTCAAATAATCTTAGTTTTAGTGATTAGATTTCGCGTTGATATTTTTCTAAAATATCTACTAAGGTGACCTGGGATTGCAGTGGTAGTAAATCGATTAAAGGAAGTTCGCTTTTACCTCCACCAATTTTTACTGGAATTGATTTCAAGACTTTTATAACTTGATCTTCATTTACACTGTTGGAAGTAATTAAGGGATACAACTGTTCAGCAACAAGGGTATGCAATTTGGCATTAGATAAATAAAGATGCCATTTGGCAATGTCTATGTAGACATTTTCACCAATTTCAGCTGCTAGGGCTTCCAGTAGTTCTGTGGTGTTAGTCTTAGCCATAAAAATAACCTTACATTAAGAAAGAGTGCAAAATATCAGGCTTTTTTACATTATTGCTCAATTAACAGGCTAATCCTACTACCACAGGTTACAATCGCCCCAGCATCAGCAGTCCGTCTTCAGATGGATTTGGATGGAGTTTCGGTGTAGTTGGCGATCGCACTAATATAAATTAGATGCACCAACAATATTCCTGTCCAACTTAAAGTCACCCACGGCAACCACTCCCAGGTAGTGCTTTTCAAGATGTGGAAAAACCACAACCCGGAATTAATACTAGCAGCGATCGCCACATGGATGGCAAAATTCATCCGGTCATCGATCTTGCGGTAATCAGGGTCTTTGCGATCGGGTTCGCGAGGCCAACGAGGAGGCATAAATATTTGTTACAGATTTAGATACACCCTACTCATTCTAAGGTTTTTGGGGCATTCATGTCGCGCATATAAGCTTAATGCCTATTCCTCTTGTGTTTAGTGGGTGTAGCACTCCGCAAGGCGGAAGTCAAAAGCCAAAAGTCAAAAGTCAAAAGTATTATGGAATGCGATTTTTAGAGTTTTTAAATGGTTACTCTATTTACGCCGTGACGCACTAGTGACTTCCAACTCATCATACTTATTGACTTTGTAGATGATCGTCGAAAGTAGCCAACTGAATACAAAGATGGCAATGATTAAGTAACCAATTGTGCCAAAGTTATCACCTAGTTGACTAATGAAATCCCAAAACGGACTTTTTAGTTGTAACTGATCACCAATAATGTTCAGAGCCTCAATTCCACCAATGACCACAGCAACTAGTACAGAAACAAGGGTGATGGTCATGTTGTAGTAGAGCTTGCGGATTGGTTTGACGTAAGCCCAGCCATAAGCACCAAGCATTAAAATGCCGTCAGTGGTGTCAATCAAGGACATACCTGCCGTGAACAAAGCTGGAAACAATAGGATCGACCAGATAGGCAGACCTTTAGCTGCTTGATTGGCAGAAATCCCCAGCAGTGCTACCTCTGTCGCCGTGTCGAAGCCTAAACCAAAAAGGAAACCTAAAGGAAACATTTTCCAGCTACTATCTATTAACCGAAACAAAGGCCGGAAGATGCGACCAAGTAGCCCACGTTGGTTCAAAAATTCATCTAAAGATTGCTCGTCGTAGATTCCTCCTCGCTTGACGCTTTGGAAGGTCTTATAAACATCCCATAGCACCACCATATTGATCGCTGCAATTGCTAGTAGAAAAAGTGCAGAAACGGTACTGCTAATTAGCCCTCCAAGCTTTTCCAAACTGGGAAAGTCGTTATGGATGGTTGTAGTGGTTAAGGCGATCGCAACAGAAGCGGCAATTACAACGGTGGAATGACCTAGGGAGAAGAAAAACCCAACAGCAACAGGTCGTTTGTTCTCCTGCATCAATTTACGGGTAACATTGTCAATCGCGGCGATGTGATCGGCATCTACAGCATGACGTAGACCAAAGCTATAAGCTAATACGGCAGTGCCAAGTAGAAGGGGGTAGCGATGGAATGCAATCAGGGCAACTACCCAGACCAAAATATTCACGCTAATCAGGAACGCATAAATGCTGATAACTTTACGTCTAACGTTTCTGGAACTATCGTTGAAAACACGTGAAAATCTGGATAGCATTTATCACTCCTAATCTAGGGATATTTTGTACAAAGTGAAAAACGAATCAGACTCAGTATGAGCCGTACCAGCATCCTCAGCCAGCTATTTCGTTTTCATTCATGAAAATTACTTATATTGACATTGACGTAAGGTTTAGTAAAACCTATCTAAATGACAAAGATATTGCAAGGCTATGTCAAAAGTGTGGCTAGTTGGTGATACTTTATAACGGTGAGCAGCATTGGCAGGCTGAAATCTTTATAAATAGAACTTGTCAGCCCAGTAAGAAAATCCCATTCTTACTTCTTTAGGACTTATCCCTCTTCTGTCACTTTCCGGAATAAGCAAGTAGTAAATAAGCTAAATCATCCAGAAGCATAACAGGGTTTAAATTGATTCATGGCAGCAA
>NZ_JBALCN010000106.1:0-192571 GCF_036919615.1 Nostoc sp. | reverse complement strand
TGAAAACGCTCTAAATTGGTTTAATCATTGTGGTCTATTTTTTGAGCCTATTCGATAGTTATTTTTGTGGTTTTTTTGATCGCAAACTGCTGTAACTATTGCGAATTTCTGGGACACATCGGTGTTGCGTTTCTAGGGGGAATGGTTCGCCTACTTGAAGCTGATGGTGGTGATGTGACTTTCGACTGGAATACACTTACCGATAAAAAAATTCGTACTAACTTGGCTCAGAATGGTTTTTTATACGATTTTGGATATAATTGGGAACCTTGGGATGGTAACTCTATCCCCTTTAGGAGCGATCGCTATTCCTATTGATCTAACAGTAGATAATGCAACAACTGATGCAGCCATCAACCGATTCAAAACTCAAGCTGTTGATGGCTATGACCTACTGCTCCTAGAAGCGATTAGTAAAGCAGGAGCAGGACAAATTAAAGTTATCACAGATGACATTGATTATAGTGTTGTTCCTGGTATTCAGGTCTTTACAAGCAACAAGTATGTAATTCAGGAAGCTGCTTCACAGAATAAGTTAGTGGTGCGCTAATTAGGTTTAGCGTTGCAGCATTTTATTTCGCAGATGCTGAATGCGATCGCTTCTCACACAAAACTTTCTGGTCGTGCCTCAACAGATAACCGAAGCCAGCTAACAGTGAAGTTGTGCGGCTATAAATAACCTTTGGCTCACAGAGATATTGTAGACTTCTTCTTTGAGTTCTTCCAAAGACATAGATCAACTCTCCAACAGAGGCTAACATCTCAATTTTAGTACAAAGGTTGTTTATCTAATCAAAAGCTTGTTTTTAGCGTGTCTAAATTTACTGGTTTTTTAGAGGAGGCGTTTGCACCTGTTGCGAAGGTATTTATTCACTAATCCTAAATATTTGACTAACAAAAAGGTTAGTAACAACTTCAAAAAAGTAACTTTGGTCAATGAAATACTGAACCACACATTTAATTTTGCAGATTCAGAACTGCTTTCAGAACTTCTTCATTCGTAAAATAGTGATCATGAGATTCACCACTAAGCTGCTTCCACAGAGAGAAGGTCGTTCGAGTTTGTTTCTGCTGTATTCTCTCAAGACGAGACTTTTTGGGAATAGGTGTTTTTGTACACAGCCAATCTTGATCTGAATAAAAATCAATCCAAGCTTCTATTTTTTCGTTGTTAACACATTTGCTAATTTCCTTCTCTAGTTGTATAGATTTACATGATAGCAATTTTAGACAACCTCCCATAGATATATATCTAACTCTATGATCACCTTGATAATCTGCGAGTAAATCAGTTGCGATAACAACGCCGAAACTATGGGCTAGAATAGTCACTTTATCGTAAAGCTCTGTCTCTAGAACAGCATTCAATTTATCTGCAACCTGCTTTCGGATTTTTGCCTTCAAGATTTTCCCTTCAGAGTTCTCTTCCAAATATCGTGTTGAAAAATCTGCAATATCAGCAATTAGGTTGATTGGCACAAAGCTGAAGATACCACTTACAACTAGCCAGGCTGACCAATTAGTCATCTGCTTTCCGAAAGAACTGATTGGCTTTGACCAATCTTCCGGAATAGGAAATCCTAAAAAGTTTGGCTCTTGTCCTAGTGCTACAAATGCAAGTCCAACAATTCCATAAAACCAAAAAATCCATAGAACTAAGGATGTTCCCAAACCTATTAGTAGAGGAGGAGAGTTTCTCAGTGTAAGTAGGTTCTTTGTAAAGAACCAATAGAACAATATATAGATCCCGCGAAACACTTGGGTTTTCAAGTTGCTACCACTTAGCTGTTTACTAAATAAGTCATTCCAATAAGCATCATAAACATCAATTTCCCTAGAGCTATTTTTACCTAAATCTAACTTGAATTTCTTTCCAATGTGTCCTGTTATCTTTTCCTCTCCTATTTCCTGAACTCTGGGAAACTCTAAAACCTCTGTAAGACCAACGGATAAACAATCGATAAAGTGATTTCTATCTCTGCCAAGATAAAAACCATGAACAAAAATAACAGCTTCTCGTTGGGATGCCATTTGCTATGCAACTCATAGTAACAAAAGACTCTATTCTATGATCATAGATAGCCTTTTGTCGTTCATTACACTAATGTGTATAACTGTTCTTGATCTTAGCAAGTAAGCCTTCTAAATCTTCCTTGTACTGTGCATTTCAACCTCAAACTGTATATTAGACATCTCCTTCAATTAAGACCCCTCTCCAAACCTTTCTTCGCTTCGAGGAGAGGCTTAATTTCCGTGATATTTGGATGTAAATTTCAGGTAACTAAATCTTTTCCGGAGATGTCTATTACTCGGCGCGTCTATGAATCCTCATCAAGCATCTATTCAATTTTCGGTGGCTGCGGTTTCAAACTGCACTTGTCGGTACAAATGGGCCTAGGTGTAGCCCGTCGTAGACATCGCTATTTCTACATTCACCGATATCTCAAAGCCTTATTCTCTTGTAACAAACTAGCCTGACTGCGAAACTGGCGTTAGCGCAGCCCGCCGTAGGCATCGCACCTTATAAGTTAGTCACAGAGATACTTGGGCAGTTTTCGGAGATGTCTATTGTCTATTATTCTGTATGCTTAAAACAAGCTCCCAAGACAAACTTGTTCATAGCTTTTACCAGCGATATCCCAAGTGAATTCTGTTTCTACCAGTTGTCTGCCGTTGTCAGACAATTCTGAACGCAGATGTGGGTGATCAAATAGTTGACTAATAGCGGTGACGTACTCTGCTGATTTATTGGCTCGTAATGCCCGTAATGTATGATTAGCACCATCAACAGCTAATCCTTCTAAGCCGCGATCACTGGCTACTACAGGTACACCAGCTGCCATTGCTTCTAAAGTTTTATTTTTAATGCCAAACCCAGTCCGCATAGGTACAACGCAGACGGTGGCTTGATCTAAATATCTTACCATCGAAGGTACACGCCCAATCACATTAATTCCTGGTTTTTGATCAAGTGCTAAAACTTCTGGTACCGGATGAGAACCGACAATATCGAAAGTTGCATCAGGATACAATTTTTGGATTTCTGGCAAAACTTCGTTGCTGAAAAAGCAGACAGCATCAATGTTTGCTAAATTATCCATTGCACCGATGAAAATTAAGCGGTGTCCTCCTGGATCGGTGGTGCGGTTAGGGAAAGAAACTAAATCTACGCCATTGGGAATAACTCTAATTTCACTGTTGGGGTTAAATTCTTGTAGTTGAATTTTATCCTCTTCTGTTGTGGCGACAATTGCCGAAAATTTAGCACAGTAACTTTGCTCATAACGACGCAAAAGTGGCAGATTAATTTTCTCTCTAAGTGAATTTTCCGAAATGCCCGTTGCTAGTTGGTTCTGACAGGTAGCGTAAATAGAGCTATGAACATTAACTATGGTTTTTAGCTGTTTCTGAAAATGCGATCGCACATAAATTTCATTGACACTATGTTCGCAGGTAATTACATCACATTTCCTCGCTTCCACCCAGTTATCAACCCACGTTTGCATCTCAACTGAGTAGCGGTTAAGTACGTTTGGCGGTGTCCCCTGTTGTAAAAATCTCCCAAATCGCTGTATTTTCTTGAATATTCCGGTAGTTCCAGAATCTGGCGGACGTTCAAAAATGGCTAGATGATCCACACAATCGCGTAATCCTGCTACTTCTGCGTCTGTAACATCGCCTTCGCGTTGAGTTGCGAGGGTAACAGTATGGCGTTGACTCAGGTATTTAAGTAAATTAAATGTCCTTACTTGAGTTCCCCCGCGCGTTGGTGGGTAGGGAAAGGTGGAAGATAGCATTAAAATGTTCATATAAGTGATGAATCAAATGTGATACATACACCATGACCTGATTGGAGGCTTTATGTCACGTCGCTTCTCTCCCAGACGCGCAAAGGAGGCTTTGATATTCAAAATTCACCAGGTCACGCCCAAGATTCACCAACAAAGCCCTATAAGTGCGTAAGTCCTAGACACATTCTAGTCGGGAACTAGGCATTTACCGCACCGATAAATTAGTTCTGCAATCACTCCTGTCCAGCCAGTTTGGTGGCTAGCTCCTAAGCCAGCCCCATTGTCGCCATGAAAGTATTCATTAAACGTGAGCAAATTTCGCCAATGGGGATTGTTCTGAAAAATCTCGACAGCACCGTAGACAGGTCGGTGATCGCTACCATTTTGTTGAAAAATCCGTTCAAGTCGTTTTGACAAATCAATCGCTACCTCCTTGAGTGTCATCCATTGTCCAGAACCAGTTGGACATTCTACTTTGTAGTCATCTCCTAAGTATTGATAAAATTGGTGTAGGGCTTCAATCACTAGATAATTCATCGGAAACCAAATCGGCCCACGCCAGTTAGAATTACCACCAAATAAATTGCTTGTAGATTCAGCTGGTTCGTAGTCTACTCGGTACTCCTGATCGTTGACGTGCATGATGAAGGGATGTTCTGCATGAAATTTCGATACAGAGCGAATGCCATAGGGACTTAAAAACTCACGTTCGTCCAACATCCGCTTTAAGATGCGGGTTAGCTTGTCACGGTTTAAGATTGCCATTAAACGGCGCTGGTGTTCGCCTTCGGTGTGCATACAGGCAATTCCAGTTGTGAGATCCGGGCGATGTTCAATAAACCACTGGGTACGCTGACGGAACCCGCTAAGTTTTTCCAGGGTTTCGGGTTCTAGCGTTCCTACTGCAAACAAAGGCACTAACCCAACCAGCGATCGCACTTTTATTGGACAATGATGTCCATCTGGAAAGCGCAGCGCATCGTAAAAGAATCCGTCCTCCTCATCCCAGAGGACAAGTTCATCTTTACCAATCCCATCCATCGCGGCTGCAATTCGCAGAAAATGCTCGAAGAATTTGCTGGCAATGTCTTCGTAGATGGGTTCATCTATAGCCAGTTCTAGGGCGATCGTCAGCATATTCATGCAAAACATCGCCATCCAGCTTGTACCGTCTGCTTGCTCTAAATCACCGCCTGTTGGTAAGGGCGCACTGCGATCAAACACGCCAATATTGTCCATGCCCAAAAAGCCGCCCTGAAAAATGTTTTTACCGTCGGCATCCTTGCGGTTGACCCACCAAGTAAAGTTGAGCAGCAGCTTTTGAAATACCCGTTCGAGAAACCGTTTGTCAGCGTGTCCGTAGAACTTCTGCTCGATCTGATAGACCTGCCACACTGCCCAAGCGTGTACAGGTGGATTGACATCGCTCAGTTTCCACTCATATGCAGGCAACTGCCCGTTTGGATGCATATACCATTCTCGCGTCAGGCGTTCCAGTTGTTGCTTGGCAAAATCTGGGTCAATCATTGCCAAAGGAATCATATGAAATGCCAAATCCCAAGCAGCAAACCAAGGATATTCCCAGGTATCTGGCATCGAGAGAATATCATCAATATATAGATGTACCCAATCAGCGTTGCGAACACTCTGACGCGAATTGGGGGGAGTTAGAGTCGCCGGGTCACCTTTGAGCCAATCTTCGATGACGTACAGATAAAACTGTTTGCTCCACAGCATCCCAGCAAAGGCCTGACGCTGGATGGTGCGCTGGTCGTCGCTTAAGGGAAACGGCGTAATCCGTTGATAGAATTCGTCGGCTTCTTTAATGCGATCGCCCAAAATTTGCTCGAACTCACTGCCAAACGGTTCGGCAATTCCAGATGAATCCGCCAATCGCAAGCGTATAGTTTGCTCTGCTCCTGGTGGAATGATCAATTTGTAGTCAGCAGCAAATTTCGTGCCGATACGGTTCGGATTCACTGCATCCTGGCGCTTATGAACTACATACTCATGGAAGCCATCTTTAACGTAGGGTGAGACATTTTCTGTGCCGTACAGCCGCTCAAAATTCGTTTCATTCTCAGTAAACAAAAGTTCTGCTGCGCCCTGACAGTAGAGCCAATAATTGCTCATACTAGGGTGAGACGCTTCAATGATGCTCAAATCTGTCTCGGATTTCAGAACCTTTAGCACTGGTTTTTCACTTTTGCCATCGAATGACCAGGTATTGCGAAACCAAAATGAAGGCAGCAGATGTAATGGCTGGGCTTGGGAACTGCGATTGGCAATCGTGATTTGAATTAATATGTCTTCAGCAGAGCCTTTGGCGTACTCGACGAACACATCAAAGTAGTGGTCTTCGTCAAAGACACCCGTATCAATCAATTCAAATTCCGCCTCCTGCTTGCTGCGGCGACGGTTTTCTTCTACCAGTTGTGTATAGGGAAATGCCTGCTGCGGATATTTGTACAAGCATTTCATGTATGCATGAGTTGGCGTGTTATCCAGAAAAAAGTAGTATTCCTTAACATCTTCACCATGATTGCCTTCACTGCCCGTTAAGCCAAACATCCGCTCTTTGAGGATTGGGTCTTGCTCGTTCCAGAGGGCGATCGCAAAACACAATCGCTGATTATTGTCAGAAATTCCGGCAATGCCATCTTCACCCCAACGGTAAGCACGCGATCGGGCATGATCATGGGGGAAGTAGTCCCAAGCTGACCCATCTGGGCTGTAATCTTCGCGTACTGTCCCCCACTGCCGATTACTCAGGTAA
The DNA here is from genome assembly GCF_036919615.1 of Nostoc sp. Lineage (GTDB taxonomy): Bacteria > Cyanobacteriota > Cyanobacteriia > Cyanobacteriales > Nostocaceae > Nostoc. The sequence goes on along the minus strand of NZ_JBALCN010000106.1, from coordinate 186,004 downwards.
GATCCCCAGCGTCGCCAGTAGGCTTTGCGATCGCGGTCTTCTTGCAACCGTTGTTCTTCTGCTGTCATAGTTCCCCTTTGCTTATCTGATTTAGTTTAATTAATAACACTTAGCTAGGTTGCTGTTTGAGAGAGGCTTTTGACCAAAGAGGCTCTTGTGCAGGGAGCTCTTAGCAAGGGAGAAATATTCTGGAAAACAAGGTTTCATAAGAGTTTCAGAGCAAGTAAATTTATTTATACCCAAAGGCAAGAGACGCGATAAATTGCCGTCTTTACAATAATCAGTCCTTTGTAGAGACGGCGATTTATTGCGTCTTTACGATCTAGGGCGTGTCATCAAAAAGCATAGGTGGAATCCGGGCGATCGCTCCGGCTCTGAGCAGTTCAGGGCGCTTGGCGTAAGGGAGCAAACCATCCGACTTGGCGTGATACTGACTAGCACAGTCAAGGACGGCAGTTGCTGTCTTCTCTACACATTCAACATCAGCAGGCAGATCCCCGAATAAGTAGGTGTGTTTGTTAAAAGAGACGAAAGCAATTGCACAAGCTTGGTCACAAACACCCATGCATTCAACGGGTTGAATCGAGAACTCGTCTTGCAACACCCAGTTATCATATAGAGTTTGTAATTTCTCTAACAGCAGTTTACCACCGCTTTTAGCAACATACTCTTTTGTCTGATCACTACTTCCACACCTCGTGCAGACGAATATAATGTGTTGATGATTCATAGATAAATTGCAGGGTTCAATTTCTGATGCTGTGTCTATAAAAATCCATGTCGAACACTCAATGGTATCCGACATGGATTTTAAGCAATCAGCCTGTCCGGTTATTAGGCGAACAAACTAAGGGCAAATGTATTTACAACCGAATAACACAGCAATAACGCCCTTTGACACTGACTTACGAAACGCTACGCTTCCAAGTCATCCCAGTCCGCGGAGTCTGCCGCTGTCGCAACCACAGTCCCAGCAGCAAACCAATTACTACAATTCCGGTGAAGTAAGTTAGTGAAATCAACCGGACAGACATCGGCGGAGCGACACCTTCGACTGGAATATTCTCTGCAACTTGGAATGGCTGAAATTGCCGGGTTGCGTTTGCAAGCGGCGCAACCTCGACAACAACGCTATGCGGGGCACCGTCAAAGAACTCCTGCTCCCACGCCAATTTTCCGTTGCTGTCTGGAGTACCTTGATAAGCAAACGCCACCCAATTATTTTCGAGTTGGGTGGTTGTTACCTTCAACACTACATCTGTCACAGGTTGGCTGGTTTTGGGATCACTGACGCTCACCTGCAATTTGGCAGGTTGACCCACCGTTGCACTCTGGTCACCCGATAGTTGCATATAAAGTCCTTGAGACTGCAATTTAGCGGGCTTACCAGAGGGCGGAACTTCTTCTCCCATGCCTGGCATCGACATTGACATATGGTGCGATTCAGCAAGTTCAGCGCTGATGTTTACCCAGAGGAGTGCAGCGATCGCAACCACAATCAATCCACTCAACAATAATCGCACCCGTTGCGGGGCAATTTCTCCCGGTTGAATTGCTTGTCTGCCCCCAATCACCCAACCTCCTAGTAGTCCAACTGCCAGCAAAATCACAACCAGGATGCCAAAGTAGCGAAACTTTAAGGGATTTTCAGGCAACGTCAGCGTCAGCTTTTGCTGAATCGGCTCAAAGGCATTGGCAACGAGCGGAGTAACTGCTACCTGGAGTTGATACGTTCCCCGGATCGGCAGGGTTTGTTGAACCTGCAACTGACCTGTGGGTGCATTGCCCTCAATGTCCAGCAACTTTGTTCCCTCGACGATCGGAAAATCTGTTGTGAACCAGGGGTTTTTAGCAGGGGTGAACAATTGCAAGTGGATTTTGGCATCCTTTAAAGACTGCCCTTGAGCATCTACGGCTTGCAGCATCAGCTGCACTGGCGGATTGTAGTGCCCCGATCCCAAAACTGTGGTAGCTTCAGCCTCAAGGGGCTGAACCTGATTGATCGGTGGATTGGTTGTTAGCCGCACCGATGGTTGAGGAGATTGGGAAAGTCCGATCCAACCATAGAAGATTATTCCGATCAGGCAAATTGCACCGATCAGCTTAGACCACTTAAGTTTTGTCATTTTATTTCTCTCGTCCTGCTAATCATTGACTCAATCAACTAATGGCAACTCACCATTAGTGTGTGGTGACGCAGAGTATGAGTCGTGTCATGGATAGCAGGGTATGTAGTGAAATAAACTGTCCACAGAGTCAAAGAACACAGTGCCACATAGAGCGCTGATTGTACAGGCACTGATAGTACCCGACGAGCGACTTGTTGCTGGGCTGAAGTAGAAGATTGAACCGTCATTGTTGTACCTCGCAGATAAGACGATATTAATGGTTGATTCGGCAGGCATTCTGACTTCTACAGGGAGCAGTCAGCAGTCAGCAGTAAACCACTGAAGACAGATGACTGATAACTGAAGTTCACAGTTGCGGGACAGCGGTAGAGTTTCACTACACTTTCCCTGTTTTCTCTGAGGGGAACTACCCGTCAGAACCGATTCGTGGACTTAGCATACACGATTAAAGAAGATATTATAAAGACTTTATAACAAATATTTCACTAAATCGAAAACTTTTTTTCCTCAAGAGCGATCGCCTAGTTATTGCCATGATCGATAATTAGCTTGCAAGTTTTTTGGCAATGTATGGCATCTAGGCTTAAAACAATACCTTCGATATCCAATACTGCAATCAAATTTTGAACTGGACTCTGATTTTCGCCTCTGATCCGGAACAAGTTTACACAAAATAGTTAAAGTGCGAAGCTTTCCAGGATAAAAACTAACAAAAACACCAGGAGGAAACGCGCATTTCCTCTTGGTGTTTGGTAGATGACTACAATAGTTAGGTGTGGTTACGATTTTTGGGTGGACTTGCTAATCCCACTGATAAATGGGCACTGCTTCTATTTTGGAGATTTCTAGTACAGCGCGGCGGAAATAAACAACCCCTGACGCTCGAGGACTCGCTCTAAGCGAACGCGAATAGCGTCTCTAAGAGTTGCCATGCCGCAGGCTTTACGCTGCGCTAACGGGTTCGGCAGTTACTCATGGGGGGAACCCCATATAGCCCTTCTCTACGAGACGCTCCGCGAACGGGCATCCTACGGCAGGCGCTAGCCTCTCCCAATGTGAGAAGACCAGACTGCCTCACCATTTCAAATCAACGAAACGTTTACGCTGTATTTCTTTTGAATAAGTGACTTTTACTTCTCTACCAAAGGCTGTGCCTTAAGCGTTGGCGCAGCCTAAGAAGAGAAGCTATGCCGCAGGCTTTACGGCTACACTTAGTACAAGTGACTTTTGACTTCCGCCTTGCGGTACTAGTGTAATGGTATTAGAAAGCTGCGACAGCTGCCTCAGCTACAGCTTGATCCTGTTCACCGCTACCACCACTTACTCCGATTGCACCAACTATCTGCTCATCGCGTTGAAGTGGTATACCCCCGGCAAAGATCATGATTCGTCCTCCATTTGAGACGTGAATACCATAAAATTGTTCTCCTGGTTGAGCATTCTCAGCAAGGGATTTGGTAGAGAGATCAAACGCACGAGCAGTAAATGCTTTGTTAATTGAGATATCGATACTTCCGATCCACGCACCATCCATCCGAATATGAGCAACAAGATTCCCGCCAGCATCAACAACCGCAAGATTCATTGGTTGTCCGATTGCACGAGCCTTCGCTTCTCCAGCCGCTAATATTCGTCGTGCGTCATCCAAAGATACAGAATGTTTGTCAGAAGTCATGGTAATTCTTTCGATCGTAGAAATATGTGCGTTGAGGTGCGTGTCATCAATAAAGGATATCATGAGCAGAAATTCTCGGTGTACACCTTCAAGACCGGGAAGACTTCAAGCACTGGTTATACCATTTCACATTAAAATTGATACAAATAGGCAGCGGGGGGCAGAGGGCAGGGAGCTCTTAGCAGGGGGAAAGAATTAGAAATTAATCATTTGATATCAGGCATTTGGTGAAATGGTATTAGACGGGATGTTAGTACAGTTTTGCGTAAAGGTGTAGCCTTGTTAATGCGTTCCCCTGCATTAACAAGGCGGACGACGCATTGGCATTGCATTAAGATGCATTAACAACGCTAGCCGACGCATTGGCATTGCATTGAGATGCATTAACAATGCAAGCCAACGCATTAACAACGTAAGCCGACGCATTGGCATTGCAGGGTATTACCTTTCTTTAATTCGCTACGAATTACAGCTATTTTCAGGTAAATAGACCAGGCTCTACCGGCACAGCAATGCTGTGCCCCTACGACAGATGTGGTTCAAATACATGAAAACTGCTGTCATTAAATGCTGTATTTAGCTGATGATCAATTGCATTCAACTGATAATGACTACAGATCAAAGCATAATCAAACCCAGTCGCACACCCACAGCAACAGCCTCGGTGCGACTGGAGACACTGAGCTTTTGAAAAATGGATGAGAGATGAAATTTGACCGTATGCTCAGAAATGTGCAAGTGTTTAGCGATCGCTTTATTTCCCAACCCTGACCCAAGCATTCCTAAAACCTCTATCTCGCGTGGTGTCAAGGTTTGTACCGGATTCGCCACCACTTTTTCTCGGATAGACAGTAATTCTACAGCATCCGGGTGCAGTACTACTAAACCAAAAGCGATCGCCTCCACAGCAGCGAAAATTTCTGACTCTGTGCTAGTACTGGGCAATATCCCCCGGATACCAGAACGTAACGCCATCTCTAAATCGATGCTGTCGAGTTCTTCAACAATCACGATCATTGCCAATGGGTATTGCTCCTCTTGAATAAGCAGCAATTTTTCCCATACTGATTGTTGAAGATTGCTGCTCAAATCTACCAGCACCACATCTGGTTGTAATTGCCCAACTTCCCTTGCCAATACATCCAAATCGGATGCACTCCCCACAACCGTCAACCGAGGATTAGTAGTTACCACAGCTGATAACCCTGCCCGGACTACAGGAGAAGTCGCAACTACCATCACCCGGATCATGTCGCCTCCACAGCAGTTTTCCCAGACTGCACCGCAACATAAATCACGAATTGCTGCCCACCGCGTAGGAGTTGTAGCGGCACAGATCCTTTACTGTCATGGAGATATTTGGGTAAGTCATTCATGCTAGTGAATAATTGCCCCGAAACTCCAATTAAAATATCACCGATTTGTACACCAGCAGTTTCCGCTACACTGTCAGGTAAAATTGACAACACTAATAAACCCAAGCTACGCCGATTTAAAAGCACAGGTTGCAGTGTGACTCCCAGTTGCGGACGACCATTGCCCTGTAAAAAACGCTCAACGCTGCTGCTAGGAACTGCTACAGCCAAACCATTAACAATCATGGTGTTAATTCCCACGACTCGACCGAGACAGTCGGCAAGCGGCCCCCCAGAATTACCAGGATACAGCCGCAAATCGGCCATAACTGCTCGTGGATTATTTGCATAGATAATCCCAGTTGTCACAGCACCACTGTCAGCAAAAGGATTACCCACCGCTAAGACTAATTCACCCACTCGTAGCATCTCAGAATTGCCAATAGTTGCAGCAGTTAAATCAGTGGCGACAATTTTCAGGGCTGCTAAATCTTGCTGTGGATCAAATTGTGTCCGCACCGCATCAAATACCCTTCCATCCGCTAATTCTACAGTTGCACGGTTGCTAGTTGCCACATGGGCATTAGTGATAATTAGTCCGTCAGATTGCCAAATTACACCAGAACCGACTCCCAGAGAGCCGCTTTTAACTTTGACAGTGTGATCGCGTAGTTTAGCAGCTACCTCTGTCAATTCAGCAGCGATGTTAGTTAATGTTGTGTTTGCCATGTTATAGAATTTTTGAGCATGTCAAAGTAGAATCTGTTGGCTGACAATAGTTTTTAGTCGGGTTGGGAGAATTGAGAATGCTGCAAGATATCAGCCAACCCAACTTTAGAAAACAAATTCTGAGAGTTCCGAGTTCAGAGGCTCAACGTTCGAGTAAAAAGGTGCAACTTCCGAGTTCAGAGGCTCAACGTTCGAGTAAAAAGGTGCAACTTCCGAGTTCAGAGGTTCAACATTTGAGCAAAAAGGTGCAACTTCTAAGTTCAGAGGCTCAACGTTCGAGCAAAAAGGTGCAACTTCCGAGTTCAGAAGCTCAACGTTTGAGCAAAAAGGTGGAAATTTCGAGTTCAGAAGCTCAACGTTCGAGCAAAAAGGTGGAAGTTCCGAGTTCAAAGCTCGAATGAATAGAAAATTTAGATAAATCTTGACAGAGCTAGTTAAACCTATCCCAAATTGGCATTATTCCTCCTTAGTAGGTCGTTCGCCAACTGCGATCGCTAACTCAATTAACACTCCACCCCGGACAACTTGAACGTTGACAGCTTTACCAATGCGATCGCTACTATTGAGCAGCCCCAGCACATCACCTGTATCGCCCACAGTTACGCCATCGAACGTGACCAAAACATCGCCAAGCAGCACACCTGCATTGTCAGCGGGCCCAGAAGGCTCAACATTAACGACAATTACCCCAGTTGCAGAAGTTAAATTAAGAGCAGTTTTTAGGTTCTTTGGTAAGCGTACAGGTTGCATTCCCACACCCAAGTAGCCTTTTGAAATGCGTCCTTTTGCTACTAATTGGTCAACCACGCGATCGACTGTAGCAGTGGGAATAGTCAGAGCAGTACCACGCCGCCCCGATGTATTCATACCTACCACAAAACCAGCAGCATCTACGAGCGACCCACCTGAAAAGCCAGAGTAAAGAGTGATATCTGGGCGGATGAATTGGTCAATATTTCCGCCATTCATACTTCGCCAAGCACCGCTAACCACACTCACTGCACCCATCGCCGCCCTTAAATCACCTTCGCTACCTCTTGCTAGTCCTAATACCAGATGACCGACTTTGAGCGTTTTGGCATCGCCAACTTTTGCCACAGGTATTTCGACATTTTCTAGTTTAAAAACAGCGATATCGGTGCTAGAGTCATGACCGATGAGTGTTACTGGTGTAGTGCTACCATTTGATAGAGTAATGGTGATGTCGTCATAGCGCTGAAGAGACTCATCAGAGGTAACAATGATCCCATTACGCCAGTGAATGCCGCTTGGGGAATGACGTGTGCCCCCATTCACCGCAACCACAGCACTCCCAGCTTGTTCTACGGTGTCAGCTAAACTGTTGGATAAAGCCAGTAATGAAGACATAAGATTTTTGTGCAAACGTTCTTAGATATTCATATCGTGCCGTTTTATCAACACAGATGGCATCGGATAAATGGGGAGAATTCGCCCTAGAAAAATGGCTAGGATTTATATAATTTTATGCAATACAAATGGTTGGATTGCCCTGAGAGGATGTTTTAAAAGGGTCTTTTGCTTTTTTAGTTAACACAGCAAAGTATCTCAGTACATGGCTAAAACTTTGATTTATCGTCGAAGTTAACCCAAGTGAGAACAGCAAAATTATACCTCTTGGGACTTTTAAAACATCCTCTAAGAGGCTTCTGGCAGTCCGCTCCAACCGAATTATTAGACAGTATTTATTTTACGCATCCAAAAACTCTTGAGCAATCATCTCAGAACATACTGTAGTTAACTGCCCATCAGTCGATAAAGCGAAAACGAAATCATCGCCGGTAAAACATGAAAAATTTACCTATAATTCATCATAATATAGAGAACTTATCCACATATCAAGAGTACTTTAGATGCGTTTGCTCTGGGCACACAGCTAGCTAGCTGTAAACCCCTACTGCGCGTTGTATCCAAATAAGACATGTAGCGTACCTCATCCATGTAAAAACCGCTATATAGCGCTTCTCATTGTATGCAAATAGACTCTGACCTCACTTCCATTCCTCTCTTCTAAAAGGAGAGAGGAATGGAATCTTACTCCCCTTCCCTTGTAGGGAAGAGGTTGGGGGTTAGGTCTCTATTGGACTCAACTGAAAACCGTTATAAATTCAGCAACGCCTATTCTAAAGTGGAATAGCAATGAAATGACAGATAAACAAATGCACACCCAATCAACAGAAATCAACCCGCTCACTCCATCTAGAAAATTACCTCTATATGGCAAGAGGATTTTAGTAACAGCACCGAGAAATTATGCTTTTAGGCTGTCTGAACAAATCATCAAACAAGGTGGTCTACCTGTTCTCATGCCTACTATCGAAACCTGTTATTTATCAAACTACACTAAGTTAGATACTGCTCTGGAACGCATAGATGAATTTGATTGGATTGTCTTCACCAGTAGAAACGGTATCACTGCATTTTTTCAGCGGATGAATGATTTAAATATTCCCGTATCTGTGGTACAAAAATGTCAATTATGTGCTTTAGGAGAAGACGCAGAAAGTTTATCATCTTTTTGTGGCAAAGTAGATTTAATCCCCACAGAATCTAGCCCAGCCGGAATTGTCGCAGACCTAGCGAAACTTCCGCAAATTCACGATAAAAAAGTGCTGATCCCGGCTCCAGAAGTTGTTGGTTTGCCTGAGCCTGATATTGTACCCAATTTAATTACAGATTTGCAGAAATTGGGTATGAAAGTAACTCGCGTACCCACCTATATTACACAGGGTTTAGATAAAAATATCTACAGTATTGAATTAAACCTGATGCGTCAAGCAATGATCAATGTAATTGCCTTTAGTAGTACGGCGGAAGTGGAAAGCTTTTTGACAATGGTCAACTCGCAAAGCGATTATGAACGTTGTATTATTGCATGTTTCGGCCCTTATACAACTGCCAATGCCCAAAAGTTGGGTATGAATGTCTCTATTGTGTCCAAAGATTATAGTTCATTTGAGGGATTTGCTGAAGCGATCGCAGCATTTTTTCCTCTGACTTCCAGTTCACACTAAGCACTTCCGAATGTAGAGTAATAAACCACAATCAACTCTAGACTAGCTGCACATAAACCCGTAGTATCGAATATAGAGTTTAGATTTAGCTAGGAATTTTTACATGGCAACTTACAAGGTTACATTACGTACTCCAGATGGAGAAAAAACAATTGAAGTTCCTGATGATGAGTACATCTTAGAGATCGCTAACGAGGAAAATGGGCTGGACTTGCCCTATTCCTGTAACGCTGGTTCTTGCTCTACCTGCACTGGAAAGCTGATTTCAGGTACAATTGACCAATCAGATCAGAACTTCTTAGACAACGATCAAATGGAGGAAGGATGGGTTCTCACCTGCGTTGCCTATGCCACTTCTGATTGCGTCATCGAAACCAATCAAGAAGAAGCGCTTAACGCTTAACTAAGAGATGTGGATTTAATAAAGAGCAAGTTTTGTTTTGTCGGGTGCGTTAGAACATTCACCCTAGCGCACTTCAAATCTGAGGTTGTGTCGTTCTCTCGGCGATAACACACTCTACTAGATTTAAAATTTTGCACTTTTGTAATAAATCTGGATAGGCTGAGTAATTCACACTAAAAAGCGCTCTCCAAAAAGGGAGCGCTTTTTATTTAGTTTAATAGCTAGCTAGCAGATATAAAGCTGAAATTAGCCAGATGATGCTAGATTAACTTTGACAACTTTATTTTTTTCTTCTTCAGCTTTAGGTAGCGTCAGGTTCAAGATGCCATCTTTATAATCTGCCGTGACGTTGGTATTTTGAATCCGAGCAGGTAAAGGAATTACACGTTGGAATTTACCATAATGGAATTCGCTTTTGATCACACCTTTATCTTCAGATTTCGCTTCAGACTTCCGCTCACCACTCAGGTATACAGCATTTTCTGTAACTTGCAAATCCAGGTCTTTAGCTTCAACTCCCGGAAGTTCTAGCTTCAGATGAATTGCATCTTCAGTTTCTTTTAACTCAGCAGCGGGAACTCTGGATAAACCTTTATCCAAAAATGCAGTTGGCAAAGTATCTTCATCAAATATGCGATTGATTTGGCGTTGTATTGCGTTAAATTCTTGCCAGGGGTTAAAACGTACTAATGTCATATCTCTACCTCGGATAATCAGTATCTTTACTGTCCAACTAATTGAGGATTTGATTACTTGCTTTGTTTTCATAGTATTGAAAAATAAAAGTAGTGTAAATTCGGTTTTTCTCACCTGATTTATGAAGATTACCGAACCAAAAATCTACTTAATAACAAGTACGGTAATTCCAAATATCTATGTTCGGTAAACTCTATAAAAGCAGACTTTAAATATAGCAATTCTATTTAAAATGTCACTGTCACCCACACCCCTACTCTTAGAGGTTGTTTGAAAAGTGGTTGGCTGTGATTTTATTCACCCCCCTTAATCCCCCTTTTACAAGGGGGGAAACCGAAAAATCCAGTTCCCTCCCCTTTACAAGGGGAGGGTTAGGGTGGGGTAAAAAATATTTGATACATCAATCATAACTTTTCAAACATCCTCTTAAAGCTTGTATATGTAGCCTATCCTACAAATTTTTAGTATATTCGTGCGACTAATTATAATGATTCGACCTGTTGTATTTTTTTAATTTCATAGAGATAATAAGAGACTCCTAACAAACTGCTGATAACAGATATGTCAACAAGTTGGATTTACCTTATCTTCGCAATCCTCTTTGAGGTTTCAGGCACAACTTGCATGAAGTTATCACAAGGATTTACTAGAATAGTTCCTTCGGTATTAATAGTTGTTTTCTATGGACTTTGTTTTACTTTTTTGACCTTTGCTCTCAAGAGACTTGAAGTGAGTGTGGCTTATTCTGTCTGGGCTGGATTGGGAACTATCCTAATTGCTATTATTGGTATTATCTGTTTTCGTGAATCTGCCACATTCATCAAACTTATATCGATTGCTTTAATAATCATCGGGGTAATTGGCATAAATGCAAGTTGATGGCGGATAAGAATTAGGAATTCATATATCATCGGGTTAACCAAAACATCCCACAACAAAATCCACTTTTCACTACTTTGCTGGATTATGGGTTAAGTGGTGGGATGGTTTTAAGCCACTTACTTAGAAACGGTATTAGCTCAAAATTTATTAAACCCAGCAGAACGACGATAAAGTAACCAAATAAACAACGGTGAACCCAGCAAGGCGGTGACAGAACCTACTGGTAGTTCTACTGCTCCTAGCCTAGAGAGTAAATCTGCAAAAGTCAGTAACCATGCACCTGCAAGGGCGGAAAGTGGTAATACAAAACGATGATCTGTACCAACGATCAGGCGGACAGCGTGAGGGACAACAAGACCAACAAATCCAATCAAACCACTGATGCTGACTGCACCTGCGGCTAATAAAGTGGCGACACCACCAATTAACAGGCGCGATCGCATCAACGAAATCCCCAAACCCACAGCTAAATCATCTCCCAAAGCCAGCACATTTACCGATCGCGCCAGCAAGCATCCCCCGATCAATGCAACGATGATGTAAGGGCCAGTCGTCGCAATTTCTTGCCAACCGCGTCCGTTGAGACTACCAACTAGCCAACTCAGCGCAATTTGGATTTGACCGTCTTCAGCTAAAAGTAGCAATGTACTCTGTACAGCACCAAATAAAGAACTCACCGCCACTCCGCCTAAAATCAATCGCTCAACAGAAATTCCCGATCCCGCACGACCGATCAAAATAACGATCGCTGAAGTCAAAATTGCTCCCATCCACGCTGCTAAAGGAATTGCGAGCGGGAATATTTGCCACACGATCATCACAATTACAATTAATCCTGCACCCGCTGAAATGCCCAGAATAAATGGATCAGCAAGACTATTGCGTAACATTCCTTGCAGCAAGGCTCCTGACATTCCCAAAGCTGCACCGACAAGGAGAGCAGCTGTAATCCGCGGGAGACGCAAATCCCAGAGAATTGTCTGTTTAACCGGATCGCCTTTGCGGAGTATGGCTTGCCAAAATTCCGCCATACTTAAGGGTACTGCTCCTTGAGAAAGTGACAGCACGAGTGTTACCACCAGTGCTGTACCAAAGAGCAAAACAGCCCAAAATATGCGGTGTTCAGTAAAAATTGTCTGAAATGGTCTAGCCAACATAATTCGTAATTAATAATGACGCTCTCTACCAAACGCTCTTGCTATCAAGCTTTAAGAGTAGGGGTACACGGACTTGCTAACGTAATTCGTAATTATTACCCACAATTGAAGTCGCTTGCTCTGAAAAAAGAATCATGTTTTTGATCTCCATCAATGAATTGAGGCACTATGACTTCCGTTACGAATTACGTTAGCGACGTAGGAGCATGATTACGAATTACGAATTATTCCGTCAACTCCAGCCCACCTTGATAACCAGTGACAATGCGGCCACCATCCTTGAGTATATGCACTTCTATCTGGTCACTAGCCCAAGTAATCTGGTCTTGGAAAGCTGGGTTTAACACACGAACCTGTTGATTGCTAGAAGAGACTGGAGAGTTGGGAGAATTAATTGCCAGAGATTGTACAAAAGGCCCATCAATCAGGATATCGAGTTGTTCTAACAATGCTTGGGAACCTGGCGGCGCGGATTGGGACTGTAGCTGCTTAAGAGTGAAGCCAGTAAAAGACATTACATTTAACCCAGCAGCTTTTACCTGACGAGCTAAAGACGCCAGTGCAGTTGCTTGCCAAAACGGTTCTCCACCAGAGAAGGTTACACCCATATTGCGGGGATTGCTGAGAATGTTCTCGGCAAGGGTATCAACAGCAATCAATTGGTTAGCTTCAAATGACCAAGAGTTAGTATTAAAGCAGCCAGGACACTCACGAAGACAACCTTGTACCCAGACGACTGCACGACAACCAGGGCCATTAACTTCTGACTGATCAACATAACCCATAATATTGAGATAGCCAGGGGGAATTTCTATGAGTGCTAGCGATGGGTCAGTTGGCTTAATTTCCATCTCTTTAACTCCTTTTAGCCGTTGCCTGTTAACCGTTAACTATAGCGAATCTCCAGTTATATAACCGTGACAATGGTTATATACAGCAGAATTTAGGAGTTAGGAGTACAGACGCGATTAATCGCGTCTGTACAGGAGTTATACGGTTTCACTTTGATATCGTAAAGGGCGTAAATGTGGACGACCTCTCTCAAAACGCTTAATCTAAGCCTTGTTGCATTAATTGTTCTAGAAAAATTGACTCCTAAAAGCGCCCCGTTCATTTTGGATTTGGAATTTTGGATTTTCAATTTAAGAATTGTTCAAATAAAAACATGGCGGCCTCTAAGTATTTTCTTCCAATCTAAAATCTAAAATCTAAAATCTAAAATTGATTACCCCACACCCAATCTTGCCGGGGTCAATCCAAAATCCAAAATTGATAGACATATCACACTTGCTTCGGCTTATGCAATAATATTGACCACAGTGTTACTGATCAAGAAGTTTTAATAAAAAACATATGTCTTCAACTCCTCTAACCTTGAACCTAATTGAAGGTTCTGTCTCCTTCAGTTTTTCACCGCAAGCAGCACGAGAATTAAAAACAGCGACAGATAAACTGATGGAGCGCCTGAAAGCTGTCGCCGCTAAACCTACTCCTGGCGGCGGTAAAGTCACTCCTCAGCCTCCCCTGGAATATCGTTATACGGGTGAAGTATTTTTAGAAATTTTCTGTAATCCTAATATCTGGCCCACGCCCTTTGCAGCCAAAGTTTTGCTGACTGTCCGCAACGTCAACATCCGCTTGACTACAGAAGCTGAACTTACGCGCATCATTGAAGACATTAATCAGTATTTAGAGCAAGTAGGATAATAGTTCACCGAAACAGTCCTGAATTGAAGGAAGCGATGCCATGAATTGCAAGTCAAAAGTGAAGTTCCTACACTTATCCGATAAGTAAGTGTAGGAACTTCCAGAATTTACATACTAGACTCAAGTTGTAATACCAGATATACAGAACAATTAATTCCGATGCCTTCTTTAACTTGAAAAGTTGTATAAATTCAGACTCAAATGCTTCTGGGTTAATGAAAAACGCAAGATTCTGCATGGGGCAATGCTGATCAAAAGCCAGAGATTATCCCACAGATTGGGCGTCTAATCGTTGATTGTGACATCCACAATCCGAAATTAAACATTGATTAGTCGTTATCCCACTGTTCACGACCAATTAGGTCGCCAATGCGATCGCGTAACAAAAAGTCACATTTCTCTAATTCACATTCAACGCAAACCCACTCTCTCGCTGGAATGTATTGGCAGAGGGTATATATTGGCTGTTGTCGGCTAACCATTCCCTTTTGCACCAGTCGGCGTGCTTCGTCTTGAATCACATCTAGAGAGTAGTAATTTATAGAAGGCACCGTATTCACACTCATGGTTTTTACTCACAAATTAACACTTAGGATAATGTTCCCGTTAATAATTAGGAACAAACATGACAGAAATTAGACTTGTGGCTAGGGTTTTGTAGTTTGCTATACGGAACTGTTTTTATTTTGACGCTACATATCCGGAAATTATTTCAAGAAATGTTAAGAAAGTCAACAAATCCTGACAATTTGGGAAAATCTGCTTTACAAAAAAAATTCCGAGTAGTTAACTTAACCTGCTGGGGTGGCTGTATGACTTTTATTCAACAGCTCTGAAAGTTTCGCCATTACTGTCTTTAGGCAAAATTTGGCAGGTTGAAAGAATTCACATAGCGATTGCTTACATATCAAATAATCACCTTAAAACCGGATCTAGAACTGCTGGTATTTATCTAAGGGTAAACAACACAAGAATATTTGTCAGAAACTAGGGTATAAACTGTTGCAAAACATAACGGTTAAAGTCCACTACAAAGGCTTTTACCCTAGCATCTGTTAACAATTTCTTAAGTAAAACCGTAATAGCTTGTTTTTTTTCAGCACTAATATCACACAGTTTTCTTTTGATCAACATCTCTAAAAGGGTGGAGTAATACTAATTCATAATTAGGACACAGATAAAAATGCTTGAGATAAGCAGCATTTATGCATTTGCACAGAAGGGTTGGTACTCATACTATCTTTTTGCAGTAGAGTAAAGACGAAAGTCAAGATAAACAGAAAGCGTATTACATGCAACTACCGATCGCTGAAGTTGATTATGTTCACATTAAAACAGACGCGATCTAGTCACGTCTGTAAACTGTTTGGCGGATTTGCTGAGATTAATTGTTCTGAAGTTACATTGTTATTTAAGTTACTTATTCACCAAATGATTCATCATCTTGATCTGTGCTGTCTTCTACTGATACAAGATTTTCTGGCGGACGCTCATGGTTAAGTTGGCTTAGTAGTGCTAGTACCTTATTACCGCGTTCTATGGAGCGATCTTCGAGAAAAATGACTTCTGGTGTCCGACGTAGCCGTACCCGCGCCCCAAGTTCGCTACGGACGTAACCCGTGGCCGACTTTAAGCCTGCCATTGTTTCTATCTTAGCTTCATCTGTACCATAGATACTGACGTAGATTTTGGCGTGTTGGAGATCGCCGGAAACATCAACATCAGTAACACTTACCATTCCTGTACCCACACGGTCATCCTTAATGCCGTTGAGCAGCATTTGGCTAACTTCCCGTTTGATCAGTTCAGCAACGCGGGAAACTCGGCGATTTGTAGCCATAAAAATTTCGCCTCCTCACAGAGGTTGTACAACAAAAATAGATGTTAAGTTGGGTAGACAGTACTTAGCGTGAGCAACGCCAAGAGCAACCGTCTATGGGGCATAACCCCGATATAGCGCTAGTCTAGATTGTACTCAAGCCCAGCATTGCCCGTAAGGTGAAAGTAAGGAAGACTAGGCTGCCCACAAATAAACCTAAGATGGCAATCAAGGTGACTGGGCGCTTCAACAATGGCACTAATGGCGCAAAGGTGTTCAGAAACAGGCCTAAGACGATAGTAATTAAGTACCGGGGGTAGCGAAAGACGTTATCCCAAAATCCGTCAAACATCTGAATGTAAACTGCCTTGTTATATACTTACGTTTGTTTTGATATGCTTTATCTACTCAATTGTAATCTATGGGGCTGGAAAATTAGCCAGTTAATATAAAATCTGGCTCGTCGGTTATATTGGCTTTATTTAGTGACGATTATTTTCAGTTAAATCGTAAGTAAATGGTAATTCAAATCCCCAAGGAAACTAGCCCGCGTCCATTTTTGAAGTGGGCAGGGGGTAAAAGTAGGTTAATACAGCAATATATTCCTTATTTTCCCAAAAGTTATAAAAATTACTATGAGCCATTCTTAGGTGGTGGTGCTGTTTTTTTCTATCTCCAACCAAGCGCAGCAATTTTAACTGATATTAACGACGAATTAATTAACACTTATTGTTGTGTTAGAGACAATGTTGAGGAGTTAATTTCTATATTGAAAGAGCATAAAAACCGACATGATAAAGATTATTACTATAGTGTCCGAAACAACTCTGGTGGTACTGATATAGAAAAAGCTGCTCGGATAATTTATCTTAATAAGACTTGTTTTAATGGTCTTTATCGAGTCAACTCACAAGGTAAATTTAATGTGCCTTTAGGCAGATATGAAAATCCCAATATTTGTCATGAAAATTTACTGCAAGTAGCTTCTATGGCACTTTCTCATGCGGAGATTCAACAAGCAGATTTTACAGAAGTCCTAAATCATGCGGCTAGCAGTGACGACTTTGTATTTTTTGACCCGCCCTACGATCCTATCAACAACACTAGCTATTTCACTGCTTATAGTCCAAATTCTTTTAGTAAGAAAGACCAAGAACTTTTGAGAGATACTTGTGCAGAGTTGGCAAGTCGTGGTGTCAAAGTTATGGTATGTAATTCTGATAGTGAATTTATTAGAAAAATTTATACTGATATTAATTTTGAAACTTACAGAATTAAAGCAGCCCGATCAATTAACTCAAATATAAAAAATAGAGGCATGATTTCCGAACTATTAATTACATCTTTTAAAGATTTTTATTTGCCCAAGCAATGAATCTATCTAAGCTATAAACTGCTAATAAATTATGGTTATCATTCACTCTTGCTTTCAGCCATTTGCTTGCACCTTCTCGCATACCTTCACCACCTAAAATCACGATAGTTGGTGTAGGGTAATAGTCCTGAATATTCATGTTCAAATAAGGAAATTTTTCATCAACAGAACCAGGGCTTTCTTGCCATTTACACTCGAAAATTAAACCAGATGGTATTGCAGGTGAGCCAACAACATAAAAATCAACCTTCAGATCGGTATGATAAATTCCAGTTCCAATATAAATTTGTTTTCCATAACGTTTTGGTAATAAAGTAGCATTTAGTATAAATTCTTTTGGGACGTAGTTCCCTACTTGGAAATAATTGTGCCCATTCAAGATTGCTTCTACATTTCCTTCTAAAATATTCCCAGATTTATTTGCCCGTCCGCCTTGAGTCAGAGCCATCCTAAATCCCTCTGCCAAAAGTCCTGCTTATTATAGGATTTCACAGAAGTAGTAAAAAAGGGTCAGTTGCTTAATATGAATTTTTGATTTTGACTAAACAAGGTTGGATTAATAGGTAAAAAATCCGAAAGTTTTAGTATTTTTGTACTAGATAAATACAAATGTATTAATAATTTGGATCAGGAACGAGTTACTAATTTAGGGAAGTATGAAAGGAATGGAATTTCCTTTTCTCTTTGCCCTTAACCTTTTTTTTAACCTCTCTAACAAGTAGAATTTAGCTTGGATAAATTTTCGTGATTTTGCCTTAGCTTTAGCCTGTCTGGGCTTCAGTATGACCGTTGCGGATAGCCCATGCTATTTCTAAAAGTTGAGTCCAGCGCTTTTGTAACTGTTTGGGGGTGCATTTGATCGCTTTGGCGATCGCTTGGTCGTTTTCCCGTGCAGTTTTTAACTGTAATAGTTGCTGTTGCTGTTCTGTGAGTTGATTCACAAAGATTTCCCACTGCTGAGAAGATAAACCCAACTTTTGCTCTAAACCTGCGCCTAACCATTGATGTACCAATTGCCAGTGGTGATGTTTGGCAAACTTTTCAACATGGTATTTAAACCGTTGTTGGAGATAATCGCGCTGACGGCTGGTTAAACCGAGAATCTGGTCAATTTCTGGGGCTGAGAGGTCTTGAAGTTTCAAGCTGAGGTAGTTCATACAGTCAGATTGACCTTGAGACTCTAGATATTTCATCAATTCAGTGATGACGCGATCGCGTTCTGACTCTTCAGATGGATCGAAATTAGTTTGGGCAATCATCTGCGATCGCAGCTGTTGCACCGCCGAGTTGCGCTGGTAAGATTCTGCTTCTTCACCCTTGGCAGACTCTACCGCCATTTCAATATCTACGGTAGTTTCTTGGGGCTGACGACGAGCAAAACCTTGGGCCCGCAAGATAATCAATTGCTGATTTGCACCACCAGGTAAATTGATCCGGCGTTTGGCATACTGCTCTGTAAAGGCCATGTATTCAGCTAATTGCAGCTGAGTACGCGGTGTGTGATCTTCAGGTAGTTCGTTTTCTCTGCGGAAAGCTTTGATCGCTTCGATATAAAATGCTTGTAAAAAATCTTCAATCAGACTGTAACGAGCTTCAAAACCTAACTCAGAGCCGGATATAGTTACATGACGGTAAACCATAGCACCCAAATTGCTATGTAATTCCACACGCCCTTGTTTGGAACCGAGTTGGTAGTAACGTAAGCACTTTTGCATCCGATGCCTTCCCAACGTCATTTGCCAGGATTTGATCTGCCCAGATGTTTGGATACGAGAGCTTTTGTCGCAAATGCGTTCTACTTCTACGGCTATGCGCTTTGCTAAAGCTTCTACGCACTTGGGTGCTGCTTTCACTTGCGCTTGCATTTCCTCACATAGCAATTCAATCAAGGTATCACTGCTGCTATCTGAAAATTCTTCGGTCGAAACGTGGTTTTCAAAAATGGGTCTAGAGTTTGGTAGATTGACGACGTTAGCTTTCATGACTTTTCCAGGTAGTAGTATTGCACCGTAATTACAACGCAGACACAGCGATCAAGGCCTGCCAAGGCTTGTGAATCTTTGGGCATTCATCCATCAAAACTTGCCGCATGTAATGCTCACATCTAAAGCTCATATATAAAACTGTAGGAAATACGAAAGAGTTATAGTTATGGCAATGTGTCGGTTTTTTCACAAGCCACCAGACTGACGCTGAGACATAAGTACCCGCCATTTCTCAAAGTTGTCAAATATCTTGCTGTGCCAACTGTTGCCACCATCCTGTTATATCCACTGCGCCACCGAACAGCCCGTTGTAGACATCGCCTCTAAATATGACAATTTTAAAACTGGAGTAGTTTTGATCACAATTTCCGAAACGGAGAGGTGCGCCTGTGAAGTGTAATTTTCATACCCATGCCGCTGCTGCTTCCCAACCTAAACCCCTCCGTATAATTACTGTTTCGTCTCCGGTCATATCCAAGATGGTAGACACTTCATATGTAGGTTCCTCGCCAGTGTCGATAATTATGTCTACCAACTTGTCCAAACGGTCAAATAGCTCTACCCGCGACTGAACAGTTTCTGGATCTATCCGAATCATGCCATTATCTGCTTCATCTGGTGGCAGATGTGCTGAAGTTGAAATAATCGGATTGCCCAAGGCTGCCAACAACTCCAAACACACAGTATGGTTTGGTACTCTAATTCCAGTAGTTTTCCGCTTGGGGCTTTGCACCAATCGCGGTACTAATTTAGTCGCTGGGAGCAAAAACGTGTATGGCCCTGGAATCAGGCGTTTCATAATTCGATAGGCTGTGTCACTTACGAAGGCATAAGTTGCCACATTTGAAAGCGAGGGAGATAAAAATGTCAGTGGTTTATCATTTGCTAGCTGTTTAATTTGCCGCACTCGTTCTACCGCTGACTTGGCATTCAAATCACAACCGATCGCATAGACTGTATCAGTAGGGTAAAGCATGACTGCGCCACTAGAAAGCGCCGACTTTATTTCCTCTATTCGGCGAATTTGAGGATTATCCGGATGAACTGGGAAAATTTTTGCCATAGAGGAACAGGAGATTGGGAATAAGGGAGAATAACTAATGACTAATGATTAATTTATTATGAATAAAATTGCTTATCTTCAATGTCCGACAGGGATTTCTGGTGATATGTGCCTGGGTGCTTTGGTAAGTTTGGGTGTTCCTGTGGAGTATTTAATTGAAAAACTCAATGGGTTGGGAATTGAACAGGAATATCAGTTAAGGACAGAACTTGTCCAACGCAATGGTCAGCAGGCGACTAAAGTCCATGTGGATTTAGTAGACGATCATCACCACCACGATCGCGAACACAGTCACCATCACACACGCCACTTGCCAGAAATAGAGGAAATGATTATCAAAGCAGGGTTGCCAGCATGGGCAGAAGCTTGGAGTTTGGCGGTATTCCAACAGCTAGCAGTAGCAGAAGGGGCGGTACATGGCATCGCCCCTGAAAAAGTTCATTTTCATGAGGTGGGTGCTGTAGATGCGATCGTAGATATTGTGGGTACTTGCCTGGGGTTAGATTGGTTGGGGATTGAGAGCAATGAAGAAGGATGGCCCTTACTTTATTGCTCGGCGTTCCCGACTGGTGGCGGCACTGTTCGGGCTGCACATGGTCAGATGGCAGTACCAGTACCAGCGGTATTAAAGCTTTGGGAAATGCGGGGTTGTCCAGTTTATAGCAATGGCATTGACAGAGAACTAGTGACACCAACAGGAGCCGCGATCGCCACTACTTTGGCAAGAGATTTTGGTTCACCACCTGCGATCACTATCAAGCAGGTAGGACTGGGAGCAGGAACCATAAATTTACCCATTCCCAATATTCTACGCCTCTGGCTGGGTGAAAGCGTAAGTTTACAGTCCAATTTTAGTAATTCTGAAGATACTATCGTAAATTTAGAAAATTTGAGCGATTCTGAAGATACTACCGCAAATTTAGAAACGATATCAGTACTAGAAACCCAAATTGATGATTTAAATCCGCAAGCGATCGGCTATGTGTTTGAGGCGTTGTTTGCGGCTGGTGCGGTGGATGTTTTTACCCAAGCGATCGGCATGAAAAAGTCCCGTCCAGGGATTTTGCTGACTGTAATCTGTCATCCAGAAAATTTGCTCAGTTGTGAAGCAGTTTTATTTAGTGAAACCACTACTTTGGGCATTCGGCGAACAACTCAGCAACGCGCCATTTTACAACGAGAAATTCAACAAGTGGAAACGGAATATGGCAAAGTGCGTGTCAAGATAGCATGGAATGGACAATCACCAGAAAAAGTTATTGTTAATGTGCAGCCAGAATATGAAGATTGTGCAGAGTTAGCTCGAAAACATAATATTCCCTGGCGCGAAATTCAACGGTTGGCGCTACAGCGTTGGTATTTAGTCAATGGCTGATACAAATTCCTCAGGCATAAGCAGCAAGAGACAGAGGGCAGTTTTCTGTAAGCTCGAACTGCCTTCCTCGATAAAATTCATACCTTAATAGTCATTGTCAGCCACACAAATCCCTTTACATTTGATACCGTTCGTAACGGTGCGCTGACAATGAGAACATAGAACTTTTTCATTTTCTGTTTCTTGATTTATTTTTAAGCTAGTGCTTGCCTGTAATTTTTCTTTTTCGGTCTGGATTTTTAGAGTCATAGTTAAAAGCAGTTTAATTACTTAGAACTTTTATCAAATATTGTGTCAATGTAAACGCATCTACACCCAATTCGCTACGCTCTTGGGCGGCTATTATACCCGCTTGCGAATGCCACCATGCAGCAGTTGCCACAATATCTTCTACGGGAATCTGTTTAGTTGTAGCTTGTGCCAACAATCCACCTAGTAGCCCAGTTAATACGTCACCACTACCACCACGTGCCAAAGCGGGTGTGCTTTCAGAAATAATCCAAACAGCACCTTGAGGGTTTGCTACGGCAGTTCTTGCCCCTTTTAACAACATTACAGCCCCACTTTGCGCCGCTGCTGACTGTACTGCTTTCACCCTGTCATGTTTGGCATCGGCGACATCAGGAAACAATCGTTCAAATTCGCCTGTGTGGGGTGTGAGTACGGTTATGGCAAGACGTTTTTTTAACGTGGCGATCGCTCCCATTTGTGCCAGGATATTTAAACCATCGGCATCGAGAAGCAAAGGGCGTTCGCTGTCGATTACTTCTTCCACAATCGGAGTAGCATCTCGTGTTAAACCGGGGCCACAGGCGATCGCATTAAAGGAACTTAGATCAGTTTTTTCTGGTAGTTGTAGGTGGGCGATCGCTCCGGTTTCCGTCTCTGGACAACCGACAATCAGCGCTTCTGGCAAGTGTGACACTAAAAGAGATTTCAGTGATTCGGGTACGGCAATCGAAAGCATCCCCACACCACTAGCCCTAGCACCCAAACCAGTTAAAATTGCTCCACCTGCATAACGCCGCGAACCGCAAATTAACAATAAATGTCCTTCCTTATATTTATGGGTGACTGGTGGACGGGGTAGGGGTAAAGTTGCAAGTGCCGTTGCTGATGTAATACGTTTAATCCTGGGTGCATCTTTGAGAACAGCTTCTACATCAGCTAAAGGAATATCAAAATCGATTAACTCAGCTTTGCCGAGATATTCCAGCGCCTGATCTTGGAAAAAAGCTAGTTTCCATAAACCCAAGCAAAAAGTGTGAGTGGCGCGAATAGCAGTTCCTAATACTTCGCCTGTGTCGGTGTGTAAACCTGAAGGTAAATCGATACTATAAATCGGCACAGGCAATTCATTTAGCTGATTAATTGCAGAGGCAATGGGATCAGTAAGGTTTTTTTCTAAACCATACCCAAACAAGCCATCAATCAACAAATCAGCATCTGATAGTTGCTCAATTGTTTGATAAATTGGAATGCCCAAACTCTGGGCATACTGCAAGTGTTGCGAAGTTAATTCTTTGAGCTTAGAGAAAGGAGAATAAATCCAAATCTCATACCCGCGAAAGTGTAATTCACGGGCTACTACTAAAGCATCCCCACCATTATGACCGGGGCCAACAAGAATTCCGACACGAGATCCCCCCGCCTGTGGCGATCCCTTTAAAAAGGGGGTGTTTGAAGGAATATAGCCCCCCTTAAAAAGGGGAGTTGGGGGGATCTGTTGAATGCGACGGGCAATTAATCCCGCCACCTTTTCCATCAAAGCTATTACAGGCATTCCCGCTGCAAAGATCCGCTCTTCAAGATCGCGCATCTGCCCAGCAGTCACAACCACTTGCGAAATTTTTTCTTGTCTGTTCTGCATCAGTCCTGAGTTCTGTTAGCGGATAGCTATGGTTTAGCCCGTGCTGAGTTATGAGTTTCAGTTACCTGTGCGTAAGTCCTGAATTTCTTAGTACAGTTTTGTATAAAAGCGTAGCTTTTTTAATGTAAGGCGACACATTAACAATGCACCGGACGCATTAACATTGTATCGGGATACATTGGCATTGTATCAGGACGCATTAATATTGTATCGGGATGCATTAACATTGCATCAGGACGCATTGGCATTGTATCAGGACGCATTGGCATTGCAAGGTATTGCCAAATTTAATTCGCTATAAATTAATGAAATGCTGTACTTAGTTAGTTCATTGACAGGTAGCATTCCAGTTTCGACGCCAATTAGGACGCGATCGCCCGATCTGCGAATCCGAAGAGAATACCGACAATAAGTAACTAGGGATTCTCTTTAATAGTGACTAATCCATGTATGCCTAGCGCTGTGATTACTCCTTTCAGTAATCCCCAAGTTCCATCGGCAAATACATTGATGCGATGAGTGTAGGTGCGATGATCGGCGGACTCTAACTGTCTATCATTTACTTTTCCTACCTCTACCAGGTTTTCCACATACTTTTCAGCTTTGATCAGTGCTGCATAATTGAGATTAAACCAATATAACGATACTCCCACCACTGCCAAACCTAGAAAAACCAAGGTAATTAAGAGAATTGCTATACGTGCGTTGATACATTTCATCGGCTAATATACCTGCTTAATACTGACATAGCTGGAATCCTTGTGTTACCTGACTTTTCAAGGTATCTGGAAAACCTCTCTCTAAATTTCTCTCCTAAAAGGATAAAGACTTTGAACTTTCCCCCTTAGAGCGTCGGGAAGGGGGTTAGGGGGTTAAGTTTTTCGTGGGCTTTTTCAGATGGCGTGAAAAGTCAGTTGTGTTACAACTTGGCATACCAATTTAATAATGCGTTGGAGTAGGTGAATCAGATTTTGGGAATAATCCTCATAGGTTTGTAAGCATCGTTTTGGTTGGGCTGCACACTATGAGAGCGCGATTTCTAGGAAAAAAGCAGATTTTTGGCTGTTTATCTATTGCATTTTGCTGCATTTTATGGATTTTTTTGGCATTAATTCCAGCCTACGCAACG
Source organism: Nostoc sp. (assembly GCF_036919615.1). Lineage (GTDB taxonomy): Bacteria > Cyanobacteriota > Cyanobacteriia > Cyanobacteriales > Nostocaceae > Nostoc. Next base: position 161,623 of record NZ_JBALCN010000106.1, on the reverse strand, counting down.
TCCACAGAGTCTATTGATACTTTGCAACAACAGCAGCAACAAATGAACCAGCAGCATCAGAGTGTGGTTAACGATCGCGATCGCTTAACAAATCTCCAACAAGAGGCCCAAAAACACCTGACTGGTTTAAAGCAAAATCTGCAAACTACAGATAGCTATATTCAAGAGAGCGAATCACGATTACAACTCGCCATCCAACGCCAGAAGCAGTTGGAAACTGATTTAGCTGTAGCGGAACATGACTATGAGGAGCGTCAAATAGCAACAGTAGCACGATTGCGTTATCTCCAGCGCTCGCCAGCTTCTGTTGGATGGGCAGTTTTGCTCCAAAGTGAAAATATCAGCGACTTTCTCAGCCGTCGTCATCAGTTGAAGTTAGTCTATCAGGCAGACGAACAAATTTTAGTAAAACTCAACGCCCAAGCAAACTCAATCAATAAACAAAAAACGGACGTAGAACAGCAAAAAAACGAAATTGCCTTGATTCGTGAGCAACTGCTGGCACAAAAAGCCGATTATCAAACTCAGGCGCAATCGCAATCAGAATTGATTCAACGCCTCAATAGCGATCGCCTAGCCTTGGAAGCAGCGCAAAACCAGCTAGAGAGGGATTCCAAAAATCTGGAAGTCTTGATTCAACAAAAGGTAGCAGAAGCTAGAGCAGCAGAAGAGGCGCAAGCAAAAACCAACAGCCGGACAAGCATGATTATTCGGGGAACTGGTGTAATGGCATATCCTAGCGATGCTCCTACTAGCAGTCCCTTCGGATGGCGGATACACCCAATTCTTGGCTATCGTCGCTTTCATGCCGGGTTAGATTTTGCCGCTAGCTATGGTAGTACAATTCGGGCAGCCGATTCAGGAAGAGTGATTTTTGCTGGGTGGTATGGTGGTTATGGCAGAGCTGTAATTATCGATCACGGCAATGGTATGACTACACTGTACGGTCATACCAGCGAGTTGTATGTTTCCGAAGGACAAGCAGTTGAACGCGGACAAGCGATCGCTGCTGTCGGTTCTACAGGTTTTTCAACTGGCCCCCACCTCCACTTTGAAGTCCGCCGTAATGGTACACCGGTAGACCCAGCTAATTATCTTTAGGGCTGCAAAGTTTATCACAGACGTGCTATAATATGTAAGACTAAGGGCGCGTAGCTCAGTGGATAGAGCAACAGATTCCGGTTCTGTGGGTCGGGGGTTCAAATCCCTCCGCGCTCGTTACCTGTAGATTAACTAATTATTTCTCACTGTTAACAGATTAACTGTCATATCTATTAGGATAGGATGGACTTTCCTAAAGTAGGTTATTAATTCTATCTAAGGTAGAGTTTTTCCGTTTGAGATAGCAATCTAGAAGCAAACGCGCAGAAACAAGATCCTTGACTTTTTTGAGGAGTCGGGGATGTGTAGCTTGCTGTTTTTGATTTATCAACAATTAGCCGAGAAACTGCAAAAATAGAGATTCTCGAAATAATATAGAAGCGATGCCTTCTCTACCAGAGGCTGACGCTCAAGGACTCGCTACCGCTTTGCTAACGCCAACGGTGAGCTTTACGCTAACGCAGGAGTTAAGTTAAGTGCCGCGTGGAACAAGGAAAAACAGTAAAAAGCAAGCAGAGAAAAACGGTTCTGGAGATTTACCCCTTCTACAGCTAGCGAACCAAGCTGACGAGCGTTTGGACATTCCGGCAATGGAACAATGGCTGTGGGATGCTGCTTGTAAGATACGCGGCGCAACGGATGCACCAAAGTTCAAAGATTTTATTCTGCCGCTAATTTTCTACAAACGGCTGTCTGATGTCTTTGATGATGAGTATGAAAAGTGCGCCGAGAAGTTTGGGGGTGGAGACTTAGCCCGTGCTTTCATTGAAGCAGATCATCAAGATGCAATTAAAAATAACCGTCAGCCGATTGTGCGTTATTATGTCCCGCACGAATACCGTTGGGAGGCGATTCGCTTTCATCCTAAAGATGGCTTAGGAGAGTTTGTGACAACGGCGATGCGGGAAGTGGCAAAGCGCAATCCTGGGTTATCGGGAACGCTGACGCTGAAGGATTATAACGAGAAGCAAAGCAATCAGCGCGTTTTGGATGATGACCATTTAAAGGACTTGATTGAAGTCATCAGTCGGCATCGGTTGGGGTTAAAGAATACCAATGCAGATGTTTTAGGGGAAGCCTATGAGTATTTGCTGCGAAAGTTTGCTGAAGGACAAGGGCAAAGTGCGGGGGAGTTTCTTACACCATCAGAGGTGGGTTGGTTGATTGCGGAAATTATTGACCCTGAACCTTACACGAAGATTTATGATCCCACTTGTGGATCGGGAAGGTTGTTGACTAAGCCGCGTCTGGTGTTCAACCGCAAGCATCCAGGAGAGGAGAGTAAAGCACCTCGGTTATTTGGGCAAGAGTTGAACTGTGAAGGGCGATCCCAAGAATATTTTGACAAAGGAAGGGATTAAGGCGGTTGATGAGGTTTATCGCAATTGGGAAACGCGAGAGAAACTGAGTAAAGTTGTTAAGTTAGAAGAATTGAGAGAAGCGGATTATAATCTTAGTCCGTCGCAGTTTGTGGATGTGAGCGATAAAGTTGTGCATCGGGCGATCGCAGATATTTTGACAGATTTGGCGGTAGCAAGACAAGACAGGGAATGGGCGGATAAAGATTTAGCTGAGGTGTTAGCAAAGTTGAATTTATAACGTTTTTCATTTCGTGATCGCTTTGGGCCCCGAATCATCCCTACTCAATCTTCCAATTAGGCGTATAACCAGAAGTAACTTGGCTATACATTTGCAAGACCGATGCAGAAATACGTCCTGAGAGTTTTGCGATCGCCCATAGCGCTCTTGTAAAATCATTTTCAATTGTTGAGAATTCGTCCAGGAAAAAGTTTATGGCAGATAAGTCCGGTCAAGACCCCTCGGAAATCCCAGTGGCAACGGTTGATGAAGAACGAAAAGGCGCAACTTTCAGCGGTACGGTCATCCTTGGTATAGATCCTGAGGGTGGGGCAGTCGTTTTCTTTAAAGACTTTTTAATTGAAGATTATAAAGGCGAACTTACCGCTTATCTGGCAACAGATGGCGATATAAAGAAAAGCATTGATTTAGGCGAACTCGATCATAAAAGCCCCAGTTTTAAGCTGCCAATTCCGCTGGGAACGGATACATTACCCTACAATACAGTCGTGTTGAGCGACAAAAAAAGCAAGAAAAAAATCCTGACGATCGATCTATAAAATTTGTAACTTAGCTCGTAGTTCAGCCAAATTCGATTGCCCTCCTGTATAGATCTCAAATGGGTTCTATAAAACGATGTCTGAAAAGTCCTTTTGTTGGTAGCAAAACGTTTTAGATCCCCCTAAATCCCCCTTTTTAAGGGGGACTTTGATTCCGGTTCCCCCCTTAAAAAGGGGGGCTAGGGGGGATCAACAAGTGCCTAAAATCACAGCCAACCACTTTTCAAACAACCTCTAAGGCGATCGCATTTGTTATTTCGGCGTACGCATTTGTTGATTTGGGGTTCGCATTTGTTGATTCGGTGATCGCATTTGTTATTTCGGCGTACGCATTTGTTGATTTGGGGTTCGCATTTGTTGATTCGGCGTACGCATTTGTTGATTCGGCGTACGCATTTGTTGATTTGGCGTGTCCATAACGCACCTGACGAAACTACTAGAATTGAAACCTATGCTAGTCATACTTGTGTGTATACCCTAGCCTACAAGGAGAGAGGCTATAAGGCTTACTTCCCAAGGCTAGTGGGGAAGGGGTTGGGGGTTAGGTCTGGTAGAATTGTTATTTACTTTGGTAGTAATGGAGAATATCAGGGAACAAAGGCTTATTTGCGGATATTAGACTATTTACGCTTGCTGATTCTTGAGTATTTAAGTTTGTCTGCAATGAGTAGTAGAGTGTAAGTTGCTAAACTTCAAAAGAGGCATTACAACGGCGGGAAGGCAAGGAAGACGACAAGCGAAAAGAACGCTACTTTGCCGATGTTCTTCGCAGTCAACTAATTAAACTAAATCCTGGCGTTGTCACCGACAACAACGTTGATGAAATTCTTCGCCGCCTGCGAAACATTGACAGCACCATCGAAGGCAACCGCGAAGCTTTAAACTGGTTGCAAGGCAAACAATCTATTTTTGTCGCTCAAGAAAACCGCGACAGAAACATTACCCTCATCGACTTTAACAACCCGGAAAATAACATCTTCCAAGTCACTGATGAATGGTCGCAAAAAGGCGTAAAATTTCCCAACCGCGCCGATATTATTTTTCTGATTAACGGTATTCCCGTTGCCATTGCTGAAACCAAAGGAGAAAACAAAACTGATGGTTTAGCACTAGGCATTGACCAAATTCGCCGCTACCACAACCAAACCCCGGAATTGCTAGCCTTTCCCCAAGTTTTTGAAGTCACAGAACTGTGGAATTTCTGGTATGGCTTAACTTGGAATACCAACCGCAAAAACTTGTTTAAATGGAAACTTACCTCTCCCCTAGCCCCTCCCCTGCAAGGGGAGGGGAACAAGATTACTCCCCCTTCCCTCGCAGGGAAGGGGGTTGGGGGGTTAGGTTCCATTATCCAAGAAGGCGACTACGAAGAGAAAATCAAAACCTTCTTCGACCATCAACGCTTTTTAGAGATTCTCAGATATTACATTGTTTTTCTAGAACGCGATGACGGCTTAACCAAAGTCGTTTTACGCCAACACCAAACCCGTGCAGTCAAAAAAGTCCTGCAACGCATCCAAGACCCGAATAAAAAACGCGGACTAGTTTGGCATACCCAAGGCAGTGGTAAAACCCTCACCATGATTACAGTTGCCGCCCAACTCCGCAATATTAGCGGCGATAATACCGTAATCATGATTGTTGACCGCAACGAACTAGAAAACCAACTAGACAAAAACCTTAAAGCATACGGCATCAAAAGTTATGAGGTCGCAACCAGTAAAGCTGACTTAGAAAAACTCATCCAAGATGATTATCGCGGCTTAATCGTCGCCATGATTCACAAATTCGACAAGATGAAAGTAGAAAATAAGCGTTCTACGATTACCGTTTTAGTCGATGAAGCACACCGCAGCACAGGTGGTAATTTCGGCATATATTTAATGGCTGCCCTCCCCAACGCCACATTTATCGGTTTCACAGGTACACCCGTCAGCAAAGCAGCTAAAGGACAAAGTACCTTCCAAACCTTCGGCGAACCTAGTGACCCGAAATACAGCCTAGATTCCTATTCAACCGCCGACTCGGTACGAGATGGCACAACCCTGAAGCTAAATTATGCCCTGGCGAAATCAGAGTTTCGCGTTCCCCAAGAAATTTTAGAAAAAGAATTTCTCCAACTCCAAGCCGCAGAAGGCATTAACGATATAGAAGAACTTGATGGCATTCTCGATCGCGCTGTTAAATTAAAAGAGTTTCTCAAAAGTGAAGATAGAGTAAATAAAGTAGCTAAATTTGTCGCCGCCCACTTCCGTGACTACGTTGAACCAATGGGCTTTAAAGCTTTTATGGTTGGTGTAGATCGGGAAGCTTGTAGACTTTACAAACAAGCCTTAGATAAATATCTCCCTAGCGAATACTCAACCGTCGTTTATTCTCGGACTACAGCAGAAGGACTGCGCGAGTATAACCTGACTGATGCCCAAGAGAAAGAAGTCCGCAAAGCCTTTATTAAAAAATCCGTCGTTTCTGCCAAAATATCCTTACCAAATGCAGTAATCGACTTTATCGAATCTCGCCCGAAAGATTTTAACTACAATACCAGCAAAACCCTAAGTTTTACAGGTTATTGTTCTGCTGAAGATGCCCAAAATTTAGAAATTCTTTGCGGTTGCGATGCTGATGCTGTAACCAAAATTCGCCAACTTTACGAAGACTACCGCAAAGCATTGCCGAAAATTCTCATCGTCACCGAGAAATTATTGACGGGATTTGATGCGCCAATACTTTACTGTATGTATCTCGACAAACCGATGCGCGACCATGTTCTCTTGCAGGGAATCGCCCGTGTGAATCGCCCCTATGAAGATGCACAAGGATTAGTCAAGCCCTACGGCTTTGTTCTAGATTTTATCGGTATCTTTGGCGACAAACTAGAGCAAGCCCTGGCCTTTGAGTCGGGAGAAGTTAACGACATCATCCAAAATGTTGATGTGATCAAAAACCTCCTGCAAACGATGATGGAAAATACTGCACCTGAGTATTTACCGCTAGCTAAGGGATGGGACGACAAAGCAAAAGAACGCGCTGCGGCGCATTTTGCGGACAAAGATTTGCGCGAGAAATTCTTTAAATTTGTCCGCCAACTCCAATCAATTTACGAAATTTTGTCTCCTGACCCTGACTTGCGTCCCTTCATGGAAAATTATCAGGCGATCGCCAGGCTTTACGGAACGATACGCGCTGCTTACAATACTAGCCCCTACATTGATATTGAACTCACCGCCAAAACCAAAGAACTGGTACGCCGCAACGTCACAATTGGCGAGTTGGAAATGCCCGGAACTATCCACGAACTCAATGCCCAACAATTAGAACAATTCCGCCAAAATAGCACAACAGATACAGTAAAAGTTTTAAACTTGAGTAAAGCATTGTTGAAAGCAGTACACGAGCAAAGTCAGCGATCGCCTTTTTTGATTTCCATTGGCGAACGTGCCGAAATTGTCCGCGCCAGCTTTGAAAACCGCCAAATAGAGGCTCGTGTTGCTTTAGCTAGACTAGATGAAATTGCCAATGAATGCGTAGAAGCAGAAGTCTTACGGCAACGGCTCAAAGTTGATGAAAACACCTTTGCCATTTACATTATCATCAAGCAAGCAGGCGATCGCCTTGATATCAACCAAGCCGAAATTATCAACTCCATTTATGGCAACTTCCCTGATTATTGGTGGGATGCGCGTCAGGAAATTGATTTAAGAACCGAACTTTACGCTACTATTTATCCTATTACAAGCTCAGTTGAGCAAACAATAGAAGTCACCAACAACCTGCTGAAACTCGAACGAGTCGAATCATGATTGCTAGCTGCGACAATCGAAAATGGAAAGACGCACAAGCACTTAAGGACGCTGTGGGAGAATGGAGCGATCGGATTAAAGTTCAAGTCAAACAAATTCAACTGCGTCCGATGAAGCGCAAATGGGCATCTATTTCTACTACAGGACGCTTAACGCTGAATACTGAACTGCTAGATTTACCAAAAGAATTGGGTGAGTTTGCGATCGTTCACGAACTAGTGCATTTACTCGTTCCCAACCACGGCAAGGTGTTTAAGTGCTTTATGTCTGCTTATCTGCCTGATTGGGAAGAAAGGGAGAAGCGATTGCAGCGCTTTGTGGGATGATGCAGGAAACTGCCTTTAAGGGTCTTATATCGTTATGGTTTTGATACGGACAAGAACCTTAAAGTCTTGTAGACTAGGATTATAGATACTAAATTTTAGTTATAAGTTTTAACTGGTTTCTAAATAAATGAAAAATGAGATTCCTTAACCCACCCATCACCGAAGCCATTCTTGATATAAAAGTCAATCTTCATGAAAATTTTAATCAGGAAGAACTTTTGAAGTTTCATGAAAATATTAAAGACTCTTTTCCAAATATTCAAAAGAGAATGGCACTTCAAGGGGGTTTTGAATTTGACTTAGAGAATCCGGATGAAATCAACTCTCAATTATTATCAGTATCTAATAAGCCTGAAGGATATATTTTTATTTCTGATGATACAAAAAGAATTATTCAAGCTAGGCTAAATGGCTTTACATTCAGTAGGTTGAAGCCCTATGAGAGTTGGGAAAGCTTCTATGGAGAGGCATATCAATTATGGCAAAAGTATGCTCAAATTACATATCCTACAGAAGTTGTCCGTCTTGCTCTACGGTATGTAAACCAAATTATGATACCTGCCACAGGAACTATAGAGCTAAAAGATTACGTAAAAACATTACCAGAGATATCAAGTAATTTATCAGTCGTAATGGAAGGCTATTTTATGCAAATAGTTGTAGCCCATCCAGATTATCAACCATCAAGAGGTATTATTAATCAAACAATCGGTCAAGTAACCGAAAATGAAAAGGGTGAAAAAGCGGTTCCTTTAATATTTGATATAGATATTTTCCAACAAGTAAATCTTCACTATAATGATGATGAAATCAATAAAATTTTTGAATTAAATTTGCGAGGCTTCAGAGACGAAATATTTTTTAAGAGCATTACTGATAAAACAGAGGAGCTTTTCAAATGAGTACGTTACTTGCTACAGATAACAGCCAGTTTTTGAGTACGACTTCTAGCAGTGGTAGTAGTAATGAACACTACAAAATAATTAAAGCAAGTCAACAGGTTCAAAGACATAGACTAGAACCCAAAGCATGGAAATATAATACATCGTTATATTTATTCTCTAATTTAGATATTTCTGAGTTTGAGAATAGAGTAGAAGAGATTCGAGATGAACTCTTGGAAGGTCATCTTGCACTTTCCAAAGGAGACGTAAATATTCTTAAGCAACTAGTTGGACATTTAAGTGTTTTCCAACTTCTAGCTGTGGCAAGGCTTCTGAGTCCTCTTTTAGAAAATGAAGCCTATTCTCAGGATGCAGCTTCCATAATCAGTGTGCTTCTACAGCATCCAGCAGGCGAAGTGAGATATGCTGCTTTAGAAGCAATTAGTTTTGCTCTAGGTGAAGTCCCTATTGCTGAAGAAATACTTGCAGAAGCCAAGAATTTGCTTAAAAATGAAGAAAGTACATTTGTACGTGAATTTTTGGAGTCACTATAGCAATCCTATTTGAGGTAGCAATCTTATTTGATATCTAAACAGGATGTACACTGATGCAGCTTAGAAAAATCAAATTCTTGGTGATTAATAAAGAACTTCAGGTTAGTATAAATGTATCATTAGGTTTTATCTCATTTAGGATTGCTATATAAGGTGTGAGTGAATTACGTTACTACAGAAGTGTGAAAAGCCTTGCAACTTGGAAAGCAGGTAAGCAGCAAAAGGCAATTCTATCTCCAGAACACGCGAATCGATACCTAAGAGATATTAAGGAGGGAAAAGGTTTTCCTTCCTTATGGCTACCTTCATGTCTTGAAGACTTAGAGAAAATTTCTTTAGGAATCCTGTTAAGAAAAGGACATCTCGATACTATAAGCTTAGTTGGCTTTAATGAATGCTGCTTTAGTAATGTAGGAATTGAGGTGAGTAAAGTAGAAGATACTAATTTCCCTATACCTACAGTAGGTCACTTACACTATGAACTGTGTACTACGGACGATCATGAGTTAATAGCAGCTATAGAAATATTTCTTAAATGTAATGGTGACTTTGCAGATTTCGTTAAGTCAGATCCTAATAAAAATAATATGCGGAAAGTAGCTGCAAAGTATATAAATGAAGTCAGCGAGCAATATCAGCAAAAAGTTAAAGAGTGGGCTAAAGAATACTTACAATGAGAGTTTAGCGATAATAGAGGACTAAATGCCCTAACGCTTATTATGCGAGGGTTTTAATGGCAATATTTTACAGAACACTATTTTGTCAAGTGGTAAAATAATCTGGAAATCGACACGTTACTTAATAAAGTATGAATTGTTTTGACATCTTGCCCGCCTATGCTATGTAACTTAAAAACTCGAAAGGCGATAGGCAAATATGCTATTTCAGTACACTAACGCATTTGTCACCATAGCATCGGTTAATTGCGAAAATTTAGTGAATTTCTATACCAAATTGCTGGAGCAAAAGCCAGTTATTTTACTTCCAAATGTCTATGCTGAGTTTAATTTGGTTAGTATGCGTTTAGGTATTTTTAAACCAAAGAACACAAACGAATCAGAATTTGAAGGGATTGCCAAAAGTAAGATAAGTTTGTGTTTAGAGGTGAGTAACTTGGAAGATGCGATCGCTCACCTAACTGCTTTGGGCTATCCTCCACCAGGAAACATTTCCATTGCTGATCACGGCAGAGAAATTTATGCTTATGACCCTGATGGCAATCGTCTGATCTTACATGAAGCCATAGTGAATGATAATTGATAAGTGATAATAATTTATTTGGTAATTGACTATGGCTATAACTCAAAATTATAGATTAAATCTGATTCAATGGTATCCAGGTCACATTGCGAAAGCTGAAAAGAAGCTCAAAGAACAGCTGAAGCGCGTAGATGTGGTATTTGAGGTACGAGACGCCCGGATTCCCTTAGCGACTCACCATCCCCAAATAGGTGAGTGGGTGGAGGGTAAGACACGGGTGTTGATACTTAACCGAGTAGATATGATTACGCCGCAAATGCGATCGCTGTGGATAGATTGGTTTAAACGTCAAGGAGAAGTCCCCTATTTTACTAACGCTCAACATGGTAAAGGTATAGCAGAAGTGGCGCGGGCAGCGCAAGCCGCTGGGGTAGAACTCAATCAAAGAAGAAGCGATCGCGGCATGTTACCACGTCCAGTCCGGGCTGTAGTGATTGGTTTTCCCAATGTCGGTAAATCAGCTTTGATTAACCGCTTGTTAGGAAAGCGAGTCGTGGAAAGTGCAGCCCGTCCTGGGGTAACTCGCCAACTGCGCTGGGTGCGAATTTCCGAACATTTGGAATTGTTAGATGCTCCTGGTGTTATCCCTGTAAGATTGGAAGACCAAGACGCAGCATTGAAATTAGCCATTTGTGATGATATCGGTGAAGCATCTTACGATAATCAGCTAGTAGCAGCAGCCCTAGTGGATTTACTCAACTATTTGGAAGCTGTAGCCACAGATTTGTTACCAAAAAAACCATTACAGTCCCGCTACCAACTCGATTCTATATCCGACACTGGAGACATATATTTGCACGCCTTAGCAGAGCATCGTTACAAAGGTGATATAGAGCGAGCAGCAAGGCAACTTTTAACAGATTTTCGCAAGGGTTTGTTGGGTGAAATTAGTTTAGAATTACCACCCAATTGAGCAAGGGTAACAGAAAAGGAAAAATTGTTAATTTCTCATTTTTAATTGAGCAGCCCGCACTCTCAAAATTAACATAGTTCCTCCTGTAAATAACATGCTTAGTAATAGGGTTTTTAGACTGAGGGTTTTCCCGCTATCACTTACTAAAATACTTTCCAATATTACAGAAGGTATTAATATACCCCCAGAAATCAATAACTTAGAAAGTATCAATCTTTTTTTTGCTAGAACAGTTAATATTGTTAAACAAAATCCTAGAGGAATAAAAGTTAATGCATAGTAAAAAATCCTCTGATTTTTAGGCATTAATTCCAATAAATTCAAAGAGTAAAAATTCTGCAACTTGTCTACATATACTTGGATAGTTGCTCTGGAATAAGTGATGATTATGTGGTGAGGGTTAGTGTCTGTAAAAATATTAGGTATATTCAGTGTTAAGTCTGCTCCATTTTCTCCAGTTATCGGCGTTCTTAATCGAAAATCTAAGTTATTCCCTTGCTGTCCCAGTGTCAAATTGCGACGTAGAGAATTGCCAGAAATTGAAATAATGCGGGCAGGACCAAACTGCTCTGAGTTGGCAGTAGCAAGGATAGTGCTGAGTGTAAATTCAGATGTTTTACTGATTCTTTTGCTGAGAGTTGTTACAGGAGTAGCTGTTTTTAGCCAATGACTAAAACTAAAAAAAACACCTTTACCTTCCTGTATATCTGGGGGCTGTCCTTGCCACAATAGTTCTGGCAATTGTCCAGTCTGTTCTTTATAGCAACATTTTCCCTTTAATTGATAATTAGCTATTAGAGAATTACCAAGATTATTAAAGGAACTTGAATCAGCTAATCCTTGTGCTACCTCATTTTTTGAGATGGCTCGATCAGCAATATAAACTTCAGACATGTATCCTTGCCAAGGTCGATCTCTCGTTCGTTCGTTGCCAATCAGCAGTGGATAAGTTGTATCCCAATTACTCAAATTTATCGTACTCTGCCACAACAGCGAAATCATATATGTCAGAAATATATATCCAATAAAAAATAATCCTATCTGTTTAATTGAACGGCTAGCTCTGCTATTTTCTATAGATGCAACAGTATTATGAAAGCTTTGACTATTCCATAGATAAAAGCAAATAAAACCAATAAATCCACCAATAGTATTGTTCAGAATGTCTGATGGAGTAGGCATTCTTGAGGGGAGGAATACTTGCAAGACTTCAACTGTCAACGATAAGCCAGCACTCACCAGGGTAACTATGAATATTTGCCCTCTCGATTTTATCCTTAGTTTCTGCAAGAGTCTAGTGAAGCCGAAACCTAAAGGCATAAACAGCAAAAAATTATTTACTTGGTCTTGAAAATTACTAGCATTGTTAAAACTAGCAAAAATTTCTGGCAAGGAAAAACTGTCTGGGATAGAAAAATTAAATGGATAAAGTGTAGCTAATAGCACTAATAAAATGCTGGTAATAACAATCAGCAAATTAAATGCTTGAGGAAAAATTGGGCGTTGATTCATCAGGGTTTTTGTGATTATTATGACTAGTAATGGATAGCATTAAAGGTAATTAGTTTCAATACATCAATGATTCTTGAGAATAAGCACCTAAACTTTTTTATTAGTTGTTCGTGCTAAGGATGAATCACTAATTACCACTAATAGATGCTTAAACCTATTTTTTAACTGCACGCGATATCAACGCTGCTTTTATATTATTTACTAGTAGATAATTATGATCACCAAATGATGAAGAATTCATCAAGCTATTATAAAAACTACATATAGTTGGGTTTGAGCTTAAGTTGATACTAATGACAGATGTACACCCCTACTGAGGGTTTTATCAAGAAAGGTAGCAGTGAGCCACTGCGGTGGACAGTTTTATTGGCATAAAGGAGGCAGTGCGCCCTTACGGTTTCTCGACTTGTACTCCTACGGAGAAGCAAGCTACGCGCAGCGTCTCCGACAGGAGAAGTAACTGCCGTCAAGTGGCGTTAGCCTGTGTGTAGCATCACCCGTTCGTGCAGCGTCTCCGTCAGGAGAAATCCAGTAAAATTTCCTCATTAAATGTAATATCCATCACATAGAGTTGTCGGAATGCAGTTAACAGTGTCATAAACAAAAGGTGAAGGTTAACCTGTAGGGTATAACTTACCTCACAGCTGCTTGTACCTTTAGCTTCGATGGATCGATCACACTCATGACTGAACTCACGCTACGCCTACAAGAGGGAGATACCGAGACAACAATCGCAGTTGAGCAAGATGTATTTACAATTGGCCGTTTACCGGAATGTAACTTGTACTTACCTTTTGCTGGAGTATCCCGCAACCATGCTCGCCTTGTGAAAACGGCTGATGGTGTGTGGACTATTGAGGACATGGGCAGCAAAAACGGGACACAAGTCAATAAATATCTTATTAGCTATCCCCAAGAGTTACACCACGGCGATATCGTTTGGCTAGGTAATATTAGCCTGGTAGTGCTGCTCACAAGCGCTGTTTCACAACCGATACCTGAGTATCCCGGAATTTTGGACACTAATGAGCAAAGAACAATCCTTCACAATGTCGAACAATTACAACAGCAATGGATTGCAGCTGATAGCAAAGATGGCAACATCAATAATAAGGACAAAACGATTGCCCGTCTCAAAGACTTAGTGGATATAGCTAAAAATCTTTGTGCGGCGGCGTCTATAGAAGAGATTTTTTCCCAAGTGCAACAAGTGGTTTTTCGTTACCTTGATAGTATTGATCGCTTGGGATTATTAATTGATGTCAATGGTTGCGGCCAGTTAGAATTAGTGAATGCTGCCACCAGAAACGTTGCCCAACAGAAACATCTCCCCTCTGATGGTAGTTGGATTAGTCGTAGTATCTGTCAAAAGGTATTTGACGAAAAAGTTGTCATTCAAACAGCTGATACCCATCAGGATGAACGGTTTGCAAGTGAACAGAGTATTTTGGTCAAAGGCATTCGTAGCGCGATGGCGGTGCCTTTATGGGATGAAAATAAAGTTGTGGGCGTATTATATGCCGATGCCAATCTTTCTTCTTACCATTGGGCAAATGAAGGCGAGGAAGAACTCAGCTTTTTTTCAGCTTTAGCAAACCTTGTGGCTTCTAGCGTGCAGCGTTGGCTACTAGTAGAGAAACTCAAAACTGAAGAGATGATTCGTCACCGACTAGAACGCTACCATTCTCCAGCAGTTGTACAACAGTTGATATCTGTAGGCGGATTACCGGGTGGTCGTTTAGCTCCCACCGAGAGCGAAATCAGTATTTTGTTTGCAGATTTGGTTGGCTTTACGGCAATTTCTGAACGGTTAACACCAACTGCGATCGCTCAACTCTTAAATAATTTATTTGAAGAAATGCTAAAAGAAGTGTTTACTTGGGGCGGCACTTTAGATAAGTATATTGGCGATTGTATTATGGCATTTTTTGGCGCTCCAGAACTACAACTAGATCATGCCGATCGCGCTGTTACTGCTGCCAAGGGAATGCTCACTCGTCTCGAACATCTTAATGCCAATGGTTTTTGGTATGAACCCCTTCAATTACGTATTGCTATTAATAGCGGTAAGGCTGTTGTGGGAGATGTTGGTAGTTCCCAAAGGGTAGATTATACGGCATTAGGTGCAACGATTAATCTTGCTGCACGCATGGAAGCAGTTTGTCCCCCTAGTGAATGCGTGATTAGTCAAGCCACTCATACAATGCTTTCAGAACCCTCAGACTTCCAGGAAATGGGAGATTATCGTTTCAAAGGTATTGATCGATTAGTCAAGGTTTATCAGACAAATTTGCAGCAAATGCCCACAATTATTAGTCCAATCATTAATTTTTAGTGATGGTGCATTGAAAAACAACTAACTAATGACTAATGACTACATTTACGATGTTTAAATTTTGGATAATGGAAAAGAAGATTCTTGCGTTCCATTATTTAATGCATATTTGTCCTTGGGGCGTCTGGTAGAATTGCCCCCGAATTAGAACACGAGAATAATTCTATTATCCAAAATCTAAAATTGCTTGACAATTGTCAACTTTATCAAGATAAATACATGCTTAGAATGTATATTTAATTTTATAAATAATTGCGAAATTGTCATATTAAGCAACTAATTCTTGGTTAAAAGACTAAAATTTGGGTGGTAGCTTCCAGAATTGATCTGTGTAACACTAGGAAGCCAACAGTTAAACTATTTTTTAACGGGGGTCAGATAATGGCGATCGCCACCATTAATCCCGCCACTGGGGAGACTGTTCAAACCTTTGAGGCGCTCAATGATGCAGAAATTGCCGCTAAACTCGATTTGGCTAATCAGGCTTTTGAACAGTATCGCCATACTAGTTTTTTGACGCGATCGCACGCTCTTCAAAAGGCTGCTGATATTTTAGAGCAAGACAAAGCAGAATTTGCTAAGTTAATGACTCTAGAAATGGGTAAGCCATTTAAAGCTGCGATCGCCGAAGTAGAAAAATGCGCCGTCGTTTGTCGCTACTATGCCGAACATGCCCCTGGTTTCCTGGCTGATGTTTCTGTAAAAACCGATGCTAGTCATAGTTTTGTTCGCTACCATCCAATGGGTGCAATTCTGGCGGTGATGCCGTGGAATTTCCCCTTCTGGCAAGTCTTCCGTTTTGCCGCACCAGCCCTAATGGCGGGAAATGTCGGCTTACTCAAACATGCTTCCAACGTGCCACAGTGCGCCTTGGCAATTGAAGATATTATCCGCCGGGCAGGTTTTCCTGAAGGTGCTTTTCAAACTCTATTAATCGGCGCTGCTAAAGTTGCTGATTTAATGGCTGATGACCGTGTAAAAGCTGCTACCTTGACTGGAAGCGAACCAGCAGGTGCATCCCTCGCTGCTGCCGCCGGCAAACAAATTAAAAAAACAGTTTTGGAATTGGGAGGAAGTGACCCATTTATTGTGTTAGAGAGTGCTGACTTAGAGACAGCAGTTGTCACAGCTACTACAGCGCGGATGTTGAATAACGGGCAATCATGTATTGCAGCGAAACGTTTTATAGTCGCAGAAGCGATCGCAGACAAATTTGAAAAATTGCTTTTAGAAAAATTCGAGGCGCTGAAAGTAGGCGATCCCATGCAACCAGATACTGATTTAGGCCCACTGGCAACACCTGGTATTCTCCAGGATTTAGATCAACAAGTGCAAAATGCCATCAGCAGCGGTGGTAAAGTCCTCATTGGTGGACATCCTTTATCAGATCGTCCAGGGAACTTTTATCCGCCAACCATTATCATAGATATCCCCACTGACACACCAATTGCCCAAGAAGAATTTTTTGGCCCGGTAGCCTTGTTATTCCGGGTTCCGGATATCGATGCTGCCATTAAACTCGCTAATGACACACCCTTTGGCTTAGGTGCAAGTGCTTGGACAACCAACGACCAAGAATGCGATCGCTTGGTTGAGGAAATCGAAGCAGGTGCCGTGTTTATCAACGGTATGGTCAAATCTGATCCCCGATTGCCCTTTGGTGGCATTAAGCGTTCTGGATATGGCAGAGAATTGAGTATCCAAGGTATACATGAGTTTGTCAATGTTAAAACCGTGTGGGTCAAATGATCAAAAGTTAGGAGTTAAAAGTTAGGAGTTAAGAGTTAAGAGTTAAGAGCGGTGAGCAACGAATGACGAGTGAAAAGTGAGAAGTGAAGAGTTAAAACTGAAGAGAAACGAGTGATGAGTGAGGAGCTATTAATTTCAACTCCTAACTCCTAACTCCTAACAGACGTGATTAATCGCGTCTCTACTCCTAACTCCCAACTCCTAACAGACGCGATTAATCGCGTATCTACTCCTAACTCCTAACTCCTAACAGACGCGATTAATCGCGTCTCTACTTCTAACTCTTAACTCGATATCGTTGCTAGTTAGGAAATCAAATGAATACAGCAGAATTATTGGTGCAGTGCCTAGAAAATGAAGGAGTGCAATATATTTTTGGACTACCTGGCGAAGAAAACCTGCACGTTTTGGAAGCGCTAAAACATTCTTCGATTAAATTTATTACGACTCGTCATGAACAGGGTGCAGCATTCATGGCCGATGTCTACGGACGCTTAACAGGAAAAGCCGGAGTGTGTCTTTCTACTCTAGGGCCTGGGGCAACCAACTTGATGACTGGGGTAGCAGATGCTAACCTCGATGGTGCGCCCTTAGTGGCGATTACCGGTCAAGTGGGAACAGATAGAATGCATATTGAATCCCATCAATATTTAGATTTGGTGGCAATGTTTGCACCTGTTACCAAGTGGAATAAGCAGATTGTGCGACCGAGTATTACACCAGAAGTAGTGCGGAAAGCATTTAAGCGATCGCAATCTGAAAAACCTGGTGCAGTTCACATCGATTTACCAGAAAATATTGCTGCCATGCCCGTCGAAGGCAAACCTTTGCGTAAGGATAATAGTGAAAAAAGCTATGCATCTTTTGCTAGCATTCGGGCAGCAGCAGCCGCAATTTGCCAAGCAGTTAACCCATTAATTTTAGTAGGAAATGGGGCAATTCGCGCTAATGCAAGTGATGCAGTAACGCAATTTGCCACCTTGCTGAATATACCTGTTGCCAATACTTTCATGGGTAAAGGCGTAATTCCCTATACACACCAATTAGCTTTGTGGTCAGTGGGATTGCAGCAAAGAGATTTTATTACCTGTGGCTTTGATAACACAGATTTAGTAATTGCGATCGGCTATGATTTGATTGAGTTTTCCCCGAAGAAATGGAATCGTAATGGTGAAATTCCGATTGTGCATATTGGGGTAAGTCCAGCAGAGATTGATAGTAGTTATATTCCCAACGCCGAAGTCGTGGGAGATATTTCAGATTCCCTTTATGAAATTTTAAAGTTAGCAGACAGACAAGGTAAACCTGATCCCTTTGCTATCAGCTTAAGGTCAGATATTCGGGCTGATTACGAACAGTATGCCCATGATGACGGATTTCCTATTAAGCCGCAAAAGTTAATTTATGACTTACGGCAAGTGATGGGCCCAGATGATATCGTCATCTCTGATGTTGGCGCACATAAGATGTGGATGGCCCGTCATTATCATTGCCATAGCCCCAATACGTGCATAATTTCCAACGGCTTCGCGGCTATGGGTATTGCCATTCCTGGCGCTTTAGCAGCAAAACTTGTTCATCCCAAGCGCAAAGTCGTTGCTGTAACAGGCGATGGCGGTTTTATGATGAATTCTCAAGAATTAGAAACAGCTTTGCGTGTTGGTACACCCTTTGTCACCATAATTTTTAATGATGGTGGCTATGGGTTAATTGAGTGGAAGCAAGAAAATCAATTTGGCAAAGGAAACTCATCTTTTGTGCATTTTAGCAATCCTGATTTTGTCAAATTTGCTGAAAGCATGGGTTTAAAAGGCTACCGAGTTGAATCAGCTTTAGATTTGATTCCCACCCTCAAAGAAGCCCTCGCTCAAGATGTACCCGCCGTGATAGATTGTCCCGTGGACTACCGGGAAAATCACCGCTTTAGTCAAAAAGCCGGCGAGTTGACTTGTGCGCTGTAAAAAATAGAGACGCGATTAATCGCGTCTGTACAAGAGTTAGGAGTTAGGAGTTATTTATTCCTAACTCCTTAGACCTCTTGCAAAAGTCCCAAAATCAGGAATGTCATTCTGAGCAGAACGCAGTGGAGAGAAGAATCTCACCAGATGTTTCGCTCCGCTCAATATGACAATTTAAGCATTTATGCAAGAGGTCTCTTATTAATTTCTACTCGTCATAATCAGATGCAATACAGCGATGTATTGGTGTCAACTTGAGCTTACCTACCAATCCAGTATCCCCACTCAGTCCCAAAATCAAGTTAAATGCCCAACACGTTTGGCCGAGGGCGTTCTTAATGGAACTTAGACAAAAAACATCAAAAAATAGCCTCAAATCTATATACAGAAAGACTTTGACATCGTTTTGCTTTTTTTCTTGATATACCTGGGCTTGGGCTATTTTTGAGCATTTGGTGTATTTCCCTTATCCTGCATGGCCTTGAGGCTTGTTTTTCCCTCAAAAATGTTTAAGTCCCGTTAATAGATACGCTGTTGTAGCGGTCTTGGTAAACTAGATTGGCATCTGGCTGGGGAGCAATATTGACTATGCGTTGATAAATAGTTGACTTTTAGCTGATTTATTGTTGACTTTGAGTCTCTTAAAAGAACTACAATATTAAGTAGTATTTCATATAAGGAGTAATGGCGCGATCACTTCGGGTAGCCCCAAAGTATATTGAAAAAGTAAAGTTAGCACTTGGGCGTAACGGCTATCCCAGCCAGCAGTCTTTCGCCAATGAAGTAGGAATTTCTTTATCCACAGTCAAAAACTTTCTCAGTAGTAAACCTGTTGACTATCTAAATTTTGTAGAACTTAGCAAAAAACTGGGGTTAGATTGGCAAGACATTGCATACAAAGAACCAGAAACTCAACCGCCTAAACCTCAACCAACTAACGGAGAAGCATCACCCTTCATCACAGGCGCACCCATCACCCAACCCCGTTACTTTTTTGGACGAGAAAAAGAATTAAAACGCCTTTTCAACTTACTCAAACGCCATCCGCTGCAAAACGCCGCCATTATCGGCAAAAAGCGTAGCGGTAAAACATCCCTGCTGCACTACTTAAAAAATATCACCACCACTCCAGCAGAACAGCTGCGTCCTGCTCAAAAATCTGACTGGCTACCGCATCCAGAAAATTACTGTTGGATTTTTGTAGACTTACAAGACGCACGAATGCAAAGCCGAGAAGGACTGCTAAAGTACATCCTAGAATCAGTGAAGATGCAAGTGCCTACACCTTGCGATTTAGATCGTTTCATGGAGATAGTCAGCGATAATTTGCATTCTCCCACAGTCATCTTATTTGATGAGATTGGCGTTGGCTTGCAACGCTGTCCAGAATTAGATGATGGCTTTTGGGAAAGTTTGCGGTCTTTGGCAACTAACCATACAGACGGGAATCTAGCGTTTGTCTTAGCTACCCCCGAATCACCGATTAAAATGGCGCACAACACAGGACACAGTTCACCCTTTTTCAATATTTTCGGCTACACCGCATATCTGGAAGCATTGACTGAGATAGAAGCGCGGGAATTGATAGCGAGTTTGCCCATTGCTTTCACTGCTGAAGATGTAGAGTGGATTTTGACACAAAGTTGCTGCTGGCCACTGTTGTTACAAATTCTGTGTAGAGAAAGATTATTTAACTTAGAAGAAGGGGAGAATGATGATAATTGGCAGGAAGAAGGTTTAAGACAGATAAAGCCCTTTACTGATTGATTTAGTTAAGCGCTAAGATAAATCAGTACATCTTAATATACATAAGTCAACCATAAGTAAACCAATAACTCAGCTATAACAAGCCTTATTATAGAGATGTAGATCAGTAAACTTAATTATGCTTGCGGTTTGCACAAAAAACTAGGAGAGTCGTCACCTCTCCTAGTGAGTAGTCAAACACATACATAATAATTGCTAAACCAAACTAGGCAAGGTTACTCATTCTCCATCGCTTTTGCTAAGTGGCTCTTTAATCTTAATCAGTTCGATAACAACTGGAATAAGAATAGGGTCATCTAATTTGATGTCACCGGAAATGACACCATAAGATAGCATAGCGATAATCAACAATCGGTAAAAATGAGACATCGAACTCTCCTTATCGTTCAAAAGTTTTAGACTTCTGACTCAGCCCTTAAGGAGAGGAGTTCAGAGGCAGCAAAAGTGCCCGTGCCTTAGTAAGTTGGGCACTTTTGACTGTTTCCCTAAATTAAAAATAGTATAGTAAGTAAAAAAGTCAACTAAAACTCAACCATAACTTAGCTATATCTAAAACTAAAGTCAGCCAAGATTCCAAAAATTATTAGATTTCTTAATTACATAGCTGATTTACGTAGCCCCAGAATTATTCTCAAAGGGGATATAAAAGCCCAAGCCATAAAAATCCTGTGACAAAGGTAGGGAAATAGAAAAATCGACATGACACCTACTGGTGTTACACGTAATGCCTATACTCATGCACCCCAACACCACCCGAATCTGATACTGGGTGGCTTTCAGATGCTGTTCTGGCTTTTATTCCGTCCTGTAGCATGGCGCAATCACCTCAACCGTATTTTCTACACTCTAGACATCAACTCTAATAGGACAAGCCGCTTGCTCTCAGAACTTAGCATACAGGGATTTGTAGTCGTTCCTCTGCTGGTAAATATAACGCTTGGCTTGGTGCTGTGGAAATTGGGAAAGTCAGCAGGCAACATTTCTGTTTTGGTGGTATGGGGTGTAGCTTACTCGGTATGGTGGCGCGTAGAGTTTCTTCTATTTCAGTTAGGCGGGAAGCAAAGCACGTCGTTGCTCTTAGAGTTAGTTGTGGCATCTGTCGTAGTATTGGGTATGCCACTATTGGTTATGGCTCCGCACTTACTATCAGGCGGAGTCAGTATGACTTTGATAATATCAGGCACGTTAGTATTTTTCGGACCCTTCCAGTGGACATGGTTTTTCGGCATAACCTTCTCGGTATTACTATTAACGGTGATTTCAGGCGTGCTTTTGGGTGTGCCAGTATGGTTTATGCCTCAAAGCTTGCTATTTTTTGGTGTGGGAGTCACTATCGATTTATGGCGACCAGTGCTACTTTATCCATTTGTCACATTATGGAATATCTTGCTCTACCTACTGGATAAACAGCGTAAAGACAATAAAACCATATTGCGCTGGCATTCTGCCTTTTGGGATGAGTTGCAGCGTATACCTCTATATGGATTGGACAAGCACCTGCTGTTAGTTTTAAAGCGTAACCCAATTGAGGGAAAAGCTGCTATTGATTACCTGACTACCAGTTACTAACACTGGGCGGCTGAAACTGCACAAATTGAACTGGATGCACGCAGTTTACAAGGCTGCGCTGATGTTGAAGCTATTCGTAAAGCTCATCGCAGTCTGGTAACTAGCGAACTAAATAGTGAAGTTAGTCCTCTACTACGAATTTTTAGCCGTATCAGTGAGGATGTTGATGTTGCTCTCAATCAAGCAAGTGCTTATAACCAACGTTTACTCCTCAGAGATGTTGCAGATAAATTAAATCTACAGTTGCAGAACTTCGCTCGTAGCAGCGACAAATACACAGTCCGTTTCTACCCTATTATCAAAAGTTGGCGTGAGATAGTCACCAACTATATAGATGAACTAGCTAAAATTACTGAACTCCGCCAAGAAATTGACTCGCCTTACATCATCGGCGTACCCCTCACACTAGAGCAAGAAGTTTTCACGGGGCGCGATGATATCGGCTTACGCATTGAGCAACTACTGCGCGATCGCCGTCGTCCACCTCTGCTACTTTATGGTCAGCGACGTATGGGTAAAACTTCCCTCCTCAATAACATCGGAAAGTTACTACCTAATAGCATTATCCCGATGTTTGTGGACTTGCAAGGCGCACCTTCATCAGCGAGTGACCATGCAGGTTTTCTCTACAACCTGGCTAGAGAGATGGAGAAGTCAGCAAAAAAGCAAGGTGTAACTCTACCGTCCCTAGCCCGTGAAGTGTTAAAATCTGACCCCTTCACTTATTTCTATGAATGGCTAGATAAAGTAGAACAGGCTCTAGAACAAAATACCGCCTTACTAGCGCTAGATGAATTCGAGGTGCTAGACAACGCCATAGCTAAAGGTCGCTTTGATGAACAAGATGTTTTGGGAATGCTGCGTCACCTCATCCAACATCGTCCCCGCTTCAAGATTTTACTAGCTGGCTCTCATACTATCGAAGAATATCAGCGCTGGGCTAGTTATCTCATTAATGTCCAAGTAGTGCATATCTCCTACCTCAAAGAAGCGGAAGCACGACAATTAATTGAACGTCCCGTCAAAGATTTTACCCTCCGCTATGAACCCAATGCCGTTGAGCGAGTGCTACGACTCACCCGCTGTCACCCATTCTTGGTACAACTACTCTGCGCGGAAATTATTGTCCTTAAGAACGAACAAGACCCCTCTATCCGGCGATTGGCAACTTTAGCGGATGTGGAAGCAGCGATACCAGAAGCTTTGCAAAGTGGTGGTTTTTTCTTTGCTGATATTCAAAACAATCAAGTAGACGCTACTGGACAAGCTATTCTACGTTTTATCGCCGCTCAAGGGGAAGGGGCTATAGTTAGCCGCCAAACTTTATTGCAACAGTTCCCCGATGCTGATATTACTTTCAGCTTGCTGTTGCAACGGGAGTTAATTGAGGAAGTTGACGACGGCTATGGCTTCCAGGTGGAGTTGATTCGCCGCTGGTTTGTTTGAATCATGTCCGGTAAATTAACTTATGATATGTCATTGGGAGCGATCGCAAAGCGTCTCGTAGAGAAGCGAAGTAATCCCAACATCCTTGCGATTGCTTCGTTCCGCTCGCAATGACAAATATTCTGCCAGACATAATCTCAAAGACTCGTTGACGGAGTTCAAACACTCATTCACGAGTATCAAAGACTCGTTAACGGAGTTCAAAGACTCATTCACGGAGTTCTAATACTCGTTCACGAGTATTAAAGACTCGTTGACGGAGTTCAAAGACTCATTCACGAGTATCAAAGACTCATTCACGAGTATCAAAGACTCATTGACGGAGTTCAAAGACTCGTTCACGAGTATCAAAGACTCGTTTACGAGTATCAAAGACTCGTTGACGGAGTTCAAAGACTCGTTGACGGAGTTCAAAGACTCGTTCACGAGTATCAAAGACTCATCTAAGCTTAACTTACTATTCTTGTGCCTCTACAATGATTTTGAATACTGGAAGTTAGTACAGTGCCAATACTGCTCGGTTAAGAATATTTGTAGGTTGAGTTGTAGCTTGCTTCCCCGCATGGGTACAAAGGAAACCCAACAAACCCCGCAAAATGTTGGGTTTCCTTCCTCAACCTAACCTACACATTTTTATTTTTTAGGCAAAACCTACGCAGTATTAAGTAGAGTGGTGCGTTACGCCAAAGGCTAATGCACCCTACTAAAACTACTGCTAAAAATAAATAGAAGTTAGAATACACGAACATCAGACTTAGGTAGATATTTACTGCTTGTGCTGGCGTAATTGCTCTACTATATAATCTTCGAGTTCTTGTCTTTCTCTGTTACTGGCATTTCGTTGATAAGTTCTTCCTGTTTCTTGAATAAACCTGCGTTTCTCGCTTGGAGAAGATTTGAGTTTACCTCCAGCGCCTTGCAGCTTTTGTTGTAATTCTTCCCAGGTCTTTTCACCTACATTTTCACCTAGTTTTACCAGTACCTTTGGTAATAATATTTTGGCCTCTCTTTGAAAATCTTCTTCTGTCTCAAGGGAAGCTAAATCTATATTACTGAAGTCGATATCGATTTGAAACTTACTCATAAAATTGTATTTGTTCTTTTGGGGAAGATAAGTTTTACTTTCCTGTGAATCCTAGATAGGATACGAAGATAACATAATTGAGCAGCTAGTAGATGCCAAGTTTTAAGCTGATATAGCGTAGGCGTAGCCCGCACTTCTCTACGAGAGGCTGCGCCAACGACGAAGCTCAGTGACCACCGTAGGCATCGCTCGTACCCTGCCTTAAGCCGCTACGCGTCTATGTATGCAATACACTCTGACCTCATTTTCATTCCTCTCTCCTTTTATAAGAGAGGCTTTGAGCTTTACTTCCCAACGCTAGCTTTCTTAAGGGGCTGTTCTTGTTAGGTTTGGATTGAACTCAAAGGATGAATCTTTTTTATTTCTCAGTATAGAGAAATTCTAGTCTTTTGCGTGACCCGATCACTCTGCATCTTCCTTAAGAAGTTATTTGTTTGGGAGAAAAGGCAAATTCTGACAATTAAATCTCACGTTTAATCAGTCAAACAAGTTTTTACAAATGATTTAAGACTGCAATATCAGCGGGATTCTATATATAGTTAATACCCGCACAACCAGGTTAGGAATATTAAAAATGCTATCTTAAAGGCAAAGGTCATTTGCTCAATTGTTGAGGAAAACGCTATGACTACAACGCTTAAAGAGGCTAATTCTATCGAGTCATTGCTAGGTAAAGAGGCAGAAGACCTGCTTACCTACAAAGCAAAAGTTTCTCAGGATTTACTACATTTGCCGGGGCCAGATTTTGTAGATCGAATCTGGCTAAACAGCGATCGCAATCCTCAAGTATTGCGTAATCTCCAGTTACTTTATTCCACTGGTCGTCTTGCAAACACAGGATATCTGTCTATTCTACCGGTAGACCAAGGGATTGAACATTCAGCAGGTGCGTCTTTTGCGCCCAATCCGATTTACTTTGACCCAGAAAATATTATCAGATTAGCGATCGCCGCAGGTTGCAATGCGGTTGCTACCACTTTGGGGACATTAGGGATCGTTTCGCGCAAGTATGCCCACAAAATTCCCTTTATTGCCAAAATCAATCACAATGAATTGCTGACTTTCCCCAATCAATTTGACCAGGTATTGTTTGCTGATGTAGAACAAGCTTGGAATTTAGGGGCGGCGGCAGTGGGTGCGACAATTTACTTTGGCTCAGACCAGTCTACTAGACAAATCCAAGAAATCAGCAAAGCTTTTAAACGCGCCCATGAACTCGGTTTGGCCACAATTCTCTGGTGCTATCTGCGGAACAACGCTTTTAAACAAGATAAAGATTACCACCTTGCGGCTGACCTCACCGGACAAGCGAATCATTTGGGTGTGACGATTGAAGCCGACATCATCAAACAAAAGTTACCCGAAAATAACAATGGTTACGGTGCAGTTGCCAAAGCTACTGGCAAGAGTTACGGCAAAACCGATGAGCGGGTTTACACAGAATTGACAACTGACAACCCAATTGATTTAACTCGTTACCAAGTACTAAATTGCTACTCTGGGCGTGTGGGACTGATTAATTCTGGTGGCGCGACTGGTAAAAATGATTTCGCCGAAGCCGTTCGCACTGCCGTAATTAACAAACGGGCTGGTGGTTCAGGATTAATTTCTGGGCGGAAGACGTTCCAGCGTCCTTTTGACGAAGGTGTGAAGCTATTTCACGCCATTCAAGATGTTTATTTGTCGCCAGATGTGACGATCGCTTAGGGGATAGGGGAGAAGAAGCAGGGGGCAGGGAGCAGAGGCAAAGAGGTAATTTTTAATTTTCTCTTCTACTCCCTGCACCTCGCCCCTCTGCTTCTATTGTCTTACTTAAAACTCAGAATATTAAAGACTATGTACAAGCTTCCTGCATATGTAGCAGAACCAAGCAGTACGCAAACTGGCAGGGTCAGCACCCAGGCGAGCAGAATATTTCTCAAGGTGTCTGTTTGCAAACCTGAATGATTTGCCGCCATTGTCCCCGCTACACCCGATGACAGGACGTGAGTGGTGCTGACTGGCAGACCGAAGTAATCCGCAGCACCAATAGTTGTCATAGCAACTAACTCGGCGGAAGCTCCTTGAGCGTAGGTAAGGTGGTCTTTGCCAATCTTTTCACCCACTGTCACCACGATGCGCTTCCAACCAATCATTGTGCCAAGACCCAGTGCAATGGCAACGGCAAATTTCACCCAATTGGGAATAAATTTGGTTACTTTATCCAACTGCATCTTATAGCTGGTAAGCACCTTTTCTTGTTTGACATCGGTTAATTTTTTCTGATTGTCCAGTTTCCCAATTGTTCCAGCGACTAAATACATATCGGTTCGTAATGAACTTAGCTCATCCCTTGAAAGCTGCTTGAAACTAGTCTTACCAGTAAGCTTGTCTCCAATTGTCCGACTTTTGGCAGCAAGGGCTGCGAATGTTTTGTCCTTAGCTTCGCCAGTTGGTTTGAGGAAGTTGGAAAGCTCATCTGTGATGTTTTGGCTGTTTAAGAATGTTCCGGGTACTTGTTGTTGCAGCACCGGAATCACAGAGTTGGACGTAGCGGCCAACTGAGTGATCGCCCCTGCATTGGTATCCATATTCAGTGCAAACATACTTGGTAGAATGCCCACTAAGATGAGCATGATCAGACCCATACCTTTTTGACCATCATTTGAACCGTGGGCGAAGCTCACACCAGTACATGTCAAGATTAACAAACCACGTATCCAAGGCGGTGGTGTTTTATTCCCTTCTGGCGCACGGTACAACTCTGGTCGTCTGATCAGTCTTTTCGCCAGCAATAACAGCAGTGCGGCGCAGGTGAATCCAACAATTGGCGAAACCAATAGAGATGTGAAAACTTCCTCGGTCTTTGCCCAATTCACGCCCTCGCCAAAGACATGACCCTTAGACAACAATGAATTTGCTAAACCAACACCCATAATTGAACCAATCAGCGTATGTGAACTGGATGCAGGTAAGCCCAAGTACCAGGTTCCCAAGTTCCACATGATCGCTGAAATCAAAAGTGCAAATACCATTGCAAAGCCTGCACTTGAGCCAACATTAATTACCAACTCAACCGGAAGCAGGGCAACAATGCCAAAAGCAACGGCTCCAGTTGATGTCAGTACACCAATTAGGTTCCAACAGCCTGACCAGACGACAGCGATGTTTGGCTTTAGGCTATGAGTGTAAATGACTGTAGCAACTGCATTTGCAGTATCATGAAAACCATTGACAAATTCAAAGCTGAGTGCAAGACCCAGCGCCAAAGCTAGAAATAAATATTCCATTTAGCACTCCCAATAAAAGACAAGAATGCAGTCGGACAAAAACAAGTTGTGTGACGAAAAAACTATTAAAACTAGGAAAAAACCTGGGTTTATTGCAATTCAGAGAACTACCTAAAAATTTATAGTTATAAATATAACTTTTTCCTAAATAGATTCTCTGATTGCGCCTACTTTCTGGAAATAAGAATGGGTTCTAATTACATTTGAAGATTAGAATAGATAAGTTAAGAAATGAATAAGTAATGGTAAATAATAAATTAAGTAACTTTAAATCAGAGTTGTGGGGAGTGGGGGAGCAGAGGACAATAACCAATACAACTCTTGGAGAGGCTGCGCCAACGATACTGCTCAGTACAAGTGCCCAATGCCCCATGCCCCATTGTTATCTAACGTTTCTCACTAAGAAATCTGGCTGACCACAACTTTTTTGCGATCGCTTCAAAATCTCCGCACTACAAATACCAGCTTCACCGTTTTTGGAATAACAAAAGAAGACTTCTTGCAAAAATCTTCCCGAACCAGAACAAAAAGGTGCTATACCATCAGAAGTAATTTTATTATTAGCACTGACAAATGAATTTTTAAAATTTGTAATTGTGGTTCGTAAGGGTTTATTAGGACGATTATAAGCTGGGGGAATAGCGATCGCATCTTTTAACTTTTTACTGAATGCCAAATATTCCGCAGGAGTTTTCCCCGAACAAGTACCATGTTTTTCCCATTCATGATCGTAAAGTTTAGGGCTAGGATACAAATTAGGAAACCGCTGCTTTACTTCCGACGGTAGTTTTTGCGTAGAACAATTAGCAGGATAACCACTTTGGTACTGCGGCCACAAACCATGTAGTACAAAACCAAGTTTCTTTCCAGAACCACACTGCTGCTGATCATGGGTACCGTTTGCCGCACAATAATCTGGCGACCAAGAGAGTGTCAGTACATAAAAATCAAATTGACCCGGAGTACCGCGATTTTGAGCAATGGCAGCATTAGGTATAAAAAGACCAGTGATTAACAGAGAAGATGCAATGAAAAGTTTATTGAATCGCATATAAACAGTTAGTTTTTTCTAAAATTAAAACAATACATAGAGTACATTGTTAACAGTCAAGGGTCAAGAGTCAGTAATTCTTCGTAATTATCCCGTCCCTAACGAATTCAGAAAAAGCAAATCTTGGTAGGGATTCTGGGATATCCTTAGATAAGTGAAAGATTTGCCAAAAATAGTAAGAATGAAGCTGGCAGCAAGAGTAAGTCAGGTAACTCCTTCATTAACCTTAGCGATCGCAGCCAAGGCTAAGGCACTGAAGGTAGAAGGAATAGATGTTTGTAGTTTTAGCGCTGGAGAACCAGATTTTGATACTCCAGCGCATATTAAAGCCGCAGCAGTCAAAGCTTTGGAAGAAGGCAAAACCAAATACGGTGCAGCAGCTGGAGAACCAAAGTTAAGGGAAGCGATCGCCCGTAAGCTTAAAACTGATAACGGTCTTGATTACAAGTCAGAGAATGTGATCGTCACCAATGGCGGTAAGCATTCTCTGTACAACTTAATAGTGGCGCTAATTGATCCAGGTGATGAGGTAATTATCCCTGCGCCCTACTGGCTAAGTTATCCCGAAATGGTGACTTTAGTCGGTGGAGTCTCGGTGATTGTGCCCACAGATGCCACGACAGATTATAAAATTACTCCCGAACAACTCCGTAAAGCAATCACGCCGAAGACGAAGTTATTTATCCTCAACTCCCCATCTAATCCTACAGGGATGGTTTACACCCCAGATGAAATTAAAGCACTGGCGAAGGTAGTAGTTGATGCAGATATCTTTGTCGTCTCTGATGAGATTTACGAAAAGATTCTCTACGACGGTGCAGAACATATCAGCATCGGTTCTCTAGGGAAGGAAATTTTTGACCGCACTTTGATCAGTAATGGGTTTGCGAAGGCTTATTCCATGACTGGGTGGCGTATCGGCTATTTAGCGGGGCCAGTGGAGATTATTAAAGCAGCAAGTACCATCCAAGGGCATAGTACATCTAACGTGTGTACCTTTGCCCAATATGGTGCGATCGCTGCTTTGGAAAGTCATCAAGATTGTGTCGAAGAAATGCGCCAAGCCTTTGCTAAACGGCGACAGGTAATGCTAGAAAGACTCAACGCCATTCCGGGATTGAGTACTGCCTCACCAGATGGCGCTTTTTATCTGTTCCCTGATATCAGCAAAACCGGTCTAAAATCCCTAGAATTTTGTGACGCTTTGTTGGAAAAACATCAAGTTGCAGTCATTCCTGGAATTGCTTTTGGCGCTGATCACAACATTCGCCTTTCCTACGCCACAGATATGGCGACGATTGAAAAGGGAATGGATAGATTAGAGAAATTTGTCAAGTCGCGTATTTAGTTAGTTGTCATTTGTGAAGACAATTTACCAACTCTCCAACTTATTAACTCCACCTTTTCGACTCAGAAGGGGTGGAGTTCATTTTCAAACCTCAAGTTACGTTATCGTATTCTTGATGCCTTCCAATAAAATGAATAAAAATAATTTCAATATCATAACTGCGGATTTTAGCATGACTGAACGTCACCGTCCCCCGATACTTAAACCAAACGAATTTTACACATTTCGCAGCTATTTCCAAATGAAATTCGCTCCCGCCGATATTCTGCGGGAATTAGGAGTAAGTTTAACTAAAGCAACAATCAATTTACCTATAGCTGCTTCAGAATTACTAACTCGACTACCAAACTTACGCCAACGCCTAGAAGAAGCGATCACTCGTGTTAGTCTAACTAGTGAAGCGGCTAGACGGGAGGTAATAATCGCACCCATCTTATTAGAAGTAGCCCACATCACAAAAGCAATAGTTAATATCGAGTACCCCATTGAGGTTAACCAGTACCTCAGAGGTGACTTAGACTACTATCTTCAATCAGAACACAATATTTTAGTGGTAGAAGCAAAGCAGGCAGACTTAACACGGGGATTTACCCAATTAGCAACGGAGTTGATTGCCTTGGATACGTGGGTAGAATCAGATGAGCCAATCTTGTATGGTGCTGTAACTACTGGGGATATTTGGCAGTTTGGTAGTTTTAATCGCCAAGAAAGGAAAGTGAGTCAAGATTTAATGTTGTATCGGGTACCAACTGATTTGGAAATCTTAATGCAGATTTTAGTAGGAATTTTGATGCAAGGTTAAATCACCATTAAGCTGAATTTTGCATCAGAGGATATGGTTGAATTAATATCTCTGCCGGAATCCCCAATTGTTGATGCAAACCCCGAACCATCTCCAATGTTAAGGCTTGCTTGCGATGCAAAACCTCAGCAATTTCTGTCTTACTGCCAATAACAGGCTTTAATTCATCTACAGACAACCCACGGGATTCGAGATAATATAAGATTGCTTCAATAGGATCTGGCACTTCGATTGGGTAATGCCTTTGCTCCCCCTGCTCCCCCTGCTCCCTGTTTTACATCAACTCCATCTCCCGCAACCCCTGGCGTAGTCTTTTGGCCTCTTCGGGATTATACCTTTCATGAATAGCGATCGCTTTTCTAAAAGCTGTTAAACTATCTTGATGATTGCCAACTTTGAGCAACACTACCCCTAAATTTTGATAGGCTTCGGCATAGTTGGGATTTAACTCGATTGCATTTTGATAATATGCGATCGCATCTATAAATAAACCCAAAGCTTTAAATGTCATCGCCAAATTATAATGTCCAAAAACAAAAGTATGGTCAATTTTCAAAGCTGTGGCGTAAGCAGTTTTCGCACCATTGAAATCTCCTGCTGCTTTGAGTAAGTTACCCAAGTTGTTGTATGCTCCTAATTTGAGCATCGGGTAAATTGGCAATTTAATTGCAGCTTGATAATGAGAAATAGCCTGGGGGGATTTTTGCAACCGACTGTAGGCAATGCCTAAATGGTAGTGAAGTTCATATAAAATATCGTAGTTTTCTTCAGCAGCGATGATTCCTCGTCTAAGCAACTCCATCCCTAGGGAAATTTTTCCAGTTTCTACATACAATGCCCCTAATTTACTACAAACATAGGGGTCATTAGGATGAGTAGCGAGAAACCCTGACATCGCCGCAGCTGCTTTGGCATATTTGTTATTTTGAGCGATCGCACTTTTTTGATATCCTACGTGTAAAAGTGCCACCCCTGGTAAATAACCTACTTGCCAATGGGGTTCTTTGGTTAAAATTGCTGACACACTATCATCCACTAAGGCATGGTAAGGACGGTCAAAATGAATATCTGGATGATTGCGGAACAGCCTGGAAACCAAAGAATAGGGAGATTGTTCTGCACCAACTTCATGGCGAAGGAGGTTGAGAAGCAGGTATTCATCTCTGGCGATCGCCTCTCGCAACTGCGGTACAATTGCTGGTGTCAGAGTTTCATCAGCATCTAATACCAAAATCCAATCACCAGTGACATATTTTAGAGCTGCATTACGGGCAGCACTGAAGTCATTACACCATTTAAAATGATGGACTTTTGCACCGAGTTGTTGGGCAATATTGGGGGTGCGATCGATTGAGCCTGTATCCAAGACTACCATTTCATCCACCACTTTTCTGACACTGTTCAGGCATTTAGGCAGTGTTGCTGCTTCGTTTTTCACAATCATGCACAGACTGAGTTTCATATTGCCAATAAATTCTGGGTTCAGATTTCTTGCTTACTATAGTGACCAACTTTTCTTTTGTGCCGACATAGCATATTTATGATCATATGGCGAGTTTTTTACAAAGCACAGGATGAGATAAGCCTCCGTTATCGAAACTGGCGTGCTTTCCCCGCCAGGTGCAACAAGAGTGGCTCGCCGGACGCACTGGCTCCCCAAACGCTCTGGTGCGAACGGGACATGGACTCTAAAAAGCTGCGCTATGCGCGGCATCGTCTCACGCCCCTTGCTACAATAGGGAGAAGACTGTGCTGGCTAACCAATGCACTGCCTCCCCCAGATCAAGCTGTAAAATGCAATGTTGATCTGTGTCACACTATTGACACATAATCTACACACCTTATTCATAATATTGAAATAAATTAATTTCTTATAGTTAATTTTTTGTTACAAAAACCAGAGCCACGATTTACTCTACTAGTTTTTTATCTTTACTTTTCATAAAAGTAAGTTAGCGTCATAAAACTAAACTATGTAAAGAAATCAAAATAATAGATTTATCTAATAAGTCTTGGGTAAGAGTTAATAATGTTTTTAACTAGTTGTTACTCATTTCCTTTGCTTATATAAATATAATAGACATTGTATAAATAGTCCTACAAGTAATGAAAAATCCATTTGCAAAAACACCAGCATTACTTCGGCGAAGGTTCAAAGAATACTTGCGATCGCTTAACTATTGGTTTTTAGATACACCAGAAAGGGCACTCTTAGAAGCTCAACAAGCAGCTCAAAGAATTAAAAACATTGAAATAGAACATTTTGGTAACCAAAAAATATCATCAGAATCAGTAAATTATACTGAAAATGTGATGTCTTACTGGCAAGTATACCTTGATAAAAATTTAACTATTATCAAGATCAGGCTTGCGGAATTCCGGCTTAGTCGGGGAATTGCCAATATCTCGAATCCTATTTTATTAGAAAAGTTAAAGGTTATTGATGAAGTTGTAGAGAAGTATGCTATCAAAGATAAACTAATTAGCAATAGCACATTAGAGTCAACTTCTCAACTTCTAAAAACTAATCGTAGCGAAATTAAAAAACAGCTAGATTTAAATGATATTAATGATATTCAAGCAACACCTCCATCTCAAAACCCTGGAGTGTTTCCGAATTCTATAGGAGAAACAGTTAATAAAATTAAAGCAAATCTCACTCCGCAAGCAGAAGAAGAATTTATGAGAAATTACCGAATTTCTCGAAATCGGACAAAAACTGCTCTGAGATTTTTACTAACTCTAATTCTTGTCCCACTTTTAACTTATATTTTATCTAAACAATTTTTAGTAATTCCCATATTAGAAAAGATTAGAGGAGATAATCAAATTCAAGTTTTCATTAATTCCGATATGGAAAAAGAAGCTATCCATGAATTACATAATTTTGAGCAAGCATTAAGATTGGAATATTTACTCAATCATGCGCCTTCACTTTCTTCAGAGGGAATTCAAGAAAAAATTAAAGACAAAGCAATGGAAATTGCTGAGGAATTTAATGTTAAAAGTAATGGCGCTCTTAGCAATGTTTTTGCAGATTTAATCTCACTAACTTCTTTTAGCATAATCATCGCTTTAAGCAAAAGAGAAATTGTGATGTTCAAGTCTTTTATGGATACTATTGTCTATGGACTCAGCGATAGTGCTAAGGCTTTTTTAATTATTTTGGTTACAGATATATTTGTAGGATTTCACTCACCAGATGGGTGGGAAGTCATTCTCGAAGGATTTGGAGAACATTTAGGTTTGCCAGCTAATAGAAATGTAATCTTTTTCTTTATTGCAACATTTCCTGTAATTTTAAATACTATTTTTAAATACTGGATATTCCGCTATTTAAGTCGCTTATCTCCGTCAGCATTAGCTACATTAAAAGAGATGGACGAATAATTGATAGTTCGTAATACCTTACAGTTATGCTTTCCCATAGGGTATTACGAATTATTTTGACGCATTTGTCTTCTGATTCGCTAGGCTATGTATATCCTGGTTCTTTCGAGGCGTGCTATGGATTTTGAAAGCAAAACCAATGCCCCAACTGCTACAGACAACATAGAGTTTGCTCAACCAACTACTACCCGTAAGCCACTAGAATTGTTGCGAGATACTGAGGCTTTGCTACGTCGCCCAACTGTAGCAACACTGTCATCGATTTTGCCACCAAAACTGAGCAATAGATTCCAAGCAACCTCATCTTTGGCAGATGATTCCTTTAAGGAACTGGCAGAAATTGATCTAGACAGTATTAGTGATTTTGAACTGCGATTTGTACGAATTTGTGTTGGCTTTAGCTTTGTTGGTTTTGGAGCGCTGATGATATTAATGCTGCTGCTATACTTAAATACGTTGCGTCCAAAACTCAGTACGGTTGAACAGATTCGGCAATATTGGTATCAATATGTTTGGTTTGTTAGTTTAGGTGTCACGGGGATGTTTATGTTGGGCCGTGAAGCGATGCGTCCTATGCCAAGGCGACAGAAATAATTCGTAATTTATAATGACGCTCATTCTTTGCTAACGCTTCTCTACCAGACGCTGCGCGTAGCTTGCTTCCCCGTAGGGGTACACTATCGCTACGAGAAGACAGTAATTCGTAATTAAGTTTTATAACGCGATTTAGAAAGATGCACAAAACTTGTTAGGACTTACGCAAAATATCTCTGAAACTCTGATTTCTCCGTGTCGCGCCAGTTGCTTTAAGTCGGGGAACCCGCCCAACGCACTGGCTTCTCTGCGACTCTGCGGTAGCCTGCGGCAAGCCGCTTCTCTACGTTCGCGCAGCGTGTCGCAGACAGACGCTCCGCGAATGCGTCTACGTTATTCCGTAACTGGTGCGTAAGTCCTATTGTTGATGATCAAGAGGGAGACTTAAACCACCAGAATTGATTAAAAATTATAAATTTTGATTCCAAATTTGGGTTCTACCGCTCCCTTTATCCTCTACGGTATACACAAGTTCTAAAAACCCAGCTTGATCAGGCTTTCCTCGTTCCCATGCTTCACATGAATGCATTTCTATTGCTCTGCATAGGAACGAGAGAACAATGGTCAATCGAGCTTTTTTCGACTTGTGTGTACACCGTAGCATGAAAATTCCGGTTTTATCAGGAAGCTTCAAAACTTGAAAACCCAGTCTTTCTAGAGAACATAGCCTAGAAGCCCATTTAATTTATTAAAGTCCATAATAAAAGCAGCGATAGAGCTAAAATTATTTAATTAATAAATAATAATTTTTAAAAAATATTACTTCAAAATGTGCTTGGGTATAAGAGGATGTCTGAGAAGTATCAAATATTTGTTGATCCCCCCTAACCCCCCTTAAAAAAGGGGGAATAAGAATCTCAAAGTCCCCCTTAAAAAGGGGGATTTAGGGGGATCTCCAAGGGTTAGGTGTATACAAAAAAACTTTTCAGACATCCTCTAAGCAGCCATTATAAAATTTTATATTATGAATCACGATGCTTTCATTGTCACACCAGGTTCAAAGATTTCTTTAAAAAAAAAACTACGATCCAGCTTATAAAACTGATTTTGATCAAAAAAGTGATGCTGCAACCAGATTAAAGACAGACATTGAACGATTAGCAAATTACCAAAATATTCTCTATGCTCAAAACACCTATGCATTGCTGATTATTTTTCAGGCAATGGATGCTGCTGGCAAAGATAGCACAATTAAACACGTGACTTCTGGTGTGAACCCGCAAGGATTTCAAGTGTTTAGTTTTAAGGGGCCCAGTGCAGAAGAATTAGACCATGACTACATGTGGCGAACAACCAAGGCTTTGCCAGAAAGAGGTCGAATTGGGATATTCAACCGTTCATACTATGAAGAAGTACTTGTGGTTCGTGTCCATCCAGAAATGCTTAAGAAACAGCAACTTCCCCACTTCCCTCAAGGAAATAAGATATGGAAGCAGCGCTTTGAAGAAATCAATAACTTTGAAAAATATTTGGTTGATAATGGTGTGATCATCCTGAAGTTTTTTCTGAATGTCTCCAAGTCAGAGCAGAAAAAACGCTTCTTACAACGGATTGAATCTCCAGATAAAAATTGGAAGTTTTCAGATAGCGATGTCCAAGAACGAGCTTTTTGGGATGATTATATGAATGCTTATGAGGAAGTTTTTAACTATACTAGTACTAAATGGGCACCGCGGTATATTATTCCTGCAGATCGCAAATGGTTTACACGCCTAACCGTTGCCAACATCATCTGCAAAAAATTACAAGAACTAAATCTGCAATACCCAACAGTTAGTGAGGAGCATAGCCAGCAACTTTTACAGGCAAAACGCATTCTGGAGCAGGAAGATTAAGACATGAACTTAAATTATTTAAGTAAAAATCAAAAAATGCTGAAGTAATTTTTGGTATATATATTATAATATAATTTATTTAGATAATAATTAAAGATTGTAACTTCAGAAGCTTAGTCGATAGTCGTAGCCGCAAAATACATGATTAAGATGTTAAAAAATGTCAACAATCATTCATCTGAGTTTATTAATACTACCTTTAATATTGTGGCGATCGCAAGCATCAGCAGGTGGTCTGACCGCTTTAGTTAATGTGCTATCGAATATACCCGCAGAATTTACAGCTGCGATCACCATTGTCCAACACCTTGGCCCCCAATACCGCTCGTTAATGGCAGAAATTCTGACTCGGCGTACGGATATTATCGTCAAACAGGCAGAAGAAGGAGATCGCCTTATCCCAGGAACGGCTTACGTTGCCCCACCTAATCGTCACCTGTTGGTTAACGGTGACGGTACACTTTCCTTATCACAGTCGGAATTAGTACATTTTTTACGTCCTTCGGCTGACCTGTTATTTGAATCGGTTGCAGCTACTTACAAACACAGAGCGATCGCTGTTGTGCTAAGTGGAACGGGTCACGACGGTGCGATGGGGGTAAAAGCGATTAAAAAAATGGGCGGTATTGTCATTGTCCAAAGCATAAAAACCTCCGAATTTACCGGGATGCCCTCTGCTGCAATTCAAACTGGCAACGTAGATTTTATTCTTCCCCTTGATGAAATCTCCAGCCTCCTGGTGACTTTGGTCATGAGAGAATCTGAATAAGCTCAGAGGATGTTTGAAAAGTATTGTTGGTAATAGCAAAACCTCCTAAACCTAACACCTCAAGCCTTCCTGATGTCTAATGTTCGCGCAGCGGCACAAAGTGCGAGAATGGGATTTCAAAGCCTCTCAGGAGTGGGAACTCCAAGTCCCGTCTGGGGATTGGGGGAAGACGTTTGGAGAGGAGTTTATAGTAGACTTTGCAACTTTTCAAACATTTTCTGAAGGCTGAGGGGCAGAGGGGATATGTTTTAGAATACAACTTGGTGTAAACATAGTTTAATGAGTTTTTGATTCTCATTAATGGGGCTTAGAACTCTGTTAATGAGTCTTTGATACTCAAAGGACCCAGTTCAAACTCAACTCCTCTGCCCTCACCCTAACCTATGACTTCCACAGAAAAAGACCTAGAATTTGAAAATCTACTAACTTACCTCAGACAAAGCCGGGGATTTGATTTTACAGGCTATAAGCGCTCGACTTTGATGCGTCGGGTATCCAAGCGGATAGACTTATTGAGCATAGAGAATTTTGTAGATTATCTAGACTATTTAGAAGTTCATCCAGAAGAATTCAATTATCTTTTCAACACTATCTTAATTAACGTCACCGCTTTTTTTCGAGATTTATCAGCTTGGGAATATCTAGCAGAGCAAATACTGCCTAATCTGATTAAGAATAAAAAAACTTCTGACCCAATTCGCATCTGGAGCGCTGGCTGTGCTTCTGGAGAAGAAGCTTATACCTTGGCAATATTGATAGCTGAAATATTGGGAGTAGAGCAATTTCGCCAACGAGTGAAAATCTACGCTACAGATGTAGACGAAGAAGCTCTCAGTCAGGCACGTCTTGCTTTGTATTCAACAAAAGATATCCAGACGGTGCCAGATGAGCTACGGCAGAAATACTTTGATCTTGTCGGTAACCGCTATGGCTTCCGCTCAGACTTACGCCGCTCAGTGATTTTTGGTCGCCACGATCTGCTTCAGGATGCGCCCATTTCGCGCTTAGATTTGCTGGTCAGCCGCAATACATTAATGTATTTTAATTCTGAGACTCAAGGGCGAATTCTATCCCGGTTTCATTTTGGACTAAATTATGCAGGCTATCTGTTTTTGGGGAAAGCAGAGATGCTATTGATGTATTCTGGTCTGTTTACACCAATAGATTTAAAAAACAGGATATTTACTAAGATATCGTCGGTGAATATGCGCGATCGCCTCTTAGTTACGGGAAATTCAGTATATGAAGAATCTAGCAAGCGTTTGTCTCGACAGCTCCGACTGCGAGACATGGGTTTTGACACAGTATCAATCGCCCAAATAGTCATTGATAACACTGGCATTTTGGTAATGATGAGCGAGCAGGCGCGGACTTTGTTCGCCCTTTCCATCAAAGATTTAGCTCGTCCCTTCCAGGATCTAGAACTTTCCTATCGACCAATTGAGTTGCGATCGCTAATTGAACGGGCTTATACTGAACGCCGCCCTGTCAACCTGACAAATGTAGAGCGCTATTTGCCAAACTCAGAAAAGCAATATCTGGATGTGATAATTACGCCTTTGCAAGATATTGACACCAATTTATTAGGGGTCAGCATTGCCTTTCATGATGTCAGCCGTTACATTAAACTTCAAGAGGCGCTGCAACGCTCCCAACAGGAATTAGAAACTGCCAACGAAGAACTGCAATCTACCAATGAAGAATTAGAAACCACCAACGAAGAATTACAATCTACCAATGAAGAATTAGAAACCACCAACGAAGAACTGCAATCTACCAATGAAGAATTGGAGACGATGAATGAAGAATTACAATCTACTAATGAAGAATTACAGACAATTAATCACGAACTCAGCAATCGCACCTCAGAACTCAATAACACTAATACTTCCCTGATCTCTATTCTCAAAAGTCTCCAAAGTGGAATAGTGGTAATTGACAGCAGCTTTAATATCTCAATTTGGAATTATATGGCAGAAGATTTATGGGGCTTGCGAACTGATGAAGTTCTAGGACAATCTATCTTTAGCTTAGACATTGGGCTACCCGTCGAGCAGTTGCGATCGTCCATTCGCGAATCCCTATCCAAGAAAAAGCAGTTTGAAGAAATGATCATCGACGCTACCAATCGTCGGGGTAGGGAAATAAAATGTTACGTGGCAATTACTCTCCTGCTTGGCCTTGACATACAGGGAGTAATTTTAATGATGGTAGATGTAGATAAAGTCACTAGTATGATTTCTACTCAAGATATAAAGGAACGGCGGCAGGAAAAATGAACAAGGGAAGGGAGGTAGAGGAGGCAGGAGAGATAAATCCTACTGAATTCTGACTCCTGAATTCTGAATTCTTCTTGATAAAAATGCTTAAAGGAACTGTATTATGTTAAACTATTCCTTCTTTTGTGCGCTTTACTTAAGGAAAGGTCAGTTTTCCTCCTGACTTTCTGGCAGAACTAACTGCGATCGCTTACATTGATGGGCATTATCAACAGCCACGGCGGTTTTGTAGAAGTAGCCAGCCAGTCAGGTAGGAATTGGGACTAAATTCCAAGTATACCTGCCAAGCAAGGAGGGCAGCACTTCTCAAGTAATAGATGAGATAGAACTGCCAACAGGTGAGGGAGAATTGATTTTAGTTGTCGATGATGAAGTAGCGATCACTCAGATCACTAAAACCACACTGGAAATGTATAACTACAAGGTATTGACTGCCCAAAATGGGATTGAGGCTCTTGCCCTTTACAATCAGCACAAAGATGAAATTAGGCTGGTGTTGATCGATATGATGATGCCGTTAATGGATGGGGAAACAGCCATCCGTACCTTACAAATCATCAACCCGCAAGTGCAAATTATTGCCATGAGTGGATTAGCTACGGCTGAGGCATTAGTACAAACTAAGGGTATTGGTATCCAAGGCTTTTTAGCGAAACCCTTCACCGCCAATCAATTATTGAACTTTATCCAAAAAATCTTCCGTTAAAATCTATTTGCTGGACTATTTAACTAAATTAAAATTCTGGAGTTTTGTGATGTGTTTACTCAGTTACCGACTATTAACGTCCTGAAACAGCCCACTAGTACATTGGGTGCGTAAATAAATATATCATACCCTCCGGGAAGCCTCTCTGCGTCTACAAAATGTCGCAAGAGCAAGGAATACAACTCTTTTGACTTTTGACTTTTGATTTTTGACTTCCGCAGAGCGGTACTAGCTCTGCTTGGGTTGAACAAGCGATTGCTAACTTAGACATCATCATTACTTGACCACTCCCACTGTGAAACGCAAAGCAGCAGGCGTAGCCTTGAACTTAATGTTTCGCTACCCTTCCAATACTAAAATAGTGCGGGAACTGACTGCGATCGCCCGCGAAGAACTAGAACACTTTGAACTAGTTAACCAATGGTTAGAACGCTGGAATATTCCCTGATCACCGCCTCCATACAGCGCTCTTTTAAAGGCTCAAGTCCGCTCTAAAGAACCTGAGCGATTTCTGGATTCCTTGCTAGTCACTGGTTTAATTGAAGCTCGCTTTCATGAACGCCTGGAACTATAAGCTGCTCACTGTCCAGAACCAGAGTTAGCAAAATTTTATCGGGGGCTAATAGCATCCGAAGCGCGTCACTACGGTATATATTGGGTTTTAGCTGCTACTTACTTCGACAGAGAAATTGTCATGCAACGGCTTGATGAATTAGCAATTGTCGAAAGTGAGTTGCTGGTGACTTTGCACCCAGAACCTAGAATTCACAGTTAGTAGACTAAGGCAACAGATATGAAGCTTCAGCTAACACACCTGAGACTGCTTGTCTCCAACTACAAAGATTCTTTTCTGTTCTACCGGGATCTGCTGAAATTTGATGTCGATTGGGGCGATGAAGATAGCGGATATGCTGAGTTTAATACCGGATATCTCAAGTTGGGTTTGTTCAAAAAAGAATTAATGGCTGAAGTAGTCCCAAGAATTGAACAGCCTTCATATGTTGCCAATCGAGATAAAATTGTCTTGATTTTCGCAGTCGATAACGTGGATGAGGTCTATAAGCAAGTAAAAGATCACAATGCGATCGTTGTGACTCAACCACAAGATCGCCCAGACTGGGGAATTCGCACAGCTCATTTTCGCGATCCTGATGGCAATCTCATCGAAATCTACAACAATCTAGGAATTGTCAGTTAAAAGTTTGCTGCCAACAACTATCCAATATCTGAACCACAAACTTGGCTCTAAGAGGATGTTTATAAAGTCTAATTTATTACTCACCTGGGCGACTAGAAGTCCATTGGTGTCAACTTAAGCGTAAACCCCTTTAAAACCTCGTTTCCAACCAGAGGCTGGAAAATTGCCCTATCAATAGGGGACGTATTTGTAATACGTCCCCTATAAATTTTAGGCATTTCTAGCCTTCCAAATTTTTTGGTCATTAAAGCTAGAATAATGTTTAATTACAGTTCTAATCAGGCTAGCTTCGACTATTCAGGTTCACTGTCTATGTAGATGCTGGCTTTTTCTTCAGGACTCTATTCATCAAACCAACTACCAACATACTGAAAATTGCACCAGGCTCAGGAATAGCAGTTGCTGTCAAACTGACCTTCCTTATAATCCATCCAAGTTTTAATCTGTAGCTTACACTTAATACGTAGCTAAATAAAAAATTACTGCTAATTTAAAAATCCTTCTCTAATAAGACCTTCAAGTACCAATTATAAATAGATGTAACCTCTGGGAATGTTTTTTAATAATGATAATCAATGGCAGGGGGGTAAGACAAGTAATATTTGTCTTACCTCTTTTTGATCAAGAGCTATTTAAGTATATTAACTGATTGACAAAAGTTACATTTCCTTAAAAATCTTACGAATGATGAAGAATTAGAAATATAAAAACTCGATTACTGGCAAGAATACACCTGACTAGGCGTTGATGATGTAGATGTAGAGCCAATTTATTTGGTGAAGATGACTTTTTTCAGCACTGCTAGAATTCACACCTTGAGAGTACCGCCTGAAATCGACTCTGCAAGAATTGCTATTTGCTGGGTAAATTGGGATATAGATGCGGAAAAATTTTCTGTGTAAACTTGACCAGCAAATGGTAATGAAAAACTATTATCAAGATTTTTTAATTCGTGATTGGGTGGAAAGCGATCGCACAAGAGCCGCCGAAGTCATCAGTTATGTATTATCAGAATACGGTCTGGGTTGGGAACCCAAGGTTGCTGACCGAGATGTGCTGCAAGTAGAGGAATGTTATTTAGCTACAGGGGGAGAGTTTTGGGTAATTGAACACCAAAGCCAGTTAGTAGGTACTGGAGCATACTACCCGATACACCGAGGTAAAAAAGCTGTAGAAATCCGCAAAATGTATCTTTTGCCCAGCATTAGGGGTTTGGGATTAGGGAAATATTTGTTACAACAGCTAGAAGCAGCGATCGCAAAGCGTGGTTTTGGGCAAATTTGGATTGAAACCGCCAGCGTTTTGGTGGAAGCAGTCAAGCTATATGAAAGCAATGGCTACACTCCAGCAACAGGAGTAGAAACAACAAGATGCGATCGCGTGTATGTTAAATTCCTTAACCAGCCCTAAATGCACACTTGGATTCAAAATCTCACAGGCTTACTCAATCTTTTTCTCCAATCTCATTGCCCCCTGTGTCAACGTGCAACTTCCCAAGAATTCTGTGATAACTGCATTAGACAACTGCAAAAATGTCAACGTAAAGACCCGATTTCTCTATGGCAAGAGCCAATACCAGTGTTTGGCTGGGGGGAGTATGGTGGCCCTGTGAAACGGGCGATCGCAGCGATGAAATACGAAAATCAGCCCCAAATAGCTCGTCCTTTGGGTCAATGGTTAGGAGAAGCATGGTTGTTAAATTCACCGAGACGAGATAGCCAGCCTGTGGTAGTTCCCATCCCACTCCACGCTAGCAAGCAAAAGCAACGTAAATACAATCAAGCCGCACTGATAGCACAAAGCTTCTGCGAAATCACTGGATTAAAATTGAAACTAAATGGTTTAGCAAGAGTACGAGAAACTGAAGCGCAGTTTGGTTTGTCGCTATCTAAACGAGAAAAAAACTTGGACAAAGCTTTTGCTGTTGGCCAAGTTTTTCGCGATCATCCCCCAAATGCCCCAGTGCTGTTAGTGGACGACATTTATACTACTGGTGCTACTGCCAGGTCTGCTGTGCAAACACTTCGTCAGTATGGAATTGTGGTCTTAGGATTAGTAGCTGTAGCCACTGTAGTCAAAGACGGATAAATCAAGAAGTAATGGCAAGCTTTGGCTTAAAAGTGGATAAATTGACCAATTTACGCTATTTTTG
Source organism: Nostoc sp. (assembly GCF_036919615.1). Taxonomy (GTDB): domain Bacteria; phylum Cyanobacteriota; class Cyanobacteriia; order Cyanobacteriales; family Nostocaceae; genus Nostoc. The sequence goes on along the minus strand of NZ_JBALCN010000106.1, from coordinate 117,834 downwards.
TAGGAAAATTCCTTGAAGTGTTATGAATAAAGTTTTTGCGGCGGGTTTAAAACAACTCACTATCATTCCTGCCACATTGCTGGCAATAGGCATAAGTACAAGTGCAGCTTTTGCTCAGAATAAGTTGTATAGTCCAATCCCTTTACCTAACAGTACTGAAATTACTGATAGCCTCTCAGACAAAGACATTCCTACAGGTCAAGGTGGGTTTGCCCGTGATTACACAGTGAAGTTGCAGAAGGGCGATAATTTAGCAGTTGACCTGTCATCTGAAAACTTTGACAGCATCATCACACTACTAGCACCTGATGGATCAACTGTGGCAGAAAACGATGATGGCCCTGATGGTAGTAGCAATTCCCTACTATTTACTCGCATCGTAGAGACAGGGAATTATGTTATTCGTGTCCGGTCTTTTGGGGAAACTGGGGTTGGGGCTTTTAAACTCAAAGTGACAAAGCTGCAACCGATTAAATAAAGTTAGGAGTCATTCAATTTTGGATTTTAGATTTTAGATTTTAGATTTTTTCTTCAATCCAAAATTCAAAATTCAAAATCTAAAATTGACAGAGTTTGGAGTTTGGATTTTTAACTCCTAACTTCCTACAGTGGTCAGCACGCAAAGAAATAAGGCTTCAGTCCACTCAACGACTGCGCCGTAGGTATCTCCAGTGTGTCCACCTAGTTTGTGGTTGAACCACGCACCAGTTAAAGTAGCGATCGCACTTCCAACAACTATCATTGTCAGTGCGAGAAATAGCTGCTGTTTATCTATCAGCACAACTAAACTACTCAAACCAAACAACAACAACAATCCTGGTAACAAATCTTTGTAAGAACGAATGGCTTGTTTGTGAAATGCACCTTTGCCAGTTGGTTTGAGATAAGGGTATCGCGCGATCGCCAGCTGTTGTCCCCAACGTCCCCACCCACAAGCAGCCATTAGCAATAACCAACGGTTTTCTGGCATATCTGTCAAGGCAGTTATTTTCAGTATCACCAAGGCGATCGCTGCCATTGCCCCAAAGGCACCTGTAGCACTATCTGCCATCACCTCCAATCGCCGATCTGGGTCGCCCACTGCCAAACCATCGGCAGTATCCATTGCGCCATCCAAGTGCAGTCCTCCAGTTATGGCAATCCAAACACTTACTACCAAAGCACTACGAGTTAACACTGGTATACCAATAGAATCCATTCCCGTATCCAGTAACCCTAAAATTCCCCCAATTATTAACCCTACAAGCGAAGCAAGACGCGCCACTCCTCGAAAGTCTAATCCGTTCAAATCTGGTAGTGGGATACTAGTGTAAAATATGATACTAGCTGCCAGCTTTAACAGCAGCTTTTTCCACCACTGTTGCTGTTTCGTCATCTGAATTAGATTAATATTTGGTAAATTACTGGATAATAGTCTTGATTTCGGTACAACCGACATGAGCAGACTTTAAAATTTTAGATAAGATTTACTTCTATTAGATATTCTGCTTGAAAATTTTGTTATGCTGTTCTAAGTAGTAAATAAACAATTCTGAGTATTTTTTATACTAAAGACAAAGGATTCAGGAAATTAAAATTCCATCAAGGATCAAAATTTGTGTTTTGTATTCGTTAATTAAAAACTTACTCCAAATTATTAGACGATTGCTCCACAAAATTGATATTTTTTTAAATGTAGGGAGTAAACAAGCTATTCAATTATGACAGTTTAGCTATGTTGTCTCTCTCTTTAGCTCAATCGCTATTTTCCTATGAGTCACCATCTACCCGACACCAGGATACCAGCTCCGTGCATTATTAACACGGGGATCATTGTGAATAAGCTCGACATCCGGCGATTGCTGGCAGATTTAGGTCGAGTCCATTACATCTACACCCAAGAAGATAAGGTACTGAGCGAGGGGGAAGGGGATGTGATGGAAGTTTTTGCTAATCCGCAAAGGTCTACCTTAGTTGCTAACCATGCACTATATTTGAATGTTTGTAGTTTTGATTATTTGGAACTCAAACAATCGTCGCAACAAGAAACCTATTTCGATTTGATCCAAGAAGGGGTGTGTCTGCGGTTGATTCCCCGCTCAACCCCTCTACAAGAGCGACGAGAGCGAAACTTCAATGTCAGCGCCATAGAAGCGATGATGGAGCAAGTACTCTCAGCCAGGTGGGATGCAGAAATTGATGATGACTGCTCTGATTCTTTCTAAAATAGCGACTTTGTATCCCAAATTTTATCTGAGGCTGCGCTTTATTCATGTAAAGGCAATTTATGATGTGATCGAGATTTAAATGCAAATTTGAATTTGGAGAAGGCGGCCAGATCGGTCGTGTCAGTCTGTGGATTGGATCGTGCCGACACTTCCAAGTTGAAGCAGAAAGAAAATGTGAGCAATTGTTAGCATTTTTAGATCGGCATCTTCAACAATTCAAAATGGCATGAGTGCGAATTTTTCTTTTCAATGTCTTGCTTGCTGTAGTCAGACAAAAGCTAGAGCAGGAGTGTTTTTTACTCCTCACGGTGTTGTAGAAACCCCCAGATTTATGCCCGTGGGAACGCTGGCAAATGTCAAAACTATTACCCCATCTCAGTTACGAGATACTGGGGCGCAAATGATCTTATCCAATACTTATCATCTTCACCTACAACCAGGAGAAGCGATCGTGGCTGGGGGTGGTGGGTTGCACAAATTTATGGGTTGGAACGGGCCGATGCTCACAGATTCGGGTGGGTTTCAGGTGTTCAGTTTAAGCGAGATGCGAAAAATTACTGAAGAAGGCGTAACTTTTCGCTCACCCCATGATGGACAAATTATTAACTTAACACCAGAGCGCTCCATTGAAATTCAAAATACTTTGGGGGCAGATGTGATTATGGCATTTGATGAGTGTCCGCCCTACCCAGCGACTCGCCAAGAGGTAGAAACTGCAACTGAGCGCACTTACCGCTGGTTAGAACGCTGCATAACGGCTCATCAACACAGTGAGCAGGCTTTGTTTGGGATTGTGCAGGGGGGTGTGTATTTGGATTTGCGTTGCCATGCAGCTGAAGCTTTGGCTAAGTTGGATTTGCCTGGATATGCTATTGGTGGCGTCAGTGTGGGAGAACCGCCAGAATTGATAGCTGAGATTGTAAAAGTCACAGCACCGCTTCTACCCCCCGAAAAACCGCGTTACTTGATGGGTGTGGGTACTTATCGGGAAATGGCGATCGCGATCGCATCTGGTGTAGATTTATTTGATTGCGTAATTCCCACCCGCTGGGCCAGACATGGGACGGCAATAGTCCAGGGCGGACGCTGGAATTTAAAAAATGCTAAGTTTCGGGAAGATTTTACGCCATTAGACGAAACTTGTCCCTGCTACACTTGTCAAAATTTTAGCCGTGCTTACGTATCTCATTTAGTGCGATCGCAGGAAATTTTAGCTTACACCTTGTTGAGCATTCACAACATTACCGAACTAATTCGCTTTACCCAAAAGATTAGAGAAGCAATATTGAGCGATCGTTTTGCCACAGAATTTGGTCATTGGCTCAACTCATCTGAATCAGCACCAAATGAAGGAGAAATTACAAATGACTATTGACAAATGATCAAGACCCAAAGCATGTTAAGATATTTCTCAATTATGAAAGCTGTGTTGGATAGGTGGATTTAAACAAACATGGAAGCAGCACTTTTATTAGCAAAACTGCCAGAAGCTTACCAAATCTTTGATCCTTTGGTGGACGTTCTCCCAGTTATCCCTGTATTCTTCTTATTGCTTGCTTTCGTTTGGCAAGCAGCCGTGGGATTTAGGTAAGTTAATCTATTTTTCAATTTATAGGACAGGTGATCTACCTGTCCTATTTTTTTTGTGGCATAATATTTTCTAAGATTAATATTTATTAATATTTTGTAATGAATTAATATAATAAATAAGATGTGAATCAAGCCATGTCAATATGAAGCCTTGAAAGCCAAGCTTAGGTCAAGCAGGAATTAATTATGGGTAATATCAAATTCGTTAAAGAAAATAAAGAAGTAGTGGTGGCGGATGGTGCAAATCTCCGGCTCAAGGCGATGCAAAATGGTATTGATATATATACATTGATTGGCAAGATGACGAATTGCGGTGGCAATGGTCAATGTGGGACTTGCGTTGTCCAGATAGTCGAAGGACTAGAAAATCTTTCTCCCCGCACAGACGTAGAAAACCGGAAATTCAAGAAAAAGCCGGAAAATTATCGCCTTGCCTGTCAAACTTTAGTGAATAGCTCAGTCAGTGTAGTCACCAAGCCTTAAGTTCTCAAATCTGTCATTGCTTCAATTTGTATCCAGTCAGTAGTCAAAATACTTATACCAATTCTTTGTGAAACTGCACAAAATCAGGCTTGGCCAGAGTTGGGGCAAAATTCCTTTGTTCTGGAGCAACCTCACAGGTAATCAACCGATATTACCAAAATTGAGTTTCCTAATTTTGAATTGGTATAACTCTGTCATCGATAATGCTATCCTAATGTTGTTGACTGGAAATTTAAGAGAGGCTTTCTTGCCATGCAAGTTAATGACCTGGGGTTCATAGCGAGCATTTTGTTCGTACTGGTTCCCGCTGTGTTTTTACTAATTCTGTACATCCAAACTGCTAGCCGCGAAGGTGGAAAAGATAGTTAAGAATTTGTGTATAAAATAAATAACCCCTACACTACTGGTGCAGGGGTTTTTATTTATCAACCGTTAACTCTATTTTGACTTTAAGCGATTGTCCGCGCCAACAATACCGGACAAGTGGCATTGACTCGAACATAGTCAGACAAGGAAGAGCCAATGAGTCGATCAATATCAACAAAACTCTTAGCGATCGATGGACGACGATCTGGAGAACCGAGCAATAATAAGTCTATGTTCAACTCCTCTGCCAATCGACAAATTTCTTCACCAGGTTTGCCACTGCTGATATAAGAACGAGATTGGATGCCCTGTTTTTGAGCTTCTGCAACTGCGGCTGCTAAAATTGGATTTTTATCTGATTTAACCTCGGTTATTTCCGATCTTTTACCGCCTAAATCTGTAGTAACGTTTGCTAAAATTAACTGGCCGCCCTGAATATCTCGCAACAAGAATAGAGCCAATTTTAAGCAGTTTTTTGCTGAATCAGAGTTGTCTATTGCCACCATAATGCGCTTAATTCTTTTGACATAAATGTCATCTTTTACTAGCAACATGGGGCGAGAAGAAAGTTGAAAAACATACTGACTGACTGAATTCGATAAAATCGATTGCAGTCGCTTCAGTCCGCGTGAACCCATAATAATCAAGTCAGCGTCGATTTCATCAGCTACTTGGCAAACTACATCTTTGGGGTCACCTTCACGCAAAATTGAAGAAACCTGGCTAGGATCTAAGTTCAAAGTCTGAATCGCATTCGCCAGAATTTTACCACCATTTTCCCATTTAGCTGTCATGGTAGTAGCAGTACTTTGTGCAGGAACAACATGCAAAATTGTAACTTTTGCAGATTGAATTGAAGGAATTTCTTTCAGGGTTTTGAGCATTTCTTCTGCATGTCCCAATCCTGATACAGCCAGCAAAATTCTTCTAATCATCTTACGTAATTTTTGTTAAGTTTACTTTTGTTTTCGCTGTTAGTACTTGGCTATGGTCAGATTTTTACCACCTTGCTCGACAACCTAGTACCGCAAGGCGGAAGTCAAAAGTCAAAAGTCAAAAGTCAAAAGTCAAAAGTATTATGGAATAAGCTCTCTAGGGCTTTTCAATGGTCTGTTTATTTACGCCGTGGCGTACTAGTTAGTAAGTTGGCATAAATAAACTTTGTTTTTTAGTATTTAATACTCAAATAAATAGCAAAGCATAAAAAACTAAACAAATGTTTAAGTTTCTTTGCATCTAGTTACTTAAAATTTTCAACTAAACTTCAATTATTAAGCATACTCTCAATTTAGCCTGAATAACTTAATAAATTATGATGTTAGTTATCATTTTTAATCTATGTTAACTTTTTTTAATTAGAAGTTAGTTAAGTATTGCAAAGAAATGCCAAAATAACTCTTTAGGAAAATTGATTTAGTGTAACCTTTAACAGGTGATGTCTACGACGGGCTATGCCTACGCTTCCGGCTTGAATAGTCTACACTACTCCTGAATTTTCCTTGCTTTCAGCTTTTTTTTAATTTCTTGCAGTTTTGGTAACTCAGATAGGATTGCTATATCTAAACACCAGAAGAATGTGGGATTTAAGCGTCCGAATTCCGATATTATAGTAGTTGAAGTCATATTTCATACTATAAAGACCTCTCCCTAGTTTTACTACACAAAACTGTCCCTCTCCGATTCAAAGAGGGAGAGACTTGAACTTTAGTTTAAGTCAGCGAGAGGTCTATCGAACTCCCGTTAACTCAGATGTGCTCCTGGTTGTCCGTTTTGGACTACAAACGAAGCTAGAGTTTTGACAGAGGCATTCAAGTCAACGATGCTTGATACAACACGGTAGTCACTTTGCCAGCGTTCTGGGGTAAGTTTGCAGCGAACGTATCCCCGGTAAGCACCATCAAAGAACTTAGTATGGGGATTATTAGGTAGGGCAGCTTGAGCTGGAGCGATAAATTGGGTGGGAAAGTCAGAGGTAATTGAGGTTCCGACGAACTCAGTACCTACAGTTGGTGACTTTGAGTTGTTGAAATCAAGCTTTAGGTCGTGTACCCAACTAGAATGGATATCTCCACTAATCACCACAGGATTAGAAGGTTGACGCTGGTTGAGAAAACTCAGGAGCCGATTACGGAAAGCCACGTAGCCGTCCCACTGATCCATATTGAAGACACCTGGACCTGGACTACTATTGAAATTGTACTCGGCAAACATCACCTGTTGAGCGATCACATTCCAGCGCGATCGCGATTGGTCTAAGCCTTTTCGTAACCACTGCTCTTGTTCTGAGCCGGTCATGGTAGCATTGGGATCAAAAGCTTGGGGGCAGCGAGGCTTAAGTCCATCATTACAAGGTTGGTTAGTGCGGTACTGCCTTGTATCTAGAACGTTGAACTCAGCTAAATTACCGAAAGTCAACCGCCGATAAAGCAATGCGTCTGCACCCTTGGGCAATGAAGACAGACGTAGAGGCATATGTTCATAATAAGCTTGGTACGCATTAGCTCGGCGTTTTTTAAAAGCCTCTTGGGTTTGGTTATCTTCGGGGATTAAGTTGGCGTAGTTATTGTCAACTTCATGATCATCCCAAGTGACAATCCAGGGAAAAGCCGCATGAGCAGCTTGGAGACTTGAGTCTGTTCTGTATAGGGCATAGCGATCGCGGTAGTCGGCAAGAGTGATAATTTCTGGACTATTATGTTGGCGGGGGCCACCGGATTGTGGCCCATATTCGTAAATGTAATCACCCAGATGAACCACAAGGTCGAGGTTTTCATCGGCCAAATGCCGATAAGCTGTATAGTACCCATTTTGCCAGTCTTGACAAGAGACAAAAGCAAAATTCAGTTGTTGGATATAGCTATAAAATGCTGGTGCTGTGCGAGTCCGTCCAATGGGGCTAACTTCCCTACCTACTTGAAATTGATACCAGTACCAACGGTCAGGGTTTAATCCGCGGACATCAACGTGGACTGAGTGGGCAAACTCTGGTGTCGCCAGCACTGTTCCTCGACGCACCACTTGTCTCATATTTTCATCAAGGGCAACTTGCCACCGCACAGGGACATTTACGAGTGGCATTCCACCTCCAGAGAGTGGATTAGGAGCCAGTCGTGTCCAGATAACAACACCATCCGGCAAAGGATCACCAGAGGCAACACCAAGACTGAACGGATAGCCAGAAAACCTTGAGTTAGCCAATACCGGATGCCATTGGCTAGCTATTGTTAACCCCGTTAGGAATCCTGCACCCAACAAAAAACTCCGCCGTCTGCACCGATTTGCTAGCAGGCGATCGCCATCCAAAAGTTCCATATTCACCCCTTTCCAGATGTCAATACAGTTGGCATTTAGGAGAGTCAATTGCGAAAAGCACAAACAGTGGCTTGATTTGACTTGTCTCCTAATTGCTGCTCAACCAAACACAAGGAATCTACCAACCCAGGATCAAGCAGAAATTAAGATTTTGTTAAGTTTAAAATTGGATTGGCGCACTTGTACTGAGCGACTTGTACGTTCGCTTGTCCTGAGCGGGTTACCTTGAGCGTTCGCAGCCTCTCGTAGAGAAGGGCGCGTCGAGGTAAGCCGTCGGCGCAGCCTCTCTAAGAGTTGTATTAGGCATTTGGACTGGGAGAATTTTGTGGGGATTTAGACCCCAATCAAAACAGAACTGTCGCTACAGGCACTTTTGTCAAACCCTTTTCTAATTACGAATTACGTAGCTTGCTTCTCGCCTTCTCTACGAGACGCTACGCGAATGGCGAGTATTACGAATTATTTAAAACCTGCCATTCCCTTGAACAATATGCTTAACGGTAGTCAATGTTTCCAGGCTGATAAATCCCCGGCGATGACCTTTTTGATTAGACATGCCGAGAAACACTGAATCTCCCCGCGAGGGGTTGCGGGAAAAACGCGGGGAAGTGTTGATGTAGGTAGAGGCACTATTAACTCCTAAGGCAAACTGCCGACTTTCCTGGTAAGATTCAGTAACGATGGAGTCGGCATGACCACTGCTGTATTCATTAATCCAGACGATCGCAGCCTCTAAGCTATCCACCAGTTTAAAAGCTACTGTCCTAGTTAAATAAGGGTTTCTCCATTCGCCTTCCTTCACCAGATGCAACTGGGGAAAGGCTTTTACTAGTTCTGCATCCCCTTTAATTTCAAAGCCTTTTTCCATCAGGCTGTTGCACAGAACGGCTATTGATGATGGCAAGGCTTGGCGATGAATGAGTACCTTTTCAATGGCATTAACCTGGTCTGGTTCGCTGTGATGGCTATCAAGAATCATCAAGCGCACCATTTCTAAGCTGCTATTCGGTGACCAGTAGAGATAACAGTTACCCATTGCTGACTTTAAGACTGGGCAAGTTGACTGTCGTACTACCTGCTGTACCAAGCTAGAACGCCCGTAGGGAATGACTAGATTCACGTACTGGTCTTGAGTGACTAAATCCCGAATCGAAGCCCCATGTTCTGCTGTGATTAGTTCTACACAACCTGATGGTAGACCAACTTGGGCGATCGCATTTTGTAGTACTTCAGCGATCGCCGCGTTGGAATGGCTAGCTTCAGTACTGCCTTTGAGAATTAGACAATTGCCAGTTTTGATACAAAAACCCGCTGCGATCGCCCCTAAATCCGGGAACGCCTCATAAATAAATCCAATCACTCCCAAGGGCATTAACTGGGTGTAACTTTGGGAATCTTCCAGTTGATAATCAGCGGTTCTGACACGCCGCAGCGGATCTGATAATTCCCCCAACCGTTGTAAAATGTCTACTGTCATCTCTAGCCTTGTGGGAGTCAGCTTCAGCCAATCCAATATCAACTCTGGCACTGCCATTTCCCGACTGGCTTCTAAATCCAAGGTGTTGGCTTCTAGAATGTCGTCAAATGACCGCTCAAGGGCTTGTGCCATCGCTAGGACTGCACGACTTCGGTCTGCTCCCTTTGTGATCCCCAACTTTAGGGAAGCATGATAAGCTCGTTGGGCACTAGTAATCGGTTCGGGGTGGTCATCCAAAACTTCAACAGTCATTGAGTTAACGTCTGTAGGTAAGCCAGACCATTATTGCTGGTAGGATAGCCAACAGCACCGCCACCATTGCCCAAGCAATAATGCTGGAACCATTTGCCAATCGTAGTGCTAATGGCAGCCATATAATCACTAGCACGAAAATAATGCCTAGCGCTATAGGCAAATAGCTTTCTCCCAAGCGGGGATGAACAACATGCCAACTATTTCCCATCCAACGCCAAGCCCGCTTGTAGGGATAGCTGGTAGAAAGCTGTTCTAGGACATGACCATTATCTTCTACAACAAAGATTTGCTGACAGCGATCGCAACCAAATGCTTCTGTCAGCGTAATCGGAATTAACTGACCCCGGCGACGACAGGGACAGGGGTATTCGGTATTAAAGTCGATTTTTTCGGGTTTTTGAGATTGCACAAGCGGTCTAATAACTTGAGCGTGTTTTACACAAACAGCGAGAATATAATCCCTTGGTAAATGCCTTGGAGGCTTCTCTCTTTATATCGATGCACTGACGATGCAAACATCGCCATGATTGCAAACAGTAGATTCAGTCAAATTCAAGTATCACAACTACCACATCAGTACGGAGTCATCTGTTTGTAGTCTTTCCCCGTAGCTGGCAATCTTGTTTAAAAATTTCCTTCTCTTCATCTGTCGCTTTCAAGGTAATGTGGTTGCGTTTTTGGGCATTTTATAGTTGTGCTGACACACCTGGTATAATTTTAGGCCTACGTGGCGACCACTCCTAAAACAAATCGTTTGGGAAGCTACGCTCATAAACAACAGACACCAACAAATCCTAGATTTTCCTTTGGGTCACTATATATTACTATCCAGTTATCAAGGTTAGATCGGGATTACGTCTAATCTCTATTCCTTGCAGTTCACAAGCGTTTCAATAGCGGGAATTGCCAAAACATCCAGAGGGTGTGTGTGACTCTTTCCCCAAATAGATTGTGGCTAACTTCACTGCTAAAAGACGCTTTGCACCTGACTACACTACTATTTAACTAGCCACCTTTAGTCCAGTGTAATATACCCTATACAAAATGAATTAATTACACCTATAAAGATTGTAGCCAAGGTAATCCATATCTAGACTACTCTAAAGCTGGGTTTTATATTTCTTAGCAAGCGGGCAAGGCAATTTGAGTGTGCGACATTCACATTGGCAGAGTAGACGAACTGTTTGCTCAATGTGTCCATATTGGAAGCGGTTAACAAGAGTGGAGCTCAACAACTGCTGTGGAGCAGAGCTAAACATGGGTCTGAGTCCCCCACTTCACGTCACGTGGTTTTCGTAAAGAGTGGGAAGCTAACGCAACAGGTGCGGTGGTCACTGAGCTTGCGATGCCGACTTGTACCGAGCGTACCCCTCCGGGGAAGCAAGCTAGCAAGAGCGTCTCGTAGAGAAGTCGAGGTAGGCCGAGGTAAGGGAGCTTGTCGTTGGCACAGCCTAAGAACTGTCCGTTCGTTCATTTTTGAACCGAAAATTTAATTAAGCCTAACAGGGCTTGTAATCTAAGCTATTCAGTCAATTCAGGCATTTTTGGCTCGTACAAGGTTTTAGCCATTTTTATGATTTGTACTTCCCTACACCTTAAATAGACGCTTCTGGGAACCTGATACGAAAATAGTAAATATTACTTAAGATTGACTGTTTACTTAAAAATAGCCTTTTCCTTTTGAATTAAGGCTTTAATTCAACTTAGAGTTTCAAAATAAGCGAACGCCCACTAAGAAGAGAAGGGTCGAAGTGTCCCCCTTCTTAGAAAGCTACCTGCTCCCTTACCTGTTGTTCAATGCACCCTAAAAACACTAAACCTCTTGGGATTTTTAACTCCAAGAGGTTTTAGTTGGAAGCGGGTAACGCGATTCGAACGCGCGACATTCACCTTGGCAAGGTGACGCTCTACCACTGAGCTATACCCGCAATCAATAACCATACATTAGTATCTCAAATTTATCTCTAATTGTCAACCCCTTAATTTAGTCATTAGTCACTTGTACTGAGCGACTTATGCCGAGCAAACTTGTACTGAGCGGAGTCGAAGTAGCCGAGGTAAGCCGAAGTACAAATGACTAATGACTAACCTAGTACAGCGGGCGCGTAAATAAACCAACCATACCCTCCGGGAAGCCGCTCTGAGTCTAAAAAATGGCGCAAGAGCAAGGAATACAACTCTTTTGACTTTTGACTTTTGACTTTTGACTTTTGACTTCCGCGCAGCGGTACTAGCCCACTTCTTCTGACTCCGCAGTTAAATTGCCTATGCTGGCACTTTGAAAAGAGGCTGGCAAAGACTGGCTATTATGAGAATATGGCTCTGCCAAGTTAGAACGCAGTTGCCGCATGAGGCTTGCCATTTCTAGGGCATTGAGGGCATAATCCCAGCCATGATTACCTTTTATGCCTGCCCGTTCTAAGGCTTGCTGCATAGTGTCTACTGTCAAAATGCCAAAAATTACTGGTACACCAGTTTGAAAGCTAGCGGCAGCAATGCCTTTAGAAACCTCTGAGGATACGTAATCGAAATGGGGTGTTTGCCCTCGAATGACTGCACCTAGACAAATTACAGCATCATAACGATGGGAAAGTGCTAGTTGGCGAGCTACTAAAGGTACCTCAAAACTTCCCGGAACCCAAACATAGTCCACCTGATCACCTTGGGGGTTAGGGTCTACACCGTGGCGTTTCAAGCAATCTTGACATCCTTCTAGCAGCTTTCCGGTAACTAGGTCATTAAATCGACCAATCACCACTGCAAACCGCAAAGGCTCCGTTTGGGTAAAAGTTCCCTCGAAAACTGCCATGACTGCCTCTTAATCAACTATACTTCTGGCCAATATACATTTCTTATTTAAATGTAGAGAAGCAGGAAAGCACAGTCAGAAAAAGGAAATCGGAAAAAATTTCTCCTTTTTTCCTTTGGTCTTTGACCTTGGCTTTTCTGCTCCTCTTATTCTTATATTATGTGCCTGCGCCAGAGTGAAGCCGTCGCCTACACGACAAAAAAGTTTAACAAACCAACTAAAAATACCAAACCAATCCAGACGCCAGAACCAATCCAGAGTAGCTTTTTAGATTCAACCCAATTTTGAGGGGTGGCGTAAGCAACGGGGACGCCAACAACCAGGACAAAAGACAACAGAACTAAACCTATCAAGGCAAACTGGAATATTATGGTCATTTTTGCTTCTCCCAATACAGCGAAATAGTAATATGTCTTACACTAACAGTAAGCTGTACAGTGTAGGCAACGAGTATGACTCTTGCTATTGCATAGGACACTCCAGAAGCTCTGGTTTTATGTCCTCGTGATGCCCCACGGCCGACAGTTTGATTTTTTCTTCCTTTCGTACCCCACAAATTTTACGACACAGGATGAATTGCTCATGACTTATGCACTGATGTGTCAACCAATGGTAAATTTGCATTCTTTGAAAGGATGCCTACTCGTTTCCCGTTGTCCAACGTTTCACGTAGGTTTCCCAGAGGGCTATCCAGAGGTGTATCAACGACCGTGGCGGCGAGTAACCAATTAAATCATACAACGCCCTGATCATCTATTTCAGAATATTTGACAATTAGAGTGCTGACTCTGAAGGTTAAAGGGTGAGGCTTTTGTCCATTTTGGCTAAAGAGGGACACTGAGACTATTTTCTTGTTTTTAAGCTACCAGAAATTGCAACATTTTTGTCATTTGTCTTTTGTCTAAGTACCGATGACTAATACAACTCTTGGAGAGGCTGCGCTCAGGGCAAGACGCTCAGGATAAGCTCAGTACAAGTGATTAATGACTAATGACTTCTTAACTATGGATTTAATTCTTTGCCACACAACAGCAGATTTTGACGCACTAGGAGCAGCTGTAGGGTTAACACATTTACTACCGGGAAGTAAGATTGTGCTGACTGGCAGTTCTCACCCTACTGTACGGGATTTTTTGGCATTGCATCGGGATGAATATTCGCTGATTGAACGCCGTTCGGTGAATGCAGAAAAAATTCGTTCTTTGACTGTGGTGGATACACAACAGCGCGATCGCTTGGGTAAAGCTGCTGAGTGGTTAGATTTACCCGAAGTAAGAGAGATTATAGTTTATGACCATCACTTAGGACAAGAATCAGATATTCCCGCCACGCGATCGCATATTTCCTCAGTAGGAGCTACGACAACTTTAATTGTGGAGCAATTGCAACAACAGCAAATTTCCCTGACTCCTGCCGAGGCAACTGTGATGGCTTTGGGTATCCATGTTGACACTGGCTCCTTAACATATGACCAGTCCACACCACGAGATGCCCTAGCTTTGGCTTGGTTAATGGAACAAGGTGCCAGTCTGTCGGTAATTTCCACCTACCGTGACCCTGGTTTATCTCCTCAATTGCAGCAGCTATTAACTGAGGCACTGGAAAATTTAGAATATCTTTGTCTACGCGGATATACGGTTGCTTGGGTAACTCTGAAAACAGATGGTTTTGTGCCAGGGCTATCAAGTCTGGCTTCGGAACTCGTGGAATTAACTGAAATTGATGCCATACTATTAGCCAATGAATATCCTTTGGGTGAAAGTGATTCACGCTTAACTGTAATTGGGCGATCGCAAATTCCCAAAACAAATCTCAACCGATTATTCCAACTTTTGGGCGGCGGCGGTCATTCGCAAGCCGCATCGTTGAACCTACGCAAAGTAGATTCGCAGGCAATATTAAAACAACTTCTTGAGGGTGTAAAAGCACAAATTCCCCATCCCCCCACAGCTAGGGATTTGATGTCCTCTCCTGTCCGCACTATTCTGCCTGAAACCACAATTGCCGAAGCCCAGCGTATTTTATTACGCTATGGACATTCTGGTTTAGCTATAGTTGATGCTCAAAAACAACTGGTAGGTATTATTTCACGGCGGGATATTGATATCGCCTTGCACCACGGATTTAATCATGCACCAGTCAAAGGTTACATGACAGTAAATCTTAAAACAATTACACCAGATACGACACTGCCAGAAATTGAAGCGCTAATGGTGACATACGATATTGGACGTTTGCCAGTATTGGAGAACGGTCAGTTAGTTGGTATTGTCAGCCGTACTGATGTATTGAGGGAATTACATCAAGAAAGAGACGGAAAGAAGGGAAGAGGGGAAGACAGGGAGAAAAGAAGAGGGGGGAAAAGTAATTTTAGTCTCCCTCAATTGGAGAAAAAACTTGCTCCGCAACTGTGGCAATTGCTCACTAAAGCATCAGTAGAGGCAGAAAAACGGGGTTGGCATCTTTATCTAGTGGGGGGTGCGGTGCGGGATTTGCTCTTAGCTGACGCAGCAGGCAGCTTGATGATTAAAGATATTGATCTTGTGGTTGATGGCTTTCATAAATCAGCTGATGTCGGTGCTGGTGTGGAATTAGCAAAGGCACTCCAACAACTTTACCCTGCTGCTCGCTTAGAAATCCACGGGGCTTTTCAAACTGCTGCTTTGTTATGGCACAAAGACCCAGAATTAGATTCTTTATGGGTAGATATTGCCACCGCTAGAACAGAATTCTATCCTTATCCAGCAGCGAATCCAGAAGTTGAAGCGAGTTCCATTCGTCAAGACTTGTATCGTCGAGATTTTACCATCAATGCGATCGCCTTGCGCCTCACTTCCCCCCGTGCTGGTGAATTACTCGATTTCTTTGGCGGGTTAATCGATTTACAAGCCAAGCAAATTCGGGTTTTACACGCCAATAGCTTTATCGAAGACCCCACCCGCATTTATCGTGGTGTGCGCTTTGCCGTGCGCTTTGGATTTCAGATAGAACCGCAAACTGAAGAGTTTATCCGCTATGCCATCAACAGTGGTGTTTACGATCGCACTGCTCAAGAGAATAGCAGAACTCCAGCCCTGCAAACTCGACTGAAAACAGAATTAAAGTACATCCTCGAAGCCCCCTACTGGAAATTGGCTTTGCAGTTACTCGATAATTTAGGGGCATTGCAATGTATCCATCCTACCCTGAAACTAGACGCAGAACTCCTGCGACAATTACGTTTGCTAGAACGCTGTTTGCGGCGATTTGACCCGCAACCAACTCTTATCCATTGGGAAATGCGCTTAGAAACGTTAATCGCCCAGCTAGCACCACAATATCGGGTGAAAGTAGCAAAAAATCTGCAATTGCCAGAGGATAGCATTGCTAGGCTAAAGAACTTAGCTCAAGTGCAAACTGAAGTGATGACATTATTACCCAGTTTGCAACGCCCCAGTCAAGTAGTGCAGTTGCTGCGACACTATGATTTACCAATGCTGATTTTAATCGCCGTCCAAAGTCCGCGAGAGATTAGACATCAGATTTGGGAATATTTCACTGTTTGGGCGAATGTGCAGCCGCTATTGAATGGCAATGATTTAAAGAAACTTGGTTACAAACCAGGGCCCCAGTATCGGCAAATATTAGATGATTTAGTTGCTGCTACTTTGGATGGAGTGATTACAGATAAGACTGAGGCTGAAGAGTTTTTAGCCAAGCATTATCCTCAGTAATTTATATTTCACAGATATGGTTTTTATGCAAACACAAACACCAAAAAAATACTACACTCCAGAGGAATATTTACAACTAGAGGAGACATCAGAATCCAAAAATGAATATAGAGACGGGGAAATAATTCCTATGGCTGGTGGCACAACTAATCACAATGAAATTGCAGGTAATTTTTACGCCAATTTTAAATTTACGATGCGGGGTAAAAATTACAAAATCTACATGGGTGATGTCAAATTGTGGATACACCGTTATCGTATCTACACTTATCCTGATGTCATGGTTATTCAGGGAGAACCAATATATGAGGGAACTGGCACTACTACAGTCACCAATCCCATAATGATTGTGGAAGTATTATCAAAATCGACAGAGAATCATGATCGAACTAATAAATTTAGATTTTATCGTTCTATTGCGACACTGAAAGAATATATTATGATTAATCAATATGAATATTTTGTTGAGCAGTTTAATAAAAATGCTGAAGGGCAATGGGTATTAACTGAATACGAATCAGTAGATGCTGTATTATCACTAAAATCAATAGGTTTTCAAATTCCCTTCAGCGATATTTATCAAGAAGTTAATTTTGAAATAGAAGAATAATTATAATGCGATCACAGTAGTCTAAATCGTATCTGGGTCGATATTTAACTCTCGCAGTTTTGCTGCCAAATTATTATCCTCACACCAATACAGAATTTCTGGATCGAGTGTACTTTTTGGTGGAGTTCCTGATTCTCCTACCACTTTGATAGCAATATCAGGTTCTCTTAGCCTAATTTGATTTGGATATATAGGATTGACATTTTCATCAATCAGATATTGCAGTGTTATGCTTACTGTTTAGCTTGTCTTTCAATTCGGAGTTGGCGCAGTTTTTCTGACACTGGTAGGGGATTAAGCCGCTGTTGTTCTCTCATTCTATGACCATGTTCTATCCAGTTTTTCATGTAAACACTGACAGTTTATTTATTTTGCAGATAATAAAGAATTGTTGCATATACTTGCTCTAAAGATATTGTTTGATAAATTTGGGCAATTTCTTCTGGAGAACGTTTACAATCAATGTATTCATAAAGAATTGTTTCAATCCCAATTCTTGAATCTTTGAGTCTAATGTCTTCAGAAGACAGGAAGTTGAAATACGCTGTGATTTGTTTGGTAGGCATAGATTAACTTATATTCATTTGTTATATATATCCTAACTTTTGGTAAAAGCGATAAGCCTGACGGCATAGCTATCGCTTACCGCACTAAATTAACGCTTTGCAAAAATAGGCGATCAGATTCTTAAGTTAGCCACAAAAAAAGAGAGTGGCATCTTATCTTCTTCACCAAAAAGACTACCCGACTTGTTAAATAAGTCGGGTATCTGTATTCATTACAGTTTGATTAAAGATTCCTCAGACTGGCGATATCTAGTAATTAACCTACATTATTTTAGGGGAGAATAAAGCAGTATAGAAAGTGTGGGTAGACTGCTTCCGGTAAGTGATAACAAAACTAATAGATTGAGAAAGCCTGCTATTATCCCAGTTCCTCCACTAGTCCCAAATCCTAATATTAGTAGTATTAGTACAGTTGTAAATGAGTCTTCAGCTAAAAGCAAATCAAGGTTGTACCCAAAGCATATAAGTCTGTGGCTTTTTTTGGATAAGCATCCTATTTGACAATTTTGGCAACCCTAAAATTAGCGGGGCTTTTTATCCCGCTAATTGTTAATTATTGAAGTTAGATTTTAGTCTACTTCCAGTCCTTATCTGCTTGTGAAAGCACATAAGCCGCTACATCTTCAATTTGGTTAGGTTTCAAACGTTTGCTGAAGGCAGGCATGGCATTTTTACCTTTTGTAACTTGGGCAATAATCGCCTCTGCTGAGTACAAACCATACTTTTCCAAAGCATCTTTCTTCAGGTTTTTTTGCGCTTGAACCAGATTCTTACCTCCCGCATGACAAGAGGCACAATTGGCACTAAATACTTTAGCTCCACTAACAGCATTTGCTGCCAATGCTGGACTACTGAAGGCAAAGGTGAAGATTGCTATGCCTGACAACAGCATTACTGTAATAATTTTTTTCATTTCGTGTTCTCTCTGGAATAACGGCTTATTCGGTGCAATGTCCTCCATGATTGTCAGTTGAGCCGCTGCCATAGTCAAATGACAAGCTGTCAAACTTAACCCTAAACTTTTTTGAATTTTGAATGTTCAGATTTGTAAATTTAGAGTTGTGAGTACGGAGTGATGTTGAGATGCTACGCGTAGCTTGCTTCTTTGCAGGAGTATACATCTACACTGATGATTAAAATAAAAATTTATGTCAGTTTGAATACTTTTAAACCAATAGATGATCAAAATTTAAGGATGAAATATTCAAGATAAAAATTGCCTCGTTTTATCTTTTATACTTCATCCTTTATTTTTTATTTCACAGATCCTAACTGAGTAAGCACATCTTCTGTAACACGACAAATTCGCCAATCATCTAATATAGATGCTCCCATACTACGGTGGAATGCTAGGGCTGATTCGTTCCAATCCAACACACTCCACTCTAACCGCCCACAATTACGTTCTACAGCTATCTGGGCTACTTTAGTAAGCAGAGCTTTACCAATACCCTGCCTGCGATATTCTGGTAAAACAAATAAATCTTCCAGATAAATTCCTGGCTTAGTTAGAAATGTTGAATAATTATGAAAAAATAGGGCAAAACCAACAGCTTGACCCGCAGATTCAGCTAAGATTGCCTCTATATATCTCCGTGAACCAAATAAATGCTCCTTAAGTGACAGAGCATTGCCAGTAATAGCATGAGATAATTTTTCATACTCTGCAAGCCCCTCAATTAATTTAAACAGTCCGCTGTAATCGGCTGGTTCAGCAAAACGCACAATCAAATTACTACACGAAGTCATTAGTCTATAGTCCATAGTTCATAGTCCATAGTCTATAGGCAACTGTGCAAGTTTTTTTGAGTAATGATTAAACAAAAGCCGAAAAAAGATACAAGACGCCTGGTTTTTGCGAATTGCTATAGCTGAAGCTCAAGAAATATACAGATACAAGCTCTTTAAATTCGTTAGAATGTGGCTTTAATAGAGAGCAAATTTTGTCGGGTGTGTTATCGCCAAAAGTACAGCACTATCCTTAATTTTAGGTGCGTTAGGACAAATGTTCGTAACACACCTTAAAAAATTTAAAGGTTTGCACTTTATTTTATCTATGTTCGTTAGTGGAGCTAATTAGCTCAGGTTTTGCATCTCTATCTTCATCAATGTAATTAAATCAACCAACCTTTTAAACGTTTAGCTATATGGGGACGCCGCAATTTCCGCATGGCTTTGCTTTGAATTTGTCGCACTCGTTCACGAGAAAGATTGAACATGTTGCCAACTTCTTCTAAGGTACAAGGTTCGCTGGTTGTCAAACCATAACGCAAAGAAATCACATCTTTCTCTCGTGGAGTTAACACGTCACCCAAGACTTCCCAAATCTCCTGACGCATCATGTTTTCATTCATTTTTGCTTCTGGAGACAGGTTATCTTCATCTTCTAGCAAATCCATCAATTCCGTGTCTTCTTCTTTACCGACACGGTGGTTGAGAGAAAGTGCTTGACGCCGTAGCTGTTGTAGCTGGCGTAGTTGTTGCACACTAATTTCCAAAGCTTCTGCCATTTCACCTTCGGTAGGATTACGACAGAGTTTTTGTTTGAGTTCCCGTTGGGCTTTTTTCAGCTTGTTAAGCTTTTCAACAATATGAATAGGTAGCCGAATTGTCCGCGCATCATTAGCTATAGCTCTGGTAATCGCTTGTCTAATCCACCAATAGGCGTAAGTAGAAAACTTATATCCTTTATCGGGATCAAACTTTTCTGTAGCGCGATTTAAACCCATTGCTCCTTCCTGAATTAAATCCAGAAAAGGCACTCCGCGATTCAGATATCGCTTGGCAATAGAAACTACCAATCTCAGGTTCGAGCGAATCATTTTGCGTTTCGCTACTCTACCTTGATATAAGCGACTTTCTAGTTGCTTTTCGGTCATTTCTAGCTCGGAAGCCACTTCTAGTTTGCTAGGTTCTTGTCCCAGATTTAAATGTAAGGCAGCTTGTAATTCCCTAACTTCCTCTACAAACCTGACTCGCCGCGCTAACTCTACCTCTTCATCAGCTTTTAGCAACGGATAACGCGCCATTTCTTTAAAAAACGCGCCTACGGCATCATCATGTTCGGTTTTATTGTATCCCGAAGGACGAGCCGCCGCCATTTCATCTCCATCGCGTTCCTCTGATTCCAGATTTTCTATTACAATTGGAGACTCTTCCTCTGCCACTGTATCTAAACTATCGAGTGATGGTTCTTCACTATCAGCAGCATTCTCCAGTATTTCCATTTTTCCCAATTCAACAATATTCATAGTTTCCTTTAGGGATTGTTGCTTTGTTTGCTACATAATTTAGTTACAGCTACTCGGTTGAGGCTTGGTAGTTTTCCCTAAGGGACGAATGCACCCATTTCTATAGCAAAATCCAAGCTTCTGCTAATTTATTTTCAGGAATAAAAATCTGTATCTACCTACAAACTATAGATTACGGTTAGATACAACCTATAACGAAACTGACCTTAGCACCCAACAAAACTTTCTTTTCAGGCTCCCAACAGATATATTCTTCATTTTTTTCTGAATTATCAAATATGTCAAACCCTCTCAAACTTTCTCAAACCTAACAAATTTAAAAATTTCAGCTAACCATCCAAATTTCTTAAACTTTCATATATTTTTCTAAATAATTTTAATGTTTAGGCGTTGGAAGTCACTGGATAAATAGAAAACCTGGTGCTGGGATTATGCATTCTCGATTTAAAGTTCTCCACATGAGACAAATTACAATAATGGCAGCTTAATTTTGGCATGATCTTACTTGTATAAAAGCATCTCATATGCTGAAAGGGTTGAATATCTATCGATAGGCGGAAAAAGCCTACTCCCTATTTAGTAGATAGAGCAACTATTGCAGCAAGAGCCGACATGCTTTTATTTGTATAGTGGGCACCAAATATTTATTGCATGTATAGTTGATACGAATTTGTCTAGTAGATTACATAAGAGGAAACTTATCAAGTATTATGAATGATAACAGTATTGAGAAATACTATTTAAATTTAAAAAAGCAAAAAAATAGAGTTTATTTAGCTGGGTTAATTTTGACCAGCTAGGTAAAGAAAATCTCTAACTATAAAGTCAGCAATTATGTATATTAATGACGTAAATTTATCTCCTTTAGTGGTAGCCCAAGCTAGTGAATCATACCAGTCAGGTGCAACTCTTAATAGGTGGGTTGAAGTACTGGTAGACTGTCCAGGAAGTACAGGACTATTTACTTATCGATTGCCAGCCCAGTTAAAAATAAAACCAGGAGATATTTTGAGTGTGCCATTTGGGGCACAACAATTAGGAGCGATCGCTATTCGGTTACTGGCACAACCAAATGTCGATTTAGCACCAGAAAAAATCCGGGAAGTAGAAGATATAGTCAGCGTTGGATTTTTCCCAAGTGCTTATTGGGAATTACTCAATCGAGTTGCTGCATATTACTATACGCCCCTGATTCAAGTGATCCGGGTTGCTCTGCCACCAGGGTTGCTGGGGCGATCGCAGCGTCGTATCCGGATCATTAAAGGCAGGGGGGCAGAGGGGAGTAATTATTTACTTGCATCTCCCAATCCTTCAACTTTCCTGACTCCAACTGCGCGGCAAATTTGGGAACTTTTACAAGCACAGCCAGCGGGAGATTACAGTTTCGTCTACCTCCAACAAAAAGTCAAATCTGCTTATCGAGGAATTCGCGAGTTGTTGCGATTCGGTTTAATAGAAAGCTACTTAGAACCACCACGACTGACTCGACCAAAGCTGCAAAAAGCAGTCACGCTCATAGGTATAATCGACCACGACTTAACTACTCGCCAAAGAGAGATTTTGGAAGTACTACGACGGCGTGGTGGGGAGTTGTGGCAAAATGAATTACTGCAAATTTGCAATGCTAGTTTCTCTATCCTCAAGACGTTGACTCAAAAGGGTTACATCGTTATCGAAGAACGAGAAGTATTGCGAACCGAACAGGGCCCAGTAGTAGTAGGCGATGGTGCTAAATCCTTAACTGCTGCCCAAGCTAGCGCCTTAGAAACAATTCAGACATTAGATGGATTTGCTCAAGTTTTATTGCATGGGGTGACAGGTTCAGGAAAAACCGAAGTATATTTGCAAGCGATCGCACCCCTCCTCAATCAAGGCAAATCCGCCCTTGTCTTAGTCCCAGAAATTGGACTCACACCCCAGCTAACTGATCGTTTTCGTGCCCGTTTTGGCAATAAGGTTAGCGTCTATCACAGCGCCCTCTCAGATGGTGAACGTTACGACACTTGGCGGCAAATGCTCACAGGAGAACCTCAAGTTGTCATTGGTACCCGCAGCGCCGTTTTCGCTCCTTTACCTAAATTGGGTTTAATCATTTTAGATGAAGAACACGACAGCAGCTTTAAGCAAGACTCCCCCATCCCCACCTATCACGCCCGCACCGTCGCACAGTGGCGAGCAGAGTTAGAAAATTGTCCTTTGGTGTTGGGTTCCGCTACGCCTTCCTTGGAGAGTTGGGTAAGCGTTGGAACCTCACCCCCTAGCCCCCTCTGTGCAAGCAGAGAGGGGAGACAAGAAAGGAATTTTAACTCATCACTTTTAAATCAGGAGGCAGGAGGCAGGAATTATTACTTAAGTTTGCCCGAACGTATCAACTCGCGCCCACTACCGCCAGTGGAAATAGTCGATATGCGGCAAGAGTTGCAGCAGGGAAATCGTTCTATATTTAGTAGATCGCTGCAAGAAGCTTTGCAACAGTTACAAGAAAGAAAACAACAGGGGATTTTATTTATCCATCGCCGGGGACACAGTACTTTTGTATCTTGTCGCAGTTGTGGATATGTGTTGGAATGTCCGCACTGTGATGTGTCGTTAGCGTATCACCACACCGAAGAAAAAGCCCCAGAATTATTGCGCTGTCATTATTGTAACTATGCGCGATCGCATCCCAAATATTGCCCCGATTGCAGTTCACCTTACCTGAAATTTTTCGGTAGTGGTACTCAACGAGTAACACAGGAATTAGCGCGACAATTCCCTGAGTTACGCTTGATTCGTTTTGATAGCGATACCACTCGCAATAAAGGCTCACACCGCACCCTACTTACCCAGTTTGCCAACGGCGAAGCAGATTTATTAGTAGGAACGCAAATGCTTACCAAAGGTTTAGATTTACCCCAGGTGACACTTGTGGGCGTCGTTGCTGCTGATGGATTGCTAAATTTATCAGATTATCGCGCCAGTGAACGGGCGTTTCAAACCCTAACTCAGGTAGCTGGACGTGCTGGTAGAGGCGACGATCCGGGTAGGGTTATTGTGCAAACTTATACTACAGAGCATCAGGTAATTACAGCAGTGCGATCGCACGATTATCAGTCTTTCTCTCAAACTGAATTAGACCAACGCCAAGCACTCAATTATCCCCCATATGGGCGGTTAATTTTGTTGCGCTTAAGTAGTCTCGATCCGATTCAAGTGCAAAATACAGCCCAAATTATCGCCACAGCTTTGAGTACCCAAGAAGAATTCGAGATATTGGGCCCAGCACCAGCGAGTATTTTACGAGTAGCTAATCGTTATCGCTGGCAGATATTGATTAAATTTGACCCCGATGCATTGCCACAATTGCCCGATTGGGAAGAAGTGCGATCGCTTTGTCCGCAGTCTGTTAGCTTGACAATAGATGTAGATCCACTAAATATTATGTGATCATGATTTACAAGATTAAACCCAAAATACTGGTATTAGCAATTTTTCAAGCGATTAATTTTCAACCAAATAACGCTCCTGTACCATCTAAGTATATTAAAGATATTGGTCAAGCCGACAATGATACTCGGTTAACCGCAGTTACCCGAATTGTTAATGTTACCGATAGCAAGCTGACAATTGATGCCAAAGGTGGTAGGAATACCAAACTCAACTATATTGCGATCGCAGGGGGTAACCGTCCCTCGGTTAGAACGAGCAATATTACTGATAGTCAGACAAATGTGTCCCCAGATATCTCGATTACAGCAGACTTGAATCTCCCCAACAGTGGGATTGCGATTAATACCCTTTCAGCCTCAACCATCAAGCTGATCGATACTAGCACTAATACACAAGTCGATGCCAATTACAACACTTCGGGTGGCACAGATGTGATTGTAGTGTCCCCGATAAATCATCTCAAAAATAATACCAAATATCTGTTACAAATCACCGACGGGGTTAGAGATAGCAATGGTGCTGCATTCTTACCCTATAGCATCAGTTTCACAACAGGCATCTTTAAAAACCGAGAAAGCCATATCACTTTTGAGCAAATCTCACTACCGAATGTACCTAACAAACCTTATACCACAGTATCAATTGGCCCTGACAATAAACTCTATGCTGCCACCTTACTAGGTGAGATTTTGCGCTTCCCGATCAATGCTAATGGCACTCTGGGTATACCACAAACGATTTCCTCATTGCAGACTGCTAATCATGGTAATCGAACTATTATTGGTATGCACTTTGATCCTTCATCAACAAATGCTAGCAACCTAATTCTATGGGTAACAAACAGCTACTACTGGAATGGAACTGTTAATGCCCCGGACTGGACTGGTAAAATTACTCAGTTGAGCGGTTCCAACCTAAAGACAGTAAAAGACTATGTGGTTGATTTACCACGTTCAAGCCGGGATCATCTAACCAACAGCATTGAGTTTAAGCCTAATGAGCCAAATGTGCTGTATGTGTTGCAGGGTAGTAATAGTAGTATGGGCGCACCAAACAAAGTCTGGAGTAATCGTCCTGAGCGGTTGTTAAATGCTGCTGTATTACGAGTTGACCTGTCCAAGATCGCCTCACTTCCTTTAAGCGTTAAGACGGAGGATGGAGGTACTTATAACCCCTTTAAACCGGGAGCAGCTGTAACTATCTTTGCAACCGGTGTACGTAATGCCTACGATCTGGTTTGGCACACCAATGGTCAGTTATATGTGCCAACAAATGGCTCAGCTGCTGGTGGCAATACGCCAAATACACCTATCCACCTACCTATTGCCTGCCAAAATCGGATCGATAAAGCTACTAATGGGGCTTATACTAGTCCATCTGTGCCTGGCCTTAGCAATATAGGCACGCAGCGAGATTATCTGTTTCGTGTTGTTAAAAATGGTTATTATGGTCACCCCAATCCTAAGCGTTGTGAGTGGGTGTTGAGTGGAGGGAATCCCACAAATGGTACAGACCCAGGTCAGGTAAATGAATATCCCATTGGGACTCGACCTGACCGAAATTGGAAGGGTATTGCTTTCGATTTCGGAGAGCATTTTTCGCCAAATGGTATCATTGAATACCGTAGTAATATTTTAGGTGGCCAGCTGCAAGGTAAACTGCTGGTGACACGCTACAGTGCTGGTAAAGACATCATTGTCCTAACACCAGGTGGCGCAAACTTGGATATTGTAAATTTCCAAACAGGTATAACTGGCTTCACTGGTTTTAACCCAAGTCCATTGGATTTGGTTGAGAATCCTACAAATGGATATCTCTACGTAGCGCAGCTCAATCAAGGGACTGGCATGGGCAAAATTACACTTGTGCGTCCACTTAAGTAATATCAGTTAAGAAGGGGCAGGGGGCAGGGGGAAAGAATTCTCCCCTTTTCTCCTTGCTCCTTGTCTTCTTCTTCCCATCTGATTTCTCCCCAAGTCCCCAAGTCTGTTTTAATTGATTAACAGTTCTGGTGCTACCAATCCTTTTTGGATGGCTAAGACTGCGGCTTGAGTGCGATCGCGTACTTCTAGTTTCTGCAAAATAGCATGGACATGCACCCGCACTGTACCAGGGGCAATGTAGAGAATCTCAGCAATTTCTTGATTGCTTTTGCCAGCTGCTACCAGTGCCAAAATTTCTTGCTCCCGCTTCGTTAGGGGATTTTCTAAGGTCTCGTCAGTTTTTGCGGGCTGTACCGCTATAAAATTGCCCTCAAAAGCGGCTCTAATTTCTGTTGTTGCTGTTTGATCCCACCAAGAAGCCCCTGCTGCAACCGATCGCACTGCCAATATTAGAGACTCAGCAGGAATACCTTTAAGGCAGTAACCTTGCGCCCCAGCCGCAATTAACCGCGAAATCAAGGGTTTTTCAGAACGAGACGTTAAAACGAGAATTGGTAAAGTTGGGTGCTTCTGCTTGATTTGGCGACAAGCCTCAATCCCGCCAATTCCCGGTAAACCTATATCCAACAAGACCAAATCCAGGGGATAGCGATTTGCAAATTCTACAGCTTGTTCTCCATCTTCTGCTTCTGCGACAATCTCCAAACTAGTTTCTTGTTGCAACCGCATCCGCAGACCAAGCCGAAATAATTCATCATCTTCAACGAGCAAGATTTTCGTCATTTGTTATTGGTCATTGGTCATTTTGGTCATTGATCAGAAATTAGGAATTCTCTTCCTGCCTCCCCTGCTCCCTTATCTCCACTCCTCAACTCGCCGGTGGTGGACAAGCTGGGAGTCGGAAACCAAACAGTGCGCCTCGTGGTGAGCGATTCTCTGCCCAAATTGTACCCCCATGAGCAGCAATAATTTGCCTGGTCAAATAAAGCCCTAGTCCAGATCCTGAGACGTGGCGATCGCTATGTCCTTGATAAAACCTCTCAAATAAGTGGGGTAACTCTTCTTCGGTAAAGCCGGAACCAGTATCGAGTATTTTTACTACTTGATCGCTAGAATAACCTTCAAGTACTACTTCAACTTTACCGCCACGAGGGGTATGGTTAATGCCATTACTCAGGAGATTAGTGAAGACTCGCCCTAGTTGCAAAAAATCACCATTTACCCAAAGAAAGCTGCGAAAATCTGATTCGCCATAGTGCAGAGAAATATAAACCTGACGTGTTTTCGCTAGTTCAGCCAGGGTGGCGATTATCTCCTCCGCCACAGTGACCAAGTTAACAGGTGATATCTGTAGTTTCAGCCCTTCGGCATCATTGCGGTACACATCTAAAAGAGTTTGGACTAATTGCAGTGTACTCCGATGACTACGAGCCATTGTTTGTAAGACTTTTGCTTGCATTGGCGTGATTTCACCAAATTGTTCATTTTGAAAATATTTCAGCGTTTCAATTGCTCCTAATAAGGGTGTTTTCAAATCATGCGTTAGGGTAGAAACAAAATCTTCACGCATGATAGCTAGTTGTTCTTGGGAGCGTAATTGTGCTTGCGTATAAGCGATCGCTTCTTCATTGCGGTGGTTGCGATCGCTTAACCAACCCGTTACCATCAACGCAAATACTGCAATTAACCTATTTGCCAACGTTGGGGGAGCAATTATTTCTCCTCCTGGGACAAACAAATTCAACAATGTTAATCCTGTAGCTGCCAGAGTGATCCCCAATACTGCTGCCCGATTCAATCGAGAATCTGCTAACAAAATTGTCCCTGTGTAGAGGTAGCCAAATACGTACTCAGGTGGTGTTATATATTCCAGTACTATCACAATAGCAAAGGCGATCGCTATTAGCCCATATGTCTTGCCACGCTCATTTAAAGCTTCTTTCATGGTTACTAATCGACTTAACATCGTCATTTATGATTTACTAAAAAATCCTGAGCATCCAATCTGTATAACTATTTAATTCACCAATTTAATTCACCAATGATGATTTATCTCCAATCTATATCTGCAAATGCCAACTTGAGAATTAATCCTAAAATTACGTTTATCCAGATGCAGGCAAGGGGACTGGGGACTGGGGACTGGGAACTGGCGACTGGGTAGTTGCCCACAAGGGGCGGGGTATCTACTACAATCTTCCCAATCCCTAATCCCATTAATAAAATCCTTTGGGATATTTATATTCTTTGAAAGTAGCAAACTTGGAAAATGTATTGTATAAACAAATAATCCTAACTACTGAGATAAATGAATTAAGAGTAAAAATTAAATATTCTTAACAAAAACTTTAACAATTATTTGGAAAAGAGTAATAACTGAAAATAGTAAATCCCTCAAAATCAAAAACTCCAACAGTTAATCTGTTATTTCTAAGAATTGGCTTGCTAGCACTTAAATATAATTGAGCGCGAAATATATGGGACAAGGTTTTTTGCAAATAGGCTTAACGCTGTGTATTGTCATAGCAATCACTCCGCTATTCGGTAGATACATAGCGCGTGTCTTCTTGGGAGAAAGAACACTGCTTGATTTTTTAATGAACCCGATAGAGCGAAGTATGTTCGTACTCGCGGGTGTCCGCAGAAAAGATGATATGACAGGTTTGCAGTATATCTGGGCTGTACTGTACAGCAATCTGATCATGGGTATTTCGGTGTATTTGCTGATATATTTTCAGAGACTCTTACCCTGGAATCCTAACGGCTTCAGTGCGCCCACCTGGGATGTATTACTGCACACAACGATTTCATTTGTGACAAATACCGACCAGCAACACTATGCTGGTGAGACAACCTTAAGTTATTTTAGCCAAGTAGCGGCTTTAGGCTTTTTGATGTTCACCTCCGCAGCTACCGGGTTAGCCGTGGGAATTGCCTTTATTCGCGGGTTGACGGGTCGAAGACTGGGGAACTTTTACGTCGATCTCGTCCGTGGGATTACGCGAATCTTGCTGCCGATTTCGATTATTGGAGCGATCGCCTTGCTTGTAGCAGGTGTACCACAAACATTAGCTGGGACTCTGGATCTTAGAACCTTGGATGGAGGGACGCAATATCTAGCCAGAGGCCCAGTGGCATCCTTTGAAATGATCAAACTTTTGGGCGAAAACGGCGGTGGCTTTTTTGGCGTCAACTCAGCCCATCCCTTTGAAAATCCCAATGGCGCTTCTAACTTGATAGAAATGCTCGCCATGATTTCTATCCCAGCAGCCTTGATTTACACCTACGGTATATTCGCCAACAACATCAAACAAGCTTGGTTGCTTTTCTGGATGGTATTTGTGATTTTTGTAGTTCTGGTAGGGGTAACAGCCGTGGGAGAACTGCAAGGTAATCCCCTTGTAAATAACGCCTTTGGATTAGAACAGCCCAATTTAGAGGGTAAAGAAGTTCGATTTGGCTGGGCACAAACGGCATTTTGGGCAGTGATGACTACCGCTACTATGTCTGGTGCTGTGAATGGGATGCACGATTCTTTGATGCCGCAAGGAATATTTTCAACTCTGTTCAACTTGTTTATTCAGGTTATCTGGGGGGGTCAAGGAACTGGAACAGCTTACTTATTCATTTACTTAATTCTCACAGTGTTCCTAACTGGACTAATGGGAGGACGCACCCCAGAGTTTTTAGGACGCAAAATTGAAAAGCGGGAAATCGTCCTCGTCAGCGTAGTGCTGTTGATTCACCCAATTCTAGTTTTGATTCCCAGTGCGATCGCCTTGGCTTATCCCATCTCTTTATCTGGAATTAGTAACCCTGGCTATCACGGTATTTCTCAAGTAGTTTATGAATACGTCTCAGCAGCAGCAAATAATGGCTCCGGCTTAGAGGGATTGAGGGATAACACCCTGTGGTGGAACTTGAGTACTTTAGTTAGCTTAATCGGAGGGCGCTACATTCCGATGATTGCCATCCTGTTGTTAGCTGACGGCATGTCTGGCAAACAACAAGTACAAGAAACCCCTGATACCTTAAGAACTGATTCTCTGGTATTTACTGGTATCACAGCTGGAGTGACACTGGTTTTGGGAGTGTTGACTTTCTTTCCCGTTCTGGCTTTAGGCCCCATAGCTGAGGGTTTGAAACTAGCATCTGGCAGTTAGAAGATTTATGAGTTATGAGTTATGAATTATGAGTTATAAATTTGGAATTAACAGAATATCAAAAAATAAATAAATTATCCGATTTCGTAGAAGAGCCAGTGCGTTGCGGTGAGTCCAGCGCTCTTTGGTAGGTTTCCTGCCGTAGGCGACTGGCTTTCCCGTTGGGAGGTTCCCGACGCTCGATAGCACAGCGTTAGCGACTGTACGTAGCGTCTGACTCGCTCTAAGCGAACGCGAACAGCGTCTTTTGGAGTTGCCATGCCTCTGGTTTGCGAACAGCGTCTCCTCTTCTCACATTGCTAGAGGCTGGCGCCAAGGGAGAAGGCTTTACGCTGCGCTATCCGTTGTAGCAACTGGCGTTTTGTTAACGTTCGCGTAGCGTACCGTAGGTAATCACTTAACGCACCTTACAGGTTGGATCTGTTTTTTATTGAAAATTCCTAATAACTCCTAACTCCTAACTCCTAACTCTTGATTCCTAACTCTGTCAATTTTAGATTTTGGTCGCACCTTTGGTGCGCTTCTAGCGCAACTTGGATTTTGGTGAAGCAGCGCGGTCTTCTCCCATTCGTGAGAGGCTAGCGCCTGCCGTAGGATGCCCGAACGCAAGAGCGTCTCCTTTAGGAGAAGGGCTGTAGGGGGTTTCCACGCCACTTGCTTTATGCCGGGGAACCCGTCCACCGCAGTGGCTCCCCATGAGTAACTGTACCAAGCCAAAGGGATTGAAGAAAAAATCTAAAATCTAAAATCTAAAATCCAAAATTGAATGACTCCTAACTCCTAACTTTATTTATAAATCAAGTGGCAACTAACTCCAAAGCTAGACGCCCAAATTCTCGTCTTGGCGATCGCCGCCAAGCACGTAAAAAGGCCAGGGCAAGTAATAAGTGGCTGTACTTAAGAGCAATTAGAAATGCTTTTGTCAAGCTCAATCCTAAATATGCAATCAAAAACCCAGTCATGTTTGTGGTTTGGGTGGGGACAATCATCACCCTATTGCTAACAATTGATCCCAACCTATTTGGCCCAGCCCTGCAAAAGAACCCACAACTTTTCAACGGCTTGTTGTCAGGGATTTTATTCTTTATAGTTTGGTTTGCCAATTTTGCTGAAGCAGTGGCAGAAGGGCGGGGTAAAGCCCAAGCCGATGTTTTGCGATCAACAAAATCAGAGACGAGCGCTAAAAAACTTGCTCCCGACGGCACAATTAGTCAAGTTTCATCCACCAGCCTCAAACAGGGCGATACCATCTACGTCGTTGCTGGCGATATTATCCCCGCTGATGGCGAAGTAATCATGGGTGTCGCCTCGGTGGATGAATCGGCAATTACTGGAGAATCTGCACCAGTATTAAAAGAATCAGGCTCTGACGTTGCCAGTTCCGTCACTGGTGGGACGCGGATTATCTCAGATGAACTAATTATCCACATCACATCTGACCCAGGCAAAGGCTTTATTCACCGGATGATTGCCTTGGTGGAAGGGGCAGAACGCAGCAAAACACCCAATGAAATTGCCCTGACAGTATTGCTAGCAGTTCTAAGCTTAGTGTTTTTGTTAGTCGTGGTAACCTTGCCTGCACTTGCTTACTATGTCAACAGTCCAGTCAGCGTGCCAATTTTGATTGCCCTATTAGTAGCATTGATTCCGACGACGATTGGCGGTTTACTAAGTACCATCGGTATTGCTGGTATGGATCGAGTTGCCCAATTTAACGTTATTGCTACTTCCGCACGAGCAGTTGAAGCCTGTGGTGATGTGAACATTTTAGTTCTCGACAAGACAGGTACAATTACCCTCGGCAACCGCTTGGCGGAAGAGTTTATTCCCATCAACAGTCATTCAATCTCGGAACTTGCGAATGTTGCGTGGGCGGCTAGTGTCTTTGACAATACACCAGAAGGTAAATCCATTGTCCGACTGGCAGAAAAATTAGGCGCACGGTTTGATTTTGACTCCAGTCAGGCAGAAGGAGTCGATTTTGACTCCAAAACACGCATAAGTGGTACGAACTTGCCTGGTGGACACGAGGCCAGGAAGGGAGCAGTCGGAGCCATTAAAGAATTTGTCCGTTCCCCCAACGAACACGATACACCAGAATTGGATGCTGCCTACGTAAGAGTTTCTCGCTTGGGAGGTACACCCCTAGCAGTCAGCCTAGATAATGAAATCTATGGGATTGTTTATCTCAAAGATATAGTTAAACCTGGTATCCGCGATCGCTTTCTTGCACTGCGACGGATGGGAGTACGTACCATCATGTTGACTGGAGACAACCGAATTACAACTTCTGTCATTGCCAAAGAAGCTGGAGTTGATGACTTCATTGCCGAAGCCACACCAGAAGACAAAATCAGCATCATTAAAAACGAACAAGCAGCAGGTAAACTGGTTGCCATGACGGGAGATGGGACTAATGATGCTCTAGCATTAGCCCAAGCTAACGTTGGTGTCGCGATGAATACAGGGACGCAAGCTGCAAAAGAAGCCGCCAACATGGTCGATTTGGACTCCGATCCCACAAAGCTGATCGATATCATTAGCATTAGCAAACAATTGTTGATTACTCGTGGAGCATTAATGACATTTTCTATCGCTAATGATATTGCTAAATACTTTGCAATTATCCCAGTGATATTTGTCGCTGCTAACCTACAAAGCTTGAATATTATGAATTTGACTAGCCCTAAATCTGCTGTACTATCAGCGCTGATTTACAACGCTTTGATTATTCCCGCATTGATTCCCTTAGCAATAAAGGGTGTGCGCTTTAGACCGCTGACAGCTAATCAGCTACTCCAACGCAATATCTTAATTTATGGCTTAGGTGGGTTAATTGCGCCGTTTATTGCCATTAAGCTAATAGATATACTGATTACAGTTGTAGGCTTGGCTTAAGGACAGCAAAAGTAGAGACACTGCTAAACAAACGTGTCTTGCCAAGGTAATATGATAAACATTTTTGCCTTTTTTATTTTTACTTTTACCTATTGAGAGGAGGAACAAGAAAAATATGAATAAACATCGTTTTCACTCAGCACTGCTTCGGCGATGTCCTTTGTTTGGTCGCAATGGCCTAAACAACACCTACTACTCGCTATTTTTATCCTGCTGTGCTTGAATGTGGTAGTTCCCTCAGTTGTTTCTGCTGTTGCTAACAGCACCCTGAAACATCTTGCTGGGTAGGCAAAAGAATTAAAAATTAAAAATTAAAAATTAAATTCTAGGAGCAATTGGAAAACTTTTTATGGCTATTATTCGAGAAACCATCAGAGCAATTTTCATAACTCTAATGCTTTGGTTGTTGACTGCAATCATCTATCCTCTGGTAATCCTTGTAGTCGGTCAAGTTTTTTTGCCCTATCAAGCTAACGGCAGTATCACGCTGAATCTAAATAATCAACCAATTGGTTCCGCTTTGATTGGTCAGGTGTTCACATCTGAGCGATATTTCCATTCTCGCCCCAGTACTGTGAGGTATAGCCAAGGAA
Source organism: Nostoc sp. (assembly GCF_036919615.1). GTDB lineage: Bacteria > Cyanobacteriota > Cyanobacteriia > Cyanobacteriales > Nostocaceae > Nostoc. Next base: position 84,229 of record NZ_JBALCN010000106.1, on the reverse strand, counting down.
AAAAAGCCAAGCCAACTGGCATATCTGGAGCCAGCAATCTCGCTGCTAGCAATCCAGAGCTACTAAAGCGGATTCTAGAACAGGCAAATCAATTGCGAGACGAAAATCTTCAACCGCTCGCTGATATAATTTATACTTCCGGCTCCGGTTTAGATCCGCATATTTCCTTCAAAGCAGCACGACAGCAATTGACGCGGGTTGCTGGTGCACGTGGAGTGAAAGAAGATGAGATCCTACGTTTAATTAATAAGTATACTGATGGCAGATTTTTATGGATTTTTGGCGAACCAGGAGTCAATGTTCTCCGATTGAATTATGCTCTTGACTTGCAAGATTTTAATCGTCAGCAAAATCAATAAATGTGAATGGGGCATTGGGCATTGTTAAAGAGTCGTTTTCCGATGAAGTAGGAGTACTATAACAGTCCTAAATGAGTCGTGAAAAATATAGATGAGGAAACGAACCGCCAACTCTTGGAGAGGCTGACGCCAACGCGTAGCGTCTCCAAGAGTTGGACGCAAAGAGAAGAAAGAAGAAAGAGATATGTAATTTTCACAAATGATTTAGGACTGTTATATATAGGAACCAAGAATGAAATGTCAGATAATACTAATACTGGTTCGGCTGGCGCTGCACCTTTAAATTCTGCAAGTTACTCGCTTTATCCGGTACGACGGCAGGGCAAGCATAAAATATTTATTGGCATGGCTCCTGGAGTAGGCAAAACCTACCGGATGCTAGAAGAGGGACACGCACTCAAACATGAAGGAATTGATGTCATCGTTGGGCTTTTGGAAACCCACGGACGCAAGGAGACATCTAAAAAGGCAGAGGGATTGGAGATTGTACCCCGCAAGCAATATCCTCGAGGTGAGTTAACACTAACGGATATGGATACAGATACTATTTTAAAGCGATCGCCCCAATTAGTCTTAATCGATGAACTTGCCCATACCAACGTCCCTGGTTCCCCACGCGAAAAACGCTACGAAGATATAGAAATAGTTTTAGCAGCAGGTATTGATGTCTACTCCACAATGAATGTCCAACATTTGGAAAGTCTCAATGACTTAGTAGCCAGAATTACAGGTGTAGTAGTCCGTGAGCGGGTTCCTGACAGGATTCTGGATGAAGCAGATGAAGTTGTGTTAGTAGATGTCACACCGGAAACCCTGCAAGAACGGTTATTAGAAGGCAAGATTTACGCACCGCAAAAAATCCAACAATCCCTCGATAATTTTTTCCAACGCCGTAACCTGATTGCTTTACGGGAGTTGGCTTTACGGGAAGTAGCAGACAATGTGGAAGAAAATGCCATCGCTACTACTCCCAATGGGCAATTCTGTAATATTCACGAGCGGGTTTTGGTGTGTGTATCCACTTATCCCAACTCAGTGCAGCTGTTACGTAGGGGTGCGAGGCTGGCTAACTACATGAATGCCCCACTTTATACCTTGTTTGTTGCTGCTCCAGAGCGCTTCCTCACCAAGGAGGAAAGCTTACACATCCACACTTGTGAGAAACTCTGTAAAGAATTTGAAGGTACTTTTCTTCGTGTTACCAACAGTAACATCGCCAATGCGATCGCTCAAGTCGCCGAGAAATATCGGATCACCCAAATTGTAATTGGAGAGAGTCAGCGAACCTCCTTCGGAGGCGCTTTGCTAACACGCTGGCAAATGCTCCTCAAAGGATCTTTGACGCAAAAATTGGTGCGCTTGCTGAAAAACATCGATTTGCATATCATCGCTAGCGAAAAAATGGTTTCACCCAAATAGGGGATCAAATTTCCATAAAAATCTCAGAAGTAAAGCTCCCATGTTTTTTCTTGTTACCTTGCACAAAATATGTAGCTGCTAAAAAATTCATTTGCAACTTTGCTACGTCAGTGCGTGAAATTTATTACACTATTCCACTATTTCCGACTCTGATTCTCTCAGTACCAACTCAGACATCAAATCAGGCAAAAACGGTTGTTCCCCATCTTTGGGTGTTTCAGTTTGCTCTTGGGCAGCAGGTAGCCAGTTGATAAATGGTAGGGGTAACAGCGTGCTGAGGTTAGTAATTAGCACCAATAGCCAAAGTGACTCAAAGTTCGTTGCAGTGATCCCCAGCCAATAGGTGATTAATGCGCCAAATGCATGGGAAACTGTTCCTGCTGAATTAAACACCGACATTAATAAGGCAAATAATGTTGCTTCCACACCAGAGGGACAAAGCCTTGCTGCTAGCACCATCACTTGCATAAAGGCAATTTTCCCCATCACAGTGAGAATAAGACTATCACCTAAACTAAACCAGTGGTCATCTATACCCAATAGCCTGTTTGTGTGAGTCACTAATAACAGCATCGTCATCCCCAAAATTGAGGAAAGGACGGTACTCCAAGCAAAAATCACACGAAAAGGGATGCTTTTGAGGAAACGTTGAAAAATCCAAACACCTGCTAAAGAAGCGAAACTTGTCACCAAATGCACCCGCCCCAGAAATTCTGGTTCAAAGTGGAGTTCATTGGTAGAGAAGTAGAAAAAGGCTGAGTCCGCATTTGGGGTAGCTTGCCAGATGAAGATAAAAGCCGTTGGTAGCCAAATTGTTTTTTGGCTAATGGCTTGGCGTAGCTGCCCCAGTTGATGTTTGATTGGTAAAGAGTTGGTGTGATTACTATCTTCAGAATCTTTACTAACGGGAGACTCAGCAATTAACCAAGCTACCCCTGAAACGAGCAGAGGGAATAAGGCGGTAATCCCAAAGACAGTACGGGTAGTAAAGTATTGGAGCAGCAGACCGCTAAAGTATGCTGTTATCAAACCTCCGATCGCCGAAGCACCCCAACACAGAGATTGTAATGAACCGGCTTTGGCTTGCGATTCGTTTCTGGCTCGTTCGACAACCAGCGAGTCAACTATGACATCACTCATGGCGACAGAGAGAGAACCAAGAGCGATCGCTAACGTAGCTGCCCAGCTAGTATGAACTATTGTGGCCAGACTCACCCAAGAAGCAGTTCCCAGTATCCCGGATAAAATCAAGTAAGGACGCCGACGATAGCCAAATATAGGCAAGCCATCAGAGATAAAACCAAACACCGGCTTGATCATCCAAGGTAGGAAGACAATTCCCAATAGCGCCGACACCTGGACTGGACTCAGCAGCAGTTCATCTTTGAGGAAAAAGCTAACGGCTAGACGCGATAGCCCTAAAATTCCTTGGACAAAGTAGACGGTGAGAATTGCAATTAACTCCGCATTAGGTTCATTACCCAAAAAGATTTTTTGTGTTAATGAGTCTTTGACCTTGGACAAGCCAGATGATTGAAGCACCATTCGATAAATATTTCTTAAATTTTATCTACTTTTCTATCATATCGATTCTTAGGATATGGGCTTTGTGTAAGCTTTTTGCTTTTATTTCTGCTTTGAGTATTCTTTAGAGCTTTCTTAACAACTTTTCTTTCCTCCAGCAAGATTGCCCTGAGTATAGCTGCCTTGTCCTTACTCCTACTTTAAAAGCTTGCTATGCGTTGCATTGACGTAGGAGAAGGGCTGATCATAAATGGCAAAAGGATTAGGGCGAGCTTACTTAGGTAAACTCCTCCTTCTCCAGTCAACTATGCCACCCTAGTACCGCAAGGCGAAAATCACTGATTCAAAAGTCAAAAGAAATACAGCGTAAACGTTCGTTGATTTGAAATGGTGAGGCAGTCCGGTCTTCTCACAAAGGGAGAGGCTAGCGCCTGCCGTAGGATGCCCGTTCGCGGAGCGTCTCGTAGAGAAGGGCTGTAGGGGGTTCCCCCGATGAGGAACTGCCGAACCCGTTAGCGCAGCGTAAAGCCTGCGGCATGGCAACTCTTAGAGACGCTATTCGCGTTCGCTTAGAGCGAGTCCTCGAGCGTCAGGGGTTGTTTATTTCCGCCGCGCTGTACTAGTTTTTTTTGATATGGGTAGTAACATGAATTAGACTACCTCTTGCAATCAACAAAAGAATCTTTATCAATGCATCCGACTGAAGAAGCTGCCGTCCCTACTCGCGTTATCGGTTTAATTAGTGGCACATCCGTAGATGGCATAGACGCTGCGTTGGTAGAGATTTCCGGCACAGAATTGGATCTCAAAGTTGAGTTGCTAGCTGGGGCAACATATCCCTATCCAGCCGAACTCAGAGAAAGAATATTGGCAGTTGGTGCAGGCGTTGCCATCTCAATGGCAGAATTGGCAGAAATAGATGATGCGATCGCTGTTGTCTTTGCTCAAGCTGCCCAAAATATTCAAATTGGTCATCAACCACCGACTCTCGTCGGCTCCCACGGCCAGACAGTTTATCATCGACCACCTGGGGGAGCAAGGGAGCAGGGGAGCAGAGAAATCTTAATTTCTGACTCCTCACGGGCTAAACAACAGCTATCCGCTAACAGCACTCCCTTAGGTTATAGTCTGCAATTAGGGCGCGGTGCATTAATTGCCCATCTTACAGGCATTACAACTGTGAGCAACTTCCGCGTTGCTGATATCGCTATTGGTGGTCATGGTGCGCCTTTGGTGCCCAGAGTAGATGCCTATTTACTTAGTCATCCCCAAGAGGGGCGTTGTATTCAAAACATTGGTGGTATTGGTAATGTTGCTTATATTCTGCCTCAGCATGGCGACTGGCTCTCAAAAATTCGCGCTTGGGATACTGGCCCAGGAAATAGTCTATTGGATCTGGCAGTAGAGCATTTAAGCGCTGGTGCTAAAACTTACGATGAAGATGGTAATTGGGCAGCGAGTGGTACTCCTTGCCATCCGTTGGTAGAACAATGGCTTAACCAAGACTATTTTCATCTGCCGCCACCCAAATCTACTGGTCGAGAGTTATTTGGTGTGACTTACCTGCATCAGTGCTTAAAAGATGCTCAAGCATACCAACTCAATCCTGCCGACATACTGGCAACTCTCACCGAACTTACAGCTGCTTCAATTGTTCATAGTTACCGCACTTTTTTACCGGAAATGCCACAACGGGTACTATTATGTGGCGGTGGTAGTCGCAATCTCTATTTGAAACAAAGATTACAGTTGTTATTGACATCAATACCAGTCTGGACTACAGATGAAGTCGGCTTGAGCGCAGATTTTAAAGAAGCGATCGCCTTCGCGGTTTTAGCCTACTGGCGACATTTGGGTATTCCTGGCAACCTACCTACTGCCACTGGGGCATCTCAAGAAGTGCTTTTGGGAGAAATTTACCAACGTCAGGACTTAGCATTTAGCCCGGGCTAAACCATAGCTATCCGCTAACGCAACTCAGCACTGCTATAACTGTAGTCTTGGCGGCACTCGATCAAGACAGGGAATATAGAAGGTGGCTCATACTTTTTTATTGGAACCAGGACGCTGGGCAATGCAAGGAAATTGGCTGGAACGTAATGGTACGCCAATCAGCGTCAAGGGTATGACCTTGGTAGCTTGGAATCGAGATAACTGGTTCACTATGGCCACAAAACTGATATTTCCTGGTAGCGATCGCTCCGAAATCTCTCTACAATACAAGGGACGATTACATGAGGGAGAGCGTCAGTATACTTTTTTACTACAACATAATCTTTTGGGGCAGGTTGAAGGCGAAGGCTGGATTGGTCTAGATACGATTGTGCAGCGTTACTGGGTACTAGGCGATCGTCAGCGTCGTAGTGGCTTTGAAACCCTGCACCGGATTTCGGAAGATACATACTACCTCAGTAGTGGCATCTTGGCTGGTCATTTTTTAACTAACACGATGGAAGCTAGCCTAGAGCGTCAGTCAACCTAAGGGCAGTGCTTTTAAGCTAGAAGCTGACTGATCAAACAACTTTGGCAACGTTCAATTAAAGAAGTCATCGTTTATTCTCACTAACCTACTGAGTTATATATAGCAATCCGAATTAGATTAAATTAAATTATGAGAAAATCCGAAAAGAAATATAAATACGTATTTATTCAGTTTTTCAATTTTTTTCTGTCTCCGAATGATTTAGGATTACTATAGTAAAAAATAAATTATCAAATGATCGTCAGGATTTTAGCATTTTTACCGAACTGTGTAGCCTGGAGTTGAGTTTCGTGAATCCTAAAGTATCTGTCATTATCCCTGCTTACAATACTGAAGCTTATATTGCGAAGGCAATAGAGTCAGCCTTAGAGCAAACGTTCACTGATATTGAAGTTATCGTGGTCGATGATGGTTCAAGTGATAAAACTGTAGAAGTCGCTAAAAGTTTTGCTGATCAACGTCTGAAAGTAATAGTTAATCAACAAAACCTCGGAGTTTCTGCTGCACGTAATCGTGCCCTCAAAGCAGCCCAAGGAGAATGGGTTGCTGTTCTTGATTCAGATGACTGGTATGCTCCTGAAAGATTAGAAAAGCTTGTGTTGCTGGCGGAGGAAACAAATGCAGACATGATTGCTGATGATCTTTATTTAATCAAAGATGGTGCAACATCTCCTTGGAGTACATTAATTCAAGAAAGTGGAAAATATATAGATGAAATTCTCCAAATTGATCTCATTTCTTTTGTAGAAACTGATGTCTATGGACAAGCAGGGCTGCGTCTTGGTTTAAGCAAGCCTATATTTAAACGAGAATTTTTGGTTAAGCACGGCATTGAGTATGATGAAACCGTGAGCATATCTGAAGACTTTTGGCTTGATATGAAATGCTTAATCAATGGCGCTCGCTTTTTCCTTGTGCCAAAACCCTATTATTTCTATCGTTCACGCCCTATTTCTCTTGTACGTCAAGGCATATTGTCACGTCTAAATCAATGCTGCATAGCTACTAATTCTGTCATGCAACAAGAAGTTGTGAAAAAAAATCCAGCTTTAATGCGTGCCTTGTCTTATAATCTTGCAGCCTATAAGAAAAATCTAGCTTATTTTCAAGTTGTAGTGCCTATAAAGCAAGGGAAATGGGTAACAGCATTGACAGAAATGAGGAAAAATCCATACTTTTTTTATGATTTTATTTCCCGATTCAACAAGATTTTTGAACGTCGAATTCAATACTATATAAAGGGTAATAAATCAGTTTTTGACATGTCTTATAACCTACATATAAATCGAAAAAATACCAATTAATACTATAAAAATCAGACTTGAATAATGAGCACCCTACTAAGCTCGACTTTATCCAAAATTAAGAACTCGGTTTTCTTTATCTGGCAAAAACCCTGGCTTTTTCGCAAATACTTTTTCCCCGTCACAGATTTTTGATGAAGTTAAAAAAGTAAAACTACCCTCCTCCAAAGGTTTGGGTGATAGCAATCACGTTGCGAAAAAAATGGATAAAGTCGAGGTAAGAAGATGTTTGAAAAGTCGTAAAGTATACTAGAAACCCTGCTTCCATTCCTCCCACGGAAAGGTCGAGAGACTTTGAAATCCCCATTCCCTACAAGGGAATAGGGGTAGGAGGGTTAAGTTTCTGAGGCTTTGATATTAATAAAAATACTTTTCAAACATCCTCTAAGACTAAAATGTTTGTTTAATAAGGCTTTGATCTGAAAAACTTTTCATTAACCAAATCAAAGTCCCAGATCACAGCTTTATCAATAAATAATACATTCGTTAGTAGTCAGAATGAGCCAGAAAGTTAAACAACTGGTCAGGCAATAAGTATCTGTGATTATCCCTACTTATAAAACAAAGGCAGAGAACAGTCTTGCTGGAGGTAGGAGGAAAGTGCTGATCAAGCAAAACTTTAGTTGTGAGTCATTGACCACTAAAATAACAGTTATAAATCCTAATAAGCTAGAAAATTATTTATGAGGTATGAGGGCTTAGAGCTGATAAAATCTGCCCAGCACAGCTTCATGTCGCCCCCTCAGGCTTTATTGATATTCAAAACTCCGGACTCATTACTCAGTTTTCAGAACTCTGTGGTGAGTGCCGTACTACCTAATTAAGGTTTTTGGCAGATATTATAGTTATCTATTTAGTCAAAATTGGGCAAACTAAAACTACACCACAATCAAAGTGCAAAATGGTATAAAGCGTCATTATAAATCTACCCTTTCCGCTTGTTTAATCTGGTATGTTACACCAGTTGTAATAACCGTCTCGGTTGCAACCTGCCAGATAATGGTTTAAATCCTCTAAAAGAGGATTAAAAAAAGCTAGTACAGCACTGCCTAAATAGAAGAATGATTGGAAATCGCACAAAAGCCCACTCTATAAGCTTTTTGACTTCCGACTTCTGCCTTGCAGTACAAGCCTAGAAAGTTATTTCTGAGTGCAATAAATCAGATATCAGTTTGAATGCACTTTTGTTCCCAAACACTTACAACCTGCTTTTGGATTCAAATTCTCTATGTCAGACCCCAACATTGGTCGCTTACTCAGCAAACGCTACCAACTCCAGGAGTTAATCGGTACTGGATCTATGGGTCGGGTTTATCGTGCTAAAGATACTTTGTTGGGAGGTGTACCTGTTGCCGTTAAGTTTCTGGCTCTATCAATCCAAAATGAAAAGCTGCGATTGCAAGACCGCTTTGAGCGAGAAGCAAAAACCTGTGCTTTACTAGGACAAAAAAGCATCCACATTGTCCGAGTTATGGACTATGGCGTAGATGAGAATAATATCCCGTTCTACGTCATGGAATACCTACAAGGACAAAGCCTGAACAATATTATTCGCAAGCAACGACTGCCTTTACCAAGATTCTTGAGTATGGCGCGTCAACTCAGCCTGGGGTTACAGTGCGCTCATGATGGCATCTCAGTTGAAGGCACTATTTGCCCAATTATCCATCGCGATGTCAAGCCAAGCAATATCCTGGTGATTCAAGATCCCAGTTTCGGAGAATTGGTCAAGGTTCTAGATTTTGGTATTGCTAAGTTATTACAGTCAGATGGCGACCAGACAAAATTCTATTTGGGGACATTGGCTTATTCTTCTCCCGAACAGATGGAGGGTAAAGAATTAGACAACCGTGCTGATATTTATAGTTTAGGCGTCATGATGTTTGAGATGCTCACAAGCAAAATGCCACTGGTGACATCAGCTCACTCTTTTGGAGCATGGTATAAAACACATCACTATCAAAAACCACGTTCTTTTGCTGAGGTTGTACCTGGATTAGAACTACCAAAAGAAATCGAAAATTTGGTGATGAGTTGTATAGCTAAAGTAGCACGCGATCGCCCCCAAAATATCACTGAAATCCTAAGAGTTTTAGCATCTCTAGAAAAGCCTGAGCATACACGCAAAATTATGCAACAGAGCCATGCTCTAGTTCCTGCTACTACAGTTAGCACTGAGCTTGAACAAAAGACAAAAGCCGATGTGCGAGTATCCTGGTCAAACGATGAAATCAGTCGTGCCATTTCTTGGCCTCAAAATAAACCAATTGCTGATATTGTCTTTCCCCAGCCTATTCACATCAATGGGGAGGTTTTACCAGCTTTGTGGGTAATGCTACCGCAAGAAGAAATTCAAAAGCGCTTACTCTGTACCCGCTATAACCAATTTCTGTTCATCTCTATTCCCCATCCCATGCTGCTATGGATTACTGTCATTTACAATCGCAAGCATGGTGCTAAATGGTTACCTTATTACCTTGATCTCAAAACCAGTCTTAGTCAAGAAATTGCCCGGTTACTACAGGATACAGGTTACTACCGCCTGGTGTTCTTTGCACGAGAAACACCAAATCGCTGTACCCATATCTTACTTTCCAGCGTCGCTTCTGCCCAGCGCCAACGACTGCAAGAGTGGGTCGCAATCAGCAATACATTGATGTCCTCTGCCGACCCACAATTTAGTAAAAGCTTACTCAAAAGCGAGTACGAAAAGATTAAGCCTCAAATTCTGGCAAAACTGGAAAGTATTGATACAGATTCTCCATACGATCTTTGCAGCTAGGCATAATTTCTTAATGTTACGTGTTTTAGATGGAACTTAGAGGTGGTGACTCACATAATGTAAAGTTTTATAAATAAAATATAGATAATGATGTAAGTTCTAGTTATATGTATAAAGAGTGAAATCACTAGCTTGCCAAAGCAGGGCTATCTAAATCCTCTGTCAATCTTCCTGTGTACATATTCTGGGGTATTGTAAATTTACGCAGGTGTAATTCTTACACTAGACGAAACAAAAAAAAGTTTGGCTAAAGCAAACAGTCAATTTAGCCTACAAAGCTAAAGTTAAGTCTAGAATTCAGCAGATATGCCGTAGACAATTGTTTACTCGTTCTTAGTTAATTTCGTGAATTGAACTTTTGCACCGCTCTTATAGAATTAGTTATCGAAGTTGACGCCCCGACATCCCCAGCTCTTTTCCTCCTTGGAACCAAGCAAGAGAAGGAGGTCGCCCACTGCGACAGTAGAACGACTCTATGCCATAGTGGAACCGGAATCTAAGCCCCACTGGTGCTTAAGAAGCTCTTGATAAGTTGCCTCGCGCACTACCATTTGCTCATAGAGCTTGACCAAAAAGTCTTTAGCTTGATCGTGGCTCATATTTTGCACCTGAGTGGAAAATGAGCAGATGCTGAATTGCTGTTCCAAGGATAGTTTCATTGGTTGGTTCATAAGTTAACTCCGAAAAAACAAAGCGTAAATGGTGATATCGCTCACAGAAGTCCAAATGAGATAATATTTGGACTTATAACTGTCCAACATTTGTTCCTCTGTATTAAGGAAGATAACAATTGTTTGACAGATTGCCCACATCCTAATTGTGGACTTTTTCTGTTCTGATATCTTGCACCTAATCCTACTGATATACCACCCAAGTCAGCCGAACTATATTCCGGAAAATAGGCTCTGTTTGGACTCAGATAAGTATAACTACCTCCCTAACTCCTTCCTAATTTGCACGACCTCCTTTGAGGAGAAGATCAGGTGCTATCCTTAACCATCAATAGTTTTTCTTAAACAGATAAACTTTAGGATGTTGGTTGTTTCCGCCCAACATGAAGGAAGCTTCGGAGGGTAGGGATTTTAAGGAGGTTGGAGAATGAATGGTAATAAGCGTGAATTATAGTCGCTTTACCTTATTACGTGCAAGATGTCAATTTACCAATTTATGCATTATGCAAATTTAGCCTCCTTAGATCACTTTGGAGGCTAAAAGTATTTGTATCAAATTGTAAAAAGGAAAAATGCTCACGCTGAACAAATTGCTGAGTATATCTACCGGACAGGAGTGAGGAGTGAGAAGTGAGGAGTGAGGAGTTAAAACTCATAACTCATAACTCATAACTCTTTAGTCGAGTGAGACGATGACAACTGTGATGTTATCGTGCCCTCCGTGGTCTTTGGCAGCCTCAACTAAAGAGATGGCGGCTTTATCAACCCAAGGAGTGCCTTGGAGGCAGCTAGCAATCTTCTGCTCGACAAGTTCTTCTGTGAGACCATCACTACATAACAGCAAGCGATCGCCAACTTTTACATCCAGGGGTTGCACATCAATCTCATGCAAGTCTTCACGCCCCAAACAGCGGGATAATACATGACGAAAAGGATGTAATCGTGCTTCATCTAAGGTGATGTCACCAATTTTGATTGCCCGTGCAACCCAAGTGTGGTCTTCTGTTACCTGTTCTAATTGCGACTCCCGGAAGCGATACAACCGCGAATCGCCAACATGAGCGCACCAGGGTGACTCTGGTGAGCGAAAAATTACCGCTACAACTGTTGTACCCATGTCGGCGCGTTCGGGATGATTTTGCTGATCCTGCAAAATTGCTTCATTGGCATCCCACAAAGCTTGCTCTAGCAATTCTTGGGAAGACTTAGGAGATTGCCAATTTGCCACCAAATAGGACTGAATTTCCTTAGTGGCAATTCGACTTGCCTCCTCACCTCCGGCATGACCACCCATGCCATCGGCAACAACGCAAAATCGCCCCTCTGGGTCGATATAATAAGCATCCTGATTATTAGAACGAATAAGTCCCGGATCGCTAAAACCCGTGAAATTAAGTTTCATAAATTCTTTTGCAACAATTAAGACATCCGATCATAACGGTCAAGGCGTAAAAGTAGTCGGATCACGATTACTGAAAGCCCTGCTGCAATTAAACCAGGCACTAGTGCCCACCATGCATAATTGCTAACCACTAAAATCGTAGCTGAAAGTGTGAAACCACTGATTAACAGAGCATAGCTTATTGAGAGCTGAATACTGCTCTGCCGTCGCAACAGCCGTTCAGTTTCTATAGACCGAACGCGCAAGCGCATGTCTCCCCGTTCTAGCTTCTCTAGCGTATCCTCTAATCTACGTGGTAGACCAAAGGCAGTACTACTTACCTGAGCTGCTTGGCGACTTAATTCGTTAAGAAAGCTATTCCCTTCAGAACCATTCATATCGGTCATAAGCTGCATTGCATACGGTTTGGCAACTTCCATAAAGTTAAACTCTGGATCTAAACCTTTGCCTACCCCTTCTAAGGTAGAAAAGGCTCGCATCACAAAAGTGAAGGTTGCTGGAAATCTAAATGGCTGATTATAAGCTATTTCGTAAAGGTCGTCACTAATTGCTGCGACTGATTGGTTTTCAAAGGGCTTATCCATGAAATGATCCAGCATGTATTGGACGGAACGCCGCACTGGGCCCATGTCATCCGTTGGGGCGATCGCGCCTAAATCGATTAGAGACTGGACAACGCGATCGCCGTCTTTTTGGGCAATACCAAACAGGGTTTGCATCAGTCCTTCGCGCACGTTGGCTTTAATCCGCCCCATCATGCCGAAATCATAGAAGATCAGAGCACCACTTGCACTAATGGCAATATTACCTGGATGGGGATCGGCATGGAAAAAGCCACTATTGAGTAACTGTAGCAAGTAAGCTTGAGCGCCTTGACGAGCGATCGCCTTTCGATCCAAACCAGCTGCTTCTAAAGCTTCATGCTGGCTAATTTTAATTCCAGGGAGATATTCCAAAGTCAGCACTCTGGAAGTAGCGTAACGCCAGTATATTCTTGGGACATTCACCCAATCGTAACCGCGAAAGTTCCGGCGAAAAGTATCAGCATTACGACCTTCGTTGAGATAATCAATTTCTTCCCAAAGAATCCGGCAACACTCTTCGTAAATACCTAACCAATCTCGCCCCCGTCCCCATTTGGGATGGTTTTGAAAGTAGCGGGTAATTCCCTTGAGTATTTGTAAATCTATTTCAAATAACTTCTTTAGTCCAGGACGTTGCACCTTGACGACAACCGATTCCCCAGTATGCAGCACAGCTTTGTGTACTTGCCCCAAGCTAGCAGCAGCTAAGGGAATAGGTTCAAAATTATGGTATAGTTTAGGAATTTTCTTGCCTAGTTCTTTCTCAATGGTCGCCTCTACTTGCTCATAGCTAAATGCCGGTACTTTGTCTTGTAACTTGGCTAGTTCTTCTACATATTCACCAGGGAATATATCAGCACGGGTAGAAAACAGTTGCCCAACTTTGATAAAGGTTGGCCCCAAGTCCAGCAGGGTATTACGAATCCAGACCGCTTGGGTCTTGCGTCTTGCAGCTTGCTTTACCTCAGTCACACCACCCGGATAACTCCAAGATTTGTTGTATAGCCAAAGTTTGAACAATAAGGTCAAGACAAAAGACCAAATGTCCACAAAACGCCGTCTGCTAGAGTAGTTTTCCCGATTCCAACGGTATGCCTTATCTGAATAACCTTGTTCCATATACTTTTGTGTACCGTTGGTTTGCAACCGAATCACTTGGAAGAAAAGACACTCTGATTCCTAAACTGTTTTTGATCAAGTGTCATTTGTCCTTTGAGCAAATGACCAATGACTAAATTTATGCAGAAGTTCTGCGATAATGTTGCAATTCTGTTCGTAACAGGGCAATTTCTGCTCGTAATTCATCAATATCTGCTTGCAAGTCACCTGAATCAGAACTGGCTTGCCCACTACCTGTGGTAGATTGATCAGCATTAGCAACTTCTGCTGCTCGATTTGCCCGCTCTAGGACTTCTTCTGTAAACTGGCGCAACTGCTCTCTAGCTTCGGCATCAAATTTGCCCAGATCACTCAAAGCATCGGTCAAGGCGACCTCTAAACGCTCATTAACTACTTCAGCTACCGCTCTGCCTACGAAAAAGGCTTGCACTAGGGGGTTACTCATAAATTTTTGTTACGTTGATCTGCAAGAGAATTATAACTTGCTCGTATGCTTTACGGCTTCTGTTGTAGAGGTTGAGATTTAGGTGACGCGATGTCCGACTTCAACCCTGGCGAACAGAATTTGCAGCTACACAGTTGCACTGATAATGGCTATGCGATCGCTTTTTTCTTCTCTGTGCCCTCTGTGCCTCTGTGGTGAATAAAGATTTTTAACCGCAGAGGCGCAGAGAACGCAGAGGGAAGAGTTTCAGGAGGCATTTTGATAGAGATGTCCCGCACCTGTAACTATAACTATTCTTAAAAAGATTGATTAATTGATTTACCCCTGCTAATTTAAGTGTATTTGCGTAATACACAACAGACTTGGCATATCCTACTTATTGCCCTTGAACTATGAATAGCTATCCATATCCAGATTTGGGTGAACATGTACTAATACTACTAACATTATGATTTGGGACTAGTGTCGGAACTGGTATAATGGCAGGCTTTGTCAATCCATTAGTTTTGTTAGCACTAACTGGAACCAGTTTACCCGCACTTTTCATGCTGCTTTATTCTCTCCTAAAACGACGTAGGTTAATTACTAAATATTGCCAGTCTGAGGAATCTTTAATCAAACGTAATGAAACAGATCCCCAACTTCTTTAAGAAGTCGGGGATCTGGTCTTTTTGGTAAAGAAGATAAGATTCCACTCTCTTTTTTTGTGGCTAACTTAAAAATGCGATTACCGATTCGGAGATTGCAACCCTTAGAGATGCTACCGCGAACACTTCGTACTCTACAGGAAGGCTGATGCCAACGCAATGACAACTAATCAGCCAGACATGAATATATCAGAGGATGTTTGAAAAATATTGTTATTAACATCAAAACTTTAAAAACCTAACTCACCCAGTCTCCTTTCCCTACAAGGAATAGGAGTTTTAAAGCCTCTCTTTGCTTGCCTAACGGCAGACTGACGCCTACGGGGAGAGGAATGGAAGCGGAGTTTTTGGTATACTTCTAGGACTTTTCAAACATCTTCTAACTGATCAGGCGTAACACCATCAGAGAGCGATCTGTGACTGGTACACTTTGAGAGCCTGAAACTAATTTTCCCCGTTGTAGGAAGCGAGGTTCATTAGTGTCAATTACTATCTCCCATACCTTTTCTTTAAAATCATTGGGTAAAGCAAACTCAATTAATTCGTAGTGAGCGTTAAAAAATAGCAGAAAACTTTCATCAATAATCCGCTCACCACGATCTCCTGGAGTAGCAATTCCCTGCCCATTAAAAAAAATCTCCATTACTTTGGCATAACTAACTAGCCACTGCTTCTCAGTCATTTCACTGCCATCAGCATTAAACCAAGCAATATCATTAATGCCTGAACCGTGGATGGGGCGACCTTGAAACCACTTCCGCCGTCGGAATACTGGATGCTGATGGCGAAAATTAATAAGTTCACGTGTAAAGTCTAGTAAATCCGAGTTCGCTTTATGCAAATCCCAATGCCGCCAGGAAATTTCATTGTCTTGGCAGTAGACATTATTATTTCCCTTTTGACTACAGCCAATTTCATCCCCCTCTAATAGCATTGGTACACCTTGAGATAGCATTAGGGTTGCTAAAAAGTTTCGCCGTTGCCGTTCGCGCAAACGCATTACTTCAGGATCGTCGGTTTCGCCTTCTGCACCACAATTCCAGGATCTATTATGGCTTTCACCATCTCTACTGTCTTCCCCGTTTGCCTCGTTGTGCTTTTCGTTGTAGCTGACCAAATCATTCAATGTGAAACCATCATGAGCAGTCACGAAATTAATACTTGCATTTGGGTTGCGCCCGTTTGTTTGATACAAGTCAGGGCTACCAGTAAAACAGTAAGCAAATTGTCCTAAACTATCATCTACGCCACGCCAAAAATCTCTGACTGTATCCCGATATCTACCATTCCACTCAGACCAACGCAGTGGAAAGTTCCCGACTTGATAGCCTCCTTCTCCTAAATCCCAAGGTTCAGCAATTAGCTTCACATCTGCCAGGATTGGGTCTTGATGAATAATGTCAAAGAAAGCTGATAGGTTATCTACCTCATATAATTCCCGTGCCAGCGCTGAGGCCAAATCAAATCGGAAGCCATCTACATGCATTTCTATTACCCAATAGCGCAGGCTATCCATAATTAACTTCAGAACTTGAGCATGACGCACATTCAGAGAGTTACCGCAGCCTGTAAAGTCCATGTAGTAGCGAGGATCATCCTTTACCAAGCGGTAATATACAGAATTATCAATACCTCGCAAAGATAGCGTTGGTCCGAAATGATTTCCTTCGCCAGTGTGGTTGTAGACCACATCTAAGATCACTTCAATTCCGGCAAAATGTAGTGCCTTGACCATTTGCTTGAATTCGGTGACTTGTTGTCCTCCAGTCCCACTAGCACTGTAACTAGAACAAGGGGCAAAATAGTTAATGGAATCGTAGCCCCAGTAATTGCTTAATCCTTTTCCTTCTAAATGTCCCGGTTGAGATAGAAAATGATGTACTGGCATCAATTCAACTGCTGTAATTCCTAATTGCAGTAAATGTTGAATTGCCGCTGGATGCGCCAACCCAGCATAAGTTCCACGCAACTCTTCTGGAATAGCTGGATGTAGTTTAGTAAAACCTTTGACGTGAGTTTCATAAATAACAGTTCTATACCAAGGTGTACCAAGGAGTTGATCACCTTCCCAATCAAAGGATTGATCAACCACAACACACTTGGGCATTATTTTGGCATCATCTAGTTCAGAAAAAACTAAGTCTTTTTCTGGAGCATCTAAAGAGTAGCTAAAGACAGATGGATCATTACTAAACTCACCATCAATTGCCTTGGCGTAGGGGTCAATCAATAGTTTGTTTGGATTAAATCGATGACCTGCCTCCGGTGCCCACATCCCATGCACTCTAAACCCATACTTTTGACCTGGACCAACTCCTGGCAAGTAACCATGCCAAACAAAATTGTTTTTTTCTGTCAAAGGCAAGCGAATTTCGTCGCCATCATTATCAAATAAACAAAGCTCTACCCCTGTTGCATTTTCCGAAAATAAAGCAAAGTTTGTCCCTTTACCATCCCAAGTTGCACCTAAAGGATATACATTCCCTGGCCATAAAGCTAGATACATAATTAAACTTTCAGTAATTAGTTTTTCGGCAAATAATCAACTTCAATAAAACTAATTATTTGAAGAATTAATAATTAGTTGAAATTTCAAGTTACTTAATAACTCATTCAAATCACTAATATTTTAATCTAACTTATAAACAATATTATTTGCTCTATCAGTAGTAATAGAAATCTCTATTCCTTAAGTCTGAAAATTGAGGCAGAGGGTAAGAGGCGGAGGAAAACTGCTCTCTGCTTCAGTAAAGCGATGCCGTACCACTTATCCTTCTCCTGACGGAGAGGCTGCGCCAACAAAGACGCTAGTGCGAACGCGAACGTGGAAGTAAGCTACACGGAGTGTCTCGTAGAGAAGGCGGGCTGTGCCAACGTTAGGGAGTAAGAACCACACAACCTACCTCAATCTACACCAACTTACGTAATTGATAAAGAAGAAATTCAAAAGCAAGGTGCTACAAGTTTAGCCGATATTTTGAAAAGAATGCCTGGTTTTGCAATCAATGACGTAGGTCATGGTGCAGATACTTACACAGGTACATACTACCGGGGAGCCTCAATTAATCAGTCTGTATTTCTGATTAATGGTAGACCAATTAACAATAATGTCAACATTTATCATGGTGGAACTGACTTAAATAGTATTCCTATAGAGGCTATTGAACGAGTAGAATTATACAGCGGTACAGCTTCTGCTTTGTATGGTTCATCTGCTTTTGGGGGAGTTGTAAATATTATCACTAAAGAAGGTTATGGCAAACCTAAATTGAGTGGTAGTGCAGAATTTGGCTTGTTGAGTTTAAATAACCAACAAGTGACCTATGGTGGTTCATCTGCTAATGTCAAATATAACTTCAGCTTTGAAAGATTCTTTACAGATAACCGTTACTGCATCCCCGTAGGTGCAGCAAATCGTGATAGTCAGGGATTTTTATCAAATGCAGACACAGCTACAAGTACCTATTTTGGTAGCATTGGACTAGATTTAGATCAGAAAAATTATTTGAATTTAGATGTTACAAAACTCAGCAGTCGTCGCGGCTTAATTTATTTCGGGTTCCCTCTCCAAAGAGATAGATTAGACCACGATGGTTTAAACGTTGGCTTGTCTTGGAAAACTCGGTTAAGTAATTCGGTCTTTGAAGACGCGATAAATCACGTCTCTACATCAGGGTTTTGGGCTTATCTGAACTGTATTGCTACCCGAACCAGTGTTAGGGCGTTGTGTTAGACGCATATTTCGATATAATTTGTAACCAAAAACATAATTAGAGTGCCTAATACACCACGATACAACATGGTACGTTAGGCTAAAGCCGTAACGCACCATAACTTTTGATTTAGTTTTAATCTAAAATCTAAAATTCAAAATTGCTATGAGAGCCAGAATTGAAAATAAAATACTTTTTATCCACCACGAAGATTTGCCAGAGTTTAAGAAAGGTGGTTCGGTGGTGCGGAACTCTTATTTCTGGGCGCTACGTTCAATTGCTGGTCGAGCTTCCCGTTATCGTGATTGGGAATATGAACCGGAGGTTTGGCTAGCGCTTTCCCGAATGCTTTTGTCGTTTGCTGAATCTGGGTATTTGGGTCTTAGAGAAACCTTGCTGGAGTTTCCTTTTTCTCAAGGGGAAATTCCTAATGTGCTGCGAGATGTGTCCACTTTTGAGTAGGGTTACTGCCGCGAATAAGAAGATACTTAGTGATTTGATTTAGGGGGGTTAATGAGGTAAGGCGTGGAGGTAAAGTGCTTTACTCGTGAAATGGCAAAAAACCTACAAATACATTTGGATTGCGGGGGATGGGATGGGCGATTGCGCGAATGGTGAGTGATTAGTCAGCTTTAAGTTTTATTCCTTGGTAGCTGAATTTAAAGAGTATGCCTGGAAGGGGTTTAGTACTTGGATTTAGTGGATTGCTGTTTAAATCAATGAACTTAAAATTGCCATTTCTATAAAAATACATATGATATATGATGTATGGGTGTCAGTACATTTTGAGAAAGTCAAATGGCATTTTGTTTGCAGAAGACACCAAAATGAAAAAGCAATTGATAACGTTTTTGTTATTGCTGGTTACAAATCTATTTGTGGCTTTAACGGGCAACTGGGAATAAGATTTTAACGATTAATTATGAATTAGTATTATGCAGGCGGAGTAACTGAGGTTGAGATAAGTTCTCTGACATGAACTGCGGAATCTTGTTGTAATGCTGATGCCACGATCGCTTCACATTCAACTATACTAAACCGAGCGATCACTTGCTTCACTCTAGGTATACTTTGGGGATTCACGCTCAATTCATCCAGCCCTAAACCTAATAAAATTGGTGTTGCTAAAGTATCTGCTGCCAATTCTCCACATAATCCTACCGAAATCCCCGCTGCATGGGCAGCTTGGATAGCTTGCTGCACCATTCGCAACACTGCTGGATGTAGCGCATCAACCAAATTTGCCACGCGTGGGTTAGTGCGATCGCTAGCCATAATATACTGGCTCAGGTCATTGGTACCGATACTAAAGAAGTCTACTTCAGCGGCTAACTGATCAGCGATCGCTACTGCTGACGGAACCTCTACCATAATCCCCACTTTCAACGCTGCATCAAATGCGATATCAGCTTGATTTAGTTCTACCTGCACTTCACCCAAAATTACCTTAGCCGCACGGACTTCCGTCACAGTAGCAATCATCGGCAACATGATTTTAATTTGGTGTCTCGCACTGGCTCTTAAAATTGCTCGTAACTGAGTTTTGAACAAATCCAGATGATCCAAACAGAAACGAATTCCCCGCCAACCTAAGAAAGGGTTAGCTTCTCTTAACCCCACTCTCAGGTAGGGAAGTGGCTTATCACCACCTACATCTAAGGTACGAATAATCAGCGGACGATGATCTAAAACTTGAGCGATCGCCTGATACACTGCTAGTTGTTCTTCTTCAGTGGGGGCGCTTGTCCTATCTAGATACAAAAACTCAGTGCGAAGTAGCCCCACGCCTTGGGCACCGCTAGCCACAGCAACTTGGACATCACTTATACTACCAATATTGGCGAAGACGCTAATTTGCCGACCATCACGAGTAATTGCTGGCTGGTGTGCCGTAGCTAGTGCTTCAAGTTGGGCAGTTTGCCAAGCTTCTCGCTTTGCCTCCAGTAGATCCAGGATATGTGATTCTGGTTCTACCCAAGCTTTGCCACTTTCACCATCAAGTGCCATAAGTGTACCATCTGCCAAGTGCAACACCTGGGCATCTACGCCCAAGACTGCGGGAATACCCAATGTCCGGGCGATTATTGCACTGTGGGAGGTGGCGCTACCAGAAGTTGTACAAATACCCAGCACCTTTGTTGGATCTAGCCCAGCGGTATCTGAGGGGGTTAAATCAGTCGCCACCAAAATCGCAGGTTCCTCAAGATGCACTTTTGCAGGGGCATTTCCAGCTAATAATCGTAGTACCCTTTGCCCGACATCCACAACATCGTCAACTCGCTCTTGCAGATAAGAATCCTCAAGTGTGTGGTAGGAACTCGCAACTTCATCTACTACGGCTTGCCAAGCGGCTTCAGCATTGAGATGGTGTTCTAAAATGCGCTCTTTAGCCGCTTCCAGCAATACTGGATCTTCTAAAAATAGTAGTTGAGCGTCAAAGATGGCGGCTTCAGCGTCACCAATTTGAATAGATGCTTGTGAGAAAACTGCTTGGATTTCCTGTCTGGCAGTGTGAACTGCTGATTGTACTCGTTGCCACTCTGCCTCAACATCATCTACATGGTATTGCGGAATTAAAATGTGTGTGGGTTGATAATGAACAATGGGTGCGATCGCTACTCCACCAGAAGCTGCTATTCCCGAAAGTTCGCCGTGAGTTGCTGGGGTAACTTGATGGTGAAAGGCTGGTGGAGAATTCAAGGCAACATTATCTTCACCAAAATTATTTGCAAATAATGCTTGTAATGCCGTCAGTGCTTCATCTGCATCAGAACCAGTAGCAGTAATCACCAGTTCGTGTCCTTGACGCACCCCTAAAGTTGTAACTTGATTAATACTGTCACCCCTGACTAGCTCAGTATTTCTCGTGAAATTCTGCACCATAATTTGGGATTTAAATCGGGCTGCGGTTGCCACAAACTGCGCTGCGGGACGAGCGTGTAATCCTAAGCGATTGCTCACAATCAGCCGGATTTCTAGTGTTGGTGATTCTACATTGCTTGTTGTTTGAGTATTACTGACAACTGACAACGGACTAACTACACCCAATTGAGTTGCTTTTGCTAGCAGTGCGCCGCGTGCTTCCGCCATAACTTGGTGAATGTCCCTACCAGCCGCCGCAGCCACGACAGCAGCGATCGCGCCTTCTACTAAAGGTGCTTCACACAAATGCACTTTTTGCTGCTGTGCTTCTGAGAGAAACTCTATTGCCATTTCTGCACTCAGCAAAGCACTACCCAAATCCATTAACACCAAGACACCATCATCAGAGAAAACAGAAGCGATCGCCTGATAAACCTGAATGGGATCTGTACCCAGTGGGTTTTCCGGATCTTCAATACCTGCTGCAACAGCGATAGAGACTTGGCCCTGAACCATCTGTGCAGCGAGCTCCCGCACACCCAGAGCTAGTTGTTTACTGTGAGAAACGATAACAATTCCGATCACTGCCACACCGTCAACCTTGTTGAGAGGTTTGCGTTTAGCTAGTTATCCATTCCATTTTCCCATTCCGCACCGCTAAAAACAGCGCTGATCTTTATTACAATTGCAACTGCCCAAAAATATTCCGGTCTTTCCAGCTAGAAATACAAATAAAATAGCCTTCTTTTACGGGAATACGTGGTGTCCACTCATAAACTCCATTGCTAGCAGTACGGCAAGAAATGTTTTGGATAAGTTTGTTTCCATCGTACAACTTAATCGAGACATCACCGTCAAAATTATCCCGCCACAATATTAAATAAGGTTGATCCTTCTTTGGAAGTACCTTCTTCACTGGCTGACTGATCAAGATGTATCGGTAAGTGACAATGGCATTGTTCACTGCTTTTTGGTTGAGAGGCGCACCACTAACTTGGTCGTAATCAGTAATGTATGCCTGTGTATGCCTGCTTACTATTCCAGACTAGTACAGCAGGGCGTAAATAAGCAGACCATTGAAAAGCCCTAAAGAGCTTATTCCATAATACTTTTGACTTTTGACTTTTGACTTCCGCCTTGCGGTACTAGGGCTTTGAGGTGAATATTAGTATAGTATTTTTCTTTTGGTTGCTTGATTGGGCCATAAGGGCTAGTGCCACCACTGATGACTACACCATTCAGTTTAATTGGAAAGGATAATTGAGAACTAGATTGGTATTGCTCAAAAAAAGAACAGTTAATCAGAGAAAAAACATTATTTGCGTAAAGTTTCTTATATTCGTCTGCAACTTCAGAAAATAACTTGGTTTTGAAAAAAGGGCTGTAATACTTACCTTCTCCTTTATAATATTTACTTTCATTTAGACCCATATTATCTACCTCTCCAGTAATTTGGTCTATCTGCATTTTGCGAAGATCAATAACTTGTAAATATGCTTCGTTACCATTTGTTAATTGTTTTTTATATAAAGCTACCCCGTCTATAGTTTGGAGAGGCTGATAAGAAGATAAAGGATCAAAACTTTGAGCAATCCAAAGGCTACTCAGAATTGGCAGCAAAAAAAGCAATAAATTGATGACAAAATTTATTGGTATTTTGTTGAGGCAAAAATATTTCTCAGGAATTATAATCTAGATTTTGATATTACCCAGGTTTTGAAGTCCAAGTTTGAACCTCAGAAGGTGAAAGTTGAGCCTCGGAAGGTCAACATTGAGCCTCAGAAGGTCAAATTTCAAGCAACCTTAGTTGTAGTATAGTTTTGCTTTTGTATTATTAATGGTATAAGAGATGACGCCTAAATTTGAATACAGTACTCTTGCCCATCCACAGGATATTCAGCAGCTGGGGTATATCTTTGAGCAGTGTTATATCAGCGCATTTGGTGGCGAGGAAGTTTACATCAATCTCGTTGGCGTAGAAAATTTCCGGATTATCCGTAAATTGCAGCAAGTAATTGGTGGATTGGCAACTCTGGATATGGGTCAGTGGTGGGGTGGTCAACGTGTATCAATGACAGGAATTGCGGCAGTGGGCATTGCTCCAGAGGATCGCGGTTCAGGAGCTGCGATCGCTCTAATGCAGCACACCCTCAAAGAACTTTATGCTAGGGGCGTAGCAATCTCCGCTCTTTATCCGTCTATTCAAGGCTTGTACCGAAAAGTCGGGTATGAGCAGGGGGGTCACTTGTGTGATTGGGAAGTTGCTGCTAACAGTATCCAGGTGCGGGAGCAACCCCTACCTTTACAACCAATAGCGACCATCAATCATCAAGTCTTTCATGAGCTATATCAGCAGCAGGCGAGACTAACACATGGATATTTAGACCGACATCCAGCAATCTGGGAGCGCTTAATCCAACCAGATGAGAAGGAAACATTTTACGCATATTTTATCGGTAGCAAAGAGAAACCCCAAGGCTACATCCTCTTCAGCCAACATCCAGCAGAGGATGGCGCAATTCTGCGGATCAAAGATTGGGTAATTCTCACAGATGCTGCTGCACAAAGTTTTTGGTCTTTTCTTGCCAATCATCGCTCTCAAATTGACCGGGTGCGATGGAGGAGTTCTGTGATTGATTCCCTGACATTGCTGTTACCAGAGCAGACTGCCAAGATCAGGCATACGATCCGTTGGATGTTGCGGGTAGTACATGTAGTTAATGCATTGGAGGCGCGTGGTTATCCATCCGGAATCCAAACTGAACTGCACTTAGAAATTCAAGATAATTTGCTAAGTGGAAATAATGGTAAATTCATTCTTTCTGTCGCCAACGGACGTGGTGAAGTTACCAGAGGTGGAAGAGGTGAGTTGCAGCTAGATATCCGAGAATTGGCACCATTGTATACAAGTTTGTTCACCCCCTACCATTTGCAACAAGCCAGAAAACTGAATGGAACAGAAACGGCTATCTTAGCAGCTACGCAAATATTTGCAGGTGCGTCGCCTTGGATGGCTGATCACTTTTAAGGGGAATGGGGAGTGGGGAGCTCGGGCCCCTGGAGGGGATTAGGGGCAATGAGGAGTTAGGAGTTAAAAGTTTTCCCTCTGCTTCCCCTGCTCCCACACCTGAGTTACTAACTCAAATTGCTAGTTAGTTCAGGAAATTTCCAGTGCCAGTACCACCATTCCTACCAACAGCAGGAATTTCTAGTAGGCTATCTGTAGCTTTACCAGTGCCGTCATTAGTAACAGAGGTAGAGTTACCCGGATGTCCATTCGGAACGAATAGTTGCGGGTGGTCAAAGGGCGCTTTCTCATACCGAACTCGCTCATCAGTCAGTCCCTTTAAAAAGGCGACCAATTGCTGTTTTTCTTCTGGTGAAAGATTCAGCGGTGGAAGAACTCCAAAGTCACCACCCCGATTGTAAAAATCAACCACTTGCTCTAAAGTCGCCTGACCTCCATTGTGAAAGTAGGGAGCAGTGAGTTCCACATTGCGAAGTCCAGGTGCTTTGAAGGCTCCGTCTGCAAACACAGTTTCACTAGGATTCAACGGTGGAGTGAGAATCGGGGGGTCTTCGCCCAGGAGATTCCTAAATTTCCCCTGTTGAGCCAACCGTGCCTCTGAAAGCGGATTACCTTGGCCGTTACCAGACAAACCGTCATTACCACCCAAACCGGGGTCGTCCGTAACAGGTCTGACACCAATATTGAAGAAGCCATTGTCTTCAGGGCCGTTTGGAGGGAAGGGCGCACGTTTGATTCGTCCGTTTTTAGCCACGTTGCTCACTGAAGCAGCTGTTAATTCTGATCCAATGTGACAACCAATGCACAGACCTTTGCCCTCAAATATTTGTTTACCTAGTTGCTGCTGGTTGGTTAGGGCTGTGGTGTTTCCTTCCAAGAAGCGATCAAAGGGCGTATCATTGGCAATGAGTGTAGACTCGTACAACTGAACTGCAAGCCCAAAGAATAGCGAGAAGTTATACTCCAACAGTGTGTACTCCTTGGTTTGGGAAGAGTTATCAGCCCTGTTGACAAAAGTCCGTGTACCTTGAGCATCAACTTGGATGAGTTGATTAGACTTCCACCACTCGGTCTTGAAGGCATCTTTAACCAGCTGATCGTAGGTTTTATCCTTCAGTCCGGGTTGAGGCCATCTACTGTCTGCACCTAAAACGCTGTCTTGTGGATGTACAACCTGTTTGCCTAGTGGTCTGAGGCGAGATAACTTTTGCGCCAGGACTCGAGGGAGCTTTGTACCCCTAATTGACAGAATATTTTGCAGCAGTCCGCTGAGAGATTTTGTGTCGCCAATTTGCTCGAGGTTATCACCAATCCCTGGAATGGAACTGAGTAGCGAGCCGACCTGAATATCATTTTGCAACAGTCTAGATCTTCTGTTGTCAATTCGCCCAAACTTATCACCAATTTCTTGAAAAGTGCGACCATCAGCAGACGTCTCGAAGGAATTGAGTGGTGGTCCGAGTGCCTGGGAAGCCAAAGACGAATTATTCAGGCTGACTTTGACAAATTTGAGTTGATTTGGGTTTTCTGCTTTCACCACAGAGGCGTTAGGGTCTTTTAAACCGAAGGGATTCACCCCATTAAAAATACGCTGCGCCCTTCCATCCCAGAAGTTGCGGAAGTTGAATACTGCATTAATTACGCTTGGCGTATTACGCGCCTGGACGCGGCGCACATTCGTACCTCCTACGTTAAACACAGGATCTGGCTCGGTTTTTACTTGGTCTTCTGCGCTACCAGGTTTAACATCAACAAACTTCGTATTGAAGACCCCCTGAGAGGAACTGACATCGTTACGGTCAGATACAACAGTCTTGGGATCATCGGGGTTTGACAGCTTGTGGAAGGGAAAATCTTCTTTTCGTAGCTGGTAGTTTGGCGCACCACCTACATCAAAAACTGTATCTGGATTCGCTGTACCATCAGCCTTAATCTGCAAAAGCCCAGGAGAAATCTGATTTTTGGATCTATTGTCGGCTCCAGCATGGAAGTGACAACTAGCACAGGAGGTCAATCCGTCGCTCCCAACCTGTATATCCCAAAAAAGAGTCTTTCCTAACTTGATTGCAGCTACTTTGTCTTTTACAAAGTCTCCAAGATTGTCAGGCTGTGGAACCGATACGCTTTTGAGCGAAGCTAGAGGCGGCGTAACTTGGGCTGATACAGTATTTCCAGCTATTACTGCTACCAGAATAATCGCAGCAATTGTTATAGTCCTTAAAAATCTTGATCTCAGGTAGTTAAGCTTACTATCTCTGAATCTCCACTCTTGGCGCTTTATTTTTGTCACTAAAGATTTGAACAAAAATTGACCTCTTGAAATCAGTAGTAAGTAAAATAATAAGCCAGTAGTAAAGACTACTAAACTTATTATGGGCATAATCCCCATAGTTTTTTGCAATAGAATAACACCGAAATAAATTATACATTTCCGAGCAACTTTTAAATTTAATATTCATGTAAAGTAATTACACAATTTACGAGTTTTATGTGAACAAAAAACGCCATAGAATTACAAATAAATTCAGTAAGGTAGGTAAGCTATTCTACATTTAAGTTGTATTAACTAGGCTGTTAATATACTTTTTCCACAAGAGTTTGATAAAATTTGGATATGCAAATTAGATATGTTTTAGCTTATTATCAGCCCTACGTTGAGTAGGAGATTTGAATGTCACTACATCAAAGTTCTGGTCGGTGGCGCTTAGGGCTAGCGTTATCGCTATTGACTGTCTTATTGTGGGGAATTTTACCTATTGCTCTGACAGTAACTCTGCAAGCACTTGATGTCTATACCGTAATTTGGTTTCGCTTTTTGGTATCTTTTTTCCTTATTACTATGTATTTAGGAATAAGTAGTAAATTACCTAAGCTAGAACAACTATGCTCTGCTTCTTGGAAATTATTAGCGATCGCTACACTCTTCTTAGGGATTAATTATTTTCTATTTATGCAAGGTTTAGCACTAACATCGCCTGCTAACGCTCAAGTTCTTATTCAATTATCTACCCTTTTATTAGGTTTAGGAGGGTTAGTAATTTTTAAAGAACGTTATCATCTGTATCAATGGATTGGTATAAGTGTACTGACTTGCGGTTACCTTTTATTTTTTCACGAACAATTAACGAATTTAATTACAGTACATAGTACATATATACTAGGTAGTGTTTGGATTGTGCTAGCAGCAGCAGCATGGGCTATTTCTGCTTTGGCACAAAAGCAGTTATTACAATCTTTATCTTCCCCTAGCATCATGCTGATTATTTATGGGGGCTGTGCTTTATTATTCACTCCTTTCACCAGAGTAAAATCACTTTTTATACTTGATACTTTCCATTTAGGAATGTTGCTTTTTTGTGCTTTGAATACTTTAATTGCTTACGGTGCTTTTGGCGAATCATTAGAACATTGGGAAGTATCACGAGTGAGTGCAGTATTAGCTTTAGCTCCCATTGTAACATTAATATTAATCGTAATTGTATCAGTTATTGCACCTTATTGGATACCACCAGAACACTTGACTTTCATAGCAATATTAGGAGCAGGTTTAGTAGTCATAGGCTCAGTAGCGATCGCCTTGGCAAAAGCTGATTAATATAAATAAGTTTCAGAAGTTTTACTGGGTTTTTCATTTAGTGAATTCGTGCCATCTTCAAAGCTACAACATAAATACTGAGGCAGAGGATTTTTTATTTGTTATGATTTACTAGTGAAGGCAAACTACTGGAGTCAGCCTCTTGCAAGATGGATAGTTTACCCATCTATATAACTCCGTAGTATTTAATTGTTGACCTTATAGCCAAAAAAATCCTTGAAGAAAAATTCAAAAATCAGAATTCAGGAGTCAGAATCAATTACTGGGGGATTGGGAATCACTACTTTTTGTTGACTACAAAATCCTAAGTTTTGTGGGTATTTAAACCCATTTATATACCTTGAATTAAACAAGTTATATCCGCAAGTTATACATAATTTATCCTAAATTATAACTCCTGACTCCTAAATTCTGTTTTGATAAAATTGAGGCTAATAACTTTAAGTAAACCAAGCAGGGCGCCCGAATAACTACCAAAGCCAACACCTGATAAAACCAGACTACCGAAACAGTTGAGCGATGAATAGTTTGTTTGGTAATTGGGCCAGCACCCTGAAAAGAAATTTCCTGTTGCTGGTTCTTTCAACACTGCTGCCAACATTTGGAATTAGTAATTCTGTCTTGGCAGCAGAGCGGATTTATGCATCTTATTCAGCTTTAGAGCTTTCCATTTCAGTCACGACTTTAGAAAACTACGCCAAAACAGGTGTAATTGACGAAGATTTAGCAACGTATCAGCAATATCTGCCTCTTCAACAGCTTCAAAAATTACGGCAAATTTTACTCAATCGTGTGAAAGTTAGTCCGGTAGTACTTTCGCAATTTCTCTACACACCGCAAGGAGAACTTTTGCTGCATCGGTTGGCGCAAGTGATTAAAACTCAATCTCGTCAGGCAGAACCAGAATTTCATGCTTTGCGTTCGGCGGTAATTTTAGCCTCTGCTGAATCAGGAGGCTTGACACTTTTGAATGTGTTGCGTAAATATCCCACCCACAGCATTAACCTTGATGTAGTGCAGACTTTGGAAATAGCAACAGAATTGGAGAAACTTGTTAATAAAACCCATCAGGCAATCACAGCAGTTTCCCAAAAATCTCACATAGAAGCTACTACCATCAAACAACCAAATTTATCACAATTGCCCGATTTACAGTTTCCGGGAAAGTTGAAGTTGCAAAAATACACCTTAAAATTTTTTGACTCAACGCGCAATCGGCTTTTATTAACTGATGTTTATATTCCCAATGTCCAGAATGCTGCACCTGTAATTGTGATTTCTCATGGCCTGGGTTTAGACAGCAGCAACTTTCAATATTTAGCCACTCACCTAGCTTCCTACGGATTTGCTGTCGTCGTTCCCAATCATCCTGGTAGTGATACCAAACAATTGCGTTCACTGTTGAATGGACGCGCCAGTAAAGTAGCAGAACCAAACGAATTTAAAGATCGTCCTTTGGATGTAACATATATACTGAATCAATTGGAAAAAGGTAACCAATCTGATTCACGATTTAAAGGTCGGTTAAATCTGCAAGAAGTTGGAGTATTTGGTCAATCTTTGGGAGGCTACACAGCCTTAGCTCTGGCAGGTGCTAAAATCAACTTTCAGCAGCTAAAACAAGATTGTCAACCAGCAGCACTGCAAAATACCTGGAATATGTCTTTACTGCTCCAGTGTCGGGCTTTGGAATTGAGCAACAGCAAGTCTGACAAGGATTATAACCTACAGGATCTGAGAGTGAAAGCTGTGATCGCAGTTAATCCCATTACTAGTTCTATTTTCGGCAAAGCTGGCTTAAGTCAAATTAAAACTCCAGTGATGATTGTCAGCAGTAGTGATGATACAGTTGCACCAGCTTTATCCGAGCAAATTCTACCTTTCTCCTGGTTTGCAAATTCACAAAAGTATCTTGTCATGCTTGTAGGTGGCACCCACTTTTCCACCATTGGCAACGGTAACCCTGCAAATCAGCAAGTAGCATTACCTGCGGATATGATTGGTGATGCTTCCCAAGCGCGTCGTTACATGAATGTTTTGAGTTTGCCTTTCTTCCAAACTTACGTTGCAGGAAAACCAAAATACGCCTCTTATCTCAACGCCGCCTACACCCAAAGCATTTCTAGTAAGTCTCTTGGATTGAGTCTCGTCCAGTCGCTGAGTAAAACCGAATTAGCACAAGCACTTGGTAGCGATCATTATCAAGCTCAATACTTTCAAAAAAAAGCCCCTAACTCCATACTCAACTTTGGATTTTGGATGTTGGATGTTGGCGTTGCAATGTTGCATGTGACGATTTTTATTTAATTAGGACTTACGCAAAAAACCTCTCAAACTCTTATTCCTCCGTGTCCTCTGCGGACTCTGTGGTTCGATTTTCCGTTACCTGTGCGTAAGTCCTGTTAATAATTACATCTAAAAATTCAAGTCTGTCCCTCTCTGGCTTGGAGAGGGGCAGGTTTTGCGTAGTCAAACCAGAGAGAGGTCTTTTTATTACCCTAATTAGGGGGCTGCCAGAGGCAGAGAATGCAGAATATCTACTTGATTGGTTTCATTTCATAATGCAGATAAGTAAGTAGGCGTGAATAATTAAAGTTTTATAGTAAGGGCTGAAGCCCTTACTACGAGCTAATTTAATTGGTTTTAGATTATGTAATATAATTTGATTTATTCTTGCTTATGCACTTAATTATATAAAATCAACCATGAAACTACTTAATTATATAAGAGCGCTCTCAAAACAGTTCAGTATAAGCACTGAATGATTTTATGTCTTAGTTTGAGAAACTATCGACTAGAACACCAATTCAGTAATCCTCGAAGAACCTCTTCTCTCACCCTACCCCTCTCCTACGAAGAGAGAGGAGTTTAACTCCTCCTTCCCTACAAGGGAAGGAGGCTGAGGGGTTAGGTTTTTGATTACTGAATCGATGCTCTAGTGATTAGACCTCTTGCAAAAGTCTAAAAACCTGGAATGTCATTCTGTTCGCGCAGCGTTCCTGCAGGGTACGGAACGCAGTCAAGAGAAGAATCTTACCAGATGTTTTGCTTTGCTTAATATGACAATTTAAGCATTTATGCAAGAGGTCTATTCAAAAAGCGAATCAGCTAAAACTGAAAACAGTTTTGACGTTAATTAATTAAGAGTGAAATACAACTATGACTACAGCAGACATTAATTCAATTACTCAGCTTTATGTAACCTACTTCAATCGTGCCCCTGATCTCTCTGGTCTGAATTATTGGCTAGGCCAAGCCAATCAAGGCATATCTCTTGAAACCATCGCCACTAATTTTGGTGAAACACAAGAGGCCAAAAATAAATATTCTTATTTGGCTTTTCCTAATATCTCCGATCCGACTGTATTCGTCAACTCAATCTACTTAAATGCTTTCGGTCGGAACGCAGAGCAGGCAGGATTGGACTTTTGGGTTAATCAGTTGAAGACTCAAGGATCGGGTGCAGCTTCGACCTTTATCCTCACATTAACCCAAAATGCTTTGAATGGTGACAAGACAGCTTTGCAAAATAAGGTATCGATTGCCACACACTTTACCAATGGACTGCTGAATAATAATATTATCTCACCACCTCCCCAGGCATTTACAGATTCAACAACTATCCTCAATACGATTACCTCTGACCCTGCATCAGTTACAGCAGGTAATACGGCGGTTGATACAAAGATCACTGGTTACATATCAGCAGCGACAGTCGGTACATACACTGCTCTGACAACCTCTCCTGCGGACAACCTTGTAGGTACAACGGTTAATGACACTTTTGTAGGAGGTGTTGATGCTACTACTCCTGCAAATACTATACTCCAAGTTACTGACAAGATAGATGGTGGTGCAGGCAACGATACCTTGATATACACTGGTTATGTTGCTGGTGGTGCATTTCCATCTCTCTCAAACGTTGAAAATATACAACTACTCAATGCTTCTACTCCTGTCACCGGTTCTATTGCTATTGACTTGACCGCCATTGCTGGCAAAGGTGTTCAACAAGTCACCTTGGTTACCCCTACAGGTACACCTACAAGTGTAGGCGTCACTGGACTTAGTGGTATTACCTTTGGTGTTCAAGGTGCTACTGCTGCGGCTAATACTACCCCTACTCTCACTGTTGGAACGCTCACACCTAATTTTGGTACTACTGCGACCAGTGCAACCGTGTCCATCAAGGATGCCGTATTCACTACTCTTGACATAAGTGCAAGCACCGCAGTCAATACGCTTAACATTGCCGCTGACGGTTTAGGAAAAAATAGTATTGGTACATTAACAGCAGCAGCTGCTGTGACAACCCTGAATATTAGCGGTGCTGGCACATTAACGATAGGCAACGGCACAAGCACCGGCGCGCCTGCCACTGTAACAACGATTAATGCCAGCGCAAACACAGGCGGTGTTAACATCCTTAGTCAGGCTGCTGCTGGTACTAAAACAACAATAACTGGTGGTGCTGGTAATGACACATTAACTGGTGGTGCTGATGCTGACACATTAACTGGTGGTGCTGGTACTGACATACTAACTGGTGGTCTTGGTAAAGACATACTAACTGGTGGTGCTGGTAAAGACACCTTCTCTTATGGCACATTCACTGATTCTAGTGTAGGAAATATTATAACCCCTACTGACTTTGATACTATTAGTGATTTCACTGAAGTAGATGATATCCTCAAAATAACTGGATTTACTGCTGCCAATCTCATTGCTCAAGCGGCTGTGCAGGCAGCCGTAAATGCTGCTGCTCCTGCAAACTTAGGCAATGCGCTTACCGCTGCTGCTACGCAAGTTACAGCTTCAAAGTTTGGTGTTTTCCAATACTCAGGTATTACTTATGTCTTTGGTAATGATGTTACTGCCGCTGTAGGTACTAATGATTTACTCATTGGACTCACCGGCAACCACACGCTGACTGCCACAAACTTCACCGCCTAGTTGTCTCTCTTGTTTTCATAAAGAAAGGACTGACCTGTTAGAGGATGTCTGAGAAGTATCAAATATTTGTTGATCCCCCCTAACCCCCCTTAAAAAAGGGGGAATAAGAGTCTCAAAGTCCCCCTTAAAAAAGGGGATTTAGGGAGATCTCCAAGGGTTAGGTGTATACAAAAAAACTTTTCAGACATCCTCTTATGGTTAGTCCTTTTTTTTGGCTTTCCAGTACTAATAACCTAAGTTGCAAGTTAAAAGAAAACTTGAGTCCACATACTTAAAGCATTTATCTGCCTGCTTAAACTAGAGAGTAGTTCACCTGAATTATGCATCCGATTAAAGTTTTGAACAAATAAGCAGGCAGTTAAAGATGAGTCAACAAAAGCCAATCAAAATTAAAAGAGGTTTTGTCGAGCAAGAATGGGGCCAGGTACATTACCGGACAGTAGGAAATGGTCCGACACTGGTGCTACTCCACAAAACTTACTTTTCGTCGCGTAGCTTTATCAGGTTAATGCCGCTACTAGCTGCTGATTTTCGGGTAATTGCATTAGATATTCCAGGACAAGGAGAATCTGATAATCCACCCATGCAGTGGAATATTCCACAGTATGCAGGAGCTGTATTTAACGTATTGGACACATTAGGTATTGACAAGTTTTACTTAGTGGGAAATAGTACTGGGGCAGCAATTGCTTGCGAAGCAGCAGTAATCTCTGCGTCGCAGCTCAAAAAGTTGGTACTGTTTGGAATGCCGCGTTGGAAAGATAAAGCATCACGTGCTGCTTTACGACAATCGAAGTTGTTTTATGGACCCCCAGATGTCAAAGAAGATGGCAGCCATTATACCACTAACTGGCAGCGGATTAAACAACTGTGGTCAGGCTATCCTCCTGAATGTTTTGAAATATATTTTCAGGAGGTAATGTCTCGCAAAGATCGTACTTACGAGGGAATAGAAGCAGTCTTAAGCTACGACGAAGCCAGCCGCCTACCACTGATATCAGTTCCTACTTTATTGATGTGGGCTAAGGACGATACTATGTTTACACCTTTTATTGAGGATACGGCCCAGTTAGTTTCATACGCTACCACAAAGGTTCTCAATAGCAACGCCCTGATGTACCTGCGTGACCCAGAACTTTACACTGCAACCTTGCTTGAATACTTGCAGTCTCAAGATTGAAATCAGCGGCAATTAGAGAAAATGTCTATGTATCATTTTCGTACTAAGCATTAAACGGAAAAATAAGAATCCGAGATTTTTCTTTCTTCGGATGAAACCACCCTGCTTTTTAAGGGAGACTAAGGGGGATCTTTAAGGACTGTGCAGCTTAACTGAACTGTATTGGAACCGCTATAGCAATCCTATTTGATTTGCTCTCCACCGAGAGGCTCAGATCCCCGATTTCTTCAATAAGTCAGGGATAAAGTTCTAATTTGAGGGCTGAGGCCTTCACTAAAAACTAATCTCAATATTTTTTACATTACTTAACCTACTTTGATTTATTCTTGCTTGCTTACTTAGAACGGCGTTAATAATTAAATAAAACTTCTATAAGTTTTTAACGTTTCTTTTGCTGTTATTTCCCAAGAAAATAACTTTGCTTTTTTTTACCTTTGTTAATTAATTCTTGGCTGAACTGAGAATTACTAATTATTTTTAAGATTGCTTCAGCTAGTTGGATAAAATTATTCAAGCTATATCCTATTTTTCATTAAAAATTTACTTATACCAATTCTTTGTGAAGCTACACAAAATTAACCTTGGTAAGACAAGTTGCTTTGAGCAAATTGTTCTATGCAACCTCACAGATAATCGGTATTACAACTTGCCGATAGTCAATCCACCAATTATTCTGGTAGTTAAAGCAAAATAGGTAGTATCTCCTATCAAACATTCGGTAAAATGCTCGTTTTCTTAAGTCAGGTATACAAACACAAAAAACCAAGACCAAGCGTAATTCCCAGCCTAACGATATAATCACTCTTATTAAGTTTTTTATGATATTTCTCTATTCTAAGAGTTTTATGTATTTTGACTTAATCGTAATCTTTGCGGAAAATCTTCGGCATTATCTACGTTCTTTGTGTATTATTTGATAAGGTACTGAGAGCATATCTTGAGCCTGGTTAATGCGTATAAATTAATGCTTTGTCAAGAATTAAATGCCGAATATTGATGTTCTGAGCATTAAATTGATGAGTATTTCAGAGAATCTAAAAGCTGTAACTATTGATTTTGTGTTATCTCAAGGTTTTCTCAACTTAAACAAACCATTTGACTGGACTTCCCACGACTGCGTAGCGCGGGTGCGAAAATTGTTGCGCCTTAAACGTGTGGGACACGCAGGAACTTTAGATCCAGCAGCTACTGGGGTGTTACCAATCGCCCTTGGTAAAGCCACAAGATTATTGCAATATCTGCCAGAAAACAAGGCTTACAAGGCTACTATTCGCCTGGGTGTGCGTACTACAACCGATGATTTACAAGGTGAAATCATCACTTCTCAACCTTGTGCTGGATTGAGTTTAGCAGAAGTGAAAACTGCACTGGTACAATTTGAAGGCAAGATTGAGCAAATACCACCTAGTTACAGTGCAATCCAAGTGGATGGTAAACGTCTCTACGACTTAGCACGCCAAGGGAAAACGGTGGAAGTTCCAGTGCGAACAGTGGAAGTTTTTCAGATAGAAATTTTGGACTGGAGAGAAGGAGATTTTCCTGAATTGGATGTGGCGATCGCCTGTGGTGGTGGTACATATATTAGAGCGATCGCTCGTGACTTAGGTGCAATCTTAAAAACTGGTGGCACCCTTGCAGCTTTGATCCGTACCCAAAGTAGTGGTTTCAATTTAACAGATAGTCTCACTTTGACAGACTTAGAAACTAAATTGCAAGCCGAGATATTTCAACCTTCTGTACCTGATGCAGCCTTACAACATTTGTCGTCTGTAACTTTACCAGCAACGTCTGCTCAAAAATGGTGTCAAGGTCAGCGAATTCCTCTAACTTTCGATGTTTCTAAAATAGTACGAGTTTATGATCAAGAGACTCGCTTTTTAGGTATTGGGCAATTACAAGACGAAGTGTTGATTCCCCAAATGGTTTATGAACCGATTTCTTAAAACTATAGTAAATTGAAGGTTTGAATTTAAATATATATTTTGGCTACAATGTGTAAAATTCTCACCATTAATAAATTAGATGGTCTAAACCATTTAAAATCCCTAAAAAGCCTATTCCATAATACTTTTGAATGAGTGAATGAGTGACTTCCGCCTTGCGGTACTAGCCGTGTGACACAATTAGAATAATATAAGCAACTGCTATGACACAAAGGCTAGATTGGATTGAGGCAATTCTAGAACAAACAGCACAAAGGGCTGAAGCGAATACGGCAGCTATAGATGGTAATAGAGTAGCCATAGAAGCGAATAGAGTTGCGAACGCTCAACTACGCTCAACCGTAAATTCCTTGGTGCAGGTAGTTGAAATCCATCAGCTTAATCACGAGGCAACTCAACCTAACTTTGAAGGAATTGTAACCGAACTCAGAAAAATCAGATCGGAAATTAGAGAGTTGAGAACTGAAAGTCAACGCATTTTAGAACATTTATTCGGTAGACAGGAGAACGGTGAGTAATGAGCGATCGCCATAATCATGCTACTGCTGCACGTCTCAATGTCTACATCCAAGGTCAAGGATTTCCCATTTTGGGCTTACATGGTCATCCTGGTACTGGTCGTAGCCTTTCTGTCTTTACCAATCATTTATCAAAACGTTATCAAACTTTTGCTCCTGATTTACGTGGATACGGCAAAAGCCGCTGCAATAGCAATTTTGATATGAATGACCATTTAACTGATTTAGAAGCGCTGCTAGACCGTTTTAAAATTGAAAAGTGCCTAGTATTAGGATGGTCACTTGGGGGCATTCTGGCAATGGAACTAGCATTACGTTTGCCAGAGCGCGTTACAGGGCTGATTTTGGTGGCGACAGCTGCAAAACCTCGTGGCAGTCATCCTCCGATCACTTGGCAGGATAATTTATATACTGGCGTTGCCGCTCTACTAAACTATATAAAACCGAGTTGGCAATGGAATATTGAAACTTTTGGCAAGCGATCGCTTTTCCGCTACCTAATCCAACAACATACATCTACCACTTACAACTACATCGCCACCGCAGCAGTACCAGCTTATTTGCAAACCTCTCCTGCTGCTACTCGCGCCCTCTATAGTGCAATTGAATCGGGATACAACCGACTTCTAGATTTGCAACAAATACAATGTCCTAGTTTAGTCCTTGCTGGTGACCAAGACCGCCACATCACATCTGATTCCAGCTTAGAAACTGCTCAACACCTTCAAAATTCTCAGTGGCAGTGCTATCCCAATACCGCCCATCTTTTCCCGTGGGAAGTTCCCCAGCAGGTGCTGAATGATATTGACCATTGGCTCAAAGTTCATCCGCAGGTAATTGGTATTGATACTGCCCACGTCTAAAGTAAAGGGGATTCTTGAACAGTCAATATAGACTTTCAAACGTGTGTACCAACCGCCCCGTCAATAGTCAAAAGTCCAAGGGTTTTTGACTATTAAACAAATAATTCGTAATTAGAACTCAAAATTACAAATTATAAATTACGAATTACGAATTACGAATTACGAATTACATTGACTCTGGCCTAACTTAAAATTTGACCGCCAAAGGCAGGCTGTACTTTGCGGTCAAATTTTTCCCCCAAGTCGTCAGCGATTGTTAAAGTATTAGGTTTGCAGCACTTGACATTTACAGCAATTCCCTGCGCTCCTTCTACTTCCAAATCTTCTATATATCCAATGCTTGACAATCTGGCATCAGAAGAATTCAGAAATGGGCCGAAGTAGTACGTGCAGCGGGGATTCTGCGTCACAATCTCTACCCACCAAGCCCAGCCGAGGTAGTCGAATGTGTTAATCAACACTTCCTTGAGGTTATGCCAAATGGTTTTCATGATTTTCGCCGATTTATAAACGTGCTACAGGGTATTAAACAATATACTACTTGATTATCTTTTACATTTCTTTATACTCTTTTACTATTATTTTTTCAAAGAAAATTTTTGTAATCTATCTAAGTGCAGGGTATTTAGCGATCGCTGGCGATAAATTTCATAAAGTGCCATACCCGCTGCTACCGAAGCATTGAGGCTGGGAGTCTTACCCTGTAGAGGAATCGATACTAAAAAATCACAGGAGCGTTGAGTTAACATACTCAGACCTTCACCTTCTGAGCCGATTACCAAAACGATTGGCCCAGTGAAATTGACTGTATGCACGGGTTCACTCCCACTTGCAGCAGCGCCGTAAATCCAAAAGCCAGCTTCTTTCAATTCTTCTAAGGCGCGGCTGAGGTTGACAACTCTAGCTACAGCAAAATTTTCTAAAGCGCCTGCTGCCACTTTCATGACAGTGGAAGTGATCCCAGATGCCCTTCTTTGGGGAATTACCAATCCTTGAGCACCTATTGCTTCGGCAGTGCGAATAATGGCTCCCAAGTTGTGGGGATCAGTAATTCCGTCAGCCACTACAATTACGGCATCGGTTACAGATTTAGACTGTTCAATTAGATCCGGCAATTCCATGTAGGTGTAGGGAGCAATTTGTGCTGCCACACCTTGGTGATTGGCTCCGTTGGTGAGATAGTCTAAGCGCTTGGGTTCAACCTCATCAATAACTGTGCCATTTTCCTTCGCTTGCAGGAGAAAATGGTGAAAGCTGGGATCGTACCGCAGACGGGTAGTAATCCAGAGACGGTTGAGATTGCGCTGATTTTGCAATGCACTCAATACTGGATGACGACCGTAGATGAGATCGCTATCTTCTTCTATCGGTGTAGATACAGATGGCTGGGAGAAGTTGCTATTTCGTTGTCGGGAGTTGCCAATGGGGTTGCTATCTATTTTCTTAGGATTGCGAGTCGGATTAGCAACAGAGATGGGGTTGCTATCTATTTTCCTGGGATTGCGAGTCGGACTAGCAACAGAGATAGGATTGCTATCTATTTTTTTGGGATTGTGAGTGGGGTTAGTAACAACACGCTTACCCGGAGTTTTTACGGGTTGTCCACGATTTTGTTCGCTAGAAGTTTTGACTTTTCTTGGTTTATGCTGCATTTGAGTTATGGATATAGCGTATGGTTGATCATCCCGATTACCTCAATTTCTTGAACCTAATCTAGTGTTGTGGCCATAGTGAAATTGAGTTCTCACTCTTTTTCTATATGAAGTATTTGCAATAGTTCGGTTAGACGCTGGTAATCGGTAAGATACAAGTAGCCAATTAAGGTTTCTAGACTAGTTGCCTGTTGATAAATTTCGGGATTAAGTCGCTTAGGGCGTCCTGTAGCGGCGTTTCTGCCCCGTCGGACAATTTCTAATTCGGTGTCCCTGAGATAAGGAA
This sequence comes from Nostoc sp., assembly GCF_036919615.1. Classification (GTDB taxonomy): domain Bacteria; phylum Cyanobacteriota; class Cyanobacteriia; order Cyanobacteriales; family Nostocaceae; genus Nostoc. The sequence goes on along the minus strand of NZ_JBALCN010000106.1, from coordinate 44,898 downwards.
TCAGCGATCGCAAATGTAGCGCTTGTGTTTCCGCTCTTACCTGCCCCACTACCAGACGATGGTAAATTCCTGACCGCTGTAATGGCAACAGATAGAATATTCTAACATATAACTCATAAATTGTATCCCCCAAATATGCTAAAGCATTAGGAGAAATTTGTTGCACTTGTGAAAGGGAAATCTCTTGGAATGGCGCTGTGGTTGCCAAGAGTGCTTGAGTCCAAGATAAACTCTGTTTGGAAGTTTCATCTTGTCCATCTGATAGCTCTTCCTCCTGTGACTTCACAAATAAATCATTCCTTGACGGGCTAGATTTGGCAGGCATTCTTTGCAAAGACTGATTTTTATGAAGTATGCCATGATAGTATACTTAGCATAATTAATACTATCAATACTTCTAATTTCATCTTTTTGATTGAGAGTTGGCATTTTAGATCACCCTGATGTCAACGCCTATAAACCAAATTTCGCCTACTTATTGTAGTATGTGTCTAAAATAGAGTAAAATTTTAACATCAAATTCACCCTCTTACTTGATCAGATTGCCATGCTTACTTAGTAAGCGACAATTTTTAACTATACAGTATCAAGTCAAGTTTACATATAGATAAATCTGCTGGCTTTGTATTTCCTACAACTTTTTCAGACTTGATTGTTTATCCGAATATTCTAACCAGCAATGACATACCCAATAATTGGGTGTCTATACCTTCTTTATTGCTCAACTTTAAACATAATAGCTTAACTGGCTTTGTCCCTCTCCCACAAGGAGAGAGGTTTTCTGCCAGAAGTTTTAAAAATTAAGCTATCCGATGTTGAATCTGGATAGCTGAATTGATCTCTCAGGTCGAGCAATCAAGACTACTTGACGTTTTCTAGAGCTTCTTCAACTGATTTTTGCAGGGAGAGAAACTTCTCTAGGCGAACAAGCTTGACCGTTTGAGTGACGCGGGCATTCGTGACAATTTGCAAAGTGCCCTCAGCAGTTTGAGCCTGTTTGGCTAGCTGCACCAGAGCACCCAAGCCAGAGCTATCAATAAAGTCGATTTGTGAGAGATCCAAAATAATGTGCTTAGGGCCCTCGTCAATCTTGCTGCCAAGTACCTTGCGAAATGTCGGCTCAGAAAAGGCATCTAACAAACCTGTGAGGCGGAATAGCTGACAGTTATCCCGGACTTCACGAGTGCCCCTCAGGCTAACGGTTAGATTCAGTGGTTCAGCAATAATTCCCTCCTCATGAGTTAAAGTGAACGCTCAAGTATAGATGGTTTTTGAGTAAGTTGTCTACAATCTGCTGAAGTAGGGGATAGATTGATTTGATTGCCAGTTGTTTTACCCCATGCCCTATTCCCTATTTTTACCTCACCTCGGCTGCCACACCTTGACGTGCTGTTCGCATGGCTTGAACAAATTGCTCAAACAAGTAATCAGCATCGTGGGGGCCAGGACTGGCTTCTGGGTGATATTGTACGGAGAATACAGGTAGAGATTTGTGACGTACCCCGGCAACGGTGCGATCGTTTAAGTTCAGGTGGCTGATTTCCACAACTGCCGTAGGCAAAGAATCCGGATCAATAGCAAAACTATGGTTTTGGCTGGTAATTTCTACCCGTTGTGGTGAGCCAGCAGGCTGATTTAAACCACGGTGACCAAATTTGAGTTTATAAGTTTCTGCCCCTAGTGCATGACCTAAAATTTGGTGTCCCATACAAATACCAAAAATGGGTTTTTGACTTAACAAGAGCGCTTTGGCAGTTGCAATCCCTTTGGTGACGGCAGCAGGGTCGCCAGGCCCATTAGAAAGAAACACACCATCTGGATTGTAGTTGAGAATTTCCTCTGGTGAGGTATCAGCAGGCACAACAATCACCCGACAACCGTAACTTGTTAGGCGACGCAAAATATTGCGTTTTACGCCAAAATCAAGGGCAACAACGGTAAAGGGTTCTCCAAGATTTTCTGCACTCTCAGAGTTGAATTCCCAAGCTGGAATTGTGGGATCAGACCATTCATAAGCCGTTGGGGTGGTGACTTCACCAACCAGATTCAATCCCGCCATGTTAGGAGCCGCCTGTACTTGCTCTAGCAATTCCGCCTCATCAAGAATGGTTGTGGAAATGCCACCGTTCATGGCTCCGAACATCCGAATTTTGCGGGTGAGGGCGCGGGTATCGATGCCGTAGATCCCTGGTACTTGGTTATGTTTAAGGTAGTCAGGCAAGGATTGTGTCGATCGCCAGTTACTTGGTCGGTGACAAATATTGCGTGCGATCGCACCTCGCACTTGGGGTCGATCTGATTCTTCATCTTCAGGATTGACGCCAGTATTCCCCAATTCAGGATAGGTAAAAATGACTATCTGACCACAGTAACTAGGGTCGGTCAGGACTTCTTGGTAGCCCGTCATGCCAGTGTTGAACACCACTTCTCCGATCGCGGTTCCCGTAGCACCGAAAGACCAACCGCGGTAAGTGGTTCCATCTGCCAGGACAAGTAAAGCTGGTATTGCGTCAGTCAGGGGCATAAGCGATAGATTGGGGATTGGGTATGGGGCATGGGGCATTGGGAAAACTCTTCCCTATTTACTATTTTCTCTGCCTCATGCCCGAATACTGCGATTGTTAATTATCCCATAAGTTGAGCAATTGGGAGTTTTTAAAATAGTTAATTAAAATTAAAAGAGAATTAAAGTAGCGGGAGTGGCTTTGGCAAAGCTTGGGCAGTTAAAATTAATTATGCTTCAGTCCTTTTTATCCCGTGCAACCCTAATTTTTGTATCAAGCGCTCTAGCGGTTTTGTGTGTTGCCTGTAGTGAAGACAAACGGAACACTGTGACTGGTGGCAATGAGCAACCCGTGCCAATTGGTGATCTGCCATCAATACAGCCTGTCGTCAAACCAACAACACCAGCAGCTCCTCCAGAAGCACAGCCACTAGAGCCGTCTGAAAGTGAACCAAGTCTTTTTGAGATGGGGCGAGACAAAGCCGTTGGCGCTTGGAGTATCAGCCAATCTGCTCAATCCCCAGATGATTGGAAATTGGTGGCAAGTCAGTACCAGGATGCGATCGCGCTGATGCGAAGAGTGCGGCGACAAAGCCCAGAATTTGCGATCGCTCAAACCAAGATTACTGAATATCGGCGGCAAATCAAATATGCCCAACAGCAAGCGACTCCTCGCCCTGTGCGCGTTGCCGAACCGAAGAGGATAGTAGTTGTCGTTCCCCACACAGCAGCCACACCAAAGTATACCTTACCTCTATCACCTCCGCAAGAAACAAAATCGTTATCACCAGAGCCAGGTTTGCCCTCATCAGCAGTGGTGATTCCAGATCAAGCAGTATTTACAGCCCCGATTAAAAGGCGGATTGGTGGAACGCCAATTGTCGAAGTCACCTTCAACGGTCAGCAACAATTTGAGATGATTGTGGATACGGGAGCCAGTGGCACTGTGATCACCCAAGAGATGGCCAATGCTTTGGGAATCGTGACAGTGGGGAGAGCTAAGGCAAATACCGCTAGTTCTAGAGCTGTAGAATTTCCTGTGGGCTATGTTAATTCGATGGCAGTTGGCGGGGTAATAGTGAATAAAGTAGCAGTAGCGATCGCAGGCGCAGAATTAGAAACTGGACTTCTAGGACATGACTTTTTTGGCAACTACGATGTTACCATCAAACGTAATGTGATAGAATTTCGCCCGCAATTGCGATCGCAAATCAATTCCCCAGAAACTCAACTAACTGCTCCAACTTCGTCCAAGCTGCGCCACTTTGTAGGATATCCTTAGCGATTTTAATACCTTGGGCGTGATCGAGGAAGGCGATCGCACCCGCTACTTGTAGCGCCAACGACGCATTCAACGCTACTGCATCTTGTTGCGCCTGAGTTCCCTTACCTTGGAGTACCGCCTTGAGAATTACCGCATTCTCTTGGACATCCCCACCCCGAAGCATACCTATGGTAGCAGGCGTTAGATCCAAATCTAGGGGATTAATGGTAGTTACCTGCACTTCTCCATCTGATAACACCGCTAAGTCAGTTTCATCTCCTAATCCAGCCTCATCGAGTTTTTCTCGCCCGTGCAGCACAATCGCTTTTTCCTTGCCCAAATTCTGTAAAGCTTCAGCAACAGTTGCCAAAAGTTTGGGAGTAAATAACCCTACCACTTGCCCAGTTGGACGCAAGGGATTTACTAACGGCCCAAGCAAATTAAAAACTGTTCGCACTTTCAAAGTCCGCCGTAATAAGGCAACCGCCTTGAGGGCTGGATGCCAACCAGGGGCAAACAAGAAAGTGATCCCCACCTCTTGTAGTGCTACTTGCACTTTTTCACTAGAGGCACTCAAGTTTACACCCAAAGCTTCCAAGACATCGGCACTCCCCGTGAGACTTGAAGCTGAACGATTGCCGTGTTTAGCGACTGGTACGCCATAGGCAGCAGCAACAAAAGCAACCGCTGTGGAAATATTAAAGGTTGATGAACCATCTCCACCAGTGCCACAGGTATCTATTACAGTAGCGGGGCGTTTAGCCTGTGGTAAGTGCTGAGTGTTGAGTGGGGAACATTGAGATTGTAATACTTCAGCCATGCCGGTCAACTCGTCGGCAGAAATGCCTCTAAAGTTCAACGCTGTTAAAATAGCCCCTGATAACTCTGGGGGAACCGCTTCACTCAGCCAACCTTGCATCAATTCAGCAGCTTGAGTACGGGACAATGATTGGCCATCTATTAATTGTTGCAGCAGAACATACCAGCTAACAGAGGATTCTTGTGCAGGTATTGGGGGAGTTATCATCGCTAAGGTTTTTGTGGGTATGGGAGCTATCCTACCGAAAAATGAGAAAGTAGCAGCCAAACTTGGGAAACTAAAATCCAACTGATTAGCTTTGCGCCGGATCAGAATAGAAATCAGCTGAAGTACACCAACGATACTTTTTGTTATTCTTCGGAGTTGACATTTAAGCAATTACTTATGTATTATTTAAATAGTTAAGCGTTTGCTTAAATATATGGTTAATTGGAATGAGTAGACCTGCTGCCAGTGCCGATGTTTTTGTGGCGATCGCAGATCCCACACGCAGGGCGCTACTGGATCTGTTACGTAGTGGTGAGCAACCAGTAAAAAAACTAGCCCAGCCATTTGCCATGAGCTTGCCAGCTATTTCTCAGCACTTACAGATTCTTTGTGAAGCAGGCTTAGTACAAATGCGGAAAGCAGGGCGACAGCGCTTCTATCGGCTAAACCCGGAGCCATTGAAACAGATATCTGAATGGATTGCTCATTACGAGCAGTTTTGGCAAGAAAAACTCGATGCCCTTGGCAATTATTTGGAGGAAAATTGATGCTTCAAAACTTGAATATGGAAGTGTTCTATCCCTATCCTCCCCAACGGGTTTGGCAGGTACTCACCAACCGTCAGGCATTGGCAGTATGGTTAATGGAAAACGACTTTGAGCCGCGTTTGGGACACAAATTCCGATTTGTGCATTCGACACTGCCAGGGCTGGAGGGAAACATAGACTGTGAGGTAATTGAACTCGATGAGCCAAAACGGCTTGCGTTCACTTGGCAAGACAGTATGATGTGCCAGCCTTCAATTGTTACCTGGACAATCCAACCCGTAGTTGGGGGTACGAAACTTCTACTCGAACATAAAGGTTTAATTCAAAAAGCCATCAAGCTAAATGAACCGATACAACTTTCCCAACCGTGGCAAGGCAAATTTCTACATGAGTCCAAGGCAGCGACACAGACACTAGCACCAAATAATCGCAGCACTGTATTCTCGTCAATACCCCTCGGTAGATATGAGGTGTTAGATAGTATCGTTCTTAGTTCTTTTCTGAATGGTGGCTGGGACTACAGGTTGAATGAAAAACTACCACAAATTTTAATAAAATATTGCACAATTTAAAGTGTGAATTCACATATTGTCCGCCAATCTCTGCGTTTACAATCAAAAATTGGCAACCTTACAAACTGTGTAAAAAAGTATTAACCAAGCAAAATTAAACTGAATTTTTGTGAAATTAAATATGAATAAACAGACTTTTGTAGAGACTGAAACGGAAACATGGTTTGAGTTTGTGCCTGTTCCAGGAACAAAATTATTGCCACTAGCTGAACCAGTACCAAAAGGTTCAATTCATAGACTAAAAATGATTGCTGGTACAGTGATTCCAGTTCATTACCATCCTTGTGATGAATATGTTTATGTCCTGAATGGAACTATTGAAACTGCTGGACGTGAATGCAAAACAGGAACATTTTGGTTTACGCCTGCTCATACCCAGAATGGCCCTCATAAAGCGATTACCTCCGTTGAGCTTATTACAATTCGTCTTGGTGAAATAGGAATATTTGAGGAGTTATAAAACAATATGCCTGGGTTAAGGCTTGATCCTCCCTAACCCTCTTTAAAAAGGAGGGAATTAAGCCCCCCTTTTTAAGGGGGGTTGGGGGGATCTTCCAGGGCAAAATATCACTAACATCAAGCGTATTGAGTTATAAAATTCCTAATTACTTCAAAAACTCATCCTAAATAATTTCTTAAAAACATAGTGAATTAATTAAAATTTTATCTTTTTTGGAGATATCAAATATGAATTATCCAACTAAACTCAGCATCCCAATGATTATTCAATAATCAGAAAGAGGGGAGCAAGCATTAGATATTTATTCACGCCTACTTGCAGAGCGAATTATCTTTTTGCGAAACGAACTTACAGATGAGACAGCTAACCTCATCGTTGCACAAATGCTATTTCTTGATGCTGAAGATCCAGAGCGAGATATCACATTATATATTAACAGTCCTGGAGGTTCGGTGACAGCAGGAATAGCTATTTACGATGCTATGAATCAAATTCGTTCTGAAGTATGTACTGTATGCATCGGTATTGCCGCCTCAATGGGAGCATTCTTGCTTGCTGCTGGAAATAAGGGCAAAAGATATGCTCTACCAAATGCTCGAATTATGATTCATCAACCATTAGGAGGCACTCAGGGAAAAGCATCTGATATTGAAATTGCAGCCAAAGAAATTTTGTATTTCCGCCAATTAATTAACAAAATCCTCGCTGCCAATACTGGTAAATCGCCAGAGCAGATTGAACTGGATTCTGAACGTGACTTTTTCATGAGTGCCGAAGAAGCAAAAGCCTACGGTTTAATTGATAGTATCATCTTTCAAACATCAATATCTATTTAATCTGTAAATAACTCTAATATCGATAAACAGTAATGGAATGGAAACCAAAATGAAAATACTCATCATTGGTGGCACAAATTTTATTGGCCCTCCTGTAGTCCGTCAACTGATTACAATGGGTCATGAAGTGAGCATATTTCATCGAGGAAAAACTACAACTAACTTACCAGCAGATGTGCATGAAATTTTGGGCGTAGTTTACCGCCGCAGGCATCGCTCCCATCTTTTTGAGATGAAAAGCAAGTTTAGGCAGCTTTCGCCTCAAGTCGTGGTAGATATGATTGCCTATAACGAACAAGATGCACTAACTCTAACGAACACATTTGAGGGTATTGCCCAGCGTGTTGTTGTGATTAGCAGTATGGATGTGTATCGTGCATACGATGTGCTTTGGGCAAGGAATCTGATGTTGTGTCTGTACCACTTACCGAAGATTCGTCCCTGCGCCAACAACTCTGTCCATACTGGGAAATGCCCTCTAGACCGATCGCTGTACCAATTGATTATGAAAAGATTCTGGTGGAGCGCGTAGTGGTGGCATCCAACTTACCCGGAACAATTATACGCCTGCCAATGGTACATGGTTCCAGAGATATCCTGCATCGCTTGTATTCCTATCTTCAGCGAATGGATGATAACCGTCCTGCGATTGTTTTGGAAGACAGTACCGCTCGATGGCGTGGCTCTTACGGCTATGTTGAGAATGTAGCATATGCGATGCCTGCGGCGGGCGGGTACGCCATCGCACTAGCAGTGACAAACGAACGCGCAACTGGTCGCATTTATCATGTCGCTGATGTAGAAGCACTTACCGAAGCTCAACGCATCACCAGAGTCGGGAAAATAGCAGGATGGCAGGGCAAAGTTGTTATCGTACCTAAAAGCCAGTTACCATCAGAATGGAAGTTGCCTGTCAATACAGAGCAAGATTGGTTTGTAGACTCAACTCGTATCCGTCAAGAGTTGGGATATAAGGAAATTGTGCCCCTAGATGAAGCATTGCGACGAACCATTGATTGGCAGAGGACTAATTCACCTCAAGAACCGCAGCAGTTTGCAGCACCGTGGTTACTGGACTATGGAATAGAAGATACGATTTTGTCTAAATTTCGTTGAACTTCGTAGTTAGTAATGAATAGCTCTTTTCCCTTAGCAGCACCAATTTGTTTATAGTTATTCATCCCATACTGCAATTCCCATGCTGAGATATTAGCCAATTTAAAATTTTCTCTAATTTGCTGTGAGTCGTCGTAGGTGATTAGCCAACGATGATGGCATTGTTGTAAAAGTTGAGCAAATCTCTGATGCTCAAAAGAAGTATGCAAGTCACCATCTTTACCATATAGTTTTGATTTTGTAGCACTAAAATATGGTGGATCTAAAAATAAAAATACATCTTCTCCTTTTGCTTTTAATAGGTGGCTATAATCTAAATTAGTAATATGGACATTTTCGCACAGAATATCTTCTAACTTTTCTAGTCGTTCTATTGAAGAATTGGTAAAGCGCTTATGAAAAGCTTCTTGCGAAAATCCACCTGATTCTACAGTTCCTGAAAAAGTAATTCTGTTGAGTACGAAAAAACGAACTGCTCTGTCTAAATCAGATAAATTCTTGACATCTATCTTAGCCAATTCTGCAAAGAGTAATTTGCCATCTGTATATTTGACTTTAATATGCCGAATTTCTTTAACTAATTGAGCTATATCAGATTGAGCTAACTTCCAGAATAAAAAGAGTTCGCGGTTTAAATCGTTAATCCAAATTTTGAGATTAGGAAACTTTTGTCTTAAATAAATGAATACAGAACCACCACCCACAAAAGGTTCTCGAAATTCAGAAAAGCTGTCTGGCAAGTATTCAACTATTTGATTTATTGCTTTCGACTTACCACCAGGATATCGGAGAGGACTTTTGAGCATAATTCGTATAAATGTCACACTTGGGGTAATAACAAACGTCCAAAGCCTTCCTGCTCAAAATGTTGGTCAGGTTTCCTTAGAGGTATGACTATGTGCTTTGAGCAAATTAGCATCAATTTTCATTGATAGTTTTTAATACTAAAAGTTGCTTTTAATCCATCCACTAAATATTCTAGCTTATGAGAAATCAGCGCTTCTCATAAGCTAGCACTCTGAGAACCTTTAAGAGAAATATTCTTAAATTATTCAAACTCTTCTCTGATTTTATGTAAATATTTATCTGATCCTTCTCGTGAGTAAATTATTACTCCAGTTTTATTAAAAATATAATCATAAGAATCTAGAGCCTTTTCAAAAGTTTATGTAAATCTTTCTTCAAATAGATTTTTGTTCCAATGGAGTGCGCTTTGGCGATATGCTAATATTTCACTGATTTGGAATTTAACAAAATCATTAGCAAATTTCTGATTACTCAACCTATTCTTATTAATTTGATCCTTCTTAGTACTTTTTTTTGCTGTTTCGTAATAAGCAAGTACTATATAGATATTAAGCAAATTCATCCAAGAAATTGTCGAGTATTGAATTTTATCTATATCACCATCTTTGCCCTCATCTTTAATCACTGGGATAATAGTTATAACTTTCGATGAATTATATGTATTAAAAATTCTGGCAAATGGATAACTTCTGGTTCTCTTAGGTGATACCCATTTTGAATAAGCTATTTCAGTTGTAGGTGACTTGATTAATCCATAACCTCTTTGTTTATTGATATCAAATGCATCTAAACTAATCCTACTTAAATTCGCACCTAAGTAAGTTTTATAAGTCACTCCCTTGATAAATCCTGTAAAATGCAGAATTCCTGCCATGTCTTCAAACTTTTCTTAATATTTGTCTTTACCAGAGTTTAGCTCAACTTTGGCTATTAAAGCATAGAAATGACCAAGCAAGAGTTAAGCAAACCTGCTAAAATAAAAATACGTATCCGTAATATATATTCACTAAATGAATTCAGTATTGAGTTTATGTTGCAATTACGTAAAAATCTGTTACATTGCTTTACATGCAGTCATAACTGTTACAACCTAAAAGCTCGGAGTATTATTTATGGCAGACGTTAAAAAGACTACGCTTTCGGTTCCAGAAGATCCTAATGCTTTGCGCTGGGGTTTCACTCCTCAGAGCGAAAACTGGAATGGTCGTTTTGCAATGATTGGTTTTTTATCTGTCGTTCTACTTGAAGTGTTTTCTGGCCAAGGGATTTTACACTTCTGGGGCATCCTCTAGATTTAAACGTTTTTACTTTCATTAGATTATGAGGCAAGGCAGCGATTCCCAAAATCGTCTGCCTTGCCTCATAATCTCAAGAATTAGAAAACTCGCCAGCGACTAGCGTGATGAGCGAAATATTACACGACCTGGAGATTCTTCTTGATTAATTCGCGCGTATACCCGAAGACAAGTTAAGACTTCCCCAGGAATACCACCACAATCTAGTTGTAAGTCATCCTTGGATAAAGCACAGATATCTGCATAAAGTCCTGATAATTGGCGAATTCGTACTTCATTACCTGCATTATTTGCCTGATCAGTGACTTTTTTCAGGATGCGTCGTGATTCGTGTTGTAGCTTTCCCCACCAAGAATAGCGTTCAGCTGGTGGTACGAATACTAGGGAATGTATAGCCTCATCCATGTCAATCCAGGCACGCAGATTTAATAACGGATCAGCATTTTCCTCAGCTTTTTGGGTGCGTTGGAAGCGATCGCTTAAAGCATCAATATATTGATGGTGCTGTTCTGGTTTGGAGTGCAAGGAAATGGCATCGAAACTAAAAACGCTCTTTAAAGCATGATGTAAATCTGGGTCTATTTCGATAAAATTCATATATAAAAATAGGAATGCCGCTGGTAAATCGGATGCATTACTTTGGGGAATTTGAGAATTTGAAAGTGCTTGTTGATATAAGCGTAATCCCTGAGTTTGAACAGTACCACTAAGTCCAGGGTAGATAATTTCATCGCGGATAAAGGGAAGTTTATACAGATTAGAATCATCTGCGATCGCACCAACTTCTTGAGCCAAATCCAAGGTGCGCGATCGCCAAGATGCAGCTAAATCCTCTGGGACTCGCAGCAGTTTGCGTTGAATCTCATTCCACAAATCTGAGTCTGTTTGACTTTGCAGTTGTGAATTACCCAGATAATAACTAAGTTCTGAATCAGAATCGAAAGCTTCCCGGAGGTGACTGAGTTTTAACTCTTTTGGGGGCAGTATGATCACATCTTCCCAACCATTATCTGGTTGTGGAGGTTGATCTGGTGATAGTTGCAACAAGGAATGAAGTTCTTGCAGCACCTCATCGCATATCTCTACTCCTGGATCTAGTGGAAATTCTATGCAAGCCTGATTTAAAGTAGCCTCTAGTCCATACAAACTAAACCGCAGTAATTGGGCTAACTCTGAGTTTTCTATCTCTAATAATTGACGCAAGTGCTGCATGAATATCACCTCCAAATATTACCTGTATGTGATTTATAGCAAATTAAATCTGGTAAAAATCTGTATTCCTATGCATTTAAAAATCTTGATTTTTTAACGCAAAGGTTAGCGCAGAGGAACGCAGAGGTTTAATGCAAGAGTTAATGGATGCCGCAAAAGGGATCGCGTTCTTTATCAACTTCGTTAGGCTGCAACTCTAATTCAGCAAGATAAACGCATCCCTCTTGTTTTAGACATTCCTGATTTTTTGATGTCCAGTAAGGCACTTCACCAGCGTGCATCCGCAGAATACCTTGATCATCTAGAGTTACACGATATTGGCAAGGATAATCGGTAGTCACATCTGGTTTACTGAGTGCGCCAATTCTTATCCATTTTTTACTGTTGGTTTGGGCGTCTGTTTGATAAACATAGAAAGTGTGCTGGCTGGTTTGTGGGAAGGGAGGTAAGGGATTACTAATTAACCCGATTCCTGGTTGGGTTACTCCATCTCGGAGATAGTGAAATTTTTGAAATGTTCTACTACAATCATTTCCTACTTCAAATACAAGATGATAGGCATCTGGTTGATCAACAGTTGCCGACTCAATAACATTGACGGCAATATCACCATCATTTAAGTCTTTATTGAAGCGTTCCACAGCAATATTCCAGTTCAATTTACCATTAGCAAATAGTGCTGAAGTTTCTGAAACTACTGATTCTAAATCAATACCAGAAATATCAATTAAATAATGGGGATTTCCCTGACAAAGCAACACGTTAAATTCAAGGGTTTGGTCAATCTCAAACTGGACTTTGATTTTTTTCAGAAATTCTGCTTCTTCCATCCCCAGTTTTTTCATGAGGTTTTTGCCGTCAAAGCTACCCCAAAGTCGTAAATCTCCATCCTCGTAGTCTTGACGATAAATAATATTAGTTAATTGTATTCCTTGCCACGCAGTACGAACTTTGGCGATAGTTTCCCAAGGTGCGAGTTGATAGAGTTCTTGTCCAGCCTTGAATATAGTCAACAAATCGTTACTTTGGGTTTTGCGTTTGAAGTTGCAGGGCAAATAATAAAACAGGTTTTTGACATCAATTTCTAGCTGATTGGCTCCCTTACGCAGCAAGCTTTTAGACTCTTCTGGATCGAATCTCAATCTTCGCAGTTTCTCGGCATAGCAAGCACCAGCGGAGGTGGCTAGCTTAGTAAATTCCAATACAAAGGTAATTCGTTCTGGATTCCAGACGAAGTATGGAGACTTACTAAATTCTTGATAGATTTGGCGCTGTACTATGTCGAGATTACAAGTTTTCCCAGACAGAATTAACCAATCAACTTTTTGGGAATTCCCAGAATCTTTGGTGAGATCATCGGGACGCAAGCGACTTTCCATTAATCCCTTGGCAATACCAATCGCTTCTTTAATTCCGGAAGCGGCGGCTCGTTCAAATTGCTGGTTGTCTAAGGTAACGCAAATGTTATTTGGATCATTGACTTGCAATTTAACGGCGCTTTGGGTAAGCAGTTCAGAAATTTGCTGCTCAGAAAGTGTGAAGGTTAATAGAGAATTCTCTCCTAGTGGCTTTTGTCCAAGCTTAAGTTTAGCTGCTTCTGCATGATCCCAGAGAATATAAAAGGATTGCAGGCGTTGAGGTGCTTGTTGCCAACGGGTAGGCAATACTTTATCGGCAGTATCTAGAGCATCTTTGTAAGCAACATCGCCTTCGGGATTCTCTCTGTCCAGACATTTTAAAAGACTGCCACTTTTGAATTTTCCTTGTTCTAAAAAGCGCTCGTTTAACTCAGAGTTAATTAAATCTTCTAACTTCTCGCTTTCAATATCACCTGTTGTTACTGCTGTCAATAAAAAGTCTGCGATCGCAACTTTTAATAATCTAAAAATTCGCAGTGTAATTAACTCACCGCCTAGCTGTAAATGACCGGATGACCCTAAGAGTTTCGGGGTAAGTTTATAGTAACGTCCTCCTAAACCCCGGTCTTCATAATCAGTAAAAGTAGGGGTTTTGTCTTCTAAAGTCAGTTCAATTAAAGCTAAGTCTGTTGTTCCCCCGCCAATATCCAAGACGAGAACATTTTGTGACCATTTATTGACTGCTTGGTGACAACGGGTTTTGAATGACTCAATCCCAATGTTGAGATTACCGCCAAATTCTCGCCACAAAAAGAATATTGCCACAGAAACGGCTTCATCATAAGCAGTTTGCACATCATCGATTCCCAATTGCTCAACTAATTCTTTAACTTCCTTACGAACAACTGGTGGTGCTACTGTTGGGTAAGTGACAACTGCTGTCAAAAAATTCCCTTCTGAAAATCTGCGTTGTGTACGTTGGCGGTAATCTTCAGTTAACTCGATTAAATGCGCCCAAGCGGATTGGATCAGTTGGTTAGCGGTAATTATTTCTTCTTCACCATCCAAAATCACTGAAAATAACCGCTCCTGACCAAAATAGCGTTTGGGCGAATGGTGAAACCTGCTGATAATTTCTTTTAAAGAACTGCTTGTACCTTGAGCGATCGCTTTTTTTCTGTTATCTCTAGCTTCCCTACCCATCCGCAGTTTTAAGTCCCCTAACTGCGAAATTTCTGACTCGCTAGGAATTTCCGTGTCGCGGCGATCAATATCCAGCACAACTGAGATCAGATTTTGCGACTCTAGGGTAGGGACGCGGAACACGTCATGATAGATTTGGTAAAGTTTTTTGCTGACAGCCCGGCGGAACCTCTCGCTGTTTCCTAAAGAAAGTTCAATTTGGCGAATTGCTTCCAAAAACCGCTCTTTATTATCACTTTCAAAAACTTCACTCAATTTTGTTGGTTCTATCTCCAGATTTTTGCTAATTTCGGCGATAAACTTTTCCCAATCATCATCGCTAACATCTGGTAAAGCCACTGAGGCGGGAGAACTTAGCCATTGTGATAAGCGATCGCGCAACCGCATTTCTTGTTCTTTTGGTAGAATTTCTGCGATCGGCACTTCAATTGGATCAAAAAGTGTGACTGTCGAATTCGATGTACCAAAATCTAAGGCAAACCATCCTGGAAATCTTTTTTGTTGTTTCTCGCTTGGTTGTTGATCAGTATAGTTGTTCAATTGGAAAGGGTTCATTATAGTATAATTTTCTGTTATTTGTTTTATCGCTGGCTAAAAACTGTGGAATCATACCATCAACTGATTCAAAGCAATAGCTAGCAGCTTCGGCTGGTGGCTGTTCTACTAACTCGAAAAGTAACCCTGGGACACGCTTGAAAATTAGATAAAAAATAGCATCACGTCTGCCAAACACATCCTCATAGCTGTACCCGATCGCAATCAGTCATTTTCTGAGTTAGCTTATCTCAAATCATCTGAATAAGAAATAGCGGCGAGTTCTGAAAGAATCTGCAACCAAGTAGGAATTGCTATCTCAGATGGCAATTCCCCAGCTGCCAAATATCTCAGCAAAGTTTCTTTTTTTGAAAGGTTTTGCAGACTAGGAATAATTTGATCCAAAATGCCTTCTATTTCGGAATTAATTTGCTGATTAACTTCGCTAACATACTGCACAAGATGAAGGCTGGCGCTAGCGGTGATTTCATCTCGCAGCCGCAATACTAAAAGTTGATGATTGCTCGATCTGGGTAAACCTTGGCTTTTCTCTGGTGCCCAGTCAAAGATTTGACCAACATTGTGTTTTTCGTCTTGACGTGCTAGGGGAAAGATGATTTCGGGTGCAACGGTTTTATCTTTGCTACTGATTTCCGAGATAATTGCTTCTTTCCATTCATTAGGATCGCATCCTAGTAATAATTTGTAAAAGAGATCAGCATCTTCCAAACCAAATTTTTCTTCGATTTCTTGTTCCATTTCTGGATGGAAAATTACCTGCAATTGGTCGCGTTCTGGGGCTACATAATTTGACAATTGGATCAACAAATCTACCACTGCTTGATGAATGCGATCGCGGGCAAAATCTTCTACTTCTTTAACGGTTTTTTCAAATACTGGATAAAAATCATCACTCTTAGTTGGAAGGGAGCTATTTACACGGTTTCCCCGATCAAATAATTTCCCGGCTGCACCTTTAGATTCTGCCAGAGCGATCGCTCCATTGTTGGCTTTGTTGAAGAGTAAAGTCCACTGGTTCCAATTCAGGATTCTAAAGGTGAGTTCGTCTTTCACTACATCGCTGACAACAACGCCGCGCCGGTCTTTGAGTGGTTCTTTTCCTAAATCTTTTTGAAAATTCCTGTAGATTTTATCCAAGCTTTCGATCACAAAGCGCAACTCGATAAAAGCCGGACTATCTCCTGTGGGGATGCCTTGCTCGTGAATTTCATCTATGATATCCTTCAAATGATCTTGTTGCTGACTCACCACATCAGCAGCTCTTTGAGTATCTTCATACAGTTGCTTCAGACCATGAGTCGCTACGTGGGTTTGAATTAATTCCCGCAGCTTGCTAAGTCCCCCATCTTGACTAAAGTAACCCAGCTGTCTGCCCAAATAGCTGCGAGTGTCAGATTCTAGTAACCGTTCACTTAAGTGTTCCCATTTTTCTTGTAGCCGTTTAGACCGATCTAAGAAATCAGGATAATCTAAATTAGCCAAAAACTCTGGTGAGCCTGCTTTCACTGTAGTAGAACGTTTTGCTAATTCAGCCAATCCCAACAATGGCGACAGTAAAACGATGCGGTCTTTTTGGGTTGTAAAGGCTTCTGCACCGTCAATGGTAGTTTGCAAAACTTTGAGTTTTTGGAAAACCGTTTCTTCCTGCAAATGGCTATCTTCAATCAGTTGATCAAGTTCTCTTTCGCCACCCTCGCTGTCTAAGGGTAATTGATCGAAGCGACCCACACCTACAAGAATTAAATCTTTCAGGTCTTGTCCTGGTCGCTGTTGCTGCATCATTGTAAAGATTTTATTGGCGCGATCGCTACCGGGAGATTTACCATTTAGCAGTACTAAAATCGTCTGTACTTCTGCCAATTCCCGCAGTGACAAAAAGGTATCTCTAGCCCCCGAATTAGCAGCCCCCAATCCTGGAAAGTCGATGAGAATAAATTTAGCTGCGTCTGCAAAATCCCAAATTTCCCGTGATATTTTCACATCGATATCTACGCGGCGGATGAGTGGGAAACTGTTTTGCAATAACTTAGTTGGTAGCCTCTGGGGTGGACTCGGTAATCGGATATGCGCTGGTGGTAGATCCTCAAATTTCAGAGTTTGGATTGCCATTGGCTGTTCGACTAGCTGTAGCCCCTCGCGGGCGGTAGTAGCATCAATCTGGTAGCGCCCACCACACATAACTTCCCCATAGGCCTGATAAGCCCGCAGGAATAATACTAACTCTCTAAGCAAATAACGTAATTCTAAATTGTTACTGTTATTCCATGCTTCCTCACACCAGCCAATAATATCTTTGCCAGAGTTGAGCTTTGATACTGGTATGGGAGGAAGCCCTGCTGCTGTTGTCCGCTTATTGGCTTCCCCTAGCATGAAGCGTAGACACTCATGTACTCCTTCATGAGAAAGATACTCTACAGTAAAATTACTTAATTGAGTAGTTGTAAAGTCGTCTTGTGGGATGATATGTATGGCAGTAACATTACCTGTAGTAGGGTTTTCACTGACTGGCAAAGCATCTGCATATCCAATTAAACTGCCTAAAAGTAAGGTTTTCCCACTACTAAATTCCCCCATCACACCAATTTTCACAGGCGAAGTTGCAAGGTTTACAGTTTTCTGGGCAGCTGACCGTAGACGAAGGAGACAGTCATCAAGACTAGCTGGAACCCAATCTTCTTTTTTAGAAGCGTACTGGGGCACAGAATCTATCTTTCGGAGGATGAATTCGCCGTACTCCTTAAAACGGCCCAGTTTATCTGGTTCCATAAAGTAGTTTCCGCCTAACATTAATTTCTGTGAGCTTTATAACATATAAAATGCGTAAGCGTAGCTTGTTATAGACATCGCCTGCCATTGTTGCAACGTGTTGATATCACATTTAGCATTTCTATCATTTAATTTGCGATTTTGGTATAAGGCGTTTTAAACGAGCAAGACAATTTTGAAAAATCGGGTTTTGCTGGGAAAATCAAAAAAGAATACATTTGTCATAATCCAGTATTCAAAATGAATCAAGTGGAGTTATATACCACCAGATAATTGAAAACTGCCTAGAATAAATGTGGATATTGAACTCTTTTATACATCTGATTTGAAGAGGATGTCCGAAAAGTATTAGGTGAATTCAATGAGACTGTTGGCGAATTAAACGAGGGTATAACCAAACATCCCACAAAAATGGCAGAGGCAATAGTTGCCGTAATCATTCTGGACTTGAAGACTCATACAAAGCTGACAATAAGTGATGACTATCATCACCAATTGTCAGTGCCAGAGATTGCCGTTCTGTTTTCGACTTTGGTAGGCGGTTCAGAGATTTTATGGATTCTCGCGCAGGAAAGTGCCAATCTGATCTAGTTCCTGCTGATTGAGGCGAAATTCTCCAGCACCAATGATTCCTTCCACCTGCTTGGGATTGCGGCCGCCAACGATCGCCCCTGTCAGCGCCGGATTATTTAAAGTCCAAGCGATCGCCACTTCACCAGGGGAGCGATCGTGTTGTTGACCAATGTGCTGCAATACCTCGACTAGTTTCAGGTTACGAGATAGACGTGGCTCCTGAAATTCACTATTCTTTTTGCGCCAATCATCATCTGGGAAATTAGCAACTCGCTCAAGTGTCATCTTTCCTGTAAGCAAGCCAGATTGCATCGGTGAATACACAATCACACCTATATTATTCTCCTTACAAAAAGGCAGAATCTCTTTTTCGACATCGCGCTTAACCAGTGAATAAGGCGGTTGCAATGAGGTAACTGGTGCAATCTCCTGGGCACGTTTCAACTGTTCTACATTGAAGTTTGAAACCCCGATATAGCGAACCTTGCCCTCATCCTTGAGCTTGGCGAGAGTCGTCCAGCCTTCTTCAACTTCTGAGTCAGGGTTGGGCCAGTGGATCTGGTAGAGGTCGATAGTTTCAATATCGAGTCGGCGCAAACTGGCTTCAACCTCCCCCCGCAGAGAATCTGCCTTCAGGCTGTTACCGATTTTGCCCTTTTCATCCCAGATCAGTGAGCATTTAGTGAAAATGTAGGGGCGATTAGATCGACCTTTGAGCGCCTTAGCAACAACCTCCTCCGAATGCCCCAGACCATAGACAGCTGCGGTGTCAATCCAATTAACGCCGAGGTCGAGAGCGCGATTGATCGCAGCGATCGATTCCTGGTCATCCTGCTCTCCCCAACCAAAAGCCCACCCACCTCCACCAATTGCCCAGGCTCCAAAGCCGATTGGGGTAATGTGAAGCTCCGAATTGCCAAGCTGTTTGGTTTGCATATCTACTTTATCCAAAAATTTTTGAGTCAATTGCTAGTGTAGGCTGCAAATATTTTCTCAACCGCTATCTGAAGTGTGAATGACTACTGGTGGAAACACAACAGCCAATCCCTACTTGTGTAGGATTACTAAATCCTGAATGTTGTGTTGATACATACTTCTTATACACTAAACTTACTTCAAGATAGTAACAGTTGTCAGTGTTTATCAAAATAGAGAAGTAATATGTCAGAAGATTTAAAAGGTAAAGTTGCGCTGATCACAGGTGCAAACAAAGGTATCGGGTATGAGATCGCACGCCAATTAGGTTCTAGAGGTGCTACTGTTTTTGTTGGTTCAAGAGATATAAAACGTGGTGAAGAAGCGGCGAATAAACTTCGTTTAAATCAGATTGATGCCCGAACAATTCAGCTTGATGTCATCGACCAGAAAACAATCGACTCTACGGCTGAACAAATCGAGAGCGAATTCGGAAAACTTGACATCCTTGTGAACAATGCTGGGATACTAAGTGATGGCGATCGCCTTCCACCTAGTCAAGTTAATATTGAAACACTGCGACACACTTACGAGACAAATGTATTTGGAGTGTTTGCAGTTACAAAAACGCTGTTGCCACTCTTAAAGAAGTCAAAAGCAGGGCGAATAGTGAATCTATCAAGTGGCTTAGGTTCTCTGACTCTACACTCTGAACCAAATAGTGAGTTTGCTGATTCTAAGTATCTTGCTTATAACTCATCAAAGACAGCAGTGAATGCGCTCACAGTTCTGTTGGCTGCTGAACTTAAAGATACCGCGATTAAAGTCAATGCTGCTAATCCTGGTTACACAGCAACTGACATTAATCAATACCAAGGGCACCGCACTATTGAGCAGGGAGCGATCGCACCAGTGAGACTTGCTACTCTCCCTGATGATGGTTCTACCGGAGGATTTTTTGATGAAAATGGCGTGGTTCCCTGGTAGAAAGTAGGGGGCATTGGGCAGAAGAGGCAGAAGAGGCAGAAGGGAGGGGGAGTTAAAACTTTGACGTTGAGTCTCAGAGGCTGAACCTTCAAGTTTTAACCCTCCATGCCCTATGCTCCATTCAATAAGGATTTGAATCAATCCGTCCCCTTTTGACGCTTCTGAGATAGTATCCAGAGGTTGGTCGGTTTCTCAAGTTAAAGGTGTCACCACTGCGAACTTTCCAAATTTTGTAATTGGAAAAGGTCAAAGGCGATCGCGGTTCGCATACTTCCGGCATATGATTGCCAAGTACAAAGTATGCCGCACCCCTACCGATAACTTTCACCAAACCGTTTTTATCCACAAGAACCGATGTACTTTCACTAACCGCTATGCCTAAAACACTGTTAGATACACCGTCCTTAATTTGACGGGCAATGAAAGTCATAATTCGACCCATTCTTTCCCGCCTGTCGAAGTGCGTATCTACGATGGTTCCCTTCAAATCACTCCAATTGAAAAAGTTGTAAGAAAAAGTGATGTCCCGATAAGGATCTTCGAGTGCATCCCTAGTTTCAATGCCTTTTTCGGAAGAAGCGCAAGCATCATACACACAATCACTTTGGATCATCGCACCCGCACTGGTGCCACCAACACCACCTCCCTTCAGGTAAACTGACTTAACGGCAGTTTCAAGCTTGGTATCTTTCCAGTTACGGATGTATTGACATTGGTCGCCGCCAGCAAAGAAAATCACATCAGCATTTTTGACTTTTTGATAAATCTCAGCTTTGTTTGCCTCTTGCCGATTGCTAATCACAAGAGTTTCCACAAACTTTACGCCCCTCATGGCATAAATTAGCCGATTGTAATCGTGATTACCATTAGTGCGGATAACTACAACATTAACTTTAGTGGCGGAGTTAGTACCTCCCCTAACTTGGTTAATCATCCACTGGATAGCATCATCGACATCGGGGCCACCCCCACCTAAGCTAAGGACTGGGCCCGCTAAGGAAGGACGGACATCATAGGAGGGGGAGGGGCGGACATCAACAGTGTCACCCAAGAAGTAGCGTTTCCAGCTTTCGATAAAACGGTTTATTAGGAAGGTTCCCATATTCAACAACTTGATTCTTGTACTTTTCAAGCGCCTTGCTATGCTTGGGAATGCCTTTGTCATACTAAGCTTCTGGAGCAAACTGCAATTATTGCTAGGCTGTTACGCATTTTAATTGCTTATTTATTCGCGATCGCCCTTGATCATTGGTCATTAGTCACTTGTATTTACAATTGGACTTTGGACAAAAGACTAATGACAGTTTTAACGAAAAAATCCGCAATTTAGACGCGCACTAGCTTAACTCTGGCACTAGAGTGGGTAGAATTTCCAGCGTACAGGGCTTGTACTGTTTTTTAACGCGATAATAACCCAGAGTAATTATTAATTCTCTGCTCTACTCTGTGAAAATCTCCACATTGCTTGTGTGTTTTATAGTGCTTCTCTTTTGGATACAATAGACCTCTTGCATAAATCAAAAATAAGAACCCCACCCCGCCAAAGCTACGCTTTGTCTCCCCTCCCTGCAAGCGGGGAGGGGTTAAGGGTGGGTGTTAGGGACTTTTGCAAGAGGTCTAATACACCACGATACACACTCTGGGCACAGGATTGCTGTGTATTGGTGTCAATAAATTATCCTAGACCGAATAATTTAGAAATCGCAGGCAATAATTTATTACCTGCTTCCACCAGCGAAGCAACAGCAGGTAAGCCTGTAAGTATCCCTTTCAACATGGTGATTGCAGTTTTTGCCGTCTTCTGCTTGGTTGATTCTTGAGGATTTTTACCCGCTTCTGCTAAAGCTTTCACCTGTTCTAGCGCTTCGGCTTTGTCTTCTTCTGGCAAATATGAGGACTGGATGATTGCATCTTGCAACTGCGACAATAATTCTTTGATTCCTGGTTTCTCGGCATCTGGCGCATCAGGTAACTCATTGAGGGCAATACTCACATTACCGCTAATGGTTCCCAGATTAGCAATAGAACTATTGCCAGCGATACCACTCACATTACTGCTATCTTGAATATTGATGCCGCTGATATCAGACATGATGGTATTTCCTTGTGTATAAGATTTAGGATGCTTAAGTGCAGTTGTAATCATATTTTTTAAATCACTAATATAACTATCTTTTGCTACCAGCAATAATTGCTGACTCTGCGATAAAGCTTTGAGTTGATTATAGTCATCAAAATATTCTGCACTCAGTTGAGATTTATCGCTACTGGGTGCGGTTTTGGCTCTGAGCAAAATTTTATCATCGCCGCGTTTCTCCATTGCCACGATTTCTAATTCGGCTTCAGGATGGTTTTCGGCAAGGTTTTTGAAGGCAATGGCAACAGCGCGGGGGTCAACGCCTTGATTATGGTAAAGGTCGAGGGTGTCAAAAATTGGCTTGATAAAGTCGGCAAAATCGCCGTCTGCAAATACCTCTTGTTTATTATCAGGTTTGCGGAGGGGGTCGGGGTCTTGTTTTGTGGGGACGCGCATGAAGATATACTCACACCTCACCCCATGCAATTTAGTTGTATTTGTAATCCCCCAATCTTCAATGTACGCGCCGATGAGTGTTGCACCTGTTAAATCGGTTGCGTCTAGTTGCGTTTGCTTCAGTTTTGCTCTTGACAAATCGGCATCTTGCAAGTTTGCTTCACTGAGATCAGCGCGAATAAAGCTGGCATCTGCTAAATTTGCTGATTGTAAGTTGATACCCCGCAGGTTTTCACGGTAAAAATTCTTATCCTGTCCCTGTCCAGTAACCAGCAGTTGACGTACTTGTGAGTTTTGCAGATAAGTTGAGCCAGGACGAACACGGTCAAGCATTTTGGCTTGATGCCAACGGCTACAGAAAAGGATTGTGTTGCGTAAATCTGTACTTTTGAGTGTGGCTTGGGTGAAATCAGCACCTGTTAAGTCAGCGCCACGAAAACTTGTACCTCCTGTTGCAGTAAAGGCGATCGCAATGTTGCGAATCAAAGAGTGTTTTTGATCTCCTTTCATGGCTCGCCAGCTGATGTAGATACTAAATAACGTTCCGGCAACGGCGAGGGCGACGGCGAAGGCGACGGCGAAGGCGAAGGCGACGGCGAAGGCGAGGGCAACGGCGACGCTGACGGCTCCGGCGACGGCTCCGGCGAAGGCGAGGGCGAAGGCTCCGGCGAAAGCTCCTAAACCAGCTATTATTATTCCTTGGCGAATTGTGATGAAGAAAAAGGCAATCAATGTGATTAAAGTAACCCAGCCCGTAATCTGATTATCACTGGATGAGTCAAATATCACCGACACCAAGTAACCATTGATAGCCCAGAAAAATCCTGACAGTCCCGACAATAAGAATGAGACAATAACTAAACCAATTGCCCAACGTCGTTGCAGTCCAGCTTTGGCATGGCTGAAGTTTGCCCCTGTCAGGTTAGCACCGCTAAAGTTTGCCCCTCGGATGTCGGCATAACTAAAGTTTGCACCTGCAAGGTTTTGTCCTTTGAAGTTGCGTCCTCGGAGATTTTGACCGGAGAAGTCTAAAGCCATGTTCCACTTTACAGAGGTGAGCAAATTTTACTACACGCTCACCCCTGTAAATTCAGGAATGGTTAGATATATTTGTTAGTTGAGCTTCAAAGATGCAACTTCGAGGATAAAAGGTACAACTTCGAGGCTCAGAAGGTCATCGTTGAGCCTCAGAAGATCAAGGTTGAGGATAAAAGGTGCAATTTCGAGGATAAAAGGTGCAATTTCGAGGCTCAGAAGGTCAACGCTGAGGTTAAAAGTTGAAACTTTGAGGCTCAGAAGGTCAACTTCGAGCCTCAGAAGGTCATCATTGAGTTTTAAAGGCTCATTTTTGCACTTTTATATTAAAAGCGACTTAAATGATTTACCGCTGTTAGATGAAAAGTTCAAGATTATTGTGGTTTGTCAAAGTCAAAACTAGGGGACTAGCTGAAAGCCCATACCCACATGGGTGAAGTGAGCATCTGCGGTGAGGATTGTTCTAATGCCAAATTCTTGCATGACAACCATTGAGGTCAGGTCAGTGAAAGAAATAAGAGGCTTATCGATAAACTTAGAACGGAGTGCTTCAGTTAGGGAAAAGCGTTCACTTCTATCATGAAGCGTGAGCCAGCCCCATGTATCAATAAAAAGCTTAGTCGCCATACAGTTCTTCGTCTAAATTGGCAACCAGGGAGCCGTGAGAAACTGCACCAATTAAGCCTGTAAGGGGATCGCTGCTTTGGGTGGGTTGGATGCTGGTGATAGAGTACCTGCAAGTTTTTGAACATACTGCAACACGTCTTTTAGGTGCTGCTCTGGCAGTTGTTCTATTGCGTCAAAGATGGCTTTTTTGGTTGTCATGGCAATGGCTCAATGTCGCTTTCAGCTTGTTAATATTTTATGTGCTAAAGTGCGGCTGGCTCATGCTGAGAAAAACTGTAGCCAAGTTTATTATGTAGAGATAGGCACAGCACAATAACTTGCATTACAGGAAATACTGATGGAACGTTCAAAAATAATTGCTATTCTTACAGGTGCAATTTCTGTCATTTTAGCGATCGCCTACCTGATCCTAGTCCAACTCCTGGACTACCGGGACATGAAACCCGCCCCCATTAGTCAAGTTGATTCACCGCCGGCGATCGCTATCTCTCACTGGCAGGTTGACAAAATCACCCAAATATAAATTACATTTAGTCGATTTGTAGAGACGCAATCAATTGCGTCTCTTGTCATTTATATCAATTGAGAAAACTAATGATCACTATAGATTCATTCCTTACTCAATGCATAGATAAAACTTAATAGCTATTATTCATTACTTGAATAGTTCCTTATATAAGAAATTATTAGAGCTATTATCTTAAATTTCTTTAGTAGAATAATTTCTTTTTGCTTCATATAAAGGTAAGCTGTTTTTAACAAAATTAAGCAAAGATAAATTTGCCTTATCTGCAATCGCTGGGTTTACAGGGATCAACGCAAGTTGATTCAAAACCTGAAATTTTTGATTAAAATCTAGAGGTAAGTTGATGGCTCAGTTTCTACTTGAGACTGTTTGGCTAGTTCCTAGCTATGCCTTAATAGGTGGCTTGTTAGCAGTGCCTTGGTCACCGGGGATCATTCGTCACACAGGACCAAGACCAGCGGGTTATGTAAACTTGGTGATGACATTTTTGGCGTTTGTACATAGTGCGATCGCTTTACAAGCAACTTGGAATCAGCCAGCCCAAGAAGTATTTATTCCTTGGTTATCTACGGCTGGTTTAGATTTGACAATTGCTTTGGAAATATCCTCGGTGAGTGTTGGTGCTTTAGTTGTAATTACTGGCTTGAATTTGCTGGCGCAGATTTATGCGATCGGCTACATGGAAATGGATTGGGGTTGGGGACGCTTCTATTCTTTGTTGGGATTATTTGAAGCGGGATTATGTGCCCTTGCTCTGTGTAATAATTTGTTCTTCAGTTATATAATTCTGGAAGTCCTAACTTTAGGAACCTACCTGCTAGTCGGCTTATGGTTTAGCCAGCCGTTGGTAGTCTCAGGTGCAAGAGATGCTTTCTTAACCAAGCGGGTGGGAGACTTATTCTTGCTGATGGGCGTATTGGCTTTACGGCCTCTCGCTGGAACTTGGAATTATACAGAACTAGCCCAGTGGGCGACTACTGCGAACGTCAACCCGACAGCCATTGCCCTGGTGGGTTTAGCTTTAATTGCTGGGCCGATGGGTAAATGTGCCCAATTTCCCCTGCATCTCTGGTTGGATGAAGCGATGGAAGGCCCTGTTCCCAGTACAATTTTGCGGAATTCGGTAGTAGTCGCTAGTGGTGCATGGGTGCTGATTAAACTCCAACCTGTGTTAAGCTTGTCGCCGATAGTTTCCTCGGTGATGGTGGGAATTGGTGTGGTGACAGCCGTGTGTGCTTCTTTAATTGCGATCGCTCAAATTGACCTAAAACGCTGTCAATCCTATTCTGTCAGTGCATACATGGGCTTAGTGTTCATTGCTGTGGGAGTGCAGCAAGACGAAGCAGCACTGTCGTTAGTCCTTAGCAACGCCATATCCGCATCATTGTTGGTGATGAGTACTGGCGGAATTATCTGGAATAGCATCACCCAAGACGTAACCCAACTTGGTGGACTGTGGACACGCCGCCCAATTTCCGCAATCGCCTTTATCGTTGGAAGTTTGGGGTTAATTGGTTTTCCACCATTGGGTGGCTTTTGGGCGCTGATAGAATTAGCAGATGGATTGTGGGAAACCCAACCTTGGTTAGTTGGAGTATTAATAGCTGTAAATGCTTTGACAGCTGTGAGTTTGACGAGAGAATTCGTTTTAATTTTTGGCGGTAAAGCTAGACAAATGGCCCAGCGATCGCCTGAAGCTCACTGGCCGATGATTCTGCCGATGGTAATCTTACTTGGCTTTAACATACATCTTCCTTTAGTGTTGCAAAACTTATCACTTTTACCAGATTGGGCAAACCTAAATAAAGATGTCGCACTACTTTTAATGTGGTCGAGTATTTTTGGCTGCACTATCACTGGTGCGATTTATTTAAGCAATATTCCCAAACCGATTCGTTTGCCTTGGAAAGGTTTACAAGACTTAATCGCATACGATTTTTACACCCCCAAACTCTATCGGATGACCATTATTTTCAGCGTTGCCAAAATTTCCCAGCTTGCCGATATGATTGACCGCTTTGTAGTTGATGGCATCGTTAATTTAGTTGGTCTATTTTCCCTATTAGGTGGTGAAAGTCTCAAGTACAGCACTTCTGGACAAACCCAGTTTTATGCATTCACTGTTCTTCTAGGAGTGAGTCTTTTAGGAATGTGGATAACTTGGCCATTTTGGGGAGTACAGTTTTTAAATTTGATTTTTCAAATCTCGACACTTAAGTAGCAGTAGCTATCCGACTAAAAGTTAACAGTTTAATATTGTGAGGATAATTCCATGAGCATACGACATCCGCAGATAAATCTTTCCAGAAGAAGTTTATTCAAGTTTGGTGCAGGTGCGATCGGTACAGGTGTATTGACAGCTGGACTTGGCTCAAACTTACTTGCGCCCGAAAAAGCCTCAGCAGAAGAAGATATTACGCCTGATAAAGCACTGCAAGAGTTATTAGATGGAAATGAAAGATTTGTCAACAGAAAACGTCGCAGTCCCCACCAAACCTATTCACGTTTAGTCGAAGTTGCCAAAGGTCAAAAGCCGTTTGCTTCTATTTTAAGTTGTGCAGATTCACGAGTGCCTTCAGAGATTATATTTGACCAAGGACTTGGAGATTTATTTGTCTGCCGTGTAGCTGGTAATATTGCTACGCGAGAAGAAATTGGTAGCCTAGAATTTGGCAGCTTAGTATTAGGTTCAAAAATAATCATGGTAGTGGGACATGAAAGATGTGGTGCGGTAGATGCTACAATCAAAGGCGCTCAAGTACCAGGGCAAATTGGAAGTTTGCTTGAGGCAATTAGACCAAGTGTAGAAAGCACAAAAGAGCAATCAGGAGATAAGGTAGAAAACGCCTGTAAAGCAAACATTCTGTCACACATTAAAAAGTTGAAATCATCCTCAGTTTTATCTAAGTTAATAGATGAAGAAAAACTGACAATAGTTGGTGGTTACTATGATTTAGACACTGGCAAAATCAGTAGAGTTGATTAGCTTTTTTGTCCTTTAAATCTCGTTTCCAGTCTCCGACTGGGAATGTGAATTCAGAGGCTCTGCCTCACGAATTTGCAGCAGAGCCGCAATGAAGTGCGTTTCTAGTCGGAGACTGGGAACGAGGAAACAATTACCAATTTCCTAAAATCCCAAATTACCATGTTAAGTGTTTTGATTTGGCTTCCAATTTTCGCTGCTGCTCTCATAGCAATATTACCTGTAAGTATCCCTAATCATCGCATTCGTTTGATAGCATTAGTTTTTTCAGTGATAGTTTTCCTCTGGAACCTTTTCATCCTGCTAAAATTTGATATCAGTAATCCTGGGATGCAATTTCAAGAATATCTTCCTTGGAATGAAACTCTCGGTTTGAGTTATCAATTAGGGGCTGATGGGCTTTCTATATTGATGTTGGTATTAAATAGCCTACTGACTTGGATTGCTATTTACAGCAGTAGTAAACAAACTGAACGCCCCCGCCTGTTCTACTCCATGATTTTATTAGTTAGTGGAGGAGTTGCAGGTGCTTTTTTAGCAGAGAATCTGCTGCTATTCTTCTTATTTTACGAACTAGAATTAATCCCCTTCTACTTACTAATTTCCATTTGGGGAGGGGCAAAACGGGGTTATGCTGGGATTAAATTCCTGATTTATACTGCCGTTTCGGGAGCATTAATTCTGGCAACATTCTTGGGTATGGTGTGGCTGAGTGGTTCTACCAATTTTGCTTTTGATGCAGTCTCAACAGAAAATCTGTCAACAGCCAAGCAAATCCTCTTACTAGCTGGGATAGTATTAGGTTTTGGCATTAAAATTCCCTTAGTTCCCTTCCATACTTGGCTACCCGATGCTTATGTTGAGGCTTCAGCACCAATTGCCATTCTTCTCGGTGGTGTGTTGGCAAAGCTGGGAACCTATGGACTACTGCGATTTGGGTTGGGTATGTTTCCCCATGCTTGGAGTATTATTGCACCGACTCTGGCAATTTGGGGAGCAGTCAGCGCTATCTATGGGGCAGTAATTGCGATCGCTCAAAAAGATATCAAGCGCATGGTAGCATACAGTTCCATCGGGCACATGGGCTATGTATTGCTAGCTGGTGCTGCCAGTACTCCCCTAGCACTCGTTGGTGCAGTCGCCCAAATGTTTAGCCACGGCATCATCCTGGCGATTCTCTTCCATTTGGTGGGAGTCGTGGAAGCCAAAGTAGGTACCCGCGAGTTAGATAAACTCAATGGTTTGATGAGTCCTATACGCGGCTTACCTCTAATTAGTGCCTTACTAGTTTTAAGCGGCATGGCTAGTGCAGGTATTCCCGGTTTAACAGGATTCATTGCCGAATTTATCGTCTTTCAAGGCAGCTTTTCTGCCTTTCCCATCTCGACAATTTTGTGTGTAGTAGCTAGTGGCTTAACCGCAGTTTATTTCGTCATCCTCCTCAATCGCACTTGTTTTGGCAGACTCGATAATTTAGCCTACTATCCCAAAGTCCTATGGTCTGAGAAAATACCAGCTTTAATTTTGGCAGCTTTTATCATCTTTTTGGGAGTACAACCGACTTGGTTAGTGCGTTGGAGTGAATCTACAACTACAGCAATGGTGGCTGCAATTCCCTCTTTGGAAAAAACTGTCATCTCTGAAGTAGCAGTGAAATAGGTTACAGGTTATTTAGCAATCCTAAACCATTCGTGAAATTCTTTCTCCTCTCCTTCTTCGCGTCCTTCTCTACGAGACGCTACGCGAATGCGCCCTTCGCAGTTCGTTAAAAAGAGTATTTTTCACAACTCAGATAGGATTGCTATATAGCAGTCATAAATCATTTGTGAAAATTTCTTATCTCTCTGTGTTCTCTGCGTCTCTGTGGTTCGATTAAAAAACTATTTTTCACAACTCATTTAGGATTAATCGCGTCTTTACCTACTCCCCATTCCCTATTACCATGACAGTAACTAAAACAACGACTAAGTTACCTCCTTCCAAGCATGAATTTGCCGAAGTAATTCATCGCTTAGAAGCAGGCGGTGCAATGTTACCCGATACTCCAGAAAACTTAATGCAAATCATCGGTTTATACAAAGCTTATGCTGTGCCGATGGACTTTTACTGGCGTGACCTACTTTATATTGCTGAACGCGAATTTTTAAACCCGCTTCCCTTATTTAAATACTTCTTACCCAAAGAGTATTTAGAACTGCATAATCATTACGCTGGCGATGATGCCGATTTGCGAATTTGGCGCGGGGAAGCTACTGCACATCCAGAACTTTTAGCATTTATTGAGAAGGGTGAAACTTTCAAAATGCCAAAGTTGCTGCACCACTTATTCCACGATCGCATTAACATGGAATTTGCTGAAGCTTGTATGCGGGCGATGTTATGGCATAGAGGGATGGGTGGACAATTTGACCCTTACCTAGATTCACAA
This sequence comes from Nostoc sp., assembly GCF_036919615.1. Lineage (GTDB taxonomy): Bacteria > Cyanobacteriota > Cyanobacteriia > Cyanobacteriales > Nostocaceae > Nostoc. The sequence continues at coordinate 14,769 of NZ_JBALCN010000106.1, read as the reverse complement.
GAATACAAAGCCAACGCTGACAGGGCAATTAAAGCTTATTTCCAAGGCAACCCGGTAATGCTGGGACTTTACAAGCTGTTCCCAGATATGTTTTTAGAACAGTGTCGCCAGATGTCATACTACGCTAATCTGGGCTTATTCTGGGAAGTTATGGCCCCGGTATTCTTTGAAATGTCCGACCGCTATGACGAAGGCACGATTACCAGCGTTCCAGAGGCGATGAGTTTCTTAGTTAATGGTATATTTGCGATCGCAGGTCGTCCCATTTACCATCACGTTTATATTCGTGGTGAATGCTACGAAATTATCCCCAAATCGAAGGGTTTCATGTGGCTATATGAAGCCGCATTACCCTATGTAGAAGCAGTTTTTTACCGCACTGCACCCTTCCGAGGGACAAAATCTTATAATGCTCAGGCGCGTCAAGTACCGGAAGACCAAAAAGATTTTCACTATGGCATTCTTTACGCTGATGTATTTCCAGTGGGTACTGCTGGCATTCCCCCAACATTGTTAATGCAAGATATGTTGCATTTTTTGCCACCATATCTTGTTGATTACTACAGCCAATATTGCCGAGGTGAAGAAGATATGTTGATTCAGTTGGGAGTTAGTTTTCAACGGTCAATGTACTGTGTCACTTCGGCGGTAATTCAAGCCTTGCGAACTGCACTTTTATATCCATTAGATGACCCCAATCCTAAACATTTGCAAGCTAATCGAGATTTCTTTGAGATGCAGCTAAATCGTTTTACTCGACCCGACTACAATATTCGTGATGCTGCACGTTTGGGGAGTATTCAAAAGCAAGATTATAGATAAGAGATCCCCCCAACCCCCCTTTTTAAGGGGGGCTTTTTTTAAATAGTGGATTTACGGTTTCTCTTTATAATATTTGTGAACTAGATTAAAATCATGCCCTTAATAAATTAAACACTCAAATCCCCCCTTAAAAAGGGGAGCTAGGGGGGATCTTCACACGTATCCACAAATGTCTAGACAAAAAAGCTTACTCCACTCAGATTTTCATTTACCCTACAACCCGAAACTTGTGGAAAGGGCAAAGGAACTACGAAAAAACATGGCCCCAGCAGAGAAAAAACTGTGGAACAACTACCTAAAAAACTTGAAATTTAGATTTTTAAGGCAAAGACCAATTCATAACTTTATTGTTGATTTTTACTGTGCAAACTTGAAATTAGTGATTGAGGTTGATGGTGATAGCCATTTCACAGATGAAGGTAAAGATTATGATGCAGAAAGAACAGCGATCCTTGAAGGTTATAGACTAAAGGTAATCAGATTCACTAATGATGATGTTTTAAACAATTTTGAAGGGGTGTGTCAACAGATAGAGGAGGTTATTACTTTTACTAACAGTTAGTTGAGATTCCCTCCAACCCCCTTTAAAAAGCAATACGCTTGGTGTTAGTGATATTTTGCCCCGGAAGATCCCCCCAACCCCCTTTTTTAAAGGGGATTTAATTCAAAAATGCTTGCTCTTATCCCCCCTTTTTAAGGGGGGTTAGGGGGGATCTTATTGCTACCCAATCTCCAATTATTCTTAACTAGATAATACTCCTGTAATACTCGTCAATTCCATAATTTTATCAAACTGAAAATCATGAGCAAAATTCTTGATAAAATTTCGTAGCGCAGCATTTTCTGAGGGGATTTGCTCAATCAATTCTAAAATCAGGTCATCACTGCATTGGGCTGCGGCAGTGTACACCTGTTTCACCCATTCAGGCGACATTTCAGATAATAGAGTCACTAAATCCGTAAGCGTCAACATTGATTCTATTTCCTGTTGGTTTGCGTTTGCTATTTGATAGCTTTCTTCTTGATAAATATATTGAACTCCTAAATATTCGCTCAATTTTTCAAGTAATTGTTCTTCGCGGAAAGGCTTGTTAATATAATCATCACAACCTGCTTTGATCATTGCCTCTCGTTGTTCCTCAAAGGCATTAGCGGTTAAGGCGATGATAATGGTCTTGCAATTTTGGATTGAGGTTTCTTCTCTAGCTTTAATAATTCTTGTGGCTTCATAGCCGTCCATAATCGGCATCCGCATATCCATTAAAATTAGGTGTGGTTGCCATGTCTGCCAAAGTGCGATCGCTTCAGTGCCATTTGTTGCTTCCTGTACTGCAAAGCCGATAGATGTCAGAATTTTCACTAGCACTAAACGGCTATCTGTGGAGTCATCAACTACCAAGATCCGGTATTCGCTTTGAGCGGGCGCTAAACTAATAACTTGGCGTCTAATTTGCTTGATCTGGATTTCGCTGGCTACGGCTATACCGATTTGAACATTAAAAGCAAATTTACTTCCCTCGCCAATAGTGGTGGTGACACTAATATCTCCCCCCATTAGTTGCACGTATTTACGGCTAATTGCTAAACCTAGTCCTGTTCCCTGTTGTGATTTCCTTCCGGTTTCAGTTTGCCCAAAAGCTTCAAATAGCAAGTCAATTTCTTGTGGAGCAATACCGCGACCAGTGTCTTGTACCTCGAAGATTAGGGATTGGGCATTATTTATTCTCCTCTGCTCCCCCTGCTCCCCCTGCTCCCCTACTCCCCAGTTCCCAGTCCCCATCTCCACCCGCAGCATCACCCTCCCATTATCAGTAAATTTGATTGCATTTCCCAAGAGGTTAAGCAACACTTGACGCAGTTTACTTTCGTCAGCCTGGACGTACTGGGGAAGGTAAGATGTATATTCAAAAACCAATTCTAATCCTTTGGAGATGGCGCGGAAGCGCAACATTTCTTCGAGGTTTTCCAAGAGGCGAATTAAGTCAAAACTGTTGAGATTTAATGTGATTCTGCCAGCTTCGATTTTAGACATTTCCAAAATGTCGTTGATTAAGTTAAGAAGATGTTCGCCAGCACGATTGATGATTACTAGGTTTTGCTGATGTTCAGTGGATAAAGCATGATCATGGCTCATGACTTGGGTAAAACCAAGGATGGCGTTAAGTGGGGTACGTAGTTCGTGGCTCATGTTGGCGAGGAATTCGCTTTTGGCGCGGTTGGCAGCATCAGCTATGATCACAGCTTCTTGCAATGCTTGTGACTGCCTTTGGGTTTGTGCCAACAATTGTGCCTGCTGTAAAGCAACACCCAACTGATTGCCAATTTGAACTACGATGTTAATTTCTCCTGGTTTCCATTGGCGGGGATCGGAATTTTGATAACTCGCCAGTAATCCCCAAAGCTGACTACCATATAAAATGGGGACAATAATGTAGGCTTTAGCCTGAAAGCGCTCTAAGAGGTTGATATAAGAAGGATCAAACCCAGCGTTGTAAATGTCTGGGACACAGCGGAAACTTGCACCTTGGGTTGTTTGCAGATAAGGATCTTCCACCTGGTTATCCGCGCTATCCAAAATTTTCGCTAGGCAATGGTCGTCTTGTAAGACACCTTCTGTGAGATCAGGGTCATTGTTGTGTTCTTCTATCAGAGAAATCCAACCATTACCCACCGACTCGGAGACAAATTCGCCACTCCAGTGGGGATTGAAACGATAGACAACAACCCGATCGCAGTTGAGTACTTGCCGTAATTCTTGGGTTGTAGCCGCAAATATAGTCTCTAAATCTAGTGTTTGGCGCATCCTTTGAATCACTTGGGCGATCGCTCTTTCCCGTTCTGCACTCTCACGCAAGGCTTCTTCTGCCAATTTTCTCTCAGTAATATCTGTAATTGTACCGATGTAACCTTTAATTTCTCCATGATCGCCAAATTCGGGCAATGCTTGAGCAATTACCCAGACAACTCCGCCATCAGGATGTAAGAAGCGATACTCTGACTGGGACGGGACTTTCCCTGCGGCTGCTTCATACCATAAACTCAGCACGCGATCGCGGTCTTCTGGATGTAAAGCATTTGTCCAACCTTTCCCTAGAGACTCTTGTAGGGAAAGTCCGGTAATCTGAGTGCAGCGCTGATTAAAATAAAAGCAATTGCCATCTATATCTGCGTAAAATATACAAACTGGTGAGGCTTCTGCTAAAAGTTGGTATCGCTGCCTACCTGACTGCAAAGCCAGTTCTGCCAGTTTAGCATCGTTGATGTCTGCCCAATAACCAACACATTCTATAGGGTTACCAACTTCGTCACAGATTAACCTCATCTTTTCGTAAAACCAGTGATAAGTTCCGTCAGCGTGTAACCAGCGGTATTCGTAGGAGCTGTACTCCCGCTCAACAAGCTCCTGAAATTTTTCCGAGATCAGTTCAACATCTTCTGGGTGGACGTGATCGAGCCAGAAACTGGGATTTTCAATAAATTCCCACGCTTCGTACCCAACCATTGCCTTAACGTTCTTACTAATAAAGGTAGTGCTAAAATCTCCTAAGGTTTTTTTGCTGCTATAAATGACCACAGGGCTAGAAGTGAGCAGATATTGTAGGCGTTCGTTGGCTAAACGCAGTTCTTGTTCGACATGTTTGCGATAGCTAATTTCTACTAAAACTGTTCCTATACCAGAGGGGCGATCGTCCTCACCAGGAATTGGAAAATAAGAAGCTAAGAAGTGGCGGATAATATCTGGTTGTTTAATTGATCCGCCGCTTAATTCTTGATTGAGAATGGGTTGACCAGTCAACAGAACCTGTTGATAGATTGGTTCCATTAGGGGGGCAATGTGGGGTAAGACTTCATGGATGGTCTTGCCAATATGATCTTGCTGAGGTAGTCCATTAATCTCTGCCAGCAGTTGGTTGATTTGCACAAACCGCAGCTGGTTATCTACGATGTTCATCCCGACAGGAGCACTGCTGAAAAAGGCATTGAGGCGAGCTTCTCTAAGTGCTAGTTCTTGTTCTAGGGTTTTGCGCTCAATTAACCTACCTAACTGATCAGCAACAGCATTTACTAGTAAGAGCAAACGTCTATCTACCAATACTGAGCTACGTTTAAAAAACACTAAAACAGCTAATACTTGGTTTCCAGCGAGTATGGGAACACCAAAACCAGCTTTTAATCCTACTTTGGCAGCTTGTTGCGATCGCAAAAAAACTGGTTGTGTAACTTGAGAAACATCTTCTATCCATTCTGGTTCCTGGCTTTGCCAAACTCTTCCTGGTAGTCCTACTCCCAGAGCAAATTTCATAGTTTGGCTTTGGCGGCAGAATTCTTCTAAATTATCCTGCTCACCGTACCAGCCCAGACTGTGTTCTAAAGTACCATCTTTATTAGGTATCCATGCTTCACCAAAATCCCAGCCAATGGTGTGACAAATTAAGCGCAAGACCATTGCTAAAGCGCTATTAACATCACTGGCGCTAGTGATAGCTTGGGTTGTCAACAACAGCAAACGGCTTTCATTTTCTGCCTGCTTGCGTTCAGTGATGTCTTTTGCTGTACCCAGTACGTACCATTGCCCATCAATCTCGATCATTTCCGCACTAAACAGTGTCGTCCTGATTTCTCCTGTTGAAGTGCTGACATCAACTTCATAGTTGCGGATGGCTTTTGTTTTTTGCAGGGTGTGGGCGAGGAAATTATATTCTTCTGGATTCGCCCAAATATTCAATTCTTGCTCAGTGCGATCAATAACCTGAGAACGAGAATAACCAAAAAATCGACAAAAGCTGTCGTTAACTTCGACATAGCGGTTGTTAGGAACAGTAATTAAGGCAATTGGATCAGGAGATGACCGAAAAGCTGATGCTAACTTTTCTTCAGAAGCCCGTCGCGCTGCTTCTGCGCGTTGGCGTTCTTTTGCCTCCAATACCAAGGATACTAAATTGCCCAGAGAGCGAGCGAAATTTTGGTCTTCTAGCGTCCAATGATGAGTAACTCCTACTGCCTCCATACATAAAACTCCTACGGTCTTGCCCTCCAGCCGAATGGGTGTATCAAGTATAGAGGTAATGCTTAATTTTGAGTAAGATGCAGAAAATTCTCTAGTTCTGGGATCGGTATGGGCATCATCTGCGGCGATTGGTTGGTCTTGCTGCAAAGCTGCAAAATAAGCTGGATAGTCTGCCACTGCCAAGGAAAATCCTTCACTATGTTGATTGCGACTGGCTTCAAATCGGTCAAAACACCGGATTTTTGTGCCTGTGTCGTCATACAGCCAGACACTGGTTCGTTCCACCCCAATATTTTTGACAGCTGTTTCTGTGATTTTACTCAAAGCTGCTTTCAACTTACCCTGATAAAGCGTCTGATTTTGTGCCAGTTGGATTAGCACTAAGTTATGATTGCGGAGCTTAATCGCGCTTTCTTGGAGTAATTTTTCTACTCCTCGACGCTCTGTAATATTACTAGCAGTGCCTGTCATGCCTATAACTAGACCCCCTTCGTTGCGTAAGGCGATCGCATTAAACATTAGATAAAGTAAAGTACCATCATTAGCTACACAGGTAGTTTCATGCTGGAAAATAGGCTTTCCCTGAAAAACCCGCTTAAACGCTACTTTATCTTTAGCAACTTGTGTAGGCGAGATGAAATCAGTCAAGGCACGCCCGATCATTTCCTGGGGATCGTAGCCATAAATCTGTTTGACTGCCGGATTGACAAAGGTAATTAGTCCATCAATGTCCACCGACCAGATCATATCCTGGGATGTCTCCACTAGGTGGCGATACTGACTTTCACTCTTTTCCAGGGCGGCTTCGACTAAAAGGCGTTCGCTTTGGTTAACTTCTCTACAAAAGGCTTTGTCAAGGCTAACAGGAATTTCTTTAAAAATTTCTTCTATTTGTTTGTTCCGAATATTTAACTCAACAACAACCTGTTGATGCTCTTTAATCTCCTCTTGCAGTTGGGCATTTTGTTCTCTTAACTGTTTTTTTAGCCTTTGGAGAGTGAGTTGATTTTGGACACGTAATAAAACTTCTTTAGTTTGGAATGGTTGAGTTATATAGTCAATATCGCCTAAATCAAAAACGTTTACTTCTTCAGATAATTCATCTAAAACACCGAAAAAAATTATGGGAATATCTTGAGTTTTCTGGTTAGCTTTCAAACGTTGACAAACTTCATAACCATCCATCTGTGACATGAGAACGTCTAGCAAAATCAAATCAGGAGGAGAAGCTAACGCCGTATTGATTGCCAATTGTCCAGAAAGGGTATTTTGCACCTGATAACCTTGATGTTGAAGGATGCTTGATAAAAAAAGTAAATTCTCTAGCTTATCATCAACTAATAAAATTTTTATTTTTTGAGCATCCATATCAGTTACTAAATTAATTGTCAATCAGGAATAAATTTTTGAATCAAACCGAACATGAAATCAGAAAGTAAAACTCTGTTACAAGATTGTAAATAAAATCATCGTCGCTTACCACCATACTTCAGCGCCAGGTGTAGGGTATTGGTGTTAAAGAAAAAGGCAAAAGGTGAAGCAATGCGATCTTCTCCCTACAGCCCTTCTCTACGAGACGCTCCGCGAACGGGCATCCTACGGCAGGTGCTAGCCTCTCCCATAAAGGCTATTACATTACCCGGATCTTTTTTAAGATAGGTGTAAGGCAGATGCAGAGGGGATAACAGAAATAAATAACGGCGGTATGATTGACAAAATAGATGGAAAATGTAGTGGGAGGCATGGCGCGATCGCCTTTCAGTACTGGGAGTGGTAAAGGATAAAGTCAGTAGATCACAAACTTTACCCCAAAGAGCGATGTCTTAAACATGCTCCCTCAAACAGAGGCTGGTGAGATGCCAAGACTATAAAATATTACATTAAATACTATCTTACTACTGAATAAACTGATTTCTGGGTAAACTAAAAAGAGCACTTCCTATCCTGGCATCATAGGGCTTGTAGCTGATAACAGACAATTTTCGTGGATATAAAAAATGATTAAGACAAGTTACGAATTTGACCAGTCTATCCTCCCCGCAGGATCTTCATTAAAGACTAATATTCTGCTACGTTTTCGGGCTGAGGTAGCTGAATCTCCCCGACGTCAGCTTAACCTTTCTCTTGTAATTGACCGTTCAGGCTCTATGGCAGGTGCTCCGTTGCATCACGCACTCAAAGCTGCTGAGTCTGTGGTAGATCAACTTGAGCCAGATGACATTCTCTCAGTAGTTGTTTACGACGATGAAGTGGACAGCGTTGTGCCACCCCAGGCTGTAACTAACAAGGCTGCACTGAAAAATTCTATCCACAAGGTTAGAGCAGGCGGTATTACCAACTTATCGGGGGGATGGCTCAAAGGCTGTGAACATGTGAAGACGCGACTTGATCCGCAAAAAATCAACCGTGTTCTCCTGCTTACCGATGGTCACGCCAATATGGGCATTCAAGACCCCAAGGTGCTCACAGCGACATCGGGGCAAAAAGCTGAGGAAGGCATCACCACAACTACGTTAGGTTTTGCTCAGGGTTTCAATGAAGACCTGCTAATTGGTATGGCAAGAGCTGCCACAGGCAACTTCTACTTCATTCAGAGCATCGACGAAGCTACTGAAGTGTTTAGTATTGAGCTAGACAGTCTCAGAGCAGTAGTCGGACAGAACCTCAAGGTGACACTTGAGTTGGCTAATGGTGTTAGTCTTGTTGATACCTTAAGTCTTGCTAAAGTTAGCCAGAATGACACTTCTCAAGCTGTCCTCACCTTAGGAGAGCTTTACGAGGGCGAAGACAAACTTCTCGGTTTGAGTCTAGTGATATCAAGCGCTGAAGTTGGTGAGTTACCTGTGATGAAACTGCATTACAGCGCTGATGTTGTGCAAGATGACCTGATTCAAAGTGTGTCAGGGACAGCAGATATCATTGCCAAAGTTGGTACTGTCGAGGAAGCAGCTTTTGCCTCTACAAGCCATATCATTCTTGAACTGAGTCGTCTCACCATCGCTAAGGCTAAAGAGACTGCCCTCGATCTAGCTGAACATGGCAAGCATCAGGAAGCTGAAGAAATCCTCCGGGCGCTGATGAAAGATTTGCGGGATAAAGGGTTGAACGAGAATTTTGAAATTGCTGAGGAGATTGATCAACTTGAGTATTTCGCGGGTCGGATCGCCCAAAAAGCTCTAGGCAATGCCGGACGTAAAGAGATGCGGGATCAGTCTTACCAGACGATGACGCGTAATCGTAGTGATCTGGTAGGCCGCGGTATCACTGCTGGCGATGAAGTGTACGCGATGCCGATTGTCAATGAAGTTGGTTCAGGTGTTGAACTGTGCTGTGTTCGTGAAGGGGGTAAACTGCGGGTTAAAGTCATGTCCGAAGGCTACGATTCAACCAAGAACATCCAGTTTCCTCGGGCCATTCGGGCCGAAGGAGCACGCTATGTCGTTGAAGGATTGGAACTCTCAAGCGAAGGCACTTTCTACCGTGTACGTGGTCAGATCACCCGTTTTGCTCAACCCGGTGAAGCAGATATCTTCGTTGCCCCTAGACAATCAAATATAGCGAATACAGGCAAAGCCTCCAAAGCCCTTGCCAGTGCCGCTGATCTTCCTACAACTGACGCTGTAGGGGATAGCATTTTAGTTCAGTGTGTCAAAGATGGCAGCAAGCTGCGTGCTAGAGTGGTTTCCGACGGATATGAACCGGATTGGAATATGCGTTTTCCGCGATCGGTTCGTGAGGAAGGAATGCTTTACCTCGTTGATGAAATCAAAACAGCACCGGATGGCAAGTCCTATATTGCATGTGGTGAAATTAAGCGATTTGTGCAACCCACTACTACCAATTAGACATCTTCAGAAATTAATAATGACGGTTTAAAACCTACTGGGATACCCTACACTATGCAGCGCTTGTTAGGGAAAGCTCACCCAGTTTTGAATCCGATGTCAGGTTTGTGAAATATGCAGCATTTATCAGGGGTAACTTGGTCTTACCTTCCCCTGATATCATGCCCGGTTAAACACTTGTGATTGCAAGCATTCCTTGGGCCTCTTGTTGGTGCAGCCCAAGGTAGAGAAGAGAGAAGAGAAGCGTGTAAAGAATAGCAAGGGGGAGTAGAATAAGACTAAAAATGTCTGGGAAGAAACGTTATCAGACATTTATTTCAGGAGGATAAAGTGGGTTTGTACCGCGTATTATTTTGAGGCTGTGTAATGACGTTATCACGTACGGACGTAAATCTAGATACAGAAGAATTAGGGGTTGCGCTCGCTCAGTTATCACCGGAACAACTAGCGGTGATCAAAGCAACGGTCGAAGCGGTGGTACAGGCAACTGGCACGCCCAAAATCACTGGGGCGGAAACTACCAGCGAATTGTTTTCTAGTTGGCTCACAAGTAGGGAGTCAGAGCAAACTGTACGGGCATACCGAAATGACGTAATGCACTTTGTTCAGTGGCGACTAGGCATTGACTATCCAGACTTAGACAATTTAAACCTGCACGCCACCACCAAAGAAGATGTGGACAATTACAAAGCTCACCTACTTAAGAAAGAGAAAACTGGGGAAATTGCCCGTGCTTCCGTCCGTCGTCGCCTTGCTTCCCTTAAAAGCTTTCTGCGCTACGCTTGCGATGTAGGCTACTTGCGGGCCAACCCTGCAATGTTGTTGAAAGTACCTCCGGAGCGCAAAAAGATTAAGGAGCGTACGCTGACTGAGACTGAAATTGAAATGCTATTCGACGCAGCTGCACAAGTTGTAGAACAAGCCCCCACTCCTCACAAAAAGATACAGGCGCTACGCAACCAACTAATTCTGGAGCTTTTTTATTACGGTGCTATTCGGGTAGGTGAGAGTGGTTTAACCTGGGCTACCATGCATTCAAATCAGTCTGGGCTACCTTATATCAAAGTGGTAGGCAAAGGAGACAAGGAGCGCGATGTTCCAATACCAACAGAACTTTACCAATACCTTCTGGCTAATCGACAACATGCCAAAAACAAAACCGAGCCACTTTTCACAAGCCAAAAAACGGGTGAACCCATCGGCGATCGCCACATCCGCCGTATCATTAAATCAATTGCCGAAGTAGCAGGGTTAAGTCGTATTCCCTCTCCACACTGGTTGCGGCACAGTCACGCCACTCATGCTGCTAAAAACACGCCTATTCACATCATCACCAAAACTCTGGGACACTCGTCAGGAAAAATCACGATAGATAATTATCTACACGTGGGTGAAGATGAAGCTAGCTCTCTTAACCTCAAGCGATATCGCTGAGGCTTTGAGACAGACATTGCACCTTGTACCAACAAATATCCAATTAGCAGGTACAGAGCATTTTTCTACTGAGATTGCGTAGTCTGACTCGCATTGCCCAAGCTAATCCGGAATTGAAACTACTACTGGGCTTGGCAGGTGCTTTTGCTTTTGTGCTGTCAGCGTCAAAAATCCCTTCTGTCACAGGTAGATGTTCTGATCCTCTGGGAACGGGGTTGGTGCGGTGCTGTTTGGCCCCCTCACCATGTCGGTTATGGGTAGCTTAGTATTGTTATTTCAAGCTTTGTCACTTGCACTTTATTCAGTTCAAGGCGTGCGTGAGTATTGGATTGTTGATCACTTGACTCAAAAAGTCGAAGTTTATCGGTGAGAAAAAACCCAATTAATTTTAGTTGCTACTTTAGTTAGGCGATGATGAAATCACATCGCCACTTTTACCCGGATTTTGTTGTTCTATCGGTTTATTTTTTCCTAAATAATCGCAAATTTGAGAATATTTCTGGAAACCTAACCGCTACAAATTAGGAAACCACAGTAAGAATAAAGCCAATATTGCGGGTAGTGATTGGATTAAAAATGCTGTTGGGCGTTTCAGGCTAACGCTACCAAAAATACCAGTGATCGCCACACAAATTAAAAAGAAAATCACAATCCATGAAGGCTCAACTTGTAGAAACTGTGAGATAAATAATCCCCAGATTAAGCCAGCAGCTATAAATCCTTTATATAAACCTTGGTTGTGAGCAAGAATTGCAGAAATTTGCTCTGGAGTGAAATTTCCAACTATTCTTTTTTGAACAAACTCTGTATTCCATAAAAACATCTGCACGACTAGAAAAAGGATATGTATGAATGCAATAATACCTATGAGTATCTTGACAAATGTTTCCACAATTACTGTCCTCCCAAATATTCATTATAAAGATGTATTTGCTTTTAACGCCTGCTCCCTGCATCTGCCGCCAGTTTCTCGGAAAGGTATCAGCTTTCCATGTGCTTCCCTCAGTTGCTTTGGCAAAGGCAAAAGTGAAACCTGCACTTCTTACTTGATGCCAGTTCACTGTTTGATCGTAATCAGAAACATCAATTCCTGACACGAAGCCATTGGGATTATTATTCACAACGATCGCAATCTCAACTTATAGCGAAATTGCAGAAAAGCTAGGTTATGATTACGACTATATTAAACAGGTTGGTTCACAGTTGTGGCGATCGCTTTCCCAAGTCATTGGTGAAGAAGTCTCTAAAAAAAATATCCAAGCTATTCTGCATCGCTATCAGCAATCTCAAAGCAGTACGCAAGATTGGGGAGAAGCCATCGATGTTTCTCGATTTTATGGTCGCCAAGCAGAACTGCAAACTTTAGCAACATGGATTGAGAATGGGCAATCTGCTGAATCTATTCTCTCATTTGCAAACCGACTTGAATGGCTTTGACTTTTCTCATCTGGCTATTCGCCAAGCTTACTTAGCCAACACTATATTGCATAATACTAATTTTACTAATGTCAATATTGGCGAAACTGTCTTTGCTGAAACTTTTGGCGGTGTACTCAGTGCTGCTTTTAGCCCAGATGGACAGTATTTAGCTACCAGTGATACCAAAGGCGAGATTCAAATTTGGGATACTGGCACACGCAAACAACTAGTGCGTTGTCGAGGACACCAACATTGGACATGGGCTGTAACTTTTAGCCCAGACGGACGATATCTGGCCAGCGCTGCTGATGATTATCTAGTGAAGTTATGGGATGTGGAAACTGGGCAATGTCTGCACACGTACAAAGGACATACCTACTCAGTTAATGCTGTTGCTTTTAGTCCTGAAGGTAATATTCTCGCAAGTTGCGGTCAAGATTTAACTATTCGTTTGTGGCAGGTTGCATCAGAAAAGCTTAACCCAGAAGTTCAGACTTTAGTTGGTCATGAAGGTCGAGTGTGGGCGATCGCTTTTCACCCTAATGGTCAAATTCTTGCCAGTTGTAGTGAAGATTATATAATTCGCTTGTGGGATGTTGCTACCGGAAATTGCCTTTGTGTTTGGCAAGCACATGATCGCTGGTTACGCTCAGTGGCATTTAGTCCAGATGGTCGGTTACTCGCTAGCAGTAGTTATGATAATACCATCAAACTTTGGAATGTTAAAACCCAAGAATGTCTTCAAACCTTATGTGGACATCGACAGACAGTAACAGCGATCGCATTTAGTCCTAACGGTCAGCAGTTGGCTAGCAGCAGTTTTGACCGCACAGTGAAATTATGGCATGTGTAGCTAGCGGAAATTGCCTAAAAACCTTTCTCGGTCATAGCAGCCGTGTTTGGACGGTTGCTTATCATCCCAATGAGCAACAATTGGTCAGTGGTGGTGATGACCACGCCACCAAACTATGGAATATTCAGATAGGACGCTGCACAAAAACATTCAAAGGACATACCAATAGTGTATTATCCCTGGCTGTGAGTCCAGATAGCGACTATCTGGCAAGTGGACACGAAGACCAAACAATTAAGCTATGGGACATCAAAAACGGTACTCTAGTGCAAACATTACAGGAACATACCAACCGCGTGTGGTCAGTGGCGTTTCAACCTGTTAACCAGTATCCTTTACTTGCCAGTGGCAGTGCAGACTACAGTATCAAATTATGGGACTGGAAGTTAGGAACCTGTCTACAAACCTTGCACGGTCATACTAGTTGGGTTTGGACAGTCATTTTTAGTCCAGATGGCAGACAATTAGCTAGTAGCAGCTATGACTAAACTGTGAAACTTTGGGATATTAGCACAGGTAAATGTTTAAAAACCCTCAAAGGACACACCAGTTCAGTTGTATCAGTTGGATGGAGTCCAGACGGTCAACTGCTTGCCAGTAGTGAGTTTGATGGGATGATTAAGCTATGGGACGTTGACACTGGAGAATGCTGGCAAACTTTAACAGGACACACTAACAGCGTGTGGTCAGTTACTTTTAGTCCTAACGGACAGTGGTTATTAAGTACAAGTTTTGACCAAACCCTGAAACTGTGGGTAGTTTCCACAGGAGAATGTTTGCAAACATTTACAGGACACGAAGGCCCCGTTATGGTGGTGCAGTTTAGTCCAGATGCTCAGTTTATTGTTAGTGGTAGTTTAGATTGCAATCTGAAACTTTGGCATATCTCTACAGGAGAATGCTATCAAACTTTGGTGGGTCACTCAGAGCTTGTTTATAGTTTAGTGGTAGCCTCTGTGCCAATTGGAGATGCAGCTTCTGCCAGACTGACTGCTTTCAGTGGTAGCTTAGACGAAACCATCAAAGTTTGGGATTTGCAAACTGGTAAATATGATCAAACTTGGAGATCACCTCGCCCCTACGAAGGTATGAAGCTGAAAGAAATTCAAGGGTTAACAGAAGCTCAATTGGCAACTTTGCACGCCTTAGGTGCTTCTTCCTAGTCATATCATGTCCGGTTAAAGACTTATCATTTAGACCGCAGGGGAGCAGGGAGCAGGGGGCAGGGGGAAAGAGGCTTTTTTGATTTTTGCACAGATGCGGTAATCATAAGTGATCAACCGGACTTGATATTAACCCTCTTCTGTCACTTTCCGGGTATTCTGAATAAAAGAATGAACAGAAAAAACCCTGAAAGGTAAGTAGGGCAATGGATGTAGAGTTACAAA
>NZ_JBALCN010000105.1:0-12112 GCF_036919615.1 Nostoc sp. | reverse complement strand
GATTGAATATGCTGCCATTTCTTAATAATCTTCTTTTTTACATCTTTTAAGTTTATGACTTTTGTGGCAGTTTTGATATCAAATTGCTGTAAATATATTTTTTAGCGTAGGCGTAGCCCGCTGTAGGTATCGCTCGGTTTTTGCCCGACCTGACAAAATCGCATTGCTGCCCAATGATGATAGAGATGGTTGTCCTCCGTTAAGAGACATTTTTTAATATGGATGAGCCTGAAGCCAAGCTGCAATTTTTGGTGTTTTACTTATGGTCTTTTTTAACGCCTCAAGCTTTGGATATAGTTCCAGCAGTTTTTTTGGAGGCTGATAAGGCCCATAAGGCTCCGGTATGTAAAAGAATGTAGATGGAGTTCTCCAAAGGTTTGCGGCTTGATCCAACGTGTACAAAATGTCAAACACCGCCAGATCAGCCCACGTCAGTGATGACCCGACAAGGAATGCAGAGCCTTGATTGTCTGTAATCATCTGCTCAAACCTGTCCAAGTGCATAGGCACAGTTACTGTGAAGTACTCATCCAGCCGTTCCACCCTCAGCGATGCCTGCCTCATTTTCATTATTAGCTGACCATTCTCCACAATCCGGTCAACATAGCACCCGTACAGAAGATCCAGCAAATCTCTCCAAGCATCGACCACCATGTCTGAACTGGCTGCCTGTAACCTGTCCAAAGGGTATATTCCTGCTTCTCGCGCTGCGTAACGAGCGATCGCACATGACTGAGCTATCGTAGTATCACCCAATTCGAGAGTAGGGAGCTGATCGAAGAAGAGTTTTCCACTAGAACGCATCTGCTTGTATTCGTGAAGGGATATCGTTCTGTCTTCAAATGGGATATCGCCATAGATAAAAATGAGACGCGGCAATTCTGCTCTGCCCTTCCCGTCATCAAAATATAGCAAGACTGCATGGGAGTTCATCATTGGGAAGCAAAGATATTTTCAAGCATTTTATCAACTTTTAAGCTCGACCTTATCCATTTTTTTGCAACCCTCAAGTAACGCTGAAACTTTTGTGGGACTGTCGTTTTACTTTTTCAATTTCACTGATTAGGACTTACGCAAAATATCTCTGAAACTCTGATTTCTCCGTGTCGCGCCAGTTGCTTTAAGTCGGGGAACCCGCCCAACGCACTGGCTTCTCTGCGCCTCTGCAGTAGCCTGCGGCAAGCCGCTTCTCTACGTTCGCGCAGCGTGTCGCAGACAGACGCTCCGCGAATGCGTCTACGTTATTCTGTAACTGGTGCGTAAGTCCTATGATAATCAGTGACTTGGAAAAAGTATTTGCTAAAAAGCCAAGGTTTTGCCAGATCAAGAAAACCTAGTTCTTAATTTTGGATAAAGTCGAGTTAAGAGGGTGTTTGAAAAGTTTTGAGTGGTCAAATTTTATGCCAATCGCTTGACCATGATCCGGATCATGGCAAGAAAGATGTTGAGTAATAACAGAAAATGTCAAGCAAAAGTAGAAAAACCTAGATTCGGCGGAATATCCTGAATCCGCCCAGGCCCGATCGCTCGTAATGCTTCTTTGAGTAAAATATCCCCAGTATACAAAGCACGTCCGACAATTACGCCAGTCACGCCTTGAGGTTCTAACGCCAACAAACTCAACAAATCGGTAACAGAACTCACCCCACCAGAGGCAATTATCGGGATGGAAATTGCCGCTGCAAGTTCTCGCAAAGCTGACAAATTCGGGCCTGTGAGTGTACCGTCCCGGTGAATGTCTGTATAAATTATGGCGGCTGCACCCAATTCTTGCATTTGTACAGCTAATTGGGTTGCTAAAACTTCCGAGGTTTCTAACCAACCGCGAGTTGCGACTCTGCCATCACGGGCATCAATCCCGATAATAATCTGTTCAGGAAATTCTTCACACAGTTCTTGCACTAGCTGGGGTTGTTCTACAGCGATAGTGCCGAGAATTGCCCACTGTACGCCTAGATTGAATAATTGTTGCACGCTGGTGCGATCGCGCAATCCTCCACCAATTTCAATCGGCACTGACACTGCATGAGCGATCGCTTCAATTGCCCCCAGGTTTACTACTTTACCTGCTTTGGCACCATCTAAATCAACTATATGCAATCTGGTAGCACCTTGATCTACCCACTGTTTGGCAACATCAGCAGGATTTTCGCTAAAAACTTGCGAGCGATCGTAGTCTCCCTGATACAGTCGCACACACCGACCTTCTAATAAATCAATCGCTGGAATTACATCCATTTACTTGTTCCTCATAACTCAATGCAATCAAAACGCTAGCTGTAGCTGAATTTACTATTTTTCATTTTTCATTTTTAATTGCCTTACAGCTTGCCCAAAACCCAGTACAAGCAAGATGTTAGAAAGCGTCAAAAATACTTCTGCACCGCCGTGCAACCAATCTACATTTGCTAAAGATTTGCCATAATGCAATACAGCATAAATCCCCGCCGGGATGGTGATGCCAACAAACACGAGAGTACCGTAAAATCCATACAGCGCTAAACGCGGCATTTGCGGACTGCGGCTGAGAAACCACAAGAAACCCAAGTAGGGAAACAGTGAAAGCGCAAATAGGGTTTCTTTAGAAATCATTGCTCTGATTTGATAGGTTTTGGTTCAACAGTGTCAGGAGATTTGGTAGAACGCCAAATTAAAAACGCTGCTGCCCAAAGCGTAAAATTACCAACTAAGGTCATGGTAGCTTGAAGCGTTACCAGCCATTCCAGAGATTCGGCGTTGTCGAAATAATGCCAGGTACAAGCACACATGGCGCTGACTAAAGCTGGTAACATGGCAAGGGATAATCCCCACCAATTGCGATTACCAGTAAGTTCGCCGTAAGTCCAGATTAACCAAATGGCGACAATCCACTCAACAACGCTAGAAACATGAATAATCCAGGTGGGAATCGAAAGGACGTGCATAAAAAGTCAAAAGTCAAAAGTCAAAAGTCAAAAAGATAAGAGTAATTTAGTTCTCTTGTCTTTCTATAAGATCATCTTCCCATAAGAAAATTCATCTGTTGTTGGCAGGATGGTGAACATCTGGTTAATTTTTTAAAAAAGCTGATAATCTAAAATCCCAAATTTAAAATCCAAAATGGTCAAGATGCGAGCGTTATTGTCTGGATATTACGGTAAAGGTAATGGTGGTGACGAAGCTTTGTTGGCAACGCTTTTGCAAATGCTATCACCTGATGTGACGCCTGTGGTACTTTCTGGTAATCCAGAGGAAACGCGCGATCGCTACAATGTAGAAACTTTTGATCGCATGGCTCCCTTACCTGTACTACAAGCTTTACGCTCTTGTGATGCCTTGATTTGGGGCGGCGGGAGTCTCATTCAAGATGTTACCAGTACTATCAGCCCATTTTATTATGGGGGATTGATGGCATTGGCGCAGAAAATGGGTTTGAAAACCATTGCTTGGGCGCAGGGGATTGGCCCATTGGTGCGTCCGCAAACTCGCTGGTTGGCAAGGCAAACCTTTAGTAATTGTACCAAAATCAGTGTCCGCGATCGCGCCAGTGCTGCTTTATTATCTGATTGGCAAATTCCTTGTATTATAGCTCCTGACCCGGTTTGGGCGCTGGAATCTAAACCAGTACCAGGACTTTGGGATTTACCTGCGCCGAGAGTTGCTATAACATTGCGATCGCATCCCCAACTGACTCAAACACGTCTGACAAACTTAACTCGTGCTTTGGTGGATTTTCAAAAAGCTACGCAGGCTTTTATTTTACTACTGCCGTTTCAAAAAAGTGAAGATTTAAGTATTGCCGAAGCTATTCAACCCCAACTTCAAGATGTCAGCAAGATTTTGTGTCTGGAAGATCCGCAACTTTTGAAAGGTGTGTTTCGCGGTGTGGAGATGGCAATTGGAATGCGTCTGCACAGCTTGATTATGGCTGCTGCTGAGGGTTGTCGCTGTTTTGCTCTCAGTTATGACCCCAAGGTAAATCGCCTCATGGAAGACTTGGAAATGCCTGGGTGGGATTTAGCGAGTTTACCTGATGATCCAAATTTGATTAGTCTGACTTGGATGGAGCATTACGCTAACGGTTCACCGCGATCATCTGAGCAAATACAATCATTAATAGATAGGGCATTAATGCACCGCGAGTTATTGAGCCAAGCTTTTTGTAATAATTAAGACCAAAACCTGATAAGCCTAACCCTCTGAGCAAGCCTTCCCTACAAGATAATGGGGGTTTCAAAGCCTCTCTTTGCTTGCCTAACGGCAGGCTGATGCCAACAAAGAGAGGAAGGGAAGTGGGGTTTTTGGTATACTCTACGACTTTTTAAACAGCTTCTTGTCGCGGGAAAAGAGTTATTCTCAAAATTTTGGAAATTGATTAAGAAAATATTAAAGTATCCTTTATTACTAAGAACTTCAGCGATATTATGTAGAATATACAGAAATAATTCTTGAGATCATTCTGATGATAAGCTTTGGCTTTTGGAACCTACTTATAGTAATTGTAGTTGCTTTAGTTCTCAAAAATAATTGGCGATTAGATGATGAGAAGGTAGCCTGGAAAAATTCTTTATTCTTAAAATCCCCTGTAATCCAAGGGTTGATGCAATTTTTTCGTCAACCAATTGTTAGCTTTCTCATCCAAGCAGGTGTTGTATTAGTCGTTACAAGATTCCTCTGTTATACAGGTTGGCTAGTTTATTTACTAAATCAACCAGATCCACCCTTATGGGATTTTAAGTGGTATTATGTGGCGAGTAAATTGGCTCATCAGCATTTGAGTCCCTTTAATGTCGAGATTTTTAACCAAAGTTTCTGTACCATAACTAAAGTGTGTGGATTTATTCCACCCTTTGTCTATCCACCTAATATTATTCCTCTCATCTGGTTTCTCGGTTATTTTTCGATCAATACTGCATTTACAATCTGGATTGCAATGCATATATTAGCAATCGGTTTGGCTTTGTGGGGAGCGAATATCCTGCTAGAGTCGAAGTCACGAGCTTTGAGAACTATTTGCACCATCTCAGCTGCCTTGATTTATGGCTTAGTTCGCGATCTTCAGGTTGGTAATCTTGCCATTTTCGTTGCAGTTCTGATTTTATGGATGTTTATCTTGGCTAGAAAACATCAGGATATCCCAGCCGGAATTTGCTTGGGTATTGCCGTTTGTAAACCAACATTAGCTGCATTATTCATTCTGTATTTTCTACTTAAAAGACGGTTTTCTCTAGTTTTTGTATCTGTTGTCACAGTAACTTCTCTAGTATTTTTAGGTCTAGCCTTGACGGACAATTCTTTGACACAATTCCTGTCGGATGCCGCTCAGGGATTTTCACTCTGGCTCAATGATCCAGCCGTTAGCCCCTATATTTCGATCACTCGCATCGATTTGGGAGTTGTGGGGCCAAGATTATTCCCCAATAATCCATTCTTTGCCAAGCTATTGTCAGACTTAATTGTTCTGATACTTGTTGGTTTAGTAGGTTGGTATTGGTATCTACAACAATCTCTTACAGCTTGGTCAAAAGAAATATACTTACCAGAAATGGTACTAGTTTCTTGCTTGAGTATTGCCATCAACTATTCACAGCAAACTAGTTCTGTGATGTTAATACCTGCTGCTGTTTTTTTGCTAAATGATTTGCTATATCAGATTAGGCATTGTACATTCTCTTGGAAAAGAATGTCTGTTTGGTTAGCAGGAGTTTGCGCTCTAGCAGTGCAAACAGCAGTTATTCATGGCTGGCTGATCGGCTCTCTAGCAAACCGCTGGAATGTGAAAGCAGGGGAATTACCATATATTATGAAAGTAACTATCTTCGCCCTACCGAGTTATGCCATTTTAGCAATCACTGTAAATATTTTAGTCTTAGCAATTAGTTCCCTCGGTCAAAAACAGGTTCTGAAATTTGAACCTTTGAATCGGATGTCAGAATAATTCCTAATTAATAATGAGGTCTCTGCCAGACTTACCTCTCGAAGGCGAACAGCGTCTTTGAAGGAGAAGAGAAAGCTTTACGCTGCGCTAACATAATATGCTCCATAACCGTCAGTAACTAACCATCCTAAAAAGGCATCGCCAATCAGGTGTAGGAGTTCTTCTTTTCTGCAACTACGGATATGATAAACCACAATTGTTTGAGTAATCGCCACCCACAACTGCAATCGTACATTGCCTTTCTTTTTTTGTTGACGTACCTTTTGTGTAGCTTTCAATGCGTAAGTCCTACACTCGTTTCCCACAGTTCGAGTGCTTTATGCTCATCGTAGGATTCATCAGACGATCGAATTTCCTTCAGTCCATCAAAATATCGACCTGTCACCTGATTTAGTGCAGGATCCAGAATGAGCCGAGCCAGCGCACTGCCCATCACTTGAGAGTCTCTCGATTGCCCTAGAGTCGATGCTGACAGAGTTGCCCTGAGCGCGGAGCGTTCTGATTCGCTATAGTCTCGACTCAACTTTGTATCGAGCATCAAGCCCGGATTAAACGCATTCACTGTCATCTTCGACTGCTGCTTTTGCAAACGGCGCGAAAGCTCATAAGTACAGAGCAGGTTGCAGAGTTTGGAAGTCGTATAGCGCACCCGCCCAACTGTTCCAATGTCCATCTGACTATCATCACCCGTCGGAAATGCTAGGGCGTTTGCATCCTGATAGTTTGGGTGAGGCATTCCAGTATTTGCTTCTAGATTGTGGGTATCACTACTGACAAATACAATGCGAGAGCGATCACTTAACTGTGGCAGCAGCAAATTGACAAGTAGAAAGTGTCCTAGATGGTTTACCCCAAAGGTCATCTCGAATCCATTTTCTGTGTAGCGTGTGCCTGAAACGATTTGAACTCCTGCATTACACACGATCGCATGTAAAGGGGGATGTTCTCTAGTCTGGAAATCTTGCACGAACTGACGCACGGATGCCAGAGATGCTAAATCAAGGGTCATCCCTTCAATAAAAGAATAATTCGTTTCAGCAGTCAATTGTTGAACCGCTTCTTCAACTTTGGGCAGATTTCGACTGGCGATGATAATCTGCCAGTCTTGTTTAGATTGTGCGATCGCTTGGGCACAATAGTATCCCAGACCACTATTACCCCCTGTAATGATCACCGTTTTACTAGCTTTAATTGGAGTTTGCATCATGTTCAGCCTGTAAATTGAAAACCTATGTCAAACTTAAAGGATGGAGCATACTCCAATGTCAAGCAGAAATCTTCAATCTCCTCAGCTATCTATGTTGATTAGCGAACTCTCCCAGAAAGTAGGACTCTCGAAAGACACGATCCGTTTTTACGAGAAGGCTGGACTTTTAGACTCAAGCAGCAAGCGTTCAGAGAATAACTATCGGAATTACAGTGATGAAGCAGTCTCACGTTTAGAGTTCGTCCAGCATGGAAAAGCCCTTGGATTTACGCTCAGTGAAATAAGGAAAGCTCTTGATGAGTGGGACACCTCTTCAACTGAAGATAAGCTGCGGAGCATTCGCAATAAGATTGCAGAAATGGATGAGAAGATTGGGCAGTTTCAAGCGTTTAAATCTCATCTCATCAAGAAGCTCAAACGGATGGAAAGCATAGGCACGTAGCTTTAACGGTATTGTCAACTTAACTGTTCAGTCTTCCCAGTTTTATCTCTGTAATTATCGATTTTACTCCTCTTCTAAGAAACCGTATTTGCTTCAGGCTGGGGAACAAGCTCAAAACCTAAAGCTAGAGCTTTTTTCTGGAGGTTATTGACGACTCGTTCTTGGTAACGTTGTTCATAATAATCCATGCCAGGATCTTGATAGTCACCCTCCAGATATCCAAAGTCGGTAGAAAATTCGTGCTAACTTATGAGCAGTAGCAGTGATCGCTTTGGGTGTACCCAGGCGAGACCGTAAACGACGGTAAAAAGCACGACTCGGCAGAATTGCTCTTGCCTGCTGTTTGTTGCCATTCGGAAAGCATTGGTAGCCGGGTTGACAACAAGGCGAGTTTTAGAACTTTTAATTTTACCACCAGTGATGCGATTGCAAGGGCAAAGACCAAGCCAGGAAGTAAAGTGTTTAACAGTTGGGAATCGGGTAGGATCTAAACCGACCTCCGAAATAATGGTTTGCACTGTTAGGATACCAAGACCATCAATGGCCCTGAAGTCCACACCACTAATTCGGTAAAGATGGGTACGTAAATCAAAAGCAGGTTGATTGCCTTGGGGTTTATGGCGGGGGTGCTTTGGTTGTGGAAGCGGAGATTCATTCAAATTAACTTTGTTGCTAAATTGAGCCAAGCACTCCTGTATTTGGCGATCGCAAGCTGCTATCTGAGTTTGATAAACATCGTACAGATGTAGTTCTTGTTGGAGTACAAAGATATGCTCACTGCGATAATCTCCATTCAACGCGGCGGCAATTTCTGCTTCCGAGCGTTTAGCGCGGTAATGCTTTTTAGCTGCCAAAATTTGTGGGTCTGTTTCTCCAGCGGTGATTGCTCGAATAATTGCCATGCCAGTAATACCAGTGATATCGCTGACTACTTTATGCAGTTGCACGTTCATCTGGGTTAAAACATGAGTGCATCCGTTGAATGTGAATACAAGCACTTTTGATGAGACTATCCCGGTGGCGGATATAACTTTGCAATACACAAATCTGGTCTTCCGGGCGAAAAGAACCAGACAATAATCTATAACGGAAGCGATAGCGTCCGTAAACAGCTTTTGTAACTCTGGCAGAAGTATAATTAAGGACAAGCGTTAGAATTAGTATCTGTGTTTCTTGTGGATTCCTTTCAATTAATTCAGTATGTCGCTCATATTCTCATGTTAAAAAACTGCTATTGATGTTTTTTTATCACAGAATATTACTTTTTAGGTGCTATTAGTTAATCCCCTGCTTCCTGATCTTCCCCACTCCCCACTCTCTTGTGCCTAATTTCTCAAATAACTTGGCTACTTTATCTAAATCCTTATCTCCAGGTGCGTGTTCTACACCACTAGATAAATCTATGCCGTTAGGATTAACCTGACTCAGTGCCTCCACAATATTATCTGCTGTTAGTCCTCCAGCCAAAAACCAAGGGCAACTAGGGCTAAATTGTTCTAGCATCGTCCAATCTAAGGTTTTGCCTGTACCACCCAGTTGTTGCGGATGGTAGGCATCAAGTAGGAAAGTATCTACATATTTTATGTAATCAGCCGCTGTGTCAAGATGCTCAAGACTACGAATTCTGAATGCTCTAATAATTTCGACATTAGGTAAAGCTTGACGTAATTGGTCGCAAAAACTTGGTGATTCATCACCGTGCAACTGGACGCCAGTCAACCCAGAATCAACAACTATCCGGCTGATTTCGGGGATACTAGCGTTGGCGAAAACACCAATTGTGTCAATATTTGCCGGGAGTTGTGCCACCGCTGCCCGAATTTGGGATTTAGTCACGTAGCGAGGTGAGGTGGGTACACACATAAATCCTAGTGCCGTTGCGCCCAGAGAGGCGATCGCTATAGACTGCTGTGGTTGAGTGATACCGCAAATCTTAACTCGCATGGAAATCTGACAAATTTAAAATAATCATTTGAAAAGTCTAAACTATCTAAAAAACTTTTGGGCCTTGGTAATTTTATAATCTTGTAGGTCTACATTAACTTTTCCATTTAGGAGATAAAAGCTTGATTTCATCTATTTTACTAGCAGCAGCTGCATCTGTTCCCGCAACACCTGCGTGGAATCCTACAGTAGGGATCATCATTAGTATCAGCAGCTTAGTAGTGCTTTTGCTGAGTACTAAGATTGAAAAACCCTTAGTTGGCCCTAAATTCCCTATCCTGCCGATCAGTATTCCAACATTCGTTGCAGCGATGGCTTTTGGTCATGTTATCGGCATTGGTATCGTTTTAGGACTAACTAACATTGGTCGTTTGTAGTTTTGTGATGACAGCGACGTTACAAGTAACGCCACGATCAATACAAAACTCCTAAAAACGATTTTGGGCAGAGGGAGTAGGGAAGAAATAACTTATGCCCCATGCCCAATACTTCTCTTCTTAAGCTGCGCCAACAGCAACGGCTCACAGTGAGCCTGTGTTGCCCTGAGCTTGTCGTTAGCGCAGCCTGTCGTAGAGAAGGGTCGAACTGCTCAGTACAAGTGCCCAATGCCCCTTTCCAGAGTTTTGCTCACAAGCATTAATTGTCTATTCTAGAAATAAGAGCATTTCGTTACTCGGGACTACCGAATTGATGCTCAAAATAAATGTGTATAGGACTATGTGTAGTATCTCGGTATAAAAACTACTGACGATATCTAGTTTTAGGACAATGTAATGCAAACAAATTGGAAAATTGGGTCTTTATTTGGAATTCCCCTATTTTTAGACCCGTTGTGGTTTGTGATTTTAGGGTTGGCAACTCTCAACTTTGGGGTAGCTTACCAGGAATGGGGGACTGTTATAGCTTGGAGTGCTGGAATAGTTATGGCACTGTTGTTATTTGGTTCTGTGTTGTTACATGAATTGGGTCACAGCTTGGTAGCCCGATCGCAAGGCATAAAAGTTAATTCAATTACCCTATTTCTATTTGGGGGGATTGCTGCTATTGAAGAAGAATCTAAAACTCCTTTCAGAGCGTTTCAAGTAGCGATCGCTGGGCCATTGGTGAGTATCATCCTATTTTTCCTGCTCCGTCTAGTAACTAATGTGATACCTGATACTAGTCCACTCAGTGTTATGGTTGGAGATTTGGCGAGAATTAACTTGGTGGTAGCTCTATTTAACATGATTCCCGGCTTACCTCTAGATGGAGGGCAAGTGTTAAAAGCAGCACTATGGCAAATAACAGGTAATCGTTTTCAAGCCGTACACTGGGCTGCAAAGGCTGGGCAAATTTTGGGTTATAGTGCGATCGCCTTAGGATTTGTTGTAGATTTCTTGACCAGAGAGTTAGTAGTTGGTTTGTGGATTGCGCTGTTAGGTTGGTTTGCTGTCCGCAACGCCAACAGCTATGACAGCATGACTACATTGCAAGAAAGCCTACTCAAGGTAGTGGCGGCTGATGCCATGACCCGTGACTTTCGGGTAATTGATGCTGACCAGACATTGCGCTCCTTTGCCGATTTATACCTTTTGGAAACCGCTCCCTCACAGGTTTATTTTGCTGCTTCTGATGGACGTTATCGGGGTTTAGTTTCCATTGACGATTTCCGTTTAACCCAAAGAAGTGAATGGGAAACTCAAACTTTACACAGCATTGTGCATCCCCTGACAGAAATACCTACCGTTACGGAATCAACATCGATAGCTGAGGTAATTAACAAGCTGGAAAATGAGCAGTTACCTCGAATTACCGTGCTTTCTCCCGCTGGCGCTCTAGCTGGTGTAATTGATCGGGGAGATATTGTGCGATCGTTGGCACAAAAGTTAAATTTGCGAATAACGGATGCTGAAATTAAGCGAATCAAAGAAGAAGGTAACTATCCGCCTGGGTTGCAACTGGGAGGAATAGCGAAGTCAATTACAAATTAAGTGTCATACACTCGTCATAGTTTTGCAATAGATTCGTCAAAAGCTTGTGTGATATTTAATTTGGTATTTGGTTACAAAATGCTTTTTTTGGGTAAAAGGTAGGAAATCCTACCTTTTTTATTTTTTAAGCCTGAGTTCGACCTCAGAAAATGTCCCAAAATATTAGACATAAAGCTTTCGGGTGAAAAACGCACTTGTGCTTTGCGATCAACAAGTCTCCCATAGCCAATGCTGCGTCTGATTTCAAGATGCTCCAGATTATCAAAACGCATGATTTTTTGGGTATTCCCCTATTCAACTTGTTGCCTAAGCGATGGTGTTAGAATCATTAGTCCTCTAACAATTTCTTCAGGAGTAGCCGTACCATTGATTACCTTTGGTACAATCGCCATAACTTCCAGAGCCAGGTTCGTGGGAATTCCTTTTGCTTCTAACCGCTTCAATTCCAAAATATCAATACCTACTGCCAATCCATCCAAATACTCTTCTACACTCACTTCTAAGTTTTCAATCTCCAACATAAGCATAATTTCCTATTTTTTTGGGTAGTGGTAAATATGTAGTGATAATAAAATTAGGCGCTATAACAAGAATTATAATGATGAATAAAATACCAAATAGCACCAATATGA
>NZ_JBALCN010000104.1:0-30633 GCF_036919615.1 Nostoc sp. | reverse complement strand
GTCGATTGAATATGCTGCCATTTCTTAATAATCTTCTTTTTTACATCTTTTAAGTTTATGACTTTTGTGGTAGTTTTGATATCAAATTGCTGTAAGTTCTAATTCTGTGCGTGTAAACATAAAATAGAGTTACCTCTTGTAAAAGTGGGAATCGGTGGGCAACAAGTTTCTCAGGCTAAAATGCCTATTGATTTAATATTCTCCACTGATATACATGTGGAAAATGTCTTTATTTATATTTTTACATAATGTCTAAAAATAAAGGTAATCCAGATAACTTAAAGCCATTCACCACGGACAGAGAGAGACCACTAACTGAATATCTACATTTGCGTGTCACCAAGGAAATGAAGGAAGAGGTAAAAGCTAAAGACGATCCTCCTGAGTTTTGCCGTCAAGCTATTCAAGAGAAGCTAGATAGAGAGAAGTAGCAAAAAGTTGCTAGAGTTAATAGTCCAAGAACTTTAGAGATATAAGATAGATAGCTAGTTGCCTTCTTCCCCTGACCCTTGCCCCCTTCCCCTTGTCATGTAATGCCCCTTGCCTATCCACGCCGTCAACGGCAGCTCGAAAATTTAATCCAAAAATTAGGTTTGTCACCAGAAGCACCTATCAAGTGGGAACTGCTGGATTTAGCGCTAACTCATCCCACTGTTTCTGAGTCGGCAAATTATGAACAGCTGGAGTTTGTTGGCGATGCAGTGGTGCGGCTGGTGTCGGCTGTTGTGTTATGGGAAAATTATCCCGATTGTCCAGTAGGGGATTTTGCAGCAATTCGTTCGGTGTTGGTGAGCGATCGCGTCCTCGCCCAATTGGCAAGAGTTTATGGTTTGGAGTTATACTTACTAGTTGCTGGTAGTGCTACTGCTGATAAAGTTGGTCAAGAGTCACGACTGGCAGATGCTTTTGAAGCAGTTCTGGGTGCGCTTTACTTAAGCACTCAAAATCTGGAACTGATTCGCTCTTGGTTAGATCCCCACTTCCAACAACTAACTACAGAAATTCGCCTCGATCCAGCCAGACTTAATTACAAAGCTGCTCTCCAAGAATGGACTCAGGCACAATTTAAAGTTTTACCAGAGTATCGGGTTGTGGAAGTCAGTCAACCGCATCGCAATCAAGAACGTTTCGTTGCTGAAGTGTGGCTGCACGGAAACAAGCTAGGAGTTGGCAAGGGACGCTCGATCAAAACTGCTGAACAAGCCGCAGCCAAAGTAGCTTTTTTAGCAATTCCTAATCCGCAAAAACCCTGAGTTTAAAAGACTGTTGATTAGCTGATAATCAGTTGATTGTCATTTGTCCCTCGTCCTTTCAATACAAATGACAAATAACTAATGACAAACCAAATTAAAATTGCTGTCATCGGAGTTGGGCGTTGGGGAGTGCATTTGCTACGGAATTTCTTAGCAGATCCCCAAGCAAATGTAGTTGCTGTAGTAGACCCCCATCCAGAACGATTAGCGGCAGTAAAGCAGCAGTTTAATTTAGATGAAAATGTAGTATTAACAACGCAGTGGCAAGATTTAAAGGAAGTGCCAGGGTTAACAGGGGTGGCGATCGCAACTCCAGCTACCACTCACTATGCTTTAATTAAAGACGCTCTCCGACAGGGATATCATGTTTTAGCTGAAAAACCCCTAACTCTCGACCCAGCAGAATGTCGAGAACTTTGCCAGTTAGCAGAACAGTATTATTTAATACTCATGGTTGACCATACTTATTTATTTCACCCAGCAGTGGAGCGAGGAAAAACTGTAGTACAAGCGGGTAAATTAGGTGATTTACGCTATGGCTACGCCACCCGTACCCATTTAGGGCCTGTGCGGCAAGATGTTGATGCGCTGTGGGACTTAGCTATTCACGATATTGCTATCTTTAACGCTTGGTTGAGTCAGATCCCGATGAAAGTACAAGCAACGGGTACAGTGTGGCTACAGGGGCAAGCCAATAGGGAAATTACCCACTCTCCATCCCAAGGTTTAGCTGATCTAGTATGGCTAACACTGACATACCCAGATGGCTTTCAAGCTTATATTCATCTGTGCTGGCTGAATAACGATAAGCAGCGACGCCTGGGGATTGTAGGTAGCCTTGGTAGTTTGATTTTTGATGAAATGTCGCAATCATCACCTCTAACGCTGCTACATGGGGAGTTTGAACAGCAAGGCAATCAATTTATTCCTGTAAATCAAAGGCAGGTGGTGCTGGAATTAAAGCCAGGTGAACCATTGGGGCGAGTTTGCTCCGGCTTTGTTGTCTCTATTCTCAACAATACTCCCTCAGAGGTTTCCTCTGGCTGGGTAGGCGCACAGTTAGTAGAAATTCTTGCTGCACTAACAGTATCTCTTGAGCAAGGCGGCCAACCTGTTTTTCTTAACAACTACTCTCAAGTCTAATTTTCCCCTGAAAATAATCGCCCAATACTGTTCGGTTAAGGCAAGAGACGCGATAAATCGCCGTCTTTACAAGAATCAGTCCTTCGTAGAGACGGCGATTTATCGCGTCTTTGGGATCGTATTGAATAACCGCCCATTTTACTTCATTAATGGAGTTCAAAGACTCATCCACAAAGCTCTGAGGTTCATTAACAGAATTCAAAGACTCATTCACGAAGCTCTGAGGTTCATCAACGGAGTTCAAAGACTCGTTCACGAATATTTATCAAAAATTATTCCGGTTTTTAGCGATTTTCGGGTAAGTCCTGATAAAATCAACCAACGCATGAGTATGATTATGCACAACCGTATATTTACTACTTTATTTTTAACTCTATCTCTGTCTACCACACCCCAGTTTGTAGTTGCTCAAAACAATATAGAACAGCTATTTAAACAAGGCGACGCTGCCGAAACAGTTGGTAATAACTCCCAAGCGGAGACAATTTGGCGTAAAGTTTTACAAGTTGAACCCAATAATGGCAAAGCTTATAACAATTTGGGGAATGCTTTACGGCGACAGGGGAAACTAGAGGAAGCATTAGCAGCTCACCAGAAAGCATTACAACTCAACCCTAATGATGCCGAAGCTTACGTTGGTATAGGAAATGTGCTAAATGCTCAAGGGAAACTAGAGGAGGCATTAGCATCACACCAGAAAGCTTTGCAACTCAACCCCAACTTGGCGACTGCTTACAATGGTCTGGGAAATGTGCTGCATGGACAGAAGAAGTTAGATGCTGTGATCGCTGCTTATCAGAAAGCAATTCAACTAGATCCCAAATATACTTTTGCTTACTACAATCTCGGCATTGCCCTGAGAGAGCAGAAGAAATTAGATGCAGCAGTTGCAGCATTACAAAAAGTAATTCAACTCAACCCCAACTATGCTACTGCTTACTACAAGCTGTGTGATGTGTTGGACGATCAGAAAAAACTTGATGAAGCAATAACAGCTTGTCAAAAATCCGTTCAACTAAACTCACAAGATGCAAAAACTCATAACCTTATTGGTTACATATTTAAGAAACAGAAGAAATTAGATGCAGCAGTTGCCGCCTTCCAAAAAGTAATTCAACTCAACCCCAACTATGCTACTACTTACTACAATCTCGGCATTGTCCTGAGTGAGCAGAAGAAATTAGATGCAGCAGTTGCCGCCTTCCAAAAAGCAATTCAACTCAATCCCAACTATGCTACTGCTTGCTACAATCTCGGCAATGCCCTGAGTGAGCAGAAGAAATTAAATGCAGCAGTTGCCGCCTACGAAAAAGCAATTCAACTCAACCCCAACTTAGTTCTTGCTTACAACAATCTCGGCAATGCCCTGAGTGAGCAGAAGAAATTAGATGCAGCAGTTGCCGCCTACGAAAAAGCAATTCAACTCAACCCCAACTTAGCTCTTGTTTACAACAATATCGGCATTGCCCTGAGAGAGCAGAAGAAATTAAATGCAGCAGTTGCCGCCTACGAAAAAGCAATTCAACTCAACCCCAACTATGCTTATGCTTACAATAATCTCGGCAATGCTCTGAGAGAACAGAAGAAATTAGATGCAGCAGTTGCCGCCTTCCAAAAAGCAATTCAACTCAACCCCAACTATGCTTATGCTTACCACAATCTCGGCATTACCCTGACAGAGCAGAAGAAATTAGATGCAGCAGTTGCCGCCTACCAAAAAGCCCTAACATTCCCAGAAGACAATTCTGGAACCTTAGCCAGCGCTCATACTCTCGCTAATACTGGCTTGGGTTTAACGTTCCGACAGCAAGGAAAACTAAAAGAAGCCATTGAACAGTTTGACAACGCGGAAGCAATTGACCGTAATTATGTCTATGCCAGTAACAACAATATAGAAGCAAGACGGTCATTGACGGAGCAAGAGAATAAATTAGGTAGTGTAGAAGACGATCGCCAATGGTTGCCTAAAGATGATCCTACTGTACCCATTAAGCGTTCTGTGGTACGCATCACTGCGAATTTTCCTGTGAGTATTGAACGCCAGGGAACAGAAATTGGCACTGGTATAATAATTCAGCGAAAAGGCAGCCGCACATTAATCCTCACTAATCGTCATGTCATCTTTGATGGCAATGAAGAGGGTAAAAATATTCAAGTTGAATTTTTCAGTTCACCACCCAAAAACCGAGTGCGAATGCGGCGAGATGCCAAGCTGTTCAAAATGACCTCTGAGGAACAACTCGATTTAGCCGTTTTGGAAGTTAGCGGTAAGCTGCCAGAAGATATTCAACCCTTACCCATCTCATCAACTGCGATCGCCCCAAAAATGCCCATTCGGATTATCGGTCATTCTGCTCAAAGGGGAGAAGATAAATCTTGGTCTATGCAATCAGGACAAATCAGTAGCTATAACAACCAGCAATTAGAAATATTTCAAGCCGCACTCAAACCTGGTTATTCTGGCAGTCCTGTACTTGATCCGCAAAATCGGCTTTTAGGAATCGTCGTTACAGGAAAAGGTAAAGAAGATTTTGCCTATCCTATGTCTGAGATCCAAAAACAACTGTCCACCTGGAGCATTGAGACCTCTTGAAAAAGCCAATGAACACAGATGATTAAAGTATGAAATATAAATAGTTTTAAGGATGATTATGCGAAATTATATATTTACTACTTTATTTTTAACTCTATCTCTGGCTACAACACCCCAGTTTGTAGTTGCTCAAAACAATATAGAACAGTTATTTAAACAAGGCGATGCTGCCGAAACAGTTGGTAATAACTCCCAAGCGGAGACAATTTGGCGTAAAGTTTTACAAGTTGAACCAAATAATGGCAAAGCTTATAACAATTTGGGTAATGCTTTGCGACGACAGGGGAAACTAGATGCAGCGTTAGCATCACACCAGAAAGCATTACAACTCAATCCTAATGATGCCGAAGCTTACGTTGGTATAGGGAATGTGCTAAATTCTCAAGGGAAACTAGAGGAGGCATTAGCATCACACCAGAAAGCTTTGCAACTCAACCCCAACTTGGCGACTGCTTACAATGGTCTGGGAAATGTGCTGCATGGACAGAAGAAGTTAGATGCAGCAGTTGCCGCCTTCCAAAAAGTGATTCAACTCAACCCTAACTTGGCTTATGCTTACAGTAATCTCGGTCTTGTCCAAAGTGACCAAAAGAAAATAAATGCCGCCATCGCCGCTTTCCAAAAAGCGATTCAAGTCAACCCTAACTTCGCTCCTGCTTACAATGGTCTCGGCATTGCGTTATATGAACAGAAAAAATTAGATGCTGCCGTTACTGCCTTCCAAAAAGCAATTCAACTTGACTCCAACTTTGCTGTTGCTTACAACAATCTCGGCAAAGTGCTAAGAGAGCAGAAGAAATTAAATGAAGCATTAGCTGCCTACCAAAAAACGATTCAACTTGACCCAAATTATGCTTTTGCTTATAACGGTCTGGGCACTACCCTCCAAGACCAGAAGAAATTAGATGCCGCTGTTACTGCCTTCCAAAAAGCGATTCAACTTGACCCCAACTATGCTTTTGCTTACAACAATTTGGGCAGTACTCTTAGAGACCAGAAGAAATTAGATGCCGCTGTTATTGCCTACCAAAAAGCGATTCAACTTGACCCTAACTATGCTGGTACTTACAATAATTTGGGTAGTACCCTCAGAGACCAGAAGAAATTAAATGCTGCCGTTACTGCTTTACAAAAAGCGATTCAACTTGACCCCAACCTTGCTGTTGCTTACAACAATCTCGGTCTTGTACTGAGAGAGCAGAAGAAATTAGATGCAGCATTAACTGCCTACCAAACAGCTATTAAACTCAACCCTAATGATGCTACTGCTTATAACAATCTCGGTATTGTACTGACTGACCAGAATAAATTAAATGCCGCCGTTACTGCCTTTCAAAAAGCGATTCAACTTGACCCCAACCTTGCTGTTGCTTACAATGGTCTGGGCAATGTGCTGAGAGACCAAAAGAAATTAGATGCCGCCATTACCGCCTTTCAAAAAGCGATTCAACTTGACTCCAACTTAGCTGGTGCTTACAGCAATCTGGGCAATACCCTCCAAGAACAGAAGAAGTTAGATGCTGCCGTTACTGCTTACCAAAAAGCGATTCAACTTGACCCCAACCTTGCTACTGCTTACAGCAATCTCGGCGTTCTTTACCTTGCTACTGCTTACAGCAATCTCAGCGTTTTTTTGAGTTACCAGAAGAAATTAGATGCTGCCGTTGCCGCCTTCCAAAAAGCCTTAACATTATCAGAAGATAATTCTGTAACTCCAGCCAGCGCTCATACTCTTGCCCATAATGGTTTAGGTTTAGCATTCCAACTGCAAGGGAAACTAAAAGAAGCCATAGTTCAGTTTGGCAATGCAGAACAGATTGATCCCCACTTTATCTATTCCAGTAACAACAATAGAGAAGCAGGGCGATTATGGACAGAGCAACAGAATAAACTAGCTAGCGTAGAAGACGATCGCCAATGGTTGCATAAAAATGATCCATATCTACCTGTTAAGCGTTCTGTGGTACTTATCACTGCGGATTTTTCTTTTTCTAGCCGTGAACGCCAGGGAATTGAGATTGGCACTGGCGTAGTAATTAAGCGACAAGGCAACCGGACATTAATTCTCACTAATCGTCATGTCATTTTTGATGGCAATGAACAGGGTAAAAATATTCAAGTTGAATTTTTCAGTTCACCACCACCCAACCGAGTGCGAATGCGGCGAGATGTCAAGCTGTTCAAAGTGACTTCCACAGACGAACAACTTGATTTAGCTGTTTTGGAAGTTAGCGGTAAGCTGCCAGAAGATATCCAACCCTTACCCATCTCCTCAACTGCCATCGCCCCAAAAATGCCCATTCGGATTATCGGTCATTTTGCTCAAAGGGAAGAAGATAAATCTTGGTCTATGCAATCAGGACAAATCAGCAACTATAACAACCAGCGATTAGAAATATCTCAAGCCGCACTCAAACCCGGTTATTCTGGCAGTCCTGTAATTGACTCACAAAATCAACTTTTAGGTATCGTCGTTGCAACAAAAGATAAAGAAGATTTTGCTTATCCCATGTCTGAGATTCAAAAACAACTGCTTACCTGGAGCATTACTTTAAACAAGCCATGAATTATAAAATTATTCTTGCCAGCCTACTAATCCTTAGCCTTAGTCATCTTTCTGCTGCTGCTTCTTGCCCAGAAGGGAACCCCAAATCTACCGATTATATCCACCGCAAACCACCCAATCGCTGCGAAGGCATCAAAGAAAAACAATTAAGCGGCAATAGCTTAAACTTAATTTCTATTGCTACTCGCAACCTAAGCAGTTTTGGCAACACCTTGACGGTGCAAATTCCCCACCTTAGTGGTGGTAACAATCCTCAAGTACTTGTGCAATCCTTGGGAGATAATTATCACTATCAAATGGATGACTTGTTATTGTCTAACAAGGATTCGCGTTTCAGCTTTAGCTGGGATACTTACGTTCTCAGGCAAGCAAAAATACCAGCTAACAGCCTTTGCGCTGTGGCATTCTATAATCTTGGTTCCCAACCTGTGTATGTTCCAGTCATTCTGGGGCAAACTTCGGGTAAGTATGAATTTGTCTTTTATTCCGAAGACAGAGTGAGATTTACCAACTTTGAAATTCTTTCCAAAGATCAACCAGCAATCTATAGCACTTCCCGCCCTAAACCCAGAAGCGGTGAAACTATTTTTACCTGGGATGGACGCAACGCCCCAACTGGACGCTATGAACTGCACTACGTTGCTTTTATTGACCGAAGAGGTGAACCTAGCGATCGCATTGAAAGGCGAATTGTATTTGAACATAACCCAAATTGGTTAAAATAAATCATGGCATCTCGGCAAAAAGCCAAACAAAAGTTTCCCGATCTCATTAAAATTCGCCAATGGTTGAATTTTCTGAAAACATCTCTAGTTGCTTTGTTTGTAGTAAGTATTTCAGTACTGAAACGCTTACTAAGAACTCTTTCAAACCATCAAAATGCATTGTTGGTGTTGCTGTTACTTTTATTATTAACTATCGTCACCTTTGCCGCTATTGTACCTGGGACTCATACATTTGAAGGTAATATCATTGCTCAAGAAATGACTTTTACCTATAACGGAGAAGAATCAAAACTCTTTCTTCAAAATATTAGCGGCATTAAAGAACTAGAAAATGATGGCAGACAAACCCTGACTTTTACAGGCGATTTTCAATGTGAAACTTGGCCAGAACTTAATCAGTTACACTCTTTAATAATCGACCTTAAAGATAACGATAGTAGATGGATTATCGCTCCAAATAATCTGCAAGCAACAAGTGATAAAAACAATCTAATAACCCTAAAAGAACTCCGGCTGCAACCCAATACAAAAGTAGCTGGATTAAGTTATGATTTTTTCCGCACTCAACTTGTTTTTTTCCTGCAATATAACTCTAAATTAGACTTAAAAAACAACCAAAATACATTAGAACTAGATTTAGGTAAACAACCAATCAGGGCTATATTAGAAGGATATGAATTACCATCAGATTTAAAATTACCAAATCAACCAGATAAGCAAACACCACTAGAATTTATTGTTAATCCAGATAATCAACAACTTAACCTAAACATTGCGCCAAATACCAAGTTTTATATTACCCTAGCCAAAGCTCCCAAATATGAATCAGAAGAATGGTTTAGAGGAAAGATAAAAACCAAAGATGTGAAATTTATAAATTTAGATATACCTGGTAAAGATGCCAGAGACGATTTAGAAAATTCTACTATTGTAGAAGGTAAAATCCGCATGGTAGGACAGGAACAGGAGATTAAGAAAAATCAGTTTCTCATGGGTGACAAACTTGATCCTATTAAAAATCCTCTAAACATTCAAGAAATACGCCATCTGGAAATTGTCCCCAAAAAGGGTATAGAAGCCCGCTTTTCTGGGAAAACTAAAGAGATTCAAATTGGTCTAGATCCAGATTTTCCAGTTTCTAGAATACAGGGTAGCTGGTTAGATGGCGTTTTACCTCGTGATGCAATTATTGCGCTGTTCTCTTTTGGGGCTGCTACAGTTGCAAATCTTTTGTCTTGGTTATTTAGTAACGCTTCTAAATCATCGTCAAAACCATAGCGATCGCGTTGATGAATAATTCGGGGTAAAGCGATCGCCAAAAAGGTGATTTTGTGGTAATTCCTTCGGTGTTGGTGAGCGATCGCATTCTCGCCTAATTAGCTAGAGTTTATGGTTTGGAGCTATATTTACTAGTTGCTAGCAGTACTACAGCTGATAAAATTGGTTAAAAGTCACGACTAGCAGATAGCTTTTGAAGTATTCTCAACAATACTTCCTCAGAGATTTCATCTGGCTGGGTAGGCACTGAGTTAGTAGAAATTCTTGCTGCTCTAACAGTATCTCTTGGGCAAGGTGGCAAACTTGTTTTTCTGAATGATTGTCAAGGTTCAAAAGTAGTAACTAGTGACTCTTGAATATGGACTTTTCACTAAATTAGCTCTTGAAAGTCCCATTCGCACAAACTCCTTTTTTTGGAAGACTTACCAGAATAGTTTGCAGCGGCGAAAGACGAATCTCGCAAGTTTCCTTCCCAAGTAGCAGCAGGGACTTAGGGAACATCTCTTTGTCTACCTCTGCTTTCACAGAATTGTTTATTTCCAAAGAGGGACTTGCCGCTGACTCCTGTAGGCTAGGGTGGCGGCTTACGTTTACCCCGTCATTCCCAGAAGAAAATCCAACATCCCCTACATTTCCTTCTTTCTTTGAAACAGGTAACAGTGAGATATCAATCAAAGGTAAGGTAACCTTCAGTGTCGTACCTTGATGAAGTCCCGCACTCTCAAGAGTAATGCTGCCTCCCATGAGTTCAATTAAGTTTCGTGAAATTGCTAGTCCCAGTCCAGTACCTTCAAACTGGCGCGTGGTTGTGCCATTCACCATCACAAAGGGGCGAAATAGTTTGTGCTGTTGAGTTGGATCAATGCCTATACCTGTATCTTTGACAGCGACTACCACCTGAGATTTACCATTACTATATTCAATTTCTGTAGCAATGGTGATGCTTCCTGTGTCCGTGAATTTAGTGGCGTTGCCGATAACATTAATCAGCACCTGCTTCAGTTTTGCTGCGTCTGCCTTAATTGGTATTACTTGGGGATCTAACTCACATTTCAACTGCAAGCCTTTTTGTTGAACATTAACTGATTGTAAATTAATCACCTCTAACAATATTTGTCGGAGGTCAATCGGGATCATGACTACTGAAAGTTTACCTGCTTCGATTTTAGAAATGTCGAGTAAATCATTAATAATACCTAGCAAGTGAATCGTTGTTTCATCGGCACGTTTGAGAAAGTCCATTTCTTCTTCCCGGTCATCACATAAGCCATCTTCAACCAGGCGAATACAGTTAATAATAATATTTAATGGGTTTCTCAATTCATGGGAAGTCGTAGCCAAAAACTGGCTTTTAATTTGGTTAGCAGTTTTTGCTTCTTTCCAAGCTATTTCCAATTCTTCTGCCCCAGCTTTCAGCCGTTCTACCATTTGGTCTAATGCTTGGGCCAGTTGATTGAATTCCCGGATTTGAAAATTGTGCGGAACTGGTTGTGCGGCATGGTGAGAGTGAATGTTGAGAGCGTAGTCTCGCAATTCTTCTACAGGACGTGCCAAATA
The DNA here is from genome assembly GCF_036919615.1 of Nostoc sp. Lineage (GTDB taxonomy): Bacteria > Cyanobacteriota > Cyanobacteriia > Cyanobacteriales > Nostocaceae > Nostoc. Next base: position 19,518 of record NZ_JBALCN010000104.1, on the reverse strand, counting down.
AGGGGCTAGATATAGGGATGCTAACAAACTTGCACCAATCAAACCAACTGTCAAAACGATGAGAATTAGTTTGATTTCCTCTAAACCAAAAAGCGCATTCTCGACACTCGTAACAGCTAAGACTATCCATTTTTCCTGCTGCTGTTGGGTGAGTGGATTTGCAATGGCTGTATAGCCAGCTACTGATTCTTTCCCCTGTGTGAAAGATAAATTTATCGAATCGTTTCGTCCTGCAATTGCATTTTTAATTATGCTCTTGAGTTGGGAAGCATTTGGGTGCTGATTAATATTAGTTCCCACCCAGTCTCTGAATGGATGCGCCAAAATTGTGCCGTCTTCAGCAATCACTACCATAGCCCCTGTGAGCGATCCCGGCGGATTTCTGATTTGTTGGTACAATGCAGACTGAATACTTAAGCTGTAAATTAAATTTCTTCGGCTATTGGAGACTGGTGCAGATAACACTAATTGCAGTTGATTTTGTGTGGATCTTTTTCCAGTTATTCCTGTCTTTGGCGGAAAGATTGCTTTGACATCAATTCCGTCACTAGGTAAAGGTAATCTCAATTCTCCAATTGCTTGATCCCCACAGCTACTGGCAATTATTTTTTGGTTTAGCAGATTCGTTAATTGAATGCACTCAATACTGACTGGAAGTTGTTGCCTTAACTGCGTGAGAATTTCTTGCTCTTGTATAGGCGACGGAATCACCGTTGTTTTACTTACACTCAGCAAATTAGCTTTTAAGATAGCGATCGCATCTCCAATTCTCTGCCCTTTATTGATGGCGCTTTCTGTTAAATTTTGACGTGCAGTTCCCAATATGCTAGAACGTGCCTTATTCAAGGCAACAATCTCGCCTATAAGTAAAACTGGAACGAACAGAAGCAATATTCTCGTTACTAAAATTCGACGAAAGGAAGATTGGCGGGAATTAGTCATCGAGTGTCTCACTTTGCATCTGCAAACCACAACAGCAAAGATATGCAATTACACGAGCTAGATGAGACATTTTATTAAATTATCAGAATTTTATTTTCAATGTTTAAAAATAACAAATTGATATAATTCAAAAAGAAACGTGGTATACCAAAACTCATATATGCTAAATGGAAAAGCAATTTGTGTTGCATATGAATCCAGTGGTAAAATTGTAAAACAGTAGCTTGCAGGCATGGATTCTTTTTGAGAATTTACACACTAGCAAAGAAAGCATTAAAACTATCAAATCAATCCAATGTTGCAACATCGTCCTCATACTACAGTTGTTTTAGCAATGAGTGCAGATGGCAAGATAGCAGATTTTAGGCGATCGCCTGCTCGGTTTGGCTCAAGGGTTGATAAAGCACACTTAGAAAAACAAATCGCCGCCTCTGATGCCGTTTTATTCGGTGCTGATACTCTGAGGGCCTACGGAACAACACTTACCATAACAGATCCAACTCTAGTGCAACATCGGGTGCAAGGAGAGAAGCCTTTGCAGCCAGTTCATATAGTGACTACACGCTCTGCAAACCTTAATCCGGAAATTCACTTTTTTAAGCAACCAGTTAGACGCTGGCTACTCACGACAACAGCGGGAGCACTTTCATGGAAAGGACGCTTACAGACACTTCCCTCAATTTTGGGAACCGGAGCACAGGAGTGCCCTCCAGAATTTGAGCAGATTCTGGTTTTTGAAACACCAACGCGAGAAATTGACATTCCCGCAGCTTTGAAGCATCTAGCCACTCTACATATAACACGCTTGGTGGTCTTGGGTGGAGGTGAATTAGTCGCTTCCTTGCTGGAATTAGATTTAATTGATGAATTATGGCTGACTGTCTGTCCGCTGATTTTAGGTGGTAATACCGCACCCACACCCGTTGCAGGGAAAGGATTTTTATCCGATTTAGCTCCTAAGTTGCAACTTCTAGAAGTTCATACAGTTGAGCAAGAAGTGTTTTTGCACTATCGCCTGCAACGACCAGCAGATTAGATTACGCTAAGTAAAGTTATTGGGCATTGGGCACAAGAGGCAGGGGGCAAGGGGGAGAATTAAAATTACTTCTTATCCCCTCTTTGCTCCCTCTGCTTCCCCTGCTCCCCTGCCCCCCTGCCTCTTACTGATCCCCACTCCTTACTCTCCTAAAAAAAGCCAGACAATGGTGGAACAACTTAAGCCTCGCTATTCTGTCGTTTGGACGAACAAAATTGCTGAAGTAGCCCAAAATGCCTGGAATGCTTTGGCAATGCCACTCAAAACGCCGTTTTTAGAATGGGAGTGGCTGAACAATCTCGAAACCTCCCAGAGTGCTACGGCTAAAGCTGGTTGGTTGCCAAATCACTTGACATTGTGGCGAGATAGAACGCTGATTGCAGCTGCGCCACTTTATCTCAAAGGACATAGTTCTGGCGAATTTATTTTCGATCACCAATGGGCAGAGTTAGCCGATCGCATCGGAGTCCAGTATTATCCAAAATTGCTGGGAATGACACCATTTACTCCCGCTGAAGGTTATCGGTTCTTAATTGCCCCAGGAGAAGATGAAGATGAAATCACAGCAATGATGGTGCATGAAATTGACACTTTTTGCTCCAAAAATCGGATTTCAGGGTGTCATTTTCTTTACGTTGATCCCCAATGGCGTCCGATGCTGGAACGGCATGGCTTTACAACTTGGCTGCACCACAGTTACGTTTGGGAAAATGCTGGGTTTAAAACTTTTGATGACTACTTGAAAGTTTTCAACGCCAATCAGCGCCGCAATATCAAGCGGGAACGCAAAGCTGTGGAGAAAGCAGGTTTACGATTGCAACCGCTGAGTGGTGATCAAATTCCTCAGTCTTTATTTCCTTTGATGCACCAGTTCTATGCTGACACCTGTGATAAGTTTGGCTGGTGGGGTAGCAAGTATCTTACGCAGAGGTTTTTTGAGCAGCTACACAATGATTATCGCCATCGAGTCTTATTTGTTGCTGCATATAGCGAACAAGATAATTCTTATCCTTTAGGAATGTCCTTTTGTTTGTTTAAAGGTGACAAACTCTATGGACGCTACTGGGGGAGTTTTCAAGAAATAGATTGCTTACATTTTGATGCTTGCTATTATGCGCCGATTGAGTGGGCGATCGCTAACGGAATCCAAAATTTTGACCCTGGCGCGGGTGGGCGTCACAAAAAACGGCGCGGTTTCCCCGCTATGCCTAATCATAGTCTGCACCGCTTTTACAATAATCGTTTAGGACAAATTATCCGTCCCTATATTAAGGAAGTGAATCAACTTGAACAGCAGGAGATTGAGGCAATTAATGCGGAGTTGCCATTTAGTGAGAAAAATGCTTGAGGAAAAGGAACTACTTTCGTAACATCACTGCGTAAGTCCTAATAAGTTCAGGAAAATATTTATGGATCGTGTGAATCGTGATGAGTTGATTAGAAGATGTGCTGCTGGGGAAAGAAACTTTGCTGGATTCAAGTTGGACGGGGATTTGTCGGGGATTGACCTGAGTGGTGCTGACTTGACTGGGAATGATATGGAGGAATTCTATCTGGCTAGTGCTATTTTGAAAAGAGTTAATTTGGTTAATGCCAAATTGTTTGAAGCCTGTCTGGATGGTACTGATCTGACCAAAGCCGATCTTATAGGAGCAGACTTGCGACGTGCTCGTCTCGATGTTGCTAACCTGACTAATGCCGATCTTAGAGGAGCGAGATTTCACAACACTAGGTTCCATAAGGCTAATTTAATTGGGGCTAACTTGAGCGGAACTAATTTGGGGGGATGCGACTTCTGAGAAGCTAACTTGACTGGAGCCAATTTGGAAGGATCTAGTTTGCGTCGCACTACTTTTCGTAACACCATCATGTCAGATGGCACTATTCGGAATAGTTGAGTCTAATTCTTTAATTTTCTTTTAAGTAAAAGGAATCAAAAATATCTGAAAGATATCAAGAAGACTAAGGAAGATAGGAATTACACTTGATGTAGAGTGTAAAAACCCTCAAGAAAGAAAATTTCTTTTTATAATGTTTATGGATTTAATAGTTGAAGATTTAGCCGCAATTGATGATAAACTTTCCCAGCGTCATATTGACCTTGATCCCGGTGGATATTTCATTATTTACTTGGATCGAGACACAGGGTTAATTTATGCCAAGCATTTTACAAATGTGATTGATGAACGTGGTTTAGCTGTCGATCCACAAACGGGAAAGGTAATTCCTGCACGAGAAAAGGTAGAACGAACTTACACGACGGTTTTTAGTGCGAGGACGGCGAAAGAACTTTGCGTGAAGATTTTTGAAGAAACTCAGCCCCCTCCTGTAACTCAATTAAATCATGCAGCTTATTTGGGTCGAGAATTTCTCCGGGCTGAGGTGGCTTTAGTCACAGAGCAAGAGTATGTTCAAGATTAAAGTTAAAAGTGAGGAGTTAAGAGTTAGAAATTCCTAACTCCCAACTCCTAACTCCTAAATCTCTCATTACCCATCAGATGATGGCTGATTTATCTGATAGATGTAGTAAGTCGCCATTGGGATAACGGTGGCGGCAATTAACAATCCTACTACCCAAGCAGTAGCGTTACCTTGGTTAGTTTCTTCTGCTTTCTTGAAGGTGCCTTCTACCTGTACATTGTCAATTATTTTGGGTGGGCCTGGATCAGGTTTGCCAGAGAGGACGGCGACGAGGCGATCGCTTGCATCTAGAAATGCCTGATTGTATTTGTTACCATTGCGTAACGGCACACTTACTGTTTCAGTAGCTACACTCTCGGCAATAGAGTCAGTGAGTAAAGGCTTTACTTGATCCCCAGTAATAATGGCAGTACCATTGGTAACCGTATCAATAACCAATAAGGTTTGATTAGCTTGGACTGATTTTGTGGGAAACCATTTTTCAAACAGCTCTTTGGTGAAGCTTTCCGGTGTTTCACCATAGTCGAGGCGGCGAACAGTAACAATTCTAACTTCCTTATCTGTTTGTTTTGCCAAATCCTCAAAAGCACTGCTAATCTTACCTTCATTCAGACGGCTGATGACTTCAGCTTGATCCAAAACCCAAGTGTTATTCCCTGCTGTGAGGTTGGGTATTTGATACACACCTGTGGCAAAAGCTGGTGCGGCAAATAGCGAGGCTGCTAAAATAACCGTCACCAAAGGTAGAACTAGCCGGATCAGGTGTTTTTGACTGCTAAATACTTGTTTGAGGAGCTGTTTCATCGTGTGAACCCTAAGACAGACTTGCACCAAAAATACTATAGAACTACTGTAAAAATCACCTCGTTCCCGGTTTTCTCCAGTATGAAGTTTCTGCTACTGCTAGCAGATATATATTGTACGGGATTTTATGACTGCACAAACTTGTTCTGAGGGTGGCTGCAAGCATTAACCTAAGGAGTTATGTAAAAATAACTTGAACATGCGATAAGCGTCCTCCTGCTACATGCGTTGCTGTGTGCTGGTCTTACTGCCGATGGTGCAGAATAGAGGGCCATCCGGATCTGAGCCGATGCTGGCGGCGGCGATATATTCATCGAGATACCGTTCTAGATTGTGGTGACAAGGAACTTCATGCTCCTTGTCCCTTTTTCGTGCAGCCAGACCCAGCCGCAGCGTCCCTGCACGAAATAGTCACGCATTTTCATCTGGAGCACAGCGTTGATGCCTGTGAAGGTGTAGACCATCACGCCGAAGGCGCTCCCAGTGCGCTCGCAAATCCAGGTAAAAATGCTGCGTAGGCGCAGCCCGTCGTAGACATCGCTGACTTCCTCTGTAGGATTAAAAAGTCGCAAGCTTGGCGCGAATCGAATTTGGAAACCTGGGCAAAAAGTTATGCTTCAGCTATCGGCATAGATGAAAGCATTGTCCTAGAACAAGCAAAGTAGGAAGAAAAACAACGCCATGTTAAGGTTTTCCCTACCTCCGATGAAGCGATCGCCTCACAGCAAGAGGTAGCTGACACCTTTGCGAAAGCTGGTGTCCTCCCAGCTAAGGTTAGTGTGAAACCTCTATGGGACAATACTTTTAATCATGCGATCGTTAAGTGCAGCATTTGACAAAGTACTAAGTATCGAGGCTTAGGCATTGGGCATTGCTAAAACTCTTACTCAATCCCCAATCCTCGATCCCCAATCACTTGACTTTCAGCACCGACTTCCCTAATGATTGGCAAATAACATCATTTTGCGGTGTATGGATACGGCTGCACAGAACGTCACGGTAGTGACGCTCTAAAGGATTCCTTTTTAATAGACCAGGATTACCAGTCAGTTCTAAGGCAATCTCTACAGCCCGAATCGAGTTAGTTGTAGTAAGGTATTTAACAGCTTGTGCCTGTAATCCTACGTTAGGCTGATACTCGTCCTTGTCAATATCTTCAGCCAAGCTATAAATCAATCTATTGTTAGCAAACAGCAGTGCTTCTATCTCACCCACAGCAGTTTGGAAGCGTGGCAGAGTTGCCAGTGGCTCTTTGAGATTAGAAGGCGATCGCTCCCACAGATATTTAGCAAGCCAGTCTCGCGCACTAGTAGCAACACCGAGATATAAGGCAGTCAATGTCAAACTGCCCCAAGTCGAAATTAGCGGATCAAAGGATGGTGCAGCAGATATGGGACTGATATTTAAGGCATACTCTGAGGGAATTAATACATTCTCCAAAATCAGATCGTGGCTGCCTGTAGCTCTCATCCCTAAGTGATCCCAGGTTTCGACAATTTGCAAACCGGGCAGATCGCGTGGAACCAGAAAACTTCCAACTTGTGGTTCATCCTCAGTTGTCCGGGCCCAAACAACAAAGTAGCTGAGAATGGGACTGCCCGTGGTGTATTGCTTGTGGCCTGTTAAACGCCAACCCTCCGTTGTCCGTTCGGCAATTGTGGCAGGCAATCCACCTCTAGCTGGCGTCCCTAACTCAGGTTCGACACGGGCCGCATTGAGCAAAGCAACGCCTTCAATCGATTCACGACACAGCCGCTTATATACTTCTGGATGCCAGCGACGGCTACGGGCTGCATGGGCATGTTGGAGATAGTGCATTGTCAGTACTAACGCAGTTGAAGCATCGCCACGCGCTATCCCTTCAATGACTCGGCAGATAGTTGGTAGCCCTAAACCCTGACCACCTAATTCCCGGGGAATGGTGAGGCTAAGTAATCCTGCCTCATGCAAAGCTGTAAAATTCTCGAAGGGAAAGGAACCATCTTTGTCGTGTGCCCCTGCACGGGTGGCAAAGTCCTTGGCCAGAGCCTCAACCCGGTCGAAAATATTGGGGATTTCTAAGCTCTTGGCTACAAAGGTGTTTGGCACTGCTTGCTCCAACTGTGACATAAATACTCCTTCAAAACTCACTTTACTACTACTAAATTTAGAAATATTTTGCAATAAAAAGGGATTGAGGACTGGGAAAGAATTTTTTTAATTTCTAATTTTTCATCTCTTTGAATGCATCTAAATTTTTCCCCTGCCTTTGAAGGATATAACTTTGCAGCCGAGGGTAAACTCAAATCTTCTGAAGATGGGCGAACTCCATCTTCAGAAGATTTGATGTTCTTGCAAACTTGAGATGCTTCCATCGGAGTTAAGCGATCGCAACTATTTGTAGCCTAAATTATGCTTTATTTTCTTCCTCAGTTTCTCACCTCAAACTTAGGTCTTCTGGTGAACCTTCAGTATACTACTTAAAGTCGCTCGGATTTTAGTAATTAGTAAGTTTTGTAAGTATGACATAAACACCTTTCAGAGAGTAAGCCATGCGATCGCATCTGTGGTAGAAGTAGATACAGACAGGCTAGTAAAAATACCAGAAAAAAGCGTGAAATTAACCAAGCCTCCAGGAGAATTTTTCTGGTTGTCGAAAATGCGCGATCGCCAGTTTATTCCTAATGTTGATGTTGTGTGAGTGCGATCGCCACAATTTATGTTTACTTTCCAAATGTCTAAAGTGTGGGGCTAAGTTTAAAATCCCTGCTCTTTGGGAAAATGGGTGTTGTCATAGGTATCGAACATCGTTTGCAGAGATTACTAAGTATCAAAAAAGCCCTTAAATCCTAAAAATCATTACTGCTTGACTTTTTGGTGCGATATCCCTGATTGGGGTGAGTAGGTTTCTCAGGGTATCGTAATTCCAGTTGACCTTTCTTTTGCATCTTGCTCAAGTAGCCAAGGCGTAATGTGTTATGTGAACGATTTAATAACTCTTGAAGTTGTTTATGGTTCAAAAACCTTCCTTGGCAAAGCTTGAGAATTGTTGCTTCCAAGATATCTGTTGATACCTTGCCCTTATTTCTGACAGTTGCTGCGATCGCCATTAGTGATTCCCAATCATCGGAGCTTAACCCCAAATCATTGGAGCTTAACTCCAAATCATTGGAGCTTAACCCCAAATCATCGGAGCTTAACCCCAAATCATCGGAGCTTGACCCCAAATCATCGGAGCTTAACCCCAAATCATCGGAGCTTAACCCCAAATCATCGGAGCTTGACCTCAAATCATCGGAGGTGGTTTCATCCGCTATTAGTTCTGAGAAAAAATCATCCGGACTGGTTTGTTCTACTAACCTATAGCTTTGAGCAACCAAATCAACTTCCGCGTCTGGTGCTTCTCCCAGAAAAAAGTAAAATGTGCCACGAGTAGCACCAGCAGAGCCTAGTAAACCATCTTTTACTAGCGCACATAAAGCCTTTGTTAAATCATGGGGATGAGTTGTTGTCATCGACTTGAGTCGAGTATGGGTAACCTTGCCCTCAATTGCTACTGTTGCTAAAGCAAGTTGCTGGTCATGAGATAACTCTCTAAATGAAGAGCCAAAACGCTCATCAAGCTCTTTGAGAGTTTCTTCTGGTAACACGTTTACCATAAGCATTCTCAAGATTGTTTGATCGGGTTCAACTTTGTCCAACAAATCAGGTGATCGCCAATGTTCTCGTTTCCAATTCCAATAAATTTTGGGAATACCTGAACCTGCTTGGTCACTAAAACCAATAAGCTGAAACATTTTCTGCAATTTACGATTACGGCAATCACTTGTACCACCTCGTAATGCATCTTCAAGAGGCAGTCGCATGACTCCAGGGTTGCGAAATAAGAACATATCGGGGAGTTTAATAATCTGTATTGGCACTCGCCCTGTATAGTCTGCATGGATTAGTGTGTTTATTAACGCTTCACGTAAGGCTTCATGTACTGGTGTATCGTCTACTCGTTTTGCACCTTTGAGTTTGAAGGGAACTTTGAGGTCTGAAAAAAGCTTTTGGATTACCCGGCGATAAAAATCATAAAGGTTGCCTGACCACGTTCCGTCTGTAGTGACACGATCTACCCAGCGAGCCTCTGTTCTTGGCTCTGGACGCTCTTGATAGTCCACTACATAGTGAGGCACTCCCTCAAGGATTGACGGGAGTTTACCAAACATCAACAAACCTGCTACAGTCAATCCTTCTTTGCTTGTTTGGCGATCGCGTAGCCAACCCCCAATGGATTGTAAAAATTCCTTATCATCTTGATCGAGCCAAGGATGATCGGGTTTAGTAGCTTTAAATTGATTTCGGTATGCTTTAAGCGTATTCGGGTCAATATCATCAAAACCGTAGTTTTCGAGTAACCGAGCATCCCGCACTTCCTCCACTTGTTCTGCCAGCATCCGTTTAACAGTTTCTTCATCACAAAGGTAATCTCCCTCGTAGTTCCTTCGATAACTACCTGTTAAAGGATTTTGCCCTACATACACTGGACGCTGCGATCGCTTGGCTCGCGGAACGGCAATGCGAATTACTTGCTTATCTTGTACTGCGATTACTTCGACCATTTTATCAGTCAGCAAATTAATACTGATTCGCTGGCGATTATTAAGCCCATCCCAAAGGGTTTTGAGGACGTGATCTGGAACGGCAATACCTGTGAGACTAAATTTCCCTTTAGGTTTTTCTTCAATACCTAAAAAAATAACACCACCGTAGGTGTTAGCCATTGCGGAATAAGACTCAAAGAAACTTTTAGGTAGTTCACCTTGTCCATCCCTACCTGATGCCCGTTTGGCCTCAACGTCACAGCCCTCTGCTAGTTCTTCGATGTCCAGTATCGATAGGCTTGCCATCGTAAATCCTCAAACTGCCAAAATATACCCACACCAATTCTGGAAGAATCTGTTAATCAATATTAACAGTGGCGATCGCTACTAAGAGGCATTTCGGCAATTGAGGAAGGTATTAAGTTTTGCAAGTAGTATTTTATGCAGTTTGGTCTTGCTGTTCCAGCACCACATTGAAAATCAATGTAAAACTCACGTTGGGGATGAGTCGGCATAAAACTTGTAGATGAGCTTCTGCATCACTGCACCGACGAAAACGAGCTACAACTTGGTTTTGCATATTAGTTTGAAGCCGCATAATACACCAAGGATTGAGCTTTTCAAGATAAGTCATCGAATTCTTCTCGTAAAATCTGTAATTTCCAAGACAAAAGCCAGCCTACTGTGACGGTGGCTGGCAAGAAATATCAGAATGATATTGAAATTAGATTCAATTCCTACTCACTCTTGTCTGGAAAACACATCTTCTGCAAAAGTTCTTTGGGGATATCCTCAAAGTGTTCGAGCAAAAAGTTCATCAGCGCCAAGTGGCGTAAATCGGTAGGCATTGGGCAGCGGTAGTTTTTGCCTCTAGCAAACCAGCGCCGAACGGTGGAAAGGGAACCAGAGGAAATCTGAGCAATTTCTTCGTGTTCACCTGCCACTTGGAGTAAAACTGCTTGGGAGTCATTCCCAATTGACAGTAACTGTAAAGTTGAATCAAATCTTGCTCTCACTGCTTGAGTAGATGAGGATTCATAAGTTTGTTTCCTCGCTGATTGGTTCTAAATCCTCTTCCCAAGCAATATCGGTAGATGTCCAAGCAGCACTGAGGCTATCTTTGCTCAACCAAATCAGGTAACACCATGTCCAGCAGCAGCGATCGCAAGCATTGCTATAAAATCGACTGATGACAATACCCCAGTCAGTATCGCTTTTAGTAGTGAGCCAACGCAAGCGATCGCCATATAAAAAATTGAGAAATCAGAATCGCATCTGGGGTTGTATCCAGGCGCTATCAAAGTCAGCTTCAGAAGCTTTGTTGAAAATGGAGGTGATTCAAAGTCTTTTAGAAAATAGCGATCGCACTACATATACTCAAAAGCTCAAGGAAGCGGCAGAAAAGCTTGGTAAGTTAGTATGTACAGGACGACGGCTAGTAGAGAAATGGGAACAGGAGGGTTTGGCTGGACTGGCGCAAAATCAACGGTTGGATAAAAGGAAGCATCGAGTTGATGAAAACTGGCAAGAGTTTATTTTGAATACCTATAAGCAGGGTAATAAGGGAAGTAAAAGGATGACTCGCCAACAGGTATTTATCAAAGCTAAGGCCAGAGCTGATCAACTGGGAGTTAAACCTTCTTTCCACATGACAGTTTACCGAATTTTGCAACCATTCATAGATAAAATTGAGCAAGCTAAAAGTATTCACAGTCCGGGTTGGCGTGGTTCGCGCTTATCAGTTAAAACCCGTGATGGAAAAGATTTACAGATAGAACATAGTAACCAAGTTTGGCAATGCAACCACAGCCTTGTTGATGTTTTATTAGTAGCTCAGCATGGCAAAATTCTTAGTCGTTCTTGGTTAACAACAGTTATTGATAGTTATTCGCGCTGCATTATGGGAATTAACTTGGGCTACGATGCACCAAGTTCTCAGGTTGTAGCTTTGGCGTGATCCAGAGCAGAGGATAGCCAGCACTTGAAGAACAGACGATTGTTCAATACTGGATGATTGTTTTTTGGCAGTCTTTTCAGAATATCTTTGACAATTTTTGGGAATGAGTTTATGATTACAATCAAACTAATATATTTTAATCCTTCGCCCAAAATATGATATTTTTGGGCTATTTTTATCAGACTTTTATTAACATTCAACATTTCTGAGTTATTATCAACTGTTATATTTATTGCTTTCTTCTGCCCGTACTTTCTGATCTTCCCCTACTGTAAAGCCTTAAGGCAATTCTTGGCAGTATTTACAAAATCGGAATAGGGCAAAGAAGGCGTTAGCATAATAGCAAAATCAGCAAAGAATGTGATACATGCCTATACTAAAAGTCTCCCATGCCGCAAAATAACCAAACTGCTGTCGAATTCCGCGATGTCACCTTTAGTCGCAATCATCGTCCATTGGTGTCAAATCTCAATTTCACCATTCACCAAGGAGAAGCACTCGTATTACTTGGACGCAGTGGAAGTGGCAAAACTACGACAATGAAGTTAATTAATCGCCTATTCACACCCACACAAGGCGAAGTTTTATTTGATAGTATTCCGACAACTGAATGGGATGAAATTAAACTGCGGCGAAAAATTGGTTACGTAATTCAAGAAATTGGTTTATTTCCCCATTTCACTGTAGAACGCAATGTAGGTTTAGTCCCGGCTTTGGAAGGTTGGCAACCGAAACAAATTAAAACGCGAGTTTATGAATTGTTGCAATTAGTAGGCTTAGAACCAGCACAATTCGCAGGGCGTTACCCACACGAACTTTCGGGAGGACAAAGGCAAAGAGTCGGTGTAGCTAGGGCTTTAGCAGCAGATCCGCCAGTGTTGTTGATGGATGAACCCTTTGGCGCACTTGATCCAATTACACGGCTAGAACTTCAACAAGAGTTTCGGCGTTTGCAGCAAGAGTTAGGCAAAACAGTTGTGTTTGTCACCCACGATATTCAAGAAGCCTTGGTTTTGGCATCGAGAATTGGTTTAATGTATGGGGGAGAATTGGTAGTATTGGGGACAACAGATGAATTTATGCGATCGCAACACCCAGAAAGCCTAGCTTTTCTCCAATGTCTGCGTTCCTTCCAAGACAATTTATGAAAAATTTCTTCCTCGTTAAGTATGCCCCAGAAATTCTTCAGCATACTCTAGAACACTTATTTTTGGTAGGAATCGCGATTGGAATTGCCATACTTGTAGGCATTCCATTAGGTATTTTGATTACACGCAAAACCTATCTCCGCCAACCAATTCTCGGCATAGCGAATATTCTCCAAACTATTCCTAGTTTGGCACTGTTTGGCTTACTGATTCCGGTTCCCATAATTGGCGGAATTGGCGCAGTACCAGCAATTGTTGCCCTGATTGTATATTCTCTGCTGCCGATAATTCGTAACACCTACACAGGGATAACTAGCGTCGATCCAGCTATTCGGGAAGCTGGGAGAGGGATGGGGATGACAGATAGACAATTGTTATTGCAAGTTGAAATTCCCTTAGCTATGGGAGTGATTTTAGCAGGAGTGAGAGTAGCAACAGTAATTGCTATTGGGATTGCAACTATTGCAGCAGCAATTGGTGCTGGTGGTTTAGGAGTGTTTATTTTTCGCGGCATATCAGTAGTAAATGATCAGTTAATTTTAGCTGGTGCAGTTCCAGCGGCGGGAATTGCATTACTGGCTGACTTTGCAATTGGCTGGTTAGAGAATAAATTAAAAATTAAAAATTAAGCTAATAATGAAAAGATTTTTTGCATTCTGTTTTTTTACTTGTGCTTTGTTACTGGTAGTCACTAGCTGCACGCCGAATTTAAATAGTAGCAGCAATGGTAATATTATCGTTGCTTCCAAAGATTTTACTGAACAAGATATTTTAGGAGAACTTTTAGCACAGCAAATTGAGGCAACAACTAATTTAAAAGTGGATCGTCGTTTCCGTTTGGGTGGTTCTTTTGTTTGTCATAGCGCTATTACTGCTGGCAAAATTGACGCATATATTGAGTATACAGGTACAGCTTTTACTGGGATTTTGAAGCAAAAAGCAGTTAAGGATACCAAAGAAGTTTATGAAAGATTAAAGCAAGCTTATGCCCAACAATTCAATCTGGAAGTAATGCCAAGCTTGGGTTTTGAAAATACTTTTGCGATGATTGTCCGGGGTGATGATGCCAAACGCTACAACATTCAAACTCTCTCCCAAGCTACTCAATATACACCTCAGTGGCGTGGTGGTTTCGGTTACGAGTTTTTGGAACGGGAAGATGGTTTTCCAGGATTAGCTAAAACTTACGATTTGCGTTTTGCTAAACCACCCCAAATCATGGACTTGGGTTTAATATATCGAGCTTTGATTCAAAAACAGGTGGATATGGTAGCAGGTAGTTCCACTGACGGACAGATTTCTCGCTTGGGCTTAGTTGTACTAACGGATGATAAAAAATATTTTCCTCCTTACGAAGCTACACCAATTGTCCGACAAGAAACTTTAAAAAAATATCCCGAATTAAGAACAGCGATCGCCTCACTTGCCGGAAAGATTTCGGCAGATGAAATGCGACAATTAAACTATTTAGTTGAGGGTGAACTGCAAGATATTAAAGATGTTGTGCGCGAGTTTCGTAAATCCAAGGGACTAGGTTGATTTCAAGGATAGATAAGATGCGTAGGCGTATCCCGTCGTAAACATCGCCTGTACCAGTTTCCTTATTGCCTGTCTACTGTTGTCCACGCAAAAAGTTCCTTAACCATTTAATCGCTTCACTTGTTGTTTGCTCGTTTGCAATTTGGAGACATTGCTGCACTATTTCTCTAACGTTAGAAAAGTAGTTGCTTTCTGTAAGCACATAAGTTTCTAAAAGTAATCTATAAATTAATAACCGATTACTTTTTAATATCCAGACCTCTGGGACTCGATAAGGCAAGTAATCATTAATGTCGGTGTAGCTTATAACATCTATTTCAATTGCTAAATCTGGTGGTGGATCTGACTGCCAATCAATTCTTTTTTTGCCTACTACTGCTCTCCAATTTTCAATGTAAAAGCAATAGTCTGGTTCAATACCACTAATCTCTGGCAAGCTCATGGTAATGGGCGTAAATGAGTCATATCTTTGCTCTAAATGATCCAGCAAAACCTTAGCAATATCTGCTAACAAGCTCACATCTCTTCCATGCTCTGGTAGGGGTGCCATCAGCAAAATCTCCCCAGTCCGATATTTTATCCGAGGCGAAGAGCGATCGCCTAATTGCTGACTTAATACTTGATAGTCTTGCCAGTTTCCCAACAGTTTCAACACTGCGCCAGGTGGTAACTGGATTCTTTGTGGTGTAATTACGGTATCCATATTGACATTTTAGATATTGCCGATCGCATTGTTTACATGGAGGATAGGCGATTACTGGATTACTGAATTCAATGAACAGATTGTTATCTCAAGGGCTTTTGCTTACAAATACAAAGCCACGACTTTTTTTTGATGAGGGATCATTTGTAAGCATTGCTTTCCATAAATCTGTTGTTTTTACCCAAACTGGTGGATACTTGTAACGAGAAACATCAAGAATTAAAAATCTATCTGTTTGCTCATTATATGCTGCTAAAGGAGAAATATGCCCACCTTTCTCTTGACCAATTTTTTTGCGTAGATAGTTTACTAAAACGAAATTTTGCGGTTGTTTTAAATTTTCTGCCGCTTGTTTGCGGAACTCCTCTAAACTAGTGTCAGCAGCATGGTAAACATTAACTTTAACACCGTAGCTGGCTAGTAATTTCCCTAACTGGTCTAGAGTCATACCTTGATGAGACACAGTTTCAGGTGTTAACACTTTTTTTGTATTATCATTATTAAAAAAGTTTTCTTGAGTAAATACTCGATATGGCTTGTACTGGGGTACTTCTGGTGCTGGAATTTGTAGACTATTCAGGATCATAACCATACTAGCAACACCACAATATGCTTGATTATTTTGAGTGGTGAATTGCATACTCAGTGGAAAGAAGTCTTCTTTTGATTTACTCTGAAATAATAAATTTTCACCTTCAGGCGTATTAAAACCTACTAAGTTAGAGGAAAGCGGTAATGTCTGAGAGAGAACGCTTCCGCTAGAGATACATAATCCAATAGTTAAAGCTTTGAAAAATGTCTTACTTGTTTTGATTAACATAGCATTCATCAGGACTGTACATTTCTTAAATCATATTAATAATCTCACAACAAGATGCTAAACAAGTATAATATTTTAGGAAAAAATTGTATCGCCTCAAAAACTAAACTAAAAATGCTTACTGTTGTCAAACCCAAGCGAGTTGCGCTAGCAATCTTTTCCGTCAGCGTCTTACTTTACAGCCAAGTCGCATCAGCCGCCTTGACTTTACCCCTACGCAGCAAAAAGGGAATGGTGGTTTCAGCCCATCCCCTAGCAAGTGAGGCAGGAATTTCTATGTTACGCAAAGGTGGTAATGCAGTGGATGCAGCCGTAGCCACAACCTTTGCAATTTCTGTAGTTGAGCCTTTTTCAGCCGGAATCGGCGGCGGCGGATTTTTGTTGATGCATTCTGAAAAAACAGGTGATATCAAAGCCCTAGATTTTCGCGAACGCGCACCCCTGAAAGCTACAAGAAATATGTATCTTGACGCAGAAGGAAAGGTGCGTCCGAATGCAAGTATTAATGGTTATTTAGCAGTAGGGACACCAGGAACGGTGGCGGGACTTTATGAAGTGCATCGTCGCTATGGTAAGCTACCTTGGCAAGAGGTAATGAAACCTGCGATCGCACTCGCTGCATATGGTTTTATTCTTCGTACTGGGGAAACTTGGCATTCTCTACAAACCAACGACCCTCGCAAGCAAACAATTCTCAACAATCCAGCGGCGCGGGAAATTTTCACTCGCAACGGCGAATTTTACAAATCTGGTGACAAGCTGGTGCAAAGTGATTTGGCCCGCACCTTAACAGCAATTGCCGAAAATCCCCAAAGTTTTTATACCGGAAGTATTGCTCGGGCGATCGCTTCTGATATGGTAAAAAATGGTGGTTTAATTACTCTAGAAGACCTGAAAGCCTATAAACCAATCTGGCGCACTCCCGTTTGTGGGAATTTTCGTAAAGCTAAAATTTGCTCAATGCCACCACCATCATCGGGAGGCGTTCATCTATTGCAGATTTTAAATATTATCGGTGACACTGATTTAAAATCTTTGGGATGGCATCATCCCGATGCTATACATTTAATGGTAGAAGCAATGAAGATTGCTTACGCCGATCGCTCAGAATATTTAGGCGATCCTGATTTTGTCAAAGTTCCTGTACAAGAACTGCTCAGTCCAGCTTACGCCAAAAAACGCCGTCAAGAAATTAATATGCAAGTGGCTCGACCCTCGACCGAGGTCAAGCCAGTAGATAAAGAAACACTACAACGTTTTAGTCAAGCTAATAATCAGAGTTTAGAAGAAAATATCATTCCGTTATCTGCTCAATCTCTTAAACTGCACGCGACTCGGTATGAATCTCCTGAAACTACTCATCTTACTGTTGTGGATGAAGAACGCAACGCCGTAAGTCTGACTTTCACGGTTAACCTGATTTTTGGTGCTGGTGTGGTGACACCGGGAACTGGAATTGTCCTCAACAATGAGATGGATGATTTTGCTGCTGCGCCAGGAGTGCCTAATGCCTTTGGTTTGGTTGGTAACGATGCCAACAGCATTGCCCCCTGCAAAACTCCTCTATCCAGCATGACTCCGACAATTGTCACAGAAAGCGGTCATTTCCGCATGGCAGCAGGTGCGCCTGGTGGTAGCACGATCATCACCCAGGTTTTACAAGTGATCCTGAATGTGCTGGAATACAACATGGATGTTGGTGCGGCTGTTTCTGTTCCACGCATACATCATCAATGGCTTCCCGATGAATTGCGCGTTGAATCCTGGGGTTTGGATGCTCTGACTGTGCAAGACTTACGCCGTCGGGGGCATAAAATTAAGGAAACTGCTCCTTGGGGTAATGGTAACGCGATCGCGGTTACAGCCGATGGAACTTTAGAAGGGGCGGCTGATCCTCGCGGTGAAGGTTCCCCAAAAGGATTGTGAGACAAGGAGAATAATAACTCCTAATTCCTGTACAGACGCGATTAATCGCGTCTGTCTATTGATTTTGAATTGTTGACTCTGCGTAGCTGCTGCCACCAAACTCGTTTGCCCGTGCGCTAGGTACTAGTGTCCAACCTGCTTTGAGAAGTTTTTGATAAGTTGCCCAACCTTTAGAACCACCTGGTATTTGATAATCTGGGACTGCAAAATGTCCAAAAGCTGTGTAGGGACGCCAAGGCTGATTGGGTTCTGCCTGCAAATACAAAATTTTCTCTCCATCGCCACCAGACTTAGATAACCAGCACATTTGTCGATGCATTGCAAACTCCTTTGCTTTTAGCTAATAACTAATGCATAATGGCAGACTTTTGTCAAGCCATACCTCAGCTTTGTTGGGTATTTTTTTACCTAATACTTGAGACAAAGTGTAATTAAGTTTTATCCACTACGGGATAATTACTTAACAAGTCATCCCTTGAGAAAGCTGCTAGTAAGACACAAAGAGCAACAGTTTTCCCTCACCTTCCCTCTAGGGGAGATTTTTCTCATGTTATCCGCACTTTTTATGATTGGGTGTAACAATAACTACCATTTTGGCTGAAGTTTGCAATCAGACTATTTGTTTTTCTGGTTGCATAAGTGCAGATTTTAGAAATTACTTATGAAATTACATTGATAAAACACTATGAGCAAACAAGATAAAATCTAACAGCAATGCTTGTTGTTTGAATCGTCTGTTTGATGACCAGACACAATCCCGTATTTATTTAGAAGCACAAGCAGTTCTGACAATTCTCAGTCAATGTCAATCAGAGATTTAGAAACTTATCAATAGCAATGCTTTAATCACTGAATTAAACCAAACATCTGATTTAGAAAGACTACAAAACGTCAGAAAACTCTCTTCATTGCTAAAATCAAAGTTATTAATAGCGCCTTCATTGAATACCGTACTGTTGAACTCCAAAAATTAGGATTCCATTTGAATTATCCCCCCAGCTAATAGCTCTCTGCCCCCTTGCCTCTTTTTCAATTCTCTGGGAGTTGCTGATACTATTCAGTTTATTCAATATTTCAGTCCTGGTAAACGAGATTACACCAAAGAACGTCATCAATCAGGGTAAGCGCATCTAATTTTGTAGTAAAGAATACAGATTATTTTGCACAATTGTAAGTTGTTAGAGACGATTTAAGTATTAAAGAGGTTAAGTAAGCTGTTACGCAGCTTCATTGTATAATACTAGATTAAGTAATTAATCTAGTAAGCTGCTACGCAGCTTATAACTTCGTTAATGGCTTTGCTTCATCCATACCAATAGGCATCTTGTACAGAACCGTTTGCCCCAACCCACCAGACTTCCATGCTGCCTGGAATGCGGGATACAGCTGTGATACTACCATTAGTTGAAGCTCTGCCTGCTGGCGCTAACTCAAATCGCTGCCAGTTTGCCCCTTCGTACCAATAGGCATCTTGTACAGAACCGTTTGCCCCAACCCACCAGACTTCCATGCTGCCTGGAATGCGGGATACAGCGGTGATACTACCATTAGTTGAAGCGCTGCCTGCTGGCGCTAACTCAAATCGCTGCCAGTTTGCCCCTTCGTACCAATAGGCATCTTGTACAGAACCGTTTGCCCCAACCCACCAGACTTC
>NZ_JBALCN010000103.1:0-15489 GCF_036919615.1 Nostoc sp. | reverse complement strand
CCAGAAATGAGTGAAGCTGCTATATATGCTGTTATGACTCGTATTATGTTACGTCGTCTAGTCGTCTAAAGATTTACTTTATAAATGGTCTCTTAGGGACAATTTGTGTAATCTTTCTAGTGGAAATGTCTGGACGTTTAGCAGCCGTTAGCAAACATACATTAGCTGCGGCGGTGCGAGAGCGATTTGGGTTCAACTTTTATATTATTCCACTAGTTGCAGAAATTCTCGTTGATTTTCTGGTTTTAGCAGCTGAAATCGGCGGTGTTTGTATTGCCCTGCAATTAGTAACAGGCATTAGTTTTCAGTGGTTTGCTTTACCCGTGGCTTTTGCAATTTGGTTACTACTTTGGAAAGGGACATTTGGATTAATTGAAAACGGTATTTCTTTATTGGGATTAATTACACTAGCATTTGTCGTTGCTACTTTTAAGCTGCATCCATCATTGACACAACTTGGCTCTGGTTTGTTGCCAACTCTGCCACAACAAGACATCGCACATTACTTATACCTTGCTGTTGGCATCCTGGGGGCAGTGATTAGCCCCTACTTGTTTTATTTCTACTCATCTGGTGCAGTAGAAGATAAGTGGGATGAAGGGTATATCGGTGTGAATCGCGCTGTTGCTGGTTTGGGGATGGGCTTTGGTAGTATCGTATCGCTGGGAGTGTTGATTGTGGCAGCACTGGTACTCAATCCCAAAGGTATCCAAGTTGATAGCTATGAACAGGCGGCGCTGATGTTGACAGAAACTCTTGGTTACTGGGGCTTTGTGCTATTTGCGGCATCTTTAGGGATTTCTTGCTTTGGTGCAGCACTGGAGGTAAGCCTTGATACAGCATATATTGTGGCTCAAGCTTTTGGTTGGAATTGGGGCGAAAACCTGAAACCAAAAGATGCCGCACGCTTTAGTTTGGTCTACACTGTGTTTGTTTTTCTCGCCTCGTTACTGATGGTATTTGGTATTGATCCATTACAATTGACTTTGTTTTCAATGGCAATTACAGCAGTAATTTTGCCGCCTGTAATTATACCATTTCTAGTTTTGATGAACGATGAATTATACGTCGGCAAGTATCGTAACGGCTGGATTAGTAATAGTGTTGTCATTTTTACAATTGCGCTGACATTTGTGCTAGCGATCGTTGCTATTCCATTAGAAATTATTGGAGGATAAATCGATTTTAGATTTTAGATTAGGATTTAGTCTTTGCAATCTTTGCGCTTCTGTGGCTTGTAAAATTTATCAATAATTAACGAGAAGTGATAGAAAATGGATGTTATTAGAGATGTTCTTGATAACCAATTAGTTGACCGCAATCAACGTAAAATGGGTAAAGTTGATGGCATTGTGATGGAGTTGCGCGATCGCGAACCACCACGACTTGCTTATATTGAAGTAGGAGTAACAACCCTTCGCAGACGGCTAAATCCGCGTTTGGCAGGTTTTGTAGCAGCAATTGCAAGTAAATGGGGTGCTAAACAAAGTGAACCGTTTCGGATTCCGTGGTCAAAAGTGCGGGATATTGGTATTGATGTCGAAGTCGATGTTGAAGCTGAAGCAACACCAGCCTTAGCCTATGAAAAATGGCTGTGCGATCGCATCATCGCCCGAATTCAACTCGTGAAATTCATCTAGAATTACTACTGAGTAAACCAGTACTAGACTCAACAGGCAAAACCGTTGGACGCATTGAAGAAGTACGCGCCGAACAACAAGGCGAAGAATGGATTGTTAAAGAATATCTTATCGGTTATGCTGCCGTGTTAGAACGGCTATCCGCTTGGACAATTGGGTTAAAAATTTTACATCTACTTGGGGCACAGAAAATTTATGGTGGTTATACAATACCTTGGGACAAGCTGGATTTGACTGACCCTGACAAGCCGCGTTTGCGTTGCAGTCTAGATGCATTAAAGTCATTAGACGAGCAGCAGGATACAGAGTAACTTGGCTTGAAAGAGGCAGAAGTATGATGTCAAAATAATTCGTAATTGATAATAACGCTCTCTGGGAAACCTGTGTGTAGCTTGCTTAAGAGTACAAGTATGCGGACTCGCTATCGCTACGCTTACGTAATTCGTAATTATTACCTCCTCTTAAGCAAGCTAGATTTTTATGATGTGGCTTTCTGCTTACGACTAAGTACCTTGCTTGCTCCTAGCACAGCCCCAACCGCCAATACAGCTAGCCCCATTCTAGGTTCAGGAACAACAGTGCTGTCTTCAGTGAAAGCCAAAAAGCCAGCCCCATTTAACCCACCTCGACCGGCAGGGACAAAGGTGTCAATAAAAGCTCCTGTCTTGCCGTTGTAACGCAACACATTGTTACTATTTAAACCACTAACGTAGAGGTTGCCGTCGGTACCAAAGATTGGCTTTACAGGACCGTTAAGTCCGCCACTGCCAGATGTGACAAAAGTGTCGATAAAAGCTCCTGTCCTACCGTTATAGCGCAAGATATTATTAGTCCGAAAGTTAGCGATGTAGAGATTGCCGTCTGGTCCAAAGCTCAAGCCATCAGGTTCCGACCCTTTTTTCTCTGTAGCAAAAGTATCGATAAAAGCTCCTGTTTGCCCATTGTACCTTAAGACACTATCAGTCAGACTACTACTGACGTAAAGGTTTCCATCTGAACCAAAGCTCAAACCAAAAGGTGCAGTGATACCGCCGCTACCTGAGGGGACAAAAGTGTCGATAAATGCTCCTGTTTGCCCGTTGTAGCGTAGAACATTATTACTAGTGCGGCTGTTAATACTGGTAACGTAGAGGTTGCTGTCAGGTCCAAAAACCAAGTCTTCAGGTGTATCTAGTCCACCACTACCGGAAGGAACAAAGGTACTAATGAAATTCCCTGTTTTTCCGTCGTAACGTTGGACGCTACCGCTCAAAATACTACTAACATACAAATTATTATCGGGTCCAATAGTTAAACCAGTGGGTCCCTGTAGTCCGCCACTACCGGAAGGAACGAAGTCATCAATGAATTCTCCCGTTTTTTCGTCGTAGCGCAGAACTGAGTTATTATTAAAACTCCCCACTAAAAGTGCTGCATCAGCTCTTGGCGCTATCCACCCTAGTAATGCAAAGCTTATTAGTGGGAGGCTGATATAACAAAAGTTAAAAAATCTCATAATTTTGTTAGCTCTTACAACCATAATTACTTAGTACAGTTAATCATAAATTTGTAGCCTCTGGTTTGTCCTGCTTCCCCTGACTGCCTCAACGGATAAATTTCCTTAATCCAAGTGTATTAGTATTTACTGTGGTAACGACACAAACTTGTGCATTACAAAAACCACTCTTAGTAAAAAATATCTCCTAATCTTTCACCCAACTTCTAGCGAAAGAAAGAGTTTCAGGCTGAGTATCTCTGTAATCATGAAATGCGGACAAGTATTAACCTGCTTAATAACTGATATGCCGCAATATTTCGGAAAACTACCCACTACTAACCAACCTTGGACAACTGTTAGCAATGTAAAAGCTGTAACCTGGGACAATAATATTATTAATTTTGACTGTGGTGACTCACGCCTTACCATCAGCGTACTTGCTCCCAATTTAATCCGTGTGCGTTTTGCACAAACTGGGGAATTTATGCCTCGCCGCTCTTGGGCAGTGACGCTGGATGATGCAGAATGGGTGACAACACCTTTTGCTGTCCGGGAAACTAAAGCGACGGTAGAAATTGAAACAGCACAGATTCGTGTGTGCGTCCAGCGAGAAAAGTGTCGCATCGCCTGTTTTGACAAAGCTAACCGTCCCTTTGCTCAAGATGCAGAGATGGGTATAGGTTGGCGGATGGGTGCAGTTGCAGGGTGGAAAGAAATTGCAGCCGATGAACATTTCTATGGCTTTGGTGAACGCACAGGCTTTCTGGATAAACTCAGCGAAGTAAAAACCAATTGGACAACGGATGCCTTAGATTATGATGCACTGACTGATGAAATGTACCAAGCAATTCCATTTTTTATGGCTTTGCGCCCAGAGGTAAGCTATGGCATCTTTTTCAATACCACTTTTTGGAGTCAGTTCGATATCGGTGCTGAACAACCAGGTATTTGGAAGATGGAAACTCGTGGCGGTGAATTGGATTATTACATTATCTACGGCCCCGAACCTGCCCAAATCCTGGAGACTTACACTCAGCTAACTGGGAGAATGCCACTACCGCCGAAATGGGCGTTAGGTTATCATCAATGTCGCTGGAGTTACGAATCAGAAACCGTTGTGCGGGAATTAGCAAAGGAATTTCGCCAACGCCGCATTCCCTGCGATGTCATTCACCTCGATATTGACTATATGCGGGGTTATCGGGTGTTTACCTGGAGTCCCCAGCGCTTCCCCAACGCGGCAAAACTTATTAGTGACTTAGCACAGGATGGTTTCAAAACAGTCACAATCATTGACCCTGGTGTAAAATATGAACCAGAAGGTAATTATCACGTTTTTGACCAAGGATTAGAAAACGACTATTTTGTGCGTAAAGCCGATGGTGTGTTGTTCCACGGCTACGTTTGGCCTGAGAAAGCTGTTTTTCCTGACTTTTTACGTCCTGAGGTGTGTAATTGGTGGGCTGATTTACACAAAAGCTTAACTGATGTTGGTGTGGCAGGAATTTGGAATGATATGAATGAACCTGCCATAAACGATCGCCCCTTCGGTGATGAAGGTGAAAAAATTTGGTTTCCTCTAGATGCACCACAGGGAGGAGAGGGAGAGAATTCAAAATTCAAAATTCAAAATGACGCTCACGGACTCGCTAACGCTGCGCTAACAAAATTAAGAATTGATGTGACTCATACAGAAGTGCATAACTTGTATGGGTTGATGATGGCTAAAGCTTGCTATGAAGGGTTGCAACGGCATCGAAGCTCGGAGCGATCGTTTGTGTTAACGCGATCGGGTTATGCTGGTGTGCAACGCTGGTCTTCTGTATGGATGGGAGATAACCAATCGTTGTGGGAGCATTTAGAAATGTCTCTACCGATGCTTTGCAACATGGGACTTTCGGGTGTGGGATTTGTGGGTTGCGATATTGGTGGGTTTGCTGGTAACGCCACCGCTGAATTATTCGCTCGCTGGATGCAGATAGGAATGCTGTACCCAATGATGCGCGGTCATTCGGCAATGTCTACTGCTCGTCATGAACCTTGGGTATTTGGCGATCGCGTTGAAGATATCTGCCGAGAATATATTAATTTACGCTACCAACTACTTCCCTACATTTATAGTCTTTTCTGGGAAGCAGCAACAACGGGCGCACCGATTTTAAGACCCTTATTGTACCATTTCCCCAACGATCCGAAAACCTATAGCCTCTACGATCAAGTATTGCTAGGTGTGTCGCTGATGGCTGCACCAATTTACCGCCCTGGAGTTGAGCATCGAGTTGTCTATTTACCCGCTGGCACTTGGTATGATTGGTGGAGTGGTGAACGTTATCAAGGCCCGATTCACATTCTTGCTCATGCACCACTAGAAACAATGCCACTGTATGTCCGTAGTGGTGCGATCGTTCCCATGCAACCTGTCAGGCAATACGTTGATCAAGCCCCACTCGACGAGATCCGATTACGGATTTGGTCTGGTAATAACAAATACCAGCTATATGAGGATAATGGACAGACAAACGAGTATCAAAATAAATATTTTTCGCTAACAAATATAAGCGTATTTACAGAGGCAAACCAAACAATAGTGGAAATTGGAGCAAGAGTTGGGAAATGGACACCTCCAGCGCGTGAAGTGATTGTAGAACTTGTTGGTGTTGGAGAGCAACGTTTTCAAGATGATGGTAAGCCACATAGTCTGCAATTTTGAAATACTCACAAAGGTGGTTTTTTGAACCACCATTATTTCCTACTCTACATTGTGGAATAAAAAATATGCATAGAGGTAGATGAAAAGCAAGTCAAGGGGTAACATACAATACAAAGGATAGAAATGGTTAAACCGTAAGAAATACGTAAGTTTACTACGTTAGATAGATGCGGTTAGAGAACACTCAATGTTAGACATTAACCGCTTGCGGCTGCAAGATATATTTAAAGTTCCTGTAAATTCATTTGTGGCAAAAGTCGCAAGTGCGATCGCTGTTTTTGTTGGCAGCTTGGTACTAGTTGGCTGGTGGCTTGGCATTGAAATTCTCAAGCGCGGCTTCCCTGGTAGTCCTGCCACAATGAAAGTTAACACAGCGCTGTGTTTTGTGCTGTGTGGTGTGTCGCTATGGCTATTGTTAAAAGGAGAGGGAAACAATTCAAAATTCAAAATTCAAGTTGCGCTGTCAGCGCACCAAAGGTGCGACTCAAAATTATTTCCCCACTTCCCTAATCTTCTAATTTCTAAGGTCTGTGCAATAGCTGTCACCACAATTGCTGCGCTCACACTCTGTGAATATCTGTTTAGCTGGAATTTTGGCATTGACGAGCTACTGTTTCGTGATTCGCTAACTAGTATAGCGACATCGCATCTGGGGCGAATGGGGGTAAACACAGCACTGAGCTTTATGCTGGTCAGCCTCGCCCTACAGTTTCTGGTTTATCCAAAAACCCACCGCAGTTATTGGTATGCCCAGATTATCGCTCTAATCGCTACTTTAATTTCCTTTCAGGCGCTCATGGGCTATGCCTATAAAGTAAAAGTTCTCTACGGACTTGCCCCTTATACAATATCAATGGCCTTACACACAGCGGTGTTGTTCCTCTTGCTAAGTATGGGCATTCTGTGGGCAAGAGCAGAACAGGGGTTAATGAGGGTAGTTACAAGTGATACCGACGGCGGCTTACTTGCACGTCGTTTACTAATTGCGGCGATCGCAGTACCTTTTATACTGGGGTGGGTAATTGTTGAAGGTCAACGAGCAGGACAATACGATCCGGCTTTTGTAATATCAGTGTTTGCGATCGTCCTGATTGTGATTTTTACTATTTTGATTTGGCAAAGTGCAGCGGTTATTGAAAACCTTAGCCATCAACGCGACCGCGCCCAAGAAGCACTGAGAACCTACGAAGCTAAACTGGGGAGTTTCGTAGATGCTAACGTCATCGGCATTCTGTTTGGCGACATGTATGGCGGTATCCAGCAGGCAAACGACGAATTATTGAGGATGATTGGTTACACGCAGGAGGATTTGTTAGCAGGTAGATTAAGTTGGCGCAATCTCACACCACCAGAGTATCTATACTTGGATGAACGAAGTGTTGCCGAAGCACAAGGAAGTGCCAACGGTGCTTGTACTCCCTACGAGAAAGAATATATTCGCAAGGATGGTAGCCGCATCTCGGTTTTAGTTGGTTACGTGCTGCTAGGAGAAAACCGGGAAGAGTCAGTAGCGTTTATCCTCGACTTGAGCGAACAGCAAGCTGCGCTACGCGAACGCAAACAAGCAGAAGCAGAGCAACAAAAATTAGTATCGCTGGTAGAAAATAGCTCTGACTTTATCGGCATCGCCACCCTTGAAGGTCAATTACTCTACATAAATGATGCAGGTCAAAAGCTGGTAGGGCTTACAAGCCTTGATGAAGTGAGGCAAAAAGCAGTATTAGATTACGTCATGCCCAAAGACAAAGCCTATTTTCAAGAACATATACTGCCGACTGTACTATTACAAGGGCGCTGGCAGGGAGAATTCTGTTTTTGCCACCTCCAAACAGGTCAACCGATACCAGTTGATTACAACATCTTCACTCTTACAGACAATAAGACACGTCAGCCAATTGCCTTAGCAACAGTGACTCGCAATATCAGCGAACAAAAACAGGCTAAGGAACAAATCTTACAACTAAACAAGGATTTACAGCGCCGCATTGCTGAGTTACAAACTTTGTTGGAAGTGATTCCCATTGGAATTGGGATTGCCGAAGATCCAAAATGCCAAAATATCAAGGTTAACCCTGCTTTTGCCAAGCAGTTGGGGATATCCTCAGATACAAATGCTTCCTTGGACGAAAGATCAACAAGTTTTAAATTCTACCGACAAGGAAGGGAACTCTTAGCAGAGGAACTCCCAATGGAATACTCTGCCACTCATGGTGTCGAAGTTCTGGATTATGAACTCGATGTTGTCCATGAAAATGGAAAAATCGTCAACCTGTTGGAGTATGTTGCACCCCTATTTGACGAAGAGGGTAAAACTAGAGGAAGCGTTGGTGCATTTTTAGATATTACGGAGCGCAAACAGGCAGAGGAAGTACTCCTAAATCAGCAAAAATGGCTGGAAGATGTGTTAAATCTGATGCCAAGACCGTTGCTGTTTATCGAACCAGGAACGGCGCGGGTAACTTTTGCCAATCGTTCTGCTAACGAATTAGCTGGGGGCGAATTTCCCAAAGGTGTACCAGCCGAAGATTATCACACAGTTTACCACTATACCGATGCGGCTGGCGATCGCATCCCCAATCAGCAAATGCCAGGAGTGCGGGTTGCCCTTGGCGAACGCCTGAATGGATTAGAAGTAGACTGGCATACTCCTGGTGGTGTGCGCTCTCTATTAGTATTTGCTGATACCCTGCCAGCAATGCACGGTCATCCAGCTACATGTATCTTGGTGTTCCAAGAGATTAGCAACGTCAAACAGGCAGAAAAAGCCCTCTCGTTAGGTTACAAAAGGCTAAAGCTACTATTTGACACAGCTAACGATTTACTATCGAGCCAGCAACCAGTAGTACTAATCGATAGCGTCTACCGAAAACTAAAAGACCAAATTGGTTTAGATGTTTACTTTAACTATTTAGTTGAGAATAACTCTCAGGTAATGCGGCTAGAGTCTTACAGTGGCATTTCCCAGGAACTGGCAAAAGAAATTGAATGTTTGGCATTTGGTGAAGCGGTTTGCGGTACTGTCGTGCAGGAGCGTTGTGCAATAGCTGTAGAGAATGTACAGCAATCAACTGAAGAGAAAACAGAATTGATTCGCTCTTTAGGTATTACTGCTTATTATAGTTATCCGTTGATCGCCCAAGGACGGCTGTTGGGTACTCTTTCTTTTGGCAGCCGCACTCGGTTAAGCTTCACTGACAATCAAAAGGGGATGATGCAAGCAGTATGCGACCAAATAGCGATCGCAATGGAACGGGCTAGTTTAATTGCTTCTTTGCAACAACAAACTGAGCAGTTGCAAGAGGCCAACCGGATGAAGGATGAATTCTTAGGGATATTGTCCCATGAATTGCGATCGCCCCTCAATGCCATCCTTGGCTGGGCGCAATTACTGCAACGAAGCAAGCTGAGTGAAACCCAAATGGCTAGGGCTACGGAGACAATTGAACGCAATGTGAAAGCGCAAACCCAGCTAATTGAAGACCTGCTGGATATATCACGGATGATTAGAGGTAAGTTACGCCTGAATGTTGGTACTTGTAATTTGCTTGGGATAATTGAGTCAGCCATCGAGACTGTTAGGCTAGCCGCCCAGTCCAAGGAAATCGATTTAAGATTTTCTCTAATTCCCTCAAAAGAAACGCGAAATGCGCCACCCGGGATACTCCCCGTGGTCACTTTCGCACCAAAGTCAGATTGGGGATTAGGAGTCAATCGCGAAAATCTAGAATCTCCAGAAGCACAATCCCAAACCAGTCAACACTCAGAGGACAGCAAGCTGGGCGAAAATTCTCAATTCTTAGTTTCCGGTGATTTCGAGCGTTTGCAACAAATCATCTGGAATCTGCTATCCAATGCCATCAAATTCACACCCGTAGGTGGACAGGTAGAGGTGCAATTGTCAGTAGTCACTGGCCAAGAAAAACAACAGACAACAGATAAATATGCCCAAATTCAGGTGATTGACACAGGCATTGGTATCAGTCCTGATTTTCTTCCTTACGTCTTCGACTGCTTTCGTCAAGCTGATAGTTCTAGCACTAGATCCTATGGTGGATTAGGACTAGGATTAGCGCTCGTGAGTCATTTAGTAGAATTACATGGTGGTACTGTCCACGCAAATAGTCCAGGTAAAGAACAAGGAGCGAAGTTTACAGTCAAAATACCACTTCTGAAGAGTCCGCCCTTTTGCCCCTTTGCTTCTTTGCCCCTCTCTCCCATTCTCTCCCTTTTTGGCGTGCGGGTGCTGGTTGTAGATGACCAAGCCGATAGCCGTGAATTCATCACCACAGTACTCGAACAGTGCCAAGCCGAAGTTAAGGCTATAGCATCAGTTCAAGAAGCATTGCAGGTAATTACACAGTGGAAACCAGATGTTTTAGTCAGCGACATCGGTATGCCCCAAGAAGATGGTTATTCTTTGATCCGCAAACTGCGATCGCAACCACCAGAACTAGGGGGAAATATTCCAGCCGCAGCGTTGACAGCTTATGCTAAGGCAGAGGATCGGATGCGAGCTATACAAGAAGGTTATCAGCTACATTTACCTAAACCTATTGAGGCCGCTGAGTTAGCTACAGTAGTCGCCAGCCTTGTTAGACGGACTTAAAGAAAATAGGGCATTAGGCAATGCCCCATTCCCTTTTTTCCTAATATGAAAATTTATCCAAAATTCCAAGTTTTCCCAATTACCAAAAAGCAGTTTTTTCTTTGCAATTTAGCGTAGTTAGTGAATACTTACATTTTAAAAATATTCATGTGTATATTTTTATTTCAATATGAATAATTATTGTGCATTGGGGCGATCGCTATTTAGTATGAAGCGGCTTCAATAGGCAATGCAATGACTCCCCTTAAAAAGGCTTACTGTTTTTCTCCTTTACCAAAAAAGGCAAGGGGGCAGGGGGCAGGGGAGAAAAAGGATTTTCGGTACAAGCCCCGCCATTAGGGGCGGAATCTTCTGATATTTGAGGAAGTTCATGCCCTCTTGCCTTGTGGGTGGTCTTCTTCCCCTTGCCCTAATACAGTTCAGTTAAGCTTACTTTTATTAAGAAACGCTATAAAGTGGTCACTACAGGTAGGGAGAACTTATCCAAAACTTATTGGAAGCGACTTCCGAAATAGGCAATTTCAGAGTTGTATTTAAATTATGTAACCTGAGTTAATCTAAACAGACTACATAAATTCTTAATTAGGTATTTTAAGGAAAATATGCTAAAAATAACACTTTTGTTTACTGCTATTAGTATGATTTATTTGTAATATTCACGTAATTTATTCAGATAATCATGCAAAAAAAAGATAGTGCATTTTACAACTCTCATAAATATAACACATAACCTGTATTTTATACATTACAATACCTCCGATGATCGCCCTAACAAAAACAGTAGTACAAACAGTAGCTGAAGCACAACAACTAGATAGTATTGACTTACATGACTCAAAACGAGCTGATTTTTTACAAGAAGTAATCGAAGGTTTAGAAGACGGTATATTAATTTTAAGCCAAACTGGTGAAGTAGTTCATGCTAATACATCTGCTCATCGCCTTTGTTGTCAATTCAATCAAGGCAATTTCAACCAAACTTTTGTACCGCCACTCATCTGGAATCTTTGTGAATCGTTACTTAGTAGTCAAGATTTGTTTTCTAATAAACTCATCATTCTATTGGATGAGATTGTAATTGATAAGTCAAATGTTTTTCGTATTAGGGTGAGACTGCTAGATTTAGACGGATTTGAAGTCCCTTGTTTATTAGTGACTATCGAAAATCAATATGAGTCTCTGAAAAGTTTAGCAATTACTGAAGTTAAAAAATTTGACTTGACACCGCGAGAAGCTGAAATCTGGTTTCTTTATAGAAGCAACTACAGCTACAAAGAAATTTCCACTAAGCTTTACATCACCATAAACACAGTGAAAAAGCACATGAAAAATATTCACACCAAGCGACAAGCATGTCTTATATAGGACTCAGATTTGATTTTTGAAAATATACTGAGACTGAAAAACCTGTTTTATCAGGGTTTTATCTGAAATCTTGTTCAAAAATCAGAGATGAATCCTATAGTTGAATAATAGTACTATAATCAGAATCGATTTGTAAAATACAAGTTGTTAACTGTATTTTTTCATCAACAAGTTGTTTGACAACTTACTTGTGGTCAGTATAATTAGTAATTGTTCCCCCACAAGTTGTTAACTGTATTTTTTCATCAACAAGTTGTTTGACAACTTGCTTGTGGTCAGTATAATTCGTAATTGTTCCCCCACTAGAAAAGTTGCTTGCTCTGAAAAATGAATTATATTTTTTATCTTCATTAATGAATTGAGTGGCTTGTACCCTTTTAATTCCGAAGTCCGAATTATTTAGTTATTTCATAAGTAAAGCTAATCAATTAACAAAAAAGGTAGTATCAACCCTGGTATGAGAACAAAGTTTTGCGTGGCGACTGAATAATTTTTATAATTAGCACAAGTCGCAACAAGCAAAATCGTGAAAATTCAGAGTAATCTATAGCTGGTAAAATTTTTATGCAAGTTTTGACTACCGAGACTCACGAGGTTTTTGCAGGCGTAATAGGGCATCAGAAATCTGCTGTTTTAAAATAATATTGTTATTCAGTAGTTCTATAGTAATTTTGTTGAACTGCTCAAAAGTCAAACCATTCTTTTCAACAATTTTTTGAGCGCGGGTACAGTAGTTAACTGCAATATCTTGAGCCTTCTTTGGAAGACCATTTATGCTGCTATAATCGTAACAAAGAATGTTGGGAATTTCTCCATTACCAATAAGTTTTTTAATTTCTTCAAAGGCATTTTGACGGGCTGGCTCCATTGCTAGGACGGCTTGAGCATAGCTCTCAATTTCAGTATTAGTATTGTTAACTATTGGTAGTGGAGTTTGAGCGTAAGCTTTTGAACTTAATGAAAAAGCATTGTAAATTACACCCACAGTAGCGATCGCACCGAAAAAGAATGATTGGAAAAGGATTCGCTTTCGGCTAGGTCGGGAAAATAAATCGGAAATTTTCTTCATATAGTGTATGACACAGAACTACATCAGGAATATTATAAGAACCTTGAATTATTTTCGGAGTTGGAAGTTCCAGCAACTGTTCAATACATCAAGCTTTTATATTTGATTGTCAATTTCCTCGGCATACTTGACAAAGTTCGATTATTTTAGTCTGGAGTGTTGACATTTCTGATGCTCCTTGCTTGAGGCTCACTTCTAACTCCAGTAGTAGGGATAAGCAAGAGATTAACTGTTGCACAGAAAGCAGTTTGATTTCTTGCTGTAAGAAGTAGATCCGTTTGGGATTACCGATATCAGCAGCAATAGCTATCGCTTGTTGATTGCGCTCACCACTTTCGATCATAATCTTGACCCATACCCAGGTGCGAAATTGTCCAGTCAGTGTGGCAACTATCCGTAATCCCGGCTCAGAAGCATCAATCAGATCCGCCAAGGTTGTCAAAGCTTTAGCTGTATCTCCTGTTCTGATTGCTGCTGCTAATTGTAAGCTATTTTGAGTAGTATTTCTTACTAACTGCGTAACGGTATCAGTGTCTAAAGGCTTATTGCTACCTTGGGCATATAGCCGCAATTTCTCCAACTCATTGTAGAGAAGCCGTGTATCATTTCCTACAGATTCTGCCAACAAATGGGCAGTATTGGCATTCAGTTTCACGCCCACAGTCTGGGCTGCTTGATTAACAGATTGCACCAGCAATTCTGTTTTCCAAGGGGGAATGAGGGAAAATTCTCGGAATTCGGTAGCAAATTGTTTTAACAATTTCGTAGATTTGAGGCGTTCATCTGGCTTGTTCCGGCTGGTGAGCAATAAAAATGAGTTTTCGGGAATGACTGGTAGCGATCGCACCAGTTCCGCTAACACATTGTCTGGACAGTGCTGGCAAAGAGTAGTATTTATCAGCCATACCAAGCGCCCACCAGCGCCAAAAGTGGGTGTCATGACCTGATTTAACCCCTGGATCGCAGCATCAGCTTGCTCTGGGGGAAATGAAGTGTAGTTAAAACTTATCCATTGGGGATCGAGGACGCGATCGTGCAGCATAGCGATCGCTTTTTCTATGGCAAAATCATCTTCACCCCAGTAAACATAGATTGGCATAGATAAACCTCATTGGGCATGAGCATTGGGCATTGGGGAAGAATTCTTATAACTCCTAACTCCTAACTCCTAACTCCTCAATCTTCACTCCCAAAACTAAATACTTTTTAAATGACTCTGTTAATCGGGGAAATTTTCCCTAAAATCTATCAAGTGAGAGCGTGAGGCTATGAAGATTGGACGACAACTATCAAACTTACTTAAATCGGTTAGCACGACTGACGCTGCCAGAAGCCTACAGATCCCAAGCCCAGCATATTCAGGAATCTTCTAAATTTCAACCACATTCTGGGTTGAGACAAGCAGCGTCCTTTCCTGGCTATACGCTAATTACCCCGCCGGCAGAAGAAGAATCACAAAACTCTGCTTTCTATGGCAAATTACAGACTTATCAACAGGAACTTTTGCAGTTGCCTGTAAACCGTAATTTGATTGTACCTCTACCTCCTGCTAGCTTCCATGTGACTTTAGCAGATTTAATTTGGGACGGTGCTTACCTTGACGCCTGCGAAAAAAATCCCAAATTTGACGAGGAGTTACACTCTTGTTTAGCCCAAATGTTTCAGCAATATCAACAATTGATGACAAACAGGAGTCATCCGATTAAATGGCAAATGCTGGGACTGATACTGATGCCAAGAGCTGTAGCTGTTTGTTTAGTACCTCAGGATGAACGCTGCTACGAGGAAATTATTAAATTTCGCCGAACAATTTATCAAAATCCCAAG
Source organism: Nostoc sp. (assembly GCF_036919615.1). Classification (GTDB taxonomy): domain Bacteria; phylum Cyanobacteriota; class Cyanobacteriia; order Cyanobacteriales; family Nostocaceae; genus Nostoc. The sequence goes on along the minus strand of NZ_JBALCN010000103.1, from coordinate 795 downwards.
TTAATTGCCTTGGGTATTGAGCAGCATTATCACTTCACAGCCCATGTTACATTAGCCTATTTTGGGGAGGTTTCATCTGATTTAGACCGCACAAGTTTCAGTACAATGCTTTCTGAATTAAATGAACAATGGCTGTTGAATTTGCCAGAATTTTGGATCAATCGCGTCGAATTAAGGAAGTTTGACAACATGACACGCTATTATCGTGAACCAAACTGGCCAATTTTAGATTTTTAAATAATTAGTTAGTGGTTAGTAGTTTCTATTCACTAACCACTAACTGATTATTAGTTATGTCTTCCTGAGAATGAAGCAATTTTTAAATAGTTTAAAATTAAAACCTATAGATAGTCAGTATCACTAGAAGTACGATCGCATGAAGCGAAAGTATGATTATTCGGAGTGCGATGGCCTATTTTAAACTTATCATCAAAAGAGCGATCGCTTGCTTTAACCCTATCACCAGAAGTGCGATCGCCCGTAGTAAAGTATTAGATGCGTAGACGCTGCATCGGCTTGTCGCCAGACATCGCCTCTACGAGAGTTATGAATATAGCAGTTTTGGCAGCCTTCGCCTACATGACATCCTTCCTTGTCAAGTTTTGCAGGGTCAAGGAGTGAGAGGTAGCCAGTAGTAGCCAAGATGAAACGATTAAGCTGTGGAATGTTAAGACGTACTGCCTTTCTTTAATAGCCTGGGTGTTATACCAATTCAATGTGAAGCTGCATAGAATAGAGCTTCCAGGATAAAGTTATAAGAAGAGACAGAAATTACCTGCTCAAATGTAAGTTGGT
>NZ_JBALCN010000102.1:0-268192 GCF_036919615.1 Nostoc sp. | reverse complement strand
ATTGCTGCCATGAATCAATTTAAACCCTGTTATGCTTCTGGATGATTTAGCTTATTTACTACTTGCTTATTCCGGAAAGTGACAGAAGAGGGATAGTAGTCCCAATACTGCTCGGTTAAGAAGATTTGTCAGTTGGGTTAAAAGTCGTAAAACCTAACAAAGCCATGAAGATGTTGGGTTACCCTGCGGGATCTTGCTACGTTCCTCAACCCAATCGACATTGAAGTTATTTTTTAGGCAAAACCTACGCAGTATTGATAGTAGTCCTATATTATCGACGTTAACCCATTTGAAAATACATCAATTTACTTAGCATTAGCCAATATGCTTTTGATCTCTTCTAGCTGCACCACTCCTGAAAAAGTTGGACTATTAATTACAAAGAAAGGTGTGCCAGGAACACCCAATTTCTCAGCTAGCTGGATATCTTTTGTAATTGCGGGAGTGGCAAGAGTCAGGTCGCGTTTAAATTTACCTAAATCCAGATTCAGTTTTTTAGCAATATCTAAATATATCACCTTACCAAGTTGCTTTTGATTAGTAAATAGCGCATCATGATATTCCCAAAATTTGCCCTGTTGATATGCCGCCCAAGCCGCTGTCGCAGCTGGCAATGCTTCAGCATGAATTGAAATCAGCGGTAAATTCTTGTAAACTAATCTTACTTTATCTGGATACTTTGCTAATAATTCTTTCAATGTTTTATGCGCTTCAGCACAGTAGGGACATTGAAAATCTGAAAATTCTACAAGCAGAATTTTTGATTGAGTTGAACCTGTGGTGGGAGACTCACCAATCACTGTTTGAGGATTCGTCTTTAAATCCTGTAAAAATGCTTGCTGTACTTGTTTTACTTTCTGTTGTTGTTGCTGCTGATAGGCTTGGACAGACTCAATAAGTACCTCTGGATGTTCCCGGATAATTTGTAAAACTTGCTGTTCCAACTGCGGATCAATGCGGGTAGCAGCTTGTGCAGGAAATGACCAGGTGACAACCAAACATAGCAGACCTATTGCTGTCCAACTACGCAGATACTGAAATAAGGGACTAAACCAATCAAAGAATATACCCATACAAAAACTCATAAATATTTTTTCTCTAACTCATAGACGCGCAGTCGCTTCGACTTAGGAGTACACTCCAATTTAAAATCCCATAATAAAAGTTATGGGATTTTTCTTTTTACTTATTAAAAAGATCCAGCAATCATCCCAACAAGTAAAATAAAACCAATCCACACATTTTGCCGGAACATTTTACCATAAACAGGATTAGGTAAGTCTCCCTGTCTTAATCGCAGAGACTGCCAAACCCATCCGATTGTAGCAATTGCAAGGCTAATCCAGAAGGCTAAGTGCAGATGTATGAATACACCTAACCAAGCCAATAACAAGATTGTGCCAGCAAAGAAAATTCCAATAGCTAGAGGGGCATAATTCCCAAAAAATAGAGCGCTAGAATTAATACCAATGCGGCGATCGTCTTCCATGTCGCTCATAGCATAAACAGTATCAAATCCCAATGTCCACAGTACAGTCGCGCCCCAAAGTAACCAAGTTGGTTGGGAGATAGTTTGTGTGACTGCACTCCAGCTAATCAATACCCCAAAACCCCAAGCGATGGAAAGCACCAGTTGCGGTACAGGAAACACCCGCTTTGCACCTGGATAAAGCAGAATTACAGGCACTGCTGCCACACATAACCAGAAACTCAGGGGGTTAAGATAAAAGGCCAGGACTGCTGCACATGCTAACGATACGATCGCAACTACAATCCCAACTTTCACAGACAGGGCGCGAGAAGCGAGGGGGCGATCGCGTGTTCTCTCCACTTGGGGATCAATATCCCGATCCCACAAATCATTGACAACACACCCAGCCGCACTCGTGGCCAGAGTACCCAATACAATCACAGCAACCAGAGGTAAAGGCGGTTTCCCAGAAGCTGCCAAAAATACAGCCCAAAGGGCAGGAATCATTAAAATTAACCGTCCTTCTGGTTTATGCCAGCGTAAAAGCCGGATAATTACAAGCCAAACTGGTTGCTGGGGGCGTTCTGGCGTCGTTAACATAGAAATCAACAAATAACTTTAGATAGATGAATTTACACATCTTTACATCTATAGAATAACGTTATTTGATATTTGTAAAAACATGCCTCCATTCGCCTAATTATGCCAACAATACGGCATCAATCAAGCAGGTAACAGGTTATTACTGATTTTTCTTCTTAATTTACACATCTTTACATCTAGAGAATAACGTTATTTGTTATTTGTAAAAACATAACCCCAAGTGGCAACTTAAAATATTTTTAAATAGTCACTACGGTTAGAAGCAGTAGGGTGAATATACTTAGCTGAGTTACCCCCGACCAAAGATGAAAAGTGCTGAGTATTTTTTAATTAACTCAGTACCCAGCACTCAGTACTCAGTTTCAGCAAGTGTGTTGCAACAAATATCAGTGCCAGCTACCCCGACATATCACCGTTTGCCATTTCTTATAAAGAGAGAAAACTAGATGCTGAATTTAGTTGCTTCGGCTAGCTGGGAGAGTGTTCCGACTCAACCAACTAAGCAAGACCGGATTATTGCTGCCATTGACCTGGGGACAAATTCTCTACATATGGTAGTAGTGAAGATTGACCCCACACTACCAGCTTTCAGCATTATCGCCAGAGAAAAAGAAACCGTCAGACTTGGCGATCGCAATCTTACTACTGGGGAACTCAAACCGGAGATAATTAAAAAGGCGATCGCTGCTTTAGGACGCTTCCAAGAAGTTGCCAAAACTATCAACGCTGAAACAATCATTGCGGTGGCAACTAGTGCTGTACGGGAAGCCCCCAATGGGAAAGATTTTTTGCACAAAGTAGAAACAGAATTGGGTTTAAGCGTTGACTTGATTTCTGGTCAAGAAGAAGCGCGACGAATCTACCTTGGCGTGCTGTCGGGGATGGAATTTCACAACCAGCCCCACATGATTGTTGATATTGGCGGTGGTTCCACAGAATTAATTTTGGGTGATAGTCACCAAGCGCGTACTCTCACCAGTACCAAAGTCGGTGCAGTGCGACTCACTAGCGAATTAATCACCACTGATCCGATCAGCAACACTGAGTTTCACCATCTGCAAGCCTATGCACGCGGGATGTTAGAACGTTCTGTGGATGAGGTACTAGCAAACCTCGAACTTGGAGAATCTCCGCGTTTGGTGGGTACATCTGGCACAATTGAAACCCTAGCGATGATTCATGCACGAGAAAAGTCGGGTGTTATTCCTTCCACTTTAAATGGTTACCAGTTCAGTCTTAAAGACTTGCGAGAGTTGGTAAATCGCTTCCGGAAACTGAGTAACTTAGAAAAAGCTGCAATTCCCGGTATGCCAGATAAGCGCCCTGAAGTTATACTCGCTGGTGCAGTAATATTACAGGAAACAATGACCCTTTTGGGTAGTGAGTCAGTCACGGTTTGTGAGCGTTCTCTGAGGGAAGGCGTAATCGTAGACTGGATGCTAACCCACGGTTTAATTGAAGATAAGCTGCGCTACCAAAGTTCAGTTCGGGAACGCAATGTTCTAAAACTCGCTAATAAATACCACGTCAATTTAGAATACAGCGATCGCGTCGCAACATTTGCCCAGAGTTTATTTGACCAAACTCAAGGTACCCTACACCATTGGGGATCTGACGAGCGACAACTGCTGTGGGCAGCTGCAATATTACACAATTGCGGTCATTATGTGAGTCATTCGTCTCACCACAAACACTCTTACTATCTAATTCGCAATGGTGAATTACTCGGTTATACAGAAACCGAGATTGAAATCATTGCCAATTTAGCGCGTTATCATCGCAAATCACCGCCCAAGAAAAAACATGAAAATTACCAGAGTTTGCTGACTAAACATCAGCGACAAATGGTCAGTCAATTGAGTGCAATTCTAAGATTGGCAGTGGCATTGGATAGACGACAAATTGGTGCGATCGCCCAAGTGCAATGTGAGTATTATCCACAATTGAGGCAGTGTAATCTGCTAATTTTTCCATCTCAACCTGATGATGATTGTGCCTTAGAACTCTGGAGTTTAGATTATAAAAAAGGAGTGTTTGAGGAAGAATTTGGAGTAAAATTAGTAGCGAGTTTAGAAAAGTCTAGCATTGCTAGCTTCTCCTAGAAACTATAAATTAGGGTGCGTTAATGCTGTGTAACGCACCTGCTGAATAAAGTATAAGCGCACATATATGCGTTACTGGCAATTAGCTGTAGTTTACGTATATACTTTCAAAATTCAGTTAATTTTTATATACTTTTTTTCCTACTAAAGTATGAATTGAAAAACTAACTTAAGAAGTATATTAAAAACACAAATTAGAATTAGACTATAGTTAACAATCTATTTATGTAGGTTATGTTGCTATTGGATATCTAAGCTGGGAAAACTTAGGTATCCTTTTATGAAATTTCAATCTAGCAGGCTAAATTGCTCAGTTTTCTGCACTGGAGAATACTCAGGCTTCAGCATATAGCTTGCATTTCTTGATTGTGAAAATTCCTCAGCTTTGAGAGCTATGCTCGATATCAAAGCTTCAGGTAAAAAATCTGATGAATTTATCTGTGACAACTTCCCCTACTAAAACTGCACCTAAGTTACAGCGTTTTTCAGGTAAATGAAGTGCACAGGTAAGGGCACAACATTGTTGTGCCCTTACGATTTACTTTAGAGTTTTTCAAAAATGTGCGATCGCTAGGATTTAACGATTATGCTATCAATTATTACAAAGACTTGATTCGTCAAAAAATCCGCATTGGCACACAAGATTTACGCATTGCGGCAATTACGCTGTCAGTGAATGAGATTTTAGCAACCCGCAACCAGAAAGATTTTGAAAAAGTGCCTAATTTTAGTTTAGAAGATTGGACTATATCTTAATTTGTCTCAAGGCTCAATTGACCTATTTGTTTATAGTTAAAAACTTCAGAGTAATATTATTAGCCTCCCAATGTTCTTTGGCTGAATTTAAAATATCTAATGCTATTTGGTACTGTGTTGGTTTAGCTTGAGCAAATATATCAGCATTGTCATACAATATTACATATCTCTCAGCCGGACACCATGTTAAATCGGTGATACATTCATCAAAAGCATCCCAGTTAGCACCAAAGTATGTAGGAAATTGCATTGCTTCAGCAGCTTTACTTAAAAATGTTTCTTTGCTATTAATTTTTTTACCATCAAGATAAAAAACTTTAGTTCCTGGTTCTGCGGCTATTTGTTCCACTGCTTCACGTATGCCTTGTTTTATATCTATTGACGAAATATTTAGAAATTCACTCATATATTCTACCTTACTTATTACGACTAGTAGATGACTTCTTGAAAGCTATTGTAGTGATCAACAGTATAATAAAGTTCGGCATTTTGCCCAGTAATTAGACGGCGACTACCTCTATCTGTTGCTCCGGGAGTTGGTACTGTGTACTCATAGTCTCAATGTTCTGGCATTTAATCATCGCTGAACCTCTGGGTGAACAATCTCAAGCGGAATTGTCCTTTCTACAGGTTGAATCAAACTGTTTGGTGCATACAGCCATAAACCCTGACGGATAAGTTCATTAGTTTCTGGAGTTTCCCCCGCACCTATCCACTTTCCCTTAAAAAGAGTTTGACCACCAAACAACAACTGATAGATAATGACTGCTAACCGGAAGCGATCATGTACTTCCGATTGATCAATGTTAGAAAAATCTTTATCAATCAGTTCCGGTGGTGTATAATCTAGTGAACCAACTGGACAACGATAAATTTTGCCATTTACCGGATTCCGAACCTGAAAGGAATCAGTATCAATAATTGAAGGTAAGGCGCGATCGCTAACAAGAATATTTTGCTACTTGATGTCACCCAAAACATAGCCAGAAATGTGAATTGCTTCAATAATTGAGGCGATATTCAGCGCCGTTGTGTGGAGAAAACGCCAATCAACATCAAGTTTCAAAGCCTTTCTTTTGCTGGGATTATATACATCAATAAGTTCTTTTGCTCCCTTAATTTCTGGTATCAAAAAGCCCACACAATCACCCTGAGTATTTTTCAGCGACGATTTAGGCCAAGCAAAAGAAATATGATTGAGGTGGAAATTTGGCTCTGTAGGTGAGTGAGTGCACTATCATCACCGCTAACTTTTGTACCCGTTCAAGTGTAGGCGAATGGTAAATTTTAGCTAAGTAACCATTGTGATTAGTTCGCCAAACTTTACCTTCACCGCTATTAGCTATCGGTTCACCCAAGAGAGTAATTGGTTCACTAGTACTACCACAGATGAGAAGCGTCATGGAATTTTACTTTCTTTCCCAAAGACACAAAAGTAAGGTTTTATCATCGTCAGTGCGAGAATTTAGCCGCTCAGAGTTGAGAAAATCTATTAGATATTTATCTTCTTTCTCTGGATTAACAGTATCATGCAAGTATTCCTCGAAAGGTTTAAAGAAAGGTGAGAAAGGTTTCCAGTCGCTCAAGCGAATTGCTACTTTTTCCAGTCCATCAGTGGAAGCACAAATAAACTCTTGTTTTTGTAAAATAATCTCTACCTGCATTTCTTTTACTGCATTTGTTGAGGTGATAAAAGTTGTTTCATTGATGAACTCACCTTTATCTGGCTGAAACAACAGTTGATATTCTGACTCTTGGGAACGCACCACAATAAATCCATCCCCGATTTGCATACCTGCAATCCAGTCAGGAGTCGCCACAAAAACCAACAACGTACAAGCTAAATCATTGACAGAATAATTTCCTTGGGCTGCTTGATTATGTAACTTTTCAAGAGCTATTTCCAGAATCTTAGCAAACAGTTTATGAACTTCTTTTTTGGACAGTGGTTGAGAAAAATCTTCCTCTAATTCTTCTTGCTTCTGAGGAGATTCACTAATATCAGAAAAGCATTTGAGTACCGTTTCTACCGCCAACTTAGAACCAATATCAGAATATTTGGCACTACCAGCACCATCGGCAACAGCGCCTATAATTACATCATTAAAGATGCGATAATCCCCATAATCTTGACAACGTATCCCCTGGTTTTGATGACTTGTTCCGATCGCGTAACGCGCAACAGCTTTCCAATTCACAAAATTTCCTCTAACTAGTAATTTGACCCCATCCCACAGCCAGTAAAGCTACAGCCTGCCCTACTTTCCCACTAGAAACCCGTTTGACCGAAGTAGAAAGCCAGACAAACAACTCACGAAAATCTAAGCCATTTAGTGTAACTGGTAAGCGTTCAGGTGGAGAAATTTGATTGAGTCAACTGGTCTGAGAGATCAATCATTTATATTGTCAGCTTTAAAAAAGACTTTTACAGTAGTATTTATACGTATAAGTACTACTGCCTATTTGCCTGATTCAACCTGAGTTTGACGGCTTATGTGGTGTTGCCTAACGAACTGAATCCAAAACCCTCTAAGAAGGTTTTACTACGCAAAACCGTCCCTCTCCGAGTCGGAGAGGGACAGACTTGAACTTTAGTTTCGAGTCAGGGAGAGGTTTATCGAACTCAGGTTAATTTAAAGCGTTTGTGCTTGTCATCTGAATAAATCTTTTTAAAGCTATCCGTCTGATTACAATCTTCCGCATCCTGCAACCTTAGTTACACCTGAGTATTCTTTCCTGCTCTGGCAGACGTTACGCGATGGTGCAAAGCACCCGCCAAAGGCGATGTCTACGACGGGCTATGCGATCGCAAAACTACATAATTCGGTAAAATTGGGTAAAGTAATTTTTGCGCTTGTTAAACAAAGGCATCAGCAAACCCATGCAACTGAAACTCAGTGCATCTCAACTTCCCTTTGCCCCTCTGCTATTAATTGCCCCCTTTTTCCTATGGGGGACGGCAATGGTAGCCATGAAAGGAGTCATACCCCATACCACACCGCTATTCATGGCGGGAGTGCGTCTGATACCAGCGGGGATGTTAATTTTGATTGCAGCAGCATTCATGGGTAAACCCCAGCCCAAGGGTTGGGCTGCATGGCTGTGGATTACCTTATTTGCCCTGATAGATGGAACACTGTTTCAAGGCTTTTTGGCAGAAGGATTAGTCAGAACCAGTGCGGGGTTAGGGTCTGTGATGATTGACTCCCAACCCTTAGCTGTGGCCTTGCTGTCGTTGTGGCTATTCCAGGAATATATTGGTTTTTGGGGATGGCTGGGGCTAGGACTAGGAGTCACAGGCATTAGTTTAATTGGTTTACCTAATGAGTGGATTTTACATTTTCTCGACTCAGGCGCAAATATCACAATTGGCAACTGGGAAGATTTGTTTGCCCGCGGCGAGTGGTTAATGCTGTTAGCAGCCCTATCAATGGCAGTGGGAACAGTGTTGATTCGGTTTGTGTGCCGACATGCTGACCCAGTAACTGCCACAGGATGGCACATGATTTTGGGTGGATTGCCACTATGGGGAATTTCATCAGTTGTCGAATCCCAGCAGTGGGAGAATCTAGGAGCATCTGATTTAGTGGCTTTGGGTTATGCTACCGTATTTGGCAGTGCGATCGCCTACGGGTTATTCTTCTACTTTGCTTCTAGTGGCAGTCTCACCAGTCTTAGTTCTCTCACCTTCCTCACACCCGTCTTTGCCCTACTATTCGGCAATCTCTTTCTCTCAGAAGTCCTCAGTCCGTTGCAGTGGGTAGGTGTTTTCCTGACTTTAATCAGCATCTATCTGATTAACCAACGTGATACTTTAGCAGCGCAAACCGACACAGTTACTGTCGGCGAAAAAGCTAATATACAGCAACCAGTTTTAGAAGCATCTGCTAAAAAATTGAACCCCATAACCCTAACAGTCAGAGAATCTGAACCAGAAATTTTGCCCTAACTAGTTAAAGGGGAGATGAAAAAGATCAGGGGGCAGGGGAGCAGAATTAATAACCAATGTCCAATACCTAGTGACAAATAACAAATAACAGTTAACATTTGGACAGCTTGAAGTTATTGTGGGATCGAAGACTTCAAAAGCACGTTCAGGCTGAAACTTGCAATATGAGGCTACGTCCTTCCTCAATCTTGATATTTACCTGTTTTTCTTGCTTGGGTTTTTACCCAAATCGCGCAAGTACAGCCACACCTAACCTAGCACCTGAAATTTTAGAACTTGCACAAGCTAGTTCGACAGTTACTGCTAGTCCGGCTGTTTTGAGATATGGTAGTCCAAAATCAGATGTACAGAGACTACAAACCCAATTAAAGCAGTTGGGATACTACAGTGGCGTGGTAGATGGACAGTACAACGTCAGTACGGAAATCGCTGTAGCTAAATTCCAGAAAGCAAAGGGTTTACAAGTAGATGGCATTATGGGTCTGGCGACTAGGGGGAGCCTGCAAGCAGCTTTGGTAGCCAAAAATCAGATTATCACCTCTCCAATTGTCACCTCTTTTGCTACGACTTCCAAACCAACTGTAAAACCCAAGCCAACCGAGAGAGGTTTTGTCTGGTGGTTAATATTTGCCATCGGAGTTCTAGGAAGTATTGGCGCACTTGTTTCCCTACTGAGGTGGTTTCGTCAGGTAAAACAAGTGCAAAAGTCCGAAATATCAAATACTAAAAGTTTGAGCGAAGCTAAGAAAGACCCGATGACACCACCCTTACCAGAGACTGTAACTAATCCACAAACAGCTACGCCACCATTCGCCACACAATTACTCCTACCAGAAAAAACTTCCCGGCTTGTTAAACTCAATATCGTTGACGAATTAATTCAAGACTTACGCAGTCCTGACCCAACGAAGCGACACAAGGCTATTTGGGATTTGGGTCAACAGGGAGATTCGCGGGCAATTCAGCCTATGGTTGACCTGATGATTGATGCCGATTCTCAAGAAAGCAGCTTAATTTTGGCAGCTTTGGCAGAAATTGGCATCCGCACACTCAAACCGATGAACCGGGCTTTAGCAATTTCAATCCAAGATGAAAGTCCACAAGTACGGCAAAATGCGATCCGTGATCTGACGCGTGTTTATGACATGATGGGTCAAATGAGTCAGATGTTGCTCCATGCGCTGGAAGACCCAGATGCCGAAGTGCAAGCAACAGCACGATATGCTCTAACTCAAATCAATCGAATGCGTGGCTTGCCGGAACAACAAACTTTACCAGAAGATTCACACAACGATTCACCATAATAGAGCAACTTCGCTTTTTGGTCAGCCTAAAAATATTTCAATTGGATTTGGATATTAGTGTTTGGGCCTGCAATCAAAAATGCTGCTTCGCTAAATTTGGGCGCTCTTGTGCGAATTTCTGGGTTGCTGGAAAATCCAAAGCCTTCGCTTGGTATACCAAGTCCATTTCTATTGAGAGTGCTGTCATTATTTTGATCGTGGAAGACAGCAACGGCATAACTACCCGCTTTCAAGTTCTCAAAGGTAATGATAAAGGGAGTATCAATAATCTTGGTACACTGCTTTTGTAAGACGCGATCGCGATCGCTAGGAAATCCTTCACTGCTTGCAAATAGACTGGCACATACTTGTCCTTCTTTGTTCTTCAAGCCATCAATTTCCACGGTGAGTTTGCCGTTAAAATTAGCCTTGGCATTAAATGACCATGCCAGATTTCCCAGAACTGCCAATAACAGTATACTAACTCTTAATCCTTTAACCATAAAATTGTCACAAGATAAAATAAGTTTTGCTGAAATTAAGTTTTCACTTTGATTCAGATCACGCAGATTGATCGTGACATTATTCGGTCAATACTCGCAAGCATCCTGCCATATTTCGTCTCTAGATTTGTCTGTATACGCAGTAGTCATAATACATAATATATAATACATAATTTATCTCTGCAAAAAAGTTGTATCAAAAGCAACGCAGATTCCCAATATCTATCCTAAAATAGCGGATTAGTCGAGCTATTTGGGACTTCTAGAGAATAAAATATACAGCTAATCAGAATGATAATCATTTTAATAAAGAAAGCAGTTACTGTCGGCAACCGCTTTCTCCCTCAAGAAATATGCAAGATAAATGTCTACACTCAAGAACAACGAATGAGTGCAGCGAGCAGAATTGCTATCAACAATGAAGCCAGTTTAACCTTGTTAAAAATTACGTTACTCTATAACGTATATCAATAAACCACTTGCTTAAATTTGGTAATTTATCTTGGGTAAAATTAGTCGAGCGTTCAATTTTATTTTCAATTTCTTGCATGGCTTTTTTACTGAGACGCATCCCGGTAGAGTAAGTCTCAGTGACTAACTTAACAACTGGATGCTTACTATTCCAAGTCATAGTTTCAGCAAAATGTAATGCTGTTTCAACTTCATCTAGAAGACTTCCAATTAAATTATGATCTTGCGCTCAATGCTTCTTCCATTGGAGAGATTTCGCTAACCTAGCAAGCGATCAATTTAGATGGGGTTGGTTTATCGCTTCTCATACGAGTGTAAGATTTAACTCTAATTCTTCTGCTTAATTATTTGTTACATACTGATAAATTTTCCCCACGACCTACTTATTAAGTCAGAATATGTTTGAGTAGTTTGTAAGTTACAAATTGCTCAAATCGAGTTGGCGTAACTGCTTCAGGTGTTCGTGGTGTCGCATAGATGCCATCAGGATTGCCAAGGGCACGAAACAGATTCCTTAACTCTCGTTGAACATCCGTTGTCGCTCCAGTCAATGCAAGTTGCTGCTGGATTGATTCAACCGTCACCTGAACATATTCAATTGAACGATTCAGCACTTGCGAAACAACAGCAGTGGTTTCAAGGAGCGTTAGATTTTCTGGTCCCATTAGATTGCGAGTCCATTGTCCTGCCCAGCGGTCATCAAGTAAATATTTTGCAGCTTCATCACCGATGTCATCTGTACTAATCCAGGGAATATCATGATCGCTGGCATAGGAAAAATATACGGCATTGCTTTGCTGAATAAACTTGAGTTGTCCTAGAAAATTCTCCATGAAATAGCCAGGACGCAAATGCAGCACATTCGAGTAAGTTTGGTTGAAGATCGATTCAACGGTTCCAACCAATGTAACTGTACCCAAATCTGGCCCTGCACCTGCACCCAGGCTAGAAATGTTGACAACTCGTTTAATACCGTTTTCATGCACTGCTCTAGCTCCAGTCATTGCTGTCTGAATGTACCAGTCGCGTAAACTAGGTGCATCAAGTTTTGGTGGAGTTAGCCAAAACAAAGCATCTGCATTTTGGGTTGCCTCGATCAACCCTTGGGTATCATCGCTGCTGATTGGCTTCACCGTGGCACCCATAGACACTAAATCAGCTAATTTCTCTGGATGTCGTGTTAGAAGAATGGTTTCGGCTCCAGCAATATTGGACGACTTTCTCTGCGGTACGTCGTCCAATATTGCTGGAGGCCGCAGCTATCACAATTTTCATACTTTTCTCTTCCTTGGATTACTCTGCACTATCTACATTGAAAGATTGGTGCAAATTTTGTGTGCCACCCCATGCCTCAAGAGCGGGAACAGGATTCCAGTATTCGCGGTAGTGAACGATCTTGCCTTCCTTAGTTTCCAGTCGCATTAGATAATTTTGTTGATAGTGACGACCTGTGGCGACAATGATGGCTTCTCCATAAACCTCAGCAAATAGAATATTCGGGTTTGACGTTGGGTAAGCACGAATATTTGTAAACACCAAATCTTGCATCTGTGCTGTTACTTCTTTCATATAGTTATAAATAGCTTGTTTGCCTTCTAATCGTCCTGGTGTAGTGGAAGCATATGGAAATTCAACCACTGCATTTTTGGCAAATAAATTTACCCAAGCTTGAACATCCTTGCCCACAAGTGCCAAATGATCTGCAAAAGCTTGTGTCGTCTGTTGCTCTATATCTGGTGCTGGCTGCACTGGATTCTCCTTGTCTTATCTGTTTGGAGTGTACTGAGTTCCAATGCTCAACTTCTTTCAGATTATTATGACAGTTTGTCAGATTCTTGTGGTGTTTGTTAGCGAACTTGCTTTGGTGTCATCCCAGTGAGGCGTTTCAACTGTTGCCTCAGATGGCTTTGACTGGAGAAACCCACTTGTAAGGCAATGTCTGCGAGCGCCAAATCTGTTTTCGACAGCATTAATTTTGCCTGTTACTAGTAATAAATGACTGGGGTTGATATTGCAACATAAGTAAAGCTAATAAATCAGCTGCTCCGCCCCTAGAGAGCCACCTGTTTGGGGGAGCCAATACCAGGCAAATTTGCCCAATTGTTTTATTTTTTGAAATTTGGCAAATGATCTAAACGATATACTTTACGATACAACTGATGACACTCATCGGCAGAGAGTTGTATGATTACCTTACCTGGAGTTGCCATCCACAGCAAAATCTATGAAAGTTCGGCATCTCTAGTGTATCGAGGTATCAGAGAGCAAGATCGCCAAGCGATCGCCATCAAACTGCTTAGGCAAGATTACCCCTCTCCTCAAGAATTAACCTGTTACAGACAGGAATATGAAATTACCCGCTCTCTGAATCTCCCAGGAGTTGTCAAGGCATACAGCCAGCAAAACTATCAACGCACTTTAGTTATTCTCTTAGAAGATTTTGGGGGAGAGTCCCTAGAGTTATGGAGGCAAAAGCACCCAGATTTCTGCCCCATGTACTTGTCCACGTTTCTAGGTCTTGCGATTGACATTACAGAGATTCTGGGCGGAATTCATAATGCTAATATCATCCACAAAGATATCAACCCTGGCAACATCGTCTTCAATCTAGATACGGGCGTAGTTAAAATCATTGATTTCGGCATTGCCACCCAGTTTAACCGCACAAATCCAACCTTCAAAAGTCCTCATGTGTTAGAAGGTACACTTGTCTACATTTCTCCTGAGCAAACGGGGCGGATGAATCGTTTGCTCGATTACCGCACTGATTTTTACTCGCTCGGTGTGACGTTCTATGAACTGCTCACTGGACAGCTACCTTTCCCGACAACCGACATTTTGGATCTAGTTTATTGCCATATTGCCAAACCGCCTGTTCCACCTCATGAAATGAATGCAACAATTCCCAAAGCAGTTTCAGATATTATCGTGAAACTGATGGCGAAAAATGCGGAGGATCGCTATCAGAGTGCCTGGGGCATCAAAGCAGATCTAGAACGCTGCGCTCAACAACTGGCAGAAATGGGTCAGATTAACGCCATGTCGTTGGGACTGCAAGATGTTTCTGAACAGTTTTGCATTCCTCAAAAACTGTATGGACGAGAAGCGGAGATTGAAGGATTATTGGCGGCGTTTGACAGAGTTGCAACGGATTTTGTAACGGATGAAGCGGATGGCTTGACGACCAGACGCACAGATCCCGCATCCGTTACATCTTCCCATCCGTTGCCGATGATGCTCGTTTCTGGTTATGCTGGCGTCGGCAAAACGGCATTGGTGCAGGAACTCTATAAACCGATCACGGCAAAGCACGGCTATTTTATTTCTGGTAAGTTTGACCAATTTCGGCGCAATATTCCCTACAGCGCGATCGCCCATGCCCTGCAACAATTGGTGCAGCAACTACTGGGTGAACCAGATGAGCAGTTGCAACAGTGGCGATCGCGCCTGCTGACGGCATTGGGAAGCAACGGACAAATCATCATTGATGTCATCCCCGAAGTTGAGTTAATCATTGGTAAGCAGCCGCCTGTACCAGAAGTTGGAGCAACTGAAGCACAGAATCGCTTCAATCTAATGTTTCAAAGGTTTATGCGGGCGTTTTGTGCAAAAGAGCATCCCCTGGTCATCTTCTTAGACGATCTACAGTGGATCGATTCTGCGACGCTGAAGTTAATAGAACTCATATTACTCGACGAACAAACTCAATATTTGTTTTTGATCGGAGCCTACCGAGATAATAAAGTGACTCCAACGCATCCATTGGTTTTGACGCTGGAGAGTCTGCGAAAAGGGGGGGCAGTGCTTCAGGAAATCATCCTGACCCCCTTAACACTGGAACCGTTAAGCCAATTGATAGCTGAGACATTACATCACAATCCTGATACCGTTCGTCCCCTAGCCCAAGTTGTGTCATGTAAAACCGAGGGTAACCCTTTCTTTGTCAGTGAATTTTTGAAAATGCTGTATGGCGAAAATCTGTTGACTTTTGATGCACAACAGTTAATCTGGCAATGGAACCTGGCTGAGATTGAAGCTCAAGATCTCACTGACAATGTGGTGGAGTTGCTGTTGCATCAACTGAAGAAATTACCGGAAGCAACACAGCAAATTCTTTGCCTAGCTGCTTGTGTCGGGGCTGAATTTGATTTAGAAACGTTAGCGATCGTTTGTAAAAAATCACCGAAAGCAATTTTCCAGGATTTACTAGCAGCAATACAAGCTGGATTAATCAACCCCTGTCTGAATTGGACGAAAACTTGTTAGTTCAAGAGTATAAGTTTTTGCATGATCGCGTACAGCAAGCTGCTTATGCTTTGATTGATAAGTCACAGAAACAAGTTGTTCATCTCCAAATCGGTCGCAATTTACTTGAAAAAACTTCACCAGAGCAATTATCAGACAGACTATTTGAAATCGTCGATCATCTCAATCAGGGAATTGAGCTTATCACCACTCAGCCAGAACGAATTGAAATTGCCAGATTGAATTTAATGGCAGGTCAGAAAGCCAAATCAGCAACGGCTTATGAAGCAGCGCTTCAGTATTTCAATACAGGGCTTAAACTCCTCAATTCAGAGAGTTGGCACGAGTATGAGCTAACCTTGGCACTGTACTCAGAAGCAGCAGAAGCGGCATATCTTCACGGTCGCTTTAGTGAGATGGAACAATTCGTAGAAGTGGTACTTGATCGCGCGAAGACGGTGGTTGATAAAGTGCAGGTTTACGATAGCAGAATTCAAGGATATTTGTCGCAGGGCAACCCGAAAGAAGCACTTAAAACTGGATTGGAAGTGTTAAAGCTCCTGGGAGTAATCTTACCAGAAAATCCAAGTCAGTTAGATGTTCAAAGAGGATTGAAGGAAACAGCTGCACTACTCGCTGGACGAGAAATTAAAGACTTAATTGATCTGCCAAAGATGACCGCACCAGAACCGCTGGCAGCAATTTATATCCTGACGAATATCGTGGCTGCTGCATTTATGGTGTCACCAGCACTGATGATACTGATTGCTTGCAAAATGGTGAATTTATCGATCGACTACGGCAATGCTACCTGGTCGCCACACAGTTATGCTGCCTACGGATTTGTTCTATGTGGAGTTGCTCAAGACATTGAACTCGGTTATAAATTTGGCAAATTGGCTCTGGGCTTGATAGAACAATCAAATACCAAAAAGGGGAATGTTGAAGCATTAACGGCATTTAGTGCCTTAGTCATGCACTAGAAGGTACATTTTAGGGAAACAATACCAATGCTGGATGATGCTTATCAAAACGGAGTGGAAACCGGAGACTTTGAATTTGCTGGCTATGCTGCATTTCATGCATGTTATAATTCGTTTTTTATGGGTGAGGAACTCACCCAACTGGAAGAAAAAACGGCAACCTACAGCAAAGCGATCAGTCAAATCAGACGGGAAAATCCTTCTAATTGGATTGCAATGTTGTGGCAGACAATTCTTAATTTGTTAAATAGGTCTGAGAATCCCAGCCGTCTAATTGGTAGCGTATATGATCAAGAGCAAGCGCTATTGCAGTTAAAGACGGAACTGGAATTCTCTACTTCTATTTAAACAAAATTGTATTGTATTATCTATTTGGGGAGTATCATCAAGCTGCACAAACTGCTGTTTTAGCCAGGCAGTATTTTGAAGAGATAACAGCGGTATCGGTTTTACCTTTATTCTGTTTTTACTATTCTTTAGTGCTTTTGAGCCTGTTTGTTAAGGCTTCAAGCTCTGAAAAAGAGGCTTGGCTAAGTTATGTTAGCACCAGTCAAGAAAAGATGCAAAAATGGGCAGAGTATGCCCCAATGAATTATCTACATAAATTTAATTTAATTGAGGCAAAAAAAGCGCGAATCTTAGGGAAATTTCTTGAGGCTGAAGAGTTTTATAAACGAGCTATATCGGGTGCTTCTGAGCATGAGTTTATTCAAGAAGAAGCACTCGCTTACGAATTAGCAGCGAAACATTATCTGGCGCGAGGTCGGGAAAAAATTGCCCAGACCTACATGAAGGAAGCTCACTATTGCTACGATCGCTGGGGCGCAATAGCTAAAGTTAAAGACTTAGAAAAACGCTATCCACAACTATTCAATTCCAACCTGGTTCGGCAATCGAATTCTATCTTAACCGATGAAACAATTCCTCGTCCGACTGCGGCGATCGATTTGGCTGCGGTGATGAAAGCGGCTCAAGCCCTCTCAGAAATGATCCATCTCGATCAATTAATTGCCACGTTGATGCAGGTGGTGATAGAAAATGCAGCAGCCGAAACAGGCGCTCTGATTCTCCTAGAGGACGATCGGCTCACTGTGGTGGCTCAGTGCAGTGGGAGTAGACAGTGCCACCTGGAAAAGAGCGCTGTTGCTAGCTGTGCAACGATTCCTATCTCCGTCATTCACTCGGTAGAACGCACTCAAGAAACTCTGATGTTTGATGATGCAGTCAGCGAACCGTCTTTCTTTTTCGACTAGATCCTTATATTCAAGCCCAACAGACGCGATCGCTCCTCTGTATGCCAATTCTTAAGCAAAGCCAGT
This sequence comes from Nostoc sp., assembly GCF_036919615.1. Classification (GTDB taxonomy): domain Bacteria; phylum Cyanobacteriota; class Cyanobacteriia; order Cyanobacteriales; family Nostocaceae; genus Nostoc. The sequence continues at coordinate 250,507 of NZ_JBALCN010000102.1, read as the reverse complement.
TGATTGGCATTCTTTATCTGGAGAACAATCTCAGTACCAGAGTGTTTACCAGCGATCACTTGCAAATCCTCAAACTGTTGATTGCTCAGGCAGCGATTTCACTGGAAAATGCTCGATTGTATGAACGGTTAGAAGACTATGCCCAAACACTGGAAATCAAAGTAGAAGAGCGAACTCAAGCCTTACAGCAGGAGATCAATGAGCGTATACAAACCGAAGCCGCATTAAGACAAAGTGAAGCGAATTATCCCAATCTAGTACAAACTGCGAATTCAATCATTATTTGCTCTGATACGCAAGGACGAATTCGATACGTGAACGATTGTGGGCTGGAATTCTTTGGCTATGAAAAACATCAGATTTTAGGGCGTACCTTACTCGAAACGATCGTTCCAGAAACCGAAACCTCTGGACGCGATCTCAAACAATTTGTCCACAATCTGTTTGAAAATCTTGAATCTCACTTGCCTGAATCTTACCTGCAAACCGAGAATGAAAACCTGTGTCGAGACGGTAGACGAGTTTGGGTTGCCTGGTCAAATCAAGCAATCTTGGATGAACAGGGACAGGTAGTGGAAATTTTATCTGTTGGCAATGACATCACCCAGCTCAAACAAGCCGAGGCAGCCCTACAGCGCAGTGAAGCCAAGTTCCGCAATATCTTTGAAAATTCTCAGGTCGGCATCTTCCGAACCCGCCTCTCGGATGGATTAATTCTCGATGCCAATCAACGCTTTGCTAATCTGTTTGGCTTTAATTCACCAGAAGAAATGATTGGGCTGAAACACACCACAGACTGTTACGTGAATTCCAGCGATCGCCAGCAAGCGATTGAATTACTAAAGCGTCATGGCGAACTGCAAAACTTTGAAGTGCAGATGCGAAAACGAGATGGTACGATGTTTTGGGGACTTTACTCCTCTCGTTTGAATGCAGCCGATGGATGCATGGAAGGAGTGATTGCAGATATTAGTGATGTCTACGACGAGCTTCGCTTACGCAAGCAAGCAGAAGCCGCTCTACAAGCCTCAGAGACAAAGCTACGGACTTTAATTGCAGCCATTCCCGATCCGCTGTGTGTCCTCACTGCCCAAGGACAAGTGATCGAAAGAGTCGAAGGGAATCCGTCATATAGCGAGGATCATATTGGTAAAACACTGCATCAACTCTTTGCTAAACCACAAGCCGATGAATTCCTAAATTACATTCAGCAGGTGCTGAGAACCCAACAAGTACTTACAGTTGAATACAGTCAGTGGACGGGTGGACGAGAAACCTGGCTTTCGGCGCGCATTGCACCGATTCGGCACGAGCAGGTGATTTGGCTGTCGCGAGATATTACGGCTCTTAAGCAAGCAGAAGCCGCCTCAATTTTGGAAGAACGCAACCGCATGGCACGCGAAATTCACGATACACTAGCCCAAGCGTTTACAGGCATTCTGGCTCAGGTAGGAGCTGCAAACCAGGTGCTAACGGATGATTTAGAAGCAACTCAGGCACATCTAGACCTGATCAAAGAATTGGCAAGAACTGGACTGACTGAAGCGCGGCGATCGGTGGTAGCGCTCCGTCCTCAGCTTTTGGAGGAGGGCAATTTACAGAGTGCTCTACATCGTCTCGTGACTCAAATCAGAGCTGCCGCTATTGATACCACTTTATATTATGAGATCAAGGGTGCAGTGTATTCTCTACCCACTGAAGTAGAGAATAACCTACTGCGGATTGGGCAAGAAGCATTAACCAATGCTATCAGACACGCCAATGCTGACGAAATTCGAGTAGAGCTAGTATACGATCGCGATCGGTTTTGCTTACGCGTGAAAGACAATGGGCAGGGCTTTGGAGTTGGGAATGTTCCATCCTCTAATGGTTTTGGTTTGTTAGGTATGAGCGAACGGGCAGAGCGCATCGGCGCACAACTGACGATTGGGAGTCAACCTGGGCAAGGAACAGAGATTATTATTACCGTTAACCCTTGAGTGAGCATCACAATGAGCCAAGCCATGACAATTCGGGTTCTGATTGCGGACGATCATGCCATTTTTCGGCAAGGATTAGCCACGATTATTAACCGTGACCCAGATATGAGGGTGATTGCACAAGCTGAAAATGGGGAACAGGCGATCGCCTTATTTCGGGAACACCAACCGGATATAACGCTAATGGATCTGCGAATGCCTGAAGTTGAAGGAGTTGCCGCCATTGCTGCAATTCGTGCTACCACTAAATCTGCTCGGATTATTGTACTGACAACGTATGATAGTGACGAAGATATTTATCGGGGATTGCAGGCAGGAGCAAAAGGATACCTGTTGAAAGAAACTGAACCCGACGAACTGCTGAATGCCATTCGTACTGTTCATCGGGGTCAGCAGTATATTCCGCCTGATGTGGGAGCAAAGTTGGTACAGCGGATGAGCAATCCAGAACTAAGTGAAAGAGAACTGACAGTACTCCGTTCAATGGCACAGGGGATGAGTAATGCCGATATTGCGGCTGCTTTGAGTATCGGTGAAGGCACTGTTAAATCTCATGTAAATCGGATTTTGAATAAGTTAGATGTGAGCGATCGCACCCAAGCTGTGATTGTTGCCGTTAAACGCGGCATTGTCAATTTATAGAGTGTACTTTCGATTGAATTCGGATTCTAACTTGAGTTAGAGCCAAGCTTCCACTCCACGATAGAATGGTTGCTCTATCAATTTATACTGTAAAAATTTTAACTCGTTATAGACGACGGCTTGAAGGCAATAGCATATATTGAATTTATGTAAATAGTCATGCAGTCAATTGATTGAGCAAGCTAATTGCAAGGTTTCATGCTTGATACAGATGTAGAAAGATGAGCGACGACTGTAGCCACAGTTCCTTACTTGTACTACCTTCAACCCAAGATCGTATTCAAGGGGTGCTGAGTGCCAAGGTAGTACTAGTGATGTATGGAGACTATCAATGCTCTAGAAGTGCAGGCGTTTACAAGATGATTAAAGTTATCAAACGAGAGCTAGTGCTTCTTTTGGAGAGGATTATTTATGCTTCATCTTCCGCCATTTTCCGCAAACACAGATTCATCCCCATGCTCAGCGGGCCGCCCAAGCCGCCGAAGCCGCCCAAGCCCAGGGACAGTTTTGGTCAATGCATGACACTTTATTTGCCCATCAACAAAAGTTGGAGAACGGTTATCTTGTCGAGTACGCCAACGATTTAGGGCTAGATCACCTCAAAAATTCCTTGGACGAGGCGATTTTAAATTTTAGATTAAATGAAAATCTGAAATCTAAAATATTTGGTTTCAAGCCTCTCTGTTCACAGAGAATAAAACAAAAAAATTCAATATTTAAGCCTTTTCTTTATAAGGAGAGGTTAATTCAAAAGACGCTTGCGGACTCGCTAACGCTCCGCTATCGTAAATCTAAAATCTAAAATTGAGTGATGTTTAAACAACTATTTGTGTCACCTTGTTGAGAACTCAGCTATGAAATATCCTAGCGTGTTGCAACATAGCGAAGAAGATTGCGGATCTGCCTGTCTCGCCACCATTGCCAGGACTCACGGACGCACCCTCGCCATCAGCCGCATCCGTGAAGCTGTCGGCACAGGATCGCGCGGCACCTCGCTGCTGGGACTCAGTCGGGGCGCAGAAGCATTAGGTTTTAACGTGCGGCAGGTGAAAGCCAGCGATGCTTTTCTCGATCGCCTGGATCAAGCCCCTCTGCCTGCAATTATCCACTGGAAAGGCTATCACTGGGTTGTGCTGCATGGGCGAAAGGGCAAGCAGTATATCATTGCCGATCCGGGTGTGGGAATCCGGTATCTCAGCCGTCGTGAACTTGTAGAAGGCTGGAGTAACGGCATTATGCTATTACTGTTACCCGACGACAATCGCTTTTATCAGCAACCAGAAGATACGATCAGTGGATTAGGACGATTCATTCAGCGGGTACTCCCTTATCGCTGGCTGTTGGCTCAAGCGACTGGGATGAATGTGGCGATCGGTCTGCTCTCCCTGACTTCGCCGCTGATGATGCAGCTCCTCACCGATGATGTGCTGGTGCGGGGCGATCTGCAATTACTGACAACTGTGGCGATCGGGGTAATTGCCATGAACCTGTTTAGCAGTGCGATCGGGCTGGTGCAGGCTCATTTGATTGGTCACTTTGGGCAACGTTTGCAGCTTGGGCTGGTTCTGGAATATGGACGGCAGTTGTTGCATTTGCCCTTGAGCTACTTTGAGGGACGGCGCAGCGGCGAGGTGGTCAGCCGGATTGACGATATTGATGCGATCAATGCGCTGGTGTCCGAAGTTGTCCTGGGCTTGCCCAGTCAGTTTTTCATTGCTTTGATCTCTTTAGCCTTCATGCTGTTCTATAGCTGGCAACTCACGCTGGCCTCTCTGGCTGCCTTTACCCTGACTGCTTTAGTCAATCTGCTGTTTGTGCCTGCCTTGCGCCAAAAAACGCGCAATCTAATCGTCTCCGGTACAGAAAATCAGGGCTTTCTGGTCGAAACCTTTCGCGGGGTGCAAGTCCTCAAAACCACCCATGCGACTGCTCAAGCCTGGCAGGAATATCAGAGCAACTATGGTCGCCTTGCAAATTTGGACTGGGGCATGATGAAGCTGGAACTGTATAGCAGCACGATCACGAATATACTGTCTACCCTGACGAGTATCGCTGTCCTCTGGCTGGGCAGCTATCTGATGATTGGGCAAACGCTGTCGGTGGGTCAACTGCTGGCGTTTAGCGGCATGAGAGAGCATTTGCTAGGCTTTCTCAGTTCAGCAATCAAACTGATCGACGAATTCCTTAAAGCCCAAGTTGTGATTCAGCGCCTGACAGAAGTGATCGACGCTACGCCCGAAGATGCCCACGACGAGAAAAAGCCCTGGGCAGATATACCCGATATAGCAGATATTACCTGCACAAACCTCAATTTCCACCACGCTGGACGAGTCGATCTGCTGCAAGACTTTTCCCTGACCTTTGCTGGTGGACAGACGATCGCCCTGGTGGGTCAGTCGGGCTGTGGCAAAAGTACGCTCGTCAAATTGCTGGCAGGTTTATATTCGCTGCAATCGGGTAATATCCGCTATGGTATTTTCAACCAGGAAGATATATCGCTGGACTGTCTGCGCCAGCAGGTTGTTCTCGTTCCCCAGGAACCCCATTTCTGGAGCCGATCAATTCTCGACAACTTTCACTTTAGCTATCCCCATATCTCGTTTGAAGAAATTGTTCACGCCTGTCAGCTTGCGGGAGCCGATGAATTTATCAGCAGCTTACCCGACAAATATCAGACGGTGCTGGGTGAATTTGGGGCGAATCTTTCCGGTGGACAGCGGCAACGATTAGCGATCGCCCGTGCCCTGGTGACTGACCCGCCGATTTTGATCTTAGATGAATCGACCGGGGCGCTCGATCCAGTCAGTGAAGCACAATTACTTGATCGCCTGCTTGATCACCGCCAGGGTAAAACCACGATTTTGATCAGCCACCGTCCGAAAGTAATTCAGCGTGCCGATTGGGTGGTCATGCTCGAACAGGGCAGGTTGAAAATTCAAGGAACGCCCGCCGATCTACAGCAGCAGGCAGGTTCTCACTTAGACTTCCTGGATGATGACGTATGGGATGCAAAACAGTTCGTGATGCCGTCGGCTGATGAGTATCGTAATGGACATCACAAAAATATTACAACAGATATTGCAACGATGCATTGATTAATTCGTTCCAGTCCTTTTATTCCAGCGAGAATCCTGATGACTCAACAGATTCACTTTCTACCGCCGATTCGAGACAATGAATTTCTGCCGCCCATCAGCCGTTGGACACAGATTGGAGGATTGGTGATCGTCGGCATCATGGGGATTGGCATGACGCTGAGCGCGGTTACGCATTACAAAATGACTGTCAAAGCGCAAGCCACGATTCGTCCGGTGGGGGAATTGCGGTTGGTACAAGCTGCTACCGAAGGTGCAGTGAGGCAAGTTTTAGTCAAAGAGAATCAACTCGTAGAACGGGGAGAGGCGATCGCCACGATCGATGATGCTCGCCTGCAAACGAAAAAGAGTGAGCTGCAAAGCACTCGTCAGCAAGCCCAACTCCAGCTCGTGCAAATTAATGCTCAAATTAGTACCCTCAATCGTCAGATCGCAGCAGAAACCAATCGGGTCGATCGGGCTGTAGCAGCGGCCCAAGCAGAGCTGAGCCAGCGCGATCGGGACTATCAAGAAAAACAGGTGACAACAGCGGCGGATCTGGAGGAGGCAGAGGCAACGGTGAAGCAGGCGATCGCCACCCTACAAGCCGCCCAGACGAAGCAGCGCCGCTATCAGGAGGCGGCTGAAGCGGGTGCGCTCTCCCGTGATCAGGTAGAGGAAGTAGAGTTAGCAGTACGGCAACAAGAACAGGCAGTCGCAGCGGCTAAAGCCAAACGGCAGCGCACCGAAGCAGCGCTCAATCCCAGCCATGCAGAAGTGACAATGGCGGCTGAACGTATCGCCCAGGAGCAAGCCAACCACGAACTCCAACAAATCGAGCTGGATCTCCGCCAAACCACGATCGCCGCTACCGCAGACGGGATTGTCGCCAATCTCCATTTACGCAATCCAGGTCAGACCGTGCGAGTGGGCGAGAGTATCGCCGAGATTGTTCCGGGTGATGCGCCGCTAGAAGAAAAGGCAGCCGTGTCGCCGCAGGATCGAAGCAAACTCAAACCCGGTCAACGGGTACAGATGCGGGTTTCTGCCTGCCCTTATCCGGATTATGGTGTCCTGAACGGTCACATCAGCCGCATCTCGGAAGATACTGTTAAACCTCCAGCCAATGCAGCCGCTCCAGATGCCGAGCAAAGCAGCACTGCACCTGCCTTCTATGAGGTGACGATCGCCCCAGAGCGTCGATCGCTGGGACGGAGACAACACTAATGTGTGATTCAGTCGGGTATGGAAGGAAGAGTCGATATCATTGCCCATGAAGAGACGGTGCTGACATTCTTGCTCAGAAAAGCAAGGCTGATGGCAGACCTATAGGTTCTCAAATTATTTGATCGCTCCAGATTCAAATTCACTTTTCCACTGTTCACGGAACGTGGAAAATTTGTATTTGTACCAAATGGCACTAAGAAAAGCAGAAACACTTGTGCTTTAAGCAGTTTGCAATTGCTTGCGTAACTCATGCCGGGGTTTGGTGATCAAGGGGTAAGCTTTCGGACGGCGTTTACGAACCCGTGGTTCACTTCTGCCTGGGCGATCGCTTAGCTTTCTTTTGTCACTCTAGGCAGAGGAAAAAGAGAAAAAGTCTGACAAAAGGGATAAAAACAGATGATTGTGCAATGTATTCATGATGCTAATCAGGTAAGAAAATCCGCTATGAAGTTGGGGAATAGAAAATACCTTGAGCCCAGGTTTAATCAGATTGAAAAGGATGATTGGTTGAACAATAAGACGTAAATTATTTCAGATATTCTTCCAACCAAACTTTTCATCCCACAAAGGATGTTCCGCAAATATTTGGAGAATATAGCTGTGAGATTTGGAAAAGATGCTTGAATGAAGGCTGACCATGAGATAGGTTCAATCATCATCAAATTTACTACAAAATGGGGAGGAAGAGGCTGGCGTCGGCAGCCTCTTCCTCCCCACCAATAATGATTATCATTTTATTAGCTGTATATTTTATTATCTTGAAGTCCCTTTACAGAAGAGTGATCACACAATTAAATCTGGTTGTAAGTGTAAACTCACAGGCGATCGCTATCTTAATTGATTAGCTGCACCTATTGAGCAAAAACGTTCCGCCTCCTGATTAGTCGTTAGACATCGCCTTGTCCATTAAGCACTAATCAGTGAGGGAAACATCTATCGAAACTCCCATACAAGCCTATAACCTGAGTTGAATAGAATCGTAGTAGGAAACTTGGCTAACAAACCTAATTTCCTTAAATAAACCGGGTTTAGAGTACCTGTAATATGGGAAACTTGGCAATATTCCCTATAAATCAGATTCAAGATGAGTAACACAATTTCGGACATCGCAGTTAAGACCATCAATGGTGAGGATAAGCAATTAAACGACTACACCGGAAAGATACTCTTAATTGTGAATGTGGCTTCCTACTGTGGTTATACTTCTCAATACGAAGGGTTAGAAAAATTGAACCAGAAGTATGGGGAAGCAAGATTACGTATTTTGGGGTTCCCCTGTAACGATTTTGGAGCGCAGGAACCAGGAAGCAATCAAGAAATTGGGCAATTCTGCACGAGTAAATATGGTGTTACCTTTGAACTATTCGATAAAGTTCATGCTAAAGGCTCACAACAGCATCCACTTTATGAGCGACTTACCAAAGCTGTTAAGCCAACCGGAACTGTTGCTTGGAACTTTGAAAAATTTTTAGTCAATAAACAAGGTGAAGTGATAGCTCGATTTAATAGTAGTGTCCAGCCAAATTCACCAGAGATAATTGCCATAATTGAGAGAGAATTAGCAAAATAGTCATTAGGTAAAACTTTCTGTACTATTGACTATTGACTGTTAGCTCTGGACTGTTAAATTTATTTACGTCCAATTCCTTAATTGAGAATATTATCTCAATGAGTAGTTTAACTTATTTACGTCTAATTTGTCATGAACGTTGCAATTATTGGTTGTGGTTATGTTGGTTATAAAGTTGCTCAATATTGGCAGCAAAAAAGGGATTTTGTTGTTAGTGTAACCACAACTTCCCCTGAGCGTGTTACTGCACTACAATCAGTATCCCAAAGAGTTGTAGTTACCCGCGGGAATGATCGAGATAGTCTAAAATCAGTTTTGCACAATCAAGATGTTGTACTCTTAAGTGTTGGTGCAAAAAATCGGGAAGTTTATGAAGAAACTTATCTACAAACTGCCCAAACTTTAGTTTCATCCTTGCAGCAGATTCCGAGTATAAAACAATTAATATATACTGGGAGTTATGCAGTTTATGGTGATAGAAATGGTGTATGGGTAGATGAAGAAACACCGCTTGCACCCCCTAATTTAAATGCACAAATCCTCCGAAAAACAGAGGATGTGCTGCTATCAGCATCTAGCGAAAATCTCCGCGTTTGTATCTTCCGCTTAGGAGGAATTTATGGGACTGACAGGGAACTGTTGAAAATATTTAACAGATATTCTGGTGCAACCCGTCCTGGTAATGGCGAGGATATCACAAATTGGATTCATTTGGATGATATTGTTAGTGCGATAGAATTTGCCCGTCACCGTCGTTTGCAAGGGATTTACAATCTGGTAGATGATGCACATCTCACCAGCCGAGACTTGCTAGAATGCCTATTTGAAAAATATAATTTACCCAAAGTTAAATGGGATACTTCTATCAAAAGTACCCGCCCATATAACGCTTTGGTCTCGAATGAAAAGCTGAAAGAGGCTGGATACGAGTTAATTCATCCACAGATGATTTTTTAGCAAGTATTAAAAACTAGGAATTATGCAACCATCTGCTGTAGCTAACACAACCAATTTGACAGCATCTTCTAGCCAGTTTTACAATTGGCAGAATTATCGTTGTGCTTACGAAGTTTATCAACCAATTAATACAACACCTGAGGGTATTCCCTTACTGTTAATTCATCCGATTGGCGTCGGATTGTCGCGGCAATTTTGGCAGCGATTTTGTCGTAAATGGTATAATACAGGTGAGCGTAATTCAATTTACAATCCTGATTTACTAGGATGTGGCGAAAGTGATATGCCTCATATAGCTTACACTCCTAGTGATTGGGCAGAACAGTTGCAGTACTTTTTACAAACAGTAGTCCGAAAACCTGTCATTGTAGTAGTCCAAGGTGGTTTATTACCAGTTGCGTTCGCATTAGTCCAAAAGGAATCAAACTTAATTGCCAGACTTGTACTCTCTGGGCCTCCAGCCTGGGCTTTGATGACAAATAAATCACCAAAATGGCAGCAAAAAGTCCTTTGGAATCTGTTAGATTCACCTTTTGGGAGTGCTTTTTATCGCTATGCACGCACCCCGAAATTTTTACATTCTTTCTCGACTCGTCAACTCTTTGCTTCTGAAAATTCTGTGGATACAGAGTGGTTGAATACATTGGTTGCAGGTGCAGAAAATCCTGCTAGTCGCCATGCAGTGTTTTCTTTTTTAGCAGGGTTTTGGCGACAGGATTATATTAGTTTTCTCACCTCTATTCAGCAGCCAACATTAGCGGTTGTGGGAGAAACCGCATCGAGTATTAGTCAAGAAAGGAAAAAACAAACGCCAGATGAACGCTTGGCTCACTACCTCGCCTGTTTGCCTCAAGGTCGAGGTATAAAAATAATTGGGCGCAATGTTTTACCATATGAGTCAACCGCTGAATTTGTTACAGCGATCACTCCATTTATTAATGAAGTTTCTTAGCTGATTTATAGTTACATTATACTAGTCTTCCTATGATAGGTTATGACTGGAATTGATTACTAAAGGCAAGCAAAATTATGTTCCCCAATCGCCGAGGACAAAGAGTACCCAATGTCACTTTCCATACTCGCAATAACAACGACTGGGCGGATGTGACAACCGATAATCTATTTGCTGATAAGACAGTGGTTGTCTTCTCTTTACCGGGTGCTTATACTCCAACTTGTTCATCAACTCATCTCCCTGGTTATAACGAGTTGGCTGGGGTTCTCAAAGAAAATGGTGTTGATGAGATTATCTGTATTTCTGTCAATGATGCCTTTGTGATGAACGAATGGGCAAAAGACCAAGAAGCAGAAAATATTACACTAATTCCCGATGGTAATGGGGAATTTACTGAAGGCATGGGGATGCTGGTAGATAAATCAGACGTGGGATTTGGGAAGCGATCATGGCGCTATTCTATGCTGGTGAAAGATAGTGTAATTAACCAAATGTTTATTGAGCCAGATGAGCCAGGAGATCCCTTTAAGGTGTCCGATGCCGAAACAATGCTCAGATACATCAATCCCCAAGCAGTGAAGCCCGAAGTAGTTTCCCTGTTTGCAAAAGTCGGTTGTCCCTTCTGTGCCCGTGCTAAGGCGATGCTCAAGGAACATGGCATTAACTACGAAGAAATTACCTTGGGTAAGGATATTACCACACGGTCGTTAAAAGCAGTTACAGGTGCGACAACAGTTCCCCAAGTGTTTATCGATGGTAAATTAATTGGTGGTTCTGAGGCACTAGAAGCCTACTTCGCTGCTAAATAGGTTTTGGTTGGAGTAGACAGCCGTCACCTATGTCAACTTCAGGTGAAAGTTATAGTTTTTTGACCACAGCCTGATTTGTGAGAATTGAAAGCCACAGATCCTCGACTTCTTTTTTGAGAAGTCGGGGATTTTGTTTCTCAAAAGTCAGTAGTTAACAAATCTTCAAATTAGGAAATATATTTTTGTCCAGCTACTGATCATATAAAATTGATTCGGATTTAATTTTCATTTATTTAAAAGATAATATGTTTGCCAGAATTCGTCGGCTTTTGAGTCAGTTTTTTAGTAAATCAAGGACAATCAACAACGAACCACTGAATAAAGTGAGTTTGATTGTAATTATTTTGATTGATATTTTTATTTTGATTAATGTTTTTACGGGACTTGATGATATTAGCAGATGGCATATCAGTCCGACCGAGGCTTATCCATGTTATTCAGAGTGGCAAAATTACCGGGCAAAAACCACTAAAGATAAAGACTATGAAATTGTTAAACTTTCATTGCCATATGACACAAATAATCAACTTAGTTTTCAGTGAAAGTATCAACAAGTTGAAGCAGGACATCTGGGTAAGGTTTCTAAAACATGCTTGCAATATGCCGATTACAAAGATAAGATTAACAATCCGGAAAAGCAGCAACTCATCAAAACTATTGATCAGAAACAAGCGAAAAGCAGTACACTTGAACAAGCAAATCGCACTATTAAAGCCCAATATGACTCAACGCTCTTAGAAAAAATTGCAGGTCAGGGTCGCGAACAATCAATTAATCAAGTCAGTGCTGAAAAAGCTAAACAGGCATTAGAACAAAACAATCGCCAAATTTCTACGCTGAAACAGGAAATTTCTACTCTTAAAAATGAACTGCTTGCCAAACCGGAAAGCATAAGTTTTATAGCCTTTCTTAAAGATGACAATCAATTCCGGGAAGTTGACAAAGGCTATCGGCAGGCATCATTTTGGTATCCAAGTATCCAGCTTGCTTTTCAGTCTCTCTTTCTTCTACCATTGATTCTCATTGCCTTATCAGTTCACAAATTTGCCCAAGTCAGAGGATATGGACTGATATCGCTAATTAGCTGGCATTTGCTAGTTATCTTTTTTATCCCACTAATCGTTAAAATATTTGAGTTTCTTCAAATAAGTGTAATATTCAAATTTCTACTTGATATCATTAGCGCAATTTTTGGTGGGTTAATTTTCCTACTCAGTTATATTTACATCTTGCTGATTCCAATTATTGGTTTTGGGATTATCCAGTTTTTTCAAAAATTTGTCTTTAATGCTAAAATCCAAGTCGCTAGCAGAGTTCAAAAATCATGTTGTGTGAAGTGCGCCAAGAAAATTCGACATCTTGATATTTACTGTCCACACTGTGGTTATGATCAATATATTGAATGCCAAAACTGTCATAATCTTACTTATAAACATTTGTCGTACTGTAAACATTGTGGAACTTCTCAAGATGACAGTAATTTGTAATCAGTGAAGTCGTTTATCAGTCTTTTTAACTTAGATATGGAAAAAGTAAAAAAAGCCAATAAAGAGAGTCAGTCGCCTGTTTCTTTTCTCAAAAACCTGTTGATTGCTCGTTGGCGATCGCTCTTACTCCTTTTGATCGGAGTTTATTTACCTTTGCAGGTCTTTGAAATCCTGACAGTGAAGGTATGGGAGAATCAAGCTGGCTTCCCGTGGGATGTGCCTATTCTGTTAGCAGTTCATTCTACAGAAAACCCACAGTTAGATGTTTTAGCAGTGACGCTAGCTATAATTGGGTTGCCTTGGACGGTGATACCGATTTTGGGGGCGCTCGCACTAATATTAATACTTCAAAAACGCTGGCGATCGCTAGCTTATTTACTCACCGCCTCAGCCGGAAGTGTGCTCATCAACCGCACAGCCAAGGAATTGATGCATCGAGTCCGTCCACAATTGTGGCAGTCCATTGCGCCTGAGTCTAGTTTTGCATTTCCTAGTGCTCATGCCATGACGAGTATAACTCTGGTAGTAATTTTGCTATTCTTAACTTGGGCTAGCTCCTGGTACTGGTTGGTTCTCATCTTCGGCAGCTTATATGTAATAGCTATTGCCTGGTGTCGTCTCTATCTGGGGGTTCATTTTCCCAGTGACATTCTTGCAGGTTGGATGGTTACATTAAGTTGGACAATTGGTGTCAGTCTAATTATCAAACCGTATAGAACTAAAGCCAAATCTGTAGATGGCAAACCCCCTGAGGATGAAACTACCTTACTCCCTGAAGAAAAAAAGTTGATAACTGAAGAGTGATATTATGTCTGCTTAAAGACTTATTGTTTAAACTGACGCATATACACACAGAGAGAGTTTTTAATAATAACAGGACTTACGAAAAAATTGCTAAATAGACCACGCTCTACGGGCACAGCAATGCTGTACCCCGACGACAGATGTAGTTTAAATACATGATTTCTGCTGTAAATAGGCTGTTAAACTATCTGACTTTTCACGGGATGTGGAAAAGGTTATTTTGAGGGTTTCTCAAACCCTAACTTTTACGTTACCTATTTTCATTAACTTAGAGTTATTGAGAATTAGACTGTGGAAAAAGCCACGCTGTTTCGTGGTTTGAGGACTTACCGTGAAAAGTCAGGTTAAACTATGGAGAGTTAATAATTAAATAGGGAAGAAAAATTAAAAATAAAGGTAACGCTGTTATTGCAAACTAAATGTGGAACAGCTTAAGATTTAAAACCGCAAAATCTCTCGGTCATAGTCTTTAGATGTGGGTTCTGTTTCCCAAACTAATCCTTCTCCTAGTTCCAAAATTACTTCCAAATACAACATATCTACAGAAGTTGTTGCTGTATCTTGATTATTCTCAAAAGCTTGTAAGTCTTCCGTTAGTAGTCGCAGCTTAAACCCAGCAGGAATTTGACCACCAGGAGTTGTACTTCGCAATTCAAAGCGCCAAACATGGTTTTCAGAAGCAGCTTTGGGTAAAATACGTAACTCATATGTATTTTGTGCAACTATTATTTGCCGAGACAAGCCGATAACTGATTCTGCACTCCGCATTCCTGTAGGCACCACAACGAATTCTCTTTTTTCCCATCCCCACTGTTGAGCTAAATTGGCTACTCCTGTCTGCAAGCATTGTGGAATTGACCACTGTATAAGTAAATCCTGACGCAGTTCATACAATTTTTTTCGCCAACCGCTATGTGCCAGGAGTGCGCCCCACAGTGAAAATGGAACTGCCAAACGCGGGAATTTCACATCGGCATGACCCAATCTTTCTAAGAGGTTTTCTGCCTGGGTTTTGGCAATAGGAGCTAAAGGTGCAATCTCGGCGCGTAAGGCTTCTGGATGATTAAGTTGGCGTGTAACCCACAGCACATTCATATCTGGAATTAAATCTTCACTTTCCAAGCTGTAAGTACGGTCTCCAGCATCATAAACCCCTTTTGTTTTCAGAATTTGATGGGTTGTATAGCCAAAAATCTTCATCCAGCCATCATCAGGATTGACCTGTACTCCTACGTAGTAGTCAGCAATCCACTCTGGAATATCTACCCATTCCTGCGGTACGCGCAACTCATCACCATCCATAGCGAGGGTGGGAATTAATACAAGGCGATCGCTATCAAAGGTAATCGCTGTGCCATTGACTACTTCCCAAAAACTCGGCAATGCCGCACTGTTGGGATAAAGCCTAGCGGTGGGGGCAATTTCTTCTTTGAACCAAGGCAAAAAAGCTTGTAAGCAAATTTGATTTATCCACCCACGTTGACAAGCACCAGCTGTTGAGTATGGTTGTTCTTGCATCTCTGGAGATTGGGCAATTTCTAAATATAACTGCTGTGAGTCAATAGTGAATGGGGGAGGTGCGTTAAACATAATTTTAGAATGGCTCCATATAAAGAGTTAAGGCAGACAACAGAGAATTTTCTCTCTTGTCTGCTCATTGCATCTGGGTATGGCTATATTGGACTTTGAGCCATTCCTCTAAGCTTGTGTTTATGGCATTTATTACGTCGGATTTAGGAGAAATATGCAAGGTGTTTTGACTCCACTGCGTTAGAGTCAGTAGCAATGACTTTTTAATGCTAGCCAGCTGACGAGAAACAGTATATTGCTTAATTTCTAACTGTGCAGCAATTTCTGTTTGAGTAAGCTTCTGACCGTAGTAAACTTGCAATAGTTGTTGTGACTTTGCATCCATTGCAGCGATCGCTTGGTGCAAAACTTGGTTTAACTGAGCTTGCTGATTTCGGATATTCGCAGATTCTTCCTGCTCAATAATTTCCGTTAGTAAAGATGTTGGCACCGCAGGCAATATGTCTAATAAACTACCATCATCTTCTTGTTTGAGGGGAGCGTCTGCGGAAACAACCTTAGGATAGAGGAAGGTACGAGCAGCTTTAGCAGAAGATAATAGCCAGGTTTCTATGGTTTGCTGGTTGACTGCGGGAGTGGGTGAACTCAATCGGCTTAAACGTTCTCCATTATAAAGATTAGTAATAGCCTCCCAAGTCATAGCATCTGGTTTAGTAAGCTGACGAATTTTTGCATTGTCACCTGTGTAGAGTTCCTTAAAGCATTCCCAGGCTAAAATATAACTCTCGATGCTTTGAGCGTTAAAACCGATATTTTGTAATGACTGCATGAATCGTTTCCGGCTGAGTTTATGCAATAAAGCCCAGTCCGAACAAATCTCTGTTTCCTGACGTAAGCGCAGTAAATCCTTGATACTCCATTCAAAAGCTAATTCTGCATAGGCTTTTAAATGCGAACTGCATTCAGGATTGAAAGTTTTGAGGATTTTGTTAAGATGAGTGATCGCAATCTGAAAATAGTCTGCTAGAGATGATTGTGTGGGAAAGTTGAGGGCAAATTTTCTTGCAGTCCAATAGCACACCTCTTGTAAGTAAGCAGAAAGATGTGCCAGTGCCACAGCACTAGATTCAGTTTGCCAAACTCTATACCAGTAAAGTGCCCAAAAGGTATCTGATTTCTCAGTTGACGATCCCTCCAGGCAAACTTTCATACTGCGTCGCAGTTTAGCATCTGTTGCCCAACCACTAAATTGGTCTACATCAAATTGCACAAAGGTGGAAAAGATTTCCACAATGCCCTGTCGGGGTTGCATGGAATACTTGCCGCTGTTTGAACCATAGCTGATTTCAATTATACAGCCATATAGCTAAAAGCTAATTCCTTGCTGTGTAAGGAATTAACAGATTTTTCAAAAAACTTTCTATTCTCAGTGCATAAAAATTAAAAGTCGTCGTAGAAAGTGATATGCAGAGAAGTTCACCTAGTAATTAGTACAAAAAAGGTGCAAGCAAGGTGAATGAAAACTGACTAAATCAGTCCCACATGGGGCTTAAAGAAAATATCAATGAACTAAAAAAGGAGAAAAACCATGTCGAATATTCACAAAATGCTCGAAAGCACTTTTGCTAATCAAGATCTATTAATTGATTTAAACGAAAAAGATGCTGAAACAGTTAGCGGCGGATTAGAGAGATTTACCATTCGTAACGAGACGGATGTTCGGATACCTTACGCGGTTGATGGAAAACAAACAAGCTACCCATACGGTGGTTCGGTGTCAACATGGACTACTGGAAAAGGAGGAACAGTTGATTTTGACTATGATTTTGGTCTCCCAGGAGTCCAATCGCGCAAATACAATTTAGCCGATGGACGTACGTATGCATTTCGATACGATACCAGAACTAGTTATGGCCAAGATATCGAGCTCTTTGACATAACCTAATAGGGTGTGGCTGCAATTTGATGTAAAAAATAGGGCTGTGTTATGTAAATCACGTAAAAACAGAAAACCTGTACTATTCAGATTGAAGTCATATCCTACTTTCTGACATTCTAGTTTTTCTGTCAACTATCACAACCCTTCCAATCTTTCTACATCAAATCGCGGTCACCCTCAATACCGTTCGGTTAAGGAATTTCTTGGTTGAGGTAAGCAGGGGTGCAGAGGGAGAAGAATTATTGAACAAGAATCCTCTTTCCTAAACAACCTTTTCTGCTTCCCCTGCTTATCGTATTGCGGTCACACCCACCTAATAGGTAAATCTCAAGTAAATTTCCTGTTTTGAATCTATCAGGTTATATTGTTTTATCTATAAATCTGAGCTAAAAAGCTAAATATACTATCAGGTTGGGGCACTTGCCCCGATTTTTTTATGCATAAAGATTTGTAATATTTTTTCAAGAAATTTCTGATCTAAGTGCATAAAAATTAAAAGTCGTCGTAAAGAGTAATATGCAGGAAGTTCACCTAGTGATTACTACAAAAAAACTCCCAAACAAAGTAAATAAAAATTCATGAAATTATCTATGTATGGGACATTTAATTACTGCCTGATTGGTGAATTGTCACTTGGGATTGAAACTTAATTACAGAGTTATTGAGCCAACTTTGATTTTAAAGCTCGAAGTAATACCAATTCTGGATGAAGATGCACCATATATAAGGAACGTAGATGCAGAGAGGCTTGCCGCAGTCTACCGCATTCGCGCAGCGTCTCGTTAGAGAAGGGCGCATTCGCTTCTGGTCTCGTAGAGAATGACACAAATAAAACAAACAAATAAGTAGTCAAAAAAATTTAGTGCAGCATCACAAAGAAATGGTATAACAACTTTACCTGGAAAAATCTTCCCAGAAATTTGAGTTAATTAAAATCAAGGAGAAAAACAATGTCAAATATCGACAATATCACTTCTACTTCTAACTATTCTGTTGTTAGTCATGAACAACTGTTCACCGAATTAACTCCTGAAGAAGGAGCCATGATCAAAGGTGGTGCCAACTACTCTCTCGTCAATAGATCGGATAATGTCGTCAAATACACTCTTAACGGAAAAAATCAAGTTTTGAATCCTAACCAAGACGTTACATATAGCGGTTCTCAGCAACCAGATTTTGGCTACTACAAAAAGATTGGATCTAACTATAGACTAGTAGTCGTAAAGCTAGCTGAAGGACAAAATAGCTTTTATGGTAATGGCAATGATTTAAAATTAATTACTGATATTAGAACTACCTAGTACAGCGCGGCATAAATAAACAACCCCTGACGCTCGAGGACTCGCTCTAAGCGAACGCGAATAGCGTCTCTAAGAGTTGCCATGCCGCAGGCTTTACGCTGCGCTAACGGGTTCGGCAGTTCCTCATGGGGGGAACCCCCTACAGCCCTTCTCTACGAGACGCTCCGCGAACGGGCATCCTACGGCAGGCGCTAGCCTTTCCCAATGTGAGAAGACCGGACTGCCTCACCATTTCAAATCAACGAAACGTTTATGCTGTATTTCTTTTGACTTTTAAATGAGTGACTTTTGACTTCCGCCTTGCGGTACTAGCCTCTGAGTCAAGTGAAAGTAATTATGGCCAAGCAATCAAAAGTCTGAACTGAGAAGTTAAACATCATTTCTAGTCGGGGCTTTTGCCCCGACGATTCTTTCTCCTCTACCAGTCGTCCTGAAAATGAAATACCAAATAGTCCTGCAACAGACTGAAGAAGATTGTGGTGCAGCGTGCCTAGCCACCATTGCCAAACACTACGGACGCACATTTACCCTCAACCGCGTGCGGGAAGCCGTAGGCACAGGTTCCAGAGGAACATCCCTGCTGGGATTAAGTCGGGGTGCAGAAGTATTAGGATTCAATACCCGCCAAGTTAAAGCCACTCCCCAACTAATCGACCAATTACACCAAGCTCCCCTACCAGCCATTATCCACTGGAAAGGCTACCACTGGGTAGTTTTATCCGGTCAAAAAGGTAAAAAATATGTTATCGCTGACCCTGGTGTTGGTATCCGTCATCTTACCCGCCAGGAGTTAGTTGCAGGTTGGGGTAATGGCGTGATGTTACTGCTAACCCCAGACGAAAGCCGCTTTTATCAACAAGAATCAGATAAAATTGGCGGTCTTGGAAGATACCTGCAACGAGTTTGGCCCTATCGTTATCTTCTCACCCAAGCGATCGCTATTAACATCGCCATTGGACTACTTTCTTTAGCATCTCCCTTTATGATGCAACTACTCACCGATGATGTGTTGGTACGAGGAGATACCCAACTACTAACCACTGTGGCAATTGGTGTTATCGCCATGAACTTAATTAGAAGTGCCATTAGTTTAGTCCAATCTCACCTCATCGGTCACTTTGGTCAAAGATTGCAATTAGGACTAATCCTAGAATACGGACGTAAACTCTTGCATTTACCCCTTTCCTACTTTGAAGGCCGACGCAGTGGAGAAGTTGTCAGCCGCATTGCTGATGTCAACGCCATCCATAACTTAGTTTCCCAAATCGTCCTTGGATTACCCAGTCAATTTTTTATCGCTGTAGTTTCCTTGGGCTTTATGCTCTTTTACAGTTGGCAACTAACTCTAGCTTCTATAGTTGCATTTATTATGATCACGGCTGTTAACTTGCTTTTCTTACCAGCAATGCGCCAGAAAACCCGCAATATGATTGTTTCTGGTACGGAAAATCAAGGCTTTTTAGTGGAAACATTTCGCGGCGTTCAAGTATTAAAAACTACCCAAGCTACTCCTCAAGCTTGGGAAGAATACCAAGGGAATTATGGTCATCTTGCCAACTTGGGCTGGAGTGTGATGAAGCTGGGACTTTATAGCAGTACAGTAACTGGCATTCTTTCCACTTTCATTAGTATTGGCATCCTCTGGATAGGTAGCTATTTAGTCATTAATCGCACCTTAACAATCGGTCAATTGATTGCATATAACGGCATGAGTGGCAATTTTATTGGCTTCCTAAGTGCTGCGATCGCCTTAGTAGATCAGTTTATCACTGCCCAGATAGTCATTCAACGCCTGACAGAAGTTATTGATGCTACCCCAGAATCCGAAAATGATTTCAAAAAGCCTTGGGCACAAATTCCTGGAAATTTAGATATTACCTGTACTGAACTTAACTTCCATCATGCAGGTAGAGTTGACCTACTACAAGATTTTTCCTTAACTATTCCTGGCGGTCAAGTCATTGCTTTAATTGGTAAATCTGGCTGTGGTAAAAGTACCCTTGCTAAACTGATGACTGGCTTATATAAACTTCAGTCTGGCAATATTCGTTATGGTTTCTATAATCAGCAAGACCTGTCTTTAGAATGTCTGCGACAACAAGTGGTATTAGTACCACAAGAACCCCACTTTTGGAGTCGTTCTATTATTGATAACTTCCACTTTAGCTATCCTCACATCAGTTTTGAAGAAATTGTCAGAGCTTGTCAAATTGCTGGTGCAGATGAATTTATTAGCAAACTACCCGATAAATATCAAACTGTCTTAGGAGAATTTGGTGCAAATCTTTCCGGTGGACAACGCCAAAGATTAGCCATAGCCAGGGCAATAGTTACTGAGCCACCTATCTTAATTTTAGATGAATCTACGGGCGCACTCGACCCAGTAAGCGAAAGACAAGTACTAGATAGACTTTTATCCCATCGTCATCATAAAACGACTATTCTGATTAGTCACCGTCCCAAGGTTATACAGCGGGCAGATTTGATTGTACTTTTAGAACAAGGACGCTTAAAAATTCAAGGTACACCAGAAGAATTGCGGAAATTACCTGGTGAACATTTAGACTTCCTAGATGATATTGTTCCCTCTGAAAATGTGTTGGCGCTGACATCTTCCCCGGCTCATCGTAACGGTAAGTCTGCTGTCATTAATTAAGATAGCAATCTTAAATCAGTTGTAAAAATCTCTGCATCTCTGCGGTTTATTCATATTACATTATGGTTAGCAACACAAATTTTTTACCCCCAATTCAAACAAACCAATTTCTCCCACCAATTAGTCGTTGGACAAGCTTTGGCGGAATGTTTATTCTCTGCGTTTTGGGACTAGCTATTCCAGTTGCTGCTGTTGCTAAGTATAAGGTTACAGTCCAAGGACAGGCGGTTGTGCGTCCGGCGGGTGAATTGCGAATTGTGCAAGCGGCGACTGAGGGTCAGATAATTCACATTTATGTTAAAGAAAATCAAGTTGTCAAAAAAGGAGATGCGATCGCAATTATCGATGACTCCCGTCTGCAAACCAAAAAGAGCCAATTGCAAACTAGTATTCAACAATCGAAGTTACAACTAGTGCAAATCAATGCCCAGATTAATGCCCTCAACAGCCAGATTCGAGCCGAAACTGACCGCATCAACCGGATTATTACTGGCGCCCAAGCCGAATTGAGCGGTCGCCGTCGGGAATATCGAGATAAAAATATTACCACTGTTTCTGAACTTCAAGAAGCTGATGCCAACGTCAAAATTGCTGAGAAAGAATTGCACGCTGGGGAAGCACAGTTAAAAACAGCACAAGCAAATCTCCATGCGACTGAAGCTGCCTTGGGTGTAGCCCAGTCAAAACAGAAACGATATGAGAGTGTAGCCGCTCAAGGGGCGCTATCTAAGGATCAATTGGAAGAAGCACAATTAGCTGCTAGACAGCAAGAGCAAGCGGTAAAGGCGCAACAAGCAGCAGTGGAGGTGCAACAACAGACAATTGAACGGTTACAACAAGCAGTATCTGCTGTGATTGCTAGAAGACAACGCGCTCAAGTTGCCGTAAATCCAAGTAATACAGAAGTAACTGTTGCTACCGAGCGGATTGCTCAAGAAAAAGCTGGAGGGGAAAGCAGCAAGGCGACTTCAGAAAAGGAACGTCAAGCCCTAGTCAAGCAACAGATTGAAATTGAAAAGCAGTTAGAGCATGATACTAGCGAACTCAAACAAGCTCAAATAGATTTAGCTCAAACCACGATCGCAGCTACCGCCGATGGTATAGTTTCCCAACTCAATTTGCGAAACCCAGGTCAAACTGTGCAGGCTGGCGAGGAACTGGTGCAAATTGTCCCGACTAATGCGCCTCAGGTTTTGAAAGCTGCGGTAGCATCTGAAAATCAAAGTAAATTGAAAATTGGTCAAAAAGTCCAAATGCGGGTGAGCGCTTGTCCTTACCCAGATTATGGTACTCTCAATGGCAAAGTGCAGGCAATTTCTCCAGATGCGATGTCTTCAGCGGGCTACGCCAACGCTCCTCAAAATAATGGCACAAATGCATCTATGAATGGGACTACTAGTCCAAAAGCTGCTGTGGCTGGTGCTTTCTATGAAGTGACTATTGAACCGGAAACTCTGGTTTTAGGTAAAGGGAAAAACCAGTGTCACATTCAATTGGGCATGGAGGGTAGGGCTGATATTATTTCCCGTGAAGAAACGGTGCTGCAATTCTTTCTCCGTAAGGCGAGGTTGATGAGTGATTTGTAACTTTTTCTTTTGGGAAGCATTACCTAACCTTAAGTTTTAAAAACTTTCCTCTGATCGAATTAAAATGTCTGCTGAAATGAATTAGACCTCTTGCATAAATGCTTAGATTGTCATATTGAGCGGAGCGAAACATCTGGTGAGATTCTTCTCTCCACTGCGTTCTGCTCAGAATGACATTCCTGATTTTGGGACTTTTGCAAGAGGTCTATTGTAGAAAAATTTATCAGGAGAGCTAACTGAAAACCCTTAAAGATGTGGCTTGAAGCCGTAGTGTAAGGGAATTGCATTATTCACAGGTAGGAAATGAGCAAGTGAGGCTGGTTATGATATGGCAATCTATGGAG
This sequence comes from Nostoc sp., assembly GCF_036919615.1. Taxonomy (GTDB): domain Bacteria; phylum Cyanobacteriota; class Cyanobacteriia; order Cyanobacteriales; family Nostocaceae; genus Nostoc. The sequence goes on along the minus strand of NZ_JBALCN010000102.1, from coordinate 227,647 downwards.
ATCGGAATTGGCACTCAGATTTATTAGGAGTTTTGAGCATTATTGGAGTGCTTGCTCATGTGATATTTTGTTGTGAAAATCACGCATTAGCCCAGATTACCCCTGATGGAACATTGGGTAATAACTCTTCAAGAATAACTCCCAATGTCAATATTAAAGGACTTCCGGCTGACCGGATTGATGGCGGAGCAATTCGCGGTGCAAACCTATTTCATAGTTTCCAGGAATTCAATGTGGGGGAGTTGCAGCGTGTTTATTTTACCAATCCCACGGGAATTAAAAATATTCTCACACGGGTGACGGGAAGTAATATCTCGAATATTCTCGGCACATTGGGGGTGGATGGTGATGCAAATTTGTTTTTTCTCAATCCCAATGGCATTTTATTTGGGAGGAATGCACGATTGGATGTAGCGGGTTCCTTTGTAGCGAGTACGGCGAATTCTTTTGTGTTTGGCAAAGGGTTGGAATTTAGTGCAACTAATCCTCAGACTCCTTCCTCATTACTAACAGTTAATCCTTCGGCATTGTTCTTCAATCAACTTCAGGCTGGCAGAATTGAAAACAGGTCAATTGCACCAGCAGGAATAGATCCTGCAGGTTTTAATGCATTTGGTTTACGAGTAGGAGATGGTAAAAGTTTGCTGCTAGTGGGTGGTAATGTCAGCATGGATGGCGGTAAGTTAAATGCTTATGGTGGGAGAGTTGAATTAGGGGGGTTATCAGCACCTGGAAATGTCAATCTTCTTTTTAATGGCGATAATCTCAGCTTGAAATTTCCTGAGAATACGACTCGTGCAGATATATCACTTACCAATCAAGCAGGTGTATTTGTGACAGGGGCTGGTAGCGGTAATATTGCAGTTAATGCCCGTAATTTAGAGATATTAGCAGGAAGTCTCCTTTCTGCTGGTATCGGGGTAGGTTTGGGTACACCTGAAAGTGTTGCCGGGGATATTACCCTCAAAGCTACGGGGGAAATCAAAATTGCAGATTCTGGGAGCAGAATTCGCAATTTAGTGCGCTTGGGATCAAAAGGCAATGGGGGTAACATAATTATCGATTCTGGTTCATTGTCATTACAAAACGATGCTCAACTTGCTGCCTCAACTTTTGGGCAGGGGAATGGGGGGAATGTAATAGTGCGTGTAAAAGATACTGTTTCCCTTACAGATAATAGTAATATCTTCAGCACGGTGGAAGTCGGAGGTGTGGGTAGGGGTGGCAACATCGACATCAATGCAGCTTCAGTGTCACTTATTGATGGCGCTCAACTTGTTGCCTCAACTTTTGGGCAGGGAAATGGGGGGAATGTAATAGTGCGTGCAAAAGATACTGTTTCCCTTACAGGTGAACAAACTAGCATCTTCAGCACGGTGGAAGTCGGAGGCGTGGGTAGGGGTGGCAACATCGACATCAATGCAGCTTCAGTGTCACTTATTGATGGCGCTCAACTTCTTGCCTCGACTTCAGGAGTGGGGAATGGGGGAAATGTAACAGTGGATGCAAAAAATGCTGTTTCCCTTGCAGGTCAACCAACTGCCATCTTAAGTAAAGTGGAAGCCGGAGGTGTAGGTCAGGGAGGCAACATCGATATCAATGCAGTTTCACTGTCACTAGCTGATGGTGCTCAACTGCAAACCAGTACTCGTGGTACACATGATAACCAACCAGCAGCAAAAGGGGATGCAGGTAATGTCAATATCAAAGTTACTGGACAAGTTGAGATTACTGGGCAGAAAAACAACAACGGTCTTTTTAGTACGATTGACAGTTCTGTGGATACAGGAACAGTTGGTAATGGGGGTAACATTACCATCGATTCTGGTGACTTCTCATTACAAGACGGCGCTCAACTTTCTGCCTCAACTTATGGACAGGGGAATGCAGGGAATGTGACAGTGACTGCAAAAAATGCTGTTGACCTTGCAGGTGAAGAAACTAACATCTACAGTACAGTGGAAGCCGGAGGTGTGGGTAGAGGTGGCAATATCGATATCAATGCTGCTTCACTGTCACTAATTGATGGCGCTCAACTGCAAACCATTACTCGTGGTGCATCTGATAATCAACCAGCAGGAAAAGGGGATGCGGGGAATGTGAAAGTGAAAGTGACAGGTGTTGTTGATATTGCTGGTGTGAAAAATGGACTTTCCAGTGCGATTCTCAGCTTCGTGGATATAAATACAGTTGGGAATGGAGGTAACATTACCATCGATTCTGGTTCCTTAAAGTTACGAAACGGTGCTCGACTTTCTGCCTTAACTTCTGCACAGGGGAACGCGGGGAATGTGACAGTGACTACAAAAGATGCTGTTTTCCTTGCAGGTAATGCTGCCATCTTCACCGAAGTGGAAACAGGGGGTGTGGGTAAGGGTGGCAATATTGACATCAATGCAGCAACCCTGTCACTAATTGATGGCGCTCAACTGATAACTCTTACTAGTCCTGCATCTGATAATCAACCAGCAGGAAAAGGGGATGCGGGGAATGTGAAAGTGAAAGTGACAGGTGTTGTTGATATTGCTGGTGTGAAAAATGGATTTTCCAGTGCGATTCTCAGCCGTGTGGGTCCAGGTACAGAAGGGAATGGGGGAAATATTATCATTGATGCTGATTCCTTGAAGTTACGAGATGGTGCTCTATTAGATGCAAGCACTTACAATAATAGTAAGGGTGGCGATATTACGGTAAATGCAAATGTCTTTGAAGCAACGGGTGGCGGGCAACTCACTACTACTACCTCAAGCAATGGACGTGCAGGTAAAGTTACAGTCAATGCTACTGACAGAGTGATTCTTAGCGGTAGTGACCCTAATTACAATGACAGGGTTACTAAATTTCCTAGCAGAGTTGGAAATATTGGTGCTAACAGTGGCTTCTTCGTCAGTTCGTCTGGTTCAGGAATCACAGGCGACATCGAAATCAACTCACCCAAAATTACCTTAGATAACCAAGGTAAACTCAACGCCGAATCTGCATCCGGTAACGGTGGTAATATCAACGTCAATAGCGACTTACTCTTACTCCGTCGCAACAGTGAAATTTCCACCAACGCAGGTACAGCCGAAAAAGGTGGCAATGGCGGTAATATCAATATCAACTCAAGATTTATCGTTGCAGTTCCCAACGAAAACAGTGATATCAGCGCTAACGCCTTCAGTGGTAAAGGTGGTAGAGTTGACATTGAATCAGACGGGCTTTTCGGTATTGTCCCGCAAAAAAGCCCAACCGAAAAGAGCGATATTACAGCGAGTTCCCAATTGGGAGTGAGTGGGGAGGTAATCATTAACACCCCTGATGTAGACCCTTCTCGCGGTTTAATTCAACTACCCTCTAACCTCGTGGATGTATCCCAACAAATCACCCAAGGTTGCACTCCCAGAAGAGGACAAAACGCCAATCGTTTTATCGCTACAGGACGCGGTGGATTACCCCAAAGTCCTAATGAACCATTGCGGGGACGAGCAGTGATTACAGGTTGGGTAGATTTGCCGCCACAAGCAACACCCAGAGTCACAGATAAATTATCGACTGCAACTGTGACCAAATCTACTGATCAGATTGTGGAGGCTCAAGGATGGATTGTTGATGCTAACGGTGATATTATGCTTGTGGCTCAATCTGGGCAAAGTTCTTCTATTCCCCCTGCCATGTCCTGTAGTCAATGATTCGTTACCCCAACAGTAGAGGGAGGAATTCCGATGAAACCCAAGAGTCATAAAAACAATCAGTGGCAACGGATATGTAACGGATGTAACATATGGTTCATTCGTCCCTTAAAAAGACATAACTTGCCTGTTTTGATTATCTTGGTTCTGGTGACAGCTTTTTTGTGCGTTATTGCTTTTCCTGTTGCTGCAACTATAAAGACACAACATATCGCAACTCTTGGAGTGTCAATCCAAAATCCTACTCCACAAACACAAGACTTGCTGCAACAGGGTAAAGTGCTGTATGAGGCAGGACAGTTTGCAGAAGCGGTTAAAGTTTTGCAACAAGCAGTTAAAAGTTATGGCAGCCAAGGGAATGAATTGCAGCAAGCTGTGGCATTAAGTAATTTGGCATTGGCATATCAAAAACTGGGTAATTTGACACAAGCGGAACAGGCAATTTCAGATAGCTTGAAGTTGCTCGAAAAATCCTCTAATTCCCAAAATCTTCAAGTTCTGGCTCCAATTCTAGATATTCAAGGTAGTATTCAACTAGACTTGGGACAAGCTGAACAAGCACTTAACACCTGGCAACGTGCCCAAGTCAGCTATAAGCAATTAGGTGATCAAAATGGCATTATCCGCGATCGCATCAACCAAGCACAAGCATGGCAAGTTTTGGGATTTTACCGTCGGGGTTTGACAATCTTGACTCAATTGCAGCAGCAGTTACAATCAAAACCTAACTCACTCACAAAAGCAGTAGAATTACGGTCTTTTGGTGATGCTCTGCAATTGGCGGGAGATTTGGATCAATCTCGTCAGGTATTACAGCAAAGTTTGTCAATTGCTCAAAAATTGGATTCTTTGCAGGATGTGAGCGCTGCTTTGTTCAGTTTAGGCAATACGGCACAAGTACAGCAAGAGTTGCAAGAAGCCATAAAGTTTTATCAGCAAGCTGCTGCGATCGCTCCTAACCCGATTAGCAAAGTCCAGGCTCAAATTAATCAGTTGAGCTTGCTAGTAAGCACGGGACAAACAGCAGCCGCGCAGACACTATTGCCGCAAATCCAAACTCAACTGGCAGAACTACCTGCTTCTATAACAACTATCTATGCCCGCATTCATCTAGCTCAAAGCTTGATCAAATTCGGGACTACACCTAAAGCGATCGCTCAAATCTGCGCGATCGCCTTGCAACAAGCTCAAGATTTGGCAGATCAGCGAGCCGAGAGCTTTGCCCTTGGTACTCTGGGCAGTGTATATGAGCAAACTAAACAATGGCCAATTGCCCAGAACCTCACCCAACAGGCACTGATCATAGCCCAAACAATCAACGCCCCAGATATCGCTTATCGTTGGCATTGGCAGTTGGGACGCTTGTTAAAACAGCAAGGAGAGATTGAAGGCGCTATTGCCACCTATGATACTGCGGTCAGTGAGTTGCAGACTCTCCGTAGTGACTTAGTTTTTGTGAATCGAGATGTCCAGTTTTCCTTTAAAGAAAGTGTAGAACCTGTATATCGAGAGTCCGTAGAATTACTGTTACAGTTTCAGCAAACTCATCCGAGCGAACCAACCCTAGACAAAGCTAGACAGAGGATTGAAGCACTGCAACTGGCGGAATTAGACAACTTTTTCCGGGAAGCTTGCATTAATGCCAAAACTGTTTTGCTTGACACACTGGTAGATAAAGATAATCCCACAGCCGCAATCATTTATCCAATTATTCTGCCTTCGGAACTCCAAGTAATTATCAAAATTCCTCAACAGCCACTGCGTAATTATACAGTAAACAAGTCAAAGAACGAAGTAGAAGGGACTCTAAGAAAACTTAGAGAGTATCTTTTAGAACCTGATAGGACTGAGGAAGTGCAGGCGCTGTCACAAGAAGTTTATGGGTGGTTAATCAAAGAAATTGAGTCAGATTTAAAAGACAGTGGAGTCAAAACCCTTGTATTTGTACTGGATGGAATATTGCAAAACGTGCCAATGGCTATATTGTATGACGGTCAGCAATATCTGGTAGAAAAATATGCTGTAGCACTCAGCTTGGGACTCCAGTTACTTGCACCCAAACCCTTGACACAAACAAAACTCAACGTCCTAGCTGCCGGGTTAGTACAACCACCACAAAACTTTCAACAGGAATTTCCACCGTTACCAGAAATTAAATCAGAATTCAAGTCCATTTCGCAAGCGATCGTGTCTACCACCGAGTTGCTAGATCGGGACTTCAACAGCAAAAACCTAGAGAATAAGGTAAATGCTGTGCCATTTAATGTGTTACATCTGGCAACCCACGGTCAATTTAGCTCCCGTGCTGAAAATACTTTTATACTTGCTGCTGATGGCCCGATCAACGTGATGCAATTTGATAGCCTGCTGCGGCGTCGGGATGAGACTCGCTCACAAGCTTTGGAAATGCTGGTTTTGAGTGCTTGCGAAACTGCTGCTGGTGACAATCGCGCCACGCTAGGGTTAGCAGGAACATCCGTGAAAGCGGGTGCCCGTAGTACCTTGGCTTCACTGTGGCATATCAGTGATAAATCTACTGCTATCTTAATTGGTGAATTTTATCGTGAGTTAGTTAAAACTAAGGTGACAAAGGCTGAAGCCTTGCGTCGTGCCCAAGTAAAGTTGTTAAAAGATTATCCCAATTACAGTCGTCCTGGCTATTGGGCACCTTATGTTTTAGTTGGTAACTGGCTTTGACAAAGCCTATTGCCTATTCTATAGTCCAACTTTGTGCTGTGTTGTTTAAACCGAGTTTTTTATGTATTATTTGAGCAATTTCTGGAAAACTCGATTCCCCATTTTTGAGAAAAAAGAATCAACCATCTGGTGCTTTTGTCAAAGCTAGTGGTCATGGGCTTTGTAATCGCAGTAGTACCAGAAAGCTTACGATTGAGATGCTTGGTGAAGGCGATCGCTTTACTTGCACTTCAAACAGAGGATAATTTATTTGCGATCGCTGTTAGTTTAACTTTTGCCAAAACAGCCAATAGACTTGCGCGTGTTTATCGTTTTCCAATCATCACCATCCGGACTCCCCCATCAGGAGCAAGGGTAAACCCACGTCGTTGCAGTTTAATAGATTTCTTTTCCACCAAGGCAAGTTGATAATTGGATAAAACTGTTGCCAAAACTAATTTCATTTCTAACTGAGCAAGGGCATATCCCAAACATCGCCGACTTCCACCACCAAAAGGAATGTATTCCCAAGGGGAATACTGCCGAACAAGAAAACGTTCCGGATTAAATTGTTGAGGATTAGGATACAAATCTTCCCGGTAATGCAGGAGGTAGATACTCGCCATTAAGGTTGTGTCAGGCTCAAGCTGATATCCTGCAATATTTATGGATGATTTGGTAATGCGGGGGAAAAGCGCTGGTAGAACTGGATACATCCGCAGTGTTTCTTGACAAACTGCGGTTAAATAAGGAAGTTGGGCAATTTCCATCGGGTTAGGATTTTCTCCCAAGCTGTCGAGTTCCTGCTGCAATTTTAAAAGCACATCTGAATTTTGATGAACTTGATAGAAAGCCCACGCTAGTGTTGTTGCAGTAGTTTCATGTCCAGCAAATAAAATTGTGAGCAATTCATCTTTTAATTCATCGTCGGTCATTGCTTGCCCATTTTCATCCCGTACTGCCATCATCAAGCTCAAAACATCACCCTGATTGTGATTGTTCTTTGTTCTTTTCTCTTCAATTTCTGCTTGAAGTAGCTCATAAATATAGCGTTGTCTGCGTTTCATCTGCCCCCAAAGAGTCCATCTTCCCCAATCTTGTTGTAAGAATGGAAAAAATAGCATACTGGAGCGTAAGGGAGAATCAGTCATATCCAGCCAAGCCGTCAGTAAAGGTTTAAGTTTTTGATAACGTTCGCCTTCAGTTAAGCCAAAGACAATTTGTAAAATCACCTCTAGGCTCACTTTCTGCATGGCAGCCCGAACCACAAAAGGTTGACCAATTTGCCATTGGCTGGCGATTTGCTCAGTAATTAAGCAGATTTGCCCTGCATAAGCTTGTAGCTTTTCTCCATGAAAAGGGGGCATTAATAATTTTCGTTCTCGTCGATGGCGGGCACCATCTATTAACATTAGAGAATTTCGCCCAATCACAGGCTCTGCAAGTTTATTCCCACGACCAACATCAAATTTAGAATCTTGACTGAAAATTTCTTGAATAGCTTGGGGATGGCTAAGAATTACATAAGAACCGAGTCCACCCAGCTGCATGGAAAAAATGTCTCCATACTTTTGACTATATTTTTGCTGAAATCCAATCGGATCGGCAATCCATTTTAAAAGTTGCCACCACGAAGGACTGGTAATACAATTCGGTAATTGACTAAGCATTATATTTCCCCTCTTCAGCTATTCCTGTGATTCCACTCCATAATCTCAAAGAAATACACCCACCTTCGCGCGATCGCATAGAAGTTACTTGCCAAGGTGGACTGAAAGCTGGATATCATGTATCTTTGACTAGTTTAGCTTATGGCACGTTTGTCAATAAGTAGTATGACTTAAAAAGCTCAAAAAAATTGGGATAAAACATAATTTTTGGGGAAGCGATCGCGCAATATCTATAGAGGTTGTTTGAAAAGTGTTTCGCTGTGACCTTAGGCACTTTTAGATCCCCCCTAACCCCCCTTAAAAAAGGGGGAACCGGAATCAAAGTCCCCCTTTTTAAGGGGGATTTAGAGGGATCTATAACTTTTGATACCGACAAGAGGACTTTTCAAACATCCTCTATACGCTTCATTCATGCTTAATTTCTTCTGAGTAACCTTTCAGTTCGTAAGAATCAATAAATTGACAAGTACATTTAACACATATGTAATGCAAGTTTACTTTTCTGTTTACTATTCTTGCAAATGTAAGTTGATGCACATCTTGGACATTGCATAACGATGTCTAAGACGGGCGTAGCTACGGTACTAATTCATATTTATATTCTACAACGCTGTTTTTCTGCTATCACTGATAACTCAGTACTTACCAGCCTTGATGCGAAGGTTTTTTGTGATCCTGTGTAGTACAAAAAGGTCGGCGAAGCAATTTTTTACTAATGTTGGTTCCGTTCTCCTCAAATACTATCAAGTGCAATACTTGCTCTAGGAAACGCCGTTTGTCAAAAATGCCTTGAATTAGCACCTCTAGTTCAGTTGCGCCCTTGGCAGGAAAGTCCTCACCATCAATCGTGCGCCAGGGTAAAAACTCCTGCCAGTCCGAGGTTAATGTCCCAACTCGGGCCCGATTTCCATAAGTGATAACTAAGAATGTATTATAAAAAAACAGCTTCGGTATTTGTTCAATATAGCTCTGAATTCGCTGATAACCTTCTTTGAAAGTCGCCTGTTCATCACTTGGCTGAATTGAAACAATAACTGCCAAGGGTAAACCGTTGATAAAGACAACTACATCAGGACAGTGAGTATAACTTCCTTCAACTACAGTCAACGGATGAATAGCTAGCCAATCATTCTTCAGTAGATTAAACGGATCAATAAGCCACACTTTGTCATGAACTATTTCTTCGTTATACAGGTATTCAACTTGCACACCATCAGTCAATAGCTTGTGAAAGCGGTGGTTATTTTCCAGCAAGTCGGAACTCTCTGTGCAAGTAAGCTGATGGATAGCTGCGGCGATCGCCTCATCAGGTTTTTTCGGGTTAATTTTTTGCAAAGCTTTATGGAAGCGATCGCGCAAAACCACCTCAGTATAATTGCTGCGCCTGATCTGATGCTTACCCAAAGCAATATCTGGCTCTAATAAAACTGTGTACCCAATGACCTCAAACCAAGTGAGCAAAGATGGTGTGTAGGCGTAGCTCGCCGCAGGCATCGCAGATTGTCTAAGGTCAAAACGGCAGCGAAGTTTTCTTGTAACACGGCTCGCTTTGGCAGTTGTTTTTTTTAGCTGTGCTGGATTCATCAACAGTAGAAGATTTAATTTGAGTCAATCAATTTTGGATTTTGGATTTCTGACATTTGGATTGACCCTGACCACTATCTTCTGGTGCGTCCGCTTTGCGAACGTAGCGAGACGTTGGCGTTAGCGTCTCACTACAGAAGTAGGGGTACGGGGCTTGAGGAAAATGGAATTGACGATCGCCTTAACAAGTCAAACACTCTCTACCAGACGCGGACTCGCTCTCCTCTTCGCTATCGAGCGGATGATTGGATTTGTTCCGCCCACGCTTGGACGGGGATGAACCAAAAAAATCTAAAATCTAAAATTGGCACGGTCAATGCAGAAGCTCACGCCTAGCTTGCTGACATTGGTTGGTATATTCACAGATAACGTATACGGCTTTTCAGTAACTATCAAAGCTAAAATTGCTCTGCAAGATTGTATCTTGTGCTACATATTACCAATATTATTGGTAATATTGTGATCAACAGTTAAAATTGGCTCTGTTCTGTATTAATGCTTGACCTTTGTTTCCTGCTCTAAAAACATGTTGCCAATATCAAATAAAAGTTGCTTAGTACCTTGATAGCCAACTTTGCTAAACTGACTATGATCTAAGCGGTCAAAAATGGGAATCCCTTGACGATAGAGAGGAATTTTTAAACGTTGAGCGATCGCAACTCCGTGAGAGTTAGTAATGAGTAAATCAGAGCCAACCGCCAGTTGCTCAAAGTCTTCCAAATCGCCGATAGTGATGCTCTTAATCGGAAGTTTTTCTAATAGAGGAAAGCGTGTTGTTGTCACCGCTGCGTGAATCTGAACTCCGAGCGATCGCATGAAAGAAACTGTTGACCAAAGTAAATCTGGTTCCAGCGCTAGAGAAACTCGCTTGCAACCAAAGTAAAAGTGATTCTCCAACATCACATGTTGTAACTGACGGCGTTGACGGCGATATTTCTCTGGTACGCTGACACCACTGATATCCGCCAATGCTTGCAGGAATTTATCTACTGCTGCTAGTCCCGTCAGTTCACCAAATACCTCGTAAGGTATATTGAATCTCTTATCCAAAATTTGCGCCCCAGCCCGCATACTCTCACCTAATGCCAAAGTGAATACAGAATTGCCAATTGAGCGCAACTGTGCCAAAGTAGTGCCATTAGCTGTGATGGCACTAGAGGAATCTTCTATATGACCATCTAGTGAGCCAGAAAGGTCAGGTACAACAATAGGTACAAGTCCAAAGGAAGTAACAATCTCTTTGATTTCCTGCACATCCCCTGATGTGAAGGCAGAACTCGCCAAAATAGTGATTTGTGTAGGACAAGCATCTTCCTTAGAGCTTTTTTGGGGGATTTCTCTGACTATACTCTCAACTGCACCAGCAAAACCATCTTGTAATGTACCTTTGAAATCTGGTGTAGAGACAAGTACAATTGGTAAATAATCTAATTCTGGGTGACGGTAGCGAATCTCCTTGACAAAGCGCCCCATGTCATCGCCTCTGGTTTCCACAAGTCCAGTGCTACAAAGACCAATAATTTCTGGTTTGGATCTGTGCACCAAAGTCAAGATTGCTTGTTCAACTCTTTCCTCACCACCCAAAATGGTTGCAACTTCTGTCATCGCTGTACTGGAAAGGGGAATCGTCTGACGCAAATGCTGTACTAATACTGTCTTAGTCAAAGCAGTACAGCCTTGAGAACCGTGTAATAAAGGCATCATTCCCTTTAACCCCAAAAAGGCTAAAACTGCACCCACAGTTTGGCTTTGCTTCAGGGGATTAACTGCAACTGATGTACTCGTAACGCTAATAATCGCCATCAAATGTCCTCCTCTAGAGAATTTCCTGCTTCCTCATCCTCTGACCACGGGGCTGGCTGGCATACTTGCTCCCACACAGGGTTGTAAAAAGCGGCATACAGTTCTTGTGCCACCTCTAAAATTCCTATATAGCCTGCATAGGGATGGTTACGTTCTTGATTAATATCCAGGAATGGAATCCTAGCTATGAGAGAGGCGTCTTGATGGCGTTTATCAGCAATTAACATATCAGCTTGATTTTCGTTAATTATCTGTAGGATTTCTTGAGGACTATTTTGTTCTAGAATTATGCCATCTTGACCCAGTAAACTTTTGACTCTAATTCTATCCTCCTCAGTATTATTCTTAGTACTAATAGCAACAACTTCCATCCCCAATTTATTAGCCACAAAAATAATCAACCAACTCTTAAAACTTCCAATAGAAAGGATAATGCGCTTACCTTGCAACTGGGTGATATAAAGAGCGAGTTTCTCTTCTAAAGCAGCAGTTTCTTCTGCAATTAGTTTTTCTGTACGTTCTTGCAAATCAGGATTACCCAATTTTGCAGCAATGTTCCTTAAGCACTGATTGATTTGCTCTATGCCATAAATAGACTCTTCAATATAGGGGATGCCATATTGTTTCTCCATGCTTTTTGCCATGTTGATTAGTGCTCTGGAGAAGAGGATCACGTTAAGCTTGGCACGATGGGCATAGCAAACTTCTTTGTAGACAGCATCGCCTGTAATTCTTGCCAAAACTCTGATACCTAATTTCTCCAATAATGGTAGAACGTTCCATATTGCACCTGCGATGTTATATTCTCCAATCAAGTTGATGTCATAGGGTGTACTAGTATCTGGTTCAGCTGTTCCAATAACATATAAAAGCATTGCTTCACCAGCAACACGGTTGCCCAAATTTTGGTTTCCAATGAATCCAGGGCAATGTACAGGGATAGTGGGTATTCCTGTTTTCTCGGTGGCATCTTTGCAAACTCCCTCTATATCATCCCCAATTAGGGCGGTGATGCAAGTCGAGTAAACAAATACCGCCGCAGGTTTGTAGCGTCTTTGTAATTCTAAAATGCCTTTGTACAGCTTTTTGGCTCCACCGAAGATGATATCGTTCTCATCGATATCACTGGTAAAGCGTATCTTGTACAGCATTGAACCAGAGGAGAGACTGCTGTAACTTCCATACATACTAGCAGCACAGCCACTTGGCCCGTGAACTACATGAGCAGCATCAGTGATTGGTACTAGGGTAATCATTGCACTATCAAAAGCGCAACTCCCTTGAGTAGTTCCAGGTTGGGGTAATTGTGTGGAAGACCTTTTTTTCTTTTGCATCTGTTGCTGATGAGTATCTTCGGAATTTGACTCACTGAATGAATCGTTGACTTTTCCTGGGGTGGGATTCATTTGTTTGGTGACAATAAGTAGAAGTTATTAGGTATTAACTGAATTCCCAAAGGCTTTTAGAGGATTTTTATTTATTTACTGTGTATCTAAACTGACTTTTCACGGGATGTGGAAAAGGTTATTTTGAGGGTTTCTCAAACCCTAACTTTTACGTTACCTATTTTCATTAACTTAGAGTTATTGAGAATTAGACTGTGGAAAAAGCCACGCTGTTTCGTGGTTTGAGGACTTACCGTGAAAAGTCAGGTATCTAAAGCATGAAAGGAAAAGGAATGAGAAAGAGAATTTCCCATCCCCTAAAACATCAACATCAACTAGGTTAGAGAAGGAGAAAACACAAACACAAACTAGACTATTAAAGTATTAATCTTGCCCTGTAAGTGTTAGTGTATTAGTGTTATGGCTGTGAAGAGAAAACACGCAGAAGTTAAGATTAGCTATTCTATTACCTCCATTTTAAAGGATTGGTGAGAGAGTGGGCGAGAATCGCCCACCTAATATTTACTTTGTCTTTAGCACCTGATTCTGAACAAGAATCTTACTTTTTTTAGCTACCAGAAACTATTTCTACGTTTCCTTTTTTCAGGGCTTCTAGTGCTTCACCTTCAGCATCTTCTAGCTTCTTCTCACCATCTGCTTGAGCGGTGGCGGCACCTACCAGTTTTGCAGCATTTTCTTCGCTTTCGAGAATACCAAATTCAATCAACAAATCTTCTAGCTCGTCCATCTCAATAGGTGTAGGAACAGCAAGATTTGTATTGTTGATAATCTTGTCCGCTAATGTCCGGTATTGATTAGCTTGATTGCTATCGGGTGCGTACTCGTTGACAGTCATCCGGCGCAATTCTGCGTGTTGCACGATGTTGTCGCGAGGAACAAAGTGAATCATCTGAGTACTCAATCTGGCCGCCAATGTGCTAATCAGTTCGTCTTCTCTATCAGTATTACGACTATTACAAATTAGACCACCTAAGCGCACACCGCCAGTATGGGCGTACTTGAGAACACCGCGAGAGATGTTATTAGCAGCAAACATCGCCATCATTTCACCGGAGGTAACGATGTAGATTTCTTGGGCCTTACCTTCACGAATTGGCATGGCAAAACCACCGCACACAACGTCGCCCAACACGTCGTAGGATACAAAATCTACATCTGAGTAAGCGCCGTTTTCTTCGAGGAAGTTGATGGCGGTGATGATACCGCGACCGGCGCAACCTACACCAGGTTCAGGACCACCAGATTCCACGCATTTGATATCTCGGAAACCATTGATAACTACTTCTTCAAGTTCGATATCTTCCACAGCACCTCGTTCAGCAGCGAGGTGCAACACGGTGGTTTGAGCTTTACAGTGCAAAATCAAACGGGTAGAGTCAGCTTTCGGGTCGCATCCCACAATCAAAATCCGCTTACCCACTTCTGCCATTGCAGCAAGGGTATTTTGGGAAGTGGTAGATTTACCAATACCACCTTTACCGTAAAAAGCAATCTGTCTAATTTTTTCGTCGGACATGATGATTAATCCTGTAATTGTTTGTTTGGTAGGTCTGTCGGTTTATGAGGCTTTGGCACTTTGTACCTATTGGAGGTACTCGCGCTGTCAACTTACAGCAGTGACCATGTGTAGAACGTCGTTGGAGGTGCTCGTTCTACAGCAAAAAGAGTCCGAATCCAGAACATATTCAAGTTTTGGTCAGTTTTCGTTGGCCATTAGTCATTATTTTTTTGACTAATGGCTAGAGCGATAAGAAATCACTCAAGGAATATTGCAAATATTACCAGACACTCACTCAAATGATTTCTCTGGCGGTAGTAATACTAATTGGAAAAAAGAAAGCAACAAATTCCAAGCTGGAAACCCAGATTAAATCCGAATTTCTTAATTACGTTAGCGAAGAGGAGAGTGAGTCAGCGTCCCTTGTGCGTCTCGTAGAGAGCGTCATTACGTACTTTACTTCTCCTGGAGGCGAGTATTAAGAATCACGAATTGGTATAACTCTATATCTTCTTTCTTCAGCATTATCAGTTGTTGTAATCTCCTGAAGGTTGCTCATACCTAAAGAGTGGTTGCAGCAGGAATTTAAATTTACGCAGAGTTATTCCTTTAACCACACAACCAACCAAGTATTGCAATCCACTCTAAACAGTCGCTACAACTTCCCCGATTTTGCTGATATCATAACCGCCGAGAATTTCAAATTGTGAGTGAACCAGCCGATGTCCCAAAGTACTAAGTAACTGCTGTACTGGTGCTTCTTCTAGATATTCCTTGAGAATCACTAAATCGTATCTTGATTGATGTAAAGGGATAAATCCCAGCCCAAAGGCGGTAGCTATAGATGCCGTACTGATACCTGCATCGGCAACTCCTAATCCTACAGCTTGGGCAACATCTTGGTGATTTTTGACAATATGGTCAAAGCCTTGGACAGTATGGAACGGTATCTGCTGCTCTTGCAGTGCTTGTTCCAAAAGCATACGACTACCGGAACCTATTTCGCGGTTGACAATAGTCGCTCTCCCTTGTACTAAGTCGCTAACTGTTCTGATTCCCCTTGGGTTACCAGACTTCACCAAAAGTCCCTCCTCCCAAACACCAAGGGTAATCAGAACTGCTTTCCTCCCAGCCAAAACATTTCGAACAAAGGGAGTATTATACTCACCAGTCTCAGGATCATACAAGTGCATCCCGGCGATGTGCGCTTCACCTCGGCATAGACTATGTAATGCAGCCATGCTGTTGGCGAAGTTAAATTGGACTCGCAGTTGGGGATGCCAACGTTCAGTTGCTCTCGCCCATAATGAAATCACAGGCGCACAGCCCGCAATCACAATTGTGTTATGAAGAGTATCCAGATTATCGTCTAGAAGCCGCACTTGAACTTTATCTGTACCTATCCGGCTCTTATTATCACTCTCTAGATACCTTCCGGGAACCCCCGCAACTGCTTCACCGTCAGCCGGAATCAAATCTTGGCGAAAAGCATCCTTGCCAATCAAGGGATAAGCTATCCATTGTCCTCCTACACGAGCCAGACTGACTCGTAGCGGCTGACCATCAGGAACAGGCTTGGCAAGAACGGCTTCAATTTCAGGTAAGTCCCGCTCTAACCAGAATAGATCCTCAACTTGACAACCAAGCGCTTTGGCCAAGCGAAGTGTTATAGCAACTGAGGGAGCATATTGTCCCGACTCTACACCACTAATAGTCTGACGAGTAACACTAGCGATATTAGCCAAATCTTGTTGGCTCATGCCTAAGCGAGTTCTAATCAACTTCAAGTTATTACGGAGGTCACTATCCTGCTTCATTGGCTTTGTCTGTTAGTTTCAAAAAGCCATAGCGGATTTAACTCTTATCTGCCAAGGCGAAAGTGTGGTCTTTGAGTTTATATTATTTCTCTTTGACGACATAACTGTACTTTCGCTGTCTTGATTCCCTATATAAAAATACTATCACATCAATTGCCAATTTGCTTGCGAAGCGCAAATTATTTTTGCTAGTGGTTGCTTTTTACCTGGTATTATGGATCAAAAGCCCAAATTCCAATAAACAGAGGATTTGTCTGGCAGGAAATTATTACCAATTAAATTGGTCATAAGTAGTATTTAATACAGTTTTACAAACTAGTTTTAGCTTTGATGCTTGATACTGGAGTTTAGACTAAGTAATGCAAAACTACCCAGCAGGGCTGAGTTAATTAGAGACTTAGTGAAAGTAATGATTAATTATTAGCTATTAGTCCATAATCAAGAGTCCAAACTCAAGTAGTTAGTCACATTCAGATATTTATACCTAACCTACTAGCGACAATTATATAGCAAAAAATACAGCTTAATTACTCAGTATAATTACGAGCAGCTTCAAGAGAACACGCCCAAACTGTCAGACCATGCTGCCTTCACCCGTCTTGCTGGGGTGAGATAAAACCAATGTTCGGTTCCGGCTGGGACGTTAATATATTCTTCTGGTTGTACGCAGGACTTACGCAGCGATGATTAGTCATTGCGTTGGCGTCAGCTTTTCCGTAGGGTACGAAACGCAGTGTAGTGTTCGCGGTAGCGTCTCCAAGAGTTGCAATCCCAATCTTGACGAGATTGCTTTGCTTTGCTCGCAATGACAAAAATACCTGACTTTGCCTAAGTCTTGGATAGGTTTACTCTCGTGTCAGCGCTGAAAAGATAAAATAGAAAGGAACATTGTTATCGACTCTGAATAGGAAGTTGATATGAATTACTACCAAAATTAGGAGGGGAGGTGTGACATGACAATTACCCTAAATCACACCATAGTGCCTGTGCATGACAAGGAAGCATCGGCGAGATTCTTTGCAAAAATTTTTGGTTTAGAGGTCGAGGTTCCCATTGGTCACTTCGCTGCTGTGCATATCAATGATGCATTAACACTCGACTTCGCCGACGCTGAAACGTTCGAGTCACATCATTATGCGTTCCATGTCAGTGATGAGGAATTTGATGCAATTTTTGCACGCGTCAAAAAGGTAGGTATTGAATATAGTAGCGACCCCATGCATCAGAATAAAGGACAAATTAACCATCGCAAGGAAGGTCGGGGCTTCTATTTCTATGACCCCAATGGTCATAATCTAGAACTGTTGACCAAATAATTACTAATTCATAATTCGTAATTCGTAATTTGTAATTAAGAGGATATAGGCCCCCACCGATTGCAATTACGAATTACTTTGAGCCGTGCAGAGATTTATGACATCAAGTCAATGCATTACTTCTTTACTAAAAAATATGCTGTAGCATACTCAGGCAATTGGCTGATATTCTGCCCAAATTCTTTTTTATTCTGAAAAATACCTGCTAAAAAATCGAGTTGATAAAGATTGGGTAAAAATGCTCCACCTGTATCGGCAATGACTCCCATTTGCAGATGTTTACGACCACCTTGAGTGTGCTCAATTACAATCACTTTACCTAAACCGATATTCAAAACATCTCCAGCAAAAGTGACTCCGGGTTTGATAGAAATTTTTGCATCTATTTTGTATCCATAGCCTTTAATAGCATCAACTTCTCTAAAATACCAATAACGCTTTTGTGCTGTTGCCTTCAATCCGCGAATATAAGACATTCCATTATTTCTATCTACATTAAAAAATGCCTTATAACCATCTGTAAAATTAATTAGTATTGTTCCTTCCATAATTGCTTCTTCTAAGCCATTTCTGGTCAGATAAGCGAGATTTGTAACTTTTCCAAACTCTCTACCACCTGGTTCATAAATACCCGACAAAACATCTTGCTTTGTATATCTAGTGTAAAACTTATCATTAGTAGAGTTTTCTTTTAAGCTATAAATTGGTGTATTAAAAGTAGAGGTTTTCTTGCGAGAACCAGAGTGAGTAAAGACAGCATATTTGGTAATTCGTAATTGTTTTTGCTGTTTATTATTTGGGTTATAGGCAGACCATTTAATGACTCGAAAATTGGTATTGATAAATTTAGGGTCTTGTAAACGAGTAGCTCGATTATTAGCAATATCCTCCTTTAAGACAGCAATCATGAAATCCAAAGTTTTGAGAACATCTGGCACAGTAACCCCTTGAGTGGCAAGCATTCCTGTACGGAGAATATCTGGGTCTTCTGAAGCGTAGTCTTGAAAATATTTTCTAGTATTAACAAGAACAGTTAATAAATCTCCTTGATTGAAATTAACCTTGCTACTTGGTAGTTTGACTGGAGTAACAATCTGGCTGCCATTAATGCTAAATTTATATTTTTTGAACTCATCGACAACTGGATAGGGTTTAGATGCTGCTAACAAATACTGCCGAGATGAAAAAACGTTTTGCTTGCCTATAATCTCATCAGATATTTGTTGAGCGGCAAAAGGATTTTTAAATTTTGAGGTGAGTGGATGAGCAGCTTGATTTGAGGTGAAGGAAATCTCTGGTTGAACTGGGGCAAAATTTTCTTGCTGAGAAAATGACTGATCTTGTTGATCTGGCTGTTTAGCTTTTGACTGAGTATATAGATGGCTACTAGCTAAACTAACAAGTAATAAGGCAGCACAACCTACTGTGAGGCGGAATTTTTGGTTAAATAAGATATTCATAACCTGGAGAATAAATTCCTATTGTCTCTTACTTTCTTCACTCCGTGACGCTGCACTTCGGCATGGTTCGACTACTTCGGCTCCTTTCGGCAACTCTTAGAGACGCTGCGTGTAGCTTCTCCGTAGGAGTACGCTCAAGGCAAGTCACTCAGTATAAGTGCGCTCAGTACAAGTCAGTGACCACGCGAACAATTTTGAATGCGTGAATTTTTTAAGTTTCTATCACCTCACGTACTAACTGCGCCAACTTTTCGGCACTATTGGGAACTGCGATCGCCTTTGCTTTTTCCCCCATCTTTGCTAACTCTTGCGGTGACTGCAATAAATTCAACACAATACTTTGCAATGCTTCAGTTGTCAACTCCGATTGCTTCAAGGTTAACGCCGCACCAGATGAAGTAAATACATCTGCATTATAAGATTGATGGTCTTCTGCGGCAAAGGGGTAAGGAATCAAAATTGCTGGTGTTCCACACACTGCTAATTCTGTCAAGCTACCAGCCCCAGAACGACTAATAGCTAAAGAAGCTCGTTGCAACAACGCTGCCATATTGTTGTAAAAAGGTAAGGCTATGTACTGTGGATGTTTGAGACTATCTGCTTCCTCGTCGCGATCGCCAGTTAAATGTACTATATATGCACCAGCATTAAACCAAGTGTTTGCAGATTCGCGCACCAACTTATTAATCGCAACTGCACCCTGGCTACCACCAAAGACGACAATTAAGGGAACACCATCAGGAATAGCTAAATCCAGTGGTGCATTAATTGCCCCATCAATAAATTGTGCTCTTACGGGAGTACCAACACAGACATTTTGGGCACGGGGTAAATACTTAGCAGCTACTTCAAATCCCAAGGCTACCACACTACACCAAGGGCCAAAAAAGCGAGTTACTTTACCTGGCAAGGCGTTAGATTCGTGGAATATCACGGGTAAATCGAGGGAACGCGCCGCAATGACCGCTGGGCCAGCAATATAACCCCCTGTGGTAAACACCCCTTGATAATTTCCCTGTTTGAGAATTCGTCTGACTTCTAGAATCGAAAGGGCGAGTTTACCGAAGATCCGAATCGAGGAGAGTCCAAACCCTTGCTGAAACCCTTCAACTGCAATAGTATTCAAAGGATACTGTTTGGGGACAAGTTCAGTTTCTAGCCGATTGGGTACTCCCAGCCATTCTATTTGATAATCTGGAAGTTTTTGTGCCAGTGCGATCGCTGGAAACAAATGTCCACCAGTCCCACTGGCAGCTATTAATAATCGTGTCGGTGCGTTTGCCATCAAACCTCTACCGTTTAGCGTCTAGCTTAACTAAGATAAAACAATTTCCTTACTTTCTCTAATCAAATCAGTAAACTCTTACCAATGACTAACATTATTACCGCCTTAGTGAGACGCCAACTCAGATTTCCAGCTAGCATCGGGTTGATTTCCTTCCTGCTAACCCTTGGTTTAACAAGTGGTTGGCAACGCACTCAAGCGACGACACCACAGCAATTAGTCCAAGCTGATACAGCCCAAAATGCACCAGCCGAACTGAAAAATCTGTTGACACAAGTTGATGCCGCCGCCAGCCGGGGCGATGTCAAAGGGGTATTGCGATTCTACAGCCCCAATTTTACTCATGGGGATGGATTAAACCTCCAAACCCTGGAAAAGTCTTTGATTTCACTTTGGCAACGATATCCCAAATTGCAATATAGTACGAAACTGCTATCTTCAAAACCTGAAGGCAATGCGATTATTGCCGAAACAGAAACGAAGATAACTGGCTTACCCTCCGGTAACAGTAATAATTTGGCTCTCAATGCCACGATTAAATCGCGTCAGCGGATTGCAGGCGGAAAAATTGTCCACCAAGAAATTTTGTCAGAACGCACTCAACTTACCTCTGGCAGCAAGCCACCCCAAATTGATCTTAAATTACCACAGCAGGTGCAAGTTGGTCAGAAGTATAATTTTGATGCGATCGTCCAAGAGCCACTTGGTGATGATTTTCTACTAGGAACGGCGCTAGAAGAATCTATCCAACCAGATAAACTTCTTAACCCCACACCCGTCGATTTGGAATTACTGACATCTGGCGGACTGTTTAAAGTAGCACAAGCACCATCTACCCCTGGTAGCCAATGGGTTTCTGCTGTTATCCTGCGGGGTAATGGGATGACGATGGTAACTCAGCGCCTGCAAGTGGTGAAGAAGTAGTTAGGAGTTAGGAGTTAGGAGTTAGTGCGCTACGCTACCGCTAGCGTACTAAAAATCTGGATAATGCGTTACCTTTTATCTATGATATTTCCGTGAGATCAGCTGGAGTTATATTAAAGCCTTTCACGAGTAGCAATATGTCTTTAAATGAACTGTTAGCTGCTGTCGATCAACTATCACACCAAGACAAGTTACGCCTCATCCATTTTCTGGTGCTAGCAGTAGCGAAGGAAGAGGGTTTTAATTTAGAGTCTACAGAGTCTACAAATATTAGAAATCCAGAAGATTTACTGCTCAAGGAACTGGCATCAACTGAAGCGGTTGTATGGTCTCCCTACGAGGCGTATGAAGCTGCCCAAACATTATCAAACCTTTACAGTTGCTGAATTTTCACCCGTCCTTCTCGTGTTTGCATGGACAGAATCAACAGAAGCTCCTTTAATTCTCGGACAGATGAATTTTTTTGCAGAGTTTGATGTATGCTTTTACCGCTTCGATTTAGCTTTTGAGTTACGTCCAAGAAAAAATAAATATTAATAGCTGAGAAAATATGTCTGTACTTTGTCAGATTGCATTGGTTGATGATGAACAAAAATTTATAAACTTTGTAAACCACTATTATCATCCGCCTAGTGGTTTTGCTGGTTGGGGGAGATTTTATGGTGAAGTACCTGCAATTGGTACAACACTACAGATCAATTGGAGTGATTATGAGCTAGTAAATAATTTGCTATTTCCTGAAAATCATGAAAGCGATCATGAAAGAATATCAGATTACTTTAAAATAATTTATCATCATCGACATCTTGTCCCAAAACCTGAGTATTACAGTACATCTAGCAGTGATCCTAAACGTAGCTTAAATGTAGGGCATTACACAGTTTCTCAATGCACTGTTTATGTTGTAAAAGCAAGCGCTGACATTTACGTTTAGCTCTGCAACTTAGCAATTGTGATTACGAAGTCATAATCAACGAAAATAGGTCGCCCTAAATTTTCTCTGTCAGGAACTTGCTAAATTGCTAAATTGTATATTTCAATTAACACTGGACTCTTGACTTTTGACTAACAATGACTTCTCTAGAAAATCAAATCATTTTGATTACTGGTGCAAGCAGCGGTATTGGTACTGCTTGTGCGAGAATCTTCGCTGGTGCGGGTGCAAAACTGATCTTAGCAGCACGACGGTTAGAACGTTTGCAGCAGCTAGCAGATACTCTCAATAAAGATTTTAGTACTGAAATTCATTTGTTACAGCTAGATGTGCGCGATCGCACTGCTGTCGAATCTGCCATTTCTACTCTCCCCTCTGCCTGGTCTGACATCGACATTCTGATTAACAATGCTGGTCTAAGTCGTGGTTTAGACAAGTTGCACGAAGGCAGCTTTCAAGACTGGGAAGACATGATTGATACTAACGTTAAAGGTTTACTTTACCTTTCCCGTTATGTCGTTCCTGGAATGGTGAGTCGCGATCGCGGTCATGTGGTAAATTTAGGTTCCATTGCCGGACATCAAACCTATCCCGGCGGCAATGTCTACTGTGCTAGCAAAGCAGCTGTGAGAGCAATTTCTGAAGGTTTAAAACAAGACCTGTTGGGAACGCGAGTCCGTGTAACTTCTGTTGACCCTGGGATGGTAGAAACGGAATTTAGTGAGGTGCGCTTTCACGGAGATACTGAACGCGCTAACAAAGTTTACCAAGGAGTTACACCCCTGACAGCAGATGATGTGGCTGATGTGATATTTTTTTGCGTGACGCGATCGCCCCATGTCAATATTAATGAAGTTGTGCTGATGCCTGTTGACCAAGCTAGCGCTACCTTAGTAAATCGGCGAACATAAAAGTAACCCATCTTATATAATTTATCGTGAGAACTTTTCCGCAAACACAGCCCAATGTGGCGCTAATGGATTTGCGAATGCCTAAGATGGAAGGTGCTGATGCGATCGCACTCATTATTCGTAGCGGGGATTATCTCGATATTGGGAGAGAAAGTCTTCAAATGTGAGTGTTTTTGGGGAGATATATGTCATGAAAGTCAATCTCCTGAAGACAAGTTGTTTTGATTATAAGTTAATCGTCATCGCTCTTAATGTCTTCCTTTGAGAGAATACTGTGACCCCATCACCGCTTTGCGTCTACGCACTTCTGGTGATAGGGTGAAAACAGGCGTTGTCTAGTGATGCTGTGATCAAAAACCAGTCAAAAAACTTAAAAGCGATCGCGTTTAGATAAGTATCTGCAAGTTCAGGCAATCGCTAAGGGCTAGTGGTTGATCTGTCAATTAGTTCTGCATCTGCCAGTTCATAGCGGGGATTATCTCGGTACTGAGAGAGAAAATCTTCAAAGATAAGTGTCCTCTTCAATCATCCGTGATGCTTACTTAACCCCCGACATGAACGCCAGGACGCCTGTGGGGATTCTTTTCCGCCCGACGGAGTACTTCACGGGTGACCACAGCAATATCACCCTCCCCAAACAAGATAAAACGCAGTAAGTATTGTATGGGGTTGCCCTCAACCCAGCCGAAGTAGGCATGGGGAATCTTACCTGTTTGGTCACGAATATAAAGCAGTAAAGCCGCGATCGCATTAGGTACTGCTGCACTTTCAGCCCGGAGGATGTGGTAATCACCAACTTGCACCCCTTTTACTTTGATGACATCGGCAAATTCCGAAGCATCAGATACCTTAATTTCTAGAAACAGAATTGGATCGTTGGGTGGAATATGGTTGTCCTCGCGTACCTCTTTCTCTTTCATAAAATACTCTAGGACATCGCCCTTATTCAGCCGATTTGCAATCAACCGGATTGCTCCCTGGCTTTCTTCGGCAAGGAATTGGCCAGCAAGTTCGTCAACTTCGATCCGCTCTGTTCGCAGTTCCGTTGAACGCCAAACACGAGAAACCAGCGAGGTAAAAATGATCGCGCCGATGAAAAACCCAGCTATCCTAATCCCTTCTGGTCTTTCGATGATATTGACAACAGTAGTATATATAAACAACAGTGTGATGATTGCAAAGAGGAGTCTTGCCCGCTTCTCTCTATGACGGTGGGCTGATAGGGTGACGGCAAAGGCAGCTGAAGTTATCAATACAAGCACACCAGTTGCGTAAGCCCCACCTTGGGCTTCCACATTTGCCTGGAAGATAATTGTGACCACAAAAGCGATCGCTGTGTAGACTAACACTAAAGGTCGCGTTACTCGAGCCCAATTGGGTGCCATGCCATAGCGTGGTAGGTAGCGAGGCACAATATTCAGCAGCCCTGCCATTGCAGATGCACCTGCAAACCACAAAATGGAAATAGTACTTAGATCGTAAATTGTGCCAAAGCCATTGCCTAAATGCTGATGTGCTAAATAAGCAAGGGCGCGTCCGTTGGCTTTGCCCCCAGATGCAAATTGTGCAGCGGGAATCAGGAGAGTGGTTATAAAGCTGGTGGTGAGCAAAAAGAAGCTCATAATCACAGCAGCAGTGGTGAGCAGCTTGCGTGTATTCCGAAGCCGCCCTTTAGAATCCTCATGAGTGTCGCTGCTGCTCCCCTTTACCAGGCCCATAACGGTGACGCCAGTCTCAAAACCTGACAATCCCAGCGCTAGCTTGGGGAATATCAAAAGAGCAATGCCGATTAGGATCAAAGGGTTGGAATGGCTGGCAAAAAGTGCAGTGTGCCAGTTAGCGATCGCTTCAGGGTGAGTTAGGATCTGATACAGACCGACGCTAACGACAATGAAGTTTAAAACCAGATAAACTGCCACCAAAACTACTGCAATACCAATTGCTTCTCGGAAACCTTTGAGGAAAACTGCACCTAGTAATGCAACTAATACCAGGGTGATTTCGATCGTCTGATTGTGAAGCCAATATGGAGCCAGCGGATTTTCGATGATATGGGCTGTAGCATCAGCAGCCGACAGGGTAATGGTAATAATAAAGTCGGTTGCGACAAAGCCGAGTAGGCACAGCACAAGTAATTTGCCTTGCCACCAAGGGAGCAAACGCTCTAACATTGCGATCGACCCTTCACCATGAGGGCTTTCGGCAGCAATGCGCCGATAGATTGGCAATGCTCCAAAGAGCGTCAGCAAAACCAGAACCAGGGTAGCCACAGGAGAAAGAGCGCCAGCTGCCAGTGCTGCAATCCCAGGTTGATAGCCAAGAGTCGAGAAATAATCTACACCAGTCAAGCACATCACCTGCCACCAAGGATGCTGGCGATGTATTTCTTGCTTGCGGTGAGGTCTTTCCTTCCCTCGTCGGTCTTCTTCAAGCAACCAGCGGATTAACTGTCTGCTGAGGCGTTTTGTTGAAACAATTGATTTAGCCATCAAATACGGTTGTGTTGCAAAAGTTGGCTTTGTGATTTTTTTAAGCCTTTGTGGTTTATTAAAATTTTCAACTACAAAGATATAGCACTATCTATTGTAGATTAAGCATCCTGTCCAATTTATAAAATAATAGTAGCTGTTCGTAATTGTCTGGCGGATCAAGATTAATTACAGCTTCTGGTATCGGAAGAATCAATACTGTAACCGTATATTTGTGGTTTAACGCTTTCGCACCCTTAGCACCTTTAAGCTACATCAGTTCTAAAAAAAGGGCGCTACTAAATAAGACAGGTACGCAATTAACAAATCTACCCTAACGCTAGTTGGTAAATCTAAAGAAAATCTGAGCAGATACGGAAAATTAGAATTTTCTCAAAAACTCGTAACTTTTGGTCGTACATAAGTGCGAAAATAGTTTTGATTGTGTTGTACTTATATAGTTTTTGTTTTTTAATAAACAAAAACTGAAAATATTCAATGGTGTAAACTTAATTGGGTTTGCTAACCCTAATAGAGAGTTTTTCTCAGCAAAGGTGATGTTTAGTGACAAGCCCTGACGCTCTCTACGAGACGCACAAGGGACATGGACTCGCTAACACCCTTGGCATCTCCCCAACTCTTCTCTACGAGAGGCTGCGCCCAGGAAACGCTGTTTCGCGTTAGGAAAAGACTAACTTTCAAGTCCTGAGGTTGAAAGCTTTAATCTCCAAACTACTAATGCTCAACCTTGCTTTTGCTGAAACTGGCTCAATAACCAAGCTCCAACTTGAGATTGATTCATTTCACGGCTACGGCGTAAGGCTTCCTCTAAAGTAGACATCGCCAGCCCAGGCAATACCTGTGATTCCTGGATACGTTTACTACCTTGCTCTTCGATCGCATAGGCGATGATTTGGGCATTTTGTACATCGACTACCCAGTATTCAGTAACACTTAACTCTTCATAGAGCGATCGCTTTGTACCTAAGTCATCCAGCAGCGATGTTTTCGCAATCTCAATCACCAAATCCGGTGCAGGATACCGATCAAGGTTGACAATTCTTGTACCTGCTGGGATAGTTTGGGCGCTTTCTCTAAGGTAATACGCCACATCGGGCTGACAGTCCTGAACTCCAGTTTTACGAAAGGTGGTTGTATCTAAACCTGTAGCTGGAATCCCTTTAAGTGCTGCAAATAGAGTCACTGCAAAAAAATTACAACATGGTCTTGACCATGATCAAAACTAACTGGTGCCATCTCTAGCCTCATGTGTCCCTTATAGTAGTAACTCTTTGCCTTTTTGTTGAACAAGTTAGCGATCGCTTGCTCATACTCTTGCCAAGAAGCACAAATCCATATATCTGTCGGTAACTGGGTCTGAGTTTCACTCATTGCCTAACCCTTATGCCAGTAATCTATATCTCTTGTAACTCAAATTCTAAACTTCTAGCTCAACTCCTTAACCTTTGAAGCCAAATGTCCGAGTTCTGAAGGGGATATTTGACCTTCTGAAGTCCAAGTTTCGTGTTCAGAGGGTCAAACTTGCTGTGATGAGGGTGAAGCTTGGAGTTCAGAAAGGGAAATTTCAGGCTTTTTGCTCGGATGTTCGAGTTCTGAGGTTGAAACTTTGAGTTCTGAGGTCGAAGCTTGGAGTTCAGAAGGGGAAGTTTCAGGCTTTTTGCTCAGATGTTGAAGTTCTGAGGTCGAAACTTCGGGTTTTGAGGTACAACTTTCGAGTTCTGAGCTTGAAACTTGAGGGTTTGAGGTTGGATGATGGGGATTGGAAGGCGATCGCTTCTTCTTCTGCTCAAACCTGTCAACAATATTACAACTCTCCCTGAATAACACGGGCAATACTACAAGTATGGGAGAGAATACGACTCATCGCATTAATCATTTCCAAATGAATGGAACTAGCATTAAGACTCACAGAATCTCCTGAACTGAGATACTGGTGATGCCTTAGATAAATTTCCCGCTTAATTTGGTTGAGTGACTGCCGCTGCGTCAAAACTTCACCTGCGATCATTGGATCTTGTGCAGCCAGCCCTGTCAGTGTTTGTTGCAGCAGTGCCAGCACATCACGGTGGTAAGCAACAATATCGTTCCACTCTTGCTGAGAAAAAGCAATTTGTTTGCGTCGTTTGCGTCGAGCTAATCGCATGAGTTGTCGGTCGATGATGTCGCCAATTGCCTCTAACTCCGTACTGATATAAAGCAATGTCAACTCCCGTTGCGACTGTTCCTCCGTCAGTAATTCATCATCGAGTTGAATTAGGTAATGCTTGATAGCAGTTTCCAGATCGTCAAGCTGGTTATCAAGTGCTCCAATCTGTTTAGGCAAATCTTTCACACCGTCTTCAAACGCCTGAATACTAAGCTGTAGCATCTCTGTTGCCAAATCCGCCATCCGCAGAATTTCGCGCATTGCTTGACCGAGTGCAACGGCAGGTAATGTCAACGCATTGGGATCAAGGTAGTGGGCACTCAGTTTCTTTTCTGCTTCAGGTTCTGGTAACAGTCTGGTAGCGAAGTCTGCAAGTGAATTTGCTAGTGGTACAAAAACGATCGCCAGGATCAAGTTGAATCCCAGGTGTGCCAATGCTACTTGTGTTGATGGATTGGGCAAAAGACGAGTCAATAACACCGTCAAGGGATTCAGCAATGCCAACGCCAATGCTCCCCCAGCCAGCCTCGTACCAACATAAATGAATCCTAGTCGGCGGGCAACGACGCTGCCTCGGTTCAATGCAGTCAGTAACGGCATGAGTGTTGTGCCGATATTGGCACCCAGTGTTACTGCTAGAGCAGCTTCCAGTGGGAGGGCATGTGTCCCAGTTAGCACCATTACGATTCCAATCGCCGCGATGCTGGAGACAAACACTGCTGCCAGCAGCACCCCCAGTAGGATCAACACCAGGGGAGACTGGGAGAGTACCTGCATAATGTCATTCGTAATCGAACTATCGGCAATGGGGACACAACTGGCGTCAATCATTGCCAACCCCTGCAACACCAATCCAAAACTGAATACGCCACGCCCAAGATCCCGCAGAGCTTTGCGTCGGGTCAACAAAGCAAATGCTGCCGCTAAACCCAGAAACTCTTGTGCATAGTCAGTGATGTGGAAAGCCAGCAGTTGCACTACCAATGTAGAGCCAACCGCAGCTCCCTGTAGCATGATCACTGCGGTTGCTAATGGCACCAACTGGGCGCTGACTAGTCCCACCATCACTGAGGCAGTTGCTGTGGAGCTTTGGGTTAGCATGGTTACGATCATACCTGACACAAAAGCTGCCATTGGACGCTTCGCCAGCGTAATCATCACAAGCCGCAGACGTGAATCCAATGCCCGCTCCATTGCATCAGTAACTTGTTTTACACCATAGAGAAGCAGCGTGGAACCTCCAATTAACAGTATCAGGATTTGTGTAGGGTCGTGAGTCTTGAGCATCAGCACACTTACATTACTAAAGTTCTAAAAAACACCTAGAGCAATAGACTTACCGTATTTTAATAGTAATTTAGGAAGAAGTTAAAATCAGGTTAAATAAACATGGTACGGTGTATTTAAGAAATACCCAAAATACAGAATTCTAATGAAATAGGATAAGCCCTTTCAAAGTGGGTAAAAATGTTGGTCAATCAATCCCTTTTTAACTTCTTACCTCTGTGTTATCTGCGTCTGAAGTGGTTAGATAAATTACTTTTAATCCGTAGAGGCACAGAGAGAAGTTGGAGCGATGGCTTCTACCGTTGGTGCAACCCGCCGCAGGCATCTGAACTAGGGTGAGTGCTGAGAAAAAACAATCTTATTTTAGGAGTCATCTTGAAAGGGCTAGTCCTATAACCCTTAATGATGCCTCTTCAGAAATGATTTTTTAGGATAAATACTTTTGTGTAGGCGTAGCCTGTCGTAGACATCGCTCTCAAAATTCAAATTTTTAACTTTTGAACTCGGAATTTCGACCTTTTTGCTCGAACGTTGAGCCTTTGAACTCGGAACTTCGACCTTTTTGCTCGAACGTTGAGCCTTTGAACTCGGAACTTTGACCTTTTTGCTCGAACATTGAGCCTTTGAACTCGGAACTTCGACTTTTTTGCTCGAACGTTGAGCCTTTGAACTCGGAACTTCGACCTTTTTGCTCGAACGTTCAAACTTTGAGCTTTAAATTTGCACTTCAACAGTGCAATTGGTAAGCTATTTTCTACAGCGCTACCTGTTGAGACTTGACTTTCCTATTTCTACGGGAAAACCGTTGCCCCATTTCTTCAACCATGTATCTAAACCTGTCCCCTGACCACTGACTTTAGCATAGTTATATACTTGCAATGCAGCTGCATATGCTTCGCTGCCCACAGCCAGGGAAATTATACAATTGATAAAAACGATATTAATTTACAAATTGCCGCGCTTGAGCCGGGAGGAGATGGGAAAAATGTTTGGATTAAGTGAGTTAAAGCAAACTAGATTTTACCAAGAAGTTTTTGCAGAGGGTAAAGAAGAAGGCAAGTTAGAAGGAAAACAGGAAGGTAAGCTAGAAGGCAAGTTAGAAACAATACCTCAGCTATGGGCGTTAGGATTGAGTATTGAACAGATAGCTCAAGCGTTAGGTTTAGACGAACAAGTTGTTAGGCAAGTTGCACAACCGAAATCATAAAATAATGGGGAGTACCCAAAATGGTTTACTGGTTTTGGCAATTTCCCTATAGGAGATTGCATAGAAGGATGTGCTGTGGGACGGGCGAGACGCTCATCCCACAAGATTCATTATTTTAGTTAATTAATTCCGAGCGATACCTTCTTCACGCGCGGCGCGTTGCACAGCAGCAGCAACAGCAATGACGACACGCTCATCAAAGACTGAAGGAATAATATGTTCTCTAGTCAAGTCTGAAGGCTTGACTAAGGAGGCGATCGCACTTGCAGCTTCTAAGTACATTGTGGTGGTAATTGCCTGGGCCCGACAATCTAAAGCACCACGGAATACCCCAGGAAAAGCTAAGACGTTATTAATTTGATTTGGGTAATCACTGCGACCGGTAGCGATCACAGCAACATATTCACTAATTAATTCTGGCTGAATCTCTGGAATGGGATTTGCCATTGCAAACACAATTGGGTCTTTCGCCATCGAATGCACCATTTCTGGTGTCAAAACTCCCGGTGCGCTGACACCAATAAAGACATCTGCCCCTTGCATTGCACCCGCTAACGTACCCTGAGCTTTCACAGCAAATTCGAGTTTTTCTTGTGTCAAATCGGTACGACTGGTAGAGATAATCCCTTTAGAGTCGCACATCCAGATTTTTTCTGCCCCAGCTTTAGTCAGTAATCGAGCGATCGCCACACCAGCCGCCCCAGCACCATTAATCACGATCCTGATTTGGGCCATTGACTTATTTACCAGCTTTAGGGCATTAAACAACGCAGCCAAGGTAACAATTGCTGTACCGTGCTGGTCATCGTGAAAAACGGGGATATCTAACTCCTGGCGCAATCTCTTTTCAATTTCAAAGCAGCGAGGTGCAGCGATATCCTCTAAATTCACACCCCCAAACACCGGAGCGATATTCTTAACTGTCTGGATAATTTCATCTGTATCTTGGGTGGCGAGACAAATGGGAAAAGCATCCAGCCCCGCAAATTCCTTGAACAGCATTGCTTTGCCTTCCATGACTGGTAGGGCCGCTGCTGGCCCGAGATTTCCTAAACCTAAAACAGCACTACCATCGGTAACAATAGCAACAGTGTTTTGTTTGATGGTTAACTTGTAAACTTCCTCTGGGTCTTGAGCGATCGCTGTACAAATTCGACCGACTCCGGGCGTGTAAGCCATTGCTAAATCAGAAACACTTCTTAAGGGAATTCTGCTGGTAATGCTGATTTTGCCACCGCGATGCAAATTAAAGGTGCGATCGTAGACACTGAGTAACTTGATATCTGGCAATGCTTTCACTGCTTGCACAATGGTTTCAGCATGTTCAGTACTAGCAGCATCCACAGTCAGATCGCGGGTGGACTCTTTGCGGGTTTGCTCGATTAAATCAATTTGACCAAGATTACCACCACTGGTAGCGATCGCCTGGGTTATCGATGCCAACATCCCTATACGATTGGGAATCTGCAAGCGTAGTGTCAAACTAAAACTAGAATTAGGAGTTAGGTTTGCCATGTTGATTTTTGGATTTTAAGTTCTAGATTTTATATTGAATTGAGACGAAAACTAAAATCTGAGATTTGTAGCCAGTGGAAAGACAATGATGTCAGCTCCAGGGGGAACACTCAGTAGTTAGTTTACTCACTACTCATATTTTTGATAATTATTCTTATTTATACCAATGTATTTACTAATATAAATGAGTAGCAATTTAGTAATTGTACCCAAATACACCAGATATTTTTTTAATATTTTATCTGTGAAAATATTTGTATAACTATAGTTTCGTCAAAAAAGCGCCCTCTAGACAGAGAGCATGAATTACAGGCGCGTAGGCGTAGCCCGTCGTAGACATCGTTGCCACAGGTACTGTCTCACCAGCAACCAAATCCAGGAAAAAGTTGTAAGCATTGCGCTCGTGCATTACTTCTATACCCAAATTGCGCGGTTAGACATGAACGCTTATACCAATGCCCAAATCACCAAAGACAATCAATATGCAGTTGGTAATTTGTTGGACAGCGTTGCTAAGAATACTGTTAGTCTGTGGACAACCTATGAAATCTAACGTGGGAGTTTACAAGGTTTAGGATTTGGATTAAGACTGTATTATGTGGGCGATAGACAAGGCGATTTGGATAACAGTTTTGTGTTGCCCAGCTACTTCCGCACGGATGCAGCACTTTATTACAAACGCAACAACTGGAAATTTGCGCTCAATATCAAGAATCTTTTTGATGAGAAATATTACGAAACCAGCCAGGGAAGAGATATCATCTATCCCGGTGCGCCGTTGACTGTGTTGGGCACAATTTCGTGGGAGTTTTAGTGCCTGTGGTAGGCAGTTAGGGAAGTAAGGGGACGAAGGGGTTGGAGTTTGAGCTTGGGGTTATTTTACATTGGCGATCGCCAGGGAGACTTAAACAACACGTTTACTGTCCCAAGTTATTTACGCACAGATGCTGCTATATTCTACAATCACGGAGGTTTTTGAGCCGCAGTCAATGTTAGGAGTCTGTTTGACGTTGACTATTTTGAGACTTCCCACAGGCTACGTGTTTTCCCAGGTGATCTGTTGACGGTGGTGGGGTCGATTTCCTGGGAGTTATAAAGAAATTTTAGTAGTCAACAGGCGATCGCTAGAAACAAGATCCCCGACATCTTTGAGATATTGGGGATCTGTCTGTCGCTTTCAATTCTCACAAATAAAATAGAATTGCTATATTTATTAATAATTCAAATCTTAGACTGTTGTGATAAATGCTGCACAAACTCAACGTGTTCTTTTGAACTCAACCCTTGTTGCAAGACTGCTAAAACTTGCGTCATGTTTCCTGTAACTAGTGAGGTGACAGCTAACCACAAACCTGGAAATATCCGACTCTTAATCACATCATCTTTATCTGCTACGAGTGGTAAATACTCACCATTTTGTAAGCAGAACCAGTCGAGTTTATTTTCCAAAGTTTGCCAGACGATGTATTCCTGTACTCCGTTGCGACGGTAGGCGCGTTTTTTGTCGTATAAATCAATAGATGCACTACTGCCAGCTACTTCTGCTACTAATTCCGGTGCGCCTTCTACGTAATCATTTTCACTGATTTGTGCCTGTCCCCTAGTTGGTTTATCTATCAACAGCAAAACATCAGGTTGTGGTTCATTGTCCAAATCCAAGCGCACGGTAGCATTGTCGCCTAGCTCTACACCTAGAGTGGAAACTTTGTAATTTCCTAACCAGACAATTAAGTTTCCATGAGGTAAACCATGACTTCTAAAATGCAGGGGTGATGCCACGTAGACGACTCCTTCGATTAATTCTGCTTTTTTATTGGGCATTGCTGTATAACGACGCTCGAATTCGTGGCGGGTTAAGCGATCGCCACTTTCTAAAGGAGGGATGGAAGCGCTATTATTTAAGCCATGTTCCACAGAAGCCGCCATTGCCTGATTCCTCATCCGCAGGAGTTGTAGCTTGAATCTAACATAGTGGAGCGCGATGTCTTCCACAAGCCGCCCAGAGGGCATTTACATAAAAGCATCATTTATTCTTGCCTCCAAATTCAGTACAAGAATTAATTTATTACTCACATTTTTAGCAAAACTTCAGCATTATTACTAATTGACAAAATTGATTTCATTTTAAACTCTCACAAATGGCGCCAACCAGACGCTGTTTGCGTTCGCTTAGAGCGACGCAGGAGCGTCACCCGTAGGGCTTGCTGTAGACATTACTCTCCCTACTAATAGATACTATTTCTCAATAAGTAGTTGAGAGTATTACCATGACCATTCGTCTAACTGGGACAGAAGACTTTGGGGAATTTTGCCAAGATGTGCAGTTGTTTAATGATTATGAAGGAAAAGAACAATTGTCTACTTGGTTTGGTAAATACAGCTTTCGCTTGACTGGGCTTCGCCATAATCTTGAGCTAGGAATTCATAACAATGAGTATTCTCAACCAGTAATTTTTGAGCAAAAACACGATGACTCATCTTTGCTGACATCTAAGTTTTTTCTGTCTAGTGGTGTCAGAACTGTTACACCAAATGTGCCCGGAGTCAGTGACGATTATGAAGAAGTTGCAGGTTATAACTACTTATTTTGCTTACCTGATGTTCGGGAGTTTGAACATTTTAATGCAAACAAATGCACTCAATGTATCAGTATTTATTGGTATCCTGATTTACTTGACAGTTTCCAGGGAAGCTTTGAACAGTTGCCTACTTTGCTTGAGCAGTTGAGAGAAAATCCCATAAAAGAGCACTTCCATCAGCCGTTAGAAGCAACCACACCTGCAATGTGGTTAGTACTCAAACAAATATTGCAGTGTCCGTTTCGAGAAAAACTTAGACAAATGTATTTAGAAGCAAAAGTGCTAGAACTACTGACACTTCAGATTGCACAATGGGGGGAAAATCATCACTTATTGCAGCGATCGCTTTATTTCCGTGCTGATGAAATTGAACGTTTGCATCACGCCAAAGCTATTTTAAATCAAAGGTTGCCACATCCACCTTCTCTACTAAATTTAGCCAAAGAAATCGGACTCAATGACTTTAAGCTCAAACGCGGATTTCGAGAAGTGTTTGGGACTACGGTATTGGGATATGTGCAATCCCTGCGGCTAGAGCAGGCAAAACAGCTACTCCGAGGCACTAATTTGCTGATCACACAAATTGCTTATCAAGTGGGATACGAAAGTACGAGTCATTTTAGCTATCTGTTTAAGCGGCAATTTGGCATGACTCCTAGAGAATATCGTCAGCCAAAAGGCTTGTAGCAAAAAGGATATCCCGATTCCGATAAAAAAAAATCCTGATTCCGATATTTGCGCTTACCTAAATTTCGTATTCTCATAAACAGGGTTATATAAAATAATTCTCAAGTATCAACTCTGTTTTGAGAAATCTGATTGGGTGTGTGGAATGATGAAACTGTTGTGTAAGCGTAGCCCGTCGTGGACATCGCTGTTTATTTCCTGTTTTTTTGTTGCTGTAGTCATACAACCAACTCAAGCAAAGCAAGTAACTGAAATTCAAAGTGTACAAGAACTAGACCGTTCCGCAACAACAGTCAAAGAATGGTTTGCTCAGATAGAACAGCAGAACCCCCCTTTACCAGCCCAAAATCAAGGGGGTGAAGTTATACAAGTGACTTCAGTCAAGGCAAACCCCACATCTTCGGGTGTGGAGGTGATTTTACAGACTTCCATTGGGCAACAATTGCAAGTAGTGAATCGTTCTTCTGGCAATGACTTTATTGCTGACATTCCCAATGCCCAACTGCGTTTACCCAACGGTGAGGCTTTTATATTTCGCTCTACTAAACCAATCGCAGGTGTTAGCGAAATAACGGTAACAAACTTTGATGCCAATACTATCCGGGTGAGTGTAACGGGGGAAGTAGGTGTACCAACTGTTGAGTTGTTTGACAGTCCAGATGAGGGTATTATCTTCTCTGTGGCGAGTGCTGTACCCTCCACACAGCCACAGCAGCAACCTCAAACGCAATCAACTCAGCCAGAAACTCAGATACAGCCAAGTCTTCCATCAACACAGGGTGATGAACCGATTGAACTGGTGGTGACGGGTGAACAAGATGGATACACTGTGCCAGAAGCGAGTACTGCAACTTTAACTGATACACCTTTACGTGATATTCCTCAGTCGATTCAGGTGGTTCCTCAACAGGTAATCAAGGATCAGGGAATCACGCGGATTGTGGATGCGGTTCGCAATGTATCTGGTACTCAGATCGGAGGAGGCTATGGCAATCTTTTCGGTGAAGTCAGAATTCGCGGTTTCGGTGGCGGTCAGTTAGTAGATGGGTTTACTGGTTTACTTCCTGTCAATGGTGCCAACATTGAACAGGTGGAAGTGCTCAAAGGCCCAGCTTCAGTACTGTTTGGAGAAGGAGATCCGGGTGGTCTAGTAAATTATGTGACGAAAAAACCTTTAGACACCCCCTATTATTCTGCTAGTTTCACGGCTGGCAGCTACGATTACTATAATCCTGCAATCGACCTGTCTGGACCACTAACGACCGATAAAAAGTTATTGTATCGTTTGAATGTTTCCTATGAAAATTCTGGCAGCTATCGGGATTACATTGAAAACGATATATTATATATTTCTCCGGTTCTTAGCTACAGAATTAGTGATGCCACAACCCTAAACTTCGCCTATGAATATCTGAATTCTAAACAAGGGTTTGACCGAGGCTTTAGTCCAGAAGCAATCTATTTAACGTTGCCTAGAAATCGGAATTTAGCTTAACCCGATGATTTTTCCAATACTGAAAGCCATCGCCTCGCGCTAACACTCAATCAGCAGTTTGGTGAAAATTGGCGGCTGAGAAGCAGATTTTCCGCACAATTTGATGAAAATGGTGAAAAAGTTACCCAAATTGGCAATCCTCTTTTAGAGGATGGTCAAACGTTGCCGCGACAGCAGTATGGTGATGGTCCGAATTATACACAAAGTTATGCTCTGCAAACCAACTTAATTGGTAAATTCAACACGGGTGCGATCGCCCATCAACTGCTGTTAGGTCTGGACTGGAGCCATAGCACCTCTGATACCAATAACGCTTATGGTATTGATGATTTCCCTTTGATAGATATTTTTGAGCCAAACTATAACGTTCCCTTGCCTGAGCGCATCTATAGCGGCCCTTATACCACTAAAAATAACGGCATAGGAATTTATCTGCAAGACCAGGTGACATTATTGCCCAATCTGAAGTTGGTTCTAGGCGGGAGATATGACTCTTTTGACACAAGCAGTGAAGATTTCAGTAACCCTGACGAACCGCAAAACTCTAGTGCTAACTCTAAAGCCTTTTCACCGCGTGTGGGCATCGTTTATCAACCAATCGAACCGATTTCGCTGTACGCCAGCTACAATCGCTCTTTTATATCCAACTTAGGGACTCTAAAAGCAGGCCGGATACAAATAGAGCCTTCGCGCGGTACACAGTACGAAGTCGGCATCAGAGCTGAACTTTTAGACAAGCGACTTTCAGTAAACCTTGCAGCCTATGACATTACTAAAACAAATATCCCTACTATAGACCCTAACAACGACCAATTCTCAATTGCAATTGGAGAAGTGAAAAGTCGAGGAATTGAACTGGATGTAGCCGGGGAAATTTTACCGGGTTGGAAAATCATTGCCTCTAGTTTTATTAATGATGCCTATGTTAGCAGAGGTTATGCCGGACTTCCCGAAGGTCGCCATCTGACAAATGCACCATATCAAGGCGCGAGTTTCTGGACAACTTATGGATTTCAAAAAGGTAACTTGCAAGGATTACAGTTAGGTGCAGGGTTGTTTTTTAAAGGCGATCGCACTGCCAACATCGATGATCCGTTTACTCTACCGTCTTATGTCACAACCGATGCCTTAATCGCTTACAAACGGGATAATTGGCAAGTTGGACTCAACTTTAAGAACATCTTCAACGTCAAATATTACGAATCAAACGACTACCTCACCTTCCCCCAAGCACCATTTACCGTACAGGGCACAATTTCAGTGACCTTTTGACCTCGCCCTAATCCTCTGATAAGTGTAGATTTTATACAAGAATACTTGAAAAGGGACAAGGGGTATTCTACTGATTCATCAAGCCTGAGCTTGTGCAAAGGAGCATCTATCTTGAGTTATAAAAAACTACGTAACATTGTATTTACTCTGCATCGCATCCTGGGTTTTGCGATCGCACCTATTGCCATCTTAGTTGGCTTAACTGGCAGCCTGATCGTCTTCCAGCGCGAAATCTATGAATTTCAATTGTATCAACAGTTTGGCGCTATTATTCCCCAAGGCGATCGCTTATCGTTGGAAGTTATCCTAGATTTTGTCAAAGCTGCCTATGCCAACCAGCCTCAAATGGCATTGCAAAGGGTTTATTTCCCTTCTAAACCGGATGATTTATTTGATGTCGTCATCTCAGTTCCGGGCAACGATTGGGTAGAAGTCTACGTCAACCCCTACACAGGGGTAATTCTGGGCGACAGTCTGCATCCCAACGCCGTACAGCGCTTTATCCAGATTGTTTATCAACTCCACACCTCATTGAAATTGGGCGATCTGGGTTCACAGATTGTCGGTGTTGTGGGTTTGGGGATATCCATTGTTGCAATCGCCGGAATTATCTTGTGGCCCGGTTGGCGCAAGCTGATGACAGGCTTCAAAATTAAGTGGTCTGCCCACCCCAAGCGGCTTAACTTTGATCTACACAAGGTATTTGGTATTACTGCTGCCATATTTTTACTATTTACCTTTTTCACTGGATTTGCCTGGAATTTGGGCTATGTTGACCCTCTAGTTCGTGCCATCACCTTCAGTCCATCGCTGCCTGAGCTTGTTTCTGTGCCGTTAGCAGGTCAATCTCCTTTACCACTTAGCCAGCAGATGAAAACGGCTCACCTTGCCCTACCTGATGGAGGATTACGGAGCATTGACTTAACAAAAGACCCCAAAGCTCCTTTGCGATTGCGGATGAAGCTACCCCAAGAGCGGGAAGAATACGGCAACAGCAATGTCTATCTGGATCAATATAGCGGTCAGGTTTTACGAGTTGAGATTTCGTCAAAGGCATCGTTAGGCGACAAGATTCTTAATTCCTTCCAACCACTGCACTTCGGCACCTTCGGCGGCTTACACACCCGCATTCTTTACGTCTTCGTTGGTCTGGCTCCGTTAATTCTATTTATTACTGGCTTTGTGATGTGGTGGTATCGCAAACGCAAGCACAAAGATTACTCTCCTAAACAGAGTTACATAAACTAATTCTCAAATAATCAGCTTTGTTTTAAGAAATACTATTATCTCAAGTTGCTTGCAGGCGGTAGATATGACTTTATCAGCACAGACAGTGACAGTATTGCTGACAAATGTCAGATATTACGAAACCAATTGGCCTCTTATCTTCCCCCAAGCACCATTTACCTTACAGGGCACAATTTCTGTGGAGTTTTAATGCCAGTATGCGATCGCTTCACAGCAATATGGATTGATTAAGGGACTGACAACAAATAAATTATCCAATCTAGTGAGGTAGACCGAAAAGTCCGCCCTTGGCTATGGGCGCTCGTGTCGCCCACCCCACCAGAAATAGTTGAGTATTTTTTTATTTGTCAGTCCCTAAGGAAATACGCTTGAAGCATTACGATTGAAGCTCAAAGGCTTGAAGGCGCTGATAAGTTAGGAAAGAAAAATTCTGCATTTTGGAAATCTTTAATATTGTGAGTGGCAATAATTTGAGCATTAGGAGCAAACGCTAATTCAATATTACGAATTCCGCACAGCGCTACTAGCCTTCAACTTAGGATAAGCAATCCGTTTGTGGTGAAATTGCTGCCAAACATCCACAAATATCTGAGCAATTTGTGACATCTCTTCCCGTTTTAGTCCTGAATCTACGAGTTGATTGTCTTGCCATTTGGCATGAAGAATGTTGTTGAGCATTGTTAAAGCTTGTTCAGTGGAGACATCTTTGAGCGATCGCTTCTCTGCCACATGCTTTGCTGACGCCGATGCTTGCAGCGATCGCAACGCTGCTTCGCAAGAATCTGCTAACATCACAATTCCTGTTTCCCGTGATTGGGGAATTGGACCATCGTAGCGAAAATCTGCGTCGTCTACTGTTAAACTTGGATCTGACTGAGCCATTTGCTGGGCTTGGTGATGAAAATAGGCAATCAGCATCGTTCCCTGATGCTCTGGAATAAAAGCTTGAATCGCTGTGGGTAAAAGGTGTTTACGTGCCATCACCAACCCTTCAGTTACGTGCTTTTTAATAATTTCTGCACTCTTCCAAGGGTCTTTAATCTCTGTATCGTGTTTATTTGGCCCCCCCATTTGATTTTCAATAAAGCCAAGAGGGTCGTGCATTTTGCCAATATCGTGGTATAGTGTGCCAGCCCTGACTAATTCAACGTTGCATCCTAGTTCTTTAGCAGCAGCTTCGGCAAGGGTAGCCACAAACAGGGTATGTTGAAAAGTTCCGGGAGTTTCAGTAGCGAGTCGTTTTAATAAGGGGCGGTTAGGATTTGCCAGTTCTGCTAAACGGATTGGAGTGACTAAATCAAAAAGTTTTTCTAAATAAGGACTCAAGCCTAAGGCTACAATACTCCAGCCTAAGCCGGATAAAGCAAATAATGCCGCTTCTCGGAGGACGATATACCAGGTTGAACCAAATGCTTGACCAATTAAGACTTTAACAACCAGATAAATGCCGCCCTGAGTTAAAGCGATCGCAACACCTAATAATGCCAATTCTTCACGCGATCGCAATCGTTGTGCGATGTAACTACCTAATATTCCTCCCCCTGCACCAGCTAAAAGCGCAGCCTTGCTCATATCCAAACTAATTGCTAATATCGGCAACAGCAGTCCGACAACTATCAACCCCAAAGTCGGGCCATAGAAGCTTCCCAACAATAAACCAAGGGCACTCCAAGTGGTATAAGGCAATTCCATTGCAATCACTCCTGGCACACTTAGAGTCAGCAATAACACCAATAGGCGATCGCGTTGCCGCAATTCGTAATTGATATGCCGTTCTACCCAGACAAAAATGCCAATGGCGATCGCAATAACGCCTCCTAACTTCACCAACCCCTGCCATTTTACCTGCCGGCGAATCAGGTGATAATGCTCCAGCACCTCAAAGTTCCATGCAGTAATCTGCTCTCCTTTTTTAACAATCACCTCACCATGCCGTATTTTCACGATCACGGGTAGCACACCAGCAGCAGCCTTTTGAGCGTTTTGTCTGGTTTGTTCTTCATCTTTTTGCAGATTCGGCTTAAGTACAGTTAACAACAGGTTCTTTGCCAAAGGTTCAGCAGATTCTGGTACAAAGGTCTGTAATTGTAAACTCACCGCATCTTGTAAGATATTTTTTGGCAGTCCCTGTGGGATGCCTTGGGTGAGAATCCGCTGTGTACTCTGATGGATTCCCGTTTGGGTTTTTTCCCATTCCACCTCTGACAAATTCAAAAGGAGAGATTCCTCGTATACTGCTTCTGGGCTACCAGTCTCCAACTTTAAAAGTTTGGCAATGGCTTGGGTATATCTTTGGCGTGCTTGAGAAATTTGGGCAATCAGTAAGGACAAGTTTTTCTCAGAAGTTGTCAGGCGGTAAGATTCTAGTTCTGCTATTGCTTGAGTAAAGTCAGTGTTTTGAAACAAATCAACTGGCTCTGGCTTCTGTGGCGTTACCTGTGGACTCTGGGAATCAGATTTGGCTGGTGTTATACGTGGCTGGTGTTGATTAGGTGCAGCTATAGATGATCGACGGGATGAAGCGGCGGTTCGTCCTGTTCCTTTCTTCTGCTGATTTTTACTATTTTCTATAGCTAATAGCAGTGCTTGCCATTCCAAGTCAGGACAAGAGCGAAGGTAACGCTGGGTAGAGATGGACAAAACTAGCGGATCAAAAAAAGGAAAAGCTCCAGCAAGGGCGCGAATTTCATTGCCATTATCCAGAAATTGTTGCAAATTTTCGTTGATTTGTTCGTTGATTCGCGCATCAACCATCAACATTTGTAAGGAGCTATTACTGACGGCTTGGCGCTTGGCTTCTGTTTTTTTCTGATCTTCGATGCTAGCTGTGTAGGGCGCTGTAATCGTTTGGGGCGCGGGATTTCCTACCTGGAGTTGCGTCTGGTTGTATAATTTATGCCCAAGAACACCGATGAGAGAAACTACAGCGATCGCCAAAATTACCGAGGAACGCTGTTCATGTAGCCAGTCTAAACCAACTACATAAATACTACTCTTAGTTTTGACCAATTTTGCCTTTGACTTAAGCGCTCTTTCTTGTTTTCGGCGAGCGCTTTTCTCATTGGTTTTTGAGAAAAACAGGAATACATTCTTGAGCATAGTCCTTAGAAGTTCCCTTCTATGGCTTTTACCTTTGGGACTTCTGATTAACTTTCCCTTACGGCGTAGAGCTTTGTACTGTCGCCGCCAGTGAGTCAATTGCTGGGTCAAGAACTGCAAAAATTGCTGCATTTTTATTATCTCTGCCTGCAATTGCCAACTTTGATAGCTCAAAAAAAGACAATCATCAGGGAAGTTTGATCTGCGACTGCTGCAACTACGGTGGCGGGAGTTTTTTTGTTACCAATTTACCACAATAGCTACTTACAGAATCAGTCAGTCCAAGGGTTAGCGGAAAAATTCTAATATATAAGACTGGTACATTGTGGCAGAAGTTTACCTAAGTAAGTGGGCGTGAATAATTAAAGGTTTGTAGTAAGCAGCTCCAGCCTTATTTTAAGGGCTTCAGCCCTTACTAAGAGCTAATTTAATTAATTTTACATTGCGTAACATAGTTTGATTTATTCTTACCCACTTACTTACCTTTAACCAATTGTTCAGAGCAACTTGTCTTGTTTGAGATGGTAGCTAAATTTTTGCCAAGCTGTACTAGTAAGTTTTTTAGTTTTTAGCTAGACTGTGTAGTCTTCAACGTTTGACACCCGCACCGTTGTTCTGGTAAAAATAGGATTAACGTGACCGAATAACGCGAGGAGCTGCGTAAACTGAAAGCAAAGCTACCTC
The DNA here is from genome assembly GCF_036919615.1 of Nostoc sp. GTDB lineage: Bacteria > Cyanobacteriota > Cyanobacteriia > Cyanobacteriales > Nostocaceae > Nostoc. The sequence goes on along the minus strand of NZ_JBALCN010000102.1, from coordinate 184,984 downwards.
ACATCCCTCCTCTGTTAACTCCCTTGGATTTAGGGCAAGATCATACACTCCTGACCACACCGCCACAAATGCATCAGTTAATTTTAACATTTGGGAAAAACTAGTTAGTCCCCATGCTGGAGAATTCCTCTGCAAGAGCAAGACTTGCCAATTTACGGGAATTCCACCTGTACCGTTATATGCTCCTGATAAAGCACCAGTAATTGCACCTGTACCCTGTGAGCTTAGAGGTGTAGCATCTTGCACTTTAGAATTGTGATTGTGAGTTGCCTGCAAAACTGCAAGGCGAAAGTCTTCCAAGGTACTCAAAAAGCAGTAAAATGCCATAGCAATAGTGTTACTGAGTTTTTCTTCTCTAGCAAACTCAGCTTGCGCCCTTGACAATCCAGCCCCTTGCTCTAATAAATTTTGGACTCTTAATAATTTTTTTGGTATTGATGTCGGTGTTTCTCCGATGAAAGAAATTATTTGCGGGATAAAGGTTAGAGGGTCGAGTTTTTCAGTTAAGGCAAGAGAAATCGCATATCCTACTGCTAGTGTTCCATCCCGTACTACTGGGTCATCCTCCCAGATTTTTAGCACATGCAGCAAGTTTTGTCGGAGCTTAATTGGATTTTCGTGAAAAAAAAGTGCTACTGGTAGTGTGGCAATAATTATTTTTATCGATATGTCATCAGTTGCTGCTAAATAAAAAGATTCTTGTTGTTGACGCCTTATCCAATCGTCTAAATCTAATTTACCCAACGCAATCAAACTCTGGATACCCAAAACCGCCATTCCACCCAAATCTGGGTAACTCTGAAACTGTATTTCGCCACCAGAAACTAAACTTTCCCCCAGGAATGCTCCAAGTAAAGTACCTTTAAACCGACTTATAGGAGAATAGCGCATACAATTTTGGATTTTGGGTCGCACCTTTGGTGCGCTTCAGCGCAACTTGGATTTTGGATTGAAGAATTTGATCCAAAATCTAAACTCTAAAATCAATTCCTTTTTTATGCTTATATGCTTCTTAAATGATTCACTAGTGCTTGTAAGCCCAACAAGTAACTTTGTCCGCCAAAACCACTTATTTGCCCGATCGCTACTGGGGCGATGTACGAATAATGGCGAAATTCTTCCCGGCGGTAGATATTACTCAGATGTACTTCTACTGTGGGCAAGTTAACAGCAGCGATCGCATCTCGTAATGCCACACTTGTGTGAGTATATGCCCCTGCATTAATCAAAATTCCCTGATATTGTCCTAATGCGCCATGAATAGTATCTACCAAAATTCCTTCATGATTTGACTGCACAGGAAAAACTTTCGCCTGGAACTTGAATCCTTCTTCTTCTAACAGGCGGTTAATTTCAGCTAGTGTCAACGAACCATAAATTTCTGGTTCTCGCTGTCCTAGCAAATTTAAGTTTGGCCCATGCAGTGCCAGAATGCTTAAGGGTTGTAAAGTCGAGTTCAGCACTTTGGGGCTAGTGGCGACGACGCGAGCGATCATTCACAGGAATCGGAATCAGTTCCGGTTCCGGTTCAGCATCTGGCCCTAACAGGCTCTCAATTAGCCTACGCGCTAATTCCTTAAGCTTTTCCAGCACCTTTTCTATATAGTCCATGAACTGACCGCTCCTGAGATACTACCTCAATTTTTGATTAACAGGTACGCAGAAAATAGCATATTTTCGCATTTCTGACTTCCAACCAGGCTAAAACACAATCTCGTATTTGGGACATAAGCCACTTCTAAAATTTGGCGTTGTGTTCTCCCTTACTTTTTAGAGTATCACACTTGCAACCTACCGAACTGCATCCTATCAAGGATGAATATCAAGGGTCAAGAGTTAAGGATCGGACTTTGGACTCTTGACTTGCAATTAACCTTCTGTTAGCTTTTTTTTCGCAGCGGTAGTTGATGACTTAGCAGTTGACTTAGATTTGGAACTCGTTGATTTACTCGTTTTGCGAGTCGATTTTGCTGTCGATGCTTTAGCTGCCAACAAGTTCAGTGCCGCAGCCAGCGTTATATCTTCTACCGATTCACCTTCTGGGATACTCACATTAGTTTTGCCATGCTTGATGTAAGGGCCATAGGGGCCATCGTAGATGTTAATTGTTTCCCCGTCCTCTGGATGTGTACCCAATTCGCGTAAGGCTGCCTTAGACTTGCTGTTGGTGGAACTGCGTCCCTTTTTTGGTTCGGACAATAACTCCAATGCACGCTCTAGGCTAATTGTCAATACATTGTCAGCAGCTTTCAGGGAACGGTAGTCTTTCCCTTCCTTACCCTGGTCATGAACAACATAAGGGCCAAAGCGCCCCAAACTTGCTTGGATTTTGCCGCCAGTGCCTGGATGAACTCCCAATGTCCGGGGTAGGGCCAAAAGACCAACAGCCATTTCCAGGGTAACGGTTTCTGGGGTGACGCCTTTGAGTAGGGAGGCTTGTTTCGGTTTGGGGTTTTCGTCGGTCTTGTCACCCAATTGGACATAGGGCCCATAAGCACCAATTTTCACATAAATCGGTTCGCCAGTTTCGGGATGCCGACCTACCTGGTCAGGGCCTGTGGTTTTTTGACGCAGCAATACTTCTACCTGTTTGGGGTCGAGGTCAGCTGGTGTCAGGTCTTTGGGAATTGAGGCGGTGATAACCCCCTCACCGTTTTCGACTTCAATGTAGGGGCCATATTTACCAATGCGGACTTTGGCATCTAGATTCTCCAGTTCTACAGTCCTAGCTTTGGTGGCATCAATTTGACTTTCCCGTTCTTTTACCAGGGTTTCCAGCCCTTTTTCTCCCAAATAGAATTGCTCTAAGTAGGGTAGCCATTTCGCTTCACCTGTGGCAATGTCATCAAGGGTTTGCTCCATCTTCGAGGTAAAACTGGGATCAACGATGTCTGGGAAATGTTTTTCCAGCAAGTCGGTGACGGCAAAAGCGGTGAAGGTAGGAATGAGAGCGTTACTCACCAAATGGGCGTAACCCTTGTCGATGATTGTGCCAATGATGCTGGCGTAGGTACTGGGACGACCGATACCTTCGCTTTCCAAAGTTTTTACCAAAGTAGCTTCGGTGTACCTAGCTGGCGGTTGAGTTTCATGACCAACTGCTTCTAAATCTGTACAATTTGGATGATCTCCGACTTTCAGATTCGGCAAAATTACTTCCTGGTCTTCCAGTGCTGCTTCTGGGTCGTCTGAACCTTCGACGTAGGCACGTAAGTATCCAGGAAATTCAATCCGTTTGCCAGAAGAACGGAACCCAGCGTCTTCAACTTGCAATTGCACGGTAATTTGAGTTTGGCGGGAATCAGCCATTTGACAGGCGACAGTCCGCTTCCAAATCAAATCGTAAACGGCAAGTTCCCGACCACCCAAACCAGTTTCCTGAGGGGTGCGGAAGCTGCTACCTGCTGGACGAATTGCTTCGTGCGCCTCTTGTGCACCTTTGGATTTGGTGGTGTATTGCCGAGGTTGGGGACTGAGGTATTGTTGACCGTAGAGTTTTTCTACACAACTACGAGCAGCTGCGATCGCCTGATCTGACAAATGCACTGAATCTGTCCGCATATAGGTAATATACCCCTGCTCGTACAAATTCTGGGCAACCCGCATCGTGTCACGGGCTGAGAGGCGCAGTTTCCGGTTAGATTCTTGTTGCAACGTCGAGGTGGTGAACGGTGGCGACGGTTTGCGCGTCACTGGGCGTTCCTCGATGTCGTTAACACTCCAGGTTTTCCCAGTCAGGCGTTCCTTGAGGGCTACCGCTTGGTCAACGTTTAGCAACAAGACACTGCGACCTGCGGTAATTTGTCCAGTTGTTGCGTCAAAATCGCTGCCATTAGCTATTTTGCTTCCTGCCAATGTGACCAACTGGGCACCAAAGGGGGTTTTTTCCTTTGACAAACTAGCTTTCAAATCCCAGTATGTACCTTCATGGAAAGCGCGGCGTTGGCGTTCCCTAGTGACTAAAAGTCGTACAGCTACAGATTGCACTCGCCCAGCAGATAATCCCCAGGCGATTTTTTTCCATAGCAGTGGAGACAGGGTATAGCCCACCAGTCGATCTAAAATCCGCCGCGTTTCTTGGGCGCGAACCAACTGCTCATCGATATTGCGGCAGTTTTTCAACGCTTTTTTAATTGCGTCTTGGGTAATTTCGTGAAACACCATCCGCTTAGTCGGAACTTTTGGCTTCAGCAATTGGTATAAATGCCAACTAATGCTTTCACCTTCCCGGTCTTCGTCCGTTGCCAGAATCAGTTCATCTACATCTTTGAGGGCTTCTTTGAGCAGGGTGACAATTTTCTTTTTGTCTTTCGGGACAACATATACCGGTTCAAAGTCGGCGTCCACATTTACCCCTAGCTGCGCCCATGTTTCCCCCTTGACGGCAGCGGGAATTTCACTAGCCGACTGGGGGAGGTCACGCACATGACCCATAGACGCCTCCACCCGATAGCCTGATGGCAGGTAGTTGCGAATGGTACGAGCTTTAGTTGGAGATTCGACGATGACGAGAGTTGACATGGAAATTTCAAAAAAAGAATAGCTGCTAAGCTAAACAGTCAAATTGAGGTAATTTTTGCAAATTGTCAAGATAAAAGGTCACGCTTAGGGCGGTGATTTAATCCTCACATAAACTGCCTGCTTGGGAGAAAATGCGCTGAACTTAGGGCCCAGTTTGTCCCAGAGGATAGGGGAGGCTAACGCTGGGTGTGAATTTCCAGCTATTTCAATCTTTAACTTATCTAACGCATAATTGGCGACTACAGTTTTCAAAATACCCTGCAAGAAGTGTAATCCGACGATATCTTTTGTCAATGACAGAGCAGACGGGAAAGAGGTAAAATTTTTCATTCTGCCCAATGCCCACTTTCATAAAGCTTGTGCCAAAATTAAACCAAACTTGAGAGCAAAAGCGAAGTGGGGTTTGTACCCATGTCAGGAAAGCAAACCATGCAACCGATTCGTCAAGGTGATGTAATCTTACTGCCTGTGCAGCAAATTGAAGGACAAAAAATACCTCACTTAACTTTGGCAGAAGGCGAAGTTACCGGGCATAAACATCGCATTACTCAGGGAAACGCAGAATTATACGAAAAAGATAGCACACTCTATTTGCGTGTGTTTTCAGAGTCGGCATTGCTAGCTCATGAGGAGCATAAAGCTATTTCTATTCCTCAAGGTGACTGGATGGTGAAAATTCAGCGGGAATACGAGCCTGAAGGTTGGCGATATGTCGCTGATTGAAAAGTTAACGCGTGAGCAAGAGGCTTTGATTCCAGTTTATCGGGAAAAGTGGAGAGCGATCGCGCTTTCAACGGAGCGGATTGATCGTGAAAAAGCGGCGGAAGCGGTAAAAGCTGGGTATATAGCGATTCGTAAACAAAAGCCTGAAATTATATTTTGTGATAGTCCGTATGCTGGTCTAAAAATTGTTATTCAAAGGCAACTAAAGCAACGATTGAATACTGAATTCTACAAGCAATTATTGTACGAATTTAGCAATGAACTAAGCAAACAACTAGCATACCAGCTAAACAGCCAAGTTATAAGCCAAATACTTACTGTCGTACCACCAAATTTAAACATACTGGAAGACATATTAAGAGAAGAATTAAAAACTCAACTTCAACAGGAAACTAATCTTCGTAGTCCTTGGTTTAAAGCTCAATTATATTCTTGCGCTTGCAGTTACTTAGATTTTTATGTTTCGGTCTTAAATTGCTCTTACAACCAAATAAAATGGCAAGCTTTGCAGTCGCTATTAGGGTATTGTAGCTGGATTTTGCCTTATGAAAAAATTTGTATAGTATGCGATCGCCCCCTTCACCTGCGCTTCGACAATCAAAATCGCCTCCACGCTGAAGGCGAACCCGCCATTGAATTTACCGATGGATATAGCCTCTACTCCTACCACGGTGTAACCTTACCTGAAAAATACGGTAAAGTTCACCCGCAGCAATGGCAATCTCAATGGCTTTTAACAGAAGAAAATGCCGAATTACGCCGAGTGTTAATTCAAGGTATTGGTTACGCTCGAATTTGCCAAGAATTACAAGCTATTGAATTAGATAATTGGCAAGAATATACACTATTAAAAATTGATAATAATGTGGATATCGAGCCGATTTATTTATTAAAAATGACTTGCCCTAGCACAAGCTTTATTCACACCTTGCGAGTTCCACCGAATATGAACTCAGCGCGTGAGGCAATTTGCTGGGTAAATTGGGGTGTAAATCCAGGGCATTTGGTGTGCAAACATAACTGCTTCAGTGACTTTCCCCATTTAGAACCATACTAAAAAAGTGTAAGACTGTTATTTCTCCTTCTGGTCATGGGGTTACCTTTTTTACCAATATCCGGGAAAGCCAGTGTAACGGCATAGTTCCAGATGTCAGCTCAAATAATAATATAGGTTTTGTATTCACATACGTATATACATGTAGATATTTTAGTCTGCAATTGTCTTCATATCCACTACTCTAAATAACTTTTTGCCATCTTCAGATTTATTGGCTCAATAAATAATTTTGGTAAAAATAATTCTTACCTACTACACAAATACTCGGATGATATGCCAATGTATGGGTATCAAATATTTAAGGGACTAAATCAATGTCTACTATACAAAAACTATCATTAGCCTTAATTGGAACAGCGGTTGTTTTCATGAGTGCTAACCCAGCTAACGCTATTACCCCGAAGATAGGAGGCACACCTTCTCTTGAAGATGGGATATTCTCCTCTGTTCCTGGAGTCACTACAGTTAATTTTGAAACTGGCGCACCGACCAGTGGATTTGCTAAATACTCTTCTGCTTCTGGTGTTCCCACAGTAGTTAGTGGAACCTCAAATGGTCAATATGCTGCACCGCTTGGTGATAAACACAACTATTTAACTGTTTCTCCCGAAAACTCCAACGTTCCAGGCAACACTGGTCCTGTGACGATTAATTTTGAGCGAGCACTTGATTACTTTGGCTTGTACTGGGGTTCAGTTGACAAGTATAATTTTATCACATTTTATAACGGCAGTAATCTGTTGCAAAGCTTTGATAGCAGCAAACTTCCTGGTGGAGGTAACAGTAGTCAGATTAGTCCTGAGGACAATGTTTTCGTTAATTTCTTCGCAGATCCAGGAGAGACTTTTGATAAAATAGTTTTAAGCTCAGATGGTGTTGCATTTGAAAGTGATAACCATAGTTACAGACTAGCTAGTGTCCCTGAACCTACTACAACATTAGGCTTGCTAGCCTTCGGTATTATGAGTGCTGGTTCATTTGTCAAACGGAAATTAAAGTTAGTTTAAAATCATCTATTTCCACTGTCTGAAAAACTAACAATGTCGTTCTCCTATTAAGATATAAAACCCAGCATAAATGCTGGGTTTTTATTTTGAGATCATCCCAAAAATCGAAGACGCAAAGAATTAATTTGCGTCTTCAGCTAAGATTGTGAAAATTAGAAAGTGAATGTGGTTCTGACTGTACCAATGACGATATCATCGTTGTCATTGTTATGATCTGGCCCTGTTAGCCAGATAACTCCTGGGGTAATACTGATATTGTCACTCAGCTTATATTGATAGAAACCTTCAATGTGATATGAAGTGTCTGGATCTTTGTTGATACCTGCATTGCTGAGAGAATTGCTCACACTGGTAACTCTAGGTTCCATACCCACAATAATGCCTGCAATGTTACCTGTTTTACCAAGATCCGGGAAAGCCAGAGTGACGGCATAGTTCCAGATGTCAGCATCACCAACTGAAAGGACGCGAGCTTTGGTCAAACCAGCCCAACCGCCAATCACGAATTTTGAGCTAGGTTGAAAGGATGCTTCAATACCGTAGGAGTTGCTAGAAGCATTCTGCAATATGTTGTCATTAGCGTTATTGCTACCACCACTACCATTGGCAAAAAAAGTATTTTTGTAGGCGTTAATGTAAGTCAAACCAAGGGTAATTTGCTTGCTAGGCTTAACAGTTAACTGCCCCATAGCACCATAAGCACCGTTGAACAGTCCAGAGCCTAGCTGAGGGTTAGCAGCATCATTCGCTAAATACCCGAAGCTTAGTTCCAGCTGATCACTAAACTCGTGTTTGACTCCTATACCAGTACCATTGACTAGATAATAAATTGGGTTGCGAGTCCCAAAATGGGAAAGGGCACCGCTACCACCGTCTCCATCTAGGTAGGGGTTGACTGTGTTAGTGAAATCATCAATTGCACCTGCATTTGCTTCTAGGATGATGTCTGTTTTATCACCGAGAGGGAACTGATACAACAGTGCGTCTATCACAACTCCATTACCGTTGTTACCACCAGCAAATCGGAAGTCTCCTTCTGGTGTAAAGGTGGCAGTCTGAGAGAAGGGGTCTAGGTTTGTTGCCTGAAGTCGTGTTCTGAGTAAATCTTTACCAGTAAAACTGGTGTCGAGGTTCAGACGTATCCGATCTGCAAGGACAGTATTTTGGTTAACTTTTTGACCATTAACTGTATTTCCACTTATGACATCCGCGATCGCTATTACCACTTCCCCATTCAGTTTGGTTGTGGTTGAAAACTGATTCGCCTCCAATTCAGCACTGCGTGCTTCTACTGTATCTACACGACCTCGGAGTGTCGCCAGTTCTGCTGAAAAATCTTCTTGCAGCTTTTGTAATGTGGCTAAATCTTGTTTGTTAACTAAATCACCAGTGGCTGTAGCAATAAGTTCGTTAACGCGATCAAGACAAGCATTCAAACCAGCAGCAAACTCATATCGCGTTAATGCCCGATTACCGCGATAAGTGCTATTTGGGTATCCTGCAATACAGCCATAGCGCTCAACCAAGGACTGCAATGCTTGGAATGCCCAGTCAGTGGGTTGTACGTCGGAAAATTGAGACACGGAGGTAACTTGCGCCATTGTCTGATCTGGCGTTATGTTCGTAGCTCTTGTGTCTGGATTAGCTAAAACTTGCGGTTGATTAATTTCAGACGTGTTAGATATTTCACCTGCAAATGCAGCAGTATTCAAAAATAGCATTACACCGCAGATTGCTGGACTAATTAGCAGATATTTACAGAATTTTTGCATTTTTCTCCTCACACTGATCTCCAATTCACACCCAAACCACGTTTTTTTAAACGTCTGTCTTATGAAAATCTTTGTCAGTAATTCTATCAGAATTAAGCAAATTTTTTAATAAAAAAAGTCAAAAAATCTTAATTATTCAGGAAAAACTAAATTGCATAGGCTGTACCATCTGAAAAAGTTTTATTGTTACTCATTACCAAGAAACCCAAAATGATATTATGTATCTTGAATGAGAATGAGAATTATTATAGTCTAAAATTTAGAATAGGTTTCATTGTCAATAAGAATTGTGACAAAGGCAGACTTGCATCCGTTTTCAGGAGAAAACACAGTGATTGTAAATTGCAGAGGACTTAGAACAGGCAGACAAAGAAACGGCATCTTGCCCATAATTGCTCTGCTAATGTTGTCAATGGCTAATGGCTGTAGCCAATCGAATAGGAATCAGGGAAAAACTTTCCAACAGTTGCCACAAACACAGAAAGCTGCACCTATCCCACAGGCGCAGTCGGGAAAAACTAAAGTAGTGACGACATTTTTGCCGATATATTTGTTTACTAAGGCAGTAGCTCTTAATGTCGCAGATGTAGAAATTCTAGTGCCACCTGGTACGGAGGTACATGAATATCAAGCGACACCCGAAAATGTCAAAGCGATCGCTACTGCCAATGTGTTAGTCAAAAATGGTTTAGGTTTGGAGGAATTTCTGGAAAATACTGTCAAAAATGCCCAAAATCCCAAATTAACTGAAATTGATGCTAGTAAAGGTATTAAACCCTTAAATGAAATTTCACCTGTTGTGAAAACGGTGCAACAGGAAAAAGACCACGAACATGCCCAAGGTAATCCTCACGTTTGGTTAGATCCAGTTTTAGCAAAACAGCAGATAACTAATATTCGGGATGGATTAATTGCTGCCGACCCCGCGAACAAAGCTACTTATGAGGCCAATGCTGCGGCTTATATTAAAAAATTAGAAAGTTTAAACAGTGAATTTCAGCAGACTTTGCAGAAAACTCCTAGTTGCACCTTTATTACCTTTCATGATGCGTTTCCATATTTAGCTAAACGCTATAACCTCAAGCAAGTTGCTGTGGTACAAATTCCCGAAGACCAGCTTTCACCAACGGATGTGCAAAATGCAGTCAATGCCGTGAAAAAGTACAAAGTTAAAGCTTTATTTAGTGAACCAGGAGTAGATAACAAACTACTAACGAGCCTTTCCAAAGACTTGAAGTTAACTTTGCGTACTCTGGATTCTCTGGAAACTGGCGAAACAGATCCGCAACATTATTTTCAGGCGATGAAAGCTAACTTGCAAACTCTAGAAACGGCATGTAAATAAGTTAGTAGTTAGGAATTAAAACCATGAATCATAATTTATCAACCATTATTTTTAAATAATGAATAAAGAGATTGCTATTTTGAAAGTAGAAGGATTAACTGTCTATCAAGGCAGCTATCTAGCTGTTCGAGATGTTTCCTTTGAATTGTTGCCAGGAACAGATACAGCCATAGTTGGCCCCAATGGTGCTGGTAAAAGTACCCTGGTAAAAGCGGTTTTAGATTTGATACCTCGAAGTGCTGGTACGATTGAAATCTTGGATCGTCCAATTGCAAACCTGGGGCGTTTACGTCATATGTTGGGTTATATGCCGCAAAACTTCATCTTTGACCGCAGCTTTCCCATTTCTGTTAGTGAATTGGTGGGACTGGGATGGGCTAAGGAAGGGAAAAAAAAGAATTCATTTTTCTCAAGGTTGTGGAAACAAGATAGAGAAAAATCGGCAGCAGTAATAGAAGCTTTACGGCGAACCGATGCTTATCATTTACAGCATCAAGCTATTGGTACTCTTAGCGGTGGTCAACTCAAGCGGGTTTTATTGGCTTATTGTTTGGTAATGCCTCGGAAACTCTTGGTACTAGATGAAGCTTTTGCTGGTGTTGATGTGCAAGGTGCAGCAGATTTTTATGCTTTGCTAAATGAATTAAAGCGGGAAGAGGATTGGACGGTATTGCAAGTTTCTCATGATATTGATATGGTAAATCGCCATTGCGATCGCGTGCTTTGTCTTAACCAAAGCATTGTTTGTACTGGTAAGCCGGAAATTGCCCTTTCACCGCAAAACCTGTTAGCAACCTACGGGCCAGGTTTCAGTCGCTACCAGCACCAACATTAAACATTAATGCCCATAAGTATGAATTTCTTCAATGATTGTCAGATAGCTTGGGTTGCGATCGCCAATAGTAATGACTTGGTAAGCTTGTTACAATTCCCCTTTATGCAGCGGGCGATCGCAGGTGCTGTATTAATGGGAATACTTGGCGGTATGTTGGGCAGTTTTGTCACCTTGCGCCAGTTATCTTTTTTCAGCCATGCGGTTGGTCATGCAGCATTAGTAGGTGTGGCATTAGGTGTGCTGCTACAAATAAATCCGACTTGGATGCTGTTACCTTTTACCTTAGTTTTTGGCGTTATTGTCCTTTACTTTATCGACAAAACCGACTTAGCTAGCGATAGCGTCCTTAGCATAGTGCTATCTGGGGCATTAGCGATCGGTGTAATTCTCACTAGCCTGATTAAAGGATATCGTGGCAACTTGATGGCGGTGCTGTTCGGTGATATTCTGGCGATCGATGCCACAGACTTGATTTTGACGCTGCTAGTACTTGTGGGAGGTAGCATATTTTTACTATCAACCCTGCAGCAGCAAATTTTATTGACCCTTAACCCCGATGTCGCGCAAGTTCAAGGTATTCCCGTCCAATTGTACCGCTATGTGTTTGTGGTCTTGCTTTCACTCGCCGTTGCTGTAGCAATTAAAGCTGTGGGCGTTTTACTGGTGAACGCCTTTTTGGTTATTCCCGCCTCTACTGCCAAACTGATCAGTCACCACTTTAGCCGCTTTCTAGTCATATCAGTGATAGTTGGTTCCATCAGCAGCATTGCTGGCATCATTGTGTCAGGTATTTTTAACCTTGCTTCTGGCCCGAGTATTGTTCTTGTCCAGTTTCTGTTATTTGTAGCCGTTTTCATCTGGTTCAAGTTGAGGTTGAAAGCTGCATGAATATTTCTCTCCAAGGCCTTGCTATATTCTTGGATGTTTGCTACATTGATTAATCGTGGCTCACAAAAGCCCCAGCCGGGATAGCTCAGTTGGTAGAGCAGAGGACTGAAAATCCTCGTGTCACCGGTTCAAGTCCGGTTCCTGGCATCCTTTACAGCGAAAAACATCACTTGCATAAGGCATAAACTGGCATAAAGCTGACATAAAAGAAAAGACTTATATCCAACATAATTGGTAGGAAGCCTACAAGGCAGAAAAAAAACTTGTTACCATAACCTTTACCCAGTAAGGCTGACAAAAGAAAAGTCTCTTTTGTGTTATAGACGCCTATCATCCAAGCAATGCAAAAAATAAAAGATGCTGGTGTAGCTGGTTTGGTGTACTTCCCCGACTATGATGCCACAGGTTATAAACAGGATTCTATCAGTTCGTTTTGTTATAAAACAGTCCAAGCTAGTTAAATAGCAAATTCAACAGTTAAGTTTTGGATGCTTTTATCTGTGCGGCTTCAATGGCTACGCTGAAATGGATAAAAATTTTCTATCTTGAATTACAAAGATTGATGTGCAGACAAAACATTGGGCTTTAACCAAGTAGGCGATCGCAATGGTGCTAAAGTCTTGAAAAACCGTTATATTCTGTTGACTTCATTAGCCCAATCAATCCCATGATCGCGTTAACGGAGCAATTCGTATATCTGGATCAATCTCAAGCACGGTGATTTTAGCATTCTCCACCACTGTATTTCCCATAATCGTATTGTGCATTGCCTCAAACTTCGATTCTTCTTCAGCAATGCGCTCGTAATGCAAAATTACATGGTAATGCTTGGCAATTGGTTCTCCAGAGTTTGATCGCTCCACTGTGTCCCAGTCTATATTTTGTTGTTCTTCCGCCATCCGACGATAGTCATCGGCTAACTGCTCTAAGGCGATCGCGATCGCATGTTCCTTTGTTTGACCGTAGCACTGGATATGCTCTTTGGGAAAATCACTCAGAGACGGTGACATCTGACAAATATACTGTCCATTGTCTTGAGGCAGCACTGCGATCGTAATGGTTCCAGTAATGCGATCGGGGTTCATGTCAGTCATATTAACTGCGCTGAAAAATTTAGGAGAATATGCTTATGGTTAAATTGTAAGTGATGTTTAATTTTTCAGGAGTGGTGATTTTGATTATGGTTCAAGCGGTAAATTTTTCTCTAAGTTTAGATGGCGATCGCACCTAAGTCGCTTTCTTCTATAACTATTGTAAGGTTGCCTGATTTTATCGTTTCCAAACTTTAATCGTCTGATCTCTTCCTCCACTAATTAATGTTTCTCCATCTGGACTAAATGCGATCGATGTCACACCTCTGCGATGTCGTTCTGGAAAAATTTGTAATTCGTTTTCAGGAATTTTCCACTCTACAATTGTTTCATCATTACTTCCGCTCACTAAAGTTTTACCGTCTGGACTAAATACAAGACAAGTAACGGCATCTGAATGTTGTTGGAGAGTCTGAGGGATTTCTCCAGTATTTAAATACCAAAGTTTAATCTTATTGTCATTGCTGCCACTAGCCAATATTTCTCCATCTGGGCTAAATGCTAGCGTATAAACAGCATCTCGATGTGGTGAAAGTGTACCTAAACATCTTTTACTATCTATATCCCATAGTTTGATGGTTTTATCGTAACTACAACTAGCAAGAATTCGTCCATTTTTTGGATTAAAAACAACACAGGTTACTTTATCAGAATGCCCAGATAATTTAGCGATTTCTTTGCCGCTTTCTACATCCCACAATTTAATATCCTGGTTATCATTGGCGGCTAAAATTTTGCCATTAGGACTAAAGGTGATTGAGTCAAAACCGAAAACATCTAAAAAATTACTAAAAAGAGTTTTACCAAATGAATGAAGCACATTTGATGTACTTAACCACCAAATATTTATTTGATAGGCTCTACAGGCAGCAATTAGTTGACCATCTGGACTAATTGCTACAGAGGTAAACCATAAATCAAAAATACCTGTTGGAGAAAATGGAACAGAAATTTCTTGTAGTATTTCCCGTGTGTTTGTCTGCCAACGTTTAATAACTTGATTGCCACCACTAATAAAATATTCTTGATGATGATTAGGATTAAAAGCTAACTTTAATCCATAGCGCATGACAGATTGTTGGGAAACATCAGTTAAATTTTTGGCTAATGTATCTATGATGCCAATTCCAGTAGATTGAGTATAATCATTCTCAGTTGAACTAGCTACACATCGCCAACTGACTTTTTGAATAGCTTTAACTAAAGCTTGGATCGCTTGTTCATCCCACTGTTGATAAATGCGATCGCCTATGTAGATTAGATTGACCCACTCCCCCGCACGAATGACGAGGGATTCTGGGTTCAAGTAGCGATTGCAGATATAACCCGTCTTAACTCGCCTTGCCCAATGGACAACTAAACTGTACTTCAACAAACTCTATGAAGTAGCGTAGTCGAATAGAATAAAGTTCATCCAATAAATTAATACTCATCCACAAACTGAGGATGAACCCAGAGAAATTCGCGCCGTCGATTCTGCACCCGCACCAAACCACCAAAACTAGGGTCTTTTCCTTTCAGAAGGGCGTGTAATTCTCGTAAGATAGAGCCTTGGGCGCGGATTGCATCGCCTTCCAACAAAGAAGATTCACTCTTAGACTTTCCAGCCAAAGCGATATCGCTTCCTTTCAAGAAAGACTCGGTAGTTTTCTGTCCCAGATCGAGTTGTTCTTCAATGCCTTTGTATAAAGTGTCATCAAGCATCAACTTGGTTGCGGAAGCTGCCACAGGTAAGACTAGGCTGAGAGTTGTCGTCAACAGTTTGAGAAAGGGGGCTGCTTTGGTGAACCACTCGCGGGGCAAATCTAATTCATAGACTCCTTTCTTTTGATCGTCGGGATTTAAGGCTGGAAGTGGTAGACGGGCGTGTTCGCACCAGAGGGTGAGTTGAAACTTGGCCCTGAGCCATTTGCGGCTATCAAAAAATTTCGGATCTATAGGCTTAAAGCTGAACAGGCGCGGTCCGTCTTTGGCTTCATCGGTGAGCATCTGCATTAGTTCTGCAAACTGCTGATCGACTTGGCTTAAAATTATGCGCTGCTCCTGAGTTAATTTCTGAAAGTGTTCTTCATCTGGACGATCCAAGATAACCAAATCTCGGCGAATGACCTTTAACTCCTCTTTCACAATACCTCGGAACTGCTCAATGCCAATTTCTTGAGATGGAGGTTGAGCAGTCGGCGCGTTACTCAAAAGTTGATCGATGTTTTGCCATTCACCACACCCTGAAACAGGACATGGGAACTCATGACGATTCTTCTTTTTGCTCTCAATTAATTTCTGTACTTCAAATAGCGCGTTTCCAGGCGCATTTGTACCGCAAGGTGCAATGCAGGGAACCATGACGTTACAACGCAACCCTTCCCAGAAATTCTCGACTAGCCATTTAATCTCTTCTGTGAGATAGGATAGGAACCTTTCAGGAAAAGCTGCCCGCACCGTGATTTTTACATCTGTGCTAACATACTCCAGCAATGCCCGACCGTTGTAGTCATTGTCAAGCATTAAGCCCCGTTGCCAATGGATGCTGTCTTCGTAATTTGTCCGCCCCAGTGAGTATTTGTACAACCGAGTAATTAACTGGTAAAACAAGCCTTCTGCGACTGCAAACTGTCCGCGACTGTCCACAATGCGGCAGATTTGTATCTGTTGCCTGTCTCCAGTTTCCGGTTGCTCTCCCCATTTGGGCAATAGCTCCGGGCGTGTGTCGGGAACAAGTTGAGCAATCAGGCTGGTATTGCTAGGTTCTGCCGAATCGAATACCACTTTGTAGGACAGATCAAAGCGTTCCATCAGCCGCAGAAAGATTGGATGCAATTCTTTCGGGTAGCCTTCTTCGCCTGCAAATGGGGGATGGCTCCACAACTGGCTGAGATGCTCAAATTCCACCAAACCGTTGCGTTTGCGTGTCATTTCATCATCTAGCACGAAGCTGATCGCCTTTGCCAACCAGTCGGGTTTGAGGATGACGATATCACGTAGTGTTAGGTCGTAATGGTAATGGATGAAATGCCCTAGTATATGGGAGATGCGAAGGAACAGTTCTGCTTGCTCCTCATCGATTCCCTGTTCGGCGCAGATGGCAATGACATCATCATACGGGAGATAGGCTTTGTCACTTGTCTGTAAGGTTTCCCGCACTCGCTGCCACTTTGCTGGAACAGAACGCCCCATTTCGGGAAGAGATGTAGCGACACGAGCAATAGCTTCTTTTAATTCTGCAATCCCGGTGCAATGGGTCGTATCCTTGTTGGGTTTGCTGTCTACATGGAAGAAATCGATTACCGTATCTTTGCCGAATTGATCTAGAATTTCTTGTCTGTCAATGTCCGGTTGTCGCTGTCCAGGGCTGCCGTGAGTTGCGACAACCAACACCTTTGCATCCGGTTCTCGATTTTTGATTAGCGTAATCCACTCTTTGACAAAACCTTGCTGATAATCAAGTCCTTCCCGTGGCTTCCATACCACTAGATACACGGCTGGAGCGCTGAAAAACAACTGGTGCATCGGTCGATAAACCTGTTGACCGCCAAAATCCCAACCATTCAACGTGATTTCTGTGCCACTGTTGGGATCGGTAACAATTACAGGTTTAATTTCAATACCGTAAGTTGTGGAGCGACCATCTACCCATTGATCTCCCCGCAATGCTCCTAGTAAACAACTTTTACCTGTTCCACCTTCACCAACTATGATCAGCTTGGCTTCGTTGACTGTCACCTGCTCCTCTAGCTTCGGTTGTACATTGTGCAAAAATGAATTATTTATATACAAATTTTTATCAAACTCAGAATCATGTAATTCCAATTCCTCAGCAACCTTTATAAACTCCCCACCTAAACACCTCAAAACCTGAGCCGTAACTGTCGCAAAATAGCCTAATTCTTTAGCAATATCACTTTGCGGATTTCTTAAAACAGCGGCAAAAGTCTCCAGCGATAATCCCACTTTTTCCGCCACATATTTCGATACCCCATCCACTATATTTAACACATACTTTGAAGGAACAGAATCAACTAATAACTCGCGTACCCCATCTATAAACTCGTATTGAACATAATCAGGATTGGTATCTGCATTTATCTCAGATAAAGGCTTTAATAATCCGCCTAAAAATACCTCAGCCACATGAATTTGTTGAGAGTCTTTTAACAGTGTTTCCCGAATTAATGGTGTTTCCCGAATTAATCGCACAATTGGCAGACTAATCACAGGAGCAGAAGCTAATAATCCTGCCAATTTTCGTGCCATTGGTGAAGCCGTCACTCGAAACGCCTGTACACGCTGTTCTGCACTCAAATCACCATGAACAACATTAAATAACCCACTTTCTTTTTGAACGGGAGTTGTATCTAACTTAAATACATATCCCAATGTCCAAATACTGCCCTTACCCGACACCATTTGCGCCCAAGTAACTACCTTATTTGCTTCTAATGTAAATACAGGGACTTTAACCCCCCTTTCCTCCTCCAGTTCATCCCACAATGACACTTCCTTGGCGATTAATTTCTGGTTAAACACCCCAGGAGTTAGTCCCCGCAACCGCACTTCTGAGGCTCTACCTAAAGCGGTTCTTTTCCACAGCCACTTAGGAAGCATCTGGACAATTGCCATTGACCCTTGTTTTGCCCAGAGTTCTAATACAGGTGTAACCTCTCCATTACGCCACAGAGATGATACACAATCACTGACCACCAACACCAAACGCCGACCACTGGGGTCAATTAATTCCTTGGGACTACGGGGAGTTTGATTTTTAGCAGTTGCACCAATACCCCGACGAATCTGCACTTGTTCGTTTTCATTCGTAATCAGTCCCCAGACCCGCACATCTCGAAAAATTCCATAGTTTTTCAGCAGTCGTTCTAATTCCCTAATGGTGTGTCTCCAAATTTGCATGGAGATTGCTTCATCAACCACTAATTCCAAATCTAACCAAGGTTCTACTGTAGGTCTAAGTACAGGTATCCAAAGCCCTTCATCTGCAATTCGTTGGATAGTAGCGGCTTCATCTAAGACCAATTCTCTTCCAGAGGGAATACGACGCATTAAGGGTTTTAACGCCCGTGCTAAGGTTAACGGTTCACGTAAAGAAGGAGCATCAGGGACTTTAAAGGATAAATCTAAAGATTTTGAGGTATGTTGTTGATGTCGGGGGTAAATGCCCGCTTTTGGTTCCTCTGGTGACGGAGTTGGTGTTTCTCCTAACTCGGAAGTTTTTGGCAATGTTCCTTGCTGTGACTGACTTTCCTGCTTGTTAATCCCTCTCTCGTCTTCTTTGTTCAGGGGAAAACCAGAGGAGACTGACTCAGCTTGAAATTCCTGTATTTGAAGTGCCAGCCAAATTGTATCAGCAATTTCTTCGGCTGACATTTCTACTTTTTCACTCAATGTAGTAGAGATTTTTACTTCTTTACTCAATGCAGTAATTAACTGGTCAATCATCTGTCCTCCGCACTGGTTAAGTATTTCAGCAATACTTCAATCAGGTCTTTTTCTTCTGCTTTTTCTGGTTTAAACTCACGAGTGACCATATAAATGGCATTCAGCAGTTGATCCGTTGCTATATCCCCACTTTCTCGCAATGTTCTAAATTTTTCAATTAATTGATTAATTTTCCCCTCATCTTTCGTTACCACATCTTTTTCTAAATGTGCTTTCACAATTTCCTTCAAAGCCGTAGCATCAGGTTCATAGGGCATATTTAATCTTAAACAACGCCTCAGAAAAGCTGGCGGAAAATCTCGCTCCCCGTTGTTGGTTAACAAAATAAAAGGGAAATTCTGACAGCGCACTCGACCTTCTTTAATGGGGACATCTATCCCATCATAGGTACGAACTTCTACCTGATTCGCTTCTTTAGAAATACGTGCTAATTCTGGTATCTTAAATTCCCCTTCCTCAAACAAATTGAGTAAATCATTAGGTAAATTAATATCACTTTTGTCTATTTCATCAATCAGCAACACACGAGGACGACGGGAAGGAAGAAAGGCTGTACCTAATGGGCCCAGTTGTATGTAGCAACCAATATCCTTACTTTTATCACCCATCTGCACATCTTGCAGACGGGCGATCGCATCATAACGATATAATCCTTCCTGTAAGGTTGAACGAGCGGTAATATACCAAGGTAACACCGCCCCTAGTTTTAGTTCATAAGCCACAGCATAAGCCAAAGACGTTTTACCTGTCCCCGGTTTTCCTGTTACTAACAAAGGTCGTCTTAAATACAGAGCTGCATTGACCATATTAATAACACTATTTCTGTCATTATTTTTATCAGTATGGATACGAAAACTTTTACCCCGTTCCTCATTTCTTGCATTCTGCTCTAACCCCTCACATAAATTTTGCCAGCGTTGCTCAATTTGTTCAACTATTTCATCATCTGTATCTAGAAATTTACGCCAACTTGGGGGAGGAGGAAGTTGATTAATATTATCATGCGGTTTACTATTGCCTTGAAAAATTTTCCAATCAGTCATGTTTTTAATTTAAATTATTTGTTATTGTCCAGGTGTTTTTAATTCCAGCATGATATTAGGAGTAAGACGATAAGGATCTTCCCAAAGCAGAGCTAAATGAAAACCTAAATGTTCCTCAGTTTGAGCATCAGCTTTTTCTCTAGTTTGTTTAACTGATTCATACAAATGATATAATGGGTTCAAAGTTAATATTTCATTTATTGCAGTTACCTGATCCAAATTAGGAATATCACATCTTGTCCAAATAGCAATTGGTGTTGTTGCTGTTAAGATAGCTTTAAATAATTCCTTAGTTTTGGCTTTGGGGAGGGCACACGTTACCTTAAGTCCGATTTTTTCTTTTAAGTTACTTTTCAATGACTTCCAATTAAAAGTTTCCATCTCCTCAAGATGTGCAAATAGTTCTTGAATGGGTTTTTCATCTAAAACACTTTTAACCTTGTCCCAATACTTATACCATTCAGATAGATAAGAATCTAAATATTCAAGGTTCAAACGTTCTAGCGATCGCAGTCGAATTGGATACTTAATTCCAAAGGTTATTTCCTCTACTATTGGGTCATAAATTTTCCAGCGATCTATCTCTGTGCCAATCAAATCACTTGGTAAAAATACCTCAATAATTAGCTGATATTCTTTACCTCGAAGATGTCTGAGACCTGTCTTCAGAAATTTGTTCAGTTGTTTCGGTATGTCATTAAATTTACATAACGTTCCCTGTTGCTGTTCATCTTGATCAAGTAGTGATGTAAACTTAGATAGGTCGTTTCCTGGTACTGAGTCATCAATAATTAACCAAGCATTTAGTAAAAACTTTTCATTATCATCATTCCAACGTTCAAGGGTAGCGATTAAATAGGATTCAAGTCGTACTTTTTTGCCAGAGGGTATTTTAATAGGAGGACACGGTACACTACATATTAGATCTTGCTCAATTTTGTCTAAGTCTGTCTCTAATTGTGACAGTTGAGCTTGCTCAGATTGAATTTGTTGTTGTAACTGAAATTCAACGGCTGTATTTACCTCAATTGCATAATCCTTCCGCAGTAGCTTCAACTTGTTACTTCTTATATCCCACTCTTCCTGGAGCCTATGTTGTTGCTGTTCTAAACGTTGTCTTTGTGAGTCTGTTAAGCCTATAGAAGGATCTGGTTGGGTTTCTGGGAAGAGTTGAGCAGAGTTAAGGGAATTTTCAGACTCGCTCAGAGAATAAAAATCTGTTGAGGGTTTATTTTTGTAATCTTCTGGATGCTTTTTATCGGCTAAATTTTCAGTTAAATTTTTTAGTTTATGACGAATTGCAAAAGGAATCCTTTCATCTTGACTTAATAGTTCACAAAACTGTAACATTCGTCTAAATTCTTGAATTTCTTTGAGGATTTCTTCAATATTATTTCCCTGGAAATCCCACACACCAGCATCGGGAGGTAAAGCGTCTTGATAAGCTTGTTGAATACTTTCTTGAGGGATACTAGAAAAATCTGATTTGTTTAAGAATTCTTGATAAATACTGCCAGAACTACTATCTTTCGCCAGCAGTTGAATAAATGTACAATTTTCGTAAATATTACGTTTATCAATATCTCTTGCGGCTGCATCCCCATTCTGGGTATTTTGATGAATACCGCTTGTTTCTTGAATCACTTTAACTAAGGCTTCCATCGCTTCCTTATCCCACTGTTGATAAATGCGATCGCCTATATGTATCTCTTTCCCTTCGCCAATATTGACGTTATACTTACCCAGCTGCGATGCAACCTGGCGATCGCCAGCCAGAAGTTGCTGATGTAGAAATGTTATATCTTCATCGGTTTGTTGTCCATTTTCAACCCGATTCAGAATTTGCTTGAGGTGTTCATTAGGTGTCATCTGATACTTTTAATTAACTGGATTGTAATGGCAGTATTGAAAACTGCTTCAGCAAAACTTTCTCTGGATGCACTGGAATAAATGAGACTCCTTCTTTACTACCTCGAATCGCCAAACGTCTAATCAAGAGAAAAATATCAGGTTGGTACACATTTATTTTTAAGTTTTGAATCAGACGCTCTAAATGATTTACGGTACCCCTTCTTTCTAATTAACTTTTATGAATAACATCACCAATATGGAAGTTTTGGACATCACGAACTTCATTGATGTTGGTGATGTATCTACCGTACTGCTGAATATTTTTAGCTATTTGGTTAATTTTTTGAGTAGCTTGTGGCTGAATTTCCTCCCATCCTTTAGCAGGTAAACCTTTACCGCCTTGGAGTTTAGCAATCACAAAATCTCCTGCATCCACATCGAAGTGAGGAGTTTGTTCTGCGCTACATAAACGTAACGCACTTTCAGGTACAGCTTTGCTGAGGTGATTCATTAAGTTAGAAACCTTAACTTCTGTATTCCCAGTTAGATTAGCTGCACCCTGCAAAGCTTCAATAAAATGATATGTATAAATACTATTTGACTCATCTTTGATCCAGGACTGTTGCTCACCTTCTGATGACGTAAAAACAACTCTGCCTTTACCTTGTTTCAATTCATCAATGAATCCTTTGGAAGGAGCAACTCGTTCAAAATTATCAAACTCTTCTAAAAGTTCAACATCTGTTTCTTTAGAAGTTGCCATTCCTGCTGCATGACAACTATCAATCACCACTAACAAACGTTCAGAGCGAATTTGCCACAAAGCATCTGTAAATGTTTCTGCTGCAAGTGCTGAACTGGCAAGTTTAGTTGGTTTAATATCATGTTGCAGTAAATAATAACGGCTAGTAGTTTTATCCACCCAGCCATGTCCTGAGTAATAAATAAATATAGTCACACTTGGATCTGCGGTTGCTTTTTCCTTTAACCAATTCAGACCATCCAAAATGCCTTGCCGTGTTGCTTCCTGATTGTTCAATACTTGGATATGTTCTTTATTATCGGGATAGGCACACAGTTCAGGGTCAATTAAAGCAGCATAAATCATCTGAGTATCTTTGACGGTTACTGGCAAAGATAACTTATTATAAGCAGACTCACCAACACCAATTAACAAAGCATAACCGTGAGTAAATTTATCAGCCATTGATATTTAACCTTAATCCCATAAAGTGTTTACTGTTAAGCTATTTGTTTATTTCTCAT
This sequence comes from Nostoc sp., assembly GCF_036919615.1. Lineage (GTDB taxonomy): Bacteria > Cyanobacteriota > Cyanobacteriia > Cyanobacteriales > Nostocaceae > Nostoc. Next base: position 162,137 of record NZ_JBALCN010000102.1, on the reverse strand, counting down.
ATCTACTGACACGAAAAATTACATATTTATAATATAGGGTAGCAGAACTATTTTCCTTTTTGACGATCGCACCCATATCTGGTTTATAAATCCACTCACTCCAGTCAATTGCGGTTTCATCAGGAACCTAGACAGTAATATAGTTACTTTCTGCCAGGGAAGCTCCCAAGGCAGCCTAGTCAAAATCGAGACCGAGGTAAAACTTTTGTACAGCTACATTTTCGTAGCATTGCGCCAGTAACTTGACAACACCGAGAGTAATTTCAGTAAAGAGTGCGATCGCTGGTTGTGCAGTTGTTAATAGTTTAATGGGGAAGATTCTAAAGCGGCTAATTGGGATAAGCACTTTAAAAACAAAAAGACCAGCCTCCCACAGCTGGTCTCGAAAATCTTTTTTTTGCGTTGTCTTCTCAAGAGAGTTAAAACCCAATTGCGCGTTCCTAAAATGCAACGGGCAACTTTTCTTAACAATATTGTAACAGCCAACACAGATTTTTCTAGAATATTCATCAAAAAAAAGATATGAACAAAGCTTAAAAGCCTCTATCTATCAGGATAATTCAGTAGATCGCAGGGTTATAGATGGGGAAAGTTAGGAGGGTGGGGAGCAGGGGGAGAAATAACCAATACCCAATACAACTCTTGGAGAGGCTGCACCTTAAGCGTTGGCACAGCCTAAGAAGAGAAGCTATGCCGCAGGCTTTACGGCTTCTCTATAAGACACTCTTGCGTTCGCTCAGTACAAGTGCCCAATGTCCAATGCCCAATGACTAATGACTAATGACTATTTGTGGTTTTCCCCAAAGGATGCTCTCCTGCTTGTAAATTGCAATTCCCGGTTTTGCTCCTTTGGGTTTGTAGACGTGTTTTGGCTGAGTGTAAACTACTGGCACTTGCTCACTCTGACGGGCGCGACTGTAGTAGGCGGCAAGATTAGCTACAAATTGCAAATCAGCTTCTTCTGCTACAGCACCCGGTTCTAGACGTAGTAGCAGATGGCTCCCTGGAATTTCTTGAGCGTGGAACCATAGGTCATAATCCCCAGCTACACGAAAGGTCAATTGGTCATTCTGGCGATTGTTGCGACCGATTAATACTTCAAAGCCGCTGGGAGTAAGGTAACGATGAAAGTTGGTGCTGGGGACATCATTGGCGCTGCGGCTGCGGTATTCTGGATCTTCTAGATACTTTTGTCCAATCAACTCTTCGCGGATTTCTTCTAAAGTTCGCAAATCTTCTGCTGTTTGGTAGGTATCTATCTGAGCGATCGCAGCTTCTACTTGTTCTAAATACTCAATTTCTGTCTGCACTGACAACAGTAGCGGTTCGACAGCAGAACGAGCGCGTTTGAGCTTTTGGTGCTGTTTGTAAAGACTTTGGGCATTTTGAACGGCATTTTTATCTGGTTGGAGAGCGATCGCTACTGGCAAATTTGTATCAAAATCAGCAAGGATAATTTCCTTCATCCCCGGTTCCCAGTTTTGCAGGTGAGCCATCAATAAATCAGCTTTTTGTCGATACTCATCAGCTTGATCTGATTGCTGCAAGCGCGTCTTAAAGGTTTGAGCTTTATTCCGTAATTTCGCCAGAATATTATTCAATTTCTGACTCAACTGATGGCGTAATTGAGAAAATAGCTGTTGATTGATCTGGTTAGTATAGTAGCGGTTGAGTAACTCCTGGATATCTTTGACGTTTTCAACTGCACCCCAACCCATTACGGTGTAGCCATTTTTTGTCCAAGCGGGTTGAAATTTACTGTCATCCAAGGCTTGCAGCCATTCTTGCCAACGCTCAAACAGCCGTCGCCAGTCGTCGGAGTTGAGGCTATCGGTGGATGTTTCTGGTGCGATATTTGCTTCTAATAGCATTAATTCCAGTAGTGCCGCACTCAAGCCACTATAACTTTTCAGCAATTGCCGCTTGATTGCTCCTGGCACTAAACTTACCCGTTCTTGCCAACGTTGTTGGGATTCGCTCAAACTGGGGACAGTTCCAGTCAGTTTCGGGGGTGTTTCATAAGGTTGTCCGGTTTGGATGGGACGGACACTAGATTGTTGCTGACTGACTTGATGAGCAGCGGTGATAATTACATTGCTGGCATCGGTAAGAATGACGTTGCTATACTTGCCCATGATTTCTGCATAGACATGATATAGGGCGCTTTCTCCAGGACGACGGGCAAATTGCAAATCAATAACCCGCTCCCAAGGGGCGATCGCTTCAATAGCTACCAATGCCAAACCACCCAATTGGTGGATCAGTTGTTGACTAAAGGTAAAAGTATCTGGCGATCGCGGTGGCGGATCGCCAATACAAATATGTGCAGCTTGAGGATGCCAAGAAATCTCTAGCCAATCTCGCTGTTTCAGGGTGCGTAATGCCATAGTAATAGTGTAGCGATCGCGCTGGTAAACCTGTTCTAAGCGTGATGGTAGCCAGTTAGCGCTGATTTCGCTACAAGCAGCTGTGAGAGTGGTAAAGTCAACTGGTTGCAAAGCGATTAATTGTTAAAATTCAAATGGTAGCGATCGCTATGCTTTTATTTTTGTTTAGTCAAAGCATAGCAGACCTCAACTATCATAGCGGTTACTTGGTTTGGTGGTAGCTGCGAATCAAAAAACGCAGAAATCTATTATCTAAGAGAATGTTTTAAAAGTTGAAACCAGTCAAAAATCATGCCAGTCGTCTGACCATAATAGGAATTATGGCAATATAAATCAATGTCTTTGAGGTTTCAGGGAGGCGTTCATAATCCTTACTCAAACGCCGACATTATTCTCGCGTTTAAATTTTGGGGCAAATCTTGAAGACGCTGCGCGAACAAACCTTTTTAAATTTTGGATTTTGAATCTTCAATCCAAAATCCAAAATTTAAAATCTAAAATTCGGTGACTGAAGACTAAGAAAAGAAAATTATTGCTTACTTCCGAGTTACCCACTTACCATTATCTGTGACGCAAGAGAATTATTTAGTAACCAAAATTGATTGGCTGTTTTACTGTTGATTGCACTAATTCGGCTGTTGACTGCACTAGTTCTTTTGCTGTTGATTGCACTAATTCGGCTGTTGACTGCACTAGTTCTTTTGCTATTGAGGCTACTGGTTGTGGCTGCAATAGTTGGATGTAAAGTTCACTCAGTTGATTTGCTACACCATCCCAACTAAACTTGCTTTCAACGCGTTTTCTGCCGGCTTTACCTAATTCGTCTCGCCATTCTGGATTTAAGAGAATTCGGTCGATGGCAGAGGCAAAGGCATCTACATCTTGTGCTGGTGCCAATAAACCAGTTTCTTCAGCAACAACAGTAAACTGAAGTCCGCCGACATCGCTAGCTACAACAGGTGTACCGCTTGCCATCGCTTCAATCGCCACGAGTCCAAAGGGTTCGTAGTGACTGGGAACAACGCAAACATCGGCAGCTGCGTAATAAGTTGGTAAAATATTTTGACTGAGACGACCGACAAAAGTGGTAAAATCGCTCATCCCCAATTCGTTGACGATTTGCTCAATGCGATCGCGTTCTATGCCGTCGCTCTTACCTGGAGTACTACCACCACCAATAATTAGCTGGGGAGTGTTGGAGTCGCGTAACCCAGACTTGTTTACTGCACGCACCAAGGTTTCTATACCTTTGCGTGAGTCAAAACGTCCTACATATAATACAACTTTCGCTTCTTTCTCAATACCCAATTCAGCCCTGGCTGCTTTTCGTGCAATCGAACCAAACCGCTGAATATCTGTACCGCAGGGAATGATGTCGATATTACCTTTAATCGAAACTAGCGATCGCATATGTTGCTGTTCTTGCGGACTTGTCGCCACAATTCGCTCTGCTGTTTCCAAAACCTGTTTTTCCACTTCTAATCGCACACTTGCAATCAGAGGAATATTTTCTATAGTGTTATACTTGACTGCTCCTAAGGAGTGGTAGGTGTGAACCTGTTTACTATCTTGGATTTTATTTAACTCCATCCCCACCCAACTAGAGAGCCAGTAGTTAGTGTGAACTAACTGGTATTTAAAGTCATTTTTTACTTGAAATTTGAGGAAATTATCGACAAATTCTGGCAGATATTCAAAAATATCATCTCGCGGCACAAACTCAAGGGGGCCAGCTTTTAAACGAATAGTTCGACAATTGTCGCTATGTTCAACAATCGAGTCTTGCTCCAGACTCACCTTACGGGTAAACATATCAACTTGCCATCCTAGCTGTGCTAGTGCTTCACCCACGTGGCGCACATAAACATTTTGTCCCCCAGCTTCTTCTTTCCCTATTTCAATTGCCGGGTCTCCGTGGACGGAAATTAAGGCAATACGTTTTTCGGTGGTAGAGTTCATAGTTTGTGTGTTGCTGATTTTAACAAAGTTTTGGGCTGTTCCAAGTTCGTGTATAGCACACTTGCCTGAATTGTTTCAGAACTTTTATTAATATTGATTTTAATTTATTATGTCTAATCTTTATTTACATCTTCTGCCAGAAGTATCTAATTTCTTTAGATATAAAAAATTCCTATATTCATATCTCATACTTTTGATAGATGAAAATTATATTTATTATCTACAATTTTATGTGAATATGCTCTGGGCAACGCACTGGTTCCCCTACGTATATTTTAAAAATCAAATACTGAGTTCTATAGATGAACCCCGATTAATTCTCTTAGCATTTAATAGTAAGGTATAATTTAAAACTAAAAAATGCCTACTTCTCAGATTAAACATCTCCGGAAAAGAATGTAGAGACGCGTTAGCGCAGCGGGAGGGACGTACAAGCTACGCGCAGCGTCTCGTAGAGAAGCCCAGTCCAATTTCGTGTCTCTACAAGGGTTCTAGATAATACATATTTAATTTCACCAGATATTTATTGAAGTTCAAACCACTTACCATAGTCAACTCACCGCGTTGAACTCACGTTGTATTAAGTAGTAAGAATAAGTGTTAAATATTGATGCAAAATTGGGTACTTTCTGGAATTTGCTTCGGAAAGTTTCAGATTATATTTTCAATCATTAATAAATTTTAGGAGCAAATCAGGTGCTTACTTCAACCTTACTCGCTGCTGCAACTACACCTCTGCAATGGAGTCCGACAGTTGGACTGATTATCATTATTGCCAATATTATTGCCATTACCATTGGTAAATCTACCATCAAGTATCCTAACGCAGAACCAAAAATACCCTCAGTCAATTTCTTAGGTGATTTTGGTTTACCAGCCCTTTTAGCAAGTACTGCCTTTGGTCATATCTTAGGAGTGGGCGCTGTCTTAGGGCTGCATAACCTGGGAAGAATTTAGGTTCTTAGCCAAGTTAGCCTTTATTTGATGATTCTTTTGTCTCCAGCTTTGAGCCATAGAGTTAGTTCTCTGGCTCTTTTTATTGAATAGTGCTGTTAAATATGAGAATTAAGATTTTAAAACGCACCAGGTAGTAAAGTAAAGCGCAGAGGAACGCTGAAAATGAATTCCTCTGCGAACCTTTGCATAAACCTTAGCGTCCCTTTGGGTTAAAAAAAGGATATAGCAATATGGTGGGTGGCCAGATTATCTATGAAAAACCCGCCCAGTTCATAGGGCAGGCGAGACGCCTACCCCACAAGAGTTAGTTGGATATTTTTTTATTTGGAAGTCCCTAACTATTCTCAAGATATTTTATCCAGAGACGCAATTTGACTCGCATCTCTACAATGTCTTTCCATGACTTTTATTCAGCGTTCACAAATTCCAAATACCCATTGCTAAGTTCTTTCACCGCCAAGTCATAAAGTTGTTTACCGTGTTCAGGCGTTGCTAAAGCCGGATTTGATCCCATGCGTCCATCTGGATAACGCACTCGAAAGTCAGCTGCGCTATAAATCCTGTATCCGCTTGCAACTTCGGGTGAAAGGGGCGCTTGCTTAATCGCCTCTGGATAAACGTACTGGGTAAGGGCTACTTCACTTGGCGTTGCATGAGAACCTTCTTGATCCCCATATAATTCTTTAGCTAGCTTATATACAGAACCGCACATAAACCAGTTTGCCACTTGACATTGCACCTGTTGGGCATTATTAATCTGTAAATCTTCTAAATGGGCGTAAGTTTCGGAAAAAGCCGCTTTCAGGGTGGCGATGTTACCGCCGTGTCCGTTAATAAAGTAGAACTTGCTAAAACCAGCTTTGGCTAAACAAGTTACATAATCTCGCACTACTAGAATTAAAGTGCTGGGACGCAGACTAATTGTGCCAGGAAAGGAAGTATGGTGTAGTGCCATCCCCACATTGATTGTCGGGCCAACGATCGCACCAGTTGCATCACCCACACCAGCTGAAATCGCTTCTGCACAAATGGCATCAGTGCCAATTAACCCCGTTGGCCCATGTTGTTCTGTGGAACCAATAGGAAAAATTATCCCCTTTGACTGCTGTAAATAAGCTTCGATTTCTTGCCAAGTACTTAAATGCAGTAACATTTTTGATTATTTCCTTCAATAAAATTGCGGGAGAGCAAAACCTTTTTTTGCTACACCGCATCTTCTGTAACTAAACTCCCACTAACACAATTATGAACTGCCAAGATTAAGAGTGGTGGCGATCGCTATCACCAGATCCCCGACTTACTAAAAAAAGTCGGGGATCAATGACTTTCACATTTTTAGTTATCAACCACTAACCGGGGAATAACTTTCTATCAAATTTGGAGGAAATGAGACTATTTATTTCTAGGAATATTATTTAGGGGATGGAGTCGCAACGAGTTTTGATTGATATGGATATAAGCAATTTGCAGATTCTACCACTTTATCCTTCGACACTCGCTGCGAACCTCCATATAGTATAAATCTAAATTAATTTATGAGATGTTGTGAAGCGTTGGTCTTTGGGATCATCAAGTAGATAAAGGGGATCACTTTTATCTATTGACTAATCAAAGTAATAATGTTTTTTCACGTTGCTTGTAATTTCCCATATGCAATACATGCCAGGAGGAAAAATCACCAAATCGCCTTTACCCATTTGCACTGGTTGTCCACCATTAGGAGTAACAACTACATCACCTTCCAAAAAGTAGCAAGTTTCTTGAGAATCATAAGTCCGAGGGAATTTGGAAACTTCCTTTTTCCAAATTTCCCATTTAGAGACACCCAATTCATTCAGGCGTTCTTGTGTAGGTTGATGCTCAATTTTAATTTCCATGTTGTATTTTCTCTAGTTATCTTCAGCAGTAGGATTGAATATCCTCTCCACACTGATCTACTAGATAACACAAAGCCCGAAAACGCAAGTAGACAAGTTCGTTATAAAGCGGATTGAGCTTGCACATTGGCGGAATGTGGCCTATTGTGCGACCAAAAAGCATGATATCACGCTCGAATGGACATTGGGCGGGAATCAGTTTAGCAATAAATTTGGCTAATTTCCGATTCTGAATCTCAATTTTGTCCAGCCATTGACGTAATGGTTGCAGTAGATCTAATTTAGGTAGAGCAAATTGCTTTTTACGGACTGTTTGATCCTTTTCTTCTAAAGAGTTAATAAAAGCAGGCAGAAAAATACGTCGATTTTTTGTTTTCAGCATAGTCGTAGACAAGGTTTTCCTAGTGTAGATGAGCTATTTGCCGATTGCGAATATTACCATGTAATCTGTCTGGTCAATTTGCATTCTGCTTGGAAATTGGAAAGTAAAGTAAGCACAATGCAAAGAATTTACATGCATCTTTGGGGGGAAATTGTTTAACTAATTGTTATTTAAACCCACCAAATCAGGAAGAACTGTCCCGTTAAATACAAAATAACAAAGAAAATATAAACATGGCATTTTTTTAACTTATGGATTGCTCATCTTGGATATAGCAATTTTATATCTTAAATAGAAATGCCTGGTTCTGAAACTGCCTAGTATCTAGAGATGGACTTTGGAGGAGAAGAACAGAGTTTATCTCTGACTCCATATAGACTTCACTAGGATTAGCCTCTGATATTTAGCGATTTTAGGCGATTAAATATTTAATAATCTGTCCAATATGTTACACTAGCTAACTTATATATTTTCTAATAAGTAGCAAGGAAATCCTTTGATAATTTCAAGCAAATATACTTAGAAAGTGTAGCATTGCTGAAAAATATTTGCAAAAAATGCATCGGTTCTCAGGGCGTAAAGCAGTATGCCCCTACTAATATATATCGGGTATTTCCTAAAATGGTATAATCGTCATTCCTAAACTGTATAAATCAATAGAAAAAACTGGTCTACCTGCGGCTTGTTCACTCGGCATATAGTCAGGTGTACCAATCACAATTGAACTGGTAGGATTGCCTTGAGAATTCACCACTGTTCCCATTGATTCCCGTACAGCACCAAAATCAATCAGCACTGGCTTACCATCCCGATAACGCACAATGAATGATGTTATCCGGTTTAATATCGCGGTGAACGATATGTTTAGAGTGAACGTGTATTATGATAGGCGCTAAACTGTCATTAGTCATTTGTCCCTTTTTCAAGCCAATGCCCAATATTCAATGACAATAATTAACAGTTGTGTCTCAAGTTGTTTTAGAAAACGTTTATAAAAGTTTTTCCTCGCGTAAAGGGGAAAGTGTGACCTCACAAACTCAATCTCCTCTCACGCTTGGGGAGAAAACTGATGCAGCGCCAGAGCGTGCGGGAAGTGTCAACGTCTTGCGACGGATTAACCTAACGATCGCAGATGGCGAATTTATGGTGTTGGTAGGCCCTTCTGGTTGTGGTAAAAGCACCCTGCTGCGGTTAATCGCCGGGTTAGAAACGATGACTGGCGGTAATATCTGGGTAGGCGATCGCTTGATCAATGACCTACCACCCAAGGAACGCGACATTGCAATGGTATTTCAAAATTACGCCCTCTATCCTCACATGACGGTGTATGACAATATCGCCTTTGGGTTACGCCGCACGGGAAGCAGAGGAGCAGAGGAGCAGAGGAGTAGAGGAGAAAATACTCCATATCTTCGGACGTGGGCAGAAAATCTTTTTGTGGGTGCGACAAGAAAGTTACCTAAAGGACTGCGCTACATTTCTGACAAAGAACGGGCGGTAAATGAGCAGGTGCGTAGTGTTGCCCAACTGTTGCAAATCGAAACATTGCTGAATCGCTTACCCAAACAGCTATCTGGGGGACAAAGACAACGGGTTGCACTGGGACGAGCGATCGCGCGTGACCCTCAAGTATTTTTAATGGATGAGCCGCTGTCTAACTTAGATGCCAAACTGCGGGCGGAAACCCGCGCCCAAATTGTGAAATTGCAGCGCCAACTGGGGACAACGACAATTTACGTTACCCATGATCAAACAGAAGCGATGACAATGGGCGATCGTATTGCGATTATGTCTGAGGGTAAAATTCAGCAAGTTGCTTCTCCCCTAGAACTTTACAACCGCCCTGCCAACCTTTTTGTAGCAGAGTTCATTGGTTCACCACCGATGAATTTTATTTCTGTAGAATTTCATGCCCCGCAGTTGATTACTCATTCCCAGTTTCGTTTCACCCTGCCAGAAGTCTGGGGAAAAGCTTTACAAAAATATGATGGGAAAACTCTAATTTTAGGTATTCGTCCAGAACACTTAAACTTGAGTATGCCTGCCACCAAAAATCTACCCGTGCAAGTAGATTTGGTAGAGAATCTCGGCAACGATTCCTTTCTCGCTGTTAAGATTGCCGAACCTGGATCTCAACCTGCTACTACAGCCAATTACCTACAAGTACGAATCCCACCAGACCGATTTGTCCAAATTGGTGAGCAGCTTTGGTTATCGCTAAATCCAGAGAAAATTCACTTTTTTGACCCGGAAACTGAGTTAGCAATATTTCCTTAAAATTAATTTCCCATTTAAAAGTCAAGCGTAGGCGTAGCCCGTCGTAGACATCACTTTGTTTGTGGAGATTTATAAAAGCGATGCCTACGGCGGGCTACGCCCAATACGGTTCGGATAAGATCCCCCTGCCTGCGGCGACCCCCTTAAAAAGGGGGTAAAGATTCAGAGAAAGCCCCCCTTTTTAAGGGGGGTTGGGGGGATCTCCGAGAGACAAACATCTTAACCGAACTGTATTGGGGCTACGCCTACGCACCTGTGTACTTGATCGCAGTGCGACAAAGTTTGAAGTACTCCAACACGACTTCGGAGTACTTCAACACGATTTTGAAGTACTTCAACACGACTTTCAAGTACCTCAACACGACTTTCAAGTACCTTAACACAACTTTTAAGTACCTCAATACGACTTTCAAGTACCTCAACACAACTTTCAAGTACCTCAACACGACTTTCAAGTACCTCAATACGATTTTGGAGTACTTCAACACGACTTTCAAGTACTTCAACACGACTTTCAAGTACTTCAACACGACTTCGAGGTATCTGTTGCTTATATAGCAGTCCTAAATCAAACGCGCAGAATTTGAGATCGTTTTAACCCCCCTATAGTCCCCCCTTGGTAAGCTAGGGTGTATACACAAGTCTCAAGTAGTTGATAAATCTCGGTTTTACCCCACCCTAACCCTCCCCTTATAAAGGGGAGGGAACAACATTTTTTTTCTGTTTCCCCCCTTTATAAGGGGGGATTAAGGGGGATAATTCGACTTGTGTGTACACGGTAGCCAAGGCATTGGGGGGACGGCTCAAACATTGAGATCAAAAGTGCGATGCCTGCTCTGGGCTACGCGATCGCCTGATATTGTAGCTTGCTTCTCCTAATTGGTAAATCAAAATTTTCATGCACTTATGAAAGAAACTTCAGCCTTCAAGTAGTATATTGTGTCTTAATTGACATATTACCTGAGTATTAGCCATGTAGCATATAACTATGAACTCGCCTGTTCCCCAAGATTATCAATATCAATTTGGTGGTAGTCTTCCTGCTAATGCACCTACCTACGTCACACGCAAGGCTGATGCAGATTTGTATAACGCTGTGAAAGCTGGAGAGTTTTGTTTTGTCCTCAACTCTCGACAAATGGGAAAATCCAGCTTGCGTGTCCGCACAATGCAAAGGTTACAAAGTGAAGGAATTGCTTGTGTATCTATTGATTTAACCGCAATTGGGACATCAGGGCTAAAGTCTGAACAATGGTATTCTGGGATTATTAATACTATTGCTGGTTCTGAAAGTTTAAACTTAGGTGAGCAGTTTGATATAGATAAATTATGGGAAGAAAATTCCCGCTTTTCTGATGTGCAGATTTTTGGTAAATTTATTGACAAATTACTAAAATTAGTTTCCACACAGATTGTTATTTTTATAGATGAAATTGATAGTGTTCTCAGTTTAAAATTTCCGGTTGATGATTTTTTTGCTTTAATTCGAGCTTTCTTTAATCAAAGGGTTGATAATCCTGAATATCAACGCATTACTTTTGTGCTTTTGGGAGTAGCTACACCTTCTGAGTTAATTCAAGATAAAAAGCGCACTCCTTTTAATATTGGCAAAGGAATTGAATTAACCGGATTTGAATTCGCAGAAGCTTTACCTTTAATCAACGGATTATCTGGACAAACTAGCAACCCGGAAGCCATACTAAAAGCGATTTTAGACTGGACTGGAGGACAGCCATTTTTAACTCAGAAAGTCTGTGAATTTGTCCGTAAATCTGCAACTGTAATTTTCCCAGGTGAAGAAGCTGCTTTTGTAGAGAATTTAGTCAGAGATAGAGTGATTCAGAATTGGGAATCTCAAGATGAACCAGAACATTTTAGAACGATTCGGGATAGAATTTTAAAAAGAGATGAACAAAAAGCAGCATACTTATTAGATTTATATCAACAAGTATGGTACTTAGGCGGAATCGATATTGATAGTAGTATTGAGCAGAGTGATTTACAGTTAGCGGGAATCGTTGTTAAACAAGAGAGTAAATTAAAGGTTTATAATCTGATTTATCAAACTATTTTTAATAATTTATGGATTGAGAAAACTTTAGGCAGTTTGCGTCCTTATGCAGAGAATTATCGTCAATGGATATTATCAGGAAAACAGGATGATTCTAGGTTATTGAGAGGAAATGCTTTAGTAGAAGCTTCAATTTGGGCAAGGGATAAAAGTTTAGGTTTTCAAGATTTAGAATTTTTAGCAGCTAGTCGTAAACGAGAGCGAGAAGAGGAACTAGTAGAAACAGAAATAAAAGCAGAATTAGAAAGGGAAAGGAAAGAAAAAGAAGCAGCAGAAAGAGCTAGACAAATTGAAGCTAAAGCTAAACAGAAAGCAGAAAAGCAATTGATAACTGCTAGAAAAAGAATGCGTTTTGGAGTAATGGTTTTATTTATCACTTTAGTGATTACAGGCTTGTTAGGAATAGCTGCATTTATCAGGCTTGAAACCGCTAACAGAAATACAAATGATCTCAACCAATCAATTGCTAAAATTAGAGAACTATCAACGGTGGCTTCTCAACTTCAACAAAAAGGGGAAACGAACCAAGCCAATCAGTTTTTAAATATTGCAGGTTTGGTTTTGCAGGGTAAAATTAATAATCCCAAGTTAAAAGAGGCTTTATTATATAGTTCTCTGGTTTTAGGATATCAATATCTAGTTGATCAAAAAAACGAGGTAAATAAAAAAAATGATTTAAAAAATGCTGAAATATATTTTAAAAAAATTCTACCAGAATTATCAAAACTAGAAAATGAAGTTGAGAATAATTCAAATAATTTAGCGACTTTAGTTTATATTAACTATGTTAAAGGTAAATTAGAAGAACGCTCAGATAAAGTTAGGGCTTTAGCAGATTACAAAAAAGCATTTAAAAATATCAAAAGTCTAGAATCTCAGTTTAAGTCTAATCTTGATCTATTTACTTTAGACCCAAATATTCTCTACAATGGCAATGCTGATATTGTGGCTTTGCTTTATCGTCAACTTAAAGAATTAGACGGCTCAAACCCAGATTATGATAAATATTTAAAGGAACATTTATTAAATGAATTAGACTATTTGATGCAGCAGCAAAGATGGAGGGAAGCAGATAAGAAAAATTGGCAATTTATTCTCTATTCAGCAGGAAGAAAAAAAGAAAGTTTATTATACCCAATTGATGTCATAAACTTTAAGTGTGATAATTTGAAACAGCTAGATAGACTTTGGGTTAAGAACTCTCAGGGGTATTTTGGTTACAGTGTCCAGAAAAAAATATATTTGGCTAGTGGCAATTCTTTCGATTTTGATTCTGAGAAGGGAGAATCGAGAAATTGGAATAGGAAAGAGTATAATAATTTTACAAATGAGGTGGGATGGAGAAGAAATGATGGGAAGTTGAGAGGATATGAGGAATTACCCATGAACCTTAAGGAAGAGGATGGAGTAAATTTGGAAGGACAGTACAGGAGAATGGTATCAAAGGCGGGAGAATTACCGACGTATTTGTATGCGGTAGGAACCAATGCAGAGGAGTATACAAAAGTGCTGAGTATAGGAGATGATGAATACTATACGAGATTATTAGAAACGTATAGTCCTCTCTTTTTGCAGAGACTTGTAAATTGTAACAGATAAGGCTTTCCGAAAATTATAAATATTTATTCTGGGAAAATTTCTCAGACAATAATAAGACTTTCGGAGATTCGATACCTGGCACCAGGCAAGGAAAAAAATAGTTTAATATCATAAAAATTCCCAAATATAAATGTTTTGAGCGATAAATGCAGACACTGCTCCTATCTTCATCTCAAATCATTGATTGTGATCTCGGAAAATCACCCCTGCAACTTGCGAATTATAACAATTAGTAAAAATAAATTTTTCAGCTACATCAATAATTTCTGGATTATTTGCCCCCCAAATATCCCAAGGTAATTGCATCTGTCCAAGTGATGCTTTTTTACATTTGCCCTTAATTACTTTCGGCAAAAATTGATTACCCTAAAAATAGTGTTTTTCTATTTTCGCTTTTGGTTTATACTTTTTACAAAAAAACCGATATTTAGCAGCACATTCATTTAAAGTTTTACCCAACGTCAAAAAAGCCGGATGCCAAGTTGTTAAACCATCATCCCCAAGTCGGTCATAGATTCCATAATTACTAAAATCATAGAAAAAGCCTTCTTGCATTCCCGCCGCTTTCGGATTGGCGTGAATATACCGCAACGTATTCAATGCCCGTTGATGGTCACTGTTTAGGACTTACGCACTCACATCGACCAACCTCCCCCTAAAAAGGGGGCTTAAGAAGTTCCCCCCTTTTTAAGCTACGGTGTACACATAAATCTGAAAATAGCTGAAGAAGACAGGTTTTACCCCACCCTAACCCTCCCCTTTACAAGGGGAGGGAACCGGAAATCTTATTTCCCCCCTTTATAAGGGGGGATTAAGGGGGGTGATACGACTTGTGTGTACACCGTAGTCCGAGTAGTGACGCGATCGCTGTATCCTAGTTTTAAGTCGCGCTGCGATCGTGGCATAAGAAGAATTTGTCATCCTCTAATTCTCCCCATAATATCTATGCCCTTTAACATTTTTTCTAAACCCCCAAAACCTGAACCCGCAGAGATAACTGGTTTAATCAAAATATCGGGATGTGATAACCCTAAGCGGTGCGGGGATGTGATTTTTGTTCACGGGTTAGGTGGCCATGCACGAGGAACTTGGCATCCGCAAGAACTACGCAACGATGATAATTTTTGGTTAACGTGGCTTGCACAAGAAAGACCAGATTTAGGTATTTGGTCTTTTGGCTACAAAGCTGAACCCTTTGAGTGGAGAGGGTCAACAATGCCACTCTTTGATAGAGCTAGTAATTTACAAGAATATTTAGAAGTTTATGATATTGGAAAATACCCAATAATTTTTATCGCTCATAGTATGGGTGGATTATTAGTCAAAGAAATGCTGCGTAATGCTCAGACTTTTCAAAAGAAAGCAGTTATTCAACAGACAAAAGGCATTGTATTTCTATCCACTCCTCACACTGGTTCTCATCTCGCTAATTTAGTCGATAAAATTGGTATTTTGGCACGGACCTCTGTTAGTGTTAATGAATTGAAATCACATATTCCCCAACTGCGTCAACTTAACGAGTGGTATCGGCAAAATGTTGATTCCTTGGAAATTACTACAAAAGTTTATTATGAAACGAAGCCCACTCAAGGTTTTTTAGTTGTAGACCCAGATAGCGCTAACCCAGGCATCAAAGATGTCCAACCTACCGCTACAGATGACGACCATCTTTCTATCACCAAGCCAAAATCACCAGAGAATTTAGTCTACAAGGGAGTGAGTCAGTTTATTAAGCAACAATTGCTAATTAATCTAGACATTGTTGAACAATCAACACCAAAAGTCAAACAGAACAACTCCTCAGTGATTTTTGAAAATACTGATGGTCAAGTTCCTCTTAACTCCCCCTTTTATACCGAGCGTCCAGAGGTGGAAATTAAATGTTATGAATCCATCCTCCAACCAGGCGCGTTAATCCGCATCAAAGCGCCGCAAAAGATGGGTAAAACTTCTTTAATGAGCCGTATTCTTGATCATAGTAAACAAAAAGGTTATCGCACAGTTTCTCTTAATTTATGGAGTAAAGAAAATCTTACTGAACTCAAGAATTTCTTACAAGCATTCTGTGCAACTCTGAGTTATGAATTAGGACTAGAAGATAAAATAGATCAATCTTGGAAAAGACGCTTAAGCAGTCAAGTTAACTGCACTAATTATTTAAAAGACTATTTATTAAAAAATACTAATACTCCCCTAGTATTAGGCTTAGATGATATTGATAAAATTTTTCCTTATCCCAAAATTGCTCAAGAATTTTTTGCTCTACTCCGAGCTTGGCATGAAAAAGGTAAAAACGAAGAAATTTGGCAAAAATTGCGTTTAGTAATTGCTCATTCTCAAGAAGTATATGTTTCCTTAAATGTCAATCAATCCCCCTTTAATGTGGGTTTATCTATCGAAATCGGAGAATTCAACGCCACACAAATAAAAGAATTAGTCCAACGACATAAATTAAATTGGTCAGATACACACATCGAACAATTAAGGGGAATGATTGATGGTCATCCTTATTTATTAAGGATTGCCCTTTATCAAATTGCCACAGGTAATTTAACTTTAGAACAATTTCTGAAAATTGCTCCCACTGACGAAGGATTATTTAGAGGCTTTTTACATCCCTATCTTTCACTGCTGGAAGAAGATATATTGTTAAAAGCAGCGCTCCAAAAAGTGATCAAGAGTGATATTCCTGTGAAGTTAGACTCTGCACAAACTTTTAAATTACGCAGCTTGGGCTTAATTAAATTTAAAGGAAATGAAGTTCAATGCCTTTGTAATTTATATCGCCTTTATTTTCGAGAACGCCTATCCGAATGATTACACCCAGCTTGAGAGGATGAACCATCAATAATTAGTGGTAAAATGATTAGCGATGTCTACGACGGGCTACGCCTACGCAGCACCAACGCCAAAGGCGATGCCTACGGCGGCAAGCTACGTACCCTTGTATCTTACTGAACGAGTAATCAAATAAATTTAACAAAGCTTTCGCCGCCCCTTGTTGCAAGCATTACAGGCAGAAGTTTTCGGCTCAAAATCAATACAGGCGATCGCTTCCTCAGAACAAGCTTTTTTTGGATGTACAGTACATTTGAGGCGGTAGTCGTTGGTGAAATATTCACAACCAGAGCAGGGAATTTCATGCAGGGTTTTTAAATGAATTATCCCTTTTTTTAGCGTTAACCAGACACTACCAATAAATAGAATCATTATTGTCCAACCACAGAAGGCCCACAAAATCATAGTTAACATTAGTTATCCTCATAAAAATTCCAAGAAATGCCCACAGTTTACTGCTGTTAACCGCAGGCATCGGAGTTTATTTAGCTAGAGTTGAGCGAAACCTAATTAACTATTAGCTTGACGCGATGATCGCCAATAGTGCCAAACATAACCTAAGAAGGCCACTACACCAAGGAAGAACTGAATATCTGCCAATCCCAGACGTTCATAACCGTAGAACTCTCTTGGAAAAACTGTTGTGTTATATCCCACAAACACGGCAGAAATCCAAGCCATCAAAGCTAAACCCAGTAAGCTGTAAGAAAGAATTTCTTCACCATTTTCTATCGGTAAAATTCGTCTTACCCATGCAAAAGGCTGCACAAGAATATGCCATACCCCACCAGCAATTAAGATGAAGCCAATCCAAATGTGACCACCTATGACATCTTCTAAGTTATCAACACTTGCCATTCCTAAAGGAGTCCAGCTACCATCTTTCTGACCAACTAAGTAGCCAAAAATTGTTACTGGGTTTAAATTGGGATTGCTAATCAGGCGGACATTTCCCACGTTAGTATCATAAATTCCGCCAAAAATCGTCGCCTTGAGTACTAGCAAAAATGCTCCCAAACCCAGAATAATTAGGTGATGACCTAAAATCAAACCCAATTGCTTGGGGTCATTCCATTCATAGTGAAATTTTGCAGCCTGCCCACCGGCATTATATAAAATTGCCGGGCCACGAAAAACATGAAAAAGTCCACCTGCACCTAATACAGCAGATGCAACTAGGTGCAAAATGCCAATTACAAAATAGGGATAGGTATCGACTACTTCACCTCCAGCACCTACACCCCAGCCCAAAGTTGCTAAGTGGGGTAACAAAGTCAATCCCTGTTCATACATTGGTACGCTAGGAACAAAGCGTGTAACTTCCGATATTGTGATTGCTCCCGCCCAAAACATAATTAAGCCTGCATGAGCAATGTGAGCGCCTAGTAATTGACCAGACAAATCAATTAAACGGGCATTACCCACTAACCACGATAAATTTGTGTCTTCTGCTAAGGTTCTATCAGTTGTAATTGTCATAGTTAAATACCCTTATGAGCATTTTAAATTTTGAGATTTTGCGGAAAGTCTGAGCACCGACTTCCGGCGTTAGCGTAGCGGTAGCGAGTCCGCGTACCCCTTCGGAGAAGCAAGCTACGCGCAGCGTCTCGTAGAGAGCGTCTCAGAACTTTCCAAGACGGATTTTAGGTTGTGATAATCTAAAATCCAAAATCTAAAATCTAAAATTGTTTTACGACTCGCTACCAATGGCATTTATTGCCCTTTCAATTTGGCTAAAGTCAACGCCAATTGCTCGTAGGGCGTGCCACAGATGACCTTGTAAGAAGAAGAAAGCTAAGAAGAAATGGGCATTTGCTAACCATGCTCTGGAAGTGTAACCACCGTTAACTAACTTAATGCTGTCGGCAAAATAAGGGCTAACTCCAAGTTTTACTTCCAAGATAGGGCCATAAAATTCCACGGGATAAGCTAAGGTATTTACCGCACAGAAGTAAGCTGCAACAAATCCTGCTAAGGCAATACCGCCTAAAGAATAGGAAAGGATGGCTTCACCGGAGAAGATTAAAAGCTTTTTCGCCCAAGGTAAAGGCTCTATGAGGATGTGCCAAATACCGCCGCCAATAAGTAACAAGCCTACATAGATATGACCACCGACTAAATCTTCTAAGTTGTTAACACTCGCAAAGTGAGTTTGATAGCCATAGATGACCAAAGGATTGAGGGTGGGGTCGGTGACAACTCGAACATCGTGAATTGTTGAGTCGTACAGTCCTCCCCAGAACATAGCTCTTCCTACCAGGAGTAAAGCACCTAATCCCAAGAAAATTAGGTGATGTCCTAAAATAAACCCAAGTTTTTTCGGGTCGTCCCATGCAAAATGAAATTTCCGAGCGCGACCAGTGGCGTCTTTTAAGTTTTTTGGACCTTTGAAGGTGTGGAAAAGTGCCCCTGCACCAAGCACAGCAGAAGAAATTAAGTGTAAAGCGCCGATAACGAAATAAGGGTAAGTATTAACTACCTGACCACCTGCGCCTACACCAAAACCTAAGGTGGCTAAGTGGGGAAGCAAAATCAACCCCTGTTCACCCATAGGTATTTCGGGATTGAAGCGAGAGATTTCAAACCACGTAAACGCCCCAGCCCAGAGCGTCGTCAGCGCTGCTTGTGCCACATGAGCGCCTATAAATAAACCAGAGAGATTGACGAAGCGGGCGTTACCATTCCACCAATCAAATTTGACGTTGGGATTGCCGTATGTCTGCATTGTTAAGCAAATTAGTAATTGTTACCAAAAATACTCAATTAATTAGTTCTTATTTCAGCAGTTAAATGTTGCGTGAGTAGAACAAATCACTTACCACAATAGACGCGAAGCTTCTACCTGAAGGAAGAGAGCTTCTTCCAATTCAGTGTAGGTGTTAGCGATTGTCGTCAGATATCATTTCTTGCCACATGCTCTGCTTATTGAAGCTAATTACCAATTATTGAGATTACAAATTTAGTTTATTGAAAATAATTCTTATTTAGCTAATCTCTTTACAAAATGTAATTATCAAAACAGAAAGAAAAATAAGCAGCACAAGCAAAGCAACAATGGTAACTATCACTGCTCGAACTACTGTTGGCTGCAAGCAAATATTAGTTTTTAAGCGTGGTGTGGGTTATTCTGCCTTCTGCCTTTATGAATATGTAGAAGTGCTTAGGGATAGTGGAGATGCTTCCAGTAGATGCGGATGGTGGCGTTGCCAAAAACTCAAAATCTGTTCACCAACCTGTTGAGGATAGAAGTAGTGAAAAAAATGATACCCTTGTGGGCATTCCCAGAGTTTATCTTCTGGCTTAAACCAATTTAACCAGTCATGCAATGCAAGTGGATTAACTACCGGATCACTCTTGCTACCACATACCATCATTGGCATAGAAACTCCACCCTTGGGTAAATAAACCAACTTAAACAAAGAGTGTGGCGAGGGAGATTGTTCTAAATCTTTATCTAAGGCAGCTACCAATTTCTTAGTGGTATGAGGCGATTGATTTCCAAAAAGACTGCGAACGTTGCTTGCCAAAACTAGTTCACGGCTGATGCTAAAAAGTTGTCGTTGAAAGTAATAGTGAGCGTGCCAATTGTTGGCGGGTTGAGATGCTACAGCTAGCAGGGTGAGCGATCGCACTTTCTGGGGGAATCGACGAGCATAGCTTAAGGCGATCGCACCACCCATACTATGGCCTGCCAAATGCACGGGGCGATCGCACCATTCTAAAAAGTCATACAGCAACTCCACAGCTTGATCTATGGAACTGGCTTCATCTTTAGTTTGGTGGTATTCCCACTGGGCGATGCTCATATACCCAGATAAGTATTGAAGTAATGGTTTATCAAAACGCTTCAATATCGGACTAGCATTTAACCACAGAACATCAAATGAATCAGACATAAATACCTGTCATACCTAAAACTTTTGAATTATCAATTTTGAATAAGAAATTACATCTGTTATTGGTGTCAACTTTAACTAAAACATGATAAAAAATCTCATTTCCAGGTTCTACGTGGAAATGCCTTTTTTTACGGCTCTGTCGCTAATTAGGCTCGTCATTACCCACATCTTTTCAATCTCTTGCTTCCTTGCTATTAGCTTGGGAAGAAATTCTCAAGCTAATAGCTAAAGTCCGTTTCAACGGACTCAATTCAGTTAACCGGAGTCAGTTACAACTGACTTATGCTATGCAGCCCAGGATTTGAATCGCAGGCAGACTATATGTTTAGCAACAATTTGACTGTTAAAAGAATGTGGGTAATGAGAATAGCACTAGTCAGGTGGGCATTAAGAGTCGAAGATTCTTAATCAGGCAATCTCTCAAAGCTTTATCCCTTAGTGATTGTCACTTTAAGTTGACACAGATGCACAGATATCATCTCGTACTTTCTACAAACCAAATTCTTTCTTCAACTGAGTAACCCAAGTTTTAATTCGCTCGTCTGTTAACTCAGATTGACTACCTTCATCAAGTGCCAATCCGACAAACTTGCCATTTTTCACAGCTCTAGATTGATCAAATTCATACCCCTCTGTTGGCCAGTAGCCAACAGTTTTACCGCCCCGTTGAGAAATTTTTTCTTCTAGAATTCCTATTGCATCCTGGAAGTTATCGCTATAGCCATATTGGTCTCCATCACCAAAATAGGCGACCTGCTTACCACTAAAATCTATATCATCCAGATCAGAGAAAAAGCCTTCCCAATCGCTCTGAAGTTGACCAATATCCCAAGTGGGACAGCCAATAATCAGCAATTCATACTCATCAAAAGTGGTAGTATCCACTTCGTAAATGGGATGTAATGTTACAGCATCACCACCAAACTCATCCCGAATTTTTTCGGCATCAGATTCAGTGTTGCCAGTTTGAGTCCCGTAAAACAAACCAATTTTTTTCGACATATTGTCACCTGATAAATAAATAGTTGTGTGATCAAAAGGACTTATGCAACAATAGCGATTCGTCCTGTACGTAAACCTCACACAAATTGATGTAACTTAGAAAAACAAACTGCTATTGGTTAACAGCAGGAAGGCAAACAAAGCTCCTCCGCAGCTACCCACTGTCCAGCCAGCATTAAACTCGCTCCAAGACTTAGCCGTTTTCATGTTTTCCGGTAGTTCCCCTTGAGCCGGTTTGCGTTTTTGAAACGATACATTACCATACAACCACAAGCAAATAGACAAAATCAATACCAGACCGATTGTGGCAAGTAACCCTGCTTGATTTGCAAACTCCGTATCCCGCAGCGGGCCTAGTTTGACGAACGGGCCAATCAAGAAATAGCCGTGCGCCATGCCAATTTCCAGCCCCCGTGAAAAAGGAGATAAGCCTTTACGGTAAATAGGAAGATTTGCCAATAACTTTAGGGTGATATCAGAAGTATTCACTGGGGTATCGAAATTCCCTATTTCCGGCATTCCCGCAGGATTGATAACTCCCTGCTGAGAATCAAGTCCAGCCGCTATGACACGCACCCTCAAGGCGTGCCAGATATGACCAGCTAAAAATACAATTGCCAGAGCAAAATGACTGGTTGCTAGCCAAGTACGGGATGTAATCACTCCCGATGCAGTAGTACTCAGTCCTAACGGGCCATAAAAAACTGTGGGATAAACGGTATCATTTACTGTGACAAAATATGCTGCCAACAAACCCATGTAAGCCAGAGCGCCCAGGCTATAGGATAGGTAAGCTTCACCAGACCAAAACAGTACCTTTTTCGCCCAGGCAAAAGGTTGGGTGAGAATGTGCCAAAAACCTCCAGCAATGCAGAGTATTCCTACCCAAATATGTCCACCGATGACATCTTCTAGGTTATTAACTGCTGCCATCCCCTGTTTGCCAAAACTACCGAAGAGATAGCCAAAGATGCGACCAGGGTTAATAGTTGGTTCAGTAATCACTCGTACAGATGCTACTGCCGGGTCATAAAGACCACCCCAAAACAGCGCCTTCGCCACCAACAACCAAGCCCCAAACCCCAACAACAGCAGATGAATGCCGATGATGGTGGTCATCTTGTCTTCATCTTTCCAGTCGTAGCCAAACAAGCCAGGGAAAGACGGGTTATCATCCAATACTGCTGGGCCTAGAACGGCATGGTAAATACCACCAGCACCTAGTACGGCAGAACTAATCAAATGTAAAACACCAATTACAACATAAGGATAGGTATCAACAATTTGGCCACCGTCGCCAACACCAAATCCTAAAGTTGCCAGATGGGGCAGCAAAATTAACCCCTGCTCATACATCGGTCGGGAGAGATCGTATTTGGTGATTTCAAATAGGGTCATACCTCCTGCCCAAAGGACAATCAACCCAGCATGAGCAACATGAGCGCCTAAAAGCTTACCTGACAGGTTAATGAACCGAGCATTGCCAGCCCACCAACCGGATTCTGGGGTCGTTATCGTTGCAGTTGCCATAGTTAGATTGCCTCCCCACGAGTTGAACGGACGACTCTCCAAGCGCGAAAGTCAAATCCAGCAGCGCGTAAAGCGTGCCAGAGATGCCCTTGAAGAAAGAAGAAACCTAGCCAGAAATGAGCATTCGCCAGCCAAACACGAGAGGACAGTAAATCTCCACTCTGGAAGTAGGGAAAACGGTCAAACCCAATACTCAGAGCTGGCCCATAAAATTCCGGTGGGTAAGCTAGTGTGTTGACAGAGACAAAATAGGCAGCAATCAAACCCATTAGAGCTAAAGCACCCAAGCTATAAGAAAGGTATGCTTCTCCTGACCAGATAAAAAGCTGCTTTGCCCAGCCGAAAGGTTGAGTTGTAATGTGCCAGATACCACCAGCAATGCAGAGAATGCTCACCCAAATGTGACCACCAACCAAATCTTCCAGGTTATTAACTCCAGCAATCCAATGCTTGCCACCGCCACCAAATAAGTAGCCAAAAATGACGACGGAGTTCAAAGTAGGGCTAGAAACTACGCGCACTTCAGCGCTAGTAGAATCGTACAAGCCGCCAAAGAACATGGCTTTGGCAACCAATAAACCGGCTCCCAGACCCAGCAATACTAGGTGAATACCCAGAATAGTGGTCATTTTATTAGCATCTTCCCAGCGATAGCCAAAGAAGGAAAATCTTTCTTCTAAGATGGTGGGCCCGCGTAAGGCATGAAAGATGCCGCCAAATCCCAGAAAGGCGGAGCTAATTAGGTGCAATACTCCAACGACAAAGTAAGAATAGGTATCTACTATCTGTCCACCACTTCCTACACCCCAGCCGAGAGTTGCTAAATGAGGCAATAAAATCAACCCCTGTTTGTACATTGGTTGCGCTCTGTTAAAGTGGGCAAGTTCAAAAAGGGTTGTTGCACCAGCCCAGAGGACAATTAACCCCGCATGAGCAACGTGAGCGCCCAAAAGCTTACCTGAGAGGTTGGTTAACCGGGCGTTACCTGCCCACCAAGGAATCGACTCCGGTGTTTGAACAGCCATCCTTGTCATGGCGTTACCTCCTGAGAAAGTTTGCAAATAGCTGGAATATATCATTAGTTTAATGAGTATAGCTCTCAATAAACCTGAAGATATACTATCAGAGTTATTGCAAAAAGCTATCATTTGATTTAGGTAAAGTTTTATAAAGGATTTCAAAAACAAACTGAAAAGGCGGGTGACGGTTCATTCCACGCCAACAAAAAGTGGGCTAGAAGACAACTTCTTACAAGTGCCTTACGATATCCTCACACAATATTCCGAATGATTACTAGTTTCAAAAAATACATCGGTAAAGGAAGCTAGGGAGAGTAAGTTTTTTGTGCATTTATGAAATTAATCCAAATATTAAGAGTAGCTGTAATTCCGGTTTTGACTGTATTGAGCTTGTTATCTGCATCAAATAAAGTACTAGCTGACTATTTAACTAGTCAGGGTTCAGGAGGTAATTACCGTTATGAATTATGGTCTACCGATGATAATAGTGGTTACTATTTGAAAATTTGGTTAAATGAAGCAAGTCCAAAAAGTGACGCATACTCCACAACTAGAACATTCCCCTCTACTAGAGAAGCTTTAATTGATTTTGATTGCAATTACGCTGAGAGAAGTTTACCAGAATGCCCTCGATGATAATTTTTAACCCCTCTTATACCGTTTCATACAAACCTTGATACATATAGATTTCTCGTAGGGGCATAGCAATGCTTATTAGTATCAACTTAAGCTATAAACTTCGTAAAATCTCGTTTCTAGTCTCTGGCTGGAAATGCATACCCTGGCAGCTCTATCACCAGGAGAGGGAGGCGGAGCCTCCGAACTGGCATTTCTAGTCTCAGACTGGGAATGAGGCGCAATGGAATGGCATCTTCCTGGATACCATATGATGGGGTAAACAACGGTGCAAATTAATAACTGTTAATGAGTGAAATATGAAGAAGTTAATTTTTGGTGTTGGATTTATTTTAGCTTTAGCTCTTCCAACTCAAAATACACTCTCCCAGCCCGCTGAAATAAAACCAGTGGTTAATCTGCCCGTTGTTCCAGCAGATGCAAATATTATCAAGAGAGCACCAGTTAGATTACAAGATAATAGTGGTTTACCTGTCACAAAGTTAATTTCCCAAGATAAGATTGTTAGCCGTCTTACAAAGAAAGCAACTCTCAAATCTATTAGGCTTGTTAAGTATAGTGACTATCAATCAAACAGAAGTAAGATTGTAGGCATAGCAGCAGAAAACGCTGAAATCTCTCCTAGTCGTCAGGTATATGAAGTTATTTTAGACTTTCCACAAGGCTTTAAAATTTGGGTTGGCAGCTATGACCGTGCAACAGTAACAGCTATTTTTGATGCTGAAACTGGTGAAAGTCTAAGTACTGACATTGATGCTTCTGCATCGGCATTCCATTCCAACTACGACCCTGTAATTGCTCATACAAAATAGATTCGTAATTCGTAATTAAAAAATTCAATTACGAATTACGAATTACGAATTACAAATTACACTTCAGCGGGTTGATATTCTTGTTGTCTTTCCACAAAAGCCTGAACACGGCTGCGGTAGTTTCTTACAGTTTCATCTACCCAATCGCGATCATTGCTATTTGCATACAAATGCACCAGTGGTTCGCTGGCATCTGGTAAAACTAATAGCCAACTGTCATCGTAGGGTTGACAAATTTTCACCCCATCGATGAGTTCTAGATTTTGGGCTGGGTGAGTTTCTACCAAGTAACGCATCAAAGCACCCTTGGCTGTCCACGGGCAGCGGATTGTATAAGTTTTGTGAATTACACGGGGCAATTCTGACCGCGCAGCAGCGAGCGATCGCTCCTGTATAGTCAACATCTCAATTATCTTAGCAATGCAGAACATGGAATCAAATCCCGGATGCAATTGCGGGAAAATAAAACCAGTCTCTCCACTACCTCCCAAGACCACATTTGAATTTGTTTGGCAAGCCTCCATTAAAGCTGTAGGGTTGGCTTTAGTGCGAATCACTCTGCCATCATGGCGGCGGGCGACTTGTTCAATAGCACTAGAAGCATGAACTGGCACTACTACTGTTCCTCTGGGGTTAGCCGTCAGAATCATGTCTACCATCAGTGCTGTTAAAGTTTCCCCACGAATTGGGTAGCCTGATTCATCAACTAAAATTAGCTGTTCTCCATTAGCCGTGACTTGCACACCAAAGTTAGCTTTCAATGCCTCCACTACATGACCTAACTGAGTCAGCAGTCCTTCTCGGTCAGTTACTGACATCGCCGTTTTATTCACACTGGCATTCAGCACCACTGCATCAGCACCAAATTTATCTAACATTTGGGGTAAAACTGCCCCCGATACGGCATAAACATAGTCAATCACCACTTTTGCGCGGCTGTTGCGGAGTGTAGCAACATGCAACAGTTTCTCAAAAGCAGTGCAGTAGCGGTCAATCACTTGGCTGGGGTAAGAGACATCACCAATTTCATGAATTAGCGCCCGCCGCATATCCTCCTTAAAGTAAGCCCCTTCAATTTTCTTTTCCAGGGCTTTGGAGATATTAATCCCCTTGGCATCCATGAATTCAATCAAAATGTAGTCAGGGCGATCAGGGTGTACCCGCACATGGATACCACCAGCTACTGACATTGTGGGTATAACCGTGCGGGCGATGGGGATAGCTGTAGCATCAAGGTTTTGAATATCAACACCTACTGACATCAAACCAGCAATCAGCGATCGCGTCACCATCCGAGAGACATTACGCTGGTCACGGGAAACCGTTACCTTAGAACCAGGTTTCAAGGTAGAGCCGTAAGCAGCTCCCAATTTCACGGCGAATTCTGGGGTGATGTCGATATTAGCTAATCCTTGCACACCACGTTGCCCAAATAAATTCCGTTGAGCGGTGTTCCCCCAAATCAAGTTAATGTTTAAAATTGCCCCTGACTCAATCTTTTTACTGGGCCAAACGCGCACGCCGGGGCTAATTTGGGCTTCTTCTCCCACCGTGGAAAGTGAACCCACAACAGCAGCTTCTAATACTTGAGCGCGGCGGTCTACACGAGTACCACGGGAAATTACACAGGCAGAAAGAGCTGCTTCCTCGCCAATGAATGCCCCATTCCACACTATGGGACGTTTGAGATTAGCATCAGCGCCAATAGTGACATTATCACCAATTACGGTTCCTGCCTCAATGTGTACTCTTGCCCCAATGCGGCAATTGTCACCAATTACTGCTGGGCTTTCAATCACAGCCGTCTGGTCGATGTAAGTATTTTGACCCACCCATAACTTAGGGGAGACTTCTTTATAGGCACAATTCAGTTGTACTTTCTGATCTAAGGCGTCATACTGAGCCTCACGATAGGCATCTAAGTGACCAACATCACACCAGTAACCTTGAGCAATGTAACCATACATTGGCTCATCTTTTGCTAGTAACAAAGGGAATAAGTCTTTGGAAAAGTCAGATTCAGTGTTTGCTAACAGATATTCCAAAACTTCTGGTTCGAGAATGTAAGTGCCAGTGTTGACGGTATCGGAAAAAATTTCACTACTAGAGGGTTTTTCTAAAAATCGCCGAATCCGTGCTTCCTCATCGGTAATCACCACCCCAAATTCAATCGGGTTGGGAACTCTGGTTAAAATCAAAGTAGCTTTTGACTTTTTTTGTTTGTGAAATGCGATCGCTGCCGTGAGGTCGAAATCTGTTATGCTATCACCGCTAATAACTAAAAAGGTTTCATCAAGGAATTCGGCAATGTTTTTCACACAGCCTGCTGTACCCAAAGGCTGATCTTCTTCGACGGCATAGGTCATTTGGACGCCAAAATCGTTGCCATCTTGAAAATAGTCTCGCAAGACATCAGGTAAATAATGCAACGTCGCAATAACTTCTGTAACTTGATGTCGTTTGAGAAGATTGATAATATGTTCGGCAATTGGTCGATTTAGAATGGGCACCATCGGTTTGGGGAGATCGCAAGTTAACGGGCGAAGCCGCGTTCCCGAACCGCCTGCCATCAATACTGCACGCATAAATCCTCCTTAGCTATTTACAGCCCTCGCTGCTTCAAGACCCATGAAATATGTTTTGTTCTTCCTTCTTTAGTCTCCTATGGATATTGATATTTGAGGAACTTCCATAAGATGATATGGATTGGGGCATGGGGCACTTGTACTGAGCTTGTCCTGAGCGAAGCCGTAAAGCCTGCGGCATAGCTTCTCTACGAGAGGCTGTGCCAACGCTTAAGGCGTAGCCTCTGGTAGAGAAGTATTGGACATGGAAAACAGACAAGGTAGACAACAGAAGTCTGAGCTAAGGCTTGCTTATACGATTTTGGATTTTGGACTTTCCTGCGGAACGCTACGCGAACGGCTACGCCCTTCTCTTCATTAGGCTGCGCCCTAAGCATAGCTATGCTTAGGGCTTTACGACGCTGCTCAGGCTAAACTCTAGTCGAACGATTTTAGATAATGGAATTGGGAATCGCCTTGGTGCATCTGGCTTGGTGTGAATTCATCTGTTGCAATCATTTTTCTTTCTTGGTATTAGTTGGTGCAACCCGCACTTCTCTAAGAGACGCTTTTGCTAACTTGGCTTTTGAGTAGGGATATAACAAGCTAAGTCACCTCCGCAGGCATCAGAACTTCAATAATTCCCCCTTGTCCCCGTGCTATTCTGCTCCCTCATCTTCCATTCCCCAGCTTATTAACTCTGCTGACAGTGATAAAGCTCATATTCATAGCCGTTCACCCTTGGCAAAGATTGAGTATCAGATATAACACATGTTTGGATGGTTTCTGCTACAGGGGCATGAAAGTTTACCAGCCATAAGTCAAAAGGTCGTGGCAACTTCTTTAAAGTATTTTCCAGAGCAATGGTAGAAGTATTCGGGTTTTGGTCTTGATGGGCAAGAAGAAACTGAGGATTTTGGGGTGAATTGGCAAGTTTAAACTCCCTAGCTACTCCCATCATTTCCCCAGTGTGTACATAAGTTTTGTGGGTAGTGGCAATCAGTACTGGCACTGGAGATATTTGTTGGATTAGTTGCACAAAAAGGTCAGGACGATAATATTTTTGATAGCCGAGATTACAGAATACTGTGACTGCACTAACAAATCCCATTAACCAAATTAACATCACAGCTTTTTTCCCGTTTACTCCCCATTTGCCTATGCTTTTTATTCCCTTGGGAGGATGCCAACAAACGGCGAGACTTGCTCCTAGTAAAACAATAACGGCAGGAAAGTAAACAAAGTTATAGCGAGCACCCCTGGTGAGGTCGATTCCCAAAAAGTACGTAAAGATAAAGAATAAAGCGATCGCACTGCTCGTGACTCCGATGAACAGCTGAATCATTATTCGGGTTTCTGGTTGCTGTAGTTGAACCTTGATTCCACGCACTAGAATTGGTACTGCCCAAATAAAGAAAATCAGCATCACCAGTCCAGAAAGAATTATAATCAATAGCTGTGGAGATTCAACTGGCAGGAGGGAAATCATTGTAATCCATGTGCCTAAAGCTTGAAAAATTGGACTGAACCAATCTAGTCCGACACGCGAACCTTGAATCCACTCGGTCAAATTATCACGATTTCTATTTTCTAAAAAGATTGGTAGCCAAATTAAGCTCGCCACAAAAGTACCTGTAGCAACAGCATAGATGTGCCGCCAGGGAGGAGAGAAGAAAAGAGAAAATTTGCTGCTAGTCTGTAATTGATGCCAAGCAAGAAAAATCAAAACTACACCTTCTGTGCAGAGGGTGAGAGTGAAGAAGTAATGAGTAGCAACACCTAAAGCATTAATTCCTACCCAGAGAAGTGCTATCCAGATGGGTAAAGGTGTGCGGTTTTGAATATGACGGGTGGCAATTACTAAGCAGGTGAGGGAAGCAGTTACCCATAAGGCTGCCAAACTGTAATGACGCGCTTCTTGTGCTAAAAATACGCTGTAGGGTGATACTGCAATCATGGCAGCAGCTAAGTGTCCTACTAATGGCGAACGAAAAGCTACCCTAGCTAATACGTAAGTACATGGAATGGAGGCAGCACCGATTAAAGCTGGTAGCAATCGCGCCCCAAACAGCGATACTAATCCTCCTTCGCTCTTAAATAATTTCATCCACAGGTAAGCCAGCACAAAATACAGTGGTGGATGGTTATCTTGCGTAACTAAGTTATGAATGACATCACCAATACTAGCCGCTGGATTTGGTTGCAGTGGTTGCAATAGGATATCAGGTGCGATCGCTTGATCTAGGGGTACTGATAAAAAAGTATTCCCTAAGCTAAATACCAAGGTGGAAAACTCATCAGTCCAAGGAGGCTTTGCAGTTAAGTTGGTTAGGCGTAAGCTGATGCCAATGATCAACCAGATTAAGTTCAGCAAGAGGTCAACCCACGAAGGAGGGAGGCGAGTCTGCCAATAATGCCAATGATGCCAATGTTTGGGTTGTGAGCTAGAGTTTGTATCTACTATGGGCAGGAAATGGGTAGCATAAGCAGGTAGCAACGAGATAATTTTTCTATAAAAATAAAATGCACCTTGGAAAAGAACTCTCATTGCCGAGCCTCACACGAATGGATTTGTAGATTTGACGTTTGAGATTTAAGTTCGTTTTAAAGTCTAAAAACAAAAATCAGAATCTCAAATCCCTCGTTGTGATTATTTCACGTCGGTGACGCGCCAGCTAAGTTTCAAGTTAATCCAAAAATTCCAGATGGTAGCAACTGCGATCGCTATCAATTTAGCTAAATACTGATTTATCCCCAAGACATTATAGAGAAAGTTAATTATTAGAGCTTGTAATATAACTCCTGCCAAACAGATCGCACTGAACTTCAAGAATCGCTTGAAACGTTGATGTGGATCACGTTGCTTCTGAGAAATATCACCAAAAGTCCATAAATCATTCCATAGAAAGTTATTTATGATTGCCACTGCGGCCGAAAGAATCGTACTGCGAGTTAAACCTAAATGAATCACAGTCCGCAGCAAGTAAAACACCGTTAAATCCACAAACACACCACTAAAGCCAACCAACCCAAAGCGGAGGAATCGACCAACGGGGAAATTGACTTTTCTACTCAATCGTCCGACTCGCCCTGTGGAAAGCCGCAACCGGACTAAGTGATGGATGTAATCTATATATTGCTTCCATGTGACTTTACTTTCACCCTCTTTGCGTTCGCAGAACACATACCCAACTTCGGCAAGTTGGTCTACCTTTCCCCGCCCGATTACTTCGAGGAGAATTTTGTATCCAACTGGATTGAGTGTTGCATTGGCGATCGCACTCCGGCGCACCATAAAATAACCACTCATGGGGTCGGAAACTCTGCCCAGTACCCCCGGTAAAATCACCAAGCCTAACAACTGAGCGCCACGAGACAAGAAACGCCTGACAACACTCCAGCTACTGACACCGCCTCCGTCCACATGGCGACTGGCTACTGCCAAATCTGCTCCCTGCTCAACACTACGTAACAGTTGCATCAGCACCTCAGGTGGATGCTGCAAATCTCCATCAATCACCCCCAACACACTCCCTGTAGCTGCTTGCCACCCACGAATCACCGCTGAAGACAGCCCCCGTTCTTGTTGGCGTCGCATCACCCGCAACTGGGGGTATTCTGTCGTCAAGGATTGTGCTATTTCCCAAGTTCGGTCTGGGCTATCATCGTCTACCACAATTAGTTCATAGTTTCCTGGAATAGATTCATCCAGTAACTGACTCAATATGCTGACGACATTCTTGATATTGTCACGCTCTTTATAAGTAGGAATTACTAGAGAAAGATGGATAGATTCACTACTTGTACCCACACCGTTAGGGGGCAACTCTAAAATCTTTAGTGGCCCAGTTGGTACTGTTAACAGCAAGTTTGATGAGTTTGTCTTCATAATTTAATATTACAAAACGATAATGTGTAATGGCTAAAGAAAATAGAGCCAAACAAATGCTTGCTTTATTGACTGAACCTAGTTACTCAAAGGTTTACGAATACTTTTATTACAGTTACCTGTTCTAAAAAGTTTAGTAATTCCCACACCTCAATTCAAAATATTTTCCAAAACTTCATCTAAACTTTAAATTTAACCACTTGTTATTATGGTATATATTGATGCTTAGATAATTTTTATACAAACAATTAATCAATACTCTACCATTAAGTTAGCTTAAGTCAGCAAGTATACAGATATAGTTCATCAAGACTTATGTAAAAATTTTTTATTATTAGTAGAGCTAATGTCCCAAACCAAAATTATTTGTGAGAAAATTTCTTTGTAGGGAGGGGGCTAGGGGGTTAGGTTTGAGAGGTTTTGGTGTTAGCAATAATACTTTTAAAACATTCTCTTAGCTCGACTTCATCCAAAATTAAGAACTCGGTTTTCTTTATCCAGCAAAAACCCTAGCTTTTTGACAAATACTTTTTCCACGTCACAGATTATCGATAAAGTTAAAAAAGTAAAACTACTGTCCCACAAAACTTTGGGTGATAGCAATCACGTTGCAAAAAAAATTGATAAAGTCAAGCTTAGAGACGCGCAAGGGACAGACCTTTTTAAATTTTAGATTCTGAATCTTCTCTACGAGAGGCTCCGCCAACAATTCTATTATCCAAAATTTAAACATCGTAAATTTGGTGACTTCTCGAACCTTTATACTTAAGCTTAAACCTTGCTATACCTTGTGCTGCAAATACGTATTTCCATTTACTCACAAAGCATAAAGAAACTCCTAAAGTATTTCCAATAGTTGAAAAAGTATAGTTTTGCATCACCATCTGGTGTGTATATTTCGATTGGCATTGGTGAAGGGCTGATTACTGCCGCTCGACCAGATTTGTTACCAGGGGAACAGCACAAGTTTCGCGGATAGTCGGTGTCTGTTGTTACCATTTTCTTAATTGCGGGAGTGGTGGCCTGTTACTAATACGCCACAGCGTAAATAGAGGAACCGTTTAAATCCCTAAAAAGCCCATTCCATAATATTTTTGAATCAGTGATATCAAGCCCGGTTAATAACTTATGATTACCGCATCTGTGCAAAAATCGGAAATGCCCCGTGTTCCAATCAAGAAACCCGCTTGGACGGGAATCTAAGCGGGTTTCTTGATTATTTGGCTATACACAAGCGGTAACTCCGAAACGAAATTGTCTGTGGTAGGACTTTTCGGAACCGCGATCGCTGACTCTATGCTATAGCAGTCCTAAATCATTCGTGAAGAACAAGATCCCCGAATTCAGTTGAAAAATCAGTCTTCTGAGCCTCTCGATTTTCACAACTCATTTAGGATTGCTATAGATGGAATTCAAATATCTGTTTATTACAACGGAATATCAAGGCTTTTAACCCTGTCCTATACGTAATGGCTCTAACGTGTAACGCTGCATCACTAGCTTGTTTATAATTTTTAACTAGTACAGGACGGCGTAAATAAGCAGACTATTGAAAAGCACTAAAGAGCTTATTCCATAATACTTTTGACTTTTGACTTTTGAATGAGTGACTTCCGCCTTGCGGTACTAGTCTTTTTAAAATTGAGGATTTCGAGATTCCAAGGTTTGTGTCAGCCTATCTAATGCCCCAGTTAATCTTTCCTGAGCTACAAGGTTAGGATCTGGTGGTGGAGGTTCAGCTGCAACTTCTTCTTTTTTTTTGAATTTTTGTAAAGCTTGAATTGCCACAAACAAAACTAAGGCAATAATCACAAAATCAACTATTGAGCCAAGAAACTTACCTAATGCAATTCCTGGACCAACGGTGATTGTTCTCCAATCTTTCCCAGCCACAGAAACTAGAGGATTAATTAATGGCATAACCACATCTTCAACAAAGGAAGTGACTATCTTGCCGAAGGCACCACCGATAATAACCGCGATCGCTAAATCAACTACATTGCCTTTAAGCGCAAAGTCTTGGAAATCTTTTAAAAAACCGCTTGCTCGTCTTCTTGCTCTTACCATATTTTTTGTTGATACTATCTGGAAGTTTGTTGTATTTTTGTAAAAATGGCATCACGTGCCAGAGTATATAAAACTGATTGTGGTAAATATTGGTATCTTACCAGCCGAAGTTCCATGTATTTGATAAAGTTATGTTTTGTATAGAAAAGTGGCAGAATGCAGTTATAAACCGCGTCCACGTTGAAAATTGTAGTTTTGTATGAAGCATCAATGTAAGTGAATTGACTATTAATTGAGAAAATCTCTAGTTAGCTTATTATTTAGGCTTATAGATTCATCTGACTTTTCACGGTAAGTCCTCAAACCACGAAACAGCGTGGCTTTTTCCACAGCCTAATTCTCAATAACTCTAACAGGACTTACGCACGGGTCATGGAAGAACGAACCACTCCAGACACAGAGAAGCCAGTGCGTTGGGCGGGTTAAGAGACTTGTTCGCGCAGCGTCTCCGATAGGAGAAGCAACTGGCGCGACACGGAGGAATAAGAGTTTGAGAGGTTTTTTGCGTAAGTCCTATCTAAGTTAATCAAAATAGCTAATGTAAAAATTAGGGTTTGAGAAACCCTAAAAATAATCTTTTCTACATTTTCTACATACCGTAAAAAGTCAGGATGGCGTTCAGTCTGAGCATAATCTGCTCAATCTAAGTAATCGCCAGACTGTCTATTCAGGCTGTACGTAAGCGTTAAATATTCGTATCGGTGGCGCACCAAACATCCGGGAATACTCGCGGCTGAACTGCGAAGGACTTTCATACCCCACCTGATAGGCAGCATAGGTCGCATCAGCATCTTCAGCCAGCATCAGGTGACGCGCTTCTAACAGTCTTAACTGCTTTTGATACTGAATATGCTTTCATCCTAGATGCACTTTGCTATGGCTTTTATCATCTTCCCTTATTTTGTATTGCACTCAAGCGAGAACCGCTATATTTATACCTACCATCTTGGAAGATACAGCGTATTGCAGGTAAATGAAGTACACGGGTAGGGGCACAACATGTTGTGCTTCTACGATGATCTGTACCTCACCTTGGCGTAGCCTAAGAAGAGAAGTTGCAATCTGCTGTATTACCTTTAGTCAACGCAACTATGGAATGCCACCAGCAGCGTTAAGGGAGTCAAAAGTGGATGAACCGAGTTTTCTAACTTCTGCCCTCTTCCCCCTGCTCCTTACCTTAGTTACATCTTTACTCATAATATTGGATACTATATTCTCTGTCTTATTGCTGTTGGGGTGTTAATGTCTGTTTTACATAAATATACCTTTATTGCTCCTGTTAGCCTGAGCATTGCTTTGTTCATTACTAGTTGCACTGAAAACAAAGTCTCCCAGTGCCAACGACTGATTCGAGTTGTGAATACAGGAACTTCTCTGATTGATAAAAATAAAGGAACGCAAGTGATAACCAGCATACAGCTGTCTAAAGATTTGGAATTTGTGACCAAATCGATTCGGGAACTGAATTTAACAGATCCGAAGCTGAAAGAATTTCAAAGCGGTTTTGTCAAGATTTTTGAGAATCTTAGTCAAGCGATCGCCAAGGCAGCTAGGGCACTAGGTGCGACAAAAACAGCAGAAGCTTCCGTATCTGGCAGGGAAAAAATCCAAAAGGCTAGAATCGAAATTGACTCAGCACTGACAACAGCTACAACTATTGGCAAGCAGTCAGATACGTTAGTGAATGAAATGAATAAGTATTGTAGCCAGCCAGAATAATCATCTACAGCATTAGACATAGGAGTAAAAAATAATGTAACGTGAATTCGATGAACCTCTCCCTGACTTAAACTAAAGTTCAAGTCTGTGCCTCTGAGACTTGTAGAGGGAAGATTTTGCGTAGTAAAATCTCTTAAAGGTTTCAATATTGACGCTAATTAGGCGGTTAATACATAAGCTGTCGAACTTACGTTAATGTAGAGGCGTAGCACTGCTACGTCTCTACAAGGGTTCTAGATAACGCATATTTAATTTCACCAAATGTCTATTGGGCATTGGTTATTAATTCTTCTCCCTCATCCCCAGTCCCTAACCTTTTGCTGAGAGGCGATCGCTTTTCGGCATATTAGTAACTTTTATAACTTCCTTTTTAAAATATTTCTTGATATACATTAACTTTGTCTATCAAAAGAAATAGGCTGTTCTACATCTAGTTTGCATATCTAAATTTAATCAAAATCTTGTGGGGTGGGCAACATGAGTGTCCTAATTATGCAAGTAAAAAGTGGAACAGCTTACCATCAGTGATATTAGTCTACTGATGGCGAGTGTGCTAACAACAGCACCAATTATCTGCGCTCAATTTACCAGAGCAGTCCGTTCGTTAGTTCTCAAGGGATTGCACGATTATTCTAGGCCTCTTGGCAAAAACTTTAGGATACTTCTGGAACTCTAACAGGGCAAAATTAAATCAATATAATAGCTAGGACAGGGGCAACATTCCAATTAGAAAAGTCCACTGGAAGTTATTCAACAGCGTTTTTGCCGTTCATACTTACATTCTGTGGGATATTTTACCCTGATGATTTTCTGGCTATACTAGTGGCTTAAGCCGATTGATTGATAAATTTCATCTCCAGTATGAAATACACAAGAGCTCTAGGTTCCGAACATCTATCAGTGTGCATTTACTTTTAACCGACACAAAAATCTTGTCTGGTGTTGAAAAAAATCAATTTTCTTGGAGGCAACAAAAACTTTATTAGGCAAACACTGAGGTTAATACTAACATTACAAACTAAATCTAGATCAATTAAACATCTTCTGAGTTAGCACCTATGAGAGAAGAATTAATAGCCAGAGTTGTGCAGGTCTTGCGAATTAATATGAGTTGGATGACTTGGAATTTATTTCTGGCTTTTATACCTTTAGCTTTGAGTGTGTGGCTATTTCGCTTTAAGCGTGGTCGCTCTTGGCTTTGGTGGCTAGGATTCTTAGTTTTCTATGCTTTCTTACCGAATGCACCCTATTTGTTGACTGATGTAATTCACCTGATAGATGATATCCGCACGATTCAATCGGTTTGGATGATTACGTTGGTACTCATTCCTGTATATTTGTTAGTAATTTTCGGTGGATTTGAAGCTTATGTAATCTCGTTAATTAATTGGGGTTACTACCTACATCGCATCGGCAAGAGCCAATGGATTTGGCGCTTTGAGTTGATTACACATTTTCTCTGTGCTGTTGGTGTCTATTGGGGACGATTTTTGCGTTTCAACAGTTGGGATTTTATTACTCAACCCGATGCTGTACTTACCAAAGGGGTAGAAGAAATTCTGGGAAAACAGCCCCTGGTGATTATTACTATCACCTTTGTGGTACTTGCAGGTTTGTACTGGATTATGAAACGAGTAACTTTAGGTCTTAGCCAACCAGATAGTAAAATAGGGATAAACTCAGGACGCGCAAACTCTAACACGCCAAACATTTAATCAACCTGGCGATTTTGGCTTTGAAATTTGGGGTTTTAATTAGTAATTCCCCAGATGAATATTGCCTGTCAAAAGAAAGATGCAACTAAACTCTCTTTGAGGTGAAATAAATTCAGAAGCAAACGGTTGGACTTCAACCATCACGATCTGAGAATAACGTCTTGGCAGATTATTGAATATCGATGATCTGGTCTGATGCATCTGGTCACGTTGATAGGAGGGAATGATATGCAATTAATCTCTAAAGAGGAAATAAAGGCATTAATAGAACAACCAAAAGGAAATTGTGTTTCAATTTATATGCCCACGCACCCAGCCGGGCCAGAAGTGCGACAAGATCCAATTCGCTTTAAAAATTTGGTCAAGGAAGCGGAGACTCGTTTAATTGATGCGGGTTTGGAACAGAAAGAAGCGATCGCATTGTTGGAAAAATCCCATGAAATTGATACCCAAGAGTTTTGGGAGCAAATGGGAGAGCAAGGACTGGCGATTTTTATTTCGGGAAATATTTTTCGCTATTATACCCTGCCAATTGATTTTCAAGAATTGGTCGTGGTTACAGACCGATTTCACATCAAACAACTGCTGCCAATTTTAAATGGCAATGGTCGTTTCTATATGCTAGCTTTGAGCCAAAATGCTGTCAGGTTTTTTGAAGGAACACGCTACAGCGTCAATCAGGTAGAAGTAGAAAATCTCCCTAAAAGTCTAGATGAAGCTCTCCAAAAAGACGAGACTGCTAAAGAAGGTCAGTTTCGCATCGCAACAGGGGGAACCGCCAATGCTTCTTCACAGCCGGGAACGTTTCACGGGCAAGGAAGCCCCGAGAAGGATAAACACCAAGAGGACATCCTACAATTCTTTCAAATTGTTGATGGTGCATTACACGAAAAATTGCGAAAGCAAAAAGCACCTTTAGTACTGGCTGGGGTCGAGTATCTCTTGCCCCTGTATAGACAGGCAAATACTTTTGGCGGTGTTGTATAAAGTTGAATCTGCTATAGCAGTTTTAAATGAGTTGTCAGAAAATTCACCTTTGGCTAAAGCCGTCCCCATTATGAAGCTACGGTGTACACAC
The DNA here is from genome assembly GCF_036919615.1 of Nostoc sp. Taxonomy (GTDB): domain Bacteria; phylum Cyanobacteriota; class Cyanobacteriia; order Cyanobacteriales; family Nostocaceae; genus Nostoc. The sequence goes on along the minus strand of NZ_JBALCN010000102.1, from coordinate 123,860 downwards.
AAGTTCAAAAAAGCTCAATTTCCCATTGTTCTCTCGTTCCTATGCGGAGCATAGGAATGGCAGATTAGAGGCTCTGCCTCAATGAATGCATTCTCATGCAGAGCATGGAAACAAGCAAAATGTGTATTGAGATCCCTTATATCAGTACTTGAAGTAACATGCAAAGATAAGCTGTTACGCTTTTAGGTGCGTTACTGCGTTTAGGGTAACACACCCTACTGGCGTGACACAGCTAATTTATTGTATTACCAATGCACAGGTAAGATGCCCATACTACAGGGAAATTTAGCTTTTATACTTGAATTTATTTGTGTTGTACTACTACAGCCTAATCTTTAACTCCGAGCTATATTTGCCTGGCATTATTGGTTAAGTATACTCTTAAAAGATTCGATTTGTTTCACATTCAAAGCAATCTGTGTCTCTAGTTCCTGAATCTTTTTCTCTATTTTTTGCCTTAAATCATCATTTTGCAGGTCTTTAACCGTCTCCTCTTGGGCAACCCCATTATTAGGATAGTAAAACAAACCACTGTTATCGCGGCAAATATTTCCAAGCGTGAAGGCATTATTAGCTGTCTGTTCAGAAAGCCCTGTCTCTTGGGCTAACTGCTTAGCCGTGAATCGCCTTTCTGGATACTGTTTCATGTGTGTAACCAGTTTACCCGTGTTTGAGTTGGGCCTTTTAGGAGACTTCATTTGTGCTACCATTATCTAATTTTTTATAATTTTGTTTAGCCTTACTAATCTAGATTAGTAAGGCTTTTTTATATATTAATACCTAATTTTAGTAAGTTAATCTGGTTTAGTTAGTTTATGTAGAAAATTTAATAATTATTAGAGTTAATCTGGCTCTTGCCAAACTGCTTGGCATACCTGTTGACGCAAATGCCTCTCTCAGTGCTCCTATCAGTGATAGGTTAAAGCTATAGAGCTTTTGCCAACAAGTAATAGTACTGAAAATTATGCTGAAAATCGGGTTAGTCATGTCCTCACTTCAACACATGGCTGTCACGCCTAAAATCATTAAATTTTACTCCTAACTAATCAAGTTTTCGTCGTGCTGCTGCTAAAATTAGGCGTTGTTCAGCACGAGCGATCGCCTGATATGTTCGCTCGACTGCTTCCGGTTCAACAGAGATGGAAGTTATACCCCATTCCACTAACTTATCAATGATTTCTGGATAAAGGGCTGGTGCTTGACCGCAGATTGAACAAGGTATGCCAGCACTTTTAGCCATGTGGATGAGTTGAGCGATCGCCCTCATAACTGCCGGATGACGTTCATTAAATACTTTTGCCAATTGTCCTTGTTCTCGATCCACTCCTAGCAGTAATTGGGTTAGGTCGTTTGTACCAATAGAAATTCCAGCTGCACCTGCTTTGACATATTCTGGCAGTAAAAACAGTACGCTTGGCACTTCTGCCATCATCCACAATTGAAACTGTGACACCTCAGTTAAAAGAGCTTGCTCAACTTTGCGACGGCAAAAGACAAATTCTTCCACAGTCCGCACAAAAGGCAACAGTAGATTGACATTGTTGTAGCCAGCTTGCTGTACACTCGCTAAAGCTTTCAGTTCCAACTCAAATATTGCGGGATTTCGTAAATAGCTGAAAGTGCCACGTTCACCCAACATCGATTGTGGCGAAGATTGTAAACTATCACTCAATGATGGGAAATCCTGCGATCGCCAATCTGAAGAACGATAAAAAACTGGTCTTGGTGTAAAAGCACGGGCAAACTGCATAATCTGCTCAGACCATAGCTCTAACAATTCTGCCTGACGCCCGCTTAAAATCCAACTATTGGGATGTTGCCCGGACAATATATTTAGCACCATCAATTCTGAGCGCAACAATCCCACCCCATCTACAGGGAAGCTTTGCACTTGTTCTATTAAAGTGGACTGACTCAAGTTAACCAGCAGTTGGGTAGTAATCATAGGTAGATGAGAAGTATGAGCAAAAGAGCGGTATGGGGAAATAGGAAGATGGACAGACAGAGGATTTTCTGCCACTTTCCCCCTCTCGATTTCTCCTTTTCTGCCACTTTCCCCTTCTCCTGTGATCCGATAAACTTCTCCTCTGTCACCATCAAGCAGCAATCGTTCGCCAGTTTGGATTAAGCTTGTAGCATATGTTGCATTCACTACTGCTGCGATACTTAATTCTCTGGCAAGAATTGCAGCATGGCTGGTTAATCCGCCTTGTTCAGTAATAATACCAGCAACTTGTTGCAGTAATGGTAGCCAATCAGGGGCGATCGCTGGTACTACTAAAATCACTCCCTTGGGTAGTTGTTCGGGTTTCTGTTGCGAATTAATAATTACTAGGGCAGTCGCCACAACACGTCCTCCTGCCGCCCCTAGTCCCCTAATCAAGTGTCTGTGAGAAATTACAGATTGGGGAGAACTAACTTGTGTGAGGTAGAGCTTGCTAGATGTAGTTTGTTGAGCGATAGTCCATTTAAAGGTAAAAGTTTTACCTAGTTCACTCACCAGTTGAGTTCCCAGAGCAATTATTTGTTGTAAGTATTCTTCTTGTAAAGCGTACTGTTTTTGTTGGGCTGACTTAATTGGGTAGGTACTCAGACAAGTGTGATCTGGTGTTAGCCCTGACTTCAGCACGGCTTGCGAAAAAGTTCCAGGTACTCCATCATCAACACCATAAGCCAGCATTTTATTGCCCAGCTGTTGCTCAAGTACAACTCCGGTTGCCTGTTGAATATAGTAAACATCTGGCTGGACTTCGCCAAGAGCGATCGCAACTCCTAATCCCCAAGTAGCTTCAATTTCCCATCCAGAGGAGTTGGCTCTGAGCAAGCCACTGGCGATCGCATTCTCAACAGGTTGAACCAAAACTGCTAAACTGATTTGTTGCAGGTTAATTCCTGAGTGCTGCCAATATAGTAGACTTCTAGCACGAAATATCTGGCTCCAGGTACGCTTTAATGCTCTTGCGATCGCTTCGGGTTCGCATTGGCAAAACACCGACTCTAGCAAACCAGATATATTCTTCATACTTGGGGTAGCAGTTGATACTGCCAAGGTAGGTCGAAGAATCAAACAGCCAGTTTGCCATTCTCTAGCTGCTTGGAAAATTGTACTTACCCACTGCTGTGGCACAGTCGCAGTCAGAATTTCTTGGCGCAAGCGACTAGCTACCTGCTGAAGTTGACGCCAATTAGTTACATCTAGGTGTAAAGAAGAATGGGGTAAGTCAGCCACTAATGACTCTGAACTATTGAGATTTTCGAGAAATTGTCGCAAAATTTCTGCCGAAACGACAAAACCAGGCACCACCGGATAGCCACGCTGCATGATTCTGCTCAAGTAAAACGCTTTGTCACCTACTTTGGCGCGGTCTTTTAGTTTAATTTGGTCTAGCCAGTAGAGTTTGTCCACTCAATTTGTTAGTTGTCAGTTGTCTATTTATAGCTACAGCCATTTCTTTTTGGTAAGTTATCAGTCGTAAATCCACTGACTCACTACTAGGAGTTTCCAGCATTTACATTGAATTTGCTGACCTTATTAGTGCTTAATTGCTAGTTACATGATGTATTGCTGTAATTTGACTCCTTTGTAAATCAAATATTTTTTTTCATTTCGCCTCTCTTAAGATGAAACCGAGGTTTAGTTATTTGATCTAGTTGTAGATGATCAGATTTAATTATTGAGTGTATGGATTAAATCGAGTAATTTGAGGTACAATTTTATAGTTCAGTCATTTTAAATAGCCAAAAAACTATTTAATAAAGTTAAAAGTCATGTCGTTTGCCCAAATTATGACCATTGTGATCATTTAACAATCCAAACCTTCATTTATTCTTGACCAAAATAAATAATATGTTAGTGGAAAATAATCCTAACAATAAGAAATATTAATTTGTACCTCAAAAAATCTTCCCGAATTGATAGAATCAAAATATTATATAGGCTGTTACAGTACACCCATTAGATTAAACTCCATGTATAAAAGATTAGAATAGTTTTGTACTATTTTTATAACTATATTACCAATTAACCTAAGATATAAAATTCTCTACACCAAACTAAGCATTGCCAAACACTTACTACCTTGCAACTAATGATTGGCTGAATATCAGCTTCAGGCTTTGTTTTGCATTGGTTATTGGAGCAATTATCGGTTTAGAGCGCCAAACTAGGCACAAACCGGCTGGTTTAAGAACTCATATGCTGGTGAGTTTCAGTTCAGCCGTCTTTACCTTAATAATTATGCAAACAGGTGGGCTGCAAACCAGTCCTGATGCAATTAGCCGCGTGATTCAGGGGATTGCAGCTGGTGTAGGATTTCTCGGTGCTGGAGAAATTGTGCGCCAATCTACTCAAGAATCACAGAAACTTAAAGTTCACGGACTCACCTCAGCGGCGGCTATTTGGGTTTCGGCTGCTTTGGGAATTGCTGCTGGTTGTGGTTTGTGGCAGTTAGGATTAATCGGTGTTCTGCTGACTTTTTTGATTCTCAACGTTTTTAAAAGGTTAGAAAAACGTTGAGAATCAACCACTAATAAGATGCGAGAATTTACGATAGCGCAGCCTCTTCTCTACCAGACGCTGCGCCAGTTCTCATTCGCGCAGCATCTGGTAGAGAGCGTCATCAGCGTCTTTTCGATTTGTTTCATAGTTGAAACCGCAGTGGCTCTGAAACCTTTTTAAGATTTCAGATGCAAGAATTTCTAATCTAAAATCTAAAATCGTTCGACTGAGCGTAGCCGTACCCCTTCTCTACGTTCGCGCAGCGTGTCGCAGACAGACGCTCCGCGAACGGGGAAGCAAGCTACGCGTAGCGTTCCGCAGGAAAGTCTAAAATCTAAAATTCTTAGTCAAACTAACCCTGCTCTCAGCAAAGGCTGTCTTTCCTGCCATGTTATACCCGTGAAAACTTTTTGCGTAGCCGTCCTAATGGAAACTCTATAAACTTGTAAATCATATAGGCTAATCCAATAGAAATTAATAGAGAAATTCCTGCTTGGAGAACTTTATGCAAATGGGGTAAATACATCCGAACAGCGGAAATCACAGTGTAATGGACAAGGTACAGAGAGTAAGATAGTACACCCAGAAAACGCATCCAATTTAAATTTAGCAATGGGAATAAGCCCCAATTGGGAAAGCGAATAGCGCTAATAAAGATTGGATATAACGCAATTCCCTGTATGGTATAACGAAAGGTTTGTTGAAATTCAGGTGAGCGATATAGGAACGAAAAAAGAATCAAGATTATTCCTATAGGCACAAATAAATAGTTCCAGAGTTTCTTAGAATAATAGGGAGCATCCAGAGCCGGATTATTATTAACTGCCAATGCACAACCGAATAGAATACTATCTACCCGAGTATCTGTTGCATAAAATACACGTTCTGAAGATACTCCAAAACCATAAACCAGAAGACACCGCCAGAGTAAGTCCGTTAAACATAATCCCCAAAGAATAAACATTTGTCTGCGTGGACTCACACGCAGTTTACGTATAGCTAGATAAAGCAGTGGGAAAAGTAAGTAGAAGTGCTCTTCGACAGCTAGAGACCAATATACCCCACTACCGGCAGTAGTTTCACCGCCAAAAAAAATTGTATAGTAGTTGGTATAGTGCAGACACTGAGCCAAGAAGGCTGATAAATCAATTTTTCCCTTAAGTAATCCTAAGACAGTTAAGCCAGCTCCTAAGACCAACACTAGATAAAATGACGGCCAAATACGCAGTATTCGTCTTGTATAGAAAAGCTTAAAATCAATAGTCTGATAGCGATCATACTCTTGCCTGAGTAGAGTTGTTATTAAGTAACCACTGAGAAAGAAAAATACTGTTACACCAAAGCCTCCGGGAAAAAGCTCCGCAATTTTTGCATGGGCTAAAAAGACAAGTAGGAAAGCAACAGTTCTGATCCCATCAAGAGATGGTATGTAAAATCTTGAGTGTGCATTTGCACTAGCCGAAGTCTCTAGATTACTTTCAGGGGAAGATACTGACAGTTTTTCCAAGAATCTTTACTCCTTGATGGTGCGACAGAATAGGCTGAAGAGTTTGTGAGATAAAGAATCCAGTAAGTTGTCTGACATAACGCACTTATACAGACATATTCTGCTTTTTTGTAATTGTCAGTATACAATACTCCCGACAAAATTTTGATATTAGACAAATTTAAAATAAGTAAATATACTCAGATTTTTGCCCTCACAGGTTGTTTTGTGAAAACCTGAATTTTGAGCCAATGGCAATAACTCAATAAGTGTTACTGTAGATTGAAAATATTTAGCAGTTTTTCACCCAACGAAAAGCTACAGATTTTCAAGCAGAATTATCATAAATTTGGGATTATTTCTCCTGCTTTCACAAAAAGAATTTGGGAAGACTTCAACCACTGGGAATCAAAAGAACCCAAGTGAGTGGTAGTAATCAGGGTCTGAAAGCGGTCTTGAATGGCATCAAGCAATTGATTTTGGCGGGATAGATCGAGTTCGGCAAGAACGTCATCAAGCAATAGCAGCGGTGGCTCTTTGACGACTTCTTCAATTAATTGTAATTCTGCTAATTTTAAGGCTAGAACCAGCGTTCGTTGTTGACCTTGAGAACCGTATTGACGAGCGGGTGTCTGGTTAATAGTTAATTCTATTTCGTCTCTATGGGGGCCGACAAGGGTAGTGCCTTGGTACGTTTCAGCAATCGCTCGCTGCTGAATTTTTGCTAAAAAAGCTTGCTGCACTTCTTCTGGATGGTTATCCTCTAAAGGAATATTAGGCACGTACTTAATTTGGAGAATTTCTGTACTACCACTGATACTGGCGTGCCAAGCGGTAGCAATAGGAGCTAGTCGTTGGATAGCGCGATCGCGTCGTCTAATTACCCTTGTTCCTGTGGTAGCTAACTGTGCATCCCATACAGCAAGTTCTGAGGAGTCAGCGTCGTGCGTATTTTCCCAAGGCAGCGGCTTGCGGGGATTCTCCCCGTTGTGCTGACTGCCGCCCAGATGAGGCGATTGGGGTTGCTGATAACTGGGTGCTAAGTCTTGATTTTTTTTTAAAAAGGCATTGCGCTGGCGTAACACATGGTTATACTGCTGCAAAATGTGAGCATAAACTGGTTCGAGTTGAATTAAGAGTGTATCTAACCAGTTACGGCGACCTTCGGGGCCGCCGCGTACTAGTTCTAAATCCAAGCTGGAAAATTGGACTGCATTGAGAACGCCGAGAAAATCCATTTGACGGCGGATAGATTCACCATTGAGAGCAACGCTACGGCGACCATTGCGGCGCAGCGTTAAGGCCAGGTCACTAACGCCTGTTTGTCGCTCAAGGGTGGCATTAATTTGGGCTATGGCTTCCCCTTCTTGAACTAAATCGCGATCGCGAGCCATTCGGTGCGATCGCAATGTCGCCAGCAACTCCACCGCCTCCAACAAATTCGACTTTCCCTGAGCGTTATTACCTACTAAAATTGTTTTGGCAGCATTAAACTCAACCTTTTGGTCTTGATAATTGCGAAATTGTCGGAGGTTTAGAGTTTTGAGGTACATAAGCGCGATTTTAGATTTTGGATTTTAGATTTTAGATTGAAGATAAATCTAAAATCTAAAATTTCCTCTTTACACAGCCTTCTTGCCCATAATCCGCAAAAATATCTTCTCTAATTCAATCCACACAAACATTAAGGCGCTGAAGCCAATACAAACCCCCAATTCCTGCATATTCAGGTAGTGAGTACCAAAGAAATCTCGCAGAGGTGGGACGTAAACTAGCATCAGCTGCAAAATCGTGGTAACGACAACAGCCGCTAGTACAAAGATATTAGAGAAGGGATTCATCTCGATAGTCAGTCGGTTGTTGGAACGAATAGCGATCGCATGACCCATTTGGGCAATACATAAGGTAGTAAATACCATTGTTTTCCAAGTATCGCGATCGCCCTGATAGCCGGGAGCATGGGTATGTTGATAAGCCCACCACATCAAGGCAATGGTGATAATGGCAAATATTATACCAATGCGAATCATATAAGAACCCAATCCTCTAGCGAAAATACTTTCGCGGGGACTAAAAGGCGGACGTTGCATTACATCCGGTTCTGGAGGTTCCACAGCTAATGCCAAAGCTGGTAAGCCGTCTGTTACCAAGTTCATCCACAGAATTTGTAAGGGGGTAAGGGGAACGCCTCCCAAACCAATTAAGGGTGCAGCTGCAATTGTGAGAACTTCGCCAATGTTACTGCCCAGGATGTATTTGATAAAGCGGCGAATATTGGTGTAAACAACTCTGCCTTCTTTGGTGGCGCTGACAATAGTGGCAAAATTGTCATCAAGTAATACCATGTCGCTGGCTTCTTTACTTACATCGGTGCCAGTAATGCCCATTGCAATACCGATGTCGGCTTGTTTGAGGGCTGGGGCATCGTTGACACCATCGCCTGTCATTGCTACAAATCGGCCTCGGCGTTGCAGTGCTTGAACAATTCGCAGTTTGTGTTCTGGAGAAACCCTGGCATAGATGCTCACCAGGTCAACATTTTGCTCTAATTCCTGGTCACTCATCCGCTGCAATTCCTGACCTGTGAGCAGGCGATTGCCTTCTTGGGCGATTCCTAAATCGGTGGCGATCGCTCGTGCTGTTAATTGGTGGTCGCCAGTAATCATCACTGGGCGAATGCCTGCATCCCGACACTCTTGGACTGCTAACCTCACCTCTGGGCGTGGCGCATCTAACATTCCCACCAATCCCAGCCACACCAAGTTTTGCTCGGATATCTCATCTGAACCTTCCGGTGGGATCTCCGTCAGGGGTTTGTAGGCAAAACCTAGAACCCGCAAACCTTTACTCGCCATTTGGTCATTTTCTGCCAAAATTTTCTGGCGTTGTGCTTCGGTTAAAGTAGCCGTGTTATTACCCAAATGAATTTGAGTGGAACGTGCCAAGGTTAACTCGGGAGAACCTTTGGTAAACATTAAGTAAGGTTCAGATTGGAGAAAACTGACGATGGCTGGGTCAACACCTCTCGAAGATGCTTCACTTGTAGCGACTTCCTGCACCTGAGAAATCACACTCATCCGCTTGCGTTCTGAGGAAAAAGGGAACTCCGCAACGCGAGGTAATTTACTGTTCCACTGGTCTTTTTCGATTCCAGCTTTTCCCGCCAGTGTTAATAACGCCCCCTCTGTCGGATCTCCTAAAATTGCCCATTCACCTTGTTCTTTTTGCAACACTGAATCATTACAAACACCACAAGCGACAGACAACGCTAAGATTTCTGGAGACTCCTCTGGGGAAATTTTTTGACCATCTAGCTGAAAATCCCCTACAGGAGCATAACCTTCTCCAGTAACGCGAAAAGTTTTGTTGTTAGTGGAAATCGATTGCACCACCATTTTGTTTTGAGTCAGCGTACCAGTTTTATCAGAACAGATGGTAGTTACAGAACCCAATGTTTCCACTGCTGGTAGTTTGCGAATCAAGGCATTTTGGCGCACCATTCGCTGAGTTCCCAGTGCCAAGGTGACGGTAATTACAGCTGGTAAACCTTCTGGCACCACAGCAACCGCCATACTCAAGGAAACTTCCAAGAGTTCTTGGATGTTTTTAAAACCTCCGTCCTTGATCACACCGCCGGCGACGACGATCGCCACCAGAATCAAAGAACCTGTAACCAAGACATTGCCCAGTTGAGTCATCCGCTGCTGTAACGGTGTCGGCTCACTTTCCACTGCTTGCAACATGATGGCAATTTTGCCTAGTTCTGTAGTCATGCCGGTGTTAGTCACCAGAACCTTGGCTCGTCCTTGGACTACTTCGGTTCCTTGAAACACGACATTTAGGCGATCGCCTAATGATGTTTCCTCGGGCAATTTTAGTGATGCCTGTTTATTTACCGCTTCGGCTTCACCAGTCAATGCCGACTCACGTATTTGTAAATTAGACTCTTCTATCAAGCGTCCATCTGCGGCTATCTGCATCCCAGCTTCCAGCTGCATTACATCCCCTGGGACTAGTTCCTTGGCTGCTATCTCCACCAGTCTAGCGTCGCGGAAGACCCGCACTAAGGGAGAGGTCATTTTTTTCAATGCTGCCAGAGCTTTTTCGGCACGGCTTTCTTGGACGTAGCCGAGTATGCCATTGAGGATGACAATTGCTAAGATAGCAATCGTATCTTTAAATGGCACTTCACCAGGCTTCAAATTGCCCGACTGCAAACGCATCAGGTCTAAAAACCCTGAAATCAGAGCGACGCCAATCAGCATCAACAACATAATGTTCTTGAACTGATCCAGCAGAATTTCCCAAGCACTACGGCCAGCAGTTTCTTCTAATTCGTTGGGGCCGTATTTTTGCAATCTCTGTTGAATATCTTGGGATGTTAAGCCACTGTCCGCGTTACTATCGAGCAGGTCTAGCGCTTTCTTAACTTCTAAACTATGCCAAACAGCGGCACCTTCAGGCAGAGAATTAGCAGACATCGTGTGGGTCACAGCAAATGGTTACAAAATTCGATCATAATTTAGTGATGGCAGGAATTCCATCTCCTAAAGTTACATTAAGGCTGTCACCCAGTTATATGAGTGTATATGTAATTCTTAATATTTGTAAATTTATACTTTTTTAAGATAGTGTTATTTCTCACGAAAGAGTTTTTCGGAACACATTGTACCGATAATTGTGAGTAATAAAGCTTTGAAGCTTTGTTACAGAAGCATATGCCACAATTAATTTTAAGCTGCCATTGCTTTAATTGACATCTAGTTAATAGCCAGGATGCATGGCACGAGTGCATTTCTTCTCTACCAGACCAGAGGCGAACATTTGAAATTTTGCGAAAAGTAAAGCCAGTTGCTTGTGTATTTACCCGCTCAAGCAAACTCGCATACCAGTAGGGTTTCTTGACTAGAGCAAACTTTTCAAGCCAAATTTTGAATTTTGAATTGCTTAGGTGTGCTAAACCATTGAATAAATATGCTTAATATGTATGAGTTTCACATTTCCCACTTTGACCGTTAGCCAGATGTTTGGGCAAAAAACAATTCGACCGCTTACTGCTGCTACCCTGTATGGCATTACTTTCATTAAAGATAGACTGATTGCCATTGACAGTATTAAAGGGCATCTACTGGAGATTGATCCCACCTCTGACAACAGCAAAATTATCAATCCTCATCAAGTAAAAGAATTTACCGATGTCACTGGTCTAGCGGCGTGGGAAGATACTTTGTGGGTGAGCCGAGAAAATAGTGTTTACTTGTGCAAGCTCAATGCTTTGGATCTAGAACATTTTGTGACATTGCCTTATGAGGCTGATGGCGTTGCTGTTTGGGAAACAACAGTTTATGTCAGCTGCCAAAGGCTGGGCTACATTCTGATTTTTGACCGCCAAACGCGAAAAGAGATTACCAGATTTTATGCCCCTGGAGTTGGGATAGAGAATTTGGCAGTTAGTCAGGAAATGCTGTGGATTTGCGATCGCACCGAACAATCAGTTTACGCGATGGACAGGGCCACAGGAGAACTTCAATTCAGTGTCCTGACACCCTTTGAATCTCCCACAGGCATAGCGATCCATAAAAATAGCGAAACAGGCAAAGAAAGTATTTATGTCGCTTATGCTTCAGAGGAGCCTTATATCCGAGACAACCCAAATGCTGATCCCAGTCATGAGCTAACGTTCCGCGATCGCACTTTTATTCATCCCCTGTATTATGATTACCAGCCAGATAAGCGCTACGCCCTTTCTAATGGCTATCTGATTGAAATGTCCTATGCCGAGGAAATTGCTCCCTTAGACGAGGTTTATTTACCTGATGTAGAATGGCGTATCGCCCTACCCTCGGAAACTGAGCGTCAAAAGGTAAAACACGTTGAACCCATTGGTATACCCTTTACTGAAGAGGTGGTAGAGGGACAACGTGTAGCAGTCTTTAAATTTGATTCTCTTGCTCCAGGTGAACGGCATATATTTGGCTGGAAAGCACTTTTGGAAGTTCGAGGGATTAAGTATCGCATCACACCCAGAGATGTGGAAGACGTTCCTGAACTGTCCCCAGAATTACAAACACGCTACTTAGTCGATGATGACGATTTAGCAATGGATACTACCATTGTTCGCCGTGCTGCCAGAGAAGCGATTGGTTCTGAAACCAATGTGCTGCGGAAAATGCACAGAATCCGCAACTACGTTTATGATGAGTTATCCTACGGTATTAAACCTTACATTGACCCGCCAGATACAGTTTTAGAACGGGGTGTTGGTTCGTGTGGCGAATATGTCGGCGTTTTACTTGCCCTATCCCGTTTAAATCGCATCCCTTGTCGGACTGTAGGTAGATACAAATGCCCTGCTCATAGTGACTTACAAGGTGTGCCTCTGCAACCCGACTTTAATCATGTTTGGCTGGAGTTCTACGTCCCGAATTTTGGCTGGTTGCCAATGGAATCAAATCCTGACGATGTGAGTGAAGGTGGGCCTTATCCAACGCGCTTTTTTATGGGCTTATGCTGGTATCACATTGAAATTGGTAAAGGTATCACCTTTGAAACTGTGACAAGTCAAGGTTCACGGTTAACCAAAGAAGATATCCCCATTGGCGATTTGGCGATAAATCATATTCGGTTCACGATTCTTAAAGAATTACCACCCTTTTGAATTAGGGCATTGGGCATTCTGGAAAGGCGCTGATAAAGCCAGTAAGGTGTGTTATGGCGTAGTCTAACGCACCTTAATACTCTCTGCTTAACCCCCATTTGTGTCTACTTCTGAACTCTTGTTCCTATTCAAGTATTCTTCAAACAATTCAAAAAATTTCTCTAGTGCCTCATACTCGTCTACAGAATAGAAAAGAATCTTCAACCCTTTCAGGATAGATATGTGAAGCAGTAACCGTTGGATTAATGTAAAATTCGTCCTTTTCTTCTCTAAGGCGATGATGTGGGTGTACCACTCGTAAGCCCCCAAACTGCCTTAGAAAATCCACTACAACTGCATGAATAGGATACCCTTCTGACTGCAAGCTTTTTTCGTATTCGCTTGTATTCACACAACGGTCTTCGCTCCATCCTGCCTGCTGTAACAATGCTCTTGTTTCTATTGAAAATACTGCCATAAGTAATTATTCCTTTTCCTATTAAATATTAACTCTTAAACTGGGCAGGGGATATGATTGATGCTGCTTAAAATCGGCAAAATCACAGATTGAGTTAAATGGGCAAAAGCGGCAGTGAGAGCCAGGATTTGGAGGAAAAATTTTACTGAAATTACTAGTTTTTTCCTGATATTTTTGCAAATCGTGCTGGTGCTTGTGGGCAACATTCGCTAACTCAAATTTTAATGATTCTAATTCACTATTATTGATACTAATTAACTCAGATTTTTTACATATTTCTAAATTATAAAATGATGCAACAGCTTGCCGTTCCGGGTAAAGATAACGAGCAGCTAGCAAATAAACTAATGCCTGTCGTCGGTCAAAAGCCGATTTACCAGTTTTGAAATCTAAAATATGTAAAGTGCTATCAGACTCAATGAAAACGCAGTCCATAGCCGCATATAAACGAAAGCAATAATCTTCTTGTTCAACTACTATCGGTTTAGGAAAGCCTTCATCACCCGGAGTTAATTGGATAATATCTTTATCCAAAAGCAACGGAGCATCGTGATATTTTTTCAAAATTTGCAGCACGCGTTGCTGGACTTGATCGCTTGAGTTGCCTAATTTCAGTAGCTGTGCAACTCTTTCTACACCATCTGCTTGCTTCAACAGATGCCTGTGATGATGAAACTCATAAACGCCTTTTTGAGCGAGTATCCCAATCCGCTGGGGTGCAGTGGCTTGCGCTAAAAGCGCTTTGACTTGTGGTTCGTGTTGCCGCGCTTTGATAAACCCCCGTCTCATCTGGCAATGCCAGCGTTCTTGCCCGGTCGCTGGGGCAACTAGAGACCAAAGGTGATAACTGGCAAAAGGTCGATCGGGGGTTGACATTGCTCAGAAACAGTGAGAAAAAATACGATAGGGAGAAGTTTAACCTAAGGCTTCCTTAGAAAAGAACTTCGGAGGATGCTTGCTGCTACACACGCTTTGCGGGAAGCTTTAATAGTACTGATAATGTACCGGAGCAAGTGGCAAAAATGTCCAGCAAGATAAAATTTGGCACCGATGGATGGCGAGGGATTATTGCCGATGACTTTACTTTCCCAAATGTGCGAAAAGTAACAAGAGCAATAGCCACTTACTTAGAAACAGCCTACACAAAAGATAGACCAGTACTTATTGCCTACGATACTCGCTTTTTAGCTGACGAGTTTGCCCAAACAGCCGCTCAAGTCCTAGCAGACTTGGGTTGGACTGTCAAAATTACTGATCGGGATTGCCCCACACCAGTAATTGCCTACAACGCCCGTCACCTAAATTCCGCAGGAGCGTTGATGTTTACTGCTAGCCATAATCCAGCACCCTACTGTGGAATTAAATATATACCCGATTATGCTGGGCCTGCCACTCCAGAGATTACTGATACTATCGTCGCAAATATAGAAAGTGCATCGGATGAGTTGCCTGGGAGCAACCCATCGGGTTCAATTTCTATTTTCGATCCGAAACCAGATTACCTGCAATTTATCTACACCCTACTTGATGTAGAAAAGATCAAAAGCGCTAATTTAAAGGTAAAGTACGATGCGCTCTATTCTACCTCTCGCGGCTATTTAGATGAAGTTTTGCAACATAGTGGTGTTCAGTTAGAAAGTTTTCACGATTGGAGGGATGTGTTATTTGGGGGTGGAATGCCAGAACCCAAAGGAGAACAATTAGTTGAGTTAGTGGAAGCTGTACTTCGCGATCAAGCAGATTTGGGCTTGGCAACGGATGGAGATAGCGATCGCTTTGGTATCGTTGATGAACAAGGAAACGTCCTTACTCCTAATACTGTGCTGCTACTCTTAGCACGTCATTTAATCAAAAACAAAGGTAAAACCGGCGCGATAGTCCGCACTGTGGCTACAACCCACCTGCTGGATAATTTTGCTGCTAAAAATGGGCTGCAAATTTACGAAACAGCAGTTGGTTTTAAATACATCGGCGAAAAAATGCGGGAAACTGCTGTATTAATTGGTGGAGAAGAATCAGGCGGTTTGAGTATTATCGGGCATATTCCCGAAAAAGACGGGGTTTTAGCCGATATGCTGGTGGCAGAAGCGATCGCCTATGAAGGCAAACCTTTGAGTCAACTTGTCAAAGAAGCGATCGCTGAAGCCGATGGCCCACTTTACAACAACCGCCTAGACTTGCACCTCACAGAGGCGCACAA
Organism: Nostoc sp.; assembly: GCF_036919615.1. GTDB lineage: Bacteria > Cyanobacteriota > Cyanobacteriia > Cyanobacteriales > Nostocaceae > Nostoc. The sequence continues at coordinate 108,561 of NZ_JBALCN010000102.1, read as the reverse complement.
AACCGCCGTCATCGATTCTTTTTCCAAAAATCCACCTACAGAGGTAGCAGGAATTAAAGTCAAGGAAGTCGGGCGTAAAGACGGTATTAAGCTCTATTTAGAAGAAGGTAGCTGGATTTTACTGCGTCCTTCTGGTACAGAACCACTGGTGCGCGTCTACCTAGAAACCAACACTCCCGAAAAACTCACCCAAATCGCCCAAGAGTTAGAGAGTGTCATTGCTAGATTAGAGGCAGCAGTTTAATCAATCAGAGTTAGGAGTTAAGAGTTATGAGTTAGGAGTTAAGAGTTGTAAATTAGCAATTCTTAACTCCTAACTCATAACTTCGATCAAAATGTGAATTAATAACTCCTCACTCCTAACTCCTGTACAGACGCGATTAATTGCGTCTCTTTTTAACTTTTATCAAAATATGAAAATTGCTCCTTTTTTGACATCTCTAGTTGTAGCGGTTTGGGTAATAGCGATCGCAATTATTTCAGTCCAAAATGCCACACCCGTATCGTTGAAATTCTTAACATTCCAATCGATTCAGATACCAATGGGTTTAGTGCTAGCTTTCAGTGCCGGTGTAGGGTTAATTGGCGTGGCACTGTTGCAACCTCTCTGGGGACTTGCTAGTTTTGGCCAGCGTAATTCTCGATTGGAAGACGATGCTGAATTTTTTGTTGATGAAGATTTTTGAGGTTTGAATAGCTGTGCAGTACCAAAATATTATTACAATCGAACCAGGAAAACGAGGAGAGCGATCGCACTATTATAAAATCAAAATGTCCATTCATGATCTGGATCATCTAAGGCGGCGCGAACAGAAGCTAAGTTAGCAAGGTCTTTGAAAGGGCTAGATTTAGCAATTTCTGTGATTGAATTTAAGGTAAGGGCTAGTTGGTGATTATTGCCAGATGCGATCGCACTATCAACCACAGCAAATAAAGCGCGAAAGTTTTCTGCACGTTCATCAAAAGAGCGATCTAGATACGCCATCAGCAACTCTCGCTGGGCGTTAATCTTGGTGATTGTTTCTTTTTCCCAAGCCTCAATTTCTCGCCGCTTTGTCTGTTCCTGTTCGGCAATTATTTTATATTCACTATAGGCTGAAACCATTTGCTGTAAGCATTCAGCAGGATTGATAAATTCCTTGACTAGTGTGGTAACTTTTTTGGACGACATTTCTAATTACCTCCCCAAGTACGATACTTGGCTTGTATAGTCGCAGTAATAGGATTCAACTGCCCTTCACTATCTAAAACAGGAGTTTTCATGATTTCTGCAAGTGCTTTAACAAAAAGTGCTACTTTTTGAAACTTACTAGCATCCCTGTTTTTGTTGAATGATGGTAAAGATTCGAGTTCTTGAAGACCTAAAATAGTGCATTCATTCAGATATTCAAATAGACCCCCTAACTCAATAATCCTCTGTCTTACTTGTTGCATAAAGTCTCTTGCTGCTTCAATTTTAACGATCGCAGTATTGACTTCAGCGTTATACTCCCATGCCTTTGTCAATGCTTTTTCGCCTTCACCAGCAAGCACAAAACCTCCAATAAGGACAGCGGGGCCAACGGTGATACCACCTAACACAAGAGAACCAAGAGCCATGCCTCCGCCACCGGCAGCTAATGAGCCACCGCCCAGCCATGCTAGAGTTGCATTCCACGCTGCTGCACCGCTAAGTCCTCCTATAAGTGTCCCAGTACTGGCTACTCCTACAGAGGTAGCAAGACTCATTGCACCACCGTATCCTGCTGTTGCTGCCCCAATCGCCTTAGTGCCACCTTTGAAAAACTGTTCAGCTTCTATTGCGGCGGTCTTGTACTCCTTAATCTGTTGAACTGAAATTCCTTCCAGCCCTTCTAAGAACTCCTTCTCACTTTGTTTTGTTTTACCGATATTTTGTTCGATAAAGTCAACAAAGCGTCCAATTGTACTCATCATCACATCAAGCTGAAGTTGACCATACTCTTTTGCAAACTCGTTAGTCACCTCCCAGTCTGCTTTTAATTCATTGACTGCATATAAGTGACAGTTTTCGGCACGTTCACCAATTTCTTTTGCCTCATTCATATTGCCAACACCTTCAGCACCTTTTACTGCTCCGAAGGCTCCAGTAGCCAAAGCAGCAGCACCTAAGATAAGTGGAATCATGAAATACTCCTGATTGTGATTAGTATTTGGTTAGTACTTGTCTAAGGGTTAAACATAAAAACAAGGCATCACCTTATACTTCTCTTTCCCAGAGATACCAACTAATGAACATTCAGAAGGGATAAATTTGATACTGCGATGAATGCAGCTGTTAATCCTTTTCGTCTGGAGTGCGATCGCTCATCACTGTAGATTGATTTGACTTGAGAAAACCTAGTAATTTATATATGTAGCAACTACTCTACTTGTGCGTAGACGCTTTTTAGCAGCTTGCCGCAGGGATTGCAACTGTTAGGATAAAGGGCAGGAGAATTTATTATGTCTAGTACTGACCAAGAGATATACAGCCAAGTTGTTTGTAACTTATCATCGACTGAGCGGCTAGGCTTGGCAACCCTGATTCTAAATGAGCTAGTCGAGCAAAACTTGTCTATCATCGACCAAAGTGATACTTGGACTGAGCAAGATCAGCTTGATTTAGCATCCTTCTCCTTGGAGTACACAGCTTCAATTTTTCCTGAAAGCTACGAATTGGTATAAGTTGGGCAGCTTTGGGTTAGTTGTAGCTTTAGGTAATCAATAAAGTCTAGAATTTCTCTATCAGTGAACAGTAATCATTGTCTTTTTTGACAAAAACATATTGAGGTTTTGGGACTGCTCCAAAGCCTAATTTAACTTCCATATTTTTGATGAAGGTTTTGGTAAATATATTTATTGAGCAACCAGCCTTTACGATTTGTACCGTCAAGCTATGAGTTACTTTATAGATATAATTCCCTAACCAGCAAGCAAATTAACATTAAGACAGCGAAAATTCCGAAATTTGGTGAATCTATGACAAAGTTTCTGGATCAACACCAAGCGCCTTCAACCTTTCCACTAACATTTTTACCTGTTGTTCTGCTTCCACACGTCGCTGTTCTTCAAAAGCTGTGCGTTCTTCGGCTTCCCTGATGCGTTCTTCTGGTGTCAGCAATTTTTGCCCTTCTTCGTCATACCAGTACAGCCACTCCCGCACTATACCTTGATAAATTCCCCGTTCTCGCCCAATTCCTAAACCAATCTCTGGTAGCCAAACAGGATTTCCTGACATTAAAATATATTCCCCATCAACTAAGTGATACACCTCCAAAGGCGGCTTTTTACGCCGAAGCGGACTATATACAACGTAGTACAAAATTCCTAATTCTTTGGCATACAATTCTTTCTTGCTGCTATATTCTTCCCGATATATTTGGGAAACAACTTCTAGTGCTAAAATCGGCAGTTTATTTTCTTCCCATAGCACATAACTCAGGCGCAAGTCCTCATCAATGAAGCGTTTAACTCCTAAGCTGAGAAACCCATTAGGGACAATGGCTGGTTTATCTGGGTGATAATAAATACCCATCTCAACACCAAAGAACCAATCCCAGCGATCGCACCAAACCAAAGCCAGTGTCGTTTTCAGCAAGCCGGGAATTAAATTTTGGAGTTCATTATCCACAGCGGTATCATCTGAGTCGGGTAATTCTTCGGAAGATGGCAAACAATGTAGCGGATTGTAGTTTAACATGAGCGGTTTTGCCAAATCTTATTTTAGATAGATTGTAGGTAATCTATTGATGTGCGATCGCAGCGCCAGAATAAAGAACCATTTTTAGCGACGCCGAATAGCCCGTCGTAGACATCGCCTGTGGATCTTTTCTCAGTATTCACAGACTTGTGATTGCAAAATTTTACATTAAAGTCGTGATTTTTCGGTACTGACTACCAAAGTCTCTAACTGACAATAGCAAAAAAGTGCGGAATATTGTTCAAATCAAACATTCGAGAAGTCACAGAGTATTCAATTTAATGGTGAATCTGGTGGCTGGGCTGATTATCCATACCTACCAGGATAAAAATACTTCTAAAATAATACGAAGTTACGAATTTGAAGAGATAAAAGTAAAAAAGTTTTTGGCTATTGATGATGTGTTTGGAGACCAAATTAATATTGTCTAAAAAGGTGAGTAAACCTTCTTGGCATTAGAAAAAAATAGAAGGATTTTGAAGATTTAAACTAAAAAATTGACTTATATCATTTATTTGTGAGGCTGCTCAAAATTTTCTTTCTGTGCTTTGCGTTCTTCTCTACGAGACGCTGCGCGAATGCGGTTCTTTCCTCATATAGTTTGGTGCATCTTCATACAGAATTGGTATTAGCGATCGCCTCCAAGCAATATATATCAAAAAAGGGCAGGTAGAAAACCCGCCCTCAAAGTAATAAATATTTCAACTAAACTAGCGATCGTAACTTAATTACCAATTGACGGCGCACTCAAAGAAACCTTTAGTGCATCGTCTTTTTGCTGTGCTAATGTCGGCACAGAATCACGCAATCTTGCTGTCAATTGTACAGTTGTGGCGTCATACATTTGAGTCAGCAACTTCGGATAAAAACCAATACCAATAATTGGCACTAACAAACAAGCAATAATAAATACTTCGCGGGGTTCAGCATCTATCAAAGCTTGGTGAGAAACTAATTCCTTGTTCTCTTCTCCGTAGAAAATTTCCCGCAACATCGACAGCAGATAAATCGGAGTTAAAATTACTCCCACTGCCATCAAAAACACCACAATGACTTTGAAGGTAGAGCTATAAGCATCGCTAGTAGCAAAGCCGACAAACACCATTAATTCTGCCACAAAACCGCTCATTCCTGGCAATGCCAAAGAAGCCATTGAACAGGTGGTAAACATGGCGAAAACCTTCGGCATTCTCTTACCAACACCGCCCATTTCATCCAACATCAGGGTATGTGTGCGATCATAAGTTGCGCCAACGAGGAAGAACAAACTCGCCCCAATTAATCCGTGGGAAACCATTTGCAACACTGCCCCACTTAAACCCAAATCGGTGAAGGAGGCGATACCAATCATCACAAAGCCCATGTGAGAAATTGAGGAGTAGGCAATTTTTCGCTTCAGGTTGCGCTGGGCAAAGGATGTCAAGGCAGCGTAGATGATATTAACTACCCCCAAAACCACCAATACTGGTGCAAAAAAAGCGTGGGCATCGGGGAGCATTTGGGCATTCATCCGAATTAAGGCGTAACCACCCATTTTCAGGAGAATACCTGCCAATAACATGTGTACAGGGGCTGTAGCTTCCCCGTGGGCATCAGGTAGCCAGGTGTGCAAGGGAATAATCGGCAACTTGACGGCGTAGGCAATCAGGAAGCCAGCATAGAGGGCAAGTTGGAAATTCAGGGCGAAATCCTTTAAGGCGAGCGATCGCATATCGAACGTCACCGTATCGCCGTAAAATCCCATTGTCAGGGCAGACAGCAAAATAAACAGCGAACCACCAGCGGTGTATAAAATAAATTTTGTCGCTGCATATTGTCGCCTTTTGCCACCCCAAATCGACAGCAGAAAGTATATCGGCACCAGTTCCAGTTCCCACACCAGGAAAAATAACAGCATATCCTGGACAGCGAACACGGCAATCTGACCGCCATACATCGCCAAAATCAAGAAGTAAAATAGCTTGGGCTTGAAGGTAATAGGCCAAGCTGCTAAAATCGCCAGTGTGGTAATGAATCCAGTCAAAATAATTAGGGGCATGGATAAGCCATCTGCCCCTACTGACCAATTCAAATCTAGTTGGGGTACCCAGGGGTAACTCTCCACCAACTGCAAACCTGGATTGGAGAAATCATACCTAGTATAAAAAGCATAAACAATTAGTGCAAAATCTATCAGCCCTACGATCAGGGAGTACCAGCGCACTGTTTTGCCTTCTTTATCAGGAATGATCGGAAGAAGTAGCGACGCCGCTATCGGAAACAGAATAATCGTCGTCAGCCACGGAAAATTAGCTGTATTCATCACAATTCGTCTGCTATCAAAATCATGTTTGGCAAAAAGTCACTAGTTATTAACTAACAGCTTTTTGAGGATTTCGTCTTCCTCGTTAGGTTGATTTAATTAAATTGCCAATCCTCCATTGTTTCTCTTGAGAATCTTTTTTGACAGTTGGGGGTGCGGAATGTGCGTTGTGATACTCCCAATCAAGTTAAAAATTTGCCTTAAAAAAGCCGCTAAAATTATAGTTTAGTGGTGCGATCGCGTCATCCAACCCATCGCTAAAAATACACGATGCTGTTTGGTGGTTGTTGAAAAAAGCAATTTGGTGCAAAAAAGCATAACAGGAGAAATAACCATAATGATAATCGCACAAATTGAAAATCAGATTCGTTATGTCACCAACATAGAGGGAGAAACAACAGATGTACTCGTCCCTGTAGAACTTTAGCAACAGCTTATGAGTTCCATAAATTATGATAACGTCAGTGGTTTAGCTTGGATTGATGAACAAGAGTCAAAAGCACAAATATTAGCCGATTTGCAAGAGTCAGTGCGGCAAGCAGCAGTAGGACAAACTTTCCCAGTTTCAGAGCTTTGGGACTACAGTAGGCGATTTGATTGAGTTTTTTTAGTAAAATAGACAGAGAAAGTTGATAAGGGAAATTTGATTATGTCATCTCCAGCGATCGCTACTGTAATTAAGATGATGGAATCTTTATCTGAAGATGTGCAAGAAAGAGTTGCAGAACATCTCCGAGAGTACCTGGAAGATTTGCAAGATGAATTGAAATGGGATAAATCATTTAAGAAAACTCAACAACAACTGATTGCATCTGCCCAATCTGCTAAAAGAGAGATTGCAGAAGGACTTGCAAAACCAATGAACTATGAAAAGTTATGAAGTCTGCAAGTCTTCCTTCTTTTTGGGATAAATATCAGTGTCTTGACAAGCAAGTTAGACAGAGTGCAAGAAAAGCTTATCAGTTATGGAGAGAAAATCCTTTTTATCCGTCTTTGCATTTCAAATGTATAAATAACGAGGAGAATATTTGGTCTGTCAGGATAACTCGTAATTATCGAGCAATTGGGGTTTTGGAGGGTGATACAGTTACATGGTTCTGGATAGGTAGCCATGACGATTATGAGAGTTTTTTCTCATAACACGATCACTATTTTATTTACCACTTGTTGGATAGCATGACGCGAGAAAACGAAATTTTGACAATACATGAATTATTTTTTTAAAATTATATTTATTGAAAAATTTATTATTTTGCTAAATGTTAGGCTTCTATTAATTTGTAGGGTGGGTTACGGGTTACGGCGCAAAAAGATTATTATATTTTACCTCTTTATCGCGATCGCCAAATTCAAATTGACATTCAACCCATTATTGATCAGTTACAGGCTAGAAATTTTATCGGTGATCAAATCTCTGGGATAGACTTGACCGTTTTTAAAGTTCGAGCAAAAAATAGTGATATCCCGACGGGCAAAAGTGGTGGATATCGCGTGAGCTATCAAGTTGTCTGACCTAAATGTGTCTTATCTTCTACTCCGAGAGTACCTGGAAGATTTGCAAGATAAAGCTCTAATAAGTTATACAAGTACTGTTGTTTAAGATGTAACATTTAAATGTCACTTCAATTTCCTGATTCATGGCGCTTTAAATCTTCACCAGATTCAGTTATTCCTAATGCAGCGATTGATGAATTTGAGAAACTTATTGGCATAATAGTAGCTAAGGGAAATCGCTGGGAGTTACTAGAGTATTTTAAAGAGTGTTTTGCCCATGCAGTAGGCTCTACGAGTGTCTGGAGTACTTCAGAGAGTTGGGCAAGCACAGATTTACGGTCATATTTGGAAGACGCGGCTAAAAACTCACCCCTGTTTCTAGAGGCGTTCTACGAGGCGTGTGAGAATCTTCGAGATAAATATGCAATCCCTGACATTGAACGTATCAACGATATTTGTCTTGAACACAAGATTGCTTATCAAATCCATCCACCAAAACTTGTGAAGCTATCCGAAGGTGAAGAAGCTATCCCTGTGGCCGAATCGCCATCAACCTTTACTGAGTCTGCAAGGCAACTCATTACTAAGTCTCTAAGCCGTTCTGAACAACTACTGATTGAAAATCGGGCTAGAGAAGCAGTTCAAGAACTGCTTTGGATTCTAGAATCAATTACAACTGCTTTTAGAGGTGAGCAATTACCATCTGGCACAATAATAAAAGGGACATACTTTAACCTAATTGTGAAAGAACTCCGTAATGCAAATGAAGGGACAGCAATCAAGTATATATTAAAATCTTTAGAAAGTTTACATGGTTATCATTCGTCACCAACTGGTGGTGGTAGTCGGCATGGACTTGATCTAAAAGAGGGCAAACCAATGACTCTTTCTGAAGGTCACTTATTCTGTAATCTTATTCGTTCTTACATTTCTTTCTTTCTTACCGAGTATGAAATACTTATAAATAATGATGTGTTGGACAATTTCTAACAATGTGTTGCAGCAAATTGCAGCGAAAAGCGATTATTCAGCTAACAGACATCAGAAAAACTTTGTGTTTGTTTGATATTTGAACCTTTTCTTGCTCACTTAAGCATTTAATAGCATTGTAGTTTCCAAACCGCGTATGTCCTTCTACAAGCTGATATGGGCGATTTAATTCTGCATAATTTGGTATATTAATCATATTTTCAGTTTTTAATACAATTATTGGAACTAGCCAAGTTCCAGACTGCCTCCAATAATCTTTATCTACATCAGTGCATGATAGATGCTCAAAATTTGATATATGACTTTTGCGGTCTACATAATCCTTAAAGCCTGAAAATATCTGCACTTTAGAAAACTCTTTTTCAGACCAATGAACAAGGTTAAAAGTCACTTGATGGTAATTAATCCAGCCATAGTTATTTACCATATCGAAATCATAAATATGCTCAAATTGCCACTGAATAAGTACGTCTATAGGAATATTGTTAAATATTGATATTATCCTTTGTGAATATTCTAAAGGTGTTTCATCAGATGGATCTCGATAATTAAACTTGCGTCTTGGCTTGAGTTGTTTCCATGTATTATGGCTTCGTTCCCAAACTTCATCATCTGGTATATAATGCCGCCTGATTCTGATCTCTTCTTCTGTCATAAATAACTGAATGTTCTGAACGATTTTATTTTTTGAATATCATTAAACATCTTGAAAAAATCAGGGCGGAACTAGAAGGCTAAACTTTTATGGCTTGTATTAAAAAATTTTGTCATCTTTTCAGACTCAACTCTCAATTCCTCTCTACGCCTCTGCACCTGTACGTGAAACAAATAACATGTAGTTTACTTACCTGAAAATGCCTGGATCACAAAATTCAAAAAATAAAATAATGTAGGGGTGGACAACCGTCCACCCCCATGAAAATTAGGTAACACCAAAGACAATCACTAAGCCCAAAACCGCCCCAAACACAATCAAGGCATAGAATTGAGCGCGACCGTTTTCTAGGTACTTCAGACCTTCACCGCTAACAAGGGTGAAAAAGCCTGTGAGGTTAACAGCACCATCAACAACGCGGAAGTCAACTTCCATAACTTGTCTAGCTAGGCGACGCAAGCCGAGGACAAAAACCCGATGGTAAATGTCATCAAAGTACCACTTGTTGAGGGATAACTCGTAAAGTGGTTGGATTTTAGCAGCGATCGCAGCCGGGTCAATTTTATGGCGCAAATACATCAGCGAAGCCAGAGTAATCGCAATCAAAGAAATTCCGACTGAGGCACCCGCCATAATGTAGAATTCCGTCGGATTGAACTCGGAAGCCTTTTCTATAACTTCAGAGAGAGTTTCACTAGGAGGAAAGATAAACTCTTCAAAATAATTGGCGTAGGGAGTTCCCACCAAACCAATCAAAATCGAAGGCACAGCCAACAGTGCCAACGGCAGGGTCATCGTCCACGGCGACTCGTGGGGGGAGTCGCTGTGATGCCCGTGGGAGTCGTGGGAGTCATGATGCTCACTAGTTGCCGCCAATTCTCCTTTCTTCATCGCCCCAGGCCCAAAATTCGGGACTGGTTCTTCTGACTCTAATTCCAGGACAATTGTCGCCGCAGCCTTCTTGAGTTTTTGCTTGATTTTCTCGTCATTACCCCGGAATTCGCCTTCAAATGTCGAGAAGTACATCCTAAACATATAGAAAGCCGTAATCCCAGCAGTTAGCCAGCCGATAAACCAGAGAAGTGGGTTCGCCTCAAAAGCTTTCCCCAGAATTTCATCTTTTGACCAAAAACCAGCAAAGGGGGGAATACCAGAAATTGCCAAGCAACCAATCAAAAAGGTAATTGACGTGATCGGCATGTACTTCCGCAGTCCACCCATCAGCCGCATATCTTGCGCTAAAGCGGGGTCGTGACCGACGACACCTTCCATGCCATGAATTACTGAACCTGAACCCAAGAACAGCATTGCCTTAAAATAGGCGTGGGTCATCAGGTGGAATAGTCCAGCACTGTAGGAACCTATTCCCATTGCCATCACCATGTAACCGAGTTGGGAAATGGTGGAGTAAGCCAAGCCCTTTTTGATGTCGTTTTGGGTAATCGCAATGGTTGCCCCCAAAAACGCCGTGAACGCCCCAGTAAAGGCAATGACGTTCATTGCGGCTGGGACGTGTTCAAATACTGGGTACATCCGGGCAATCAGGAAAACACCCGCCGCCACCATCGTTGCCGCGTGAATCAAGGCAGAAATGGGCGTGGGGCCTTCCATTGCATCTGGTAGCCAGACATGGAGGGGGAATTGGGCTGATTTCGCCACTGGCCCTAAAAAAACTAAAATCGCAAACAGGACAGCGAGAAAATTGCTGATAGAACCTGATTGGACAAGTTGGGCGAGGCGATCGCCCATAACATTAAAATCAAAGCTTCCTGTTGCCCAGAACAGCCCCAAAATGCCGAGTAAAAGACCAAAGTCGCCCACGCGGTTGGTCACAAACGCTTTTTGAGCGGCATCTGCTGCTGACTTGCGATCATACCAAAAGCCGACCAGCAAGTAGGAACACATCCCGACCAGTTCCCAGAATATATAAATCTGTACTAGGTTGGGGCTGACCACCAGACCTAACATTGAGGAGCCAAACAAACTGAGATAGGCGTAAAACCGGACGTAACCTGGATCGTGAGCCATGTAGCCATCGGTGTAAACCATGACTAAGCAGGCTACCGTTGTCACAATCACCAGCATTAGGGCTGTCAGGTGGTCAATAGTGTAGCCCATGTTCAGGTGAAAATTACCTGCTGCCGCCCACTCCAAGGTGCGGATATAAGGCGCGTGTCCTTGAATTTGACTCCATAGCAAGGCAAACGACAGCCCCATCGCTGCTCCCATTAGGGAGATAATCACCACAGCGTTAAGCTGCCGTAGGCGGTTTGTCACCTGATTCAACGAGATTAACCCTAGACCGACCAGCATTGCCCCAAAAAGAGGTAACACCGGAATCAGCCAGGCATACTGATAGATTACTTCCATCACTGACGCCTACTTTTAGAATTCTTGACTAGCGTGTCGGAACTGTTAATAATTGTGACACACACCCTTTAGGATAAAATAACCCACCCAAGGGTGATTGGGTGGGGTGTTAAGCATGGTTTTAGATTTGCCGAGAATAGCCCTAAGTGGTGAGTGCCAAGTCGTGAGTTTAATTATTACTCACGACTTGGCAGTCTCTTCAGGCTGACCGACACTCTAAATCCATTGTTTTTGAACTCTTGTAGATTTTCGGGCAATTGCTATAGCTAGCTTTAATGTCTTCTAAAGCTAGACGTAAATCTTCTCTGCCGCGAAAGCTTTCCAAGCGATGGCAAACATTGCCATTTTCAATCAATAGTAAAGTTGGCAGTGACTTTAGTCTATAAGTAGTAGACAATTTAAAATTTTGATCGGCATTAACCCCAACCAATTTAATTTCTTCCCCACATTGGGCTTGAAATTGCAACAACAGTGGGTGAATAACCCGACACAAGCCACACCAAGGTGCTTCAAAATTAACTAAAACAGGAATAGGAGATTCTAAAACTTCTTGAGTAAATGTCCGCTCACTAACCGACAACACCATGACGCCTCTTGGATTATAGGGTTTTTATATTAAACTAGCTATCTGCACTGAAGTGAAGGATTGGCAAGCCTGTAACTGCGGTATAGATGCTTTCAGGACAAAAATCTCAGGACACAGAATAATTAAACAAAAATTGAGCGCATTGATGTGTCTCTGACAAAAAAGCCAGCGCTACTTTCACGGTGGCTTTTTTGGCTTTTAAACTCCTGATTGCCGTCTCTACCTGGGAATTTGACTGAATTTGCCACTTACTCCCAAGGAAATACAACGGGCCTTCAACTACCAATATAAAATCTCAAGCTAATTGAATGCACCCCCACTGAATAAATGTTTGAATTTATCCTACATTAATTTGGGGGCAATTGATAAGCTGAAATTTTCATCTATTTGGGATTTTCTGCTGACAGTGGGGATCGCCTAGATTTCCCATCTTATCCTACTAGTTGCTTCTAACAACAGAGGGTGCGACCACCAAAGCAAAGCTATAAAAATGGCAACTCCCAAATAGGCAGGACGGAGAAATTCCTGCCATTTGAGAGATTGACGCCCGTCAATAATTGCTTTAAAGGGAATAATTGAAGTCCGCTGTTTGGCAATTTCAAAAGCTTCCCCATAGCGATGCACAAGGCGGCGATCCCCGTGCCAAATCCCAAACAAGTGATGCAACACCAATCCAATGGAAGTCACAAGGGTAAAGGTAGTACCCAGCCACAGAGTATGGGCAATACACCAAATTATTTGTCCCACCATCTGGGGATGACGGGTAATCCGAATAATTCCTGTTTCGTAGAGATGAACTTGGGGCTTTTGAATGGCAGCAATTTCTAGTAGATTGAAGGTAGCAGGATATAAAAACAAGAACGAGATTGCTGACAGCAGCCAAACAAATTCTTGCACTCCTAGTACCCCTTGTACCTGCCAAAGTTGTAAACCATCATAGCGGTGCCCAAAAAAGTAAATAATTAATATCACAGCCAAGGGTAGGCTGACTAATGCAAAGAGAATGCGATAAAACCTTGGACCAATATATTTTTCTGCCCAAGGGCGTAAAGCAGCGCCTCCACTGTGAGCGATCGCAAAAGCTAATTCTAACCCCAGTATGACAAAATGACTGGGGGTCAACCAAGGAGTCAGCATCATATACACGGATGGAGTAATTTAAAGAAAACTTAATTCAGTACAACCAATACCACAAAGTATTCAAAAGGAGACTTCAGTCAAGATGTTGTGCTACTGTCTTTTTCGAGTCAAGCCTTCAAGTTTAATATCCAACAAATCATGCTTGGCTGATTGCTGTCAAAGCTGATTTGTTGCGTGCATCCGCTCCTTTAAAAGTTTGTGGGTTGAGTTTTATGTCTGACCTTCCTTTCACTTTAGATCAGTTACGTATTTTAAAAGCGATCGCTCAAGAAGGAAGCTTCAAGCGTGCAGCTGATAGTCTTTACGTTTCCCAACCTGCCGTGAGCTTGCAAGTCCAAAATCTCGAACGGCAGCTAGATGTCCCATTATTCGATCGTGGAGGACGACGCGCTCAATTAACCGAAGCAGGGCATTTACTCTTAAGCTACGGTGAAAAAATCCTCAGTCTGTGTCAGGAAACCTGTCGTGCGATCGAGGATTTACAAAATCTCCAAGGCGGTACTTTGATTGTCGGTGCTTCTCAAACCACCGGCACTTATCTTTTACCTAGAATGATCGGTATGTTCCGACAAAAATATCCAGATGTCGCAGTGCAATTACACGTCCACTCAACTAGGCGAACTGCGTGGAGTGTTGCTAACGGACAAGTTGATCTGGCGATTATTGGCGGTGAAATTCCCGGTGAACTATCAGAATCTTTAGAAATTCTTCCTTACGCTGAAGATGAACTAGCGCTGATTTTACCTGTCTTTCATCCCTTTGCCAAACTTGAAAAAATCCAAAAAGAAGACCTGTATAAATTACAATTCATTGCCCTAGATTCCCAATCGACTATCCGCAAAGTAATTGACCAAGTACTAGCACGCTGTGAGATTGATACAAGGCGTTTGAAAGTTGAAATGGAACTAAATTCCATTGAAGCAATTAAAAATGCTGTGCAATCTGGTTTGGGGGCTGCCTTTGTTTCAACTAGCGCCATCGCTAAAGAGTTACAAATGGGTGTTCTGCACTGTGCCAACATTGAAGGCGTCGTCGTCAAACGGACACTGTGGCTGATTTTTAATCCTAATCGCTATAGATCCAAGGCCGCAGAAGCTTTTAGTCAAGAAATTTTGCCCCAATTTGCTAACCCAGGATGGAATCAAGATGTGTTAACATTGACACAAAAAAGCATGGTGGTAACTACATTGGATGCAGCAACGTCTACCTCCTCCCGCGAAGTCTAAAATCTGGTCATTAGTCGTTGAAGTTCTGTACCCTTCTCTTCTCTACAATAGGCTGCGCCAAGGAGACACTTTCAGCGAACGGGAAGGCTAGCCAAACGCTCTGGTGCAGACGCGCAAAGGACGCGGACTCGAAAAGGCTGCGCTATCGGCAAAAGTCGGCGCTCATACTTCTTTTTTTGTCATTTGTTCTTTGTTGTTTTGAAAATGACCAATGACCAAATAATTCGTAATACCCTACTGTAAGGCTGCGCCTACGTAATTCGTAATTATACCTCGTAGCTATAAGCACTTTTTGCCGTAGGCAAGCTAGGGGTTTGACATCAGGAAAAAAAAGGTTCCTGTTATTCTTAAATAAATTTAGTTTCTATGTAACCTGAATGAATTACGAATTACGAATTATCAGTTACGAATTATTTTGATTAATGACTAATCACGAAAATGGAAGTTTACTGTACTCGTCCACGTTGCCCACGCCCACAAAACTATTTTGCTGATTTAGACGATATTACGATGCTGAAAACAACGCAGCAAAAGTACTGTATTACCTGTGGTATGCCACTGATGCTAGATGGTCGATATGTACCCATGAAGCTGCTGGGAAGGGGGGGATTTGGAGCAGCCTTTTTGGCACGCGATCGCCGAATACCAGGAATGCGTCAATGCGTGGTTAAGCAGTTTCAACCAGTAGGGAATTTAACCTCAACTCAATTGCAACAAGCGCAGCTGATGTTTGAGAGAGAGGCAGAAGTTTTAGCACAGCTTGGTAATGATCACGAGCAAATTCCTGACTTGTTTGCCTTCTTTCCAGTGATAGTTAATAGCTTGCAACCAGGACAGCAAGACCAATTTTTTTACTTGGTACAAGAATACATTAATGGGCAAAACTTAGAGGAAGAATTAGTTCAAAATGGCAAATTCTCTGAACAGCAAGTGTTGGAAGTGCTGCAAGAAATCCTGAAGGTGCTAAAGTTTGTCCATAATCGAGGCATTATCCACAGAGACATCAAACCCTCTAACATCATGCGCCGTCGTGATGGTAAACTTTTCTTACTAGATTTTGGCGCAGTTAAGCAAGTAACAAACGCTGCACTTGGTTCTGCTGCTTTTTCCACAGGAATTTATTCTATGGGATTTGCACCACCTGAGCAGATGGCTGGGGGTCAAGTATTCCCATCTACAGACTTATACGCATTGGCTGTAACTCTTATTACCTTATTGACAAATCAGGAAGCAGTTCAACTATTTGATGCCTATAGCAACCAGTGGAAATGGCGAACGCAAGTGAGTGTTAACCCTCGCCTTGCTGATATTTTAGATAAGATGCTGCTACCTGCTGCTAATCAGCGCTTCCAGTCAGCCCAGGAGGTTTTAGATGCACTTAACTCACAGCCTCTAGCCCCGACACAACTTAATTCGCCTTCTATAACACTTCCCCCACAACTACCCAAAGGTTCTAGTCCCGTCGTCCCCCGCCCACCAACTCAACCAGCGTTTTCTACAGTGGAATTATTAGGTGGGGCGGCATTTAGTGGGTTTGAGGGGGCATTGATCGCGATCGCCCTCTTCAGTTTAGTAAAATCACCAATAATTACTTTAACTACTTCTGCCCTGATTTTAGGTATATTAATTTTTGCCCAAACCAGGCGGTGGATTGAAAAGTTTGATTTATTAATTATTCCAACAATTAGTTTTGCGATTATTTTTTTTCTCCCCTTTTTACAGGGGGGGCTTGGCATTCAGGCAGTAATTGTTTTAGCAGTTGCAGCAGGCTTAGTAGCCATTTCACTCACAGCCGTATTTCGACTTATTTATAAATTATTATCTCTGTTACTTTAAAAACTCCTGGTGCTAACAGCCACCTATGTCTCAGAAAAACGAAACACTTAGCCTTTTCTTAGCCGCTGTGATCACCATTGGCTTAATCTTTGGTGGCTTATGGTTTTTTATGGAACGGTGGGCACAACTAAATAAACCTGCTGCTAACCAGTCGGAGAATAGCAATCCCAGAGATGCCATTTCTGTTCCTAAGCCTATAGAGACTAGCAAGACAAGTAATATCATCAGCAAATGTGACGTGCCAAACCTCCCAGAGGGGACATTCAACTATGGTGGTAGCACAACCTGGGCACCCATCCGTAAAAACGTAGACTCTGTACTGCCAAGCCTCTGTCCTCGGTTTATTTTACGCTACACTCAACCTCCGTCAGGTCAACCAGGATCTGGAACTGGTATTCGGATGTTGATAGATAATCAACTAGCTTTTTCTCAATCTTCTCGCTCAGTTAAAGCTGAAGAAAATGCCGAAGCTAAACAAAAAGGATTTAGTTTGAAAGAAATTCCGGTGGCGATTGATGGGATTGCGATCGCAGTTAACCTCAATCTCAACATTCCTGGTTTAACTGTTGCCCAACTCAAAGACATCTACACGGGCAAGATTACTAATTGGCAACAGGTGGGTGGGCCAAATTTACCAATTACAGTCTACTCTCGTAGCAAAGAAGCTGGGGGTACAGTGGAATTCTTTGTCGAAAATATTTTGAATAAAGAAAATTTTGGTGCCAACGTTAGTTATGTTGACACAACTACTGAAGCAGTACGAAAAGTAGCTGCAAGTCCTGGCGGAATTTACTATGCTTCTGCTCCAGAGGTTGTACCTCAATGTATGATTAAATCCCTGCCACTAGGGCGCACAAGCAGTCAATTTGTGCCTCCCTACCAAGAACCCTTTGTACCTCTATCTGAATGTCCCACTAAGCGTAATCAGTTGAATACTCAGGCGTTTCGTAGCGGTGACTATGCAATTACCCGCAATTTATTTGTAATAGTTAAACAAAATGGTCAAACAGATCAGCAAGCTGGCGAAGCTTATGCAAATTGGCTGCTGACACCTCAGAGTCAAGAACTGATCGAAAAGGCTGGATTTGTCAGACTTAAATGATCAAAGCGGTTAGATTTAGCCAAATAATCAAATAATAAACATTTTTACTTTATTCAAATTTGTTCATGTCACAAAAGAATGAAACCACAGTTTTAGCCTTGGCCCTGTTGCTGACAGTTGGAATAGTTGGCGGTGGTTTTTGGTGGTTTACTAATGGCTCTGGGGTCAAAATTGGTAATACCATCATTCCAAATCAGGAAACAGGCAGCAATCCATCCCTACAAGATCGGATTAGTTTTGGGGAAAAAACTTTGACTCCAGGTGACATTTCTTCAGTTAAACAAGAAGGTGTAAAGGCGATCGCTGCTAAAAGTTATGATCAAGCGATCGCTAATTTCACCGCTGCCCTAAAACTCAACCGTAACGATCCAGAAGCATTAATCTTTCTTAACAATGCCCGCATCAGGTCTTCCAAAAATTACACCATTGTGGCTTCTGTACCAATAGGCACTGACCCCAATACTTCTTTAGAAATTTTACGTGGCATAGCCCAAGCCCAAAATCAAGTTAATAGCTCTGGAAGAGTCAAGGGAGTGCCTTTGAGGGTAGGGATAGCTAACGACGACGACAATCCAGAAGTAGCCAAGCAAATCGCTTCCAACCTAGTCAGCAATTCAGAAGTATTAGGTGTAGTTGGGCCGAATACTAGCGATTCCACTTTAGCCGCAGGTACTATTTATACTTCTGGACAACTTATAGCCATATCTCCTACCAGCACATCTGTAAAAATTTCCAACTTCAGCCACTACGTTTTTCGCACGGTTCCTAGTGATTTTATGGCTGCTAGAAGTTTAGCCAACTACATGGTGAGAACCTTGCATAAAAAAAATGCAGTGGTTTTCTTTAATTCTCAAAGTAACTATAGCCAGTCTTTAAAGTCGGAATTTGTTTCATCTGTTTCCCTAGAGGGTGGACAGGTATCCAGCGAATTTGACTTATCCAAGGCGGATTTTAGTGCGGCTAAAAGCGTAGAACAAGCAACTAAGCAAAGTGCAGAAGTGTTGATGTTAGCAGCTAACACTGAAACTCTGGATAAAGCGCTGCAAGTAGTTCAGATTAACCAGAAACGATTAACTCTACTGGCGGGAGATGATGTTTACACCGTCAAAACTTTAGAAATTGGCAGAGAACAAGCTGCGGGGATGGTAGTGGCAGTTCCCTGGCATATTGATAGCGATCCTAAGTCAGATTTTCCCCAGAAATCTCGACAGTTATGGCACGGTGATGTGAGTTGGCGAAGCGCCCTTAGCTATGATGCCACTGTCGCTCTGATTGAGGCATTAAAACGCAATCCCACACGAGCAGGAGTCCAACAAGCACTCTTCTCCTCTGACTTTTCTGCCACTGGCGCTTCTGGTACAATTCGGTTTTTAGCATCAGGCGATCGCAATGCGCCAGTCCAACTTGTGAAAATTGTTCCTGGTTCTCGCTCCCGCACTGGTTATGACTTTGAACCAGTTCGATAACCATCGAAGAAAGGCAGAGAGCAGGAGGCAGGAGGGTTTTAGCCTACTACCGCAAGTCAAAAGTCAAAAGTCAAAAGTCAAAAGAAATACAGCATAAACGTTTCGTTGATTTTAAATGGGTTGTTTATTTCCGCCGCGCTGTACTAGTTTATCTTTCTTTACCTTACTTATCTGCTATCCAGATTGTCTGAATGCTTTTTTCTCACTTGTGAGAAATCGGGGTAATACTGCCATGACTATTTAATAAACTTTGCTTTTCCTTAACTTTTCATTAATTTTCAGGTAACAAAATACAGAAGTGGGGATTTTTAGCACCTGGTGAGGTAGTGCAATCTTGAGGTTTTCCCAAGTGTGTAACTGCTGAACCCAGAGGGCTAATGGACGAGTTGTTTAATACCTTGTCCTTTGTGGGGAGAATCAAGAATAATTTGATGCGATGGAAATTGTACCAAATTATGGGTGCAGTCATTTCTGACTTCTGGATTTTTCTTTATACCTTCAAGCCTAGCCACAGCAGTGTTTTCACTTTGGCTTTATTTTGGTGTGCAAAGAACGCACTTTTCTAAACTATGGGCAAAAATATTAACAGCAAACTTATGCTGAGTGCAAAACCTTTAAAAAGGTTATCGCAAGCAACTACTACCGCAGCGCTTGGTTTCGCTATGCTTGCAGCTATTGGTATAGATCCTGCCCAAGCTGTCAATTTGAAAACACTTAATATTTCAGGAAATTTTGCTCCTGCGACTCTTGATGGTTCAGTAGGGCTACCTGTGAATTTAGCAAATGGTTCTTTTAATGGGACTTACACAGTGGATGTGGATCAATTACCCGCTTCCAGTTCTTTTGTAGGTTTGACAAGTTGGACTGTCAATTTAGTCAATAACAATACTGTTTTGCGAACATTATCCAACAGTTTTGCTGGCAATACAGCTTACATTCAAGAGAACATACTTGCTTTTGCAGACGCAGGCTTATTGACAAAGCAAAACCATGATTTGTACAGTTTAGAACTATATTTTGACAGAAATTTCACTGGTATAGGTAGTACCAATGATGGAAAATTTCTGGACAACAGTAACCTGGGAAGTGTCCAAAACTCGGACATTACTGCCGTTATTTTTGCTAAAAGTGAGCCTGTTCCTGAACCTCAAACTTTTGCTGGAACAGTAGTTGTTGCTACTATCTGTTTGTAGCTGAAAAGAAAGCAAAAAGCTCAAATAGCGGCATAATTTTGCTTTTGCTCAAAGGTGTTAAGTTCTTCTGAATTTCGGAACCAATAAAGCACGGCGGAAGCCAAATACCTATTTTAAATCAATCAAATGCTTGCGGTATATGAATAAGAATTACCAAGGAGATGTGCTTTGAAACGATTTACAAAGTTCTATTTTGCTCTAACACTCTTGCTACTACCGTCCTCAATCATACCGTCGATGTTTCTCGGCTCGGCGATCGCAGAGGATGCCTCTCGACATGAAGCATTGCCAGCAAACTCAACCGTCACAACTCAGCCAAATGTAACGCCAGACGTGACACGATACTTAAATGATCCGCACAAGGAACCCAAGCTGCCGCCAAAGTTACTCACGAAACTGCTTCACGAGCGGATCAAGTATGTCTTCGTAATTTTTAACGAGAACCACTCCTTCGACAACGAGTATGGCACGTTGCCCGGTGTTAACGGACTCTACTCAGATGGACAAAAGCCTCGTGACCCAAAGAAAACGCCGGGTTTCACCCAGACCTATACGGATGCTAAAGGCGTGACCGTCACGCTTGAGCCATTCCGGCTCGGGCCTGAGCAGAACTCCAGCGTCGTTGACAGCGTTGACCACTCACACACCGGACTTGCAACCAAGCTCCACGTTGTGAACGGCAAGCCACAGATGGATCAGTTCGCCTCCGACGAGTACACACGCTTCGCATCGAAGGGTGGAGCAGCCAACATTGCTGAGGGCAAGCAGTTTGCCCGCCTTGTCATGTCGCACATCGACTGCGACACCATTCCGTTCTTCTGGAAGTGGGCTAGTCGCTTTACGGTCTTTGACAACATCTTTGCAACCGAAGACACGCCCTCAACCCCGAATGCGGTGGCGATGATCGCGGGGCAGTCGGGTGAAACACAATGGGTCAAGCACGGTTCGAGCGGCAAATCTTACACTGTGGGCAGCCATACTGGGACGACGCAGGGTGTACCCCTGGTCAACGATCCACAGCCCTTCTATGGCTCCCAGTTCGACACAACGACGGACAACAAGCAACCTGCTGGCACGAAAGAGAGCTACGCCGATAGCAACATCTCCTCGAACCTGACCTTCGCCAGTCTGCCGCTCACCTTCCAGGGGCGCAATATTCGGTCGGTCTTGGCTGGTAACAGGAATCCTTCATTCGATCTAGCCGACATCCAGCAGGATATCCCTTATATCCAGCAACTCCGAACTGAGCCTGTCAATTGGCGCTGGTATCAAGAAGGCTACGATCTCGAACCAACCGATGCTAACGGAGTTGCCTCGCACAATGCCTATGTCACGCATCACAACGGTGCACAGTATTTCGGCTATATCGCCAACACGCCGGAGGTGAGCAAAAATCTCCGTGGGCTGAATGACTTTTTTAGCGACATAGCCAAAAATACGCTGCCCAAAAGTGGCGTGTTCTACATTCGTGGTGGCTACACGAACCAGCAGGGGTTGAAGCCACCGATCACGAACCCCAACACACCCGCAGATGAGATCGCCGCGATTAATGCGGCGAAGTCAGGCGATGATGATCATCCGGGCTACACTGATCGCCAGCTCAGCGAAGCGATGGCGGCCAGGGTGATCAACGCGATCGCCTCAAATCCGAAGCTTTGGCAGCAGAGTGCTATCATCATTACCTACGACGAGTCCGATGGTTTCTACGACCATGTGCCACCGAGGATCTTGTCCTATGGCCCTGACGGGCTGCCACTCTCCCGTGGTGTCCGTGTGCCACTGCTTTTAATCTCACCCTACGCCCGGACGCACGCCGTCTCACACGTCGAGGGCGATCACAACTCGGTGATCGAGACGATCAACACGATCTTTGGTTTACCTGCGCTTGCCAGCCTGCCCGATGAGGCACAGGCACTTGCTGCTGGCAACTCCCCACGGTTCAACAAGTTCGGGCCGCCAGGCTTTGAGCAGAAGTACCTCGGCCCACGGGACATCAATTCACCGATCACCGACAGCCTACTGTCAGGCTTCGATCCGAAGCGCCTGCTCGGTGTCTCGCCGCCACTGCCAGCCTCGTTTGCGAAGATTCCAGACAGCGTTGTAAATACACTACCGCACTACGGTGGGCAAGGTTGTCGGGCGATCGGAGTCACGCCGGAGGACAAGCGCCAGGGGATAGTCAACAAAATCCCCAAGGGCTTCAACTCACTACCAAGTACTTATCCAGCGGCTAACCCTTAAAGTGCTGAGTGCTGAGTAAAGAAGTGGGGAATCTCACTTCCTTAATTCAGCACTCTTCAAATATGTCCATTTTTCGACATTCCCTGAGGAGAATTCATGCGCTTCATCTTAGTCTTGCTGACTCTGCTTGGTGTCAGCTGCTCGATTTACAGCGCTGAGGCGGGTTCGGTGATCAAACGTGTCAAGGAACACAATGTGGTTCGCTGTGGCAGCGTCGAGCGGACAGGTCTGGCAACTGAAGCCGAGCCAGGAGGCTGGAGTGGTCTCAACGTCGACGTCTGCCGGGCGATCGCCGCCGCCGTGCTAGGATCTGCTGACCGCATCCAATATCATGAGTACGAAACGCCGAAGGACTTCGATGCTGTGCGTAACCAGCAGGACGACGTATACTTTCTCACAGGAGCGGAGATTGAGGAGCAAAAGTTGGCCGGTAAACTGCTGCCTGGCCCTACTATCTTCGTAGAATCCAATGCGGTGATGGTGGCGTCCACCTCGGCTGCACAGCACGTCAGCGACCTGGCCAAAGAAAGCATCTGCTTCATGATTGGCAGTTCGGTCGAGCGGAGCCTGACGGCTTACTTCGGTGCACTCCACAAGAACTGGTTCCGTCGGCCGTTCTCTGAAGACGGGGAGATGATCGATACATACAACGTCCAAAATTGCCAGGCGATCGCTGGTGAGATCACGACCCTTGCAAATATCCGCCTCGACCCTGGGGTTAACCGATTATCGAGCCGTATCCTCCCGGAGCCACTAACGACCTTTCCGGTGATCGCTGCAACCGGAACTGAGGACGCCCAGTGGTCGGCGATCGTCACCTGGACAGTGGATACATTGATCAACGCAGAAAGACCGGAAACACCCTGGTATGCGGGCGGTGCTGGGGTGATGCCGGTCTTTGCACCAGAACTGGGTCTCGACAAGGAGTGGCAGCGCCGTGTTCTTGCATCTCTAGGCAACTATGGCGACATCTTTGATCGCCATCTAGGGAAAGGCTCCCAACTCAAGCTCGACCGCGGATTAAATGCGAACCATTTCCGTGGAGGACTTCTTCTGAGTCCGTTCCTCGATTAATTTCAACTCAGTATAAAAGTGTCAGACAAAGTTTTTGGCTGTTTTCAACTAATACCTTCACTTCTAAAGTAGTCACAAGTGAGGATTTATCATAATTCGTTAATAAAACACCCGTCCTCCAAATACAATCTCAAGTAGCAAGCACCTATCAAGTCAAGCACTTATATTGAATGGACGCACGGGTAATTTACTATGTCCCAAAAAAATGAAACAACTATTCTTGTATTATCCATCCTAATCACGGTCGGGCTAATAGCTGGCGGTTTTTGGTGGTTTACTAGAAAGTCTGGTCTTGACCTAAATACAATTAATTCTGGTAACACCAAAACACCCCAAACTGGATCAGAACAACCTAGTGGCAAGACTTTCACCTCAGTACAGGATGTTCCAACAGGATTATTCAATTACGGAGGCAGTACATCTTGGGCGCCGATTCGACTAATAGTTGATCCAGTAATTCAAGCGGCGCGACCAGAGCTTCGGCTGCGTTATGTAGAACCCAGCAGTGCATCTCCTGGTTCTGGTACTGGTATCCAGTCGCTGATAGACGGTCAATTAGCTTTTGCTCAGTCCTCCCGACCAGTTCTAGATCCGGAGTTAAGCCGTGCCCAGCAACGTGGGTTCAGTTTGAAACAAATCCCTGTGGCAATTGATGGTTTGGCATTTGCAGTTAACCCCAATCTTAACGTCCAAGGACTAACGTTAGACCAGTTAAAGTCAATTTACACAGGCAAAATCAATAATTGGAGCCAGGTGGGCGGCCCCAATATTCCAATTAAGCCCTATTCTCGTCGCATTGCTGATGGCGGTACGGTCGAACTTTTTGTCCAAGACATCTTGGGTGGTCAAGCTTTCAGCCCGAATGTGGAATTTATCTCCACAACCACCCAAGCCTTGCAAAAATTGGCTGATAGTCCTGGTGGTATCTATTACGCTTCTGCCCCAGAGGTGATTCCTCAATGTTCAATCAAACCCTTGCCGTTGGGGCGGACGCAAGGGACATATATTACTCCCTACCAAGAACCATCTGTCCTCCCGTCTGAATGTCCTGGTAAACGGAACAAATTGAACATTGAGGCTTTCCAATCAGGAAAATACCCGATTACCCGTAATCTGTTTGTGGTGGTCAAACAGAATGGTCAGAATGAGCAGCAAGCAGGTGTCGCTTACGCCAACTTACTGCTGACTGAACAGGGACAGGAACTGATTACCCAAGCAGGGTTTGTCAAAATTCGCTGACAGGAGCAATCGCCTCGGGTGGGACGTAACCCATCGCACTCAGACAGAGTGGCGGAAATCGCCGCTCTGAACTGTGCTTTAACCAGCTCTATTAATCGATTCTGCTGGCAAGCAAATGAGATTATCCCCTTGAGTGAGGATTAAGCCACGTTGACGCAGCTTGCCCATCAAGCGGGTGACGGTAACACGAGTAGAACCAATCGCACTACCAATTTGGGCATGGGTGAGGGGGAAGGGCAGACAATAACCGCGAATCACATCAGGATCAGTGTCGCTCATTGCTGGCTCTCCATATTCCTCAATTAACAATGTGAGAAATCCTAAGAGTCGGTCAATTGTGCGGCGTTGTCCCAAGGCACTCAGCCACAGCAGCTTACGCTGGTGCTGATACCTAAAGGCATCCATTACTTCGCGACGGAAGTGAGGCCAATTGTCTAAGTCGTGCCAGTACATCCACAGCACCGCAGTTTGGTCAACATGGGCGTAAGCCTGGAGTGTGAATGGTGATTGGGCAACAATTTCAAATGGCTGTCCCGCTCCCACAAAACCCAAGAACGCTTCTTCTGGGGTTCTGTTGATTCGTCGAGACGTTAGCTGACTAGCAGTCGCACTAACTTGTGCGGTTCCTACCATGCGGATTGCACCCCTTTGCACCAAATACAGCAATCCAGGTCTGGCTGGAATGCGCTCATCTTTGCTAAAGGTGCGGCAGCGGTAGTGTTCTTGAGCCCAGTCAAGAATTCGTTGCCAAGTCAAAAAAGGCCGTGATGCCTCAGAAAAGGAGGATGGAGATTGCATAGGTAACAAAGAGCGTTCGGCTGAAGACAAAGACGTAAATAAAAAGGTGCAAGGAGTGTCTTTGTGTTGGCGAGGCAGGCTTAACGCCTAACAGCGCCAGCCAATCCAAAGAATAGAAAGCAAAATACTCTCTACTCTTTTGTTATACTTCCTACTGTACAATGATGGTAGTAAAGTTTACTTACTATTCATCGATTATTCATCAAATTTTATCCTCTTCTCATTTTTCTTCATCTGAATTAAATTTATCTCGTAAGATAGATGACAGAAAATTAACAAATAAATTTTACATGATTATTTAAATAAAATTACGTGCATTATAAATTACTAGCAAGCAAATATACGTCAGTAAAACAGCTAGTATACAGCTATTTGCTAAAAATACTAAGTATTAATACTATTAAGCTAGATAAAGCACGCATAAAAGACGAAAAAATTCCTCTATACAAAGGTAGAGATGATAGTAGAGTTTTATATATCTCAGGTGTAGCTTTACATCTGTCAAAATCTCAGAATCGAAAAGCTATGGAGCTTGCCAATGCGATCGCCTCAGATATCTCAGGGATCTGTGAGGACGTTTTTAGCATCAAAATAGTTCCCCCTGGTTGGATACATTTTGAATTGACTCACTCCACGTTAGCGACTTGGTTACAAAGTCTTGCAGTCGTAAGTTCAGGGGGAGAGGGGGAGCAGGGAGCAGGGGGAGATGAGGGGACAATTGATGCCCCATGCTCAGTGCCCAATTCGTTGTTTGCTGTTCAATATGCCCATGCACGTTGCTGTTCGCTAGTGCTTCTGGCTCACCGAGAGGGATTGATTAAACTTAGAGAACCAGTTCCAAATAGTAGTCCAGTATTTTGGAGTGTTAGCGCTCCCAACCCCATACCTTGGCTCACCAGTGATGGAGGACTGCGGCTAAATCACCCAGATGAGCGTCGTCTCATTGGCGAGTTAGTGCAAGTGGTAGATAACATAGAGTGCCCTGATATTAGTGGTTCTGTGAAATGGGAAAAAGTAGCACTGAATTTGAGCCAAGCTTTTGAAAAATTCTGGTCTAATTGCCGGATTTGGGGTGAGGTGAAAATTACCTCACCTGAGCTAGCCCAAGCCAGACTTGGATTGCTGATGGCTACTCAGTCAGTATTAAGATATGTCCTAAAGGAAAACTTGGGGGTTTTTGCGCCCTTAGAGTTATAAATCAGTAATGTCTCTTAGGTAAAAAATAAAAACTTTTATATAGCTATTGACTCAATGCATCACCTCAGCTACATTAGCAGGTGTGTGAGGAGCGAACCAGCTAGGGCACCGAGACGAAACACGGCCAGTCGTCGGTGTCCTTTCTGATTTATATGGTTTAGGTTTGGAAAAGTGCTCTGACTACAGCAAAAACTTTTCAATTGCTACTGCTGCTCCATCTTCCTCTACACTAGGAGCTACCCACTGGGCGATCGCTCGTACTCCTGCTGGTGCGTTGCCCATAGCTACACCAAGTCCAACAGACTCCAGCATTTCCAAATCATTGAAGTTATCGCCAATAGCCATAACGTTGGCTATCTGTAATCCCAGCAATTCTTCGGCTAGGTAACGCACAGCAGTTCCCTTATTCACAGAGGCGTTAGTTACTTCAAAAAAGGTAGCAACAGATGTTGTGAGATAAAGTTCAGCAGGTGTGTATTGGCGGCGCAAATTCCCCAATAGCTGATCAATCACATCAGTGTCATTACATAAAGCGAGAATTTTTGTCGGTTCATTGGTTAAAGTTTGGCGCAAATCACCTACAGGAATCGGGATAATACTAGAACGTTCTGCATAAATTTGGGTTTCTCTAGTTAACTCACGGACGTATAGCTGATCATTGATGTAAAAGTGGACAGATAGGAGCGATCGCAACTCAGGCTGTTCAAAATAATCTATTAGCTGGTGGGCGATTTCCCTGGAAACAGTCCAATGGCGATGAATTTTTTGGGTGATCGGGTCTTGAATCCAGGCTCCTTGATAAGCCATTAATGGTAGGGTAGAACCAATGTCTTGGTGAAAGCGTAAGGCTGAACGATACATGCGACCTGTAGCGATCGCCACTTGAATTCCTCGTGCTTGGGCTGCTACAATAGCTTGCTTTACACCTACACTGATGGTGTTAGAGTGTCCAGCGATCGTGCCATCTACATCCAAAACTAGTAGTTTAATGTCTTTTGCAGCAGCCTGATTATCACTAGATGCCAAATGTGTGGCAGATGCTTTCTGCATAATTTCCTAGATTTTAAGTTCCAGTAAGAGGTTAACAGGCTATAGCGACCAGTGGAGAGCAGTAGCAAAAATTGGGATCTTTAGTCAACCCAATTTCCCTACCATGAGGATGCTGAGTCAATATACATATAATTAACTTCATATCAATAATATTTACTGTGATTCCCAAAAATAGTATTTTTTAGATATTGTTAAAAATTCTGACTAATAGTCGCAACAAAAAAACCCGATTCTCAAAAAAACCGGGGATTTTAATTAAAATTAGATAAACTGACCGATAGATGGAATGGGAAAAACTTACTTATTCAAAAAAGTTTATGAGTTGTCCACCTTGATCCGGCTTTTTTTGCGTTGTGACAACAGACAAAGCCCAGCAATTAAACCAACTCCTAATGTGGCAGAGGGTTCAGGTATTGATTTAACATCATCGTAGTCATAAGTTACTTTGATATTTGCTTTGGCAAGTGTTTCAACATAAGATGCTATGTTGCCCGACCCCGTAACTGCTGAGGTGGCTGAAGCTGAGAATAAAAAGTCTATGTTGCTATTACCAATGAAAGACTGCAAGAATTGGGTATTAGTGAAAGACTGAGTGCCAGATTGTGTGGCAGTTAAGTTAGAAACAGTCTTTCCAGATGTGCCACTATAATCAGTGTTGCCGTCATATTTAGCAACTTGGTAACTGTAAATATTTTGTGGATTGAGCGCAAATAGAGACTGATTATTTAATTCTAAGCTGAGTTGACTAGCAAGCTTTACTGTCACTGGAGTTGAAGTTTGACTCCTGTTTTCAAAACCTGCATTTCCAAGTAGATCACCACTAAATCCTATAGTTACACCCTTAAGTATGCCTAGAGACGAGTCAAATTGTTGGATACTCAGAGGTGCATCAATGATATTTGTAAAATTGTAATCAATGGAACTACTGTACGAGAGAGAAGCTGCATTAGCTGCTCCAGATGTTGCAACAATTCCTGCCAAAGTTGTGGCAGCAGCTAGAGTGTTGAATAGTTTTGTTGTCATGAATAGAAGATGCTTTTCTCAAACGAATCATTACAGGATTGCTAACTTATTTTTAACTTTTAAATTTTGCTTATAGGCTTGATAAATATACGTAAACTTGTATAAAGTTTTTATATTTAAATTCTTTCAATAAGTATACCTTTGTGTAGGTATGTATAAAATTTTGTGAAAGCAAAGAGACCTTGATAGTGGTCATCATGTGTCGAAATATTAAGTTAGTTTTTGTTTGTTCCTGAGAATTGAATTCTGGTAAGCAGTTCAATCTAATTAAACACAAAACGCTCAGGAGATAGATCCCCAACTTCTGGTGAGAAGTTGGGGATCTGATTATGAAGTCGGGGATCTGAATTATTATGTTTATTTATACTCGCGTACTTAATTGGGCTGATATCCCTGCCAAAAGCTGGTTCTACTTGGTTTCCGTACTAAAGCTGCAAATGCGTAGACATCAATATTATATAAAATAGTACACAAGAATAACTAGTACGCAAAAACTGCGCTATTGTCGCTAAAGCCAAGCTGAACAAGCATCTGAAATTGCTAACTATGTGACAAAGCTTCTAGCTAAAATAGGGCTATGTCTGAAACTTTCATTTCTGCAACCGCAACACACCCCACGTTCATCCTCGTAGATGGACACTCCTTGGCTTATCGTTCATACTTTGCTTTCGCCAAAGGGCGAGATGGAGGACTACGTACCAAAACAGGCATTCCAACCAGTATATGTTTTGGTTTTGTGAAGTGCCTGCTGGAGGTAATGGCAACACAACAGCCACAAGCAATGGCGATCGCTTTTGATTTGGGCGAGGCAACTTTTCGCCACGAAGCCGACGATACTTATAAAGCCGATCGCCCTGAAACGCCAGAAGACTTCATTCCCGACTTAGCAAACCTGCATGAGTTGCTCAATGGCTTCAATCTACCGATTTTCACTGCCCCTGGTTACGAGGCAGATGATGTTTTAGGAACCTTAGCACAGCGAGTAACTGCTGCTGGGTATAGGGTGAAGATTCTGACTGGCGATCGCGATTTATTTCAACTGATCGACTCTGACAAAGAAATCACTGTTCTGAATTTTAGTCCAGATGCCCTAAAGCGCTCTACAAATAGCATCACGGAATTTGAAGCAGAACAAGTCAAAGAAAAAATGGGCGTTTTACCTTCACAAATTGTTGATTTCAAAGCTCTTTGTGGTGATAAATCGGATAATATTCCTGGGGTCAAGGGAATTGGTGAAAAGACAGCAGTGCAGCTGCTAAATACCTATGGTTCCCTTGAACATATTTATGCTGCGTTAGATGAAATTAAAGGCGCAACTCAGAAAAAACTAGCAAGTGGTAAAGAAGATGCTGATCGGTCTCGCTATTTGGCAACTATAGTTCTGGATGTTCCTATAGAAATTAATTTAGAAGATTGCAAATTACAAGGGTTTGATACAACCGTCCTAACACCAATTTTAGAAAAGTTAGAATTCAAGTCTTTTCTAGGCAAAATCAACGACCTCCAGCAACGTTTTGGGGGCAAAGTTGCAGAAAACGAAGAACCTAAAACAGAGGGAATTAATCCCAATACTAACTCAGAATTCCGGGCTGATGAAGATAATGATTTGTGGTTTTTTAGTGCTAGTGATACAGCAGCAGTTCCACAACAATCTACTTCCCCAATTACACCAAGCATCATCAACACCGAAGCCAAACTCACTGAATTAGTGAAACTTTTGCAAAAATTCACCAACCCACAGACTCCCGTTGCTTGGGACACTGAAACCACCGATTTAGAACCAAGAGATGCTGAGTTAGTAGGAATTGGTTGCTGTTGGGGAACGAAATCAGATGAGGTAGCCTATATTCCTGTAGGGCACAAAACTGGAGAAAATTTGAATAAAGATTTGGTGTTAGAAGCATTACGCCCAATTCTTGAAAGTACCGATTATCCAAAAGCTCTACAGAATGCAAAATTTGATCGCTTAGTTCTAAAGTGTCAAGGAATTAATTTGGCGGGAGTAGTGTTTGATCCTATGCTGGCAAGTTACATTCTAAATCCAGATTCTAGCCATAATTTGATGGATTTGGCGCAGCGATATTTAGGATTGATAGCAAAAAGTTACTTAGATTTAGTTCCTAAAGGCAAAACCATCGCTGATATAGATATTCCCGCCGTAGCAGATTACTGCGGTATGGATGCTTATTCTACCTTTGGCTTAGTGTCAAAATTGCGTGAGGAGCTGGATAGAATTCCAGCTTTATCTAAGCTGTTAGTGGAAGTGGAACAGCCACTAGAAGCGGTTTTAGCCCAAATGGAATACACAGGTGTCCGGATTAATTCAGCTTATTTGCAAGAACTTTCGCAGCATTTAGAAACAGAGTTAGCCAGGTTAAAAGAGGAAGCAACTGAAATAGCTGGAGAAAATTTTAACTTGGGTTCTCCTAAACAATTGAGCCAAATTCTGTTTGAAAAGTTGGGATTAAGTACTAGACATTCTCGTAAAATTCAAACAGGCTACTCTACAGACGCAGCAACGCTGGAAAGACTCCAAGAAGATGATAACACTGGATTTGTTGAGGCGATCATTGAGTATCGCACCCTTTCTAAATTAAAGTCTACTTATGTTGATGCATTGCCAGCATTGGTGCGTCCAGATACCCAGCGGGTGCATACTGATTTTAATCAAGCAGCAACATCAACTGGTAGGTTATCTTCCTCTAATCCGAATTTGCAAAATATCCCCATTCGTACAGCTTTTAGTCGCCAAATTCGGAAGGCGTTTTTGCCAGAAGCTGGTTGGTTAATGGTGGCTGCTGATTACTCACAAATTGAATTGCGGATTTTGGCTCATTTGAGTCAAGAGCCGATATTAGTGAAAGCATATCAGCAAAATGAAGATGTTCACACTGTTACGGCGCGGCTAGTGTTTGAAAAAGAAAATATCACCTCAGAAGAACGAGGGATGGCAAAAACTATCAATTTTGGCGTGATTTATGGAATGGGTTCTCTAAGGTTTTCGCGCTCAACTGGGATAGATAAGACAATTGCCAACGAGTTCATTAAGCGATTTAATGAACGATATCCCAAAGTTTTTGCATATTTGGAGCGAGTCAAAAAAGAAGCGATCGCTCTTGGTTATGTAGAAACTATTTTTGGTCGTCGTCGTTACTTTGACTTTACTAATAACAGTTTACGCAAATTAAAAGGCACTAACCCAGAAGATATTGATCTGAGTAAATTGAAGAATTTGGGTGCTTATGATGCAGGTTTACTACGCTCTGCTGCTAATGCACCAATTCAAGGTTCCAATGCTGATATTATCAAAATTGCAATGGTAAGACTGCATGAGGTTTTAAAGAATTATCAGGCGCGTTTGTTGTTGCAAGTTCACGATGAACTAGTGTTTGAAATCCCCCCTCAGGAGTGGGAAGAATTACAACTGCAAATTAAGTCGGTGATGGAAAATGCAGTCCAGTTGAGTGTGCCGTTGCTGGTAGATGCGCGTGTCGGTGATAATTGGATGGAGACGAAGTAAGTCGAACTGTGACAAGGCTTTTAGCTAGAAAAGTGTCAATCAGTTTAGTTGAAAATTTAAAACTCTGACTAATATCAAGTTGAGATATGACTACTATTTGATTTTGGAACAGATACGTAGAGGAGCCAGTGCCTTAACTGGGGTTTCCCCTAGTGAAGCAACTGGCCTTGTATTAGACGAAAGTACGGCATCAAACCCTTAAGAATGGTGCGTTACGGATTTCATCCTAACGCAGCCTACAACCTAACCTTGTTCAAAAATTAAACCGGATTCCTATAAGATAATCAACAGTCAAAAGTATCGACTCTTGACTGTTAATAATGGAGTAGGCAATAGTTAAGAATTAACCGCCACGCTTCAGCGCTACTTCTACCTGCTGTAACTCCTTCTCTAAACGATTTTTGAGTTTTTCGGGTACAGGACGATTTGGGTAAGAACTGTAATGTCCAGCTAGAGAGTTGAGGGCTGTTCGCATGGTTGTAAAGGAGCCAAGACTAGAAACAGAGTTAACCCGCTGATAGCGAGCTGAAAAGTCATTAATTTTTTGACGCGTTTCTGCTTGAACTGCTGTTTTGTCTGGTGAATCTTGTGATACATCCAGAGCTTGTCTCATAACATTGACTACAGCTAAGGTGTCTTGGCGATAATCCCCACTCAAACTATCTGGACTGCCAGAACAACCCATTAAGCCGATAGCTACAACCAAAACCAGTGCAAGCAAACGCGACCAATAGCGCTTCATATGCATTAAGTAAAAGAATACGTAAATCAACGTCCATCGTATCTTGAATTGGTATCTTGGGGATCAATTGAGTGTCAAAGCTGTTTCATTCCCTAAAAGGCACTCATTTACAAGCATCTTGGGCAAAAAAATCAGGTGGTTAAAAAATCTGATTGGACAATTATTGTTGCGATGCCTTCGACAAGACTTCTCTACAAGACGCTACGCAAAGCTTGCTTCCCCGTAGGAGTACGCCAACATACTTAAATTTACTTGTTGAGGTGGTAGCTTTTCGATTGCCAACTGAGTGCAGATTTCTCGCTCATACTCTTGACAAAATCCCTACCTTATCAAATGAAATAGCTCTGGAGGAGTGGGATTTCAATCACTTATTCAACGAAATCTTAAGAAGGTATAATGCTCTCGTGTTCTGGGCTTACTGCCTAGAGTGAGAGTAAAAGTTTTCGGTCTATTTAAAATAGGAGCTTGTCAGTTAGAGTTATAAATAGAGAGGTTGATACAATTTAATCAACTAACTTTCCCTACCTCAATTTTTGCAATTTAAGCATCGTAATACATATCATCAGCCACAAAAAACCGACTCCATAACCTGCAATTATGTCTGTGGGCCAATGCACTCCTAAATATAAGCGACTGATACCAATAGCAGCAATTAAAATAACTGTCAAACTGTAAATAACTTTGGCAAAATGAGGATAGTGAGTTGCCAACTCGTAAGCAATAAAACCATAAAGCACCATAGAACCTAGTGCATGACCACTAGGAAAACTAAAAGATTTTTCAGAAATCAAGCGATGCCACAGTTCAGGACGAGGTTTAGAAAAAAACAACTTTAGCCCTGTATTTAAAATTCCCCCTCCCAAGCAAGCAAGTACAAAAACTTTCGCTTCTTCTTGGTAACGTCGCCACCAAAGGAACAAGACAGTAACGCCTGCAACTATAACCACTGTACTAGGATTACCAAGATTTGTAATAAATAGCATTAAATTATCTAAATTTGGATTGGCGAACTGATGTAGCCATAACAGAAAATTAGTATCAAATGTAAAAGCATCTCGCTCCAAAACCTCTTCAGCCAGTTTTGCTAAAACAAAAAGGATGAGCAGACAACTTGCAAGTCCAACAATACTAATTGTGGCAATTAAAGGAGCTAAACGAGGATGTATATGACGCAACCAGAAATTAGAAATTTGTCGGAGCATACTTTAATTTTATTCATTATGCATAAACGTATCACTCAATTAGGTGACGCACTTTTTTCTCCTTTCGCACGGAAAAGAATAGGACAACTGCCAGCAGGATAAAGGCGATCGCCGAAGCATAGTCCTTTGGCAGTGATAGACCGCCATCTTTGACTGGTTTAGTCAGATAAATCTCCGAAGGGGGTGTGAAGATGAACGCGAGCCAGAATAGGAGAATATTGCTCAACTTTGTTAGGTAGTGAAGGGCGATGACAACACCAATGACGGTGGTTGTCACGAATGCGCTCTGAATATAGCTCAGTCCTAAGTTGCTTGTTAGAAAGTCACCAAAGGCCGTTCCCAAACTGTTGGAGAACACGACAGCCAGCCAATAGGTGGTCTCTGCATCTTTCCTGATAATCGGATAAACGCTCAAATCTTGATCGCGGTAGTATCAGATGTAAGAACGCTCAACAGACCGACTACCAGGATAAGCAAGCCTAGTGTGTAGCCCAACCCAAGAGATCGATTGAAATCACCTGCTGTTTCGCCGAGCGTCGTGGCAATGATCTTCATGATCCAGAAGAAAATTGTGACTTTTGCAACTTTGTTCATTTTTTTTTATAAGAAAAAATAGTAAGTCATTGTAAAGAATGCTGACTGTTGCTGCGATCACAAATTACCATCAAATTGCTAGGTTACAAACAGAAAGACACCCAAGTTGAGAAGGCGATCAATCGCTAATCAGTCTTGTCGGTCGATCGGCAGTAAGGCTGGTTTTTTGTGTTTAAAGCTTAAGTAAATAACCAGACTGACGATTATAGACAGAAAAAGCATACTGGTTCCGACCGTACCAAAACCAAAGCCTCCATTTGTAGCAGATTGGGATAGTAAATCACCCATAGATGCTCCAAGAGGACGAGTTAAGATGTAAGCTAACCAGAATGCCAAAACTGCATTCATCCGAAAGTAATAATAACCGATCGCTATGATTGCAATCGAAGCGCCAAATATCAGTGCTGATTGTGCATAACCCAGTCCAAAAGCCTCTGCTAAAAGGTCTCCTGTTGCGGTACCCAAGGCAAACGTAAACAAAACAGCTACCCAATAAAAAAGCTCTCTTTTAGCTGTATGGATAGAGTGCATGGCTAATATCTTTTCGTTTGAATACCATAGCGCAAAAACTACTAACAAGGAAACACTAAAAATTACAGTATTTGTCACCAAACTAACTCCAAACTCATCTACCAATCTATCAGTGATCAGTGTGCCAACGATACTTATCAAAACAACCACAAACCAGAAACTTGCTGGAACATAGCGTTTCAGCTTAAACTGATTCAACAGCGCAATCAATAACACGCTGCTCATAATGTAGGATGTAACACCTAAACCAAGGTTCAGGGTTGCTGACAGAAAATCTGCTGCGGTTTCACCTACCGTGGTTGCCAGAACCTTAATAATCCAGAAGTAAAGTGTAACCTCTGGAACCCTGTTTAAAATCTTATTCATAATCTTTCTCCTTCTTGATTTTTCTGTATAAGTGAGATGAAATCACATCTTCAAGTTACCTATGTTGTCAGAAATTACTGATTGACTGATTGTACTTTACACAGCAAAAGTCAAGAAATAGTCAAAATTTTATTGAAAAAGTAATTTTCTCCTAAAATAGGCACTAGAAATAACTGAAATATCTGATTCAAAATTAATTTCACCATTTGATATTAAATTTTTTGAATTCAAACCAATCTTGACTATTTCTTGACTTTTATTACCTACTGTGAAAATACAAACCCAGACTTCAAGGGATTTTACAAGTATGAAGACTTCAACAACAATCATTTTGGCAGCAGCTTTTGTTGGTGCTTTGGGACTTACTGGATTGTCGAGAGTTGTGGGAGCAAAACAACCACAATCTTTCGTAGCAATTGCACCTCAGCATCATAGTGCTACTCAAGTTGCTGAAGCCAGTGATGGCAACGGTGAAACAAACGACGATGCACAAGAAGCGGCAAAACTGCAACCGCTAGCTAAAATTACAGCACAACAAGCACAGCAAGCAGTTGAAGCATCTGTGGGAGGTAAAGCAAGTGGCGTCAAACTCGAAAATGAAGATGGCAACTTAGTTTATACTGTAGAAATTGGTCAGCAAAATGTTAAGGTCGATGCTGGTAATGGCAAAGTTCTTTACGCTGAAAATCCCAATCAACAAGATGAAAAGAATGAAGCCACTCGTCCCAAGAGTAGTATTCAAGTTCAAGAAACTAGTAATGGCGATCGCGAAACCAATGATGATGGCAAATAAGCACGCAACTTAAAATCACATTGTCAAGAAGTTGGTAAACGCACAGTAAAACAACTACCAATTCCTAATTGACTCGTAACACTAATTAATCCACCGTGATTTTGGGCAATAGCCTGAGCGATCGCTAGCCCTAAACCAGAACCACCTGACCAATAAGAACGAGACTGATCTGCTCGCCAAAAACGCTCAAAAACCTTGTTAATATTCTCAGGTGCAATTCCCATGCCTGTATCTTGCAGGTTGACATAAAGTTGGGAACCGACACGATTAGTTTTAATTTCAACTACGCCTCCTGATGGTGTATAGTAAAGTGCGTTTTCAATTAAATTAGTAAATAGTCGCATTAACTGAACTGAATCACCTATTAGCTGAAGATTAGCAATTAATTGAAATTTCAAGTTAATTTGTTTAGTTTCAGCTTGAGGTTTATGTAATTGTATTAGGTTCTCTAATATTGACGTTAAATTGAGAGTATTCCGATTCTGAGTGGGAAGTTTATCGGTGCGTGCTAACAATAATAAGTCTTCTGTGAGACGAGTCATCTGGTTAGTAGCGCTGGCGATCGCCTGAAACTTTTCTGCATCTTTTGGCCCTATTTCTTCTGGATATTCTAGCGGCAACTCAGCATTAATTTTGATAGCCATTAACGGACTGCGTAGTTCGTGGGAAGCATCAGCAGTAAACTGTTTGAGTCTTTGAAAACTCTCTTCAATGGGTTGCATTGCTTGACGAGTTAGTAAAATTCCGGCAATACCACTAAGAACCAAAGTTATAATAATCCCACCGCCTAGTCCCCAGTCCAGTTTTTCGAGGGTTTCATCAAATTCTCCTAGAGATTGACTCACCCTCACATACCCAACTAGCTTACCATTGTCGCTAGCAATAATTGGTACAGTCACTGCTTGGATAGGAACTTTACCCGTCTGAATTTGTACCATTTTGTTTGGTAAAAAGGGTAAAATTAAAACAGTTTTTCCTTGTTGGGTAATTAAATTTCCTTGAGTATCAAACCACTGTAATGTTTGATGATAAGCAATTAAGTTTTGTGGGCGAAAGTCACTTTCAACTGTCAGGTGACCTTTTTCAAACTCTACATTTGCAGCCGCACCTTTCCCTATGGTTATGAGTTTATCTGTTATTTGTTCAGTCAGACTACGAGTGAAAGCAAATCGGACTGCGATCGCAAATATTCCCAGCAGCGATGCGAACACAACTAAGTAAGACAACAATAAACGATATCTAATTCTTTGAAACACATTTTTTCTGCTATAAATTTATATGAAATTATTTTAATTATGTCCCAGACGATAACCAATGCCATAGATATTTTCAATCAAGTCTTCTGAACTTCCAGATGCTCTAAGCTTATTCCGCAAATTTGTAATATGAGTTTTAATACTTCCTTCTCCCGAAGATTTCTCAAAATTCCACAATTTATCAAGAATTGCCGAACGAGTAATAACTTGATTTGGGTTTCTCAAAAAATATTCTAATATCATATATTCTTTAGGAGTTAATAATATGATGTTTCCTGCACAAGTAACCTGTTGAGTTGCTGGGTCTAGTTGCAAATCACCGTGGATTAAAATCTGGGGACGAATCTCTGGAGTCCTTCTAGCTAAAGCCCTGATGCGTGCTGCTAACTCTTTTAATTCAAATGGCTTAACCAAATAATCATCAGCACCAGCATCGAGTCCTATAATTTTGTCGTCTGTTGTATCTCGTGCCGTCAGCATTAAAATCAGAACATTAGATGAAGCAGTGCGTAAACGCTTACACAGAGTAATTCCATCTAATTTAGGAAGCATTAAATCTAATAAAATTAGCTCATATAATGCTGATTGCGACCATTCCAAGCTGTTAACCCATCAGTTGTTATATCCACGATATGGTGTTGTCGTCTTAAAAATTCAGCTAATGGTTTGACAATGCGATCATCATCTTCAACTATCAAAATCCTCATAATGCTTTACCTCTAAATTATTAAGGCTTGGTAACATCGAGTAAGGGTTATTTTATCTATAAGGTTAATTTTAAATTTTTCATCATATATTCTTAACTGTAACTTAATTTGATTCGATTAATGTTCGTAATAATCGAGCAAAATCTGTGATACCAATCAAGCTGATTCCTCAAAAGACCAATTCCTAAATTAAATATTTATTTCAACAAGGATAACAACAAATAGAAGAATTTAAACTTTTGTAACTTAGTAATAAAATACCTTTTTCACCAAGTATACTCGACAAGATTTTATATTGTTTTAGCTTAGTTATGCTCGGCTCTATAACTGTTAATTACCGTTGATTCATAACGCTAATAACCACAAACCTAGAACAATACATAAAGTACTTTATAAACATAGGAAATAAATCGGATGCCTCGATTTAGCAATTATCATCTACCTACTGTTTTAAAAACAGTGATTTTTAGCATAATTATTATAACCAAGTTGCAGTTACGGCTCTAGATGCGTTGGGATTAAATCCTGAGTCATTAGAAGATGCTGTGAAGGAAGGTACTAAAAAACTACCAGGGTTAGAAATTTTGGATACCCGCGCAGTATCAGAGCCAGATACAAGTCTTGGTTTGTTATCTATTATGGGCTTGATGTTAACAGTCTTTATGGAAACGACGCAAGCAACTAAGTTAAGCGTTAAAGATTAGTTTTTTTAAGGTGACTTGTAAAATCTGTTTTTTTCTCTTTGCTCTCTCTGTGCCTCTGCGGTTTAAAAGTAATTTATTTAACTACTGAGGCGCAGATAACACAGAGAGAAGTATGAGATAAGGCTTCCTTTAACTCCTGACTTTCTGATAAAGAGTATTGCGTTGTTGGTAAGGTCTTCCTAAAGAAGCGATCGCAGCTTGCAAGGTTTCCACTTCCATACACGTACCGCCCAAAGCACCTGCCATTGTGGTAATATGCTCTTCCATTAAGGTGCCACCGATATCGTTGCAACCCCAAACTAAGGCTTCTGTTGCACCAGCAAGCCCCAGTTTTACCCAACTCTGCTGATGGTTGGGAATCCAATTACCCAAGTAAATCCGCGCCACAGCTCCTAGCAGTAGTGCATCACTCAAAATTGGTTGATCGCGTCCGACACGGCGACGTAAGGATTTGGGCGCTTCTTGTCCAACAAAGGGTAATAAAATAAACTCTGTGATGCTTGCTGAATATCCCTGATTGACGGCGGTTTTTTGGAGCGATCGCAATTTTTCTAAATGCCCGATTTGCTGTTCGTGGGTTTCAATATGCCCAGATAACATGGTGCTAGTGGTATGCAAGCCTAATTTGTGAGCTGTGCTGACAATTTCTAGCCAAGTGGCTGTGTCAATCTTCTCTGGACAGAGTATCCGCCTTACCTGATCGTCCAACACTTCTGCTGCTGTTCCCGGCATTGAGCCAACACCAGCATCGCGCAAAGCAATAATCACATCAGCATACTCAAGTCCGTCAAGTCTGGCGATAAATTCCACTTCCTGGGGAGAGAAAGCGTGGAGATGTATCTGAGGAAATTTTTGTTTAATGGTTTCTACTACCTTGAGATAATAGGACAAAGATTTACCATTTATCTGCGCTTGTGGATTTAATCCCCCCTGCATACAGATTTCCGTCGCACCCCGTTGCACCGCATCTGTCGCCTTTTCCAAAATTTGTGCCGAATCTAACCAGTATGCATCGGTATCACCATCATCTCGACGGAAAGCACAAAAACTACAGTGCTGCTCACAAATATTAGTAAAGTTGATATTACGATTAATTACGTATGTAACCGTATCGCCTGCTTGAGTGTGGCGGAGTGTGTCAGATGTAGCACGGATTGCAGCGATCGCCTCTGGCTCAGTTTGTTGTAATAATACCACTCCCTCTTCCAGGGATAAGTCGTATCCCATCAAGGCACGTTCAAGAATTTTTTCAACGGCAATTTTTGTCAGCATTACTTTCTTAATTTCTTAGTAAATTTTAATTTTATAATCTGGGAAATAATAAAATTCTACTTAATAAATACACCAAGTTCTGGAGAATCCCAAGC
Source organism: Nostoc sp. (assembly GCF_036919615.1). Taxonomy (GTDB): domain Bacteria; phylum Cyanobacteriota; class Cyanobacteriia; order Cyanobacteriales; family Nostocaceae; genus Nostoc. The sequence continues at coordinate 68,097 of NZ_JBALCN010000102.1, read as the reverse complement.
TCGAACATAAGTTTTACCTTTAAAATTCATCTCCAGAGATTTCTTTTGTTTACTTTTTTTAGTTTCCATTGAAATAATCGCACAAGGATCAAAATCTTTATAGGAATTTTCTTTTTCTAAAATCGCTGAAATATTAGTTACATTAACATGTTGAATTTTAGCTAGTTTTTGATTGTTTTGCTGCAAAAGTACCCATAAAGGGTATTCCCAAGGGTCATTTCCCATTGATAGCCCAATATTCGAGCATTTTTTTGAATTTAAAAACTCAACTGCTCCTGTATAAGTAACTTGCAGGTATGGTCTGTTACTAAAATACTGCTCGATTCTACTGGTTTGGAATATATTGTTACTATCAATAATAGGTCTATATCTGTTAAAAAACACCCATGTTAATGATGATATTAGTAAAAATGTTACTATAAAAATTGCTATTTTTTGCTTTTGTAGCTTAGATAACACAACACCTAAAAATGGAGAAATTAGTACAAAAAAAGGCAAATGCAGACGACTATTCCAAGCTTGCCATTTTACCAAGTAGCAAAATATCAAAAATGTAGATATGGTAATAATAAGATAAGCAAAAATATAACTTTGCTTCCGGATAGATTTTCGAGATATAAAAATAATCAAACATATTATTATCAGTGCTAAATGTACTAAATTACCAGCACTATTTTCATTACCAGTTATTCCGATTGTTGCCCAGCCTCCTGGTACAAAAAATGTCTTAGAAAAAGTTATCCGAGGATCATTTACATCAACACAAATAAATATATGTATAATTTTAATTAATTTATTTACTATTCCATTCCATAAACCAATTGGTGTGCCTATATGCAAAGCAATATTTCTCAAAATATTAGAAAAAAGTATATTAACACCGAATACTTCATTACGATAGCCACCTGGTTCACCAAGTGGCGAAGCAAATAAATTATAATTGCGTAAATAGTGACTAAGATTAAGTAATAAAGATATACTTACCACTATAAAAGCCGGCTTCCATGCTTGCCAGCGGAAGCGTTTAATCTGGTATAAAGCAAACCAAATCAAGAAGGGAAAGACATAAAAATAAGCAGTTCCTTTGCTCAAAATAGCTAATCCTATGCTGCTACCAATCTTGAATGAATTCGTCCAAATTTCACTTTTTTTTGCTTGAATATCTGATAGCAAGTAGTAAGCAAGACCAACTACCCAAAATGCAATAACATAATCATTTTGAGTGCTTGATGCTTGCAATATTCCCATAGGAATTGTTCCAGTTACAACAGCAGAGAAAACCTGACCTCGTAAATCTGCTCCGAGTTGTTTGGCAATTAATGAGACTCCAATAATGCAGCCAATCATACTCAACCATTGAACTAAGTTAGCGAAGTAGTCACCACCACTCAAAATTTTAGAATGCAAAATCACGAACTCTGACCAAGGGTTTTGATATAGCTGTGGAGTATAACTTGTTGGATAATGAGCAACACTATGATTTTGTATCCAATAAGCAACACGACTCATATGATAGTCCATAGAATCCCAGTTATTGGGTGGTGCTATGATGGCAATTAATCCAACTGTTGCTACAACAAAACCTATGCCATATAATAATAAATTGATAGAGAATTTAATTTTAATATATTTCTTGATTTGAGAAGAATTATTTCGTTCTGAAGTCGGAACTATTTGGTTATTTAGCCGAAAGTATAGATAAATTAATATAATAAATATCAATCCCCAAGTTCCTAATATCCAACCAAAAGTAATTAATTTGAAAAAGCTCAAAACTTCGGTGATTGCAGTAAGTAAAATTCCCCAGTAAGTAGATGATAATATCAGGGATTCACGCCAATCGGTACGAATTTGATTAATTAACAAAAAAATAGCAATGAAGGAAGCGAGAGGCAAAATTATAAACATAATACCAATTGAATATTTAAAATTTAGACTAATTTTTTAACTGAATTTAATCAATGCTTGACTAATAATTATTAATTTATAATTCCTAATTACGGACAGAGCAACTTGATTTATCAATGGAGAAATAAAAATGCACGCTGCATGGATATTTCAGAGCAAGCGCATACCCTAACAGGCAAGCAAGCTAAATGTGTGGGGTAATAATTATGAATCATTTTGACAGATATATGCAACAACTTACCTTGTTTTAACACTTTTCCACAAAAACCAAAGCATATATTTGGCGCTCGTGTCGCCCAACCCACAAGAAATGTACAATTTCAGATTATGCAAACTAGATGTGGTTTAGCTTAACAGATCAAAATTAAAAATTGTCATGTTGCCAAGCATCCAAAATTCCTTAAAATGCGATTTATGCTATCTCCAAGCCAATTAAATACGCCACAGATTACCGACAGTTACTTGCTAAGGTGCTATTTACTTACTGTTTATACTCCAAGTACTCCTAAAACAATCGGTATATCAGGAATAAGTATGAAACAGTTAGTTTATCTGAATATTATTTATACATAAAGCAACGTATAAATACAGTTAAAATTAATAAAATTTGGCTGGAGTTTTCAGGGACTGATTCTTGCTTTATCTGGATTTAATAGCTTCAGTAGCAGTTTTGAAGTAATGGAAAATTATTGACAATAATTACTAATTCCTCTAAAATCTAAAAGCAATTGCTAAGGATTTGCAATTCTTTTTTGGTGCTAACCGTAACTAAATGTCATGCCCAACAACTTCGCTCTAGGTAACGAAAAACCATGGAGCCGCCGTCAATTACTGAAGCTAGGTTTAGCAGGTGCTGGAGTGATTGGTGCAGCTGGACTTTGGCAGACGCTAAATCTACAAAGTAAGTCAATCGTCAAAGTGCCACCACTGGATATGGAAGCACCAGATGACGGTACTAACCCGATGAAGATGTTAAGGGATTTTGATTATGGCACAGTAAAGCAAGAAAATGGGCGGACTATCCGAGAATTTCAGTTAACTGCCGATACTTCCATAATAAAACTCAATAGTGCTGTCTCTTACAACATTTGGGATTTAAATGGTCGCATACCAGGGCCAACGCTACGGGCGAAACAGGGCGATCGCGTGCGGGTACTATTTCTTAACAACGCGGGACATTCTCACTCTTTGCATTTTCATGGCGTTCATCCGGCACAAATGGATGGTGTTCGCCCAATCAGTAATGGCAAAGCCACAATTTATGAATTTGATGCTGAACCCTATGGAGTACACTTGTACCACTGCCATATTGAACCAGTTACCCGTCACATCGCCAAGGGACTGTACGGGATGTTTATCATCGATCCACCTACGCCCCGTCCCCCGGCTGATGAAATTGTACTAGTCATGGCTGGGTATGACGTGAATGATGATGGCCATAATGATTATTATGCCTTCAACGGTTCGCCTCATTATTACATGCATCATTCCATTCCTATTTACCAAGATCAGTTGATTCGGCTGTATGTTCTCAACATTATTGAATATGATCCGGTAGTGACGTTTCACCTCCATGCCAACTTCTTTGATGTCTATCGCTATGGCATGAGTATGAATCCTAGCGAGAAAGCAGATGTGATTACGATGGGTATGGCCGAAAGGCACATTTTGGAATTTGCTTTTCGCTACCCAGGTAAGTATATGTTCCATCCCCATCAGGATGCGATCGCCGAAAACGGTTGCATGGGTCAATTTGAAGTACTTGCTGAGAGCAACTCTCAAAATACTGTTAAACATTCCTGACAATATTATTAGTAATTCGTAATTAATTAATTAAAGTTTTAAATAAATAGTTGATAAAAAATCTCATTATATGCAACAGTAAAATGTATGACAATGTGTCAAACAAACTACCTGATAGTAATAGTTTGAAATGTTTCAATTAATACCTTTTTTAGTTGTGCGAGGAGCAGTGATGATAAAACTTCGTTATATCTGTTTAACAGCAGCAGCAGCCGTAATAGTTACATTAAGTTCCTGTAGTAGTACACCAACCGCAGAAAATCCATCAGCGCCAGTTATTAGTCCTCAAGCTACAGAGGCAGTAAGTGAAAACAGTCATAGTGGTCACGGTGGTAAAGAAAAAATTAACATTAACAGTGCTATCTTGTCAGAATTGGATAAGTTTGAAGCCAAGCTAGGTGTCCCGGCTTTATCCAACAAAATTCAGGCAGGTCGTCCCTATGGCAGCCCAGAAGATTTAGTTACTAAAAAAGTAATTACTCAAGAGCAATTCAACCAAATTAAAGACCAGGTTGGTGTTCAAGAAGTGAGACTCACAGGTGAGGCAAAAGATGTTGACTATATGTCTAAATTAGGTTTAATGAAAGGACATCTTTTGGTAGCACAAGAACTACTAGATCAAAATCAGCCAAAACAAGCAGAACCTCATATAGGACATCCAGTTGAGGAGATTTACGTTGACGTAGAAGAACAATTGAATGAGCGCAAAGTCAAAGAATTTAAGACGACTTTGGTAAGTTTGCAAGATTTAGTTAAATCTAATTCAAAAGATAGTGAAATTAAAACTAATTTTGCTTCTTCGATGCAATCAGTTGACGGAGCGATCGCAGCTTTGCCAGCAGATCAACGCTCCAAACCAGGATTTGTGCTACAGGTAATTAACGAATTGCTAGATTCAGCTAACTCCGAATATGGCGCTGCGATCGCAGATGGTAAAATAACCGCACCAATTGAGTATCAAGACTCTCGTGGTTTTGTCGTTTACGCCAATGATTTATACAAAGGAATTTCTAGTCAAGTAGCTCAAGCTGATCCCGAAGCACACAAAGCGATCGATAGTAGTTTCGCTGAACTAATAAAAGTTTGGCCCGCCGCCATCCCACCAGAAAAAGCAGTCAAAACTCCTAGTGATGTTACTAAGCTAGTGAAAACCATTGAGGAAAACTCTCAAAAAGTGGTTGACAAATCTAATACCAAAGCATAGCGATAACACTTTCATTTAATGGGAAGGGTAGGGTAAGGAGTTTAAAATAAGGAAATAGTTAGGAGTTAAGAATTACGAATTACAAATTACGAATTACTTACTTCTAACTCATTACACTCCATTCGTTACTTGAACTAACAACTGATGCAAGAACTTGACCAGAAAAAGACCATTGACCTGCTGAACGCCATCATGGAATTTGAACTAGCAGGGGTAGTGCGCTATACACATTATTCTTTGATGGTGACTGGTCCTAACCGTATTCCAATTGTGGCTTTTTTTAAAGCACAGGCAAGTGAGTCTTTACTTCATGCCGAACAAGTGGGAGAAATTCTCACCGGTTTAGATGGGCATCCCTCCCTGAAAATTGCCCCAATGGAAGAAACCTACCAGCATAAAGTCAAGGATATCTTGGCAGAAAGCTTATCCCATGAAAAAAAGGCATTGGATCTGTATAAAGATCTGCTCGAAACTGTCACCAATGCCAGCATTTATCTTGAAGAATTCGCTCGCGGCATGATTGGGCAAGAAGAGATGCATAATCTCGAATTGAAAAAGATGCTACGCGATTTTGGTCAATAGTCATTAGTCATTAATTATTGGCCAGGGACTAATGACAAAGATAGAAGTCTGAACGGAGCGAAAAACCAGAGCGGATGTTTCCTCTGCTCTGGATTTTTCAATTTTTGGCTTCTGATCATAATAACTTCTCCTAAGGGAGGCGCTGGGCGTAGCTTGCTTAAGAGAAGGGGTACAGGGATAAAAGACAAAGGATAAAAGATGAATTTTAGTACTGCTCTACCTACTTTTGTAATAACACTCCGAGAAGGAGTGGAAGCTGCCCTTGTTGTTGGCATTGTCCTAGCTTTGCTGAAAAAAGCTAAACAATCCCGACTCAACTCTTGGGTGTATGCTGGTGTCGGCGTTGGTATTGTCGTCAGTGCCTTAATCGGTGTACTATTCAGTTGGATAATTTCAGTACTGAGAGCAGTGAATCCTCAATACACCTCCGTAGTTGAGCCAGGGTTAGAAGGTGTGTTTAGTGTGTTAGCGATCGCAATGCTCAGTTGGATGCTAATCTGGATGACCAAACAAGCCAGATTTATGAAAGCTACAGTTGAAGGAGCAGTTACACAAGCACTGACACAAAACTCAAATGCTGGTTGGGGTGTTTTTACTTTAATTTTAGTTGCCGTTCTGCGCGAAGGCTTTGAAACTGTTCTGTTCGTTGCTGCTAATTTTCAACAGGGATTAATGCCAGCGTTGGGTGCTATTGGTGGTTTGGTAGCGGCATCCGCCATTGGGGTGCTGGTATTTAAATGGGGTGTCAAAATTAACATCCGCCAGTTTTTCCAGGTAATGGGCGTTTTATTAGTGTTGATTGTCGCTGGGTTAGTAGTTTCAGCCTTGCAACGTTTTGATGACGCTGTGGCTAATCTTGCCCTTAGCAGTCGTGCCACAGAAAGCCTTTGTTTCTATTACGAACGCTTTACTAAAGTCCACTCTTGTATTTTGGGGCCAATAGTTTCAAATACTTCTACAATCTTGCCTGACGAACAGTTTCCTGGCATTATCCTGAAATCTTTATTTGGTTATACAGAGAATCTCTATCTTGTACAAGCAGTGGCATATGTGATCTTTTTACTCACCATTGGAGGACTGTATTTCCGCAGCCTTGGAGCTTCTTCTCGTGAAGGTAAAAAAAATATCCCCTTTGCTCAAAAACCAATTAGTTCTATAAAGGATTAAAAGCACAGTTAATTTTATATTTTTTGCCTCGTTCCCAGCCTCTTCCTTTGTTCCCAGTCAGAGACTGGGAATGCCTATTGGCAGGCAAAGCCTCCCACCAATTAGTTCTACAAAGGATTAAAAGCACAGTTAATTTTATATTTTTTGCCTCGTTCCCAGTCAGAGGCTGGGAATGCCTATTGGGAGGCAAAGCCTCCCCTATTCATCAATGACAGGTATTTCAAGGTAAAACCTGAAAACAAGATTTTAATTCTATTTATTGAGCTAAGTACAGTTTTGCGTAAAAGCGTAGCGTTTTTAATGCAAGGTAATGCATTAACATTGCGACCGATGAATTAACATTGTATCGGAATGCATTAACAATGCGACCGACGCATTAACATTGTATCGGAATGCATTTAAGTGCCTTGTGGTGCAAACAACGCTTGCTTAAGCTGCTGACAAGCCTTTTGAATTGCATCTATACTACCTGGATTCACCAGACCAAAATAATCAAACACATAAACTCGGTTATTTTTAGTTGCTTGCAGTTGCTGCCAAAAAGCTTCCTTTTTCAGCGAATCTAAAAGCGCTGCTGACGAATTCCCTTGCGGGGGATTAACCAAAATTATCACCTCTGGATTTGCTTCTAAAACTTTCTCAGCCGAAAGCGTCACATAGCCAGCAATTGGACTTTTTCCTTGTAAATCTGCTGCTATATTTTTCGCCTGGAATTTCGCCAGCAAATCCCCTGCCCAACTATTTTTATTCGGCGCTAAAATTGGTTGACGACTAACCAGCGCTAGAGTAGAAAAACCCAGAGTTGGCTTTTCTGGTAAGAAAGTTTTGTAACGATTTAACAAAGGCTGAGGATCGGCGTCAATTGATTTAGCCAGTGTTTTAGTAAGTCCTTCTAGAGATTCCCAGTTATTTACCTTAGTGAGAAAGGTCGGAATTCCTAGCTGCTGAAGTTTTTGAATTGGGATGTTAGAAAAACCTTCTGCACCAATAACTAAATCTGGTTTGAGTGCTACCACTTTTTCTAAATTTGGCGGACTTTGGCCTTCACTAACACGGGGAATATCCTTGAATCTTGAGTCATTCTTAAATAATCTGCTACCAGTGATTCCGACAATTTTTGTTTGATCAAGTCGAGAGATAATGTCAGCAGAAAGAGAAGAAAGAGCAACAACTCTTTTTGCTGATCCTTTTGGTAATTGTTGAGAATTTGTATTTGTAGTCTCAGTAAGGTTTGTGACTCTTGTTTGTGGCTGCTGAGTGGTTGCAGTTGTGCAAGCAGCTAAAACTATACTCATCAAAAGTGCTAAAGCAGATAAGAGCCAACGACGATGCATATTAAAGTTCCTTCTGGGGTAAGAATGGCATAGAAAGAATACTCAGCAGCACATTCAAAAATCGCAAATGTAGCTTTTAGCAATATAGCTATAAATTACCAAGCAGGATCAACGAAGCTAGAGATTAAAAAGATGTGGCTAATGACAAGAGCTAAAAGTCAGGCTATTCTTGATTCAAAAACCCTAGTGGTTTTAGCAGATTTTCACTAACTAAGGTAAAAGCAGAATCTACCCAATAGTAGACTAAACTTGCTTTATATTCTGATGTTTTATACTGCCCCGTATACGTTTATGTATTCATAAAAAAATGCAGCAACACAAATAGGGCTTTGGCGGTCTTGAAAAAATAGGTTTTAAAACCCTTACTGCTTAACTATATAATTCGATACACGTTGCCTACAATTATCTAAATTGGGGTCGATGATTATTGTGTCCATCTACTGGTAGGTATGTCTAACCATCTTTTGAACGTTGCAAGATCAACATTATTTTGGCGGCGTCTATTCGCTGTTGTTTTCACTAGTAGTTCATTGCTCCCCAACTTTGTCAGCGAACCAGCAAGGGCACAAGTAACCCAATATTGTCAGTTACCATCAGTGGCGGCGCAAGAAAAAGAAAACTTACGTTTATCAGCCCTCAAAGGTAAGCAAGATGCTCAAACGCGCTACCAAAACATTCTCCAAAAACAGGCAGAGGAATTACAGGAGTGCCGCACTCGGACTTGGCCACAAATCCAAGCCATTTGGTTGCGCTTGTATCCCTGTGACATTCAGCCAGGAACAATTGATCAGATTATGGATCGGATTGTCAACCGTGGCTATAACCAAGTTTATGTAGAAGTATTTTACGACGGGCAGGTACTATTGCCAGCAAGAGCTAACCCGACGGTTTGGCCTTCTGTGATTCGCACTCCAGGGGCAGAAAACGCTGACTTACTCGCCACAGCAATTAAAAAAGGTCGGCAACGCGGTTTGAAAGTCTACGCCTGGATGTTTACCACAAATTTCGGCTATACTTACGCCCAGCGCCGAGATAGAGAAGCAGCGATCGCTCGTAATGGCAAAGGTCAAACCAGCCTATATGTCGTAGATAACGGCTCTCAACTATTTATCGACCCCTACAATCTGCAAGCAAAACGCGACTACTATCAATTAGTACAACAAGTTTTGCGCCGTCGTCCAGATGGCTTGCTATTAGACTATGTGCGCTATCCCCGACAAGCTGGAAGTGATTCCATCGCCACCAAAGTTTCAGATTTATGGCTATTTACTCCCGCAACCCAAGAAGCTTTATTTAAACGGGCACAAAATTACAAAGGGCTGGACTTGATTCGCCGCTTTTTGAGTAAGGGATACGTCACCGCTGGAGATGTAGCGGAAGTTGATAAACTTTATCCCCAGGAAGGGGAACCCCTTTGGCAAGGACGCCCTCTCCCATCAGCGCAAAAGTCAATTTTGTCTACAACCAACAGACAACCACTTTTACAATGGGAGTTGTGGCAGCTTGCTGTTGCCCACGCCATGCAAGGAATTCTAGATTTTGTCACCATAGCTAGTTACCCAGCAAAGCAGCAAGGTATTCCCACAGGAGTAGTGTTTTTTCCTAATGGCAACCAAACTGTCGGACAAGGGTATGATTCCCGTTTGCAACCTTGGGATCGCTTCCCCACTACATTAGAGTGGCATCCTATGTCTTATGGGAATTGCGGTAATGTTAGTTGTATCGTGTCGCAAGTGCAGCGGGTTTTGAGTATGGCAAAACCGGGTACGCAGATAATCCCAGCTTTAGCAGGTGCGTGGGGAAAATCTGTCAGTAATCGTCCATCTTTAGAAGTGCAAATGCAGGCACTTCGCCAATACGCTCCCCAACTCAAGGGAGTTAGCCATTTTGCTTATTCTTGGCAATATCCTCAGAGTGATAGCGATCGCAAATTTTGTCGCATTCGGTAAACAGTAGATACAGCAGAATTCAGAAGGAAAATTTCTTTCATCTCCCCAATCACCTAATTGCGTCGTTATCAAATAGATTTATATCCCACATTCAGCTGAATCCCCCATTAATTGATTCTGAGTTCTGTATTCTTCTTCAATCAACTTAACGTGAGTTCAACGGTTAGAAAAAGGCAAAAAGTTTGCTAAACATGAAGCATAAGAAACCAAGCAGGTATTGCGATCGCTTAAAGGTAATTAAGTTTATCGTCTGAAATGCTCAAGTTAACGTTGTTTTGGGAGTTTTGTAATATTCGTGGCTAAGAAAAAATGTTCAGATGGTAAAACTTATAAAAAACTTTTTGGTTTACTTTTCATCAAACTCATGTTGTAACTAATAAGTTCCATGTCCTGTGATAATCTAAAAGGATGTTTGAAAAGTCTCAGAAAGTATTGGGTTAAGTGCTACGAAAAATGAAGTTTTTAGCGATATACTGAGATGCTTGGGTGTGCTAAAATGAGAGTAGCAAACCCTTTTGTAATATTCTTTAAACATTGAATAATAACTATTTTAGCTGCTACCAATCATTGAGGATTAACTATGGAGCCTATTTCTATAATTATTGCTGCTTTAGGTGCTGGTGCGATCGCTGCTACTAAAGATACCGCAGGAACAGCTGTTAAAGATGCCTATCAGGGTTTGAAGACTTTGATTAAGCAGAGGTTTGCTGACCAAGGTAAAGAAGATGATAGCAATATCGTAGACAAGCATGAGAAAAAGCTGGATTCAGAAGCAGTTAAAGCATTGCTTCAAGAAGAGTTAGTCAATCTAGGAGTTGATCAGGATGCGGAAATTATTAAGTTAGCACAGGAGTTACTGAAACAGGAAAAGCCAGAAGAGTCAGCAGCAGGTAAATATAACACAGTATTTCAAGGAGAAGTGAAGGGGATTCAGGTTGGCGATCGCAACACACAAGAAAATAAATTTGGCTAAAGCCACTGGAGTTTCTAGATGGCTGAAGAGAGTTCCAAATACCACTCAACTTTTCAAAATAAAGTCAAAGGTGCTGTAGTTGGTGAAGGAAACATTATCTACAACTACTTCTACTCTAGGGAAGAGGTAAAACCTGTTTTCAAAATAAAGTCAAAGGTGCTGTAGTTGGTGAAGGAAACATTATCTACAACTACTTCTACTCTAGGGAAGAGGTAAAACCTGTTGATTCTGCGATCGCTGTTGATGAATATCTCCCTTGTCCTTATCAGGGTTTGTTTCATTTTGGCCCCAATGATGCTGAGTTTTTCTTTGGGCGGGAAATATTTATAGAACAACTTTATAGTGCAACTAAAACCCATAATTTTATACCCGTGTTGGGTGCGTCGGGAAGCGGTAAATCTTCGGTGGTATTAGCGGGATTAGTCCCTAAGTTACAAAAAGAAGGTCACTGGCAGTTTACTCACTTTCGTCCTGGTTCTGACCCTTTTCATGCGATCGCTTTAGCTATTGTCCCGCTTTATACACCGAATTTAAATGAAACCAAACAAATTGCCCAAGCGCGAGAGTTAGCTAGTTACTTGCAAGATGGTGCTATTCCTCTCTTGGACGTTTTTGCTAAAATTCGGCAAAATCACCCTAATCATCGTGTATTACTGATTGCTGACCAATTTGAAGAAATTTACACACTCTGTAACAATCAGGAAATTCGCCGTAAGTTTCTCGACTGCTTATTAGCCAGTTTAGAAACTCCTATTTCTCTGTCTTCATCGGCTACGGTGTTGGTAGCCACGATGCGGGCAGATTTTTTGGGAAATGCTCTCTCCTATCGTCCCTTTTCTGATGTCTTGCAAAATGCTGATGTGAAACTGGGGCCAATGAATCGGGAGGAATTAAAAGAAGTCATTGAAAAACCTGCCCAAAAATTAGGGGTGACATTTGCAGACGGACTGGTAGAACGCATTCTGGATGATGTGGAAGACCAACCTGGAAATTTACCTTTGCTAGAGTTTGCATTAACAGAGTTGTGGAACAAGCGAACGGGTAAACAATTAACTCACAAAATCTATGAAGAAATTGGTCAAGTAGAAGGTGCATTAGCTCGCCATGCTGATGAAAAATATGGCAACTTGACAGATGATGAGAAGGAAAAAGTCCGGCGGATTTTTATTCAATTGGTGCGTCCGGGTGAGGGAGCAGAAGATACCAGACGCATAGCAATGAAAGCGGAATTAGGGGAGCAAAGCTGGTCTTTGGTAAAAAAATTAGCTGATGCTCGGTTGGTGGTGACAAGTCGCAATCTCAGCAGTCAAGAAACGGTCGAAGTAGTCCATGAAGCTCTGATTCGTAATTGGGGAGAACTGCGAGAATGGATGAATACAAACCGCGTTTTTAGAGCTTGGCAAGAGCGATTGCGGTCAGCAAAAAGACAATGGGAAGCAACGAAGCAAGATTCCGGGTCATTATTGCGTGGTGCAGCTTTGGCGGAAGCAGAAGAAAGACTGAAGGAACGCCCAGAAGACTTAATTGATGAGAAAGAATTTATTGAGCAGAGTACCCAAGAACGCGATCGCATCAGGAAGAATGGAATCAGAGCTATGTGGGGGATTGTGGTAAGTTCCCTGGTGGCGGTGGTGGTTAGCAGTGGATTGGGTTTAATCGCTTGGCAAAAGACAAAACAAGCGGAACTCAATCTTGCAGATTCTCTCGGTTCTTCTTCTTTGTCTCTACTCGATAGAAGAAAAGAGTTGGATGCTTTTGTCAAAGCAATTAAAGCGGGAAAAATCCTGCAAAACCAGCACGTATACAACTCAGTGGTAATGAATGCCTTGCAAAAAGCTCTTAATGAGAGCAGCGAACACAATCGCTTGCAAGGGCATGATAATGATGTCTGGAGCGTGAGTTTTAGCCCTGACGGCAAGACTTTGGCTTCTGGCAGTGCTGATGCGACAATCAAACTGTGGAATCTAGAGACAGGGAAGGAAATCCGCACCCTGACTGGGCATGATAACAATGTCAGAAGCGTAAGTTTTAGCCCCGACAGCAAGACTTTGGCTTCTGGCAGTGATGACAAGACAATCAAACTGTGGAATCTAGAGACAGGGAAGGAAATCCGCACCCTGACTGGGCATGATAACTGGGTCTCTAGCGTGAGTTTTAGCCCCGACGGCAAGACTTTGGCTTCTGGCAGTGCTGATGCGACAATCAAACTGTGGAATCTAGAGACAGGGAAGGAAATCCACACCCTGACTGGGCATGATAACTCTGTCTTTAGCGTGAGTTTTAGCCCCGACGGCAAAACTTTGGCTTCTGGCAGTGCTGACAAGACAATCAAACTGTGGAATCTAGAGACAGGGAAGGAAATCCGCACCCTGACTGGGCATGATAACTTTGTCTGGAGTGTGAGTTTTAGCCCCGATGGCAAGACTTTGGCTTCTGGCAGTGATGACAAGACAATCAAACTCTGGAATCTAGAGACAGGGAAGGAAATCCACACCCTGACTGGGCATGATAACTATGTCAGAAGCGTAAGTTTTAGCCCCGACAGCAAGACTTTGGCTTCTGGCAGTGCTGATGCGACAATCAAACTGTGGAATCTAGAGACAGGGAAGGAAATCCGCACCCTGACTGGGCATGATAACTGGGTCTCTAGCGTGAGTTTTAGCCCCGACGGCAAGACTTTGGCTTCTGGCAGTCGTGACAAGACAATCAAACTGTGGAATCTAGAGACAGAGAAGGAAATCCGCACCCTGACTGGGCATGATAACTGGGTCTCTAGCGTGAGTTTTAGCCCCGACGGCAAGATTTTGGCTTCTGGCAGCGGTGACGCGACAATCAAACTCTGGAATCTAGAGACAGAGAAGGAAATCCGCACCCTGACTGGGCATGATAACTTTGTCAATAGCGTGAGTTTTAGCCCCGACGGCAAAACTTTGGCTTCTGGCAGTGCTGACAAGACAATCAAACTGTGGAATCTAGAGACAGGGAAGGAAATCCGCACCCTGACTGGGCATGATAACTTTGTCTGGAGTGTGAGTTTTAGCCCCGATGGCAAGACTTTGGCTTCTGGCAGTGATGACAAGACAATCAAACTCTGGAATCTAGAGACAGGGAAGGAAATCCACACCCTAACTGGGCATGATAACTTTGTCTGGAGTGTGAGTTTTAGCCCTGACGGCAAGACTTTGGCTTCTGGCAGTGAGGACAAGACAGTCAAACTCTGGAATCTAGAGACAGGGAAGGAAATCCACACCTTGACTGGGCATGATAACCCTGTCTATAGCGTGAGTTTTAGCCCTGACGGCAAGACTTTGGCTTCTGGCAGTGTTGACAAGACAATCAAACTCTGGAATCTAGATTTCTGGAATCTAGACTTAGACACTTTAATAGGGCGCAGTTGTGATTGGGTACGCGGTTATTTACAGAATAATCCTAATCTCAGCGAGAGCGATAGGCACTTGTGCGACGGTATTAGCACACAAAAATAAAATAGACAAGTTAGACAAGCCGCAAGATGAGTAGATCCTATTGATGGGGATTATACCCGATCGCAGTTAATCTGCTACAAGCATAAGCTAATTTTAACGTGCGCCTCCGTTGGAGACTGACGTTAACTTAAAGCCAAGTCCTCTGGTGTATTACAGTTAAACAGCATTTCTGGTTCTGCTAAAGGCAAAACTTCTACAGAATATTGCCGCAGCCATTGCTGAAACGATCGCCCCCCTTGGTTGATAAACTCTAGGAGTTGTGGCAAACAGCGACGGCGATAGAAACCACACAGAGGTTCCCAGCCTTTCGGATGATCAGCCAAAGCTGCGATCGCAGCATCTCCCACGCTATCAAGTTTAGTTACCCAATCTTGCAAAACTTCAACCCGCAACCTCGGCAAATCGCAAGCTAGCAGCAGCACCCAATCTGTCTGTGCTTCGGCTAGCCCTTGGGCAAAACCAACTAGAGGCCCGTGGGCGAGAGATTCTCCAGACAAAGCTACTTCCCGAATAAACTGACAACCAGGCAAAAGCAAGTCTTGATAGCGTTCTGGCCAGGGAGTGACTACATAAACAACATCAGCACAGCTTTGAGCAATCCCACAAACTCGCTGCAACAATGGCACCCCTTGAATTGGAATCAGGGCTTTATCTTGACCCATGCGAGAACTCTTGCCGCCTGCTAAGACTATGGCAGTTAATTCGCTACGGGTCGTCATTGTCACTTCACCTAATTCATGGTTATGCGTCTAATCTTGCCAAAATTATCCTCTATTTTGACTTTGCTGCACTTGCTGCAATAAATGCTCTACGCTTTCTGCTGGTGCAAGACACTTCAAACCTTGGCAAACTAATCCAACGCTTCCCTCTGGTAAATCAGATGTTATCGCAAACACAGCCACTGGCAGAAACTTGGGGATCAAAGAGTTTATTTGCTCAGTTGTGCTGCGAATCAAGGTAGAATTCTGATACCAATCCAAAGCTGTAAATAAACTGGGACAAGCTTGGGGAGCGCCATGCATTACACTCCTAAAAGCTTTTAAGCCAAGTTCTGCTAAATCCAAATAATCTAGATTATCGGTGAGTAGGGCTAGACGCACAAGATTAGCGATCGCAATTCCATTGGCTGATGGTGTCGCATTATCCGCGTAACTCCGCTCTCTGACAATTAAATCTTGACTAGAATCAGTAGATGTGTTATTGTAACCACCTGATTCTCCACTCCAAAGAAATTCATTGAATTCATCTTGGATAGCGATCGCTTTTTCTAACCATTGCTTCTGCTCAGGGTTGGAAGCTTGTAAATCCAAGAGAGCTTTAATAAAAAAAGCGTAATCTTCAGACTGCGCTAAAACGGTTGGTTCTCCTTGATAGTTGAGTCGGTGAAAACGCCCATCGACAAACTGATTTTCCCAGATGAAATTCGCCGCTCGTACTGCTAATTCCAAATATGACGGTTGTTGGAAAACTCCAGCAGCCCTAGCCAGCCCAGAAATCATCAAGCTATTCCAAGCGACAATCATTTTCGTATCTGTCACCGAGGGAATGCGACCTGGCCAGTTAGTGGTTTTTGCTTCCTGGTTGTTACGAGCCGGAGGAAAAGTTTCTAGTGACTCAGAACTAACGCCATAACGAGCTGTAAACAGCTTACTTAGTATCGTTTCCAGCCTTGCACTCAGTTGACCTGGATGGCGTCTTTGCAAAACATTACGTCCTTCAAAGTTGCCCTTAAGCGTCACCGTAAACTGTTCTAATTCCGTTAGTTCTTCAAGCGTTAACAGTTGTTGTAGTTCGCTGTAACTCCAGACATAAAAGGTTCCTTCTTCTGGTTCTACTGCTGTGGGATCAGTGAAACTGTCGGCATCTTGAGCAGCATAGAAGTAACCTTCAGGCGCGGTCATTTCCCGCTTTAGCCATAGTACAGTACCAGCAACTGCCCTCTCAAACGCTGGTTCTTGTATTCCTGTACTCCACAAAGAAGCCAGATACTCCACAATCTGTCCATTGTCATAGAGCATCTTTTCAAAATGGGGTACTGTCCAAGTAGGGTCAACAGTATAGCGATGAAAACCACCACCCACATGGTCATAAATGCCCCCTAATGCAAGGTCTAGTCCTCGCTGGGTAGAAACTTGCTTGCCATCATCGCCAGATTCAAAATTCAATCGAGTTCCCCGCAGCGCTAATTCTGCATAGGGAATCATCGGAAAGCTATTGCCAGATTCCCTAGTAGTAATTACACCTGTGCTGGTTTCCCAACCTTGGCGGAGTAATTCATGGTCTTCAAGCTCGGTTGTTGTACCGGATTGCAACACCGCAGACGTGAGCAGAGACTCAATAATTAGGGCTTTGCGTTGCTGTAAGTCTTCTTTTTCTGTATCGTAATAACGGCGAAGGGATTGCAACACCTGCAAAAATCCAGGACGACCATAGCGCGGGTCTAAAGGGAAATAAGTACCAGCGTAAAACGGCACTAAATCTTCTGGGGAAAGAAAAATATTCAAAGGCCAACCCCCTTGACCGCTCATCATCTGCAAAGCCTGCATATAGATGCTATCAAGGTCAGGTCTTTCTTCCCTGTCTACTTTGATCGGAAGATAATTGGCATTCATGTACTGGGCGATCGCAATATCAGAAAAAGCCTCGCCTTCCATGACAGTACACCAGTGGCAACTAGAATAGCCAATCGATAGAAAAATCGGTTTATTTTGCGCCCTTGCAGTTGCAAGTGCTTCGTCACACCAAGGCCACCAATCAATCGGGTTTTCGGCGTGTTTGCGGAGATAGAGGCTCTTAGCTTCAGCAAGGCGATTAGTCATGATTAAACGCAAGTAGTTGCCTTCTTTGCTCAGTCTACCCTGTTCCCAGGAGTGTTAGCCTAGACAGCTATGTATATGCAAGAAACCCTACAAGCGAGTTACCCCTTGGGTAAGAAGTAGTAGTGCATGTCTTTGATATCGCCACACCTGTACAGTTTGGGAAATGTTTTTACTGAAAAGATTGCAATAGCAAGCTAACAATATTTGGTGGCGTTTCAGGCACAGGTGATGCTGTCTTTGTCTGAATTAAAGTATTTGGGCTAAGTCCTGCTATCAAGTGGAGCAAGAAGGTGATGATGGCAGCTTGTATAAGTTTTTCCAGCATGGCACGTCTCTCTCTGAGTGGATAGCATTTCAATTAGGACTGATTATTCTAAATACACCTTGTTTTATCGATTTACCGAATCTAACAAAATAACTTGATAATTGCTGAGGAAAATACTAAAAAAATGTTTAAAATGTTACTGGATATTTAACGTAATTCCCTAAGCAAGTCGGATTTCGGTTCTCGGTCTAATTACCACATCGCCAAGGTTGTACAGCAAAAGCCGAGACATGAGATTGGCGAAAGTTAGGTTTTTTGATTTATTCTTGCCTAAATGGGGATATTCTCTGAGACAGCTTTTGCGGCTAAAAAGTGCCCTTAGCGGTTAAATTTATTGCAAAATCATTTTTTGCACCCTTATTTAGAGAAGAGAAAACGAGAAAGATTCAATTTATCTGCTTGGGAACAGTAGAGATAAACCCCAGTTTCGTGCTGTCACCGATAAAATGTATTTAAAGTAGCCACAAACACGTTTCCATGATTCCTATCGTTATTGAACAATCGGGTCGAGGTGAACGCGCCTTTGACATCTACTCACGGCTGTTACGTGAGCGCATCATCTTTTTGGGACAACAAGTTGACAACAACATTGCTAACTTGATTGTTGCCCAACTGCTGTATTTGGATGCCGAAGACTCGGAGAAAGACATTTATATGTACATCAATTCTCCCGGTGGTTCGGTGACGGCTGGTATGGGCATTTTTGACACTATGAAACACATTCGCCCTGATGTCTGTACAATTTGTACCGGATTGGCGGCGAGTATGGGCGCTTTTCTCCTCAGCGCTGGTGCTAAGGGTAAACGGATGAGTCTACCTCATTCTCGGATTATGATTCATCAACCTTTAGGTGGCGCTCAAGGACAGGCGACTGATATTGAAATTCAGGCGCGGGAAATTTTGTACCACAAGCAGCGGCTAAATGACTATTTAGCTGAACATACAGGTCAACCAATTGAGCGGATTGCTGAAGATACTGAACGTGACTTTTTCATGTCACCAGAGGAAGCGAGGGAATATGGCTTGATTGACCAAGTTATTGACCGTCACGCCGCTGGTAGCCGTCCAGCAGTTGCTGTTCTTAATTAATAGTCACGGGCAAATGGTGATTTACCACTTTTAATTCCCTTAAACCCTAAAAATAACCCCTTTTCAGAAGTGAAGAGGGGTTATTTGATTTCAAAACTCGATTTAGAAGTTCAAAACTCGATTTAGAAGTTCAAAACTTGATTTAGAAGTTCAAAACTCGATTTAGAAGTTCAAAACTTGATTTACGAGTTGGAAATCAAAATCCTACTATTGGGTTCTGACTGGGGTGCATCCCAGTTTTTATTTTTTAATGAGAAAATAATTTTCATTGCGTTCGTGTAGCGTCTCGTAGAGAGAAGGAAGGACGTTCGCGCGGCGTGTCGCAGACAAGCAATCGCATGGACTCGCTCTCTCGTTGGAGGATTTTGTGATTACTTCTTGTGGTTAAAGCGCTTTGCAGAAACTGGAGATTTCCTGGCTAAACCGAATCAGTCGCGTGGTCATAGCCACAAAATCAGCGACTGGGAAAAATTTCGAGACTTTGTGAAAGTGTATGGGGATAAGACTCAAGCCCAGATGGCACAATTATAGGAAGGCAAGATTAGTGCGCGTACCATCTCCCGTGGGTTAGAGAAAATCGGTTTCACGAGAAAAAAAGACCTATTGTTACGCTCCCTTATAAATTTGTAGTTACTTGTGTTTGGGAAAAAACGCTTCCTTAATTGCCTGGGTGATTTGCTCTAGGTCGCTTTCATCCATCGGCAGTGGCGTTGCTCCTTCCTCAGGTTCAAGGGAAATTTCTCGCCATTCACTGACGGGGATCTTTTGTTTCTCCAAGCTCTGTAGCTCATCTAGCGTAGCGAAGACCATCCAAACCGAAAAGTCTGTGATCCGCAGTAACACCTCAGTGTCATTGACTAACTCATAGCTCCATAGTTGCAAAGGATGATAGCAGCTATCTTCCTCAAATTTTCCGCGTTCTCGGATGAGCGTTCTTGCTGCTGGTGTTAAAGTGCCTTCAACAATTATACAGCCCACCATTCCTGACCAAGGTTGTACAGACACTCCCTCAAGCGCTAAAAAATCTGGTCTGCTGCCACTTAACTCCTCTCCTCCTGGAAAGTACGCCCGAAACCTGTCAGCCTTTTTCAGGTAGAAGTCGAGGATGCCCTGCTGAATCTGTGGTGTGTGTTTAACTAGAAAACTTGAACGAGACATAAGAAGTGCTAAATAAGCAATGATGTAGTATAGCAGAAGTGTTGAAAGTTAGATTAAGCGTATGATTTGGTTGATGCGATCGCTATTAAGCGTGTCGCAGGTATTACACATGGTAGACACACCTCCACATTAGGTTATGCTTTAAAATCTTAAATCTTAAATAAGCAAAACCTTTCCCCGCCCCTTATAATTAATAGCGATCGCGGGACTCTACTGGGTGAGTGCTGCAATTAATTGATTCTTGTTCATCTTGCCGTAACCTTTGATTTTCGCTTTTGATGCCTGTTTCTGTAGCTACCTGATTGTCAGAGTACTTAAGGGTGAAGTCATGAAAGGACTGGGGACAGTAGCGTAAGCCTCCCTAATAATCAGCGCTGGCTCTAGTGTGCTGATTACTGGCTAAGTGAGCATTGACAAAGAACATGACAATAGCGGCATGGGAGCAGGTGTATCGGTTTGTACTCGGATTTGCAGCTTTGCAGAAACTGGAGATTTCCAGGCTATTCAATAGCCTACGTCTTTTGTCATTCACCCTTAGCAATTAAAAGGACAAATGACAAAGCGTAAAGTTCTGAGCGGAGGAAACCTCCGCTCAGAACTTTGTAAGAGAGGACAAATGACTAATAACTAATCAAAATCCCGCTAATGGGTCTGGTTCAGATTGGAGGTATTTGAGGAATCCATGCAATTCTTCTTCAGTCAGCAAAGTTCGCCCCCGCTTACCGTAGGTTTTAATCAGATGCTCCCGTCCCTGTTCTGGTGTCCAGCCTAAACGCTGAAGTTCGACATCTGTTTTAGCAATTACATCCGATAAATCCACGGGTTCAGCTTTCTTCTTTCTCTTTCCTGTCACTGACGGGGTGGCGACATTCTCTTGAGGGCTGTAACTCCGAGGTGTAAATGGTGTGACATTATTGGCAGAAATTCCTGGAAAAGTTTGATTTTCCACCTGGTTATCAAAGGTTATTTCCAAGTTTTCAACTGGAGAATCAAATTCTAGCTGGCGATCGCCAGTCACAGGAAAATTTTGATCTAAATCCTGGCTATAGGTATCGCTTTCTAGGGGCGCAGCATCGCTATAGCCGTACTGTTCGTTACTGGTTGTTACTACTTCTGGTTTGATGTTCCGGACTCTGGAAGGCGGGATAGATATTTCTTTGTCGCTGACCACTGACCACTGACTACCAACAAGATCCTCATCTTTTGTAGAGGAGTAGGCAGCCGGCTCATTCAATCCACCTTTAATGTTCAAGGGAGGGTTTAGCTCCGCTGGGGAAATTGGATTTGAGATAAATGCCACTGATTCTGGTGGCGCATTTGTAATACCCAAAACTATCAGCGCCCTAGTTCTGGCTTGGTCTTCTGCTGCTTCTACTGTTTCTGCTGCTGCCATACCCGTAGCACGGGTTACGCCTTCAATTTGCACGCTTGCCCGGACAATATATTTTCCTTGAAAAATTTGCACTAATTCAGAAATCAGACTGCCTTTGGGATACAAGCTCTGGAATTGAGCCAACATAATACTGCTACCAATCTAAATCTTTTTAATAACGGGGTCGATACTGCCTGTATGCTCAAGCAAGATCAGCTGCCCTTACTTTAATTTACATCCACTCGATACTCAGGATGCCTGCCAATCTTGCATTTCTTCTCTACCAGACGCTACGCGAACATTTTTAATTGCTTACCGAAACAGTGCTGAGTCCTGAGTCCTGAGTAAAGAAGTGGGGAATCTCACCTCTTTACTCAGGACTCGGTACTTGGAACTGAATTAACACTCGGCATCAAATTGGTCTAGAGCAAGAACATGGGGCATGAAGAATATTAAGATTTATGTCCTTGATTGCTTGCAACGAGACACAAATCTGACTTTTCACCGGATGTGGAAAAGAAAAATAATTCGCGGCTGTAATTAGCGAACCAACCGTTATGACGTTACCGCTGCAAAAATATCTCACGGCTGTCTGGCTGGACGATCCACCAGGCTTTTCAGGACTGTCTCCAGTTCGACTTCGCCCTTGATCTAGCCGGACTCGCCACTCTCAAACTCAATCCAGCCCTGGTTGAAACCGTTGAGCATCTGAATGCGCGGCTGCGGGTCGGCTGTGCCCTGAGACTTGAACAGCGACCTTGCCCGGACGCGCCGCCGCGATCGCCCGTGTTTCGGGGAAGCCCAGCGATGGCGCGAAGTTCGGCGGCAGCACCACAAAGACACCCTCGGCATCAGCAAAAGCCGCTTTCAGCGCGTTGGCGTCATTCATGTCCGCCAGAGCGACTGCACAGCCCTGTTCTGCCCAAGTGGTTCCTTTGTTGGCATCGCGGATTACAGCCCGTACAGACTGGTTTTCGGTCAGCAATTTGCGGGCGACTGCACTGCCAACCTGACCCGTAATTCCTGTAATAGCGTACATTTCCATCTCCCTGTGAATGGCAAACTACAGATATTGTTTGTACAGCTTTGGATTAATGCGATCGCAAATTCTTCCATCACCTGTACGACTGACTATAATATTCGCGTGCGAGTAGCATTGCTTACAAAATGTCCGCTTCAAGTCTCAGCACTCCAGAATATGTGTGATCAGTTTCTTGGTAGGCAATGAGCAGGTATAACTAACTCTATGCTCCGGCCCATGAAGGTAATATTTTTGCGTTGTCCCGTGTCCCAATTGTAGCAGTAGCTCTTTTTTGACGAAATTTTTGGCTAGTGCTAACTTACCTGGTAGTCTTGCCTGCAATGCTATACTGATTACCCAACTCAATATCTAGAACTATTTTCTGGAAGTGCGCTCTAAATCTACAATAATGAAGATAAGGTTCGCCCTCACTGCTTATTAAACTGCTCACCTAATTGTTACCGATTCTACATGTGGGAAAATTGGGTTCACGGCAGTTCCTCCTAGTTAAAAATCAGAGTCTAATGTCGTAAGATTACCTTCACTCTAGACAATCAAACACCTGTAGTTTCCACGCCACTTGCTCCACTTGGGGAGACCCCTCTGAGCGCAGTGGCTCCCCTGCATAGCCTTTTGGGCAGTATGGATTCTCTAAACCCAGCTTCTCAAAAACCCGTCGCATAATTACTTAGCGGGGCTAGATTTTAATCAGGCGTGCAATCTTAAGTTTGGTTAGGTGAAGAGACTTGAACGCAGGCGAACTCTGAGAGCATCGTGGAGTGAGAAGTTCGTAGACGCCCAGAGTTGTCCGTGGGTCGGCTTCCTTTGCTCGGAACTGCGGGAGTAGTTTCTTGCTCTTGCTGGGTCGGCTTCCTTCCCTTGGAACTTAGGAAGCCTTGCCTCAGTCAGGGCAGTTCGTTTCCAGCTTGTTTCTGTAAGCCGTGAGGGTATACAGGAAAGAACCAGATTAAACAACAAATGATGTTTTGACCAAAGGTCGGTTCACTGCATGGAATTTTCAATCGCTACACTCCTTGCCAATTTCACCGATGATAAATTGGTAGCTCGGAAAGTTTTGGAAAAGAAACTTGGTTGTGAAGATGAAAAAAGTTTACAAAAACTTCACATCGCTTTAGATGTTCTCGAAAAAATCGGTATTTTAGTAAAAGAACGGGGCAAGTACCGCCGTGTCTCAGAAGAGGGAATAATCGAGGCAAAACTCCGTTGTTCTAGTAAAGGTTTTTGCTTTGCTATTCAAGATGTGGAAGGAGCTGAGGATATTTACATCCGCGAAAGTCATCTGAGTAATGCTTGGAATGGCGATCGCGTTTTGGTCAGAGTTCTCAAAGAAGGCAGTCGCCGTCGCTCTCCCGAAGGGGAGGTGAAGCTGATTCTAGAACGTTCCAACCACACGTTACTGGCACGAATTAAGCAGGTAGAAAGCGGTTTCCGGGCTGTGCCCTTAGATGATCGATTGCTGTTTGAACTCAAGATCCAACCTAACGGGGCAAAGTTGGAAGAAGCGATCGATCACCTTGTGCATGTAGAAGTCTTGCGTTACCCATTAGCACAATATCCTCCCCTTGGTCGAGTCGTGCAAATCCTTGGTAGCGATGCCGAAGCCGCTGCTGATATAGATTTAGTTACGTGCAAACACGACCTTTCCCGGACTTTTCCTGATCATGTCCTAGAAGCAGCCGTCAAGTTACCCAAAAAGCTGCTGAAAGCAGACCTGAAAAATCGGTTAGATTTACGTAATTTGTTTACTCTCACCATTGAAGGGGTAAATGGCGATACCAAAGTTATAGAAAACGCTTTTAGTTTAGAAAAAAACTTAGCCGGAAATTGGCTTTTGGGCGTTCATATCACTGATGTTTCTCACTATGTCCAACCTGACGAACCCCTAGATAGAGAAGCACTCAAACGGGGCAAATCAGTGTATCTAGGAGAATTGGTGCTGCCAATCTTGCCTGCAACGGTGGCAGAACGCTGTTCTTTAGTACCTGGGAGCGATCGCTTAACCATCTCTTTTTTAATTACCATTGATCCCCAATCAGGACAAGTGCTGGAATGGGAAATTCAACCCAGTGTGATCAACGTAGAAACTGGACTGAGTACCGCCCAAGCCCAAGCAATTCTCACAGGTGAAGCGCAAGATCAATCCCCACAGGTTTCCCAAATCCTGCAAGACCTCCAAGCCTTGCAAACAGCCGTGAAACAGGTACGCTTGACTCGTGGTAGCCTCCAGTTGAATCTGCCGCCCAGTCAAAACGCCTACTATGATGAGGGGATTCTCGGGGCTGTGGTGGTGAATGATTTACCGGTGCGATCGCTACTCACAGAGTTGGTGCTGCTAGTTAATCAACTGATCGCAACTCATTTAAATGCCCTTGGTGTTCCTGCTATCTGGCGAGTCCAAGGCACACCTGATGTCGAAGATGTCCAGGAAATGCTGAAATTGGCAGTCAATTTAGGCGTTGACCTCACACTAGATCCAGAAGTAGATATCCAACCCTTAGATTATCAACATTTGACCACAGCTTTTGCCGAATCTCCCTCTGAGCAAGTTCTTACCTACTTATTGCAAGATACACTTAAGCCGTCTGCATACAGCACCACCAAAGGGTCTCACTTTGGTCTGGCACTACCGCAATATATCCACTTTAGTGCCCCCTTGCGGCGTTACCCAGATTTGCTCATGCAGAGAGTGTATTACACGCTACTGGAAAACGGACGCGATCGCCGCAATACCCGTGTTAGAGAACGTGTTAACCTGCGCCACTCCTCCAGCCATAAGGAAATTAACTGGAACGTTTTGCCCCCAGAATTACAACAAGAACTGCAAAGCGATTTAACTAGGGTAATTATCCAAATCAACGACCGAGAAAAAGAAGTCCAAGAAGCTGAAGCTGATTTAGCCGGACTGCAAAAAGCCCAACTGATGAAGCAGCGCATTGGTCAGGTATTTCAAGGGGTGATTACTGGTGTTCAGTCCTACGGTTTCTTTGTGGAAATTGAAGTACCAGCAGCCGAGGTGGAGTCTAGTAGTAATCCTGGTGTGCCTTTAAGGGTAGAAGGATTAGTACACGTCAGTTCTCTCAAAGACGATTGGTATGAATATCGCGCCAGACAACAGGCACTGTTTGGTCGCAAAAATCGTGCTTCCTATAGACTAGGCGATCGCGTCGCCGTGCAAGTAAAAAGTGTCGATTACTACCGTCAGCAAATTGATTTGGTAACAGTCGGCAGCGATGGTGTACCCAAAGGTTTAACTGGCAATGGTTCCAATGACGATCTCTTAGACCTATACTTACCAAATGACATTGAGCCTGATGACCTAGACTCTTACTCTGAGGATGAGTAAAATCCACCAAATGTTACGTGTCAAATAACACTAAGCCTTTAATTTTAGGCGTATCAGGCGCATCTGGTCTGATTTACGCTGTTCGCGCGATCAAATTTTTGCTAGAAGCGGAATATAGTATTGAATTGGTTGCCTCTAAATCAACTTACATGGTTTGGCAATCAGAACAGGAAATTCGGATGCCAGCAGAACCAACTGGGCAAGAACAATTCTGGCGAGAGCAAGCTGGAGTTGCGCTTTCCGGAAAACTCCGCTGCCATCCTTGGGGTGATGTTGGAGCCGGGATTGCCAGTGGTTCCTTTGTCACTCTCGGGATGATAATCATTCCATGCAGCATGAGCACAGTGGCAAAGCTAGCAGTTGGCTTGAGTTCCGATTTACTAGAACGGGCAGCAGATGTCCAACTCAAAGAAGGGCGAAAGCTGGTTATTGTCCCTCGTGAAACGCCTTTTAGCCTAATCCACCTACGTAACTTAACCTCTTTAGCAGAAGTTGGAGTGAGAATTGTCCCCGCTATTCCCGCCTGGTATCATAATCCCCAAACCATCGAGGATTTAGTTGATTTTGTAGTTGCTCGTGCTTTAGATCAACTAGATATTGATTGCATCCCAATTCAGCGGTGGCAAGGTCGTCGCTAACGCCCTCAGCGGATTTATCGTAGATTTCACAATAGTCCTAAAAGGGTAATGATAGAGATGGCTGATAGTGTCAGTAGTCAGTGAACAGTAATAAGTGAAGAGTAATCAGACTGATAACTGACAACTGACCACTGACAACTAACCACTGACAACTGACAACTGACAACTGACAAAATTGCTATGGCTGTAATTCGCTTAATTCTATTGGTGGCAGTACTGGGAGGACTAATGCTGTTGTTAGTCCAAAATTGGTCACCTGCCCTATCGCTAGTATTTTTGGGCGTGCGAACTCAACCATTACCACTAGCGATATGGATTTTGTTCAGTATTGCTACAGGTGCTTTCACATCTATATTGATTGCTACCTTGTTTAAATTATCCAATTATTTTGTCGGAGGACAACGCCAAACTCCTGACCGCCGAAGCGCAACTTCGCCTCGTGCGAAGACAACCCAAAGAGAAGAACCTACATCTCGTCCTGCCAGTTCTCCACCACCAGCTAGTAAAAAACAAGAGCCTAGCAGTGATGTATTTGATGATTGGGAGACAAATGGCAGTAGAGATGATGATTGGAACTTTGATGAAAAGTCAGAGGAAGTGCCTACCCCTAATCCTCAAGCTCAACAGTCTAGAGACTCAACAACTTACGAACGTCAATCAGAAGCCAAAAGTAGTTCTAGTTCTGGTTCAGTTTACTCCTACGGTTACCGTGAGCCAAAAAATACGGCTGCGGGAAAAACTGAATCCGTTTACGATGCTGATTACCGGGTAATCATCCCCCCTTATCAGCCGCCGACTACCAATCAAGCGGCTGATGATGATTGGGAATTTTTTGATGATGACGATGATTTTGAGGATGATGATAAACGCTCCCGTCGGTAAGATGTAGCACGCTAGTACGCCACAGCGTAAATAGAGCAACCATTTAAAATCCCTCAAAAGCCCATTCCATAATACTTTTGACTTTTGACTTTTGAATGACTGACTTCCGCCTTGCGGTACTAGGTCTCTACTTGATGCCACACCGCTCTCTAGACTCCTGCTTGACCTTACCAGTCATGGCAGCTTCCTGCAAAGTCATGAAAGCATTAAAATCTTCCAAGTCATATCGGGTAGCCAACAGTTGTCGTAGTTGATTTTCAGCTTCCACTGTCAAATAGCCAGTTGCTAAAGCTTTTTGGACAACGTCACGAATTCGAGTCATAGTTGACACCTCATTCATACTATATTTATTCATTCAGGCTTATTGGGGTGAAATATGCAGTAGTCTTTGTACCAAAACTTCAACTTTGCAAAGCTTTTTTGGGCGATCGTGGTAAAGAAGTCATAATTTACACCTTTATCAGAAACATTTAATTGAGCGAGGCTTGTTATAACTTAACTTTTAGAATAACGAGGTTGTGCTATTAAAAACACAGTATTGTGTATACTTAAAATTAACCACCAGAGTAAAAATCCTGATTATTTAGATAGACAGCAATTGTTTGAATAAAGTTTCAAACAAGCTATGTTAATTTTTTCATTAAGCATCGCAATCGCTATGCAGCAATTACCAAGTTACTTTCGGAAATGTTACTACATTCCTGAGAAATTCATCGTTTATTATTTATAGTAATTTCACAGAAAAATCGTTAATCTATTACAGAAGTTACTTTAAATACATTAATAACAGTAATAACAGCAGTTGATTAAACTCAAATAGAAGATGAATTTGTAGAAGATATAAATAATTAGGAGTTATAAAAGTTATAAGTAAATTTGATATCCGTAAAGGAAAAAGCCTTAAAAACCATTGAAAAGAAATTGATTAGAGGTTTACTTTGTGGTTCTAGTCCTGCGGAAATTTCTAATGGAGTTTATCAAAGTCGTAGTAGTATTACTGTTAGAGTTTATCTTTCTAATTGATTAATAAATACATAGAATAAATGCTGAGTAACCAAGTCAGATACTCAGTCAAGATAAAAAACTGGAGTTGCGTGACTCACTTATCCTCAGCAGTAATTTCCCAAGCTATGATTTAATACCAATTTTCTAAAATCCGGCAACAGATAGAGCATCAAGTATATACCTGTACCCAACAATTGATGCAATCAGAGCGGGAGCATCCCAAACTTAAACTCAGAAATTTAAAGTAGAGTAAAAAGTTAGGATTTAGAAGTTAAGAAAATTCATAATTGGAGCGAAGGGACTGGTGAGCAGCTTATTACAAGGAGTGAACTTGTACTTAATTGGTATTATGGGTGTTGGTAAAACGACAGTAGGGCGCTTACTGGCAAAGGAATTGGGTTATGGGTTTGTGGATACCGATAATGTCATTGCCCAAGCAACAGGTAAATCCATCAATCAGTTATTTGCACAAGTTGGTGAAGTAGGGTTTCGCCAGGTAGAAAGTGACGTGCTTTCAAAAGTTTGTGCTTTTACAAAATTGACTATAGCAACCGGTGGAGGCATTGTAATGCGGCGAGAAAATTGGGGTTACTTGCACCACGGTTTGATAGTGTGGCTAGATGCGCCAGTGGAGATAATTTACAGCCGTTTAGCTGAGGATACCACAAGGCCACTGCTGCGAGATGTTGATCCTAAAGGCAAATTGCGATCACTCCTCGAACAACGAACACCATTTTACTCTCAAGCCGATTTGCACATCACCGAGCGAGAGGGAGATACACCTGAAGACATTGCCAATCGAGTAATTGAGGCAATTCCTAGTGTTCTCAAAACACAAGTTTCTCATTAAGAAGACTCAAGTTACCAAATTTTGGCCATGCGTAGGACAAACCCTGGTAATTCAGGATTGCCAGTAACTGCTTCCGGATTTTCCAAAATTTCAACTTCTCGATTAGTCCGGTAAATGTAGACTTTTTGATTCTGCCGATCAATTAACCAGGCTAGTGATGCACCGTTATCGATGTACTCCTGCATTTTGTCTTGTAATTTTATCAGGCGATGTCTACGACGGGCTACGCCTACGCTAGAGGAGCGTAACTCAATCACAAAGCTGGGACAAATTGGTGCAAATGAGGCTTTTTGTGCATCTGTTAAGGCGTTCCAACGCTCCAGTTCAATCCAAGAAGCATCAGGGGAACGCATCACTCCATTGGGTAGTGTAAAACCTGCACTGGAGTCAAAGCCTATGCCAGTGCCATCTTGTTCAGTCCAATTCCCAAGCTGTGCAGCAATGTTAAAGTTACGGTTGCCCGTATCTGAAAAAGCTGGTGGCATAATGATGACTTCCCCATTGGCAGTACGCTCAATTCGTAAATCTCCATTGGCTTGACAAAATTCGTAGAACTGCTCATTTGTCATCTGCACAAGGGAGGGGAAATTTACCGTTAGGGGTGTGCTTTCAGTTTGAATTAGCAGTGTGGTCATTGGCAGCTATAAGATATTGTTACGGGTTACAAAGTCTTCTACACTGACTGAAATAGGTTTTAACTCTCAACGGCGGCTCCTCATGACGGTCAACGATTCTGAATACATCAGGCAAGCTGAAGCCACTCGTGTGCGTGTACTAAGCGAAGCACTACCTTATATTCAACAATTCGCCGGTCGCACTGTTGTTGTCAAATATGGTGGCGCAGCCATGAAAGACAGCACACTCAAACACAAAGTTATGCGCGACATTGTATTCTTATCTTGCGTGGGCTTGCGTCCAATTGTAGTCCACGGCGGTGGCCCAGAAATTAACAGTTGGTTAGATAAGCTGGGAATCGAACCACAATTTAAGAATGGTCTGCGAGTCACTGATGCCCCCACAATGGATGTGGTGGAAATGGTTTTAGTCGGTCGAGTCAATAAAGAAATTGTCTCCTTAATTAACCAAGCTGGTGGATTGGCTGTAGGACTTTGCGGTAAAGACGGTAATCTATTTACAGCCCGTCCCCAAGGTCAAGAAGGTATCGGTTTTGTGGGAGAAGTCAGCAATGTGAATATCAAGATTTTGGACACCCTGGCTAGCAATGGCTATATTCCGGTAGTGTCCAGCGTCGCCGCAGACGAGACAGGACAAGCTTATAACATTAACGCCGATACTGTAGCTGGAGAAATCGCTGCGGCACTAGGAGCAGAAAAGTTAATTTTACTGACTGACACTAGTGGAATTTTAAAAGATTACAAAGACCAATCTACTTTGATTCCAAAAGTAGATATTCGCGAAGCCCGCGAGTTGATTGTCAATGGTATAGTTAGCGGTGGGATGATTCCAAAAGTGAATTGCTGTGTGCGATCGCTTGCTCAAGGAGTTCGTGCAGCACACATTATTGATGGTCGCATTCCTCACTCTCTATTACTAGAAATCTTTACTGATGTTGGGATTGGAACGATGATTCTCGGTTCGCAGTTTACCTCATAGGAGTGAGGAGTAGAGACGCGATTAATCGCGTCTGTACAGGAGTGAGGAGTTCTGCCCCCCTGCTTCCCTGCCCCTCTGCTTTATTAGCGGGGATAGGTAATAATAACCCGCGATCATTCACTGATAAATGGTGTATGACGCCATGAATTATTTATAATCACCGGATTAACTACAGTTGAGTCTCGAATTGTCGGATTAATCAAAGTTGGATTAATTAGGGTGGAATTATCTCACGTTCTGCCTTACCTGGGAAAGTAAGAATCGGGCTGCCTTACCTGGGGAAAGTAAGAATCGGGCTGCCTTACCTGGGGAAAGTAAGAATCGGGCTGCCTTACCTGAGGATAGTAAGAATCGCGCTGCCTTACCTGAGGATAGTAAGAATCGCGCTGCCTTGCATGGGGATAATAAGAATCGCGCTGCCTTACCTGGGGATAGTAAGAATCGGGGAAATTACTGCGTTGTGGCATTAGTCCCGTTGCTGGGTCTACAGGCATAGGTGTGGGAATCGGACTACCATAAATAAAGGAACCGACAGCAGGCGATTGCCTGACTCCATAACCACCATCAATTACTCTCACACGCTGGGCAGAAGCTGGAGCAATGCTTACACCCATAACTGCTAAAGTCATCCCTGCTAGGAGCCAATTTAGTTGCGAATGCTTGATTTTCAACATATTTTGCTCACCTGTATTTGATACCGGAATTTTTAATCAGAAAATAGTCGCAGCTACTTAGTTAAAATTTTAGAAGTTTATCCACTTTCAGATCGTCAGCTTTTAAAAAGATTTCAAAAAGATTGCTGGCATTGGCAAAATAAAAACAGTGCTGATTTGTGTATAAGACGTGAGTGCAGAAAGTTTAGAAATTGCTAAAACCCGCTACCAGACGGGGAAAGTTGCCTTTGAAAATGGGCAATACCGCGAAGCCATAGAAAATTTAGAAAAGGCCAGCGCCCTGTTAGCTCGTAATTCTCGCCTTGGGGGCGAAGTAGAAATTCATCTAGTGACAGCTTATGAAGCGGCTGGACGAACGGATGATGCGATCGCTCTTTGCGAAAGACTCAAACGCCATCCCTATTTTGAAACCAGCAAACAAGCGCGACAGATGCTTTACATCTTAAAAGCACCAAAGCTGAAAAGACCCAGCGAATGGATGACCCAAATCCCTGATTTGGGCATACTACCCGATAATGAACTCAAAATTACTGTTGCTGCTAAACCTACTAAATCTTCTGTGCAGCAGAAGCCTAAACCTACGGAGCCAGAATTTGTTGACCTCAGTCAGGTCAATACCAGAGATAATCGCTTTATCTGGGTGGCGCTAATTGCCATTGGTTTAACCATCTCGTACTTGGTTTGGTTGAGTTTTTCAGGAACCCCTAGCTGATACCAATTTTGGATTTTAGATTTTGGACTTTCCTGCGGAACGCTACGCGAACGGCTTCGCTCAGTCGAACGATTTTGGATTAAAATTCTTTACCAAAACGGTGTTCCAGGAATCTCAAACAATACGAAGAAGTCAAGATTGGTTAAAAACTTTGACTTTTGGGGAGATTTATAGTTATGAATTCTTCAATTTTTGGAAAGATTTTCTTGTGGTTAATCAGACCATTTAGCTTTGTGTTGGCAAAGATGAAATTTCTCTCACCACTGAATGGTCGAAATCGAATCAACCGCGTTTTTCGCATCCGAAATCCTATTCTGTGGTTAGTGCTGTTAACATCCCTGCTACTGTCTGGCTGTGTTAAGTACGATGTGGGGCTTAACTTTGACAACTCAAATAGTGGTGAACTAGTACAGCATATTAAGTTGGGAGAACGGCTAACTAGTTTTAGTGGCGATTATGTATATGAATGGTTAAATACCATAGAGCGCCGCGCCCGTAAACTTGAGGGTAAAGCACAGCGAGTTTCCACTGAAGAAATCATCGTCACAATTCCTTTTAGCAGTGGTAGGGAATTGCAAGAGAAGTTCAACGAATTTTTTAACTCCCGTGCGAATCAATCATCTGAGTCTGTGCAGAGCAAATCTGACTCAGAACTGCCGAAAATTGAATCAAACGTCCTCTTCGAGGAGAACAATTTTTTACTTTTAGTCCGAAATCGGTTGATTTATGATTTGGATTTGCGATCGCTATCTCTAATTTCCAGTAAAGGTAACGTCCTGGCTAATGCTGGTTCAATTCTCGATTTGGAATTTAGCTTAAAGACTCCTTGGGGAGCTAAAAATATTCGACTAACTGAAACTGCGATCGCGCCAGAAAAAAATGGCAATCAACTAGTGTGGAAACTCCAGCCTGGTGAGTTAAACCACATAGAAGCTGTTTTCTGGCTTCCTAGTCCCCTTGGTATTGGGGCGTTGTTAATTATCCTGTTTGTCTGGGGAGGATTGTACTTGAGATACAATTTCATGCCAGATCCGAGAATTCAGTTCCATCCCAAAGCAACAGCTATCCAGGAACAGTAGACTATTCATCTGTTCAATATTGTCAGCAAAGCCGATGGAGAATGCATCGGCTTTTTTACACTTTCCTCAGCTTTTTGCAAAATTGAGTAACGTTATTCTAAGGCACGCCTTCTATGCAGGAACAACACATCGAGAAGATCAATGAGATTCTGCTTGGCTACTTCTGTGGTGGTACATTACTTGACATTAACTCGACCAAGGACAATATTCCTCTGGTTGCTGCCAACGTCCAAAAATCGACGCATTCTTTTTCGGAAGGTCAATTGCTGTACATCTACAATGTATTCTGGGGTATGAATAAAAAGGCTTTAGTTGTTGGTCGCCATCGCCGCAAGCATCGACTGATCCTCGGTGTCTGCCCGATTGCGTCATTGAGCAATTTCCGACCAAAACTAGTCTACGAACCGACTGTCATCCGCAAACTGCACGGGAGACATATTCATGTCGGTATCTTTATTAGATTCTTTGATCTACCTGGTGAGTTTATTGATCTCAGAGATTACATTCAAGCAATCAGTTAAACATTACTGTTGCTATGTTCCTGTTGCTCGTTGCCATACCAACGTTCAGCAAGTGCATTGAGTTTATTAAGTACCTCAATTAATTCTTGACCACGTTCTGTCAGACCGTAAGTTACTTGAGGTGGCACAGTTGGTTCATAGTGGCGATAAATAATTTCTGCTGCCTCAAGCATTCTCAGTCTTTCCGTCAAAACTTTGGTTGAGATGCCCTCGACTAGATGCTTCAATGCACCAAAGCGAGTAGGCCCACTATTACACAACACCCACAGTATATACATTGTCCAGGGCCCTGATAGTAAAGACATCAGAATACTGACAGGGCAAGCATCATGATTTTTAGAGACAGACATCGATAAGTTCGCCAAAATTGTCCAACAGTTACTTTATGGTAACTACTTTACTTTAGTAACTAGTTACTTTTAGTATAGGATGAAATGCTTTGAAATTTAGACTCAAAAAAAGTCAAAGCAGTAAATCCTAGCTAATCAGGAGATATTTGGTGGTAAACATTTTACATATTGATTCCAGCCCCCGTGCTGAACGATCGCACTCAAGAGAACTATCTAAAGAATTTGTTAGTGGTTGGAGGGCAGCGCATCCTGAAGACGCGATCGCTTATCGAGATTTAGGGCATTACCCAGTTCCTCACGTTGATGAACCTTGGATTGCAGCTGCATTTTCACCACCAGAAACCCATACCCCAGAATTAACTGAGGCAATTAGAATTTCTGACGAGTTAGTAGATGAATTTTTAGCTGCCGATCGCTACGTCTTTGGAGTGCCAATGTATAACTTTAATATACCTTCCACTTTCAAAGCTTACATTGACCAAATCGTTCGGATTAACCGGACTTTTGCTTTAAATGATCAAGGTTTTAGAGGATTAGTCGAGGGTAAAAAGGCAGTGATCATTACAGCTAGCGGCGCTGACTATAGTGCAACATCCCCTGCTGCTGCCTATAACTTCCAAGAACCATACCTGCGGGCGATTTTCGGGTTTATTGGGGTTACAGACATTCAATTTATTAACGCTTATAGCATGAACAATAGTGATGATGCCCGTACCCAATCTCTATCAGAAGCACGGGCAGCAATTCAAGATGCGATCGCCCAGTGGTGATGTGATGCGGGGCATTGGGCATTGAGCATTGGGCATGGGAAAGAAACAAGGAAAAAAGAAACTTGTTCTATAATTCTCCCTTGTCCCCCTCATTTCCCCCTGCCTACCCTGCTCCCCCTGCCTCTTCTTCAAGGTGACAACCGCTCAATTTTCCAAGTGCCATTATCTAAACGGCTATAGAGTAAGCGATCGTGCAGACGACTAGGGCGTCCTTGCCAAAACTCAATTTCTGTGGGGATCACTCGTAAGCCTCCCCAATGAGGCGGTCGAGGAATCTCCTCATTTTCATATTTGCTCTTAAACGCCTGCAAGCGTCGCTCAAGAACTTCCCAGCTTTCTATCACCTCGCTTTGATTAGATACCCACGCACCCAAGCGACTGTTGGCAGGACGACTGTGAAAATAGTGGTCAGACTCAGTTTTGGAAACTTTCTCCACATACCCACTAATCCGGACTTGACGCTCCAGTTCTGCCCACCAGAAGACTAAAGCCGCCTGGGGATTTTCTGCCAGTTCTTGTCCTTTATGACTGTTGTAGTTGGTAAATAAGACAAAGCCCCGTTCATCAAAATCCTTGAGTAACACCATTCTGGCTGAAGGCTTACCGTCTGGTGTGGCAGTGGCAATGGTCATGGCATTGGGTTCAGGAAGTTGTGCTGCTAGTGCCTGATCAAACCATTTTTTGAATTGGATAAAAGGATTGAGGTCTACTTCTAGTTCGCTCAAACCTTCCAAGGTGTAGTCCTTGCGAAGGTCAGCTATAGTTTTGTCCATTTTGATTTGGTTCCTTGCTATCAGATACGCTTATACATGTCTTTGTCAAAAATATCTATGATGATGATCAGTGC
The DNA here is from genome assembly GCF_036919615.1 of Nostoc sp. Taxonomy (GTDB): domain Bacteria; phylum Cyanobacteriota; class Cyanobacteriia; order Cyanobacteriales; family Nostocaceae; genus Nostoc. The sequence continues at coordinate 32,602 of NZ_JBALCN010000102.1, read as the reverse complement.
CATCAAGAATTTTACAAATTCTCTCAAGGAATATCTAAAATAGGTTGCATAAGATGCGCCGTTCGGCCTCCCTTCAACGTTTGTTAATTTATGGTCTAAGCGGTCCGATTATCGCTCTCAATGTCTGGCTGCTGTCTGTACTTTTTCGCTATTTCCAGCATCCCATTACCGTCTTGAGCATTGCGGCGATTCTGGCTTTTCTCCTAAATTACCTAGTTAAGTTCTTTGAACGTGCTCGGATCACCCGCACTCAGGCGGTGAGTATAGTTTTACTTGCAACGTTAACCCTGCTTGGAATTCTAGGCGTTACCCTAGTGCCGTTGATCATTGAGCAAACAATTCAACTGTTAAATAAGATCCCTGATTGGTTAGCCGCCAGTCAAGCCAACCTAGAGCAGTTTGAGATGCTGGCAAAGCAACGACGTTTGCCAATTGATATAAGGGTTGTGAGCAGTCAAATCAATGCCAACATTCAGAATGTGGTACAACAACTAGCTTCTGGTGCAGTGGGGTTTGCTGGGACACTGCTATCAGGATTACTTGACTTAGTGTTAGTCATTGTGCTTGCATTTTATATGCTTTTATATGGCGATCGCGTCTGGTATGGTCTGATCAATCTTTTGCCCTCTAATATTGGAGATCCTCTTACCACATCTTTGCGCCTAAATTTCCAAAACTTCTTCCTCAGCCAGTTGTTGCTAGGACTGTTCATGGTGCTAACCCTGACGCCAATTTTCTTAGTGATCAAGGTGCCCTTTGCCCTGTTGTTTGCCATATTAATTGGTATTTCAGAACTTATTCCCTTTATCGGGGCGTCTCTCGGCATTGGTCTGGTAACAATTTTAGTACTGCTGCAAAATTGGTGGTTGGCAGTTCAAGTTGCCATAGCGGCGATTCTCATGCAGCAGCTTAAAGATAACCTGTTAGCTCCCAGGTTACTCGGCAACTTTATTGGACTGAATCCCATCTGGATTTTTGTGGCTATTTTGATGGGATTTGAGATTGCTGGGTTGTTGGGGACACTTGTTGCTGTTCCTATTGCTGGTACTATTAAAGGCACTTTCGATGCGATCAAGAGCGGCAAGCCAAGTAACTTTGTCTCAACTGTCACTATTGCCCGTGACTCGCCCCCTGATTAAGATGGCAGGGGGCAGGGGGCAGGGGAAGCAGGGGAAGCAGGGGAAGCAGGGGAGGCAAGGGAGGCAGGGGAGGCAGGGGAGGCAGGAGGAGATGAGAGGACAAGGGGAAATTATTGAATAAGTCTCTCCCTTGTCTTCCCTCTGTTCCTTGTCTCCTTTGTCTCTTCCCAATGTCCAATGCCCAAAGTCAAAAGTTGCACATTCTGATCTCACAATTCACAATGGTGATTGATCACAAATTTCAGGGGATACTACCAGCCAGCAGGCGATTTCTGAATAAAAGAAGTAGAAGGGAATACATAGAATACATGCTTTGCCAATAGGCAATGAGTTTACTGTTGAATTTACGGACTTTTGATTCTCATTAATTAACTTAGAACCCGTTGATGGAAGCTTCCGAGCTGTTAGAAACAATCACACTCTTGATTTACCAAGCCCAGCAGGGGGAAATTGACCCTTGGGATGTCAAAGTGATTGAGGTGATTGACCGTTACTTAGAACTGATGGCACCGGAGGAAATAGGAAGAGGCTATGAAGCGGACTTGTCTCAATCTGGACAGGCATTTTTGTCAGCATCAATGCTGGTATTATTTAAAGCAAATACATTGATGCGATTGTCAACAGTAGAAGAGGGACAGAATGGTGTAATAGATGATGCTATGTTAGAAGGTGAAGCCAGTGTATCACACCAAGGTCATCGTCTACCATTAGAACGGCAATTGCGTCGTCGTCCAGCGGCAATGCCGCCACCAAAACGCCGAGTGACTCTGCAAGAGTTAATCAAGCAATTGCAGATCATGGCCAACCAACTGAAACTGGTAGAAAAAGTCAGCAAACCTATCCGTCCCAGGCGTCAACCTAGCGTCCAAAGTATGCGGGAGGCGCTGGAGTTAGCTCACCAGGAAAATCTGACAGAAGTCGCTAGGGAACTGGAGCAGGTGTTGAATTTGTCGGCAACAGAGCTGAGTTTAGAACAAAATTGGTTGAATTTAGAACAACTTGTAGAGTTGTGGACTCAGACAAAGCTTCTCAACCAAAATGGCTCTGGACATGAGTCTAAACACAGTCATCTAGTTAGCGTTTTCTGGGCGCTACTACTACTCTCGGCTCAATCGAAAGTAGAGCTATTTCAAGAGGAGTTTTACGATGAGATTAAAATTCGCTTACTTAGAGATTCAGCTAACTCCTGTAAACCCTTTGAGCAGCCGATGAACTAAGAAAGCCAAATAGTAGCCCTACAGATAATTACAGATTTGTGCTTCAGCCCCAAAATCCGAGTAAATTGAAAATATAAGCGATCGCTTGTCATCTAAGTATACCTATGGTTGCAATAACCACTAAATTACTGTTATCCCTGTCTTGAGGGATAACTTAGAGCATAAATAAAAACTGATGATTAAGTATCACTCGATGAAAGTAAACTGGCTTGTGGTTGAGGAATAAATTTTTATGAAAGCGATGATTCTGGCAGCGGGCAAGGGTACTCGCGTGCTTCCGATTACTTATACAACTCCCAAACCGATGATTCCCATCCTGCAAAAGCCAGTGATGGAGTTCTTGCTGGAAGTGTTACGCCAACATGGATTTGACCAGATTATGGTCAACGTTAGTCATTTGGCTGAAGAAATAGAAAACTATTTTCGTGACGGTCAACGGTTTGGGGTACAGATTGCCTATTCGTTTGAAGGGAAAATTGATGACGACGGTAAACTGGTAGGGGAAGCAATCGGTTCAGCTGGAGGGATGCGCCGCATCCAAGACTTCTCACCGTTTTTTGATGATACCTTTGTGGTTTTGTGCGGTGATGCTTTGATTGACTTGGATTTAACTGCGGCGGTTAAATGGCATAGAGCTAAAGGGGCGATCGCTACTATTATTACGAAATCTGTCCCCAAGGAAGAAGTTTCTAGCTACGGTGTGGTTGTCACTGACGAAGAGGGTCGTGTTAAAGCTTTCCAAGAAAAACCTTCAACTGAAGAAGCCCTCAGCACCAACATCAACACAGGTATTTACATCTTTGAGCCAGAGGTTTTTAACTATATTCCCTCTGGTGTCGAATATGACATTGGTAGCCAATTGTTTCCCAAATTGGTAGAAATCAAAGCCCCCTTTTACGCCATTCCTATGGACTTTGAATGGGTAGATATTGGTAAAGTACCAGACTATTGGCGGGCGATTCGCGGTGTACTACTGCGTGAAATCAAAAATGTGCAAATCCCCGGTCATGAAGTCGCCCCTGGTATCTACATTGGCTTAAATGTCGCCGTCAATTGGGACAAAGTGGATATCACAGGCCCAGTTTACATTGGTGGCATGACGAGAATAGAAGATGGAGCTAAAATTGTCGGCCCAGCGATGATTGGCCCCAATTGTTGGATATGTAGTGGCGCAACAGTAGAAAACAGCGTGATTTTTGAATGGTCGCGCCTGGGACCAGGAGTCCGTTTAGTCGATAAGCTGGTGTTTGGACGTTATTGCGTGGATAAAACTGGCGCTGCGATCGATGTTCAAGCGGCTGCTTTAGACTGGCTGATTACCGATGCCCGTCAGACACCGCCATCACATACCCCTGTTGAACAACAAGCAATAGAGGAATTGCTGGGGACAAACGCAAATTAAAGTTAAGAGTAGAGACGCGATTCATCGCGTCTACAGGAGTTAGGAGTCATTCAATTTTGGATTTTAGATAATAGATTTTTTCTTCAATCCCTTCGGCTTGGTGCAGTCACTCCTACGGTAGGTGCTAGCCTCTCACGAATGGGAGAAGACCGCGCTGCTTCACCAAAATCCAAAATTGACAGAGTTAGGGGTTATCACCTTTATTCTTAACTCTTCACTCCTAACTCCTAACTATTTAAGTACGTATATCTTCTGAGACTCTGCTCGTAGGTTTGCAGCAGTCGCTGAGATTCCGCTAGGGTGATGCGTTTTTCTTCTAATGCTTTCTCGCAACGCTGGCGAATGTTTTCTACCATATCTTCAGAGTCATACTGAACGTAGCTCACTACTTCGCTCATGGTGTCACCTTTGACAACGTGTTCTATCTGGTAGCCTTTGGGCGTTAATTGGATGTGAACAGCGTTGGTGTCGCCAAATAGGTTGTGCAAATTGCCCATGATTTCCTGGTAAGCTCCATTCAAGAACATCCCCAAATAATAGGGTTCTCCAGGCTTGTAGGTGTGCAACTCTAAAACCGATTTGACATCGCGCAGGTCAATAAAGCGGTCTATCTTACCATCACTGTCGCAGGTGAGGTCTGCTAAAATCCCCCGCCGCGTTGGTTCTTCATCCAAGCGGTGGATTGGCATAATTGGGAATAGCTGATCGATCGCCCAGCAATCTGGTGCCGATTGAAACACTGACATGTTGACGTAGTAGATGGAAGCCATAATTTTCTCTAGGTCTTCCAGTTCATCGGGCACGTATTCTTGCTGTCTAGTGATGTTGAGAATTTTTTGACAACAAGCCCAGTAGAGGCGTTCGGCCTTGGCTCGTTCTCTGAGGCGTAAAATTCCTAAGTTGAAGCGGCTGATCGCTTCTTCTTTGAATTGTGCAGCGTCGTGGTACAACTCTTGGTAATTCTCTTGGTTGATGGATTGGAAGCTTTCCCAAAGATAATTAATAATTGGGGATTCTCCCTCTTGTGGAGGTTCTGGGGCGTCGAGGGGGACATCGCTAGTACTGAGAACATCAAAAATCAGGAGCGACTGATGGGAAGCCAGCGCTCGTCCACTTTCGCTAATCAGTGTTGGTACGGTAATCTGCCGTTCAGCACAGGTATCTTTTAACTCTGCCACGATGTCGTTGGCATAGTTCTGCATGTTGTAATTTTTCGATGCATAGAAGTTGGTTTGGGAGCCATCATAATCTACACCCAAGCCGCCACCTACATCAAGGTATTTCATATCTGCCCCCAGCATCGCCAATTCCACATAAATGCGGCTAGCTTCTTGGATGGCATCTTTAATCACATTAATGGCAGAGATTTGTGAGCCGATGTGGAAGTGCATCAACTGCAAAGAATCGAGCAGATTAGCTTCCCGTAACTTGTCAACAGCCTCAATTACCTCAGGCATTGTCAAACCAAATTTAGCGCGATCGCCACTAGAGGCTCCCCAACGTCCCATGCCTTGGGTACTGAGTTTAGCACGAACACCTAATATCGGCTTGATACCTAATTGGCGATTGGCATTAATCACCAAATCAACCTCTTCAATCTGTTCTAGGACGATGATTGGTGTTTGCCCTAGTCTTTGGGCTAACATTGCCGTTTCGATGTATTCCCGGTCTTTGTAGCCGTTGCAAACTAACAATGCTCCTGGTGTATCCAGGATAGCCAGAGCAATCATTAATTCTGGCTTGGAACCGGCTTCTAAACCAAATTGATGAGGTTTGCCAAATTTCACTAAATCCTCAATCAAATGCCGCTCTTGATTGCATTTGACGGGAAATACACCCCGGTAGACGCCAGGATAGTTGTAGCGGGCGATCGCTTTAGCAAAACAAGCATTCAATCGCTCAATCCGGTCTTCCAAAATATCAGAAAAGCGAATCAACATGGGAAGTCCCAAGTTGCGCTGTTTCATGGCGTTGACCAATTCAAACAAGTCAAGAGATCCCCCGCGATCGCCCTTGGGTGCAACAGTAACGTGTCCAGCAGCGTTAATCGAAAAATAGGGTTGTCCCCAACCTTCAATCCGGTATAAGGCTTCGCTATCCTCAATTTTCCAGGAGTGAGGTAAATCTCCTGTGGTAGTAATAGGTGGTAATAGCTTTTTCTGTTTATGATTTTTCACTTCAGATTTATGTTCATTGGCCGGTACTTGTACCACCTCGTCAGATGTAGCAGTTGGCTCAACACCCATTTCTTCCTAACCTCAGTTTTTCTACCCACGAGTTAACAATTTAGCGCATTCATCTGAGAACGGATATGCACCCAAAGATAAATTCTGAGATAAACTCTGATTGGTCAACAGTCATACGTCATTAGTCATTAGTGCAAAACCCTTAGACTCAAGACCAGGATGAAGAACAAATGACAAAGGAGAAGTCTGAGCGGAGGCTTCCGACGCTCGCGGACTCGCTCTAAGCGAACGCAAGAGCGTCTCTAAGAGTTGCCATGCCGCAGGCTTTACGCTGCGCTATCCGTGACGCAAAGCGCAAAGCCGGAGACGCTCCGCCTCCGGGCTTGTCGTTAGACATCAGAACTTCAGGGATAATTGACCAGATAAAAAATTCATTAAGTTTTTGGAGATAGCAATGGAGCGCACATTCTTAGCAATTAAGCCTGATGGAGTACAGCGGGGATTAGTGGGGGAAATTATCCGTCGCTTTGAAACTAAAGGTTTTACCCTAGTTGGTTTAAAGTTCCTGAAAGTCAGTCGGGATTTGGCGGAACAACACTATGACGTTCACCGAGAACGTCCCTTTTTTGGTGGTCTAGTCGAATTTATCACTTCTAGCCCAGTGGTGGCGATGGTATGGGAAGGTGATGGCGTCGTTGGATCTGCCAGAAATATTATTGGTGCGACGAACCCCTTAACAGCAGAGCCAGGAACGATTCGGGGCGATTTTGGACTAAATATTGGTCGCAACTTAATCCACGGTTCTGATGCTCAAGAAACCGCGCAACGGGAAATAGCTCTATGGTTTAAGGATGAAGAATTAGTCAATTGGCAACCACACTTAACACCTTGGTTGCACGAGTGATCGAGAGTTAGGAGTTAGAAATGAAGAGTTAGGAGTTAAAAATTTATAACTCCTGTACAGACGTGATTAATCGCGTCTCTACTCCTAACTCCTGTACAGACGCGATTAATCGCGTCTCTTACTTCGAGACTTCGCTCTTTTCCGGTTCTACTGGTTGAGGCAATTCAGTGCCAACACGCTTGGAAAATCCCCAGCCTAAAATTAGGAAGATAGCAGGAATCATTATCCATTCTGGTGGAACTAAACTATCGTTCACCACTTTCAACAACAAGCGCAAGCCTACCAACGCTACAGTTATATAGCCTGCGTCTTCTAGGTTTTCATATTCGTCTAGCCAACGGATAAACAATCCCGCCATGAATCGCAGCGTAATAATACCAATTGTTGCACCCGTCAGCACCAGCCATTTTTCTTGAGAAACTGCGATCGCAGTTGTCACGCTATCTAAAGAAAATGCCAAATCTGTAAATGCAATCACGGGTATTGCTTGCAACAACGAACTAAAACGCGGTTCGTGATGCTGCTCGTCTTCACTTTGTTGAGAGGTAAAGTGTTGGAATACCAACCACAGTAGGTAAGCAGCACCCAATAATTCAAATTGCCAGAATTGTTGCACCCAAGTAGCCGTGAGAATCAGGGTGATTCGCAGCACATAAGCAACAACTAAACCAAAGTTGAGGGCCTTACGCTCAAGTTCTTTGTCTTCCAGCCCTTGAGCGATCGCAGCCAGAGCGATCGCATTGTCGGCAGATAACACCGCCTCTAAAAATATCAGGATCAGCAGAACTATTGGGGCTTCAACGCTGAAATGAAAGTTGAGGTAATCAAAAATTTGGTCTAGCATTCCGGGTTTCTCAAGCAGAAAAAATTAAAATTTGACAGAAACAGTGATTTTCATGTTAAAAAGCGCAATAAATTGCTACTTTAATCCAGCTTAACGTGATTGTGATGGATTTTGAAGGGGGTTGACATGTGTGCGATCGCCGTACAACTGGGGTGTATTGTGTGTTTATTCAATACACCAAAACTTTTAGCATTTAGCTCAATGCGATCGCATTCGAGAAAGACTTAGGCACAACTTGGATAATTTATTTCTTGCAGTTCCCTTAATCATTAAACGAATCATGGCAACATAAATAAATGCTTTGGTAGTTTCAGGCAGTACCTCATAATCTTTGCTCAGTCGGCGTCACCCGAAGGGTGTCGCTCCTTCGTCGCTAATGCCAGTCGCTACAACGGGGAGAACCCCCGCAACACGCTGACTCACCAGTTGAACCAACTAAATGTCCTTTCAACAAGCTAATGCTTAGGCAGGATAACAAACCCCTTCTGTTCTTCGTGGCGGGTGACAACGCTCAAAATCCAACGGTAGACATCAATGATCCAATGGATAAAATCCTTGCCACGGTATCCTCCGTCAATCCAAATTTAAATCAAACGATGAAAGCGATATATTTTTTTTTAGAAGCTTTGCACAGAGTCGGTTTTGCAGATTGAATGGCGGCTCGTTACAGCGTCGTTCCCTTTATGCAAAAATAAAGGTTTCAGTGGTTTGATGGGTGACAGTGTGAAGGAAAAATTATGTTCTCAGTAATTAGAACAGGTATAGTTGCAGTAATCACTGTAGCGTTGATCGGACCCCCACTGGCGGCTAGGGCAGCAGATTTGACCTACGTTACCTCTTTTGGTGCTACTTATGGCAATGGTAACGGGCAGTTTAAAGCTCCATTTGGCGTGGCAGTAGATTCTGTTGGCAACGTCTATGTGGCAGATGATTCTAGCAATCAGGTAGACAGGTTTAATCCCAGTAATTTTAGCGGTACATTCATCTCTTTTGGCACTGGTGGCAATGGTAACGGGCAGTTTGCTGGCCCAGACGGCGTAACAGTAGACTCTTCTGGCAACGTCTACGTAGCAGATACTGGTAACTACCGGATCGTCCGGTTTAATCCCAGTAATTTTAGCGGTACATTCACCTCTTTTGGTTGCACTTTTGGCGGCGGTAACGGGCAGTTCGCTAGTCCACGTAATGTAGCAATAGACTCTTCTGGCTTAGTCTATGTAACAGATTTGCCTAATGGGCGGATTGTCCGGTTTGATCCCAGTAATTTTAGCGGTACATTCACCTCTTTTGGCACTCCTGGCGTTGGTAATGGGCGGTTCGCTGCTCCATATGGCGTAGCAGTAGACTCTTCTGGCTTAGTCTATGTGGTAGATAGGGGTGCTAACCAGATTGTCCGGTTTGATCCCAGTAATTTTAGCGGTACATTTACCTCTTTTGGCACTGGTGGTTCTGGTAACGGGCAGTTCACTAGTCCAAATGGTTTAGCAGTAGACTCTTCTGGCAACGTCTACGTGGCAGATACTTATAACGGTAGCCGGCTTGTCCAGTTTAATCCCAGTAATTTTAGCGGTACATTTACCTCTTTTGGCACTCAAGGCAATGGTAACGGGCAGTTCTATGTTCCATTTGGCGTAGCAGTAGACTCTTCTAGCAACGTCTATGTGGCAGATACTGGTAACTACCGAATTGTCCAGTTAAAAAATGGCATTACCTCATCAATACAAGTACCTGAACCATCAGACGTGTTAGGCATTCTCGCTTTAGGTGTCATCGGTTTAGTTGCCAAATTTAAGCGCTTACCTTGCTCCTAGTTAGATGCCTAAGCTCGACTTTATGGATAAAGTCGAGCTTAGAGGATGTCTGAAAAGTGTACGAAAGGTATAATTTATCATTCTGAGCATAACGAAGTGGAGTGTACCCCTCCGGGGAAGCAAGCTAGGCGTAGCGTCTCGTAAAGCCTGCGGCATAGCTACGCTTAGGGCGCAGCCTCTCGTAGAGAAGAGAAGAATCGCAATTTACTGTGGGTTGATGAGATGCTTCACATTCAGCATGACATTTTTAACTTTTTAGACATCCTCTTATTTTTGCATTAGGGGGTCAAGTAGCAACAGTAAAAATTGCCAGTGCAATTCAGGATGTGGCGCGTTTGTGTAAACTATGAACCATAAAGATGATTATTTAATATTTTATAGTCCAATTGCAGTGGGAATTAAAATTGTGCGAGTAGTGAGTAGCTACCGCAATTTAGAAGCGCTATTTTTAGATGATGATTCAAGGTAATAATTTTCAACGTTATTAACCAAAGTTTTAACGTGAGTTACAATTGCTTGATTATTGATAAGAAAAATTTAACGTTTGCAACAAATGCTTAAACGTTTCTTATAAATGCTTTAACGTGAGTCACAACTGCTTGATAATTGATAAGAAAAAATTTAACGTTTGCAACAAATGCTCAAACTTTCTTATAAATGCTTCAACGTGAGGAATAAATGTAAATAGCCTCTGCAAGCAATTTATTACAACATAATTTCAAATTTCACAAAATTTCTGCCAGCTTTACCAGCAAAACATTTGCTAAATCCAATAACCTAATATCATCTGTATCAACACTATTTTCTTCACCAGCTAACAAGTTTTTCACAGCAGACAACCTGTCATTGGTTTCAGAAATTCTCCAAGATTCTTCTAAGTTTACTGCGAAATCAAACAGCGATCGCTCTCCTAAATCCTGTCTTATCTTCACAGCTACATTATCATTACTTACCAAAAATTCTTTAATAGCATCTAATCGAGAATTACTTAATATTTCGTCATGTCCCCACGTTTCCAGCCAGTCTCCATCCACATCATCAACGTAAAAATTGACAAAATCAATCCCGTAAGTTAGCCAGTTTTGCTGCATTTGTCGCGCTGTTGCTAAAGCTTCAGCAAATGTATCTACTTGATTGTTGCGGCTGTGAGTTTCTCTTTTATTAGCCATAAAAGCTGTTATTGGCACGTAAGTATATAGGCTATAACACAAATTTGGAATATCAAATTCCAGAAAATCACGAAAATTTTAAATATTTACCACCAGAAAGGTAATCACTGTTATACAGTGCCACGTTGACTAACTGGTTGACAAAATTAGCATCCTTGGGATTGTAACTTAAGAACAGTCCTCTCTCTATTTCCCACGATCGCAGTGTGTTTTGCCAAGCTTCGTACTTTTGGTGATTAAGTTCTTCAGAGACACTGGTAACTTGAATACACAGTGGTTGATTGTTACGACTAACAATTAAATCTGTTGCCATAGAAAGGTCGGCAATATAACGCTGCCAAAAACTACCTTCTCGCTGAACAATATCTTGGGCTATTGACTTAATGATATCATGATCAACCTGATTAAATTCGCCTGCCATCAATTTTTGTTTCCAAATATAAAACTTGGAGTCACTTGCATTGAACCATCTGGGAAAGAGATAACCATACCAATATCTCTCAATCGGCGTCATTTGCTCAAACTTTGCTTTTTGTTCTTCTGAAGGTAATGATTTGATTATCAGCCAAATTGTCGAATCCGTAATTACCTCTAGGAGAAAGGCAAGGACAAAAGGTTTTGCAGTCAGGGAACCTGGCTTAATATCCTTTACCCAACGATTGATTTCATCTAATCTTCTCGCTAAATTATGATCTATCGAGGAGGCTTGCTCGATAAGGGACTTTAGCTTCTCCTTAATCTCTTTAGCTTGCAAACGATGCCCTACTTTCAGAAGATAATGCTTTTTTTACACACTTGTAACTAGATTTTAACTTGAAAAATGTCTTTAGTTAATTTCCTCATCCTATCAAATATTCTCAGGCTCTATGCCCTGTGTACGTAAAACCTCCCGCAGTCGAGTGATTTCTTCCTCTGCTTGTTGGGCACGTTCTTCTGCCTGTTGGGCACGTAAACGTTCTTGTTCAGCTAATTCTTCAGATGATAATATCAATTGATTTTCAGTAGTGAAGAATCTTAATTTACCTTCATAAACTCCCAAATAAAGTTCTAACTGCTGACTCCATAAACGTCCATCAGTGGTTAATATAATTTCTTGATACTCACCATCAACTAGATGAAATCCCTGAAACTCCATTGTTACAGAATCAAACCAGAAATAATCTTGTGTACGGAAAGTATCCTGATAAACTTGTTTTTTTAAACCTTTATCTGCTGCTGCCGTTGAACTTGACAAAATTTTCACAATCAGGTTAGGATAATTACCGTCTTCTTGCCAAACTACCCAACTCTTACGATCTTTTTTCTGAGTTCCCAAAACTACAAAAAAGTCTGATCCACGGAACTTTTCTGATTTTTTCTGATTAGGACTGTAGTAAATCGTCAAATTGCCAAAAGCATAGAAATCTTGCCTTTCTCGCCACCACAATTTTAGTATGCGAATCGGCAAATCGATTTGGTCACGGTGCAGGTCACTTTCTAAGGGTAGTTTGTCACTAAGTATATCACCATGAGGAAATACAACTTCGTCCTCTGAAATACCATTAAATATGAATTCTAAGGTAGCAGGTTCAGACATCAGCGATCGCCCCGCGATTTCCATTCATTGTTACTGAAAATTTGGTAACTTGCAGATGCTTTTAAGAACTTGTAATAACTCAGTTGCACCTGGAGATTCATTCAAATTTAATAATGGCATTAACTGATAGGTTGGTTGCTGGTCACATCTTAAATAAACAAATTGATAACGCAATCCGTTAGTTACCAGTCCCCAAACAGATAATTGTTGATTTAAACTTTTAAAAGCATAAGTCAGTAATTGAGGTAAACCCTCACCCACTTCGATCGCACTGTTTTTCGTTTCAATTACTAAAATCCAAAAAAGCGGCGCAATATTACTTTGAGGACTGTTGATTGCTAAAATATCCATCCGTCCAGTAATTCTTCTGTCTTCATCTTCGACTGCGATCGCAATGCTATCTTCCATTGTCAATCGAATCGGTACATCGTAAAAACCAGCTAATCGCATTAATGGTGCGATCGTTAAGAATTTTACCAAACCCTCAGAAATTTTACGTGCATTTAAGTAACGCTCAAAGTCGCTTCTGATTCGCAATAAATCCTGCTGTTCAAACTCAGAGAGTGGTTTTAGACTTAAGAAGTCTGTAAATGAAGCATTTGAAAGCTTTTCTAGTTTAAGAAAGCGATGAACATCGTTGAGAGATAGGCTGCTAGCTTCGACGGTGAGTGTCATAGTTTCAGGCGTTGTTTGTGAAGACTATTTACATTTTGCAACATTATCAGTAGAGATGTTGCAATGTAACATCTTGATATTTAAATCCAATATACAAGGGGCATTCCTAGTTTATAGCTCAAAAAAGAAGATTTATAGCAGTCCTAAATTATTTATAAAAATAAATTAACCGCAGAGGCACAGAGAGCGCAGAGAGAGGAATTAGAGATTTTCACGACTCATTTAGGATTGCTATATTTCCTATTACTCCTTACTTTATAGGTGTTACAGACAAGCTTTTACTCTTTAACAACCTGTCAAATATTTAAAGCTTATTGAGGAGGAATAAAGCCACGGATTCGGATGCCGACTGCTTCAGATTCACAGTAGGATTCTAATAAAGATTTAGTCATAACTTTTGCCTCAATAATGGATTCTATTTGAATTTATCCAATTTGTTTAAATTGATAAACTCTCAGGGGATGACAAGATAACTTCTTCTCAATTAAATCGAGGTGAAAGTCTGATTCTGGCAATAATAGCGGCTTACGTACCTTATTATCAACTATAAGGGGTATAATATGTGCTTTGCACTACACTTATATCTTTTCATGGCAAAATACTCTCAGGCTCAATGACCTGTAGATATTACACCTTTTTTATTGCTTGGTTTTGGTTGGTGTAAGCTAAGTAACCTTGCAATTTCTATTCAGCTTCAGGAAAATCTAAACACTGTCTGGCACAACTAAGCTAAAAATAGTTTTCAGTAACAATAGCGTTTGCAAATGTAATTATGTCTCAACCAAGTATAGAATCAATCCCACAAGAGAACCGCCTCTTTCATCCTGCCTCGGAATTCTCACAGAATGCCCATATCAAAAGCCTGGATGACTATCAGCATCTCTATGCTAAAGCCAAAGCCGATCCGCAGCAATTTTGGGCAGATTTGGCTACAACAGAATTAGAATGGTTCCAAAAATGGGATACAGTATTAGACTGGCAACCACCTTTTGCTAAATGGTTCGTTGGCGGTAAGATTAATATTTCTTACAACTGCCTTGACAGACATCTCACTACTTGGCGTAAGAATAAAGCAGCGTTGATTTGGGAAGGAGAACCAGGAGATTCGCGTACCCTCACCTATGCTCAACTGCACCGGGAAGTTTGCCAGTTCGCCAATGTATTGAAGCAACTGGGTGTACAAAAAGGCGATCGCATTGGTATTTATATGCCGATGATTCCGGAAGCTGCGATCGCCATGTTAGCTTGTGCCAGAATTGGCGCACCCCACAGTGTGGTATTTGGTGGTTTTAGTGCCGAAGCTTTGCGCGATCGCTTAATTGACATTAAAGCTAAACTGGTAATTACAGCTGATGGTGGTTGGCGCAAAGATGCGATCGTTCCTCTCAAGGAACAGGTAGATAAAGCCTTAGATAATGGTGCTGTTCCCAGTGTAGAAAATGTCATAGTTGTCAAGCGCACCGGACAAGAAACTTATATGCAGTTGGGCGGACGCGATCATTGGTGGCATGATTTGCAAAAAGGAGTATCAGCAGATTGTCCCGCCGAACCAATGGACAGCGAAGATATGCTGTTTATCCTCTACACTTCAGGTAGCACTGGCAAACCGAAGGGGATAGTGCATACAACTGCTGGTTATAATTTATATACCCACATTACCACCAAGTGGATATTCGACCTGCAAGATACAGATGTATACTGGTGTACCGCCGATGTAGGTTGGATTACTGGACACAGCTACATTGTCTACGGCCCTCTTTCCAACGGTGCAACGAGCCTGATGTATGAAGGTGCGCCCCGTGCTTCTAATCCTGGTTGTACATGGGATGTGATTGAAAAATACGGTGTTAATATTTTTTATACTGCACCTACGGCAATTCGAGCATTTATTAAGATGGGAGAACAACATCCGAATGCGCGAAACCTGTCTTCGTTGCGTTTGCTAGGAACCGTCGGCGAACCGATTAACCCGGAGCCTTGGGTGTGGTATCACAAAGTAATTGGTGGTGAGCGTTGTCCAATTGTTGATACCTGGTGGCAAACGGAAACAGGCGGAATCATGATTACACCGTTACCAGGAGCAATTCCCACCAAACCGGGTTCAGCAACTCTTCCCTTCCCAGGAATTATCGCAGATATCGTAGATTTAGAAGGAAACACCGTACCCAATAACGAAAGCGGTTATTTGGCGGTGCGACATCCTTGGCCAGGAATGATGCGGACAGTCTACGGTGATCCAGAACGCTTCCGCCGCACCTACTGGGAACACATCCCGCCCAAAGATGGTAACTATACTTACTTTGCTGGTGATGGCGCCAGACGCGATGAGGATGGTTACTTTTGGATAACGGGTCGTGTGGATGACGTACTGAATGTGTCAGGACATCGGCTCGGTACAATGGAAGTAGAATCAGCCTTGGTTTCTCACCCAGCGGTTACAGAAGCGGCGGTAGTGGGTAAACCAGATGAACTTAAGGGTGAAGAAGTAGTTGCTTTTGTGACTTTAGAAGGCAGTTATCAGGGAAGTGAGGAACTGAGTAAAGAACTCAAACAGCACGTTGTCAAACAAATTGGTGCGATCGCTCGTCCGGGAGAAATTCGCTTTACCGATGCTTTGCCGAAAACGCGATCGGGTAAGATTATGCGTCGATTGCTGCGGAATCTAGCTGCGGGTGAAGAGGTATCTGGGGATATTTCGACATTGGAAGATAAAAGCGTGTTGGATAAATTACGGCAAGGTACGTAAATAATTTCATGAGCCTAGTAGGGGCGCACATATATGCGCTCCGCCTGTCTTGTGATCCATTACGCGTTAACGCACCTCAATTTATTATATATAAAGATTAGAACATTATTGAGGCACTGAGGGCGATGAAGTTGAAGCACAAACCTAAATCAGCATTTGTTCAATCTTTTAGCGGTATGACGCTGAGTATCATCACTGTAATGGGGATATCACCATTAGTGTTAGCGGTTCCGGCAAAAGTTTCTTTGCATTCGCCTGAACAGTTTGCACAGAGACAACCACAAAAACTAGCACAGTCTCAAGCTCCAGACACAGGATCAACAGAGCGATCGCAGATGATGCAACAAGCCAATGCTTCATTTAATCAGGGAGACTTAACAGGTGCAGAGGAAAATTTACGCAAGTTAATTAAAAAATTCCCAGACGATGCCTTTGGACGCTTTCAATTGGGAAATGTGCTTTTTCGGCAAAAGAAATCAGAAGAAGCAATTAGCTCTTATCGAGAAGCCATTCGCATCCAGCCAAAATATGCTCTAGCCTACAATGCGATCGGTATTGTTTATGCTAGCGAAAGTCGCTGGGAAGAAGCCATTACTGAATATAAAAAAGCTCTAGAAATTAATCCTAATTATGGCGAGGGGCTGACTAATTTTGCACTAGCATTGTGGCAAACAAATAAAAAAGATGAGGCACTATCTTCTCTACAAAAAGCTTTAAATATTTTTAAAGCACAGAATAGAGGTGAAAAAGTTAACCAAGTCGAACGAATCTTGCGAGAGATCAAAACTGGTGATCAGCCTAGTGTTTCATGAAAATCAGTAGATAGATCAATGGTGTCAGATATCGTAATAGGTAGGGTGTGTTGCTAAAATTGAACTCACCCTATATTGTTATTTACTTCTTTTACCAAATAATTTTTCGCATATTATCAACTTTTTTCTTAAAATTTGATTGCTCTCTCAACCTATGTAATGGACCTTTATATTTTTCAATTTCATCTATTAGTTCCTTAACAGCTGGAGCCGAAACTTTTAATTTCATCATGTTTAAAAGTTCACGATACTTAGTTTGACATAAGTCATGCTGAAGTTTACTAGCAATCATTGTGTTATTGAAAGACAAAATTACTATAACTGCTTGAGTTGTGCCGAATCGCTCAATTAGAGACTTATAACTAGTTTCAGCATTGCGGGAAATTCCATTTCCATTAGTAATAAAAACTTCTACTAGCCCCAAAACATACTTTTCACGTATTTGAAGAGGAACTTGTCCCCTGTCGTTAATAAGTATCTCTAATGCTTTTGCAAATGGTGGCTCATTATGGAAGTTATCCCACCCACGATGAGCATTAAGTAAGTTATCAACAGCAGTATCTATTTCTGCGGATAAAAGAGTTTCAGGAATATATGATTTGCCTGAAACTATCTCTAGAAACTCAAGGGCAAGCTTTGCTTCTATTTGATCATTATTTGCAACAAACCTGCCATACTTAATCCCAAATTGTTGACGTGCCTGCTCATCGACTCTATCCCATAAATAAGGTATTAGCCTATGAAGATTTTGCCTTGTCTGTGGTGTTGTATCTAAGCGCGTATATATGCCAAATAATCCTGATGCTAAATTGTTAGTTTGTTCTTGGTTAAGCTCTATAAAAAATGCTGCTATTTGTCTAGCATCCGATTCAGAAATATTATGTTTTTTAATATTTTTGAGAAATTTCTGTATTTCTATTGTTCCATTGGACAAAGGTAAAGAAATAACTTCTTTAACACAGGTTTCTAACCAATAAATTAGGTTTAACCCCGTAATCTCGTTCTGATTTGGATGAGCGGCACTCACCCAATTACGCATATATCTGATTGTGTCTAAATGCTTGTATCCAATCTCTGAAATTAATCCTATTTTTCTGCCACCCTCAATTAATTCGCTATCATTTACTTTAACTAAATCATCCTCTGAATTCAGATTTTTACGCTTTTCTGGACTATTTACGGCATTATCATAAAAATATGAAATATCATATTGAGATACCCGCTTTCTTAACTCTAAAATTGTTTCGTCCCACAAGTAATTTAATGCTGCATCAAATAAACCTGATGCTACAGCAGCAATATATTTAGAGATGTATACAGAACGGGGCTTCTGCTCATCATTAATCTTTGATAATACATCGGTGAGATTTTTAAAAACAATTACACGCTCATTTACTGAAACTAATACAGAGTCAGTTGGTAAACCTTGTTCTTTTAAAAAATCTAACACACCTGCTTCAAAGTTATTTAACTGGGAACTATAGCTTTGCTGTGTAATGATGTCCGATGAGTCCATTTTTTTACTTGGATTACTTTTATCAGATGTATTATAAACGTAGTACAAAAGAAATGCCAACTTTCAGTGGTATACAAAATCATAATTTACAATGAAAATCATAGAAACCTTCGGTTAAAGCCTATGACTTCCGTATCGGCATTAACTTTACCTGATCACACCCAGTTACCAGACTCAGATGGTACGTTCGTGAAAAACTGGCAAGAGCATCCCCAAAGTATTTTACTTACTGACTCAATTACACTTGTCCTAGAGGAACTTCATCTTGATAGTCAATATTGTATTGGACAAGATTTAGGTATCTACTGGCGATTGACAGATCCTCCTGAGAAGGGGGCTGAGGCACCAGACTGGTTTTATGTACCCAATGTACCACCGACTCTTGAAGGTAAAATACGGCGTTCTTATGTACTGTGGAAGGAGTATGTCGCGCCCTTGATTGTGTTGGAATTTGTCTCTGGAGATGGTTCGGAAGAACGAGATAACACACCACCATCTCAAGGCGAAGGTGGAAATGTTGGTAAATTTTGGGTTTATGAGCAAGCAATTCGAGTGCCTTATTATGGGATTTATGAAGTAGCAAAAGCGCAGGTGGAAGTTTACCACCTAGTCGATAATACTTATCAACTGATGAAATCCAATGAACGCGGACATTACCCAATTGCTCCTATTGGGGTAGAGTTGGGAATCTGGCAAGGATTTTATCAGAATGCAGAGTTACCTTGGTTACGCTGGTGGGATGCACAAGGAGATTTATTGTTAACAGGTTATGAACGCACTGAAGTTGAGCGACAAAGGGCTGAAGTTGAGCGACAAAAGCGGGAGAGAATTGTAGAGAAATTGCGATCGCTCTCTGCTGAACAACTCAACGCTTTAGGAATTGACCCAGAAATGTTGGATTAAAAAATATTATCGTCTACATCAGGCAATTTTTTTTAGCTATGAACTTGTGAAATCATCTACTTAGTAATGTACAATTAACACCAAAAGTTCAGGGTGCTTGTCAAGTATTAAACTACTTGCTTGTGCTGCCAAAGCATGTTGTATGTCTAAATCTGCAATCACCGTTACCGTCAAACTGTTCGCCGCTTATCAAGAAGCCTTTAGGGTTTCGGAACTGGTGCTGGAATTTCCCAATAGTATGCCAGTCAAAGCAGTATGCGATCGCCTCATAGCTGAACACCCCGAACTCTCCCAATGGCGTGACATCACCCGCTTTGGAATTAATTTAATATTTGTCGAACCAGATACCCTACTACAAGATGGGGATGAAGTCGTGCTGATTCCACCAGTTAGCGGCGGCTAGCAAAATAGTTATGAGTACAGACGCGATTAATCGCGTCTGTACAGGAGTTATGAGTTAAAGATTCAAAACTTTTAAATTATAGGTTCCGTTTAAGGTGCCATCTGGCTTGTAACGACAAAAAGAAAAACGAGAAGATTCTTAAACAGGTAGCGCCTCAAGCTCCTAGATTCTTGAGGCTGTTTGTTTAGTACTGGCAGGGTCAACAGGCAATGGTTGAGCGGCTTTCAATACCGCATCCAGCAACCCTGGAAACAGCACCTCTAAATCTTCACGCCGCAGGATGTTAATGTGCTGTGTCCCTTCTTTCCGTGTAAAGACTATCCCCGACTCCCGCAAAATCTTGAAGTGATTGGACATGGTAGACTTAGCGATCGCAAAATCAAACCTGGCACAGCATTGTTCCCCCTCAGTCGCCAACAGCCGCACAATCTCTAGCCGCACTGGATCGCCCAATGCATACAGGACTCCCGGTAAAGAAATATTTTTTCTATCTGGATGATAAAGAAATCTCATAGTTGCATTATCTCATCAAGTGGCATATATTTTTATTATTCGATATTATCGAATTATAGAATTAATTAGGAAGGCAATTTATGTCATCCATTACAAATGTCACAGAAGCCACATTCAAGCAAGAAGTCTTGGAAAGTGAAATTCCGGTCTTAGTGGACTTTTGGGCACCGTGGTGCGGTCCTTGCCGGATGGTGGGCCCAGTCGTCGATGAAGTTGCTGCTGAATATGAAGGACAGGTGAAATTTGTGAAGCTGAACACAGATCAAAATCCTACTGTCGCCAGCCACTATGGAATTCGCAGCATTCCGACGCTGATGGTTTTTAAAGGAGGTCGGCAAGTCGATACTGTCGTAGGGGCAGTCCCAAAAACTACCTTGAATAAGACCTTAGCACAGCATCTTTAATCTAGGTACTATTGTGAGATGCATTTAGGTTGCAGTCTTCTTTAGTCAGTCAAAGAAGAGTGCAGGGGAAGCAGTGCCAGAAGAGGAGATGTTCTTGAGCAAACCCCATACATAAATGTAGGGCTGCTGAAAACTGGACACTTTGTTGGGACGCGCTGCACGTCTCAACAAATTCCATAGATAAATGTATTGGCTGTGCAACCACCTACAGAGGGTATTCTCCCCCTGCACAAGACCGACCCTCCTTTTCGGTCAGAATACAATATGACTTTTAACACCTGTACAGACGCGATTAAATCGCATCTACTCCTAACACCTGTACAGACGCGATTAATCGCGTCTCTACTCCTAAATTCTGTTTCAACTAACGGGGAAAGAGCGAAATGGACTTGAAATTGCATGGTAAATCCGCGCTGGTGAGTGGCTCAACCGCAGGTATTGGTTTGGCGATCGCTCTTGGGCTAGCTCAAGAAGGTGCATCAGTGATTGTCAATGGTCGATCTGAAGAACGAGTAGCTCAAGCGATCGACAAAATTAAGCAAAGTACACCTGATGCGAAAGTTTCTGGTGTTGTTGCTGACGCAGGCACTGCATCAGGGGTAGAGCAACTGTTTCAAAAAGTTCCTCACGTTGATATCCTCATTAACAATGTGGGTATTTATGAGCCAAAAACTTTCTTTAATATTACTGATGAAGACTGGTTAAAGATATTTGAGGTTAACGTCCTCAGCGGAGTCCGTTTGAGTCGGCAATATCTGCAAAAGCAGCTAGAGCAAAACTGGGGGCGGATAATTTTTATTTCCAGCGAATCTGCTATTCAGATTCCAGTAGAAATGATTCACTATGGCACAACTAAGACAGCCCAGCTAGCCATTGCCCGAGGTCTAGCAGAAATCACTGTCGGGACTGGAGTCACGGTAAACTCCGTCCTACCAGGGCCAACCCGCTCAGAAGGAGTTGAGGACTATATTTCCCAGCTAGGACAGGAACGCAGTATTAGTCCAGTGGAAGTTGAGGCTGAGTTTTTCCAAAATGTGCGCCCAACTTCCCTAATCAAACGCTTTGCAGCTAATGAAGAAGTAGCAGCGATTGTAGTTTACCTTTCTAGTCCTGTAGCTTCAGCAACTAATGGTGCAGCTTTGCGGGTAGATGGTGGCGTTATTCGGTCGATTGTTTAGTTAATGCGCTTTGCATAGGGCTGGGGAGTAAGAATTTTAGATTTTGGATTTTGGATTTTAGATTGAATGCCCAATACTTCTCTACCAGAGGCTAGGCCTTAAGCGTTGGCGCAGCCTAAGAAGAGAAGCTATGCCGCAGGCTTTACGGCTTCTCTACGAGACGCTCTTGCTTCGCTCAGTACAACTGCCCAATCTTCACTAATTTGGAAATACAATCAATGACTACTGATATCAACTTATTCTCTCCCTACCAATTAGGGAATCTGGAACTACCTAACCGGATAGTAATGGCTCCCTTAACCCGAAACAGGGCAGGTGAGGGAAACGTACCATACCAACTGAATGCTACCTACTACGTCCAACGTGCTTCCGCCGGACTGATTATTGCTGAAGCAACACAGGTGACTCCTGAAGGACAGGGCTATCCCGCTACACCAGGAATTCATTCACCAGAACAGGTGGAGGGATGGAAGTTAGTTACCGATGCTGTGCATCAGCAGGGAGGGAGAATTTTTCTGCAACTATGGCACGTAGGCAGGATTTCTCACCCAGACTTACAACCGAATGGAGCTTTACCTGTGGCACCTTCTGCCATTGCTCCTAAAGGTGAAGCCTCAACTTATCAGGGGCCAAAACCCTTTGTTACTCCCCGTGCTTTAGAAACTTCGGAAATACCGCAAATAGTAGAACAGTACCGTCAAGGAGCAGCAAATGCTTTAGCAGCTGGGTTTGATGGGGTGGAAATTCACGCAGCTAATGGTTATTTAATAGATCAGTTTCTCCGCGATCGCACCAATCAACGTACAGATAAATATGGGGGTTCGATTGAGAATCGCGCCCGATTCCTGTTAGAGGTGACAGAGGCAATAACTAGTGTGTGGGATTCTAACCGAGTCGGGGTACGTTTATCTCCTAGTGGGACTTTTAACGATATGCATGACTCCAATCCCCTGGAGACATTCGGTTATGCGGCTCAAGCGTTGAACCAGTTTAATTTGGCATATCTGCATCTTTTTGAGGCAATAGAGGCAGATATCAGACATGGCGCGACAATTGTACCCACCAGTCATATACGCGATCGCTTTACAGGTACACTGATTGTCAACGGTGGTTATACTCGTGAAAAAGGCGATGCTGTACTGGCAAACAAAGCAGCAGATTTAGTTGCTTTTGGCACATTATTTATCTCAAATCCAGATTTACCCCGGCGCTTTGCTTTGAATGCACCACTAAATGAAGCAGATCAAGCAAGCTTTTATGGTGGCGATGAACACGGATATACAGACTATCCATTTTGGTCAGCTGCTAACGAGCAGGCGGTCAATGCCTAATTCTTCTCATCTGAATAATTAAAACCCACTTTCTTGCACTTTAAAGTATCAAATCAAACTGAGGAGTTTGAGATTTTTCCAATATACAACAAAATAGTTGTGTAAATTGGTTGTTAACTATGAAAGATACTTTAGAAGAAACGGAAATCAAAGAACGCGTTAACAATTGGCTAGCTGCGTTTAGTGCAGGCAATAAACCATTTGATTTTTCTGTCCTAGACAATCTCTACTGGCAAGATGAACAATTGCTCGCCTTCGATACCCTCTCACCGCAAACCACTCGAATTCAAGGATGGCAATCGTATGAGGAGATATGGAAGCCCTTCATGACAGCAATAACACAGTGGCAAGTTAAATCAGTTGGGGATATTCAGATATTTACAGGTGATAACATTACCGTCTCGGCTCTGATTTTTGAGAGTACGGTAGCCACTATAGCGAATGAGGCTGTTAAAATTACGGCTCATGCGACGCTTGTATGGGAGAAGCGACAGGGACAATGGCGCATTATCCACGAGCACATTTCTAATCCGGTTAACATTGCCAATTAGAGAGAAACACATTACATTGCCCTGCTCTTTAACACTATTAATCACTCTCAGCAGAGTAAAATCCGAAACCCTCTCATAACTCAACTATCAGGAGAATCTCATGATTTCCATTACTCAAACCCAACCTTTAGATGTACCCAGTGCGATCGCTCAACGTCGTTCCATCAAAACTTTTAAAACAGACCCCATCACCCCAGAACTGCTTAAGCAACTGGTAGAGTTAACCGTGGCTGCACCCAGCAGCTATAATCTCCAGGACTGGCAAATTATTCTTGTGCAAGATGAAGCGCAAAAGGCAGCATTGTCAGCAGCATCTTTTAATCAACAGCAAATTGTCCAAGCACCTGTAACCTTTGTCTTTGCCGCCGATCCTAACGCAGGCGAACAAAACTTGGGCCGAATTATAGAGCAGGGACTCGAAACTGGGGCATGGAACGAAGGCACGGTAAACTACTTTAAAACCGCTGTCCCACAATTTCAAGCAACGCTAGGCGAGAAGCGACGCGAATATGCCATTAAAGATGCCATTATTGCCGCTACGCATTTGGTGTTAGCAGCAGAAAGTCTGGGATTATCCACATGTTTTATGAATGGTTGGATTGAGGATCAGGTAAAGGAAGTGATTGGGGCTGGGGATAATCCAAATTTAGCGATCGCTGTTTTAGTTCCTGTTGGCTATGCAGCCGAACCACGCTTAAATCCAGGTCGTTTGCCATTCTCCTCCAATGTCTCTGTGGATAGAATTGGTAACCCTTATGCAGAGTAGCTTTTCCTAAATTAAAAATGAGGCATTGGGCATTGGGGATGAGTCTTTGATACTCGTGAATAAGTCTTTGATACTCGCTGATGAGTCTTTGAACTCCGTCAACGAGTCTTTGATACTCATGAACGAGTCTTTGGGGACTTCCAAGAAATAAATATATCCAAATAAACGTAGACACGCAGTGGCTTGCCGCAGGCTACCACAGAGACACAGAGAACACAGAGAGAGGAGAAATGATATCATGTCCGCCAAATTACCCATAATAAAAGAACCCCACCCCCAACCCCTCCCCGCAGGCGGGGAGGGGAGCTAAAGCGCAGCTTTGGCGGGGTGGGGTTCCGGGTATTATGCTTAATTGCCCAGACATGATATGAGAGGGTTTTTGCATCAGTTTTGGGACATTTTTTTATTTGGAAGTCCCTTGAAATCCGTCAACGAGTCTTTGATACTCATGAATGAGTGCTTTTAACTCCACTCCCCTGCCCCTCTGCCCCTCTGCCCCTCTGCCCCCCACTCCTGCATCTACCCATTCCCCACCATGTCTTTAGCCTCCTTCTTAGCGCGTCGTTCGTTCCACTATGGCTGGCTCGTTGCAGGCTTAACATTCTTAGCCTTGCTGGTGGCGGCCGGAATTCGCTCTGCTCCTGGAGTTTTTATAGTGCCTCTCGAACAAGAGTTTGGCTGGAGTAGAGCAACTATATCTTTGGCAATCTCCATTAACTTAGTACTTTACGGGCTGATTGGCCCTTTTGCCGCCACAGTCATGGAGCGGATCGGCATTCGCCGGATGATGGTGTTCTCACTTGCTGTCATTGCTCTCGGTGTCGGTTTAACCACTTTGATGTCAGCATCTTGGCAGCTAGTCTTGCTGTGGGGTGTAGTTGTCGGCTGTGGTAGCGGAGTTATCGCCCTAGTTTTAGGTGCTATTGTCGTAAATCGCTGGTTTTTTGAGAAGCGGGGTTTAGTTCTCGGCATCTTAACCGCCAGTACAGCTACTGGGCAACTGGTGTTTCTGCCCATGCTGGCCTCAGTAAGCGATCGCTTTGGGTGGCGAACTGCGGCTCTGGCTCTTAGTGGTGCAGCACTTCTAATTATTCCAGCGATCGCAGTCTTTATGCGCGATCGTCCGACAGATGTCGGTTTGCGACCCTTTGGCGATAAGAGTGAAACGGTGGAAGTCTCACAGCCGAGAGTGAATTCCATCACCTCCACCCTCAATGCCCTCTGGCTGGGAATGTGTAAGCGCGACTTCTGGCTGTTATTTGGTAGCTTTTTTATCTGTGGTGCAAGCACAAATGGATTAATTGGAACTCACCTTATACCTGCTTGTATTGACCACGGTATCCCTGAAGTCAAGGCTGCGGGTCTTTTGGCAATCATGGGACTATTCGATTTTTTTGGAACTACTATGTCCGGTTGGCTATCTGACCGCTGGAACAATCGCTACCTATTATTCTGGTACTACGGACTGCGGGGTTTGTCTTTGATTTTTTTACCCTTCAGTTTCGACTTTTCTTTCTATGGACTTTCCATTTTCGCCGTCTTCTATGGACTTGATTGGATTGCCACTGTACCACCGACAGTACGTCTTGTTGCTAACGTCTTTGGTAAAGAAAATATCGGCGTGATGTTCGGTTGGATTGTCGCAGGACACCAGCTCGGTGCAGCCACAGCAGCATTCGGAGCCGGAGTGTTAAGAACTTGGACGGGTAGTTATTTACAAGCGTTTATTTTATCAGGCGTTCTCTGTTTGATTGCCGCAGTTTGTGTACTGCAAATTGGTCAAAGTCCGACTAAGGGCAATTCACGGTTATCTTCAGTCACGCTCAATTCTTAATATTATGAATGTATTAATCGAAGGTTTTAGAGTTGTGCTTAATTATTAATAGGCTAACTAATTTTTTGGGAATCTTCTAAGCGTCTCTATTATATTGATGATAATCAATATATAGGATTCATATTTGATTTTTGAAATACACGTAGGGTATATATTCGCCGGGAGTACAGCACCAAAACCTTCGGGTGGTGCGTTACGCAAGCTGTAACACACCCTACAGATACTTAGATTTTTTCAAAAATCAAATCGGATTGCTAGATTAAATATTTCTCTAGCTATTCTGCTTCCTCTGTTAATCGTTTATCCTAACTAGGAAAATTAAATTTATGGCAACAACAGCTTTAATTGTCGGTGCAGGTAGTGGACTGAGCGCTTCTTTAGCCCGTCTATTTGCCAAAGAAGGATTCACCGTAGCTTTAGCGGCTCGTCAAATTGAAAAACTCACTCAATTGAGTAGTGAAATTGACGCAGTTAGTTTCGCTGCTGATGTCTCAAAGCCAGATGAAGTCAAACAGTTATTTATTGATGTTGATAATAAAGTCGGTTCCCCAAATATTGTCGTTTACAATCCCAGTTTTCGGGTCGTGGGGCCTCTTGTTGATTTAGACCCTGGTGAAGTGGCAAAAACCCTAGATGTAACTGCCTATGGTGGCTTTCTCGTAGCCCAAGCTGCTACCAAAAGGTTTTTGCAACTTGGCGGCGGTGCTATATTTTTTACTGGAGCCTCAGCGAGTGTCAAGGGTTATCCTCTGTCTGCTCCCTTTGCAATGGGTAAATTTGCACTGCGCGGTTTGGCTCAGAGTATTGCTAGAGAATTAGCACCAAAGAATATCCATGTGGCGCATTTCGTAATTGATGGTGGAATCCGTTCAGCAGACCGCCAAGATCCAGCAGATAAACCAGATAGTACCCTTGACCCGGATGCGATCGCTCAAACTTATCTCAGTATTCTCCGCCAACCCCGTAGTGCTTGGACATGGGAAATAGAACTACGTCCGTGGGTAGAGACCTTCTAGCCTAGACAACTGTTAAAAAGATAGTTTTGCAGGTATGAGAATTGATTTTGGTGCAACTGCTACTGATTATGCAAAACACCGCGCTGGCTTTCCGAGTTCATTATTTAACAAACTGTCTGAATATGGTATAGGTTTACCAGGGCAAAACATTGTTGACCTTGGTACAGGAACAGGAACACTAGCGCGGGGCTTTGCGGATAGAGGTGCTTACGTGATTGGCATAGACCGATCACTATCACTTTTAGAACAAGCAAGCCAGTTAAGCGAATCTGTCCGACTCAAAGTAGATTATCGAGTCGCAACTGCTGAAAATACCGAGTTACCAGACGCAAGTGCGGATGTGGTAACTGCTGGACAGTGTTGGCATTGGTTTGACCGTCCGCGTGTCGTCGAGGAAATTACTCGCATATTGAGAAGAAATGGCTCGATTGCGATCGCTCATTTTGATTGGATACCCTTAAAAGGTAATGTAGTTCAAGCAACAGAACAATTGATCAAGGCTCATAATCCAGTGTGGAATCTGGACGGTAGTAATGGATTGTATCCCCTGTGGTTACAAGAGATTGGCGAAGGAGGATTTCGAGAAATCCGCACATTTTCTTACGATGTATTTGTGTCTTATACACACGAAGATTGGCGAGGGCAAATTCGTGCTAGTTCTGGCGTGGGAGCCAGTTTGACACCAGAAAAAGTAGAAGTATTTGACCAGGAATTGGCAACATTACTTGAAGCAAAATATCCCACACCAATTCTTCAGGTTCACCATAGAGTTTGGGCAGCGATCGCAAAATCACCGCAATAAATTCATAGCGAAACCTCTACGCCCCTTTACGTGAACCTTTGCGTTCCTACCCTACGGGAAGGCGAAGCACCTATGCGTTTAAATTCTAACCCTCAATATAAGGAAAAATAACCATGATTGAACTTTACTATTGGACAACCCCAAACGGTCATAAAATCACAATTTTCTTGGAAGAAGTCCGATTACCTTACACCATAATTCCTGTGAATATTGGGGCTGGGGAGCAATTTAAGCCAGAATTTCTGAAGATTTCTCCTAACAATCGGATGCCTGCGATCGTTGACCACGAACCAGGAGATGAAGGTGCGCCGATTTCGATATTTGAGTCTGGTGCAATCTTACTATATTTAGCAGAAAAAACCGGCAAATTAATCCCCCAAGATTTACGCGATCGCACTCAAGTTTTAGAATGGTTGTTTTGGCAAATGGCAGGGCTGGGGCCAATGGCGGGACAAAATCATCACTTTAGCACCTATGCTCCTGAAAAGATTGAATATGCCATTAACCGCTATGTGAATGAGACGGGACGCTTATATGCAGTGCTGAATAAGCAACTAGCAGATAGGGAATTTGTGGCTGGCGATTATTCTATCGCCGATATTGCTGCCTATCCCTGGATTGTGCCCCATGAACTCCAAAGTCAGAATCTAGAGGATTTTCCTCACCTCAAGCGGTGGTTTGAGACAATTAAGGCCCGTCCAGCAACAATTCGCGCCTACGAGAAAGCAAAAGCATTGAAAACTCAAGCGCTTGATCCAGATAAGTTACGAGATATGTTGTTTAACCAGTCGGCAAAGACTATTCAGCCTTGAAACTTTTGAATTGTCTTGTGACCGAATTTACGATGTTTAAATTTTGGATTTTGGAAAAGAAGATTCAAAAGCGTTCGACTGAGCGTCTGGCAGGAAAGTCCAAAATTTAATGCATGTTTGAGACTTATCAAATTTAAACATGAAAATAATTCTATTATCCAAAATCCAAAATTAATTGACTTTTCAAGTGACTTGATTGCTATGCTTCAATTCTTTAATCTAAAATCGTTCGACTGAGCGACTTGCCTTGAGCGTCCCTTGTGCGTCTCTAAGATTTGCCGAAAGGAGCCGAAATCTAAAATCCAAAATTGCTTGACTGGGGCATATACTAAGTTAGCTCTAGAACACCGATTCAGTAATCGGAATCATGACAAAAAAACCAGGTTTCGTTGGGTTGCAACAAGGAATGTTTGGTTGTAAAAGACGTTTAAACAGGGTTTATCAGTCTTGTGTTTTATTAATGATATGATGTCCGGGCAATTAAGCATAATATCCGGAATCCCACCCCACCAAAGCTGCGCTTTAGCTCCCCTACCCGTGTACTTCATTTACCTGCAATACGCTGTATATAGATTTCTGCTAGATTTTGCTTTGTAGATATATAGAAGTAAAAACCATACCTATATTGAATTTGTTTGTTTTAGCTGAAGATAATGTCCGTTGGACAACATAGCTTCTAAAAAGTTAGGTTTTCACAGTCAGGGTGTACTGAAACAGTATGGTTTCTTCAAAGGGCAGTTTCACGATCTGGAGCAATTTGTGCTTCATAAAGAGGAGAACATAACAGTGGGCAGGTTAGCAAAAGATGTAGCAGGCAAAACACCTGTCTCATTAGGACTGTTGGGCGCTGCTGCCTTCATGGTGATTGCTGATGCACGGGTGATTGACCCCCTACTGCACATCATTGCTGACGAGTTTAAAGTCGGTGTTGGCAGTGCTGCGGTGATTATCTCCGCATACACGATTCCCTACGGGCTATTTCAGTTAGTTTATGGGCCACTAGGCGATCGCATCGGCAAACTCAAGGTAATTACACTAGCACTGGCGGCATTTGCTGTGGGTACTGCTGGTTGTGCCTTTATGTCAAATATCGTCTTACTTACCTTACTGCGGTTTCTCACAGGGATGGCTGCTGCTGGGGTGATTCCCGTCACCCTAGCTTATATTGGTGACAACTTTCCTTATGAAAAACGCCAAGCTGCGATCGCCAAGTATCTAAGTGCCCTGATGCTAGGTCAAATTCTCGGTGGTAGTTTGGGCGGCATCTTTGGGGAATATATCAGCTGGCGTGACATCTTTCTCATATTT
This sequence comes from Nostoc sp., assembly GCF_036919615.1. Lineage (GTDB taxonomy): Bacteria > Cyanobacteriota > Cyanobacteriia > Cyanobacteriales > Nostocaceae > Nostoc. The sequence goes on along the minus strand of NZ_JBALCN010000102.1, from coordinate 2,784 downwards.
GGGATTGTCTCTCTTACCATTGCTGGACTTTTATGGCGGGGGACGCGCCACCTTAGCGATAGTCAACGTCCCCAAAGTCGCGTAGGTAGAATAACATTTCGACCTTATTACCAACTATTGACCCAACCGATCGCTCGGACTGTAATTATCGGAGTATTTGTGGAAGGCTTTTGCGTGTTTGGGGCATTTGCTTACATCGGCGCATTTTTGCGCGATCGCTATAGTCTAAGTTATCTAACGATCGGGTTTATGCTCAGTGGTTTTGGATTGGGTGGACTGATTTACAGTCGCTCAGTTAAATGGTTAGTCAGGCGACTGGGTGAAATTGGTTTAATGGGGGTGGGAGGGGGTTTGATGTGTATCAGCTTCTTAGCAATCGCATTATTCTATAACTGGATGCTGTTTATCCCCTTAAATATTTTAATGGGATTGGGCTTTTATATGATGCACAGCACCCTCCAGACCCAAGCCACTGAGCTAACACCTGAAGCACGAGGCACAGCTGTTTCGCTGTTCGCCTTCAACCTGTTTGTCGGCCAGGGCATTGGCGCAGCAGTTTTTGGTAGGATTGTGGATAACTTCGATTACATTTATTGTTTTATTGTGGTTGGTGTTGCGATCGCTCTGCTCGCTATTTGGCTAGTCAAGCAGAAGCAAAACAGCAATGAAAGCTAAGTACAGCATTTGATTAATTCATCGCGAATAAATTTAGCAATACCCTGCAATACCAATGCGTCGGCTAACAATGCCAATGCGTCGGCTGACAATGCCAATGTGTCGGCTGACAATGCCAATGCGTCGGCTAACAATGCCAATGTGTCAACTGACAATGCCAATGCGTCGGCTAACAATGCCAATGTGTTCCCCTGCATTAAAAACCCTACCAGGACTTACGCAATCAAAGCTTGAAACTTCGATCCCCCCTAACCCCCCTTAAAAAAGGGAGAACTTGAAAGCCCCCTTTTTAAGGGGGTTGGGGGATCTCTTCTGCGTAAGTCCTACCTACGAATTAATGCAAAGCTGTACTTAGTACAGCATTTGATTAATTTGTAGCGAATTAAATTTGGCAATACCCTGCAAGAATACGCTTGGGTTAAAGAAATTTATCCGTTGAGGGAGGTAGGGGGAGAGAAAAAGGCTTATCCCAAGCGTATTGGCTATGATATTACTTGAGGAGAGTAACTACGTCTATCCTCCAGGATGTAATTGTGCCAATTAGATGATTATATCCTAATGTAATGAGCTTTTTAGTGTTAATCAGGCAGGCAGGAAAAACCCAAACTATGTAAAAATAAATAGGGAAAATTTATCTACTAAGGTAACTTAAATATGGAAGCTCTTTTAAGGAGATTCTTGACTAGTAAGCAAGACCGAACTTTATTAAACCTTAGAAAACCACATGGAGCACAGAAAGTCATAGACCGAGCAGAAGTAATTAAGTTGAAATTAGCTGCTGCTAGAGAAGAAATTGACTTAAAGTATTTAGACGAATCAGGTTTTGTGCATGGAGCGAACCTGATTGTATCTAACAAAGGATTGTTTGACCTTTACCAATCCTGTTAGAATGCATCGATGTCAAAAAAGCAACATCCCTTAAACAAAAAACCCGGTTGGTCTTTGGATGAGCGAGATCCAAAGTTCATAGAATTTCTGATGCCTCTAATGGGCTTTTTCTATCACTACTATTTCCGAGTTCAAACTAGTGGCTGGGATAATATTCCACCCCAACAAAAAGTCCTATTTGTCGGTTCGCATAACGGGGGACTCGCGGCTCCCGATATGACGATGGTGATGTACGACTGGTTTCGACGGTTTGGTGTGGAGCAACCCGTTTATGGTTTGATGCATCCCAAGGCTTGGCAGGTTAGCCCGCCACTAGCGCAACTGGTTGTCAAGGCTGGAGCAATCATTGCTCATCCAAAAATGGCTTACGCTGCCTTACACTCTGGAGCTAGTGTGCTAGTTTATCCTGGTGGAGCGCAAGATATCTTCCGACCGCATTATTTACGTAACAAAATCTACCTTGCAGGGCGGCAAGGATTTATTAAGTTAGCGTTGCGGGAAAATGTGCCGATTGTGCCTGTGATTTCCTGGGGTGCTCACGATACGCTGATTATACTGGCTGACTGCTACAAAATTGTGCAGCAACTCCATGAATGGGGGATGCCTTGGCTGTTTGGGATTGACCCGGAAGTTTTTCCTATCTATCTTGGACTGCCTTGGGGATTAGGAATTGGCCCGTTGCCTAACATTCCATTACCTGTGCCTATGTACACGCGGGTTTGTCCGCCAATTGTATTTGAACGCTACGGCCCTGAAGCAGCCAACGATCGCCACTATGTCAATGAATGTTATGAATTAGTTGTTAGTCAGATGCAGCAAGAGTTAGATCACTTAGTGAAGCTAGCTGCTAAGTCCTAAAGCTATCCAACAGAAGCAATAAAATCACTAAAAGTTGGACATTCATTCGTTTTCTATTTGGGTGTAGCTAGCAATGTCTACAAAATCTTTACGCATAAAGACATCACGATCGCTACTGTCAATTCGACGAGTGATTCTATCTTCTACTGTGTTAGGGGTTTTCATCTTTTTAGCCTCCCCTGACGAGGATTAAGTGAAGTAGTAAAGGCTTACTGAGAGGTTTAATGGCTTTTATTGGCTCACAACATAATGATAAAGCAGGTTTGTTGAATTACAGCAGTTTGCGATCAAAAAAACCACAAAAATAACTATCGAATAGGCTCAAAAAATAGACCACAATGATTAAACCAATTTAGAGCGTTT
>NZ_JBALCN010000101.1:0-30270 GCF_036919615.1 Nostoc sp. | reverse complement strand
AACGCTCTAAATTGGTTTAATCATTGTGGTCTATTTTTTGAGCCTATTCGATAGTTATTTTTGTGGTTTTTTTGATCGCAAACTGCTGTAAGTACTTTTGCAGCACCGACGTTACAAATGAAGTTCCCGTGATAAAAACAGCTTGTCACTCATTACAAAGACAGACGCGGACGTTACGAATGTTTGTCTGTTAGCAACAACAGCTTAAGCATTTATTAGAAATGGATACTCATTTGCTGCGATCGCGTACTCATTTGTAGCGATCGCTGTCTGATTCATAACTAATGCTTAAAATTTAAGCTAACAAATTAAGCATTTATTATAAATGGGTACTCATTTATAGCAATTGTGTACTCATTTATAACAAATACTGTCGCATTCATAATAAATGCTTAAAATTTAATCGAATAAATTAAGCATTTATTATAAATGGATATTCATTTACAGCAATTGTGTATTCATTTATAACAAATACTGTCGCATTCATAATAAATGCTTAAAATTTAATCAAATAAATTAAGTATTAATTATAAACGAATACTCATTTGTAGCTTAGAGAAACTTCAATTTCTTCAACTCGCTATGCAGCTTATCCGTTGGTAACGAAAACTTGTCCGTTCGTTAACAACACAACTTGTTTGGTTCAGAATGCTTATCTATGGCAAAGCTTATGCGATCATTACTACAGCTTAAGCAAAACTTATCAATACAAGTCCTAACCACAGCTTACAACTATTTTTAGGTAAGTAGTAATATCAAGGAGAATAGACTCGCTCCCTAAAATCCAAAGATAGAAGATGCTAAGATTCCAATCAAATATGGCATTTGCACAGCTATGACAACCACGCTGCACAAATCAATCTCCTTAGCAGAGTTCCTCAAACTGCCAGAAACCAAGCCTGCTAGTGAATTTATAGATGGTCATCGTATCTACCAAAAACCAATGCCACAAGGCAAACATTCTCGGCTACAACTAAAACTTTGTAACGCAATTAACCAAATTGCTGAAGAACAAGAAATTGCTTTGGCTTTTCCAGAATTACGCTGTACATTTGGCGGACGTTCGATTGTCCCAGACGTGAGTGTATTTGCTTGGGAACGGATTCCTTTTGATGCCAATGGGGAAATTGAAAATACCTTTGGAATTTACCCTGATTGGACAATTGAAATTCTTTCACCAGAACAGAATACAACTAAGGTAATTATAAATATTCTTCATTGTCTAAAACACAGTACTCGATTGGGGTGGTTAATCGATCCAGATGAACGCTTACTATTAGTATTTTTGCCAGGACAGCAACCTATAGAGATGACTGGAGACGAAGTATTACCTATACTTGAATTTTTACAACTGAATTTAACAGTTATGCAGGTTTTTGCATGGCTAAAATCAACAAAAATTAATTCATGAAGATGATTAATATTCAGTTAAAAGATGTAATATCATGTCCGCTAAATTACCCATAAAAAAAGAACCCCACCCCCAACCCCTCCCCGCAAGCGGGGAGGGGAGACAAAGCACAGCTTTGGCGGGGTGGGGTTCTTCGGGTTTAATAAGCAATCAAGCGAACATGATATAAGACTAATATCCCAGAGTTTTTTAATTTTAAAAAATTAATCCGAGGAGTTTTAAGTGATAAAAAACAATAGAAAAAAGTCTGTTGCTCAAGCTATTTCCACAGCCATTGCTCTGTGTTGGACAATAATGCAAGTAGAATCAGCACAAGCTGCTACCTTGACGGTTAACAATCTCAATGACAGTGGCGTTGGCTCGTTGCGAGACACTATCAACATGGCAACTAGCAATGATGTGGTAGAGTTCTTATTGGGAAATCATCCTAGTACAATTACCCTGACGAGTGGGGCAATTGCGATCGCTAAAAATCTTACTATTAATGGCCCAGGTGCTAATTTACTTACCATCACTGGCAATAATCAATTCCCCGTGTTTGACATTAACGCCGCCAATGTTACACTTTCTGGGCTAGGAATCGCTGGTAATTTCAATGCTTACGATTTTAGTAACCTAACGTTTACCAATAGCACAATCAGCGGCGACAATTTTAAGATAGATATTAATGGTCGTGGACTAAAGCTGATCAATACCATCATCAGCGGTAACAATACTGTAAATATCAATACTACGGATTATATAGATTTGCTGCTCGATGGTAGTAAAATAAGTAAAATAACGACTCTAGGTAACACCACTAACGTCGGCAATTTAACTATCTCTACTAAAAACCTAAACATTGCCCTCAGCAACGTCAACGGCAGCAATCCTGACCAAATCAGCGCTGGTCTAGCAGGAGAGCTAGCTCTACTAACAATCGGCATAATTCTCCCACCCGATGCTATTGTATCAAAACCAGTACCCGAACCTAGTGCGATCGCTGGTATTATACTTGCGGGTAGTCTGGCTTGGCTAGCGAAGAAAAAGCAAGCAGCATTTCCCAAGGCAAAAGTATAATTACGTCTCAAAATAAAGTTTTACTTGAACTGCATTGGTTGAGATGGTGTAGCCAAATCATCCCTTGTGTGCTTTTCGGATTAGAGTTGATGATGGCGATCGCTTCAGTAGATTACACTCCAAAATTCTTGTCTATAGTCGTCAAACGAGTGATGACAAGAACAGTTAAAATAAATTCGCAAATAGTTTAAATACGAAGCCCGCCTGCGCGGGCTTCGTATTTAATAGGCAATTAGCCGGACATAATATTAATGTCCCTGAAAATAAAATACTTCCAGGAACCTTTATTAAGCCTCAACTTTTACACCCTTCCAGAAGGCTACATAACCTTCAATATTCTTAGCCTTCTCTTTGGCGCTGGGATAGTACCATGCGGCATCTTTGTTGACTTGCCCATCAACGTCGATACTGTAGTAGCTAGCGACACCTTTCCAAGGACAAGTAGTGTGGGTGTTACTGTCTGTGAAGTACTGCTTGTTAATGGTGTCAGCAGGGAAATAATGGTTGTTTTCCACAACTACGGTATTATCGCTCTCAGCTAAAACTGTTCCATTCCAAATTGCTTTTGGCATAAGTGAGTTTGCAAATAAAGTATACATTTAACATTTTGACACGATCAGCTTATTTTATCCTCCTGAACGGCTACCTTACACGAGAGTCCGTCCAAACTCAAATAAATGGTCAGTAAGCTTTATAGAAAACTTTGCAATGCCAATATGAATTTATATCACTTTTATTTATCAAGTTAAGAACTAAAAGTATTTGTTTTTATCATAAAGATTTTCTAGCATATTATTATGCAAACTTTATTAGCTAAAACACAGTTGGATTTCAGTTTCTAGCCGAAAGCAAAAAATATTTAGAAGAGAAGACCATCATTATATATATGTGAGCGATCGCACCTTCTATAAATGCTTGCAAATAAAAGATTTTATATAGCGAGCCTTTGCCTTTTCTGAGTTATTACTTACTAAACCTTATGCGAATTCCCAATTTCTGATATTTGGGTCAATTTGACTCAGCCGTTTGGATAATTAACAAATCAAGCTATCAAATGAACTGAGTGTAAGAGGCTGAGATTTATAAAACAGTGGACTCTATTACTAAATATCACAGACTGATTGTACTTTGAGGATAACTTTATGAAACTTACAAACTTGATAAATTTTGCACATATTGTTGCTTGGATTAATTCTATGCCTAAAATTACTAGTCTTCATACAGCCAATAATAAAAACAGTGGCGCATCAAGAAACACAGCCGTCAATGACACTTTATCTAGCTATTCCACGAATGTAAATTACCTCAAACCCTTTGATCCGAGCTTTCTTGCGTATCACATGATGGGTCTTAGTAATTTTGAATGAGCTAAGTTAACGATTAAGTTGACGATACGATGATTTTCTCCTATGAACCCTATGGATGTTTGAAACTGCCGTTGCGTCAAAGGCGCTCTCACCGAAGTCGGCGGACGAAGTGGAGGTCGAGGCCGGATAGTGGAGCGCCGACCTCATGCATTGCACCACCCGTTGCGAGGGAACCGAGATCAACCGCGACCAAGCCGGTGCTGTTGATCAACTCAATCACCAGCTGTTTAGCTTCGTGGTCGTCGCCGGAAGTGAAGATAACTATGCGGGGTTTGTTCGGTGAGAAATCCTGTATCCAGGCCATTGGCATGTTGCTGATCGATTTAACGAGCCGCGCGCCAACTGCAATCTCAGCAACCATCTCGCTAGAGGTGCGCCCCTTCAATGCGGCACGCGATCTGGTCACGCCAGCCAAACTAATGTCCGGCACAGCGTCCACATGTGCGTTGGTTGCATCGATCAGGATGCGGCCTCGCCAATCTACTCCCTTTAGAGCATCGGCCACACGGACCCAATTCGTGGCAAGAATGACGACGTCACATTCGGCAGCCTGTTGCTTCGTCCCCGCGATCGCGCCTGAACCCAGATCAGCAACAAAATCAGCAAGCGTCTCCGGTCCTCTTGAATTTGATACGACTATGCTGTGACCAGCGGTTAACAAATGACGGCCAAACGTACCTGTGACGGTACCTGCGCCTATAAAGCCTACTTTCATGACTAATCTCCTCTTTTCCGTTAGACTTGCGAACGAGCTTGCCGTTCAAATGGCTACTGCAATCAGCCGAGCTTGACTAGATTCTGAAATAGAAGGCCGCCAGGACGCCCGCCCAGAACATGAAGGGGTACGCTGCCCTGATCGAGGCTTCCGAGTTCGACTGGAGCAAAGCCAAGCTGATTTGCTACGGTCGCAACAGTCGCGCTGGCATCGGCGTCATTGCTCGATATGAACACGGCCTGCCGTTGCCCCTCCACGAACGGATTCGTTCCAAGCTTTTTTGCGGGCAGATGATTGAAGGCCTTTACGAGGCGCGCTCCGACAAACGCTTTGGATACGACTTCAGTAGAGAGGAGACCTCCTAGCTCTTCCGGAGCAACATCAAAGGCATTCGTGACGTCGACAACGATCTTGCCGTTCCACTGCTTGAGTTGCTTCGCCACCTCCTTGTGAGCAGGAAATGGGACAGCGAGGAAGATGATCTCAGCCTCAAAGGCGTCTTGAATGGATTGGGGATGGACGCTGGGAGCGAGTTCTTTCTTCAAAGACGCAAGCGTCTCAGGTCCACGGGTGTTTGCGATTCCGACTTCGATATTCTTACGCGCGAAGGTGTGTGCGAGCGCGATACCAATGTTGCCGGAACCAATAATGGCGTACTTCATAAAGAATCTCCAGTCGCTCAGCGCGTGCTGAACATTGTTGAGGGTTATTTGTTGTTACGACTGACGCGACGAATCGTAGAGTCTCGTGCGTCAGCCTATTTGAAATTGGGATAGTGACAGAGGAGTCAGCCGGATTCTTACTTCGATACTCTATCTTTTTATCAAAATAGTCGATTTTCCAGTACATTTACCTTACCGTTTCCAGCTTTTTTACCAGTTAAATCTTTACTCATTGTGTTTTCCTTCTTTTCTAACAGTATGTGTTTGTGGATGTAAAATTTAGATTTTTGACCGTCTTACAAGGTTTGAGGGATAGGAAAAGTGTTAAAAGCACAGCAAAAAAGACCTCTTTTCCGCAAAGAACTTAGAATAGCTTTGGTAGCTCCTGATCCGTTATTGTTTATTTGTTCGGTTTTATTGGACTATAGTTTAAAGTTTATGATCTATTGAACTATTTGTCAAGTGATGATAAAATTTGAATATGAAAACGCTTTACCACCCGCCTTTAGAATCCGTTCAAGTGGAAAGCATTCTCCATGCACTGGCTGACCGAGTTCGTGTTGCCATTTTTATGGATATATCTGCTTCTGAATGCCCTCTAACTTGTTCGACGTTTCTCAAAATTCATGAAAAACCTATCCCTAAATCAACCCTCTCCTTGCACTTCAGAATTCTTCGCGAAGCTGGACTCATTCGTAGTGTTCGGCAAGGGGTAGAGATGCACAATACTTCACGGTGCAAAGAGATCGATTCACTGTTTCCAGGCTTGTTGCAAAGCATCGTAAATGCTCACAAAATCCAACTAGAGGGACAACAAAGGGGAGTGTCAACTTACTAGTACAGCACGGCAACTCTAGTAACTAACTACAGATAGGTCAAAGTTTGTAGATACGTTATAAAAAAAAGCGGTCGCTCCTGCCTCTTCATAGCAAAACAAGCGATCGCTATACTAAAATTTTTGAGTGTGATGTCTGGCGACAAGCCCGGAGTTTCGGAATCTCCGGTTTGGCGCTTTGCGTCTACGCCTTATCTGAAGTTTAGTGGTGAAATAAATAATCTCTCAAAAGCCTATAAATACGTACTTTTCATCTCCGTATTTTCTCACGTTTCAATTCGGATTGTTATAGCTATTCACGCTACTAAGGCTGAGGCATCTAAGTATGAGGTAATTATTAACGCTTTTGCTCATTACCTAGAGTGTACTGAGGATATGCCAAATCCTGTTGGAATCCTCCCATCGAAGTTATCAGACGCAGAACAAGCCATCATCTCTAGCATCAAACGAGCCAAACTATTTATATTTCTAGGACTTACGCATTATACATATGCACTATAGAAAATTTGGGCTTTTCAGCCATATTTAACATCCAACACAGTAAATATACGACCAAATCAACCTTGTGAGCAGCGCCTGAAACGGTTATGCGTAATACACATTAGGATTAGTTTGTACAGTGCGTAAGTCCTAATTTTTATGCTACAACGGTAATCGCCTGTTTTAAGAAGAGTTTATTTCACAACTGGTGACAGTTGTCAATACTTTTCTCCTTTACCTAGATTCGTAGGTAAACAAACCAGGCTGTGATTAGTTTATTATTCTCAGCTTGATTTAGTTCTAATCATGATCAAAAACACTATTCTAGAGCCTCTAGTTACGGATGTTCGGTGTGAAGAAATTTGTGAGATTTTGGGAGAAACTTACAACCAGGAACGCTGGAACGATTGGCGCTGGCAAATGCGGCATCGGTTGACTAAGCTGGAACACTTTCAGAGGTTATTAAGGCTTAGTGCTGCCGAAGAAAAGGGACTTTTAATCGCACCAGAGAAGTTTGCTGTAGCCGTCACACCATACTTTGCATCGCTCCTTGATCCAGAAGATCCGCTTTGCCCATTACGGTTACAAGTCATCCCACGGGAAGAAGAACTAGTAGTCAGCACCGCAGACATGGTAGATCCATGTGGTGAAGATAACGACACTGCCGTGCCAGGACTCGTACACCGCTATCCTGATCGGGTGTTGCTGCTTGCCCTAGATACTTGCGCTGCTTATTGTCGTTACTGCACTCGCTCTCGTTTGGTGAGCCAAGGTGAGATGTACCCAGTAACGCGGCGGTTGGATGCGATCGTTGCTTACCTGGAGGAACACACCGAGATCCGTGATGTGCTAATTTCCGGTGGTGATCCTCTGTTGATGTCTGATGAACCTTTAAACAATTTGCTTGGGCGGCTGCGTGCTATTAGACATATTGAATTTATCCGAATTGGTTCCCGCGTACCGAGTTTCTTACCGCAGCGAATTACACCGGAATTGGTTGCCTTGCTTTGTAAACATCGTGTGTGGCTGTCTTTGCACTTTTGTCATGTGCAGGAACTTACTCCGGAAGTGGCACAAGCTTGCGATCGCCTAGCTGATGGTGGCATTCCTCTAGGTAGTCAAACTGTGCTGTTAAAAGGTGTGAATGACTCTGAAAAAGCGCTGAAGAATCTGTTTCATGGTCTTCTGAAATTGCGTGTGCGACCCTATTACCTTTACCAATGCGACCCAGTTGTTGGCACTGCACATCTGCGAACGAGTGTTCAAACTGGGATTGATCTAATTTCTAAATTGCGTGGTCATACTACTGGCTATGCTGTACCAACTTATGTGATTGATGCCCCTGGCGGCGGTGGTAAAGTCCCAATTCAAGCCGAGACTCTACTTGCCTATGAAAAGGGCACAGCTACAGTGCAAAATTGGGCAGGTAAGACATACACCTATGTAGATCCGTGGAGCAGGACTGACACTATTATGTGAGTTTGACCTTTTTTTAATTAAAAATTAATAATAATAATTTTTAATTAATTAATTTTGGGTACAAGCCCCCACCCTGTGGGAATTAAAAATGCAAAATTAAGATTTGCTTCTTCAATTTTTAATTAATAATTTTTAATTTTTAATTGGAGTGAAGCGACATGACCACCATCATCTAAAAGAGCCAGTTGGGATGGTTCTTTTGGCTTCTAGCATAAAACTAAGTAATCGCAGGAGAGTAGTTGGAATGTTGATTGTGGGCAATACAAACCTAAAAGGTCGAGGTGTCTTCGCACAGAAGCGCTTTTTGAAAGGAGAGATGATTGAGAGATCGCCAGTTGTGGTTATACCCGCAGAACAGGTTGAATTCCTAGATAAAACAGTTTTGAGTAACTATTACTACGATTGGGAAGATAAAGGTGCGGCGATCGCACTTGGTTTAATGTCCCTGTTCAACCATTCTTACGATCCGAATACTTACTATGTGAAAAAATTCGCCGAACGGGAGGTGGAATTGATTGCCTACCGAGATATAAAAGTAGGAGAAGAAATTACTGCCAACTATAACGGTTCTCCTAACGATCAATCTGTTATTTGGTTCGATGTTGTTGATGAGATATTTTGACTCCATTGAAGACTTAGTAATCAAAATTTCTGCAATTAACCTGAGTTGCATATTACAGCTAACAGCAAAAGCTTTCTCACCAGGAATTATCTATGGGGTTATTAATTGGTCTATGTTATGACCTGAAGGCAGACTACCTTAAGGCTGGTTTCAGTGCTTCTGAGGTGATGGAGTTCGACGATGAAGAAACTATCATCGGGCTGGAAGATGCACTATTTCAGTTAGGTCATAAAGTTGAACGTGTCGGTAATGGTAGAGAACTCGCTCTGTGCTTGGCAAAAGGCGATCACTGGGATCTTGTTTTCAATATTGCTGAGGGTTTAAAGGGTCGCTCTCGTGAAGCCCAAGTCCCCGCAGTCTGCGAATTATTCGCTCAACCCTATACCTTTTCCGATCCGCTCACCTGTGCCCTAACGTTAGACAAGGCGCTTGCTAAGAGAGTGGTGCGCGATCGCGGCTTGCCGACAGCTGCTTTTGAAGTGGTGAGTACTACCGCAGAAGCAACAGCCGTATCGCTGCCAATGCCAGTTTTCCTCAAGCCTGTAGCGGAGGGCAGTTCTAAAGGGGTAACGGGGCATTCTCTTGTCAAAGAACGTCAGGAGCTAGTAAATACTTATCAATTGTTACGTGAACTATTTCAGCAGTCCGTACTCGTAGAAACCTTTCTTCCCGGTCGAGAAGTAACAGTAGGTATTATTGGCAACGGCAGTAACTTACGGGTAGTAGGTGTAATGGAAGTAATTTTTACAGGAGAAGCAGAAGCTTTCGCCTATACCACCCTGAACAAGGATGAGTATCTGGAACGGGTATCTTATCATTTGCTCATAGATCCTGAGCCACTGGCAGCACAGGCAAGGCAGCTGGCCCTGGATGTTTACCATACTCTTGGTTGCCGTGACGCTGCCCGCGTGGATCTGCGTTGCGATGCTAGCGGTGTGTTGCAGTTTATGGAGGTTAACCCACTGCCAGGGCTAGATTATATCCGCTCAGACCTGGTAATTATGGGACGTTTGGGTGATGTGACATACACAGAAATTATTGCTGAAATAGTCAAGTCTGCATGGCAAAGGTACAAATGTTGATTTAGTTATGAGTGGCGATCGCTCACTATGGGGTCTTGTTTTTTGGCGATTGCTGATTGCGGGATGAAACTAATTAATTGTGCGTGGCGATGAAAACCCCTGTAGAGATACTACAACGCTAGCCGATGGGTAAAATATATTGCAACTTTACGAATAAACGGTATAACAAAAGCATTCTCCTCATCTGCCTCATCCCTAAATTGTTCACAACTCTGTATAAGTTCAATATTTGAAAGAATGCAGAATCTATCATTTTCCCTTTGTAGTTTTTTATAGATTCAACTATAACAAGTTGTAAATATGAAAACTCGGAGTGGGTAAATGGCAGGTCAAAGCCTCAACGACTTTCCCAAACAAATCCTTCAAGAATGCTACGAAATTCAACAACAGTTAGGTAAGAAAGCAGGAAGACGTACTCTTTTAGCCCATGACATTCAAACTGAGCAATTAGTTATCATCAAGCTGCTAACCATAATTCATGAACTAATTGCACTCATCTATAAGTCAATACGCTTGGATTAAGGATAATTGTAGGTTAAGGTTTTTGGCTTTAACCCAAGCGTATTGATCTATAACTTTGACGTAGTTTGGCGCATCTTCATACAGAATTGATATTACACGGTAGGCTAACACACCTTGAATTGTTAACGGTGCGTTAGCCTATGGCGTAACACACCCTACATTTAAAGCTTGAAATATTAGCGCCAACTTACTTGTATCAATCCTAAAATCTGCATGGTAAAGGTACAAAAGCTGAAGTTTTTAGGGCTGTTCAACCAGACTTATATCGGAAGTCAAAAGATAAAAACGCCAAGTTAAAAGCACTGCACCCATGAATAGCCCTAATACTAAACCTAACCATAAACCAATAGCACCCCAACCTAAAGTGAATGCCATCAAATAGCCCCCACTTAGACCAATGCCCCAGTAAGCAAACATAGTAATTAACACTGGTACTTTGGTGTCCTTCAACCCGATCAATGCACCAGCAGCAATAGTCTGAATAGAATAAAATATCTGAACTATTGCCCCCACGGCTAAAAAAGAAGTTGCCGTTTTAACTATCTGGATATTATCCGGATTACTGGTATCCAAATACATTGCCACAATATAGTTGGGAAACAGCAAAAAAATTAGTGCCACAATGCTCACAATGGGAGTAACAAGCGCAATGCAGACAAATCCTGCTCTGCTTGCACCCTTGAGATCATTTTCTCCCCTCAGCTGTCCTACTCTCATCGTGATGGCATAGGAAATACCTATAGATACTGTTTCGACAAAACTTTCTGTCTCGACGGTAATTTCATGGGCTGCTAACGTCTCTGTCCCAAACCACCCCATAAATAAAGCAGTGGCAGTGAATACTCCAATTTCTGCTCCATACTGCAACCCCAAGAACCATCCAGTTTGGAAGATATCTACAAACATATCTTTATCAAACTGATGCAGAGCGCTATCAAGCTGGTAGTCTTTAAAGTATTTGTCGAAGTAAACCCAGGTAGCGGCGGCGATAAAATTCAGCCAAAAAATGAGTGTGCTTGCCCAACCGATACCAGCTAAACCAAGGGCTGGTAAACCAAATTTACCGAACATTAGCACGTAATTTGCAGCGGCATTCAATAATAGTCCAGCCACTGTAATTACTGTTAGGAACTGGGGTCGATTCAGAGCAGAGCTAACTTCTTTTAAAATACAGAAACCGAGCGCAGCAGGAAAACCCCAAACAATAGACCGCAAATATGTTTGAGCCAATAATACATTGCTTTCTTCTTGACCAGTCAGCAGTAGGATATAGTCAAAGTGCCAAATGATAAACATCACAGGTAAGCACATCGTCACAGCTAACCAAATTCCTTGACCTGTAGCACGGCCAACTTGGTCTATTTTTCCTGCACCAAAAGCATTTGCGACATTCACACCCGCAGCTGAAAGAATAGAACGACAAACAGAAGCTAGAGTCGAAAAGGTAACAGCACCTAAAGCACCCGCAGCTAAAGCTTGGCTGTTAAGTAAGCCCATCATCACCCCATCCAACAAAGGAATGCCCGCTTCTAATATTTGAGTAATTACCAGAGGAACTGCCAATTGTAGGCAGGCTTGGACTTCTAATATCAGTTCTGACTTAAATTCTTTTGAAGTTAACTCCATTGGGGCACAAAAATTAAGAAGGGTGCGAAAAAAGTAAAATTTAATAGATTAAGTTATATTAACGCCAACAGGCGCACCAAACTCAACCTGTTGGCTGTGAAATAGGCGATCGCTTCACCCTCTCAACACAAAAAACAGCGTAGGTGCAGCCTTGCCGTAGGCATCGCCCCACCTAAATATCCGTGAGTTCGACAATTCAGCTGGTATCCACTAATTAGTTGAATAAAAAGACCTCTAGGAGGTTTTGCTACACAAAACCTGTCCCTCTCCGACGGGCGAGAGGGACAGGTTTGAACTTTAATTCAAGGCAGAGAGAGATTGATCGAACTCACGTAGAATTGTATATGTGCTTTCCCTGCTCCTCTGCTCCCTACTTGCTCATTTCTACCCAATTGGGTAAAATCACTGCGCTGGCAATTTTGGCTGTGTAGTCGAGTACTTTGTGACGATGCCAGAAATCTCAGGGTTGTAAAGTCTCAAATAATTCCAATAGTTGCCAAAAACTTGACGCACATAATTTTTGGTTTCATCAAAGGGAATTTCTTCAACAAACTCATCCGGATCTTTTGTAGTTAGAGTTTGTAGCCATTTGGACACATTGCCGGGGCCAGCATTGTAACTGGCGATCGCCAGCAAGGAGTTATTGTTATATTGCTGATGGGTATGATCCAAATACCATGTACCCAGCATGATATTGTCGTTGGGATTTTCGAGGTTTATTGTTTTGATATCCAACTTAATTTGTGGGGCGATCCATTTAGCTGTAGTCGGCAACAACTGCATTAAGCCAGTAGCATCAGCGATGGATTTGATTTTTGGCTCAAACCGCGACTCTTGACGGATGAGAGCGGTGACTAGCAGAGGATTGAGTTTACGCTCAATAGACCACTTTTCAATCTCTCGCTGATAGGGAAATGGATAACGCGCTTGCCAGTAAGTGATCTGTTTACTCAGAGTCTGATATTGGGCAAGTTCAGCTGGTGTTTCCCGATCTTCCAATTTAGAAATTTTATCAATTCCGATCAGATTTTCTCCCTTTGCCTGCCGGATTAACCCTTCAGTAAATTGCTCTGCTATCGTTGGCTGAATTTTATTCTGAAATTCTGTTTGCCATTGTAACCAGGCATCGCGGTCTTGACCTAGCAGATATAATTCTTTGAAAGTTTCAGAACCAGCAGGCGGTAATGGACGCTGGGGTGCGATTACTTCCGGGTTCATAACGCGCACGTTGTCAAAGTTGCCAACATTTAGCCCCAGCATTGTCGCTGCTCGCCATGCATAGTAAGAGTAGGGAAACTGGCTAATCACATACTCGTAAGCAGTTTGAGATTGCTGCTGTTTCCCTAGTAAAGCTGCCCATTTACCTACCCAAAAGCCTGCTCTTGGAGCCAAAATACTATTGGGATTATTGGTGACAATTGGTTCCGCCCATTGCCAAGCACCGACGTAATCTTTGGTATTGGCTTTATCTTGGGCGATTTTCCAGCGATACTCTGCGGCTTCATCAGAATTTCCGTATTTGGCTATGAGTAATTGCCAAGCCTGGCTAGCCGACTTTTGATCCTTTAGGGTTTGGAGAGTTTTGGCTTTTTGTACCAGTGCAGTACTAGCTTGTTTCGGAAATTTACTAATTACCTGCTCAAGATAGGGTAGGCCGTCTTTAGGAGTTTTTGCAGTTTCTGCTAACCGCAGTAGTGCAGTCCCAGTTTCTTCGGTATTTGGAAATTGCTGCACTAGTTGCTTATAGGTGGCGATCGCTTTTTCTTTATCTTTGCCTCCTACCTGTAATCCTCGTGCAGTGCGGTAGAGGTTGCGCGATGTCTTGGGTGCTTTGGCATAAGCATTCGCGGCTTTCAGAAATTGACTATTTTCCCAATAGCTTGTACCAATAAGTTCCCAGTCTTCGGGTTTCAGGGTGGGCTGTTTTACTAACTGATCCAAAACACCTACTATGCCTGGTTGGTCATAGGCATATTTAGCCAAAATCAATTGTAATTGTGGCTGATTGGGATTATCTTGCAAGCGTTTGCGGATAATTTCCCAAGTCAGAGGATTGGAAGGAAATTGAGCGATCGCAATTTCTTGTTGCTTCGGTTGGGCAATCAGATATAGCGCTTTCACCGTGGCCGCTTCTTTGGGATACTGTTTCAGCACACTTCGCCTCAGATCCGAGGCTTTGCCGTCTTCGCCCAGGATATCCTGTGCCTGAGCTTGTTTTAGCAAAATGTAGGGCGCCAGAAGCGGATAGTCTTTATCTAATCCTTCCAGTAAAACCAGCGCTTTTTTAGCTTGGGTTCTTTCAATGTAATCACTTGCTAAAAGATAACGAGCGCGATTTCGGTCTGGCGATCGCGATTGCTCGGCGATCGCTGCTAGTTTTGCCGCCCGTTCTGGCAGGGATTGTGAGATCAGTGGAAAGACGGCTGATTGAGCAATGCTACCCTCTGATGTTTGCCCTGCTTGATTCTGACTCAGTTTGAGCCATTTTCCTAGAGATTTGCCAATCTCAGGTGCTGATACCATTGCCCCAGCTAAAAAGGCAAACAGTGCTGCACCCGCAATTATCGAAATTTGCTTTTTTTGTAGTTTCTTCAGCATGAATACCCGCTGAAAAGTTCCGGTGAATTTCTTGAAACTGTAGCACTCCTAACCATCAGTGTTACCAATTTTTCATTTTAGATTTTTAATTTTATGTAGAAAAATCCTAATTTTCAATCCTACAGTTAGTAGTACTGAGTAGATAGCACATATTAGATACTATTACATCTATCTTTGGTATATCATAAATGGTTTGTTAGATGAGCAGAGAAGTCTGTAGACGCTTCTGAGGTCAGGCGGTCGTAGTCTTCTCTACTGGAGTTTAGACTAGTTCCCGGTACGAAATCTAAAAGCCTTACAGTAATTGAGATAAGGAAAAATGTACTCTATCGGAAGGCAGACTTGAGGTAACTTCCAGTATTACGTGTTAATACTTAAATTTCAAAATTTTTAATATACGTATTACTTTATAAAACGCATAATTAAGGTTTTTGACATACGTAAATAAGGTTTATCTGTATAAAATAGTTTACTAAAAAAGCAAAGATAAAATATATTTGCCGATATATCGCGATATGTTTAATATGGAATTACGAACGTTTAAACCGACATATTGTCACTTATGAAAGAATTACGAATAGTTAATGTCTTGTCTGAACTTGATGCTCTCCTGGAGGCAGAACACAACCAACTTAAAGCACTCAGTCCCGAAGAGCGCGGAAAACATCTAGATGAAATGATGCTGGCAGTTGGCTTACAAACTGGACAATTCTTGAATATGCTTCTCAAAACACAAGGTGGCAAACGCATTCTTGAAATTGGTACTAGCGTTGGCTATTCAACAATCTGGTTAGCCGAAGCAGCGCGGGTAAATGGTGGTCGTGTAACTACTCTCGAATGTGTTGCCGCCAAGCAGGCACAAGCGGTGGAAAATATTCGGAGGGTTGGTTTAGAGGATTTTGTAGACTTTCAACTTGGTGATGCCCTCAAGTTACTGGAAATTTTACCAGGAACATGGGATTTTGTCTTGCTTGATCTTTGGAAAGAGCAGTACATTCCTTGCTTTGACCTCTTTTATAAAAAGCTTGCTCCTGGAGCAATTGTCGTAGCTGATAACATTACTTTTCCTCCTGATTTTCGGACAACAATGAAGAATTATCAACAATATGTTCGCACTAAGCCAGACCTAGATTCAATTGAAATCAATATTGGTCAAGGTCTTGAGCTAACGCGAAAGGAAATTTCTTGATGCCTTTTTAATGCGCCTAATTCTCTAGCTTGGTGTTTGCTTTTTATTGTAGACATCACAAATTGCTAATGTCTGTACAAATAGCAAATGCGTACGCCGATATAGCAAATGGAGTCGCCAAAGTAGCAAATGCATACGCCGAAGTAGCAAATGCATACGCCGAAGTAGCAAATGCATACGCCGATATAGCAAATGCATACGCCGAAGTAGCAAATGGAGTCGCCGATATAGCAAATGCGTACGCCGATACAGCAAATGCGTAGGCGTAGCCAGCCGTAGGCATCGCTTCTCGAAATTCTCTAAATTGTGCTTACGCAATGCTCTTAGCTTTTAGAGGAATCTCAATCACAAACTTTGTGCCTTGCCCCAGTGTGGAATCACACCAAAGATTACCACCATGCTTCTGGGTCACAATTTGATAGCTCATAAACAAACCCAAACCAGTGCCTTTGCCAACGGGTTTAGTGGTGAAGAAAGGATCAAATAGTTTAGAGCAAATCTCTTTTGGAATGCCTATTCCATTGTCAGAAATCATAATCACCACTTGATTTGTATCGATTTGATTAGTCTGAATCCAGATGGCATTGGGGTTAGCTGAAATGTCTTGGAACGAACGTCCCTGATTAGATTCTTCTAATGCATCTATAGCATTGCCTAAAAGATTCATAAACACTTGATTAAGGGAGCCAGCATCACATTCAATCAGTGGTAACTGACTATACTCTTTAATAACCTGGATCTGGGGGCGATCGGCTGTCGATTGCAATTGATGTTGCAAAATCACCAAGGTACTATCAATCCCTTGATGAATGTCTACCGCTTTCCATCCTGCTTCATCCAAACGCGAGAAGTTCCGCAGGGATAATACAATAGTAGAGATCCGCTCGGCACCAATTTTCATGGACTCAAGAATCTTGGTAACATCTTCCTGTAAAAAGTCCAGTTCAAGTTTATCCAATTCTGCGTGCAGGGCAAGAGGTGGATTTGGATAGTGCTGTTGGTAAGCTTGCAATGCTCTCAGCAGACTTTGGATATGCTCAGAAAGATAAATTAAGTTGCCATTAATGAAATTAACCGGGTTATTGATTTCATGGGCAACTCCTGCGACCATCTGTCCCAATGCAGACATTTTTTCACTGTGAAGCATCTGTAATTGAGTCTGTTTAAGCGTTTGTAGAGTTTGGTTCAGAGTCGTATTCTTTTCATTCAATTCTTCAGTTCTCTGCTGAACTCGAACTTCCAGAGTCTCATTGGTTCTGGCTAATTCGGCAAAAGCTAAACGCAGCTTGGTTTCTGCTTGTGTTCGTTCTGCGATCGTCGCTGTTAGCACAAGAATGGTGAGTGTAATCACGCCGATAAACGATTGCAGTTGGATCAAAGATTGGTCGAGATCCTTATTCACAAAACTACCTTTGCCATTGACAGTTGCGATCACAGCGATCGCAGCTACAATAAAAGTTAACAGCATTGTACTCGGTTGCCCCAGTCGAAAGGCAGACCAGATCAACATCGGAATCAACATATACTCCAGGTGATATCCCTCACCAAAAGCAACTTTGCTGATCAGAATGACCAACCCCATCAGAATAACTGGCTCTACTAGGATTAACCAGAATTTTAAAGGGCGTGAGTTTGCTCTTGAGTGGCGAATATCAGAGAGATTTTCAGAATCCTCTGACGTTGAACTGAGGGATAACCATTGCCAGATTGGACGTCGCTTTTTTTGAGTGAATTGCCCCCAACTAAGCAGAATTGGGGTAACGATAAAAATTCCTGAAACATTAGAAATCCACCAGGTTAACCAAACTGTCCCATACGCTGTCCAAGGAACTTTACCACTCAACGCCAGGCAAGCCACTCCAACAGTTGCATTGATGCTCGGCCCCACCATGCCGGTTAAGAACAAAAATCTGAACACGTCGGTGACACGTTCTAAGGGATAGCGAAGCTTGGTAGTTTTCCGCAGCAGGAAGGCACCCAACATAGTCCCCAAGGTTGTTCCGATCGCAATGAAAAGAACTGGCAGTGTTGAAATCACCAGGGACAATAAACTTGTTGGATCTCGGAATGCCCAGAAGTTGGCGAGAAATGAACCCAGCAAAACACCAGACCCAATCCAGTTACCAAACAACAGAACAGCCCCCACAGCAATTCCATCCGGGGGCCAAACTGGAGTCACATTGTTCGGTGTGGAGGCAAGATGACGTGAAATTTCAGCCATTTCATAGTAGGCGATCGCCAAAACAACGATGCCTCCGATTTGCCTTAGCCCATGAGGGAATATAGGGGATTTTTGTTGAATCATCTGTTTAGTGACTGCTTGATATCAACGTTGCTTGTCTTTACATAGAATGCCCTTTTCCCTTAAAGTCGGAACATAAAGTAGCTATGAAAGTAGTTTACAAAAAGTATTAAAACAAGCGCTTCATCAAGCTGGTATTCAAAAAAAGGTGGGTTGTCGGCCCCTTTGGGGAAGTCAAAAGTCAAAAGTCAAAAGTCAAAAGTCAAAAGTAATACGTTTGGCCACAGTTTCGTTATCCATTTACTGCAAAGTAGCTATGACATTTACACACTATAGGAATTATTCATACACAAATATGTCAAAACTAGGATGATTTATACCCTGGCTCTTAACCGTGGTGGAAAAGCTGTCCGCAGTCTCATAGATTAGAGATAATATTTCTATCATCAGTAATTCTCAAAAGTCATGACTCAAGCCATACCCAAGCTAGTAACCTTTGAGGAATTTGTCGATTGGCTACCCGAAAATCGACGAGTCCGCTACGAACTACATAAAGGAGAAATTGTTGAGATGGCGCAACCAGTAGGGGAACACGAAGAAGTTAAAGGTTTTTTAGGTATCGAAATTCCTGTTGAAATCAAACGTCTAGGATTGCCCTACTTCATGCCCAACCAAGTTATAGTTAGACCTCTTGAAAAAGATTCTGGTTACTTCCCCAATGTGTTGGTGCTAAACCGTGCAAATCTGGCAAATGAAAAATTATGGAAAAAAGAATCTACCGTTAGTTTAGGTGCATCAATACCTTTGGCGATTGAGGTTGTATCAACCAACTGGCGAGACGATTACTATTTAAAATATGCTGAGTATGAAGAGATGGGTATCTCGGAATACTGGATTGTCGATTATGCTGCCTTGGGTGGACGTAATTTTATCGGTAATCCCAAACAACCGACAATCTCCGTTTGTAACTTAGTTGATGGGGAATATCAGATAAGTAAGTTTCGAGATAGCGATCGCATCGTTTCCCAAACTTTTCCCGAATTGAATCTCACCCCAAACCAGATTTTTCAAGCTGCTGTGGTGTAGCGTTTATCTTTTGCCAATTCTGGAGTTCGCCCCTTCAAGCCAATCATTAACTTCAGCATAAACACCTTTAATATAGGTACTCGCTGCAAAAACCATAAACCCAGGCGACGAACTACCACCACAGGTAAGAAATTATTAGAAAACATCCGATCTAACAAATCGGTCAAACCTAAAATCATTAAATTTTCCAACTTGCGCCAGCGTTCATAACCTTTAAGAATCTGAATGTCGCCAATATCTTTACCCGCTTGGTGTGCTGCTTGGATAACTTGCGCCAAAGCCGCTGCATCCCTAATCCCCAGATTTAAACCTTGTCCGCCGACAGGATGGCAATTGTGCGCTGCATCACCAATTAATGCTAGTCGGGGGAGAACATAGCGATCGCTTTGCATGAGTTGTACCTGAAATACAAAGCGATCGCCTAGTAATTCCAATTTCCCCATCTGATTACCATAGCGATGGGTGAGTTCTACCAAAAATTGCTGATCATCTAAAGCACATAAAGCTTTTGCTTCTTCGTGGGGGGCTGTCCATACAATCCGGCAACGGTTCCCCGGTAAAGGTAAAATCGCAAAGGGCCCGCTAGACCAAAATCTTTCGTAAGCAGTGTTGTTGTGCGGTTTTTCTGGTTTAACAAATGCAACTATGCAAGACTGCCAATATTTCCAGCCCAGAGTTTTGATTCCAGCAGCTTGACGAATCGGCGATCGCGCCCCATCTGCTGCTATCAGTAATTTGCTCTTGACTGTTCGTAACTGATCGGCAACTTTAATATCTATCGCTACTATATCCTTCTGGTACTGCGTATTTACCACTTCAGCCGGACATAGATAAGTCACATTTGGACAATTTTGGACAAACTCCTGCAAAGGCTGCAACAGCGCTTGGTGTTCCGCCACATAACCCAATTCTGCTGTACCTATATCATCTGTGGCAAATTCTACCACATTGGCAGAATCAGCATCAGAAAGACGAACTCGGCAATATTTGGCTATTTGAGGCAACATTTTGTCCCAAACTCCAATTCCTTGGTAAATTAGCGCCGAAAGCATGTGAACTGCATAGGCTTGTCCCTTAGCTACCGCCGCTGATGCTAATGTTGCCTCAATCAGCAAGACACTCAAGCCAGAATCTTTTAAAGCAGAGGCTAGAGTTAACCCAATAATCCCACCGCCGACAATTACCAAATCATATTCATATCCCCGCTCATTTGGTGGTATTGGTTGAGAAGAAAGAGTTTGCTCAAGCTGCGTTCGGGTCATTATTAAGTTAGGTTACAGCGTCTTAACTCCTATTTTGACGCGATCGCGCCCTGATGAGCAAGTTAATTAAAAAAACCCGCTGAATGGTAGGGATTCCAGGGGGGTTAAATAATACAATTATTTTTTCAGAGAAACCAACACTAAACTTTATTACAGAGTTACTAGAAACTTTTGCGAGTAATAGTAACTATCAATGAGTTGGCTTTTTCGGATGATGCTTGTAATGTTTGTAATGTCCCTTGTAAACCTTATAACCTTTTCTGGTACCAGTTTTTCTGTAACCAGTATGGTGAATATTAGCTTGAGCAACAGAAGTAAAAACAGTTATAGGGGCAGCAAATATTAAAGCCAAAAGTAAAGCTTTAGCGAACTTATTCACTTGAAAATCCTCATCAAGTAATCAACAATCCAACTATCCAATAGGTATATGTCATAAGTTTGTGATTGATATGAACCTTTCATGTCTATTTTTACATCCGTAAAATTTAGGACTTATGGGGAATCCTTGGCGAGAAAATACTCACAGCCGTAATACTTGCTGGCATTTCCGACTTAAATGTAATATTTTTTACCTCATTTAAAGAATTACTATTTGGTGATCACGCCTGTGTTAATTTTGATTAATAAATACTGAGAGCCATCAATTCTTCTGATATGTCAAAATTAGCTGTGACATTTTGCACGTCATCCAAGCCTTCTAGAGTATCAATTAACTTGAAAAGCGATCGCGCCTGATCCGGATCAGTAACTTCTACACTATTACTGGGAATCCAGCGCAATTCGGCATCAGTCACCTGAAAGCGTTGATCTTTGAGTATCTGACTAAGGGTTTCTAAATTTGCAATGTCAGTAAATATTTCAGCCATCTCATCTTCAGTCATCTCATAAGACTGGGCACCGCCTTCGAGGGATGCTTCTAAAAGCTGTTCTTCGTCAACCACACCCTGCACCACACAAACGCCTTTTTGGTGAAACATCCAGCTAACGCAACCTGTTTCACCAAGATTGCCACCATTTTTACTAAAAGCTACACGCAAGTCAGCAGCAGTGCGATTGCGATTATCTGTGAGGGCTTCGATTAAAATTGCTACACCACCAGGGCCATAACCTTCGTAGCGAATCGCTTCAAAGATAGCATTGTCGCCGCCAAAAGTGCCTGCACCTTTAGCGATCGCTCGTTCAATATTATCATTGGGGATACTTGCAGCCTTTGCCTTGTCAATTGCTGTGCGAAGTTGAAAATTCAGCGCCGGATCTGGTACACCGCTTCTAGCTGCAACGATAATCGCCCTGGATAACTGAGTGAAGGTTTTTCCCTTTTTAGCATCTACTACGGCCTTCTGGCGCTTAATATTTGCCCATTTACTGTGTCCTGCCATAATCTGAAATTTATCAAAACTCTATTCAAGATTAGAATATAAACGCTTGCAAAAACCATGACTTCAGATAAATGTGCAAGGCTAGATCAGAGTCACAAAGTTGCTGCTGTGAGAGGATGTTTGTCAAGAAAGAATCTCCCTCTCCTTAGTAAGGAGAGGCACAGGTTTTGCGTAGCATAACCAGGGTGAGGTTTTTTGTTTAAATCACAAATGGTTTAAGTTCACAGTTATACCACTTATCTTCAATACGTTCAGTAATCAGTGGTCTGATGATAAATTTGGGTGGGCTACCATCCAGAACATCAATCCGCACACATGAGTAAGGTAGTCGGTTGTGAAAATTGTAGTCATGACGACCAACAAAAAGCAATGAATCTGCAACTTTTCGAGTGGATTTACCTGCAATTTCAGTAAAAGTCTCCATCAATTCAGTCCCCCTTCGCCGTTGATAGCGGGGACGATGACCACTACCACCAGAGATAATGCAGTTAATGTGGGAGTCAGCAAATCCGGTATCAGTTGTGCAAAGATGCTCCAAACAGTGAGCATGACCGTTTAAAATCAAATCGACTATGGGACGCTCTTTAATTAAAGAACCAAGAGTTTGTCCCACTTGTTCAAACACCCAGCGCAGTCGGTGGCGAACCGCCAAGGTTTGTGCCTGATCCCATTTAGTTGCTTCTGTGACATAGGGTGGATGGTGGAAAAAGATAATCCGTCCGCGCACTTCGGAGGTGTTCCAAGATTCAATTAGTCTGCTTCGCAACCATTCAAGTTGTTCAAAGTCGCTCGCAGGCATTTTCTCAGATGTCAATTGTTTTTCAATATCGATTTTGATCTCGTTTATTTGGTCTAATTTGGCGCTAAGGTCATCGAGTTGTTCTGCTTCGGTGGGTTTATCTGGGTTGAGGCAATCGTATATTCCCAAAATCTGCAATTCTTGTTGATCTATTTCCTGACGACGCTTTTGCAATTGGCGGCGGTAAATTTCCCCCTCTTGAGTTGCAGGTAAGGGTGATGGTGTATTAAATGTGTTAGAATCCAGTGCAAAAAAGTCAATACCGCCGTAACGAAAGGTGTAATAGCGATTAGGTAAGCGGGTAAACTGTCCAGGTTCGTAACGCAAACAGCGCCCTGTGTCTGTCTTAGCAGTATAGTGTTGATCTAAATGACGTTCCAACTCTTGTGGGGAAGCGATCGCCTGGGTGTAGTCCATAAATGCTCGTGCATAGGCATTGCCTTGATATGATCCATGCCAGCCAATCTCGATATCTTTGTAGCGCAACAGGCGACGTAATGAAGATGTTGTTCCAGTAAATAAACGGTACATCAACGGCACATCGTAATAATCATGATTACCGAGTACTGGCAAGAATGGCAGATTAAACACCATGCGATCGTAGGGAATGCTTTTGGGGTTGTCCCCACCGACAATAAATTCCTGGTAAGGCTCAATAAAGTTTGTTGAATAATACTCTTGGGAACCCACCACATAGATTACATCGCCTGTGTGCAACACAAAACTGCAATTATCGCGGTGAGTCAGCATTAGTTCAGCAACTTTTCGTTGGGGATGGTGTTGAGAATGGGATTTGGTGCCGGAATCACCGATAACCATAAAGGAAAATTCTGGACTATCCTGCCTGCGATCGTCAATAACCATGCTGGTTTGGTCAATTCCCCGTTGCACAAAACTTGGATGCATCCACCGCACCCGTTCCTTCATCTTTTGAATTTTTACAGGAATCGGTGGATCGGAAATCAATTTCATGGCTGATAACTCTTGAATGCCTAATGCACATGCCGATTGTAACGAGATAATAAGGGTTTTATTTTAAATCTCGTTTTCAGACACTGCTAGACACAAAGCACAATCCCCAATCCTCAAGGCAAATTTTCTCGCAGTAATGCCCGAAAGCCTGCTTGTTGAAAATGCTCATCAGCAGTCAGTGCTTCAGTGATTCCGCTATATTGCATCACAATAAAGGATACGCAATTCCCAAATCCCCATTCTTTCTCTATTCGTTCCTGATATAGCTCGAAAGCACGTTCGTAGAGTTCCTGAGAAAGGGGGACAATTTCTACTTTGGAGTCTGCTACTAGAGAATTTAATAATATGATTGCCGCCTGACGATAAGGTAGTTGGGATAAGGCATTGCCAATTTCTAACATTACCGCCTGTGTTGTCACTAAACGAGTTTCTGCCGCTTGTAACATTTTAGCCAGATGTAAGGCTCGGTCATGCAAGCGATCGCTCGGTGCAGATAAGGCAATGGCAAATGATGTATCAAGAAAGACTTCAGAATGCATGGAAAGTTTACTTACCGTACAAATATTTATCTATATTGGTAGACCAGTCAGATGGGCCATCTAGGTTGAGCGATCGCGCCGTTTGCAGAAATGATACCGTTTCATGTTCACTTGGCGGTAAAATTTCAATACTGATTCGCACGCGGGTATTGATTGGCAGTGCGATCGGTTCAGCCGGATAGAACACTTTGCCATTAAACACAGCTGTGATTTTTTCGATCATTTTTCCCAAAAAGTGCTTTTAGTCTATCCTAAGCTGGTTGTGACAATACGGGTAGAGTAGACGACGCAATAACTAGTGAAGATACTTATACCTGTCTTACGAATTATATCGATTTTTCAGAATTGCCTAAGTCACCAACTGAACTAATGTTGGTTAAATCTCTGCTCTCAGCTATTTATCAGAATCCGAGATTCTGGGTCTGTGAAGTTGCAGTGGTCTTGGTCTTTTACGCACAAAAAGGGAAAAATTTTTCGCTTTTTCCCAATTCTTAGCAACAAATTGTTATGGAAATTCTATACACAAATAACGTATGTAGGCTGTAAATAAATCAGCTTTTTGGAGTTGGGCAGAGTACAGAGCTTGTACCCTACCTTTGCTACTTTGATGATCAACTCCTGACTTAATAAAAAAAATTGAAGTTAGATGAGAACTGTTGTTCTATATATCCTATAATTCTTTTAATTACGGTATCCGTCTAGAAATACCGTAGATTTAGGGGTGTATTCTAATGAGCAAGTCGCAACAACTGACACAATTAAGTAAATTCCTTACTGAGGGAATGCAGGCTTATGCCATGAAAGCTTTGCAAACCATACAATCATATCAACACACAATTAGAAATTGGTTCAATGGACGCACTGTGCAAAGCTTTGTGAGTCTGTTTTTAGTAGGTGCTTTTTTGAGTATAGCAGTTGCCTCCTGCTCTGGAAGCAGTTCAGCTAGCAAAAATGATGTTAAGCTAAAAATTGTTTCTTTCTCTGTTACCAAAGCCGCTCATGACCAGATAATTCCCAAATTCGTCCAAAAGTGGAAGCAAGAACATAACCAAAACGTCACATTTGAGCAAAGTTATGGGGGTTCTGGCGCTCAAGCGGCTGCTGTCATTGCTGGATTGCAAGAAGCAGATATAGTACATTTGGCACTTCCTCTAGATATCAGCAAAATTGCTCTTGCAGGTTTGATTAAATCAGGTTGGGAAACCAAAGCTCCGAGAAATGGTATTGTTAGTAAATCGGTTGCTGCGATCGTCACCCGCGAAGGCAATCCCAAAGGCATCAATACTTGGGCAGACTTAACAAAAGATGGCGTAAAAGTGATTGCCGCTAACCCAAAAACTTCTGGTATTGCTATCTGGGAATTCTTGGCTTTTTGGGGTTCCGTGAGTCTAACCGGAGGTGACGAAGCGACAGCGTTAGATTACGTCACCAAAGTTTATAAAAACACTCCTATTCTGACGAAAGATGCTCGTGAAGCTAGCAATTTATTTTTCCAACAAAATCAGGGTGATGTCTTAATCAACTACGAGAATGAAGTAATTTTAGCAGGAAAAAATGGGACTCAACTACCTTATGTTGTACCCCAAGTCAATATTTCCATTGATAATCCTGTAGCCGTAGTTGATAAAAACGTTGATAAACACGGTACAAGGGAAGTTGCACAAGCATTTGTTGATTTTCTTTACTCGACAGAAGCTCAACGAGAATTTGCCAAATTACAATATCGTCCTGTTAACCCCACTGTTACCCAAGAAGTAGCATCACAATATCAGCCAATTAAAATTTTATTCACATCTCAAGATTTAGGTGGCTGGGATATTATCCAGAAAAAGTTTTTTGGAGATGGGGCTATTTTTGACAAAATTAAGGCTGCCAGCAAAGCATGATATCTATACTTTTCGTGCTGGATTATCTCCTAGCAGATAGCCAAGCATAAGGAATTTTAAGTCACTTTACTCAATTGATAATTTATGAGCTTTCGTAGCAGATTTAAGGATAGCTTTTTCCTGATATTTTTAATGATTATTGCCAGCAGTAGCACTGCTTGTAGCAGCAGCGAGGAAAAGAAAAGTCAGGTGAGTATTGATGGTGCAGCTGTAGGTTTTCCTATTTCTTTAGCAGTTGCAGAAGAATACGGTAAAGTCAAACCTGAAGCTAAAGTAAGCGTTGCCTCAAGCGGTACTGGTGGTGGTTTCAGTAAGTTTTGTAATGGCGATCTTGATATAGCTGGTGCTTCTCGCACCATTAGAGATGAAGAAATCAAAAAATGTCAAAGTAAGAATATCAAATTTGTCGAGTTGCCTATAGCTTTAGATGGTATCGCTGTAATTGCTAACCGCCAAAATAACTTTGCCAAATGTTTAACTATTAAGGAACTGGGTAAGATTTGGGGCGGCAAATCAGACGGTAAAGTATTGAGATGGAATCAAGTTAATCCCAAGTTTCCTAACCAAAAACTGAAGCTGTATGCTCCATCTTCTGATACGGGAACATTCGATTATATGACTCAAGCTGTGACTGGCAAAGCTAAGAATGGCCGTACAGACTACACTGCCACTCAGAATCAAAACCTTCTCGTACAAGGAGTGTCAGGTGATGTATCAGCCTTGGGTTATGTAGGGATATCTTACTATATTCAAAATCAAGAAAAACTGAATCTAGTTGCTGTAGAAAGTCTTGCAGGAAAGTGTGAAAAACCAGTGCCAGTGGATAATGTGATTAAAAACATCTATACACCTTTGTCTCGTCCTCTGTTCATCTATGTCAGTAAAAAATCCTTAGATACTAAGCCAGCAGTCAAAGAATTTGTAGATTTTTATCTAGAAAATTCTTGGAAGTGGGTAGATAGTGTTGGTTATGTAGCACTACCGGATGATGCTTATCTCAAAGTCAAACAAAAATTTGCGACTGGGGAAACTGGCACAAAGTTTAAAAAAGCAAAACCAGGTGAGCCAATCACAAAGTTTATTTAAATAAAGTCTCAGTCATTGTAGTCAAAAATTCATTGTTTATGCAGAATACCAATTATCAAGACGAGCCTTATCTACTATCCAGACAGTCACTGGATAAAAATGCATCTGAAGATATTTCAGAAAAGATTGTTGCGGCAGTTTTATTTGCTTGTGCTTTAGTTTCAGTTTTAACTACCTTTGAGATTGTCATAATTATCTTTCAGGAGACATTCGGTTTTTTCCAAGAAGTTTCCTTTGCCCAATTTTTTCTTGATACTAAATGGACACCTTTATTTGCCGATAAACATTTTGGCGTTTGGCCATTGATTAATGGCACTTTCTTGACTACAGCTATTGCGATGGCAGTTGCTATTCCTTTGGGTTTATCTTCTGCTATTTATTTGAGTGAATATGCTCAACCCAAAGTAGCAGCAATTTTACGTCCAGCAGTGGAACTTTTAGCGGGAATACCTACTGTAGTATATGGTTACTTTGCGCTGTTATTCCTTACACCATTGCTGCGGAATGTTATCCCTCTGGAAATATTCAACGCTTTGAGTGCGGGGTTAATGATGGGGGTAATGATTACTCCTACTGTTGGTTCTATCAGCTTAGATGCTATCCGAGCAGTTCCCCGTTCTTTGCGAGAAGGAGCTTATGCTTTAGGTATCACTAAACTGGAAACCATTTTTAAAGTAGTTCTCCCAGCTGCACTTTCTGGAATCATAGCCTCAATTATTTTGGGCATTTCTCGCGCTGTAGGTGAAACAATGACTGTCCTGATCGCCGCCGGACAACAACCAAGACTAACTGTTAATTTTGCGGAATCAGTAGAAACAATGACAGCTTACATGGCACAAATTTCTGGTGGAGATAGTCCACGTGGTAGTCTTAATTTCAAGACATTATATGCTGTAGGCGCTGTTCTGTTTCTACTTACCCTTACTTTGAATATTGTTAGTTATTGGATTGCTAATCGCTTTAAAGAAAAATACGACTAAATAGATATGGCTACAAGTTATCAACAAGATGATTCTTTAGAATCTGCGGCAGAATTTAGCGATAATGTTGAGAGTAGAGATAAATTAGGGAAAGTATTTGAAGTCCTTTTTTTGTTAGGATTGCTAATTGGTTTATTTATCCTAGCATTGCTACTTTTTGATATTTTGAAAGACGGATTAGACAGATTTTTATCACCCGGCTTTCTCACAGAAACTCCTTCTCGTTTTCCTGAGCAAGGTGGTATTCGTCCTGCGATTATCAGCAGTATGCTTTTAGGAGCTGTTGTGATTTTAGTAACTGTCCCAATTGGTGTTGGAGCAGCTTTATATCTAGAAGAATATGCACCTAAAGCTTGGTGGACAGCGATTATTGAGATTAATATCAGTAATCTGGCGGGTGTGCCTTCTATTGTCTATGGATTGCTGGGTTTAGGAGTTTTTAATTATTTGCTTGGGTTTGGCCCCGCTTTAATTTCTGGTGCATTGACTTTATCTTTATTGTCTTTACCAGTAATTATTGTGACAGCTAGAGAAGCAATTCGCGCTGTCCCAGATTCCCTGAGAAATGCTTCTTACGGATTAGGTGTCACAAAATGGCGAACTATCAGCAGTCATGTCATACCCTATGCTGTTCCTGGTATTTTGACGGGGGTGATTATCTCTATATCCCGCGCTATTGGTGATGCAGCCTCTTTGATTGTTGTAGGTGCTGTGGGTTTTCTCACCTTTAACCCTGGTTTGTTTCAGAGATTTATGGCATTACCAATTCAAATTTATAGTTACATCACTCGTCCGGAACCGGGTTTTGCTAGTGCAGCAGCAGCCACAATTATTGCGTTGTTAATCTTGATTTTAGTTTTAAACGGTGTAGCAATTTATATTCGGCAACGCTTCTCAATAAACTAGGTATTTAAATATCTAATTGGATATATTCACGGTTATTAGGAGATACGCAAAATGACTTATAGCAATAGTAGAAGTAAATCAGATAGTGCCACAATCGATCAAGACAAGGGTGTATTCAATGTTGAAGGTGTGAAGGTCTACTATGGGGGATTTTTGGCACTTTTAGATGTTTATCTAAAGATTCCTGATAAGCAAATTATTGCTTTTATTGGCCCTTCAGGATGTGGTAAAAGTACTTTATTGCGTTGCTTCAACCGGATGAATGATTTAATCCCTGGAGCTAAGGTAGAAGGGAGACTTAATTATCGCGATCGCAACATTTACGATCCTAAGATAAATTCTGTAAAATTACGACGGCAAGTCGGAATGGTTTTTCAAAGACCGAATCCTTTCCCCAAGTCAATATACGAAAATATTTCCTTTGGGCCGCGTGCTAACGGTTATAAAGGTAACATTGATGAATTGGTGGAAGATTCCCTTAGACGCGCTGCTATCTGGGATGAAGTCAAAGACAAACTCAAAGAAAAGGGGACTGCATTATCTGGTGGACAACAGCAACGACTTTGCATAGCAAGAGCGATCGCCATGAAGCCAGATGTATTATTAATGGATGAACCATGTTCTGCTCTCGACCCAATTTCTAGCCGCCAAGTAGAAGAACTCTGCTTAGAACTCAAGCAGCAATACACCATCATCATGGTGACTCACAATATGCAGCAAGCTTCTAGAGTCGCAGATTTCACCGCTTTCTTTAATACAGAAATTGATGAGCATGGCAAACGTCGCGGAAAATTAGTTGAGTTTAATCCTACGGCGCAAATGTTCAGTTCTCCTCAAACTAAAGAAGCTGAAGATTATATTAGTGGACGTTTCGGTTAAAGAGACATTACAGTTCTAATTCGGGAAAATATGCTGAGGCTTAATAGTACTAAATTGAAGTAATATTTCAGTTTAGTACTTATACTATGTATTATGTTTAAGCCTTTGTCATTTGCTTTAGTTGCAGCTACCGTTTTCGTGACATCAATCAATAATCCCAGCAATACTTTAGCTCGAACTTGTGCTTCTAAGTGTGGGTTGCACCCAATTCAGTTTACGCCTGGGCAACAGATCCAGATTGAAGTTATAAATAGCACACCTAACCTGATTAAAATCCAAAAACCCTCCGTGACTGATGCAATATCCTTGAGTCCAGGGCAAAAATTAAATCTAGAACAAATAGAGGGTACGGAGCCAAATACATCTTTGATATTTTGGAGCGAAACAGGTTTATCACTACAAGCAATTGTCTCCAAACCTAACTTTGGTACATTGCGGCTGGAACTCCGTCCGACTTCGCGTTCTCCGGGCGATCGCTCGTTATATATTATGGATGATGGTAGGATTAACGTGTTTTATACCAATTCAATGTGAAGCTGCATAGAATAGAGCTTCCAGGATAAAGTTATAAGAAGAGACAGAAATTACCTGCTCAAATGTAAGTTGG
>NZ_JBALCN010000100.1:0-138372 GCF_036919615.1 Nostoc sp. | reverse complement strand
CAGAAATGAGTGAAGCTGCTATATATGCTGTTATGACTCGTATTATGTTACGTCGTCTAGTCGTCTAAAGATTTACTTTATAAATGGTCTCTAAATTCAATTTAACATCATACACCGATTTATTGACTAGGGCGGATATATCCTTCGGCTTCCAATTTTTTTAAAGCTCTTTGGGCTGCTGCTGTTCCATATCTTTTTCCAACATCATAAGATTCCTGATAAAGTTGGGGAAGAACGGTAATTGTTTTTTGTCCTACAGGTGTCTGATAAAATGTCAAAAGTTGTTTATTTTCTTCATTACTAAAGTATTTATTATAAATAGGAATAATTTCATTTACAATATCATCTGATTTAATTTCATTAGCAAAATTATCCCAAAATTTTTGAGGTACTTGAGGGTAATCGGGCTTGAAATCATTTAATAATTGAGTGATGATCTGTCGAGAAATATTTTTCACACCAGTTATCTCAAACAATTTCTTGATATTATTAGTTTTTTCTATTTCTTGAGCGTTACTATTTGGTGCAATAGTATTAGTTGGACTTTGAGCCAAAGCGGCTCTATTGAAGGTTGTTCCTAAGGAAAGTACAATTGCTGCTAAGAACAAAAAATTTATCTTCATTGATTTAAATTTATTTGTAATAAAGTATTATTTAGGTAAGTTTGACAAATAAAGAACCATTGTGAACAATGGTCTCAAATTATTATCCTTAAATTTATCATATAACAATCCGAATTGAAACGTGAGAAAATACGGAGATTAAAAGTACGTATTTCTAGGCTTTTCAGAGATTTTCGTTCTCACAAATGATTTAGGATTGCTATATAAGTCATTCTTTTACTACTTTTAGAGTGCGTAAACTACTATCAGCACAACCACTGATAAATCCTCCCATTGCCTGGATTTGTTGCAGATAGTCAAGGACGGATTTCGTGATGACTTCTCCCGGCATTAACACAGGAATTCCTGGGGGATAGGGACAGACGATTTCGACACAGATGCGTTTATTGGTCTTTGTCAAAGGTAGTATTTCACTGATAGCAAAAAAGGCTTCACGGGGAGAACAACATAAAGCAGAACAGTGTGTAGTGAAAAGCTCCTGCCAAAAATGGCTTTTAACATTCAAGTTGGTTCGGCGATATTCTTTAGCAAGAGTGGTAAAACCTTGGACTAATTGCTCAATATCGGCTGGGGTGTTGCCCAAACTAATGATAAAGGTGAGATGTTGCAGTGAGGCGAATTCAGCGGTAACAGCAAATTTTTCATCAAGAATTTCATCTACCTCAAATCCGGTTAAGCCTAAACCAGAAACAGTCACAGTCAATCGCGTTTCGTCTAAAGCCACAAAGCCAGGAGATCCCCCCAAACCACCTAGAGAAGGGGGGTTAGGAATTTGTAAGACAGATAATCCAGGAATTTGACTGATTTTTGTTCTAGCTTCATCAGCAAGTTGCAAAGTGCGAGACATCAGCATTTTTCCGTGGAGTGCCATTTGCTGACGTGCTGCATCTAAGGAAGCTAAAAGTAAATAACTAGGACTCGTGGACTGTACAAGTTGCAAAGCTTTACTAATGCGATCGCAATCTATCCTGTCACCTTGGATATGCAGCATCGATGCTTGTGTCATAGCACCAAGTACTTTGTGGATGGATTGTACAGTTAAATCGGCACCTGCGGCTAAGGCTGGAGTGGGTAATTCTGGATGAAAGGCAAAGTGGGCGCCGTGTGCCTCATCTACCAGTAGAGGGATATTGTATTGATGGGTAATGTTGGCGATCGCACTCAAATCTCCGCAAACGCCGTAATATGTTGGATAAACTGTCAACACTGCTTTGGCATCTGGATGTTGTTGGAGTGCAGATTGGACAGCATTGGGCGTGATGCTGTGGGCAATATCTAAAACTGGGTTGTATTCAGGATTGAGAAAAATTGGTATTGCACCAGAGAGAATTAAACCGGCGATCGCAGAAGAATGTACATTCCGAGGCAAAATGATTTTATCGCCAGTGCCACACGTCGCGAGAATAGCCGCTTCAATCCCACAGGTAGAACCATTGACAAGGAACCATGTTTGCGAAGCACCAAATGCCTCAGCCGCCAGTTGTTGTGCTTCTTGAATAACGCCTTGGGGTGCAAAGAGATTATCTAAATCTGCTAATTCGGTTAAATCAGCGCGAAAGATTTTTGTGCCAAATAGATCAGCCAAGGGTTGAGAAATTCCCTTACCTTGTTTATGTCCTGGCGTGTAAAAAGGCGCATGGGGTCTTGCTGCATTGGCTTTTAAGACATCTAATAAGGGTGTTTGGTTTTGATTGAGCATTAAAAAAAACAAACCGTTAAGAGAACTCAAAAAAATAAATTATCCAATATTATGGGGTGGACATCTTGCCATTAGTGTCAAGTTAAGGCACAAGCCCAATTGTCAAAGGTAAGTAACTACGCAAAATTAATTACAGTCATTGCAAGCGAAGCGTTCGCAATGACATTGTGTAATGAATTATGTTTACCTACTTATGTTCATCGAATTCGGGGTGTCGTTTATTGAATTCGGACAGTCGTTCATCGAATTCGGGGTGTCGTTTATTGAATTCGGGCAGCCGTTTCTTGAATTCGGGGTGTTGTTTCTTGAATTCGGGGTGTCGTTTATTGAATTCGGGGTGTCGTTTATTGAATTCGGGCAGCCGTTTATTATTTTTGTTCAATTAGTTTTACATTATGATTTGGCAATTGCCGAATTTTTTACTTAAAGGTTCTGCGGGTTTAATAAGTAATCAAACGGATATGATATAATTCCTTACTTTCAAGAATTAGCTTCTTACTGCACGCTCTCTCACCCATTGTTTTAACAGGGGAATTTCAAAATCATATCCTCCATTGATTTTGTGTAAAATATGATAACGCAACAAGCGGGTTAATACCTTTTCAGCAATTTCAGTACTTATAGGTAATAAAATATCTGTCTTAGCAACTTGTAATAATAATTCTTGACCAATTACCATTTCTTCTGGTGTAGTTCCTGTAAATTCTGTCCAAATATTTGTAAAATAAGGCTGACCGGAAATAAATGCATCATTAATAGAAGCTTGCAAGAGTTCAGCAGTAATAAAATCAGTATGGTTAAAGTTAGCTTGATTCACCATTGATGCGCCCAATAATTGTAGGCAGTAAGGGTGACAATTAGTAAGTATTAATACTTTCTTTACAATGCCTTGAGCGTAACGCAGTGCAAAATCTGGATCTGGATTCAGCAGTAATTCCTCGGCTTCGTTAGGTTCAAGATAAAGCATTTCTATCGGGACAACGCTGATAAAATAGCTACTCCAATTCGGGCCTAATTCTTCTAAAGTTTGCACTCCAGAAAAGAGAAAACCGAGTTGTTCATAATGTTGAATTAAGTGGCGTAGTTGGTCAAATAAACGTAAAGTTATCTGTCCGTTTTGGATGGCGGTACCGATTTTTTCAAATTCATCAAGGTTGAGAAGGATGCGCCGTTCTCCGATTTTGACAACTGCTTCATCCAACCAATCTTCTAAGGTGGTATAGGGACTAGGTTGAAAATCGGTGCGTTTAGGAATGTTTGGTAATTGAACGCCTTGACTTTTGCAGTCTTTATGAATTGCACGGACAAAACCAAAGCAAAAGTCAGATTCGCTGGTGGTAATGGCGGAACTTTGCATATCCACAAATACAGGGAGGATATCACTGGGAAGCAGGCGGGGAAAGTTATACAAAAAGGAAGTTTTACCACAGCGACGGGGGCCATGCAGCACAAGGGTAGGTCGGTCACGGTCTAAAACTCGACGGACAATTTCATTGGCAAATCTCTGACGACCTTTAAATAAGTTTTTTTGCTCAAGTCGTACCGGATTTCCATATTGGAACGGGTTGATTAGTTCGCCTTGAGAGAGTTTGTGTTGTTCGTTTTGTTCCAGTTCAATAACCCTTTGCCAATGTTCCAGTACAGGTGTCCAGCGTTTGATGGCTTCGCCTTTAAGTCCGAGAGAGGGTAATTGGGATTGCAATCGAACAAGCTTGTCATTGATTTTTTCTAATCCTCGTTCTCGTAGGGGTATATTTTGATTTTCAAGTGCAGATTGAATATCTTGAATAATAGTTTGCAAGCGAGGAAGAAGGATAGAAAGTTCGGGTTTAACCTTTGGTAAAGGTGTTTCTGGAGTGGGGGTGTTGCTGTCAGAATCGAGGTGATAGAAGGGAGAAATCAGGAAGGGTAATATGGGATGGTCTGAGTTGGCAGTAAAGATTAGTTCTGGAATACTTTGAATTTTCTTGAGTTGGTCGGCGACAATTTGTGGTAAGGCATTTTGCAGGGTTATTTGAAATCCTGATAAGGAAAAAGTTTGGGTATATTGAAAGATTGTTAAGGCTTGTTGAGGTCTTACACTAAATTCAGAAACAAGAAGTTGAGCATGATTAGGTAAAGGTATCCACAGGAGTTCGCTAGTGTAAGGAGGTAATTGAAAAAGTATTTTTGCTGTTTGGGGACGTAACCACCTAATTGTTGAATCTGAAAATCTGAAAAAAAGTTTTAGTAAATAAAAAGGAAATGTATAATAACCACCTAAAGAAATAAAGCTATAATCAGGAAATACTCTGTAATAGCTGAGTAAGGTTACAGGGATAATTAATGTTGAAAGCCATCCTAAATTTTGGGTAGAAAGAGCTATTAAAATCACTGTAGTGATGATAAAAACTCTGTTGTCTTTTGCTGGTGCAAGAGCAAAAGCGATTAAACTTGCAACAACCGAAAACCAGGTAAGCGGTAAAGTAGCAACTCCCGCCACTCCCACCGCCACTCCCACCGCCACGACTCCCGTTACGACTCCCGCCACGACTCCCGTCACGACTCCCGCCACGACTACCGCCACCTCTCTTGGCACGACTCCCGCCACTCCGACCACCACTCCAACTGCCACTCCCACCGCCACTTCGACCGCCACTCCGACCGCCACTCCCACCGCCATGACTCCCGCCACTCCGACCACCACTCCAACTGCCACGACTACCGCCACGAATCCTGCATCATCACTATTTTTTATAATTTCTCTTGTTATAAATAGGAAAATGCTTGTCATTCCACTTACTAACAACAGAAACAACCAGTTTTGAGTTGCTAACCACGCTCCTACTAACATCACACTGATTGTTCCTCCCACCACCATCACATTACGACCAAGGGAAAGAAGTTCTTTTTTTAACAGTTGCAATATTAACCAAACAGTTAATGATACAGATACTCCAAAAACTGCAAAACCTATCCCTATTTGAGGTAAAGGAGGTAAAACTTTAATAGCTTCTATTAAGCCTTTTAACCAGCTATCAGGCTGATTTGATACAACTATCAACCACAACAAAGGAATAACCAGTCCTAAAGGTAAAAATAAAACTCCTGTCGTATAAGCAATTAACATTACACAAGGTAACTGTAGCCAATCTAACAATTGATTACACTCAATCAGTCTTAAAATAAGAGGGATATTACAAATAAATAATAAGAATAAATACTGACTAATAAATCGTAAGTTTCTATACAACAAAATATTAAAAAAACTTGTGTCTGGTCTGCGTCCATTTTTTTCTTTTTGAGGCGACCATTCATTTATTCGTTGCTGAAGCCTTGAAGGGCAAAACATTGTCCACCAAAATAGTTCCCAAGTTTCTCGCAAAAACAGCAACATTTTTTATATTTAATGTTTGAATATTTGGCTTCTTGCTTTATCTTTGACCTTTCACAAACTCTGCAAAAACACTGCTAAATAAACCCCTATTCTTCCGTAATAACCCATGACGCTGAAGCCTATCTACAATTGCCAGATCAGGAATAAGTAAGTTACCCACTCTCAACTCATAACGTAATGCTGAACGTTCAACTTCGGTTAAATCTTTCCAAAGTTCTTCAAAACGAGGCTTTGCTTGAAAATTAAACTCATTTTTAGCTATTTCTTGATTACTATTTTGCCACAATATCGCCCCCGTCATCTGCACATAATAGGGCAACCCTCCTGCTAACTCATCCACCCATTGTAATACCGCAGAATTAGGCAGAAATCCTTCCTGTCCTTTCTGGATGATGCTTTGCCAAGCTTCCTCCTCTAATACCCCTAAAATAGTCGTACTGAAAATATTGGCAAAGGGAGAACCGAGACTCAAAGTTTCGTAAACTTCATTAAGAGGGCGTTTGCTGGCAATTACCATTGTTAATAAACCCGCAGAAGCTTTAGAACGCCAATCTTCTCCCCAATCCTGAAACAATTCCAATCTATCTTTTTTACTAGCAATCGCTTCAAACTCATCCAATAAAATAATTAAACGATACCCTTTATTTACTAAATCCTGTAAGCCATCTTCTACTGCAAAGCCATCTTCATTATCTTCCTTTGACCAAGGAAAATTCCCTGTTAGTTTGTGAATTCCTCGCCTTAAGCCTTCAAGAATCCCCTCTGGAGTATGAAAATTCCCATTCGTTAAATCTAAGAAAACAACTAAAGGCTTTTGTTCTGGCGAACAAAATTCGCTGATTCTTTCTTTTATATATCGCAATAGAGAGGTTTTTCCATTGCGCCGCAAGCCTACCAAATTGACACATTGAGGACTAATCGCACCAATGCGGTTTTTAATCTCTAAAATCTCTCTTCTCCGTCCGTAAAAACGTTGTGGAGAAACAGGAAGACCATATTCAAATGGATTATCACCTTTGGGCTTTGATTGATGAAATTGTTTATTAAGTAAGGCAATTTCGGGAAAGTGTTGCACAATAACTTGAGCCGAAACTGCCCGCCCACCTAAATCGTTACCCTCATCACGGGAAAGATGCACAATTCCACAAACTTTACCTGTTAATAAATTTAACAAAGGCGAGCCACTAAAGCCTGAGATAACTTGCCCTTGCTTTAACTTATAGAGAATAATATCCTGTTTAAAACTTATTCCTTCATATTTAAAGCTTGCTGAATCCCCCTGCGAATAATCAACTTCGCTATTTTTGGGATAACCGAAAATATATAAATCATCGTTGGTATTGGGTTCTGTATCATCCAATTCAACACAGGGATGATGCAAACAATCCTCGTACAGTTGTAAAAGGGCTAAATCAAGTGGATATTTGTATAATTGCGTAACTTTAGCTGTGTAATCCTGGTTTCCTGCTTTCCAGAATACTTCCACAGGGTTATCTTTCGCAGATTCGACCACATGGGCGCAGGTGAGAATCCAATTCCGTGCAACAAAAAAACCTGTTCCCTGACTACTGGAAACATTTAAACGCACTGTACAGCGTTGTAAATGGTCTTCGTTACCCATTAATTGCTCTCACCTAGCATCTTTGTAAAAAGATTAGCACAACTGTAAGACAATCAACTGTTATTTACCCCATTCCATCGTAATTTCCAGGTTAGCTGTGCCTGTTCCTTTGACAATTAAAGCGGTTAGTTGTCCTGACTCAACTCCAATTTGTAAACCTAGTTTGATACTAAATTTATCTGGTTTGACTGTCTGGCTAATATCTTTTAATGAACCTGCGACATCTTCAGCAATGGATTTAATAATTTCTGTCGCTTGTTTAAAGACTCTGGTTTCATCAGAAACAGGTTGTTCCCCTATAGGCGTAACCTCTACTTTAATTATTTTGCCGTCAGAAAGTTCAAAGGAAATAATTTTAGTTTTATCTGCCATATATCATTTTTTCTGTTAATTTTTTGTGCAAGTATCTTCTTGAATAATGGGAAGAAGGTATATGATATTTTTACATTTTTCGGGCGCGATTAATTTGAGTCTGGCAACAATATATCCTATACGTTACTTTCATCATTGAAAGGTTTCAGAACGTTATAAGCAGTAATCATATCCTAAGTAATTTATATAGCAGTTCTCAATTGCATCGAATACAGACCTAACCCCCAGCCCCTTAAGAGCAAGGGAAGGGGAGTAAGATTCAAAGCCTTTCTCCTTTTAGGAGAGAGGAATGGAAGTGAGGTCAAAGTGTATCAAATCCAAATGAGAAGCGCTATATTACTTTGTATACATGGCAGATTATTAGCGTAGGCGTAGCCCGCCGTAGGTATCGCCCTCTATAAAAAAAGTTTTTGGTTTGCTGTTCAGGATTGAGAAAATTGGTATTACACGCAGAGCGCAAAGGACATAGAGGAAGAAGAGACTCGTTACGCAGAATGCTATGCTTGCGTTAAAATCCGTAAGTCCTGCATGGCTGACTAGATGAGACCTTATCATCAAATCCCGATTTTTGAGTGTGGGGAACCGTTAGTAGCGATTCCTTTAGAATTATTTGCGGTGGAATCTCCCCATCCTTATGAAAAGTTGGGTGCGCCTTATGGCGATCGCTCCCCCTATTATCTCCGTCAAAGCGTTATTGAAAATTTGCTCCAAGCGCAAAATTATCTTGATGTTCTGCATCGCAACTGGCGTATCCAAATTTTTGATGCCTATCGCCCGATTGCAGTCCAGCAGTTTATGGTAGATTACAGCTTCGCCCAAGCATTGCAGGATAGGGGACTGACTAAGGTGGAGTTATCACCAAAGCAACGCCAAGAGATTTGGGAAGCGGTTTATGAAATTTGGGCTGCACCAAGTTTGGATGAAAAAACTCCGCCTCCTCACAGTACGGGTGGGGCGGTGGATGTGACGTTAGTAGATGATGCTGGGCAAATAATAAATATGGGTTCGCCAATTGATGAAATGTCAGAGCGATCGCATCCCGATTATTATGCCAATAGTGAGCAGCCACAAGCGCAAAAGTATCATGCTCACCGTCAGCTATTGCAAGATGTAATGTTAAAAACCGGCTTTCAACGCAATCCCAGAGAGTGGTGGCATTTTTCTGTTGGCGATCAGATGTGGGCTTGGCTGAATAATCAATCCAATCCAGCCAATCCTACCACTGCCCGTTATGGGCGTCTAGCACAGATGCGTTATGCATTTTGAGGATTCAGTTCCCTTAACTCGTCGGTGGTGTAAGTACCAATGGGAGTCCAAACTAGATAGGGAAGGAGTAAGAGCGTCGCTAGTCCAGAAATCGGCAAAACGTAGATTGCGAGGACAACGCCTGAAATCAAACCGATTAGCCCCAGAATTTCCCCAACTTTGAGACTGCGAAACCTCAGCATTACAGGTATGTAGGCGACGGTGATAATTTCCACCAAGAGGTACAAAGCCATTAGTAGCCAAGTAATTAGGCTTCCGGGATTTTTTTCCCAGACAATATAAGCTGAAACTGCACCGCCAATAAAAATCACAGTCCAGATCAGCGGAATCAGCTGCTCAAAAACTAGCCAGCGAGGGCGACTTAACCGTGCAAACCATTTAACATCGCGCGGCGTGATCAAGAAACTACCAAGGGCAATGAACAAAGTTACAGCCCCAATTATGATCCAAGATGGAATCATAATGCACTCAAGTTTTGTGTATTTTGTCAAGTCATACACTGCAAGTTTGACAATTTAGGGCATAGGTTGAATCATTCGCTGGTGCGAATCTAAACATCTTGAGGATTGAGACTAGCCATCTGCCAAGTGGTATAAGTACCAATGGGACTCCAGAGTAAATAAGGAACTAGTAGCAATGCTGCCCAACCAGAAAAACCTAAGACTGCAAGTATCAACAAAACACAAATGATAAAACCTGTGCCACCAAGAATTGTACCCACTTTCAGACTGCGAAGCCTAAACATTACAGGCGTATAGGCAATGGTAATAATTTCTAAAAGCAAGTATAAACCCATGATTAACCGGGTTGAGGTGCTTCCTGGGTCTTTTTCCCAGATAATATAAGCTGACCAAGCACCGCAAATAAATATTACAGTCCAGATAATTGGAATTGCACCCTCAAAAGTTAGCCATCTCGGTCGTTGTAAGCGCTTGAACCATTGGCGATCGCTTGGCGTAATCAAGTTAGCTGCTAAGGCAACCAAGAAAGCCACACCCCCAATCACCATCCAAGATTTAATCATGACCGTTAGTCCTTTACAAGCGCTATCTATCGCTTAATATCACTCTTTATAGTGTGATTTTGTCAATTTAATTGCTAATTACTCATCATCCCTGAGTTTGATACCTTTAGATCGTTTGGCAGGATTTTAATTTATGGGCATTGGGTATTGCTTATTTATTTCTCCCTTGTCCTCCCACTCCTGATTTATTCCCCACAATGTTGAGGTGATTAGTTTTATATGCGTCTATGTTCTTCCATGACCCGTGCGTAAGTCCTATTCTTGATAAAACTAGGTTATACGATCGCACTGCGATTTCTGAACCCTACAGGATCTTGCTACAGCATGACATTTTACACAGATCAGCTTTTATGAGCCGACAGTGACGGTATAAGACAACACAAAGGGCTTGAAACTAGCTCCAGATTTTGGAGTACCGCTCAACTCCAATTCATAAGCTCCTACTTTGGGAAATACGATCTCGGCTCCGGGAATGCTTTTATATTGCTTGGTTGATACATTATGTAAAGTGGGCTTCAACAATGGGGTATCAGTTTCGCTGTGAGGTTGAGGGTAGACAGCCAACTGACAGTTACATTGTGTCAGGGGGATTAGTCGCCCGCCTTTATGGGTGAGGACAATCCAAGCATGAGCGGTTTTGCCAGCTTGAGGATTGTCATTAGGTTCAATATGCAGCATCCCGCCCACATCTTTTGACACCTTTTCGGTGTGGGCATTAACTGGTGTAGCAATCAGAACCGAAATTAGTAATAGCCATCCCAAATTCTTCTCTAGGGTAAAGTGGAACATAGAGTTTTTAAAGAGTAAGCGAAGTAAACCAGGTTGACTGAGGAAAGGCAATTAAAGGAAAATTCAAAGATTTTTGATGCTATTTTCCACCAGTATTTAGGAACGATAATTTTAAAAGAATAGTTGTGTCAAAAGACAACCTGTCAAACTTTGCCCGAAAATTCTTTACCAACTACTAAGGCTTAATCCCAACTAAAAACTCGTTGACTCCGGAACTTCTACCTAAATATCTAACTTCAAGGCTGATTAACTTATTACTTATGATAGTTACTAAAACTCACTTGGATACGTGAAAGTAGTTAGAGTAAATATACTTATTAACTGAGGTTCAAAGCATGGACTCGACAGGTAAAGTTCTAATTGTGAACTCGTCCTGGTACCTTCCAATGCCGTTGAAAGAGTATGCAATGAGCCGAGTGACTGTCTACTTTTATAACGATGGGTGGGTTCCAATTAAATATTGTTTTTTGGAGAAGGCAATTGTGCTTCACCAGAAGGCAAAGCTAGAAGGCAAGGAAATTTTATTATTTCCTGCTAATCTAGACCCGAATGAATTCTCAAACTCTTTTAACTAAAATGGATTGAGGTAGACTATTTTTCCAAAATCTTGGCAACAAATAAATTGGCTAGAGAGGCGTACATATATATGTACGCCTCTACTTGTAAATGGGATTAAAAATTTGTGCGAACTTGAAAGCTAAAGGTGCAGCGATCGCTATAAGATATAACCAAGGTTTCTCAGGTAATATTGTTTACGTCAAAGAGGGATGTCTACGACGGGCTACGCCTACGCGTCAAAAGACACGTTGTCAAAGAATCACGTAGGCTTTGTTATCGTACCAATGGATTTT
Organism: Nostoc sp.; assembly: GCF_036919615.1. Classification (GTDB taxonomy): domain Bacteria; phylum Cyanobacteriota; class Cyanobacteriia; order Cyanobacteriales; family Nostocaceae; genus Nostoc. The sequence continues at coordinate 126,751 of NZ_JBALCN010000100.1, read as the reverse complement.
TGTTCGCAGCTACTGAGTTGACAGTTTGTTCAATTCTCTTCAACCTTGTCTCTGGACGTTTTGCACTGTCAACCCAAAAAAGGATATTTTTTTTGGATGAGTTATTAAATGCCTCAAAATACTCTTTAGCGGTTGTGTTTGCTTCTAAGGCCTACTTTAAATCTAAGAGGATGTCTGAGAAGTATCAAATATTTGTTGATCCCCCCTAACCCCCCTTAAAAAAGGGGGAATAAGAGTCTCAAAGTCCCCTTAAAAAGGGGGATTTAGGGGGATCTCCAAGGGTTAGGTGTATACAAAAAAACTTTTCAGACATCCTCTAAGGGAATAATTAATGCTTCGATCGCATCCAACGAGTTCCATGAGCCATTTTGTTTTGCAGCTGCAATTTTTTCCAGACCAGCTATAGTCATCAAACCTTGTTCTATGAGTTCTTCAATATATTGTTTATTTAATTTTGACCACACGCTTTTCGGTTTTCGAGGTGTAAATATTTGCATATAACGTTCTTCATCTAAGGATTTGACTTTACTGTCAATCCAACCAAAGCATAAGGCTTCTTTTACTGCTTCGCTATATCTAACACTTGGTTTACCACTTTTTACTTTGTAGTAGATGAGCCATAGACCAAAAGAGGTGCGATGGTTTTTCTCCAACCATTCTCGCCATTCTTCCCGGCTTGTGGCGCAGAAAGTGGTAAATTCATTATTAAGTTTGGATACACCAGTAATCTTACTTTTGCTGAGGTTTATCTCTGGATTTTGCTGCATTTGTTTTATGTTCAATACAAATAAAGATCACCAGGTAATTAAACCAAACCTGAACGCAGTGCTATGACTGCTGCTTGCACGCGATCGTCTACTGCTAATTTATTCATAATCCCCCGGACATGAGTTTTGATGGTATTAGGACTGAGATAGAGTTTTTCGGCAATCTCTGGATTACTCAACCCGTCTACCATGAGTTTTAATACTTCTAACTCGCGCCCAGATAAGTTGGCGTTGTTACTGGTGGGTGAGGGCGGTTTGAGATTATCAATTACTCGCCGCGCAATTTGAGGATCGAGATAGGCTGCACCATCAACTGCGGCTGCGATCGCACTTAACAATCGTTCCACACTTGCACCTTTGATGCAATATGCATCTGCACCGCTAGACAGTGCAGCAATAATTTCTGTCTCTGTTTGATGAGATGTCAGCATCACCACATGAGTTGCTGGCAACGCCGCCTTAATTTGCTGTGTCGCTGCAATACCGTCCAATCGCGGCAATCCAATATCCATAACCACCAAATCAGGTTTCAGTTGCAGTGCTGCTTGAACTCCCAAATAACCATCTTCTGCTTGTCCAATTATTTCCAACTGAGGATGAGCCATTAACGATTGCTCTAATCCCAGTTGCATCATCGGATCATCTTCGACAATTAACACGCGCAACGGCGGAGCATTTATCGGTAAATTTAAGGGATAGCGAGTATCTAAAGACATTTTTATTTATTAAGAGTTAGTAGTAGAGACGCGATTAATCGCGTCTCTTGTTTTATTCTTCCACGCGATAGCCTAACTCTGCTAAACTTACCCGTGACTGTCGCCATTTTGGCTGGACTTTCACAAACAATTCTAGGTAAACTTTACCAGCGATTAACTTTTGGATTTGTTCGCGAGCTTCACTACCAATCGCTTTGAGCATTGCTCCACCTTTGCCGATGAGTATGCCTTTTTGGGAATCGCGCTCGACGTTGATGGTAGCAAGTACACGGGTAATGCTGGGAGTTTCTTCTACTAGATCAATGGCGATCGCTACTGAATGGGGTACTTCTTCACGAGTCAATAATAAGATTTGTTCTCGGATCAATTCACCCATAATAAAGCGCTCTGGCTGGTCAGTTACCAAGTCTGGAGGATAGTATAATGGCCCAATTTCTAAATGTTCAATTAATAATTCTTGAAGTTGCGGTAATCCTGCATTAGTTTTGGCAGAAAATTTCACAATTTCCCATTCATGGGACTTGGCCATCTGGGCGTAACTATCATCCAGAAACTGAAAATCAGCGGGTTGTTGGTCGATTTTGTTCGCACCCATAATCACTGATGTTTTGCTGCGACTGAGCAAATCGGCAATATAGCGATCGCCTGCACCACAAGCCACCGCCCCATCTACCACAAATAGCACTACATCTACCGATTCAATCGCAATTTTGGCATTTTGCACCAAAACTTCCCCCAATTGATGATGGGGCTTATGAATTCCTGGCGTATCTACAAATATTAGCTGTGCCTCTGGTGTAGTTAAAATACCGCGCAAACGGTTACGTGTTGTTTGTGCTACTGGTGATGTAATGGCAATTTTTTGTCCTACCAATTGATTCATTAAAGTAGATTTACCGACATTAGGACGACCAACAATGCCGATAAAACCTGATTTAAATTCAGGAGGAGCTTGGGGAATTGTTACTTCTCCTGAAAAAGAGAAAGTGTAATTTTCAATACTAGTCACCTTTGGCTCCACCCTCATATTTTACAGCTGGGATAACTTGATTTTTTCTTAGACACAAAACAAGCATAAAATCACCCTGGCATTTTTAGGGATTGCTTTTGCCGAGGTTTAATCTACTACTGGCTCTACACTTATATTTTACAGCTGAGATAACTTTGTTTTATTTTTAGATACAAAACAAACATAAAATTACTTTGGTATTTACAGAGAGGCTTTTGCTTAGGTTTAATCTGCTACTAACTTTGGCTTAAGTTTCATCGACTACTCAATATATTTTGATCAAAATGTCAATAAAAGATATGGGAGAACGCAAACGCATAGGAATTCTTACGAGTGGAGGTGATTGTTCTGGCTTAAATGCTGTGATTAGGGCTGTAGTAAATTGTGCTGTGAATACCTACGGCTGGGAGGTTTTGGGAATTCGGCAAGCGACTCTAGGATTAATGGCGCGTCCGCCACAATTCACAAAGCTGGAAATTGATCAAGTTGATTCGCTATTAACTGCGGGTGGCACAATGTTGGGGACAACCAATAAAGGCGACCCTTTTGCTTTTCCAATGGCGGATGGAAGTTTATGCGATCGCTCTGAAGAAATTATTGCAGGTTATCATCAACTAGGTTTAGACGCTTTGATTGGGATTGGCGGCGATGGTAGCTTGGCAATTCTGCGCCGCCTCGCTCAACAAGGCGGCATTAATTTAGTTGGTATTCCTAAAACAATTGATAACGATATTGGCGTTACTGAACATGCCATCGGTTTTGATACAGCAGTCAATATTGCCACGGAAGCACTAGATCGATTACATTTTACTGCTGCAAGTCATAGCCGAGTCATGATTTTGGAAGTAATGGGGCGTGATGCCGGACACATAGCAATAGCTGCGGGAATTGCGGGGGGAGCAAATGTAATTTTAATTCCCGAAATCCCTTACACAGTTGAGCATATTTGCCACAAAATCAAAGAACGCCAAGATAAAGGCAAAAACTATTGTTTGATTATTGTTTCTGAAGCAGTTCGTACCCACGATGGAGAAAATGTAACGATTACAAACCGCTTAGGTCAATCTCGATACGGTGGAATTGGCGAATATTTAGCAGATAAAATTATTGAGCACATTGGTGTAGAAACGCGAGTTACAGTTTTAGGACACATTCAACGGGGTGGGACTGCTTCACCACTAGATAGATTAGTTGCAACTGTTTTTGGCGTTGCGGCGGTTAATTTAATTGCCGAGGGTAAATATGATCGCATGGTGACATGGCAAAATCGCCAAGTATTAAGTGTACCAATTACAGAAGCGATCGCTCAATATAGCGCCGTCGATCCGAATGGTACTTTAGTTAAAACCGCTCGTGGTATGGGTATTTATTTAGGCGACTGAATTGAGTGAGGAGTGAGAAGTTAAAAAACTCCTAACTCATGTACAGACACGATTAATCGTGTCTGTACTCCTAACTTCTGTACAGACGCGATTAATCGCGTCTCCTAACTAATAACTCCCAATACAAATTCCCCCTCATTCACAGCCTGATTAGTTGCGACATCATAAACCAATCCATCCTGTTGAGCGCAGACATCAATTACACTGGGTAACTTACCTTCTTTATTAAAACTGAGAATTTGATACAGTTTTTCTCCAGCTTTTATTGAACTACCCAATTTTATTCTCGATTGAATCATACCACCTGCGATCGCATAATATTTTTTCCTGTTGCTGCTAGATGTGAAAGTCATTTCATAGGTTTTTGTATCATCCAATAAATTAGGAATTTGCAGTACACCTTTTTGCGCTAAATAGTTTTTCACACCCTGTACACCTTTGGCGACTGAATCAGGGTTCATTTGCATTCCTGTTCCTAATTCCAGTGTCCAAGCTTCCACATCAAACTTGATTTCTCTACCCAACTCTTTAAAACAAGCTTCCAATGCTAACCAAGGTTTGATAAAAGCTTCATCAAAAGCATCACCATCGTATTTATCAAGTAAGATTCCAAAATCAAACCCGAAGTATTTCGCACTGTCTTCTCGATTTCGGAAGTAATAAAGGTACTCTAAAGCTTGATCTGTAGAACTATGTAAGTCAATTAAGTAGTCTGCATCTAAACTCAGATTTTGTAGTTTATAGCTAAAAACTTTAGTGTAGGGTACAGCACTAGGAAAATTAATTTTTTCTAAAACTTTCGCAAATTGTTGCTTAATTATAGTTAGATAATTTTGTCGAACAACCTCTACATCAATAATATGAAGTTGAGATTTAGTAAAAGCCACTAAATCATCAGCTTCTTTCTCATAGTCCCAAAATATGCGATTCCAGTCTTTGGCTTCGTAAACGCAATATCGTCCAGGAGAAAAATGGTGAGCGCGTTCATTTGTCCCCATTGGATTACAAACGGGAACTAGCCAAATTTCTCCAGCTAAATCTGGATCATTTATTGTTAAAAAAAACTCAATTAGTTGATGAATAACGGCATTGCCAGCAATTTCTGCACCGTGCAGATTAGATTGAATGTAAACCTTTTTACCAGGTTGAGCGCCGATGAATTTGTATAGTTGTAAGTAGAGGCGATCGCCCGAAGCCATTTGACGTAATAGAATGCTTTCAATAACTGGCTGCATGAAATAACTCGGTGATGATTTGAGTAAATTATCGCTGTATCTGTACTGAATTAAAAGCCTAGTCCAATAGAATTTGCTGATTAACCAGAGTTTTACCCCACCCTAACCCTCCCCTTGGAAAGGGGAGGGAACTAGATTTCTTGTTTCCCCCCAATATATCGGGGGGATTAAGGGGGATAATTCGACACACGGCTTGCGTGGAGGGGAGACGAAGCGTAGCTTTGGCGGGGTGGGGTTCTTCGGGTTTAACAAGTAATTAACTAACCTCTGCGTGAATGACTAGGATAAGGTAGCATCACATTAACTAGTGTTGGCAGTAGCTATGGCGCAGAATTGGTTGCGGATAACACATCACGACGAAACAATCCAACTTTCCTGGCAACGCGGATATGAGAGTCCTCGCCTTGCGCCAGAAGTCTCATTCCAGCAACCCTTCGATAAAGAAAACGCCGCTAAGTTGCGCTGGTATTTAGAAGATTATCTGAAGTTTCCTTACGGTATTTTTCCCGACGACGCTGCAAAAATCGAACAAAAATTACAGCAGTGGGGACAACAGCTATTTGAACTAGTATTTCGCAGTACAGAGAAAGGAAGAGAATTTTTTCAAGAAGCGACACGGGAAGGGCTAGATAACTGTGAACTGGGCATCATTTCCGATAACGCCGAAGTGCTGAATTTACCTTGGGAATTGCTGTATTCCCCCGACTATCAATTTCTTGCACCTTCACTGGCGGGGATGTATCGCAGTCTCAGCAGTCAGGGCGTAAAAGCACCATTGCCACCCATGCCCAATGACCAACTGAATATTTTACTAGTTATTGCCCGTCCTGACGATGAGCAAGACGTTGGGTTTAAAACCATTGCCCGTCCCCTGCTGGCGGCGCTGCAACCGATACGACAGCGAGTCAATCTTAAGGTATTGCGTCCCTCTAGCTTGAAAAAGTTTGAAGCGGAACTGCAAGCAAATAAGGGTTTTTATCATATCGTCCATTTTGATGGACATGGGAATTTTGACAGCGAGACACAGGGAGTTTTAGTCTTTGAGGATGAACAGGGAAATGAGCAAACTGTCAGCGCTAGGGAAATTGCCCAATATTTGACAGATTGTCGCGTGCCTATTTTTGTGCTGAATGCTTGCAAGTCTGGACAAGTAGGCGAAGAAGCTTTTTCCTCAGTAGCTGGACAGTTGGTGAAATTGGGGGCAAAGGGTGTGGTAGCGATGGCGTATTCAGTTTACGCCAAAGGTGCAGAACACTTTATTGGGCGGTTGTATGGGGAATTAGTCAGGGGAGAGTGTATCGCCACAGCAGTTGCAGCAGGGCGAAAGTCTATGTCTATTGACAAAATGCGCCCCAGTCCCAAAGGAAATTTACCTTTACAAGATTGGCTTGTGCCGGTGCTGTATCAGCAGGAACCCTATACGCCTTTTGTTCCTCAAAAGACAGCACCCAGTTTTGCCGATTTGATGGCGCAAGCAAACAACACCCCAGAAAGTAGCAAAGCTGTAGGTTTACCTGATGAAAGTGCTTATGGTTTTATTGGGCGGGATTATGAGATTTTGCGTTTAGAGAGAGCATTTCGGCAAAATCATCTGGTTTTGGTGCAGGGAATGGGCAGCGTTGGTAAAACTGAGTTAGCCGCAGGTTTCGCCAGGTGGTTGGATGACACTCAAGGACGTACTGGTGGTATGTTCTTCACCTCTTTTGAACAGGGTGCGGGGTTGAGTCAGGTAATTAACCAAATTGGTAGGGCGTTGGGAGGTGAGAGATTTTCCCAAATGATGCCAGAACAGCAAGAGGCTGTGGTGCGGCAATATCTGCAAACTAATCCTTGCTTGTTGATTTGGGATAACTTTGAACCTGTCAACGGTTTTCCTACGGGGAATGAACCATTATTGAGTGGGGAAGAGAGAAACAAGCTGAAGCGGTTTCTTAAGGAATTGCGGGGTGGTAAATCTTGGGTATTAATTACCAGTCGCCGCGAAGAACCTTGGCTAGATTGTGGGTATAGTTTAATCAACTTGCGGGGGTTGTCTCAAGCGGATGCCCAAGAGTTAGCCGCGAAGATTTTGCAAACCGTGGGTGTGGAGAAAAAGAACCTGCCAGCAGAGTATTTGGAATTGTTGAAATTGTTGGGGGGACATCCGTTGTCTTTGCGGGTGGTGTTGCCGCATTTAAAGATGCAAACACCTGTGCAGTTAATTGAGGTGCTGCGGCGGGGGTTGGATACTTTTAGGGGAATGGAGGACGAAGGGAGAGAAAAATCTCTTACTGTGTCGTTGGATTATTCCTTTGCGAAGTTGTCGGAACGTACACGACGGCATTTACCATTTTTGGCACTGTTTTCGGAACGGGTTGATGCAGATTGGCTGCATAGTTTTTCAGAAAGTCCTGATAATGAATTGGGACAAGCTTATCAAGCAGTGTTTGGGGAGAACTTGCAAAAACCAGATTGGATGAGAATTCTCAATGAAGCCGCCGCCGCAGGTATTTTGGAATATTTGGATTATGAGACTATCTACAAAATTCACCCAGCACTACCTTGGTATTTGCGCCAGCAGTTAAAGACCATAGTGTCATTGCGAGTAGAACGCAGTGAAACGTTCGCGCAGCGTTCCGCAGGAAAGCAATCTCATGATACCGATAAATCTGGTGATTGCTTTGCTTCTCTTCGAGACGCTTCGCGAACGTTCGCAATGACGGGTGAGGAGGTGATTAACGAACTCGAAAAAAAGTTGCTGATTTTCTACACTTCTTTGGCAGATAGCTATTATGAGCAACTCATCAGCAACGCAGAACTGGCAATTTTTGTGCTGCGAGTAGAAGAACCAAATTTGTTGCAAAATCTGCGCTTTGCTGAACAGCAACAAGAATGGGCTTATGCACAATCAATTCTGCAAGCCTTAGGAAAAGTGTATGAGCGGATAGGGCGCAAACCCGAATTTAAGTCACTGCGACAACGGACGCTGAAGCATATTGGTATTCATTTGGCAGATGCCAAAACAAAGGGTGAAGATGCTCTGGATTTCTGGATGTATCTGCGGGGTGCAGATGCCAATGAAGCGGCTCAAAGTGCTGACTTGGAATGGGCAAGGAAAGTCCATCTAGAAATTCTGGATGAACTGATTGACGTAAATGACTCCTCAGTGAATGACAAAATTGCTGTTGCTTATCATAATCTAGGCTATATTGCCCAAGAGCAACGGCAGTTTGATGTGGCTGTTGATTACTACAACAAGGCGCTGAAGATATTTGAAGATACTGGGAATTTGTACAGTGCTGCTGGAGACTATCACCAACTGGGCAGGGTAGCCCAAGAGCAACGGCAGTTTGATGTGGCTGTTGATTACTACAACAAGGCGCTGAAGATATATGAAGATGCCGGGGATTTGTACAGTGCTGCTGGAGGCTATCACCAACTGGGCCATATTGCCCAAGAGCAACGGCAGTTTGATGTGGCTGTTGATTACTACAACAAGGCGCTGAAGATATTTGAAGATGCTGGGAATTTGTACAGTGCTGCTGGAGGCTATCACAACCTGGGCATGGTAGCCCAAGAGCAACGGCAGTTTGATGTGGCTGTTGATTACTACAACAAGGCGCTTAAGATATTTGAAGATGCCGGGGATTTGTACAGTGCTGCTAAAGACTATCACCAACTGGGCTATATTGCCCAAGAGCAACGGCAGTTTGATGTGGCTGTTGATTACTATAACAAGGCGCTGAAGATATTTGAAGATGCCGGGGATTTGTACAGTGCTGCTAGTGACTATCACAACCTGGGCATGGTAGCCCAAGAGCAACGGCAGTTTGATGTGGCTGTTGATTACTACAACAAGGCGCTGAAGATATTTAAAGATGCCGGGGATTTGTACAGTGCTGCTGGAGACTATCACCAACTGGGCACAGTAGCCCAAGAGCAACGGCAGTTTGATGTGGCTGTTGATTACTACAACAAGGCGCTGAAGATATTTGAAGATGCCGGGGATTTGTACAGTGCTGCTAGTCACTATCACAACCTGGGCATAGTAGCCCAAGAGCAACGGCAGTTTGATGTGGCGATTAACTATTATCAGAAAGCCTGGGAAATTTATGAGCAGTTCCGCGATTGGTATTGGGCTTCACAAACATTGGCTAAGTGGGGAAGGGTTTTAGAAGCTCAAGAAAATTACGTTGAGGCTTTGCAAGTTTACATTCATATTTTAACCATTGACCTAGAGCATAATGAAGAGTGGCTTGGTTCAGATATCAATAATTTAGCCCGTATGCTCCAGCAGTTAGGAGAAAACCAGTTTCAAATCATTTGGTGCGAAGCAATGGGTGAAGAGTGTGCGGGAGAGGTGCGCGAGGTAATTTGGGCAGCGCGAGATAGGCTAGAAACAGAGTCGTAGGGTGTAGTGCAAGATTTATTGCCAACGCCAAATCATTCATAAGTTTTATTTAAGCATTGCTTGCGATCACATAAGCATTGCCACAAAAATGATCGTTTTCATCACCAAAATGATTATTTTCATCACCAAAGCGATCGTTTTCATCACCAAAATAATCATTTTCATCAACAAAATGATCATTTTCATCAACAAAATGATCATTTTCATCACCAAAATGATCATTTTCATCACCAAAATGATCGTTTTCATCAACAAAGCCATCACTTTGGTCACGACAAAGTGGTTATTCACCTGACTTTTCACGTTATGTTGAAAAGTCCACCAAAAACCTAACCCCCTAACCCTTCCCGACGCGGGAAGGGGAAAAATTCAAAGTCTCTCTCCTTTTAGGAGAGAAATAGAAGTGAGGTTTTCCAGATGCCGTGAAAAGTCAGGTTATTCACAAGTGCGATGTCTATAACGGGCTACACCTACGCAACATTTACAACGGTGTTTTATCCTAGAAACAAAAAGGGCAGAAGTATGCAAGCCTACAAGCTAAACGCCACAATTGATGAATCAGGTCATTTAATTATTGACGAACCTTTGAATATTGCTCCTGGTAAAGTGGAAGTCATTATTTTGCAGCCAGTTCCATCCTTGGAAAGTTCTACAGAAACTTCTACTGAGTCACAGCCAGAGAAGCCGAAGAAACAAACAAAAATCAAAGCTTTGCAAGGTTGGTTTGAAAAGACACAACCCACGCCTTCTGATTTTGACCCAGACCAAGCTAGATGGGAAGCTTTAAAGGAGAAACATAATCTGTGAAAGTTCTGTTAGACAGCAATGTTATTCTAGATGTTGCACTTGAGCGACAACCTTTTTTTAGCAATAGCGAGACAATTGTATCATTTGTTGAAGAAGGGCAGATAGAAGGCTACATCTGTGCATCTTACTTTAGTGACCTTTACTATATCATCCATAAAGATAAAGGTCGAAATTTAGCCCTTGAGTTTTTGAGGGAAATAGTTACCTTTTGCCGTGTTGCCACCGTAGATGAGTACCCCAATCAACATGGCACTAAACCTTAACTTTAGAGATTTTGAAGACGCTATTCAATACAGCACTGTGGTACTCAATCATTTAGATGCTATCATTACTCGCAATCTTAGAGATTTTCCAGTTGCTACTCCCAGAATTATCACACCTGAACAGTTGATTCAGGAACTAACAAATATTCAATAAATAATTAAGTCAAATATATATGAATCCCCAACTAACCCCTGTCGAAATCCAAGAACTTCAGCAACTTCTCCAACACGACACCCCAGCGCAACAAGCGCTTACTACCCTGCAACAACACAACGGCTATTTAGAAGCCAGTTTTGATGCACTCTGGCAAGAGAAAGTTGGCAAAACAGATTATAGTCAGGGCAAAAAATCTTTCTTGCAACTCACCCTCAATGAAATCCGTACTGAAATCTGTGGTGATGATGGTTTACGGGGACAAATCAAAGAATACACAAAGAATCCTGGTAGTGCTTCTTTGCTCAACACTATCATTGGCTCCCTGGTGATTGTAGCTGCTGCACATGGCATACCGATTGATAGTGCGATCACCACAATTATCGTATTATATATTTTAAAAATTGGGATAAACGTTTTCTGCAAATACACTGAACCAGCGAGTGAGCAGGAGCAAGGGAAAAATAATAATTCCTAACTCTTGTACAGACGCGATTAATCGCGTCTCTCCTATACAGACGCGATTAATCGCGTCTGTACTTCCAGATACCTCATGTCCCCGGTAAATTTCGCAACCGCTCATCCAAATGAGTCCGGTCTGCCAAAGCCTTCAATAGCGGCCCATGTGAAGTAAATTCTACAATACTGACCGAAGCAACAGGGCATCCCAAACGAAAACGGAAGCGTCCGACATCAATCCCCAGTAAACTACACAGAATAATTCTGATAGTTGCCTTGTGGGAAACCACTAACACATTACCACTGGTGTAAAGACTCTTGATTTCTTCAATTACCTGCAAGGTGCGAGAAGCAATTGTAACTGCCATTTCTCCACCATTTGGCGCATACCAAGCTGGATCGGCTGACCAGCGAATATAATCATCGTGATATTCACGGCTAATTACTTCTGGGGTTTTTCCTTCCCATAAGCCATAGTTAATTTCCTTCAAACCATCTCTAAGTTGTGGTTCCATCTTTATTGCTGCACATAAAGGTTTTGCTGTCAATACAGTTCGCTGCATTGGACTACAAAATATTGCTGTCCAATCCATAGAACTATATGCGTCTGCAAAAGCCTTGCCCATCTCCAAGCCTTCTGGGGTAAGTTGTGAGTCTATGGAACCGCAAAAGGAATTATTGCGGCTGCATTCTGTCTGTCCGTGACGGAGGAAATAAATAGTTAGGCTCACGGTATATTTTTATGGATTGTGAATTTAAGAGCGCTAACAATCAGATGTAGCTGAAGATAGTTAATGCCTGTGGTATATTACTACAATTTTTTGAGATTTGGAATGATTTTCAGATTGAGCAAAGTTACCGCAGCTACGACCGTTGTAGACATCGCCATTGAGCGATCGCTTATTTGGGTACTTTACTCTCCTCTGATAGGCAAAAAATAAAGGTGGGTAATTCCCACCTAATTTGTTGCTCATAAAACTAAAAATTTACGAAGTTACTTGCGACTACCCAACCACTTAGCCGCCGCAATTCCGATAATGCCTGCCACTACAGGATTACTGAGAAACTTGATAATCCCTGGTTGCTCCGCCAACACTTGGTGGAAAATATCGGGGTGGTTATGATAGATAGGTGAAAGATGCTAGTTTGCTGACATCATCAGCAGTCATGCAGTTGGGGTTGTGTGTAGAAAGCCCCAACTGTTGCTCTAGATGCTTCTCGTCTAGTTTTCTTTCCTTCAAGTGTTTAAAAAAGGCCCTTGCTACATCATCCCGTTCATTGGGTTTTATTTGTGCGATCGCCTGTTGTAATTCTGGCTCCATTTGGCTGGTAGGAATCCGATCTGGATGTAAAGATCGACCAAACAACTGCTGACGTTGATCTGGTGTTGTCCGTTGAGCAAAATCATCGAAATTCTGATATTCCGCCGTTGATTCAGCTTTAGTATCATCCAGAGATTCAATATCCCCCTGAGCTAAATCTTTGATTATTTGACGTTTATACTCTTCGCTGCTTGCCACTTGACATTATCTTCTTTTTTCGCCAAATTCTTTTTATTGCTAGTATTTCCAAACCATAATTTCAAATTCCCATTCATCAAATTATTATCAAGTTTTCATTGCAAATTTAGCAATTAGGTATACTTAACTTGATTCGTCTGAGTGTCATATTCAGTAGTCAAAATTAATTTCTTATCAGACGCATAAATCAAAACCTTTAAGTCCTGATTGGGGAAGTTCTTATGAAAACCTTGAGCTAGGGATTTTGCTAATGTTCGCACTTCGTTAGGACGAACTTTAGGGGAAACAACAACACCTAGTTTATTGTTATCACGAACATAAGCGTCCTGAACTAATCCTTGAGATGTTTGCACAACCCAGTTACCAAAGGTTTGTCCTCCTAGGGTATTGCCTCGCTCTAACTCTGCATAAGTTACATCTCGCCCAATTGCTGGTGAGGTAGTTGTGCGGTCAACTTATGAGACTGTACCACCGCCACAGGCGGTAGTTATCATCAAGACTACAATTAAAACAAAAGTCGCCAATATTTTGCGACTTTGCTGAAGAATAATTATTTTTTTACTCTTGAAAAAACATTTTAAATAACAGATATAATAATTTGTATTTTTAAACTAATTGCTTGGATTCATTATCAACTTGGAATCTATAGATATTATTCCCCTGTATTAAGAAATCCATTTTTTATTTTAATGTAGAGACGTAATAAATTACGCCTCTACAAATCAAGCTAGCCCCTTATCTTTCAACGCTTGCTAAGAGTATAAGAAAGATATATGGCATTGAATCTTGAAAGCTTCATACCTTTTTGCAAAAAGGGAATCCATCCCATTCATATCCCTAGAGTTTCTGCAAAAAAATTCTGAATTGTTAGTCAATGTTTTTCTTTACGCCATCTTTCACGTCTTCAATTCCGTGACGAACTTCGCTTTCAGCTTGCTTTGCTTTACCTTTCGCTTTATCTTCTGGATCTCCAGTAACATTTCCTAATGCTTCTTGGGCTTTACCTTCAACATTTTTAGCAGCTGCTTTTGCGCGATCTTCGATGCTCATTTTGTACTCCTGATTTAATTAAAAAATTCTTTCAAAGCTATAAACTACTTTGAAATCCTTTTGTGATTACTTTTACACAATAGCTTAAAGTTTTTGCTAAAGCCTTCCACCACAAGGCATATTCAAGAGTTCGTAATTCAGAAAGTTAGTTGTAGTAAGCGTTATAGCTGTTAGTTGAATACAAAATAAAGTAATAACCGTTGAATTACCTATGCTAAAAGACATAGAACAGGTGCAAATATGGTAATCTCTACTTTTGAATCTTTAAGTAAAAAACCCAGTTCCGTACAGAAGCTGGGTTAATAAAGTTATGGGGATATTTTTTGTCTAATCTAGAAAACCCATCAGGCTTTCAGAATTATCAACCTCATTTGATGCTATCGGACGATTACCGAATGTTGAATAGCTTTCATCAATTACCAATAAACTTGAGCCAATTGGACGAATCCCAGAGAGATTGATACTTTCAACGACTTCAAATGTATTAGCGCCAATTGGACGAATACCCATTGCATTAAAAGTTTCAACTACTTCTAACGCACTGCTGCTAACGGGACGCACCCCAGCAATTGAAAGTGTTTCAGCAACTTCTAAGTCGCTAGCGCCTATGGGACGAACTCCAGAAATGGCGAGTGTCCCAGAAGCTCCTGACACCGGCTGTTCACTAACTGGCTCGAGTTTATCTCCAATCAAGCTCTGGTCTTGTTGATTTCCAACTTCCTCTGTAGTTTCCCCTGGAGACTTGGCATACTTTTGCCGAGAACTGGTTGTTTTGCCAGTGCTGCTAATAGTCATAATTGAACACCTTTGGTTTGTTAATTGAATTTTACAATAATTAAGGAAAGATGAAATTTTTTCCCATATATCTTAGAGTTTAACCTTAAAAAACCTCATATAGATATAAATATTTTTAAAACTGATACATAAGTATATTTAAAGTATTGATTTTTGTAAAAATTTAATACTATTTATTTTGGTCTTATAACCCCGCTACAATGGATACAGGGTGAAATCGTCACCATGAGTGAGATAGGGTATTTCCAGCAAAACTGTATGACAGAATTTTGTCTTCAAGCTCCCTTTAGTCCCACAGGTGATCAACCACAAGCGATCGCCCAACTGACCGCTAGTATCCAATCTGGTAATCGTTATCAAACTTTACTAGGAGCCACTGGAACTGGCAAGACATTTTCGGTAGCGGCAGTTATTGAGAAAATTGGCAAGCCTACTTTAGTTCTGGCGCATAACAAAACCCTTGCTGCACAGCTTTGTAACGAGTTGCGGGATTTCTTCCCCAACAATGCAGTCGAGTACTTTGTCAGCTACTACGATTACTATCAGCCAGAAGCGTATATTCCTGTTACCGATACTTATATTGAAAAAACCGCAGCGATTAATGATGAAATTGATATGTTGCGGCATTCAGCGACGCGATCGCTTTTTGAACGCCGTGATGTCATTGTCGTTGCTTCCATCAGTTGCATCTACGGTTTGGGAATGCCAGCAGAATATCTCAAAGCTGCCATTCCCCTTCAGATAGGTATGGAAGTAAATCAACGCCAAATTTTACGGGATTTGGCAAATGTTCAATATAGCCGCAACGACATAGAAATGGGTCGAGGAAAATTTCGCGTCCGAGGCGATGTCTTAGAAATTGGCCCAGCTTATGAAGACCGAATTATTCGTGTCGAATTTTTTGGTGATGAAATTGACGCAATTCGCTACATTGACCCGGTAACAGGTGAAATTCTCAAGAGTTTAGAAGCGGTGAATATCTACCCCGCACGTCACTTTGTCACCCCAGAAGAACGGTTAGAAGTAGCTTGTCATGACATTGCAGCCGAGTTAAAACAGCAAAAACTAGACTTAGAACAGGCTGGGAAATTATTAGAAGCGCAACGCATAGATCAACGTACACGCTATGACCTAGAAATGCTACGGGAAGTAGGTTACTGCAACGGTGTCGAAAACTATTCCCGTCACTTAGCAGGAAGACAAGCTGGAGAAGCACCAGAATGTTTAATTGATTATTTTCCCAAAGATTGGCTACTAGTTATAGATGAATCTCACGTTACTGTGCCACAAATTCGCGGCATGTATAACGGTGACCAAGCTAGAAAAAAAGTTTTAATTGAACATGGATTTCGTCTTCCTAGTGCTGCTGATAATCGTCCTTTAAAAGCTGAAGAATTTTGGCAAAAGGTGAATCAGTGTATCTTTGTTTCAGCAACTCCAGGAAATTGGGAATTAGAAACTTCTGAAGAGCATGTAATTGAACAAGTGATTCGACCAACTGGGGTGGTTGATCCAGAAATTTCTGTGCGTCCCACAGAAGGACAAATTGATGATTTGTTAGGAGAAATTAAAGATAGAGCCGATCGCCATGAACGAGTGTTAATTACCACATTAACTAAGCGGATGGCGGAAGATTTAACCGAATATTTGCAAGACCACAGTATTCGGGTACGGTATCTACATTCGGAGATTAATTCTATTGAGCGCATTGAGATTTTGCAGAACTTGCGCGAAGGTATATTTGATGTATTGGTTGGAGTGAACTTGCTGCGGGAAGGCTTAGATTTACCCGAAGTTTCATTAGTAGCAATTATGGATGCAGATAAAGAAGGGTTTTTGCGAACCGAGCGTTCCTTAATTCAAACTATTGGTAGAGCCGCGCGTCACATCCAGGGACAAGCAATCATGTATGCTGATAATTTGACAGGCAGCATGATTAAAGCCATTGATGAAACAGACAGACGGCGTGGTATTCAAACGGCACACAATCGGCTGCATGGGATTACACCGCAACCGATTGTGAAAAAATCAAGTAATGCGATTTTGTCTTTTTTAGATGTATCTCGGCGGTTGAATGCAACTGACTTGAAAGTAGTAGATGAACATATAGATGAACTGCCATTAGAACAGATTCCACAATTGATTACTCTGTTAGAAGCGCAGATGAAAGAGGCGGCGAAGAAATTAGAATTTGAAGAAGCGGCAAAATTGCGCGATCGCATTAAACATTTGCGAGATAAAATGCTGGGACGTTAACGTGAACCTTATGCTCACCAATATTCGCCTAATTGGTGTTCAAAAATATCACAAAATGGCGGAAACGGGAATTTTTTATCCTGAAGAACGCTTAGAATTAATTTCGTCTTTCTATTCAATTGTTAATTCTCCATTTCTTGGTTTCTTGATTGGAGTGTCAATTAAATCTTCTCCCTGATCTGCCTGAGATAGACCAATTAACCTCTGTGTTTCTTGAGGATTCTCTTCATATAATTCAGCATTTCACTCATGTTTTTGTGTTAAAAGACTTCTGATCGGGTTCTTTTCCCACAAAATAGTATATTTTGGAGATGTCTAATTAGGATGGGTTAGAACTTATGAAATTTTGCTAGAAACTAGCACTACTAAATTGACGATTTCGGAACGGACAAATATGTGTAGAGACGTTGCAATGCAACGTCTCTACATCGGTCGTGCAAATTATCTTATCTAACCCTCTTTTGTCACTTTCCGGGAGGACGATTGCTAGAAGCCTTATGAGGCAATCAATACAAGCTATACTATTAGAAAAAAATGGGTCTTGTATTTGTTATTAGAAAAGAATCGCGCGATCGCTTGCTATACAAAAGCTCTAGAATTCAAAAATGGCAAATGTTTTCGGAGAGTGACAGAAGAGGGCTAAATCGCATTTGTTCAGGGTTAGCACGTCAAGAAGCACGTCAATTATTGTCAAACCTGGTAGAACACCTTAACACAAGTAATTTCTTTTGCTTACGCTTATTCTTATTCCTGAGAATAGTCAAATAATTCTCAACGTAGCGAAAAGCAGCTGCACAGTCGTAATCAGCAATGGCTATAGCTTGCAAAAAAACCTTTGAGGGAATTTCAAACCCTAAAAATTTTTCTGTTAAAATTAACAAATCTTCATCTGTGGCAGGAAAAATAGTTTCTTCTGTCCCTTCTGAATCATGAAATATATCTTCAATTAATGCTTTGTACACTTTGTACCTCCCCAAAAGCATAAGATGCAAAGCCTGTGATAAAGTTTAGCTGCTGATCACGAGTTTGTAAGTTAACTGGGAGTTCAGTATTAGGACATCCGATCTCCCGTAAAATCTCCAAACAATAAGTACTGAGTTGAGTGTATGGAGCAAGCTCCAATTCTTGAGCTACTTCTAGAGCCATCTCCAGATTGACTTGGATAACCGTCTTTACAGGGTTGGTCATAAACACGCCCTAATAAACTGGATGCTCTAAGTTTTGATCACAAGCACAAATAGCGTAACGGTGTTTTTGCGGAATTTATGAAGAAGTGAAATTAAAGTATCAGCGCATTTGCGGTAATATATCTGAAGTTGTACAACCTAGACTGAAAGCTTGGTAATTTCAATATGGGTGCGATCGTCGTTCGTGTAGCGGACGCACCAGAAGACGTTGGTGTACCTCTATGGGGAAGCAAGCTATGTGTAGGGTCTCGTAAAGAAGCGATCGCTCGCCTTAATACGTATAAATATTCATGAATATTAATATATGATACAAAATAATTATCAGTACATTCCCTATTTTGTACCCTCACAACTTGCTTGTTTAACGCGATAAAGGAGAACAATAATATGCCTATGCCGAAGACTATCGAGCAATTATGACATTTTCTAGAAACTCACGAAGATTTTGGAAAAATTAATCAGCAAGAGATAGTCACAGTTCGAGAGGACACAGTAGAACTGTCCAATATTTTTGTTCTCAAAGAAACTTACTATAAAGCCTTATTGAGAGGCACAGCGATGCTTTACTTTAAAAGGCTAAAATCTGAATAAGTTCATTTTGACCGACCTGCTTCAGCCAATTAAACCGCCTTTTAGAGCGCAACAACTTGCTGCCCCAGCCAGGTGATATGAGGTAATCGGAAGAGTTCAATTCTAAAAGCTTTGCTGGGACTAAGTTTTAGATGATTAATTTACTTTTTCCTGGTTTATATCGATTAATTCAACTTGGTACTATAGTTTTGAAAAATAAATTGTGATTAAAGGGGAATATGAATGGTGATCGCTATTCGACAAGCTCGTGACGACGAACTTGAAGCACTGATTCCGATACTACTGTTGGCAGAACAATCTGAGCGTGCACTGCGATGGGGACTTGCTAACCTCGTTGATGCTGTATATCGCATGGACGACAGCGAACACTTGGTTGGTGCAGCAACGATGAAATGGCGCAGCGACCCCTGCGAAATTATGGAACTTGGTATAGTCCCTGAGTTTCAAAGGCAGGGTTTAGGTAAGGAGTTCGTTGCTTGGTTGATTCAAGAGGCGAGGCAATACGGCAAGAAGCAGATGCTCGTCGGCACGTCTAATTCAAGTATCGCCAACATTGCTTTTTATCAAAAGTGCGGATTTCGGATGGATCATGTGCGCCAGGACTACTTTTGGTATTTACCTAAGCCAAGTTACGAAAACAGCATTCAGATTCAGGACTTGCTCGTATTTCGTTTCGATTTAGTGCCATGCTCAACTAAGAAAAAAACAAACTGAAAGAGGAAAAGCAAATTAGGTATGAAAGCTAGGGTAGAATTAGTTCTTCGGGATGAACAGGGAGAATGGCAGCAATGATGATTCCCACTTAGTCTGCCTGCTCACCAAAAAATATTACAGATTAATTGAGATAGTAGCCTAGATATAGGTATGACTACTTTAAACTTGAGTTACTAGTGCTATGTACATTGAATCATTATCGATAGCAACCTTGGAGCAAGCAATTCACTTAAGAGATGAAGTTTTCCCAGGCGTAAGTAATAGTAGTCATGGGCAATCACTGGTGGCAAGTTTATATCTAGATAAATATGCTCAATGGCTTTCAAACAGTGGAATTACCCAACTCAATTACTGGGTTGCTATCGATGAGAAATCTTTCCAAGTAATTGGGCTAACTGGGTTATACTGCAATAGCGAAGACGAACAAGAAGCTGACTGGTTAGGCTGGTTTTGTGTAGCATCACGATTTCGAGGAAAAGGAATTGGAAAAGAGCTATTAGACTTTACCATCGACTTAGCACAAGCAAAAGCAAAAAGGTACTTACGGTTGTATGCTTGGGAACATCCTTCTTCTTATGTAGCCCGGATGCTTTATCTCAAACGCGGTTTTTACCAAATTGGTGAATCTCCAAACAACAGCGGATTTAAAACTATCTATCTTGAACTCCAACTCGATAGCATTATTCATAGTGGATGAAGAAATTCATCTGGTTACGATATTGCAAGGTTTTTTGTACATTCGATTATTTCAAGTGCCTGAAACGACGATTTTTTGTTCAAACTAGATCAAAAAGCGATCGCAAAACTTTTCGGTCTACTGACTTTGACCAACGCCATAGCATTTAAATACGTTCTTGTTGGGTTCTCCTAATGTTAATCGTAGCGGTCAAAACCAGGACAATTGCCAAAACCAACATGGCATTTCTGAGCATTGGGTTATGGGAGTGTTTGAGTGCGATCGCTATTAATGCCCAGAGTATTACTCCTGTATAAGCGATGTCTCGATGCTGGATAACAATAACTGCTGCAACTGCTGTTGCGATCAATAACATGATCAGAGTCCATATTACAGGAGAAATCCCCCAACCGTTCCACCCCTGAAAATACAAGGTACACGCTACGTTGACAATGGTTGCCACGCTAATCCAGCCTAGATAAATGCTGATCGGAAAGTGAATACACCATTTCTTGAGCCGAGGTACACGCCTGTTGCCAATTTCTAACTGTACATAAACACCAATCAGGGGCAACAGAATCAAGAGCATTGCAATTACAGAAAGAGCAAAAAGCCTAGACAAAAACAGATACACCCAGATACTTTGAGCAACACAGGCAATCACCAACAGATAACCTGTCTTACGTAAATCAGGCTCATGTCGTTGAGAAGGTAGAGCTTGGTATATTCCAAAAGCAAACAATCCCAGGTAAATCAGTCCCCAGATAGCAAAGGCGTAATTGGCAGGGATAATCAGCACATTTTTAAACAAAGTATTGGAAATTTCCCCTATGCTGAGTCCATTAAGCGGAAAAACGTTCGATACTACGTTGACAATGAAAGCACCAAAGATTGCAACCAAAGTAGCAAGTTGCCGCCAAAAATCCTGGTAATTGCCTCTTGTGGACTGCTGCATAGGATGTTAACTCATATCTTTTATGAATTTAGGCACTTTTAGATCCCCCCTAACCCCCCTTAAAAAGGGGGGAACCAGAATCAAAGTCCCCCTTTTTAAGGGGGATTTAGAGGGATCTAAAACTTTTGATACCGACAAGAGGACTTTTCAAACATCCTCTAAGAAGAGAAGAGACGTTTATTGTACCTTGATTGAGAAATCCGGGAGAAATTGTTTCCAAAATACCACCTACAACTTTAGAGTGTTGAAATAACTAAAATAGCTATCTAAAGGCGAGGTATGACAACAAACTTTAGTCGGCGTCAATTTATCTTGTTTGGTTCAGCGGCGTTTGGCAGCAGCTTACTGGTGCAAGCTTGCAGTAGTAAGCCGACGACACCAACAGCGACAACAACGGGTGGTGCTGAAGGGTTTAAAATAGCGATCGCTCTCCCTGGAATGATTACCGACAAAGCCTGGAATCAATCTGGTTATGAAGGAATAAATCTAGCAAAACAAAAGCTAGGTGCAGAAACCGCCTATGTAGAAAAAGTAGCACAAGCAGATCAAACAGAAGTATTAACAGATTTTGCTCGTAAAAACTACAATCTTATCTTCGCGCATGGCGGACAATTTGATGCTGCAATTGAACAAGTCGCCTCACAGTTCCCTAACACATTTTTTGTTGGAGTAAATGGTAATCTCAAAGGTGAGAATATTGCTTCTTTACGAATAGATCACCTACAAGCTAGTTATTTGTGTGGCATTATTGGTGCTTCTGTGACTAAATCTAATAAATTAGCTTATATTGCTGGAGAGAAGTTTCCCGCTACCGAGGGAGAACTGCGGGGATTTGAATTAGGGGCAAAGTCTGTTAAACCAAATATCCAAATTATTTCTACTTTTACGGGTGATTGGAATGATGTTGCCAAAGCCAAGGAAGCAACTCTCGCTTTAATTTCTTCCGGTGCTGATGTCATCTATCAATGGTTAGATAATGCTTCAGCCGCAGTCTTACAAACAGCAGGTGAAAAAGGGGTATATGCTTTTGGTAACACAAATGATCAATTAGACGTTGCACCAAAAGCTGTCTTAACCAGTGCTGTCAAACGCTTAGATTTAGCCATAGCTTATATAGCCGAATTAGCTAAACAAAAACAAATCAAAGGACAAATATATACAATTGGACTAGAAAGACCAGATATATTATTTTTAGGAAAATTCGGGACAATCATCCCAGAGGCAGTTAAGCAAAAGGTATTGAATGTAAAGCAAGAGATTGTTAATAAAAAAATCGTTTTTGAAGACTGCAAAGAGACTGGTAAAGATACACGCTGCGTGAAGAAAACAACATAGGTTTAGCATCCAGATACGCTATGTGCGACTTATTGTTAAAACCCCGCTTCCATTCCTCTCCCCGAAACGGAGAGAGGCTTTGATTCTTTCTCCCCTTCCCTACAAGGGAAGGGGTTGGGGGTTAGGTTTGAGAGTAAAGTTGCACACGGTATTACAGATATTTTAAAAAACTTTCGTAGTCAAGACTATAGTCCTAATATCTGGGCTGAAGCACTGACTCCGAGCTATCAGTTTTGTGAACATGAACTATTTACGCTTAAAAAATATTACCAAACGCTTTGGTTCTTTCATCGCTAACAACAATATCAATCTCTCTGTTGCATCTGGAACTATTCATGCAATACTAGGCGAAAATGGTGCAGGCAAGAGTACTTTAATGAATATTATTAGTGGACTCTATCAACCTGATGCTGGTCAGATTTACCTTCAAGAACAACCAATAAAAATTACTTCGGCAAATGAGGCAATTAAACTTGGGATTGGTATGATTCACCAACACTTCATGCTTGTACCTCAATTGACTGTCACAGAAAATATTATTTTAGGAACCCAGAAAACTTGGCAGCTAAATCTACAATATAAACAGCAAGAAATCGCTGCATTATCTCAAGCTTATGGATTAGAAACTGATCCCACTGCCAAAGTTGAAAATTTATCTGTTGGGGCACAACAACGGGTAGAAATTCTTAAAGTTCTCTACCGTCGAGCAAAATTGTTGATTCTTGATGAACCTACAGCCGTTTTGACACCGCCAGAAGTAGAATCATTAATTGCTATTTTGCGCCAATTGGCAGCCGCAGGCAACACAATTATTTTTATCAGTCATAAATTAGAAGAGGTAATGAATCTCTGTGATTCAGTAACAGTTTTGCGCCAGGGAAAGGTAGTAGCAACAACATCAACTTCAGCGGTGACACTTCAGCAGTTAGCAACATTGATGGTAGGACAAGAAGTAGCTTTCCAGTTAAATAAAAGTCATACATTACCAGGAGAAATCATCCTGTCGGTGCAAAATTTACAAGTTGTTGATGAAAGAAATATTCTTGCTGTAAATAATGTATCTTTTGAACTGCGGGCGGGAGAAATTTTAGGAATTGCTGGTGTCGATGGAAATGGACAGCGAGAACTAGCTGATGCGTTGGCAAAGCCCGTCGCAGACATCGCTCTTTTGCGGACTATTAAGCAGGGTAAAATTGAGTTTACGCACAAGCATTCCTTAGTGGGCTACATCCCAGAAGATAGACAGACAATGGGATTGGTGTTGCAATTTAGCATCGCCCAAAACTTGATTTTAAAAGCTTTTAAATATTTGCCATTTTGTCGCCGTTTTTTGTTACAACAAGAAGCGATCGCCAATCATGCTCAAGCTGCAATGCAAGAGTTTGACATTCGGGCGAATGGGATTGATATCAAGGTAAGTCAGCTTTCGGGAGGAAATCAACAAAAAGTGGTGTTAGCGCGAGAACTAGCGGGGATACCAGCTTTAATAATCGCCATGCAACCCACAAGGGGGTTAGATGTAGGAGCAACAGCAGCCGTCCATTCTCGAATATTAACAGAACGCGATCGCGGTGCTGCAATTTTGTATATTTCTACCGACTTAGAAGAAGTGATGACAATGAGCGATCGCATTGCCGTAATCTACAGAGGTGAGTTTGTCGCTATTTTGGATGCACAGACGGCGACAGTGGAAGAAATTGGTTTGTTGATGGCTGGAGGACAAATAGGGAATAAAATACCAAATCTTTTTGGAGTCTAATTACAGAGGTAATAAATTCAGTATTTTCAACGCTATCATAACTTAGGCTTCTAAATCGTTTCAATCCCCTTGCGGGGTAATTGGCTTTGGAAACAATGCTCTTAGGAGTAATGCTTTCAGCTTTTTATAGTTTCAATCCCCTTGCGGGGTAATTGGCTTTGGAAACTGGTGAAGCTACAGGTAGCGCCTTAAGAACTGCATAGTTTCAATCCCCTTGCGGGGTAATTGGCTTTGGAAACCCCTCCGTACTGAAACCTAACGAGAGCAGGCTTTCTGGGAATGGTTTTGGCAGATCGAAAATTTTGGTCATTTTCAGCCACCCTTATTGCAATTAATTAGCAACTTCCCAACTTATTAAAACGCTGTAATTATTTACTTGTCAAGGTTCTGGCGATTTTGGCGAGTCTCCAGGGTTTTTGCCCCCGCTTCGACTTGACAAACATCAAGCTGATTAGATAATCATAAAATGTCTATCTAATATTGTCGAGTAGTTTCTTGATTTATCTGTAATCCGATATATTTTCTCTATAAAACTCAAAATTTATTCTTCAAACTTAGTCAAATACGGGCGTTTCAATTCTCCTAAGTGCTTTGACACAGCATAGGCAGCTTCTTCAAAGTTGCCGTTGTCCCGTAGCCTGTTAATGCGATCACTGATTAACTGCATCTGCTCACATTGCGCTCTTTGCGGTTCGTTCCTCATATAGTTTGGTGCATCTTCATACAGAATTGGTATAACCCAAGCGTATTGAGATATAAATGACACTAATTAATCGGATTCATCCTAGATTGCTGTCCATACTATCACCGTTAATTGCGATCGCCTCCGCCCTGATCGTCGGTGCTATCCTGATGCTAATTGCTGGGGCAAATCCGATCACTGCATACAGCATCCTATTTCAAGAATCTCTCTCTACCTACTTTGGATTTGGTAACACCCTCACCAAAATGACACCGCTATTGTTCACCAGTTTAGGCGTGTTAGTGGCGTTGCGAGCTGGGCAATTTAATATCGGTGGGGAAGGACAAATTTATCTGGGTGCGTTGGGAAGTACTTTAATTGGGTTATATGTGCAAGGATTACCCGCGGTGATTCATATCCCCTTAGCACTTTTGGCAGGATTTTTCTTTGGTGCTGTTTGGGGCTGGATTCCTGGTTATCTCAAAGCAATGCGCGGAGTGAATGAGGTAATTACTACGTTGTTGCTCAACTATATCGCCGTGAATTTAGTTAGCTACCTCGTCCAAAATTCATTAATGGCAGCAGGTGCGCCTAGTCCTTATTCGCCATTAATTGCCAAAACATCCCGCTTGCCGATTATATTACCACAAAGCCTCGCCCATGCAGGTATTTTATTAGCTTTAATTGCCGCAGGTATTTTATGGGTATTGTTAGTGCGATCGCCTCTAGGTTATCAAATTACGGCAGTGGGATTTAACCCGATTGCCGCCCGTTATGCCCACATATCTGTTGAACGTACCATTATGCTGGTGATGGCTGCTGCGGGTGGTTTAGCTGGGTTGGCTGGGAGTTGTGAGGTGATGGGGTTGAAATATCGGCTATTTGAACAAGTTTCACCAGGTTATGGATTTGATGCCATTGCGATCGCTTTTTTAAGTCGTGGTAGTGTTATCGGTGTAGTATTGACTTCTTTGTTTTTTGCAGCGCTTCGCAGTGGTGCGAATGTGATGCAGCGTAGTGCAGGTGTGCCGGTAACTGTGGTTTATGCGATTCAGGGTTTTATGGTGTTGTTTATTGCTATCAGTTTCGCAATCGAAAGAGAGATCAGAGTAAAAACCCAGACAAGCGCAAATGTTTAACGCAGAATAACACAGACAAAACTCTGCGAAACTTGGCGCTTCCCTCTGCAAACCTCTGCGTTTAAAAAAAGCTCTATGAATAATCTCAACTTCTTCTCTGATTACTTGGTAGCTACTTTGCGTCTAGCTGTCCCCTTGGGATTTGCTGCCCTTGGAGGATTATACTCAGAACGGTCGGGGGTGTTAAATATCGCCTTGGAAGGGATGTTGCTTACTGGCGCTTTTACTAGTGCTGCTGCCACTTTCTCCACTGGAAATCCCTGGCTTGGTATCCTCGCTTCCTTAATTGCTGGGGGATTAGTCGGACTACTCCATGCTATTTTATGTGTGACTTTGCGTGTTGACCAATTGGTATCTGGACTAGCAATTAATCTTGTTGCATCTGGGTTAACATCATTTTTGTCCCGGTTAGTCTTTAATGGCAGTAGTACACAGCAGTTACCTGGAATCGGGGCAATTACTATTCCTGGTTTAGCCAATATTCCCCTGATTGGGCCGCTACTATTTCAGTCAGATATTTTAGTCTATTTATTATTTATATTAGTTATTTTAACTACATACATTTTATTTAAAACTAGCTTTGGACTGACATTACGAGCAGTGGGAGAATCTCCTCAAGCTGCTGACACGGCTGGAATTTCGGTACAAACTGTCCGTTATATCGCTGTGGTGATTAGTGGCACTCTTGCGAGTTTAGGAGGTGCTTATTTAACTCTGGTACAGGTAAGATTTTTTGCCGAAGGGATGAGTGCTGGTAAGGGATTTATTGCGATCGCAGCATTAATTTTTGGCAGATGGCATCCTTTTGGTAGTGCTTTAGCTTGTTTGCTGTTTGGGGCTACAGAAGCTTTACAACTGCGAATTCAGGCATTAGGGGCAAATATACCTTACCAATTTTTAGTAATGCTACCTTATGCGATCGCTTTATTGGCATTAGTGGGTAAGTTGGGAAAATCTACACCCCCTAAAGCTTTAGGTACTCCCTACTTTGGAGAAAATCACCACTCAGACTAAAAAACGTTCCTTCGACGAATATTTTTGACTTTTGACTTTTGACTTTTGACTTCCCCCAAGGGGCTGACTACTGATCTAACGGCAAGCAAGTAACATCACCTTTCAACCATCTGTCAAAAGTTATCTCAATCACTTCTACTAACAGTTTTTTGCTGTTGATAACGCAGTTTAAACTGGTGTTGTTGTATTTTATGATCCACGATTGGTTCAGGATAGCCAACAGCATGACGTTCTAAAGGTGGAATTTTACCAGTAACTAAATATTCTGGATCTACAGACCGCAATTCTGATACCCATTGCCGAATATATTCCCCCTCTGGATCAAATTTTTGTGTTTGACTGGCTGGGTTGAAAATCCGCACAGGTTTCGGATCCATCCCACTAGAAGCACTCCATTGCCAACCGCCATTGTTGGCAGATAAATCACCATCAATCAGCTTCTGCATAAAGTATTTTTCTCCCAATTGGGGATTAATTAGCAAGTCTTTAGTGAGGAAACTGGCAACAATCATCCGACAGCGGTTGTGCATCCAGCCACTTTCGTTTAACTGGCGCATTGCTGCATCCACAATCGGGTAGCCTGTTCTCCCCTCGCACCAGGCTTGGAAATGTTCTTCGTTAGTTTGCCAAGGAAAGTTTTTGAAGGTGTCGCGGAAAGCACCGTCAGCTAATTCGGGGAAGTTATACATTGCATGTTGATAAAACTCTCGCCAAGCTAATTCCTGTTGCCATGTGCGAATATTAACTGCTGTTTCCTCACTGCGGCTATTTTCTTGTGCTTCTATGGTGGCTTGCCAAACAGTGCGAATGCCAATTACGCCAAATTTCAAAGCTGCACTCAGTTGCGATGTTCCATGAACTGCGGGAAAATTGCGCTGTTCTTGGTATTCAGTAATAGCTTTAGCAGTAAATTCCTCTAACCGTTCTTGCGCCGCCGCCTCTCCAGGTGAAATAATCAATTCTCCATCCCAGATAAATCCTAAATCTTTCGCTGAAGGTAATGCGATCGCTCCTGCAAGTTTGGCGATTTCCTGTTCAGCTTCTGTTAATCCCTCAACATTTTGCAGTGTTTCTACTGGTTGAGCCTTTGGTTTGCTAATCCAATTTTTCCAGAAGGGGGTGTAAACCGTGTAAGGACTGTTACCACCGGTGCGTAACTCATCTGGGGAGTTGAGGATTTGATCCCAGTTTTGGTTAAGAAACTCAATGCCTTTTTCTTTGAGGGCATTTATGACGGTGCGATCGCGTTCTTGCGAATAAGGTTCTACATCCCAATTCCAAAAAACAGCTTTGGCTGTTAAAGCCTCTGCTAAAGCTGGTATCGCTTGTACAGGATTAGCGTGGAGTATTAATAACTGGCTACCATTTTTAGCATATCGCTCTTGAAGTTTCTGCAAACAGCCAATCATATAAGTTACTCTGGCAGGAGCAACATCATCCCGTTCCAGAATATGCGGATCGAGGCAAAACACCCCCACCACTTTCGGACTCTGCTGTTTTGCCGCAGCCAGTCCCGTATTGTCAGAAATGCGTAAATCGCGCCGATGCCAAAACAGAATTAAGTCAGACATTCCATACTGGATATAGTTCACCCGTACTAGCTTAGATGCTAGTGGTACCAATGAACATCATTCTGGCGATAAATTTCTTCTTTAACCAGAAAGAAAAAGGTACAAGCCCCTAAATTTATTTTGGTGGTTCTTAATCTTAATTTTGACTTTTGACTTTTGACTTTTGACTTCCCCGTTCGCGTAGCGTCTCGCAGAGAAGGGGCTGACATCCTCCCACGGCTAAAGCCGATAACGCCACGCAAAGCGAGTCCACGAAGCTATACCAGTTGTTAATTGAGTGCTGTAGAACCGCTCTACATGATTGATTCAGTATTCAACCCAGTTCAGTTCCCGCTCTCCGACTGGCTAGAAATGAACAAAACCAAATAGAACCTCAAAAGCTAAAAGATGTAGATAGGGCTGGCTGATTAAAGCTGAAACCCTTGTATAAATTGGGCTTGGGGACTAAAACAATTCTTTCCAACAGTGGTGCTGTTTAAGGGAGCCATTGTAATCCTTTATTCTGTAATTTCTGCTCGATATGCTGCATTTCTTCGATAGTTTCTCCAGTAATGATCGCATAAATTTCGGTGTAGATTTTTCCGTATTTGACCTTCTCTAAAGCCGACAGAATAATCAAGTCCTTGCGATCTAGTTCTGGTTTTAAGGTCACTAAAATTGAATCCAACGTTCCTTCCATGCGGTAGTCACTGGAATATTTAGCTACTTCCTTTCCCAGTCCCAGTAAGGTATGGCGCTGCAAGCACAACGGAGTTGATCCATTGACTCGGAAATTGGCATCGATCGCATAAAATTGTCCGTCTTGATCTTCCAGCACATCGAAGCCAATCACGCCGAAATAACCCTGTTTGTGAGCATACTGACCAATGGCAGCAATCATTTCAAAGAACTTGCTCATGTCACTGTTGCGGTAGTCAATCAGTCCCCCTAAATAGTTGCCTTCTGGAGTGACAAGTTGCCTGGTAGTGCCGATCAGGGTTATCTCTGCCGCCTTGTTGACATAGAACTGTACGCAATAATTCTGCACCTCATTCTTAACGAACTCCGAGACAATAATCTTATCGAGCAACTTAATATTAAGATATTTCCTGATTTCTTCAAGGCAGTAGTTCAAATCGCTGAGGCTTTTGATGATATAAGTGCCTTCTCCTGAGAGTCCGTGGGACGTTTTAATTAAGTAGGGAAATTGTGGTAACTCAATGTCTTCCAGACTACAGGTATGCAGATTGTAGCTCTCGTATTTTGGACATTGCACCCCCAATTCGGCTAATGTTACTTTGCTAAGTAAGCGGTAATGGGTGTCTGAATCAATAGCATGTTTTCCTGTTTTGAGGTGATCAAAGGGAAACAGAGTGATCAGTTTGTCAAAGCGTTCGCTGTGGCTGAGATCATCCAAATAAGTCAAGCGATCCATCATCTCAATATTGGAGTAGCTGAAGCCGAAATGCTCTTGCCAGTATTCAAGCAGCAACTTTGGCGGTGGAATAATCACAATTGGTGGAATGCGATCGCCTAATACAGCCAGAATTTTCCAAGGTTCCTTTTGGCAAATCTTGTCAAAGGAAGTTTTAGTGGCTTCACTACTACCATCTTGAATAAAATATTTTTTCAGGTTGGGATAAGCAGCCCAACTGGCAGTTGCAGGATAATTTAGGATAAACCCATAAGATGCATCTGTGATGTCTTGAGTAAACAGATCAGAAAGAGAACTCTCTTGAAAGTATTGAAAGTTATATTTTGAGTTCATTAAGTCCTCCGAGAAACCGCATCTAAAAGGGGATGCAGTTGTTGATAGTAAACAAGTTTCCTGATTTTTAATTTGCTTTTTAGCTATCTATTTTATATTTTGCTCTGTTAATTTTTAATTAACTCTATCAAACGAAATAAAATTAGTTTATTTATTGTTATAAAATAACCTTACTCCTAAATTATTGTTCATATTAGAAGTGATGAAGCTACAAGCATGAACGTGTAGATGTGTAAATATCGCTGTGGTTGAGATATTTAACCTAATTTTTTCTACCTGCTAGTGCGATCGCACTTTTAAAATATTCAAGCGGCGATTTGAAACAAGTATAATTCTTAAAATTGCGATCGCAATTTACTTTCAAAACTGTCGAATCCAGGCAATGGCAATCTAGACCAATAATTGCTTATGTACATGCCATTACCTCATATATTCGTTTTAATTGTACGTGACAAAGAGCGGTATAGAATCTTTTCCCTCTTTTGCTAATTGAGTGACTTCTTTTTCAAATCCCTGAAACCGTTCGGGTGTCAATACAATACATCCCATTGAGTCAGGAACATTAGCATCTTTATGAATACCAAAATCGTCTCTTACATCTCCTGTATCAGTCTTGACTTCAGATGGAAGAATTTGGTAAAAATTGCCTTCTACACCTTTTTTCTCTTTCATTGAGATAGGTTTAGTATTAACAGTCCAAAATTTTAGTTCTAGTACTCTGTACTCAGGTGGTATCATACTTCCTTTCTGATGAAAGCTCTCTGGAAATTGCTTTCTGGCGGTAGCTGATGTAGCTACCCAAACTTGTAACGTACCCTTTTCAAGATGACGTAAACACAAGCGACCCTCTTCTAAGCCTGCGTCTCTATCGAAGTTCAACGAAAAAGTTAAGAAGTGCATTTTTAGTAGGTTTACTTGAAATATACATAGATTCATCGGGTGTGAGTTGAAAATTTATGCAAGCTCATATAAAGTTTAGATTTATTAACTACATGTTGTCGAAATACACGGTTTGCTGTAAAAACGTGTTCTCACAACTCAATGATGAAAGTATCCCGCAAATGAAAGTCAGCCTCTGCACCTCGATGAGTTAACGCCCAGTAAGTCACCTCACCATCTCTATGTTTAATAACTGTAGTAATGGCAACTTCAATTTCTTGTTCTGCCGAGACAATTTTATTCAAATCTACCTCCAACACAAGTGCTAAACCGTCGGCTTGATTCTGAACACTAAACGGAAGTATTGTAAAGGCTGTTTCTTCTTGCATTTCTTGACGGTAGGCATCAAAGCGATAGACATTCCAGTATCCGGCGGGAGAGAGGTTGAATTCCCAATACCGTAGAGAATCTTTGATGCTAACGAAGAACTCAAAGCAAGTGTCTTTCCACAATTCATGCTTACGTGAGCGTGTATTTGATAGTGGAGCTATTGCAATTTCTTTTAAATCGCCTTTAAGCAGATAGCGGATGGCAAGTTTATTACCATTTCGGGCGATATTGCCTGCAATTTTCAACTTAGGCAGGGATTTTGTAGAAGGAAAGGGTTGCAGGGAAAATGTCTGATCGTTCATTTCATGTCTTTGATAATATTACGAATCTGCGTTTCTTGAGATTCAATACTTTCGGTAAGCTTAAACTGGACGATCGCTCTTGCCAAGTTATGTTCTGAGTGCTTAACTTTGAAGTAGACATTCCCTGCTAAATAATCAGCAAAAAATCTCAGTCCTAGTTCAAAAGCGATGAGACGAATTGCATCGTAAACATAGGCATAATCATTCTCAGAAAGAAATGCCTTTGCTACCGAGAGATAACCTTTGAGGATTCCCTGACACAGATCAGTATCGAAATAAATACTTTCCCAATTCTCGGTTTCTTCTCCAGTCGGATTGCAACCCGATCGCAGGCAATCGCCAATATCGTAATGTACCAGACCAGGTTTAACAGTGTCGAGGTCGATGATGCTGACGGCTTGCTGCGTAGCAGTGTCAAACATGACATTGTTGATTTTTGGATCTCCATGCATCAAACGCAGAGGTAGCTTGCCTTCAGCTTTGGCATTTTCTAAGATATGTGCAAAAGTTTGGCGATCGCTAACAAACTGTAAGCAATAATTAACTTCAGCAGATTTACGCACACTACTTTTCGCCAACACTTTTTCGTAATGCTGGAGATAAAGCGGTGTAATATGGAACCCTTGAAGGGTGTCAGCAAGTTTTTCTGGTGGCAAGTCGCTGATCAGATTGTGGAACATCCCCAAGGCATAACCGACTTCTTTCGCGTGAGAGCGATCGCGCATAGTATCGAAAGACTGGGAGCCTTCAATAAAGCTGATTGCCCGCCAAAAGGAGCCGTCTGCATCCCTCCAGTGGTCTTGAACATCCTTGGTCAACAGTACGCGTGGCACTTCCCAGCGACGATTAAGGGGTATATGCTGTAACCGTTTATGAACATGTTCCGTGAAGGTACGCATATTCTGCATAATCAGTTGGGGCTGACGAAACACCTGTGTGTTGATGCGTTGTAAGATAAAATGCTGTTCTGCTGAGGAATCCAGGGTTACTAAAAATGTGTCATTTATATTACCACTTCCAAATGCTTTAACGCCTGTAATCTTCCCCCATTGGGCGAATTGATCAGCGATGGCTGCGCCCGCCGAAGGCATCGCAACCAGATTCTCTGTACGCTGTGTATTAAATTCTTCTGTCATGTTCGTGTTTAACCTGTATTACTCCTCACCTATGAAGATTTTAGGCTGATAAGTAGATCCGACAAATAGTCAAATTGCAGGCTTGCTTCAACAGATGCTTACAGTGTTGGATGGTTTAAACAAGTATTGAGTGACAGATATTGATTTTTGTCATTTGTTTAATTATCATAGTTTTATCACCACAGTGGAGAGGTTACTATGTTGTCGCGTCAACTTGGAAAAAACGGTTCAACGATATCGGCACTTGGGCTTGGCTGTATGGGCATGTCTGATGCTTATGGCCCAGCCGATCGCGAGGAAAGTATTGCAACAATTCATGCAGCCCTTGATGCAGGCGTTACCTTACTGGATACAGGCGACTTTTACGGCATGGGGCACAATGAACTGCTGCTACACGAAGCCCTAGCAGGACGGCGGCGGGAAGATGTCTACATTGCTGTTAAATTCGGTGCGCTGCGGTCTCCTGACGGCAAGTTTCTTGGCTTCGATGGTCGTCCTGAAGCCGTGAAGACTTCACTCGCCTATACATTGAAACGACTGGGAACCGATTATATTGACCTCTACCAGCCAGCCCGGCTCGATCCGACGGTGCCCATTGAAGACACCGTTGGGGCGATTAGCGAAATGGTGAAAGCTGGATATATTCGCCAGATTGGTTTATCTGAAGTGGGTGCAGATACAATTCGGCGTGCTCATGCAATTCATCCCATCACCTGGCTTCAGATCGAATATTCGCTCCTGAGTCGTGGTATTGAAAATGACATCCTCCCGACTGTGCGGGAATTGGGCATTGCTGTCACCGCTTATGGAGTCCTCTCACGGGGGTTGTTGAGCGGTCACTGGTCGAAAAAACGCTCTGAGCAAGCGCAAGACCCTCGCGGACATCTGCCCCGCTTCTCTGGAGAGAATCTGGATCGCAATTTGTTGCTAGTCGAAGCCCTTCGCCTGATTGCCCAAGAACACAGTGCCACGGTTGCTCAAGTGGCAATTGCTTGGGTGCTGTCGCGGGGAAACGATATTGTGCCGCTGATTGGGGCACGGAGTCGCGATCGCTTGAATGAAGCGTTGGGGGCGCTGGATCTGCACTTGGGCGAGGATGATCTCACCCAGATTGAGGCAGCAGTGCCACTGGATGCCGTAGCTGGCGATCGCTATGCTCCAGAACAAATGGCGATGCTGGATAGTGAAAAGAGATAAAATATCCTTAGCATGAATGATTCATGCTGGATAGTGAAAAGAGATAAAATATCCCTAGCATGAATGATTCAGCTTTGACACCGGAGCGGATTCTCGACGCGGCGGAAGAGGTTTTGCGTCGTTACGGTCTGGCAAAGGCAACAGTCGTGGATGTGGCTCGCTTTTTAGAAGTGAGCCACGGCACGATTTATCGGCATTTTCCCAGCAAAGCTGCCCTGCGCGATGCGGTAGCAGAACGGTGGCTGCATCGGGTTTCCACACCGCTAGCAGCGATCGCCCAAGAGCAGGGTTGCGCCGTTGAACGGTTGCACCGATGGTTTGAGCTACTCATAACTCTGAAACGTCAAAAAGTCCTGGACGAGCCAGAATTGTTTGCAACCTATTCTGCGATCGCCCAAGAGGCGCGAGGGGTGGTTCAAGCTCACATTGATGAACTGGTAAAGCAAGTTGCTGCGATCGTCGAGAGCGGTATTTCCAATCACGAGTTTAAGGTCACTGATCCGCAGGTAGTAGCGAAGGCAATCTTTCAAGCGATGGTTCGATTTCACCATCCGGCTCATGCGTCCGAATGGAGTGATCCAGCCATCGACACAGATTTTGCCCAAGTATGGCGTTTGGTACTTGCTGGTCTTGTGGTGGGTGAGTTAATCGTTTAGGTGCTTGTCAGCATTGGGTGAAAGCAGGCGCACGCCACCGGGGATGGAAACATCCCCATTAGGGGAAGTAGGTTAAAAGTTTGACGTCATAAAAGGGTTTGAGCTACAGTTTCCATCCCCGTTAGGGGAAGTGGTTATGTAAAGTGTTGAGGTAAATTATGATTTGTCCCTACACGAACGTTTCCATCCCCGTTAGGGGAAGTGGTTATGTAAAGCGTATTTTGGTTTTTCAGATTGTTTAGACATGTGTTAGTTTCCATCCCCGTTAGGGGAAGTGGTTATGTAAAGATTAAATTTTGAGTAAACTCATGAGAGTAGCTTTAATGTTTCCATCCCCGTTAGGGGAAGTGGTTATGTAAAGAGTTACCTTCTGGAAACCTTACTAGGAGCGGGTTTAAAACCCCCTAATCGACACACCTTCTTTAATTATCAATAAATTGGTGCTTATTGAGAAAAAAATGGGAATTTTTTCGTCTGAAACCCTTGCTACAAGAGCAATCGACACACCTCAACGGAATTATACGGTTTTCAAGGTTTGGACGAAGTGTGTCGATGAGCTTCAACACACTTACCTGACAGTAAAATATCTTACTTAAAATTGTCAAGTGTATTGCCTATTTTCCCGTCTCCAGTTGCTCCCGTTGCTTGCCATACTCCCGCAGCTGCTTCAAGAGGTCTTCTTGGGATGAGTTAGGGATAGACTGACTGGGGGTTGATTGAGGATTGGTGTCGGTACTGACAAAATCAGCAGGTGAGGGATTAATTACGTAGACAGGTAGAGACTTGTCATTAGACATCGCCTGTTGGGTTGGTGCTGGGGTAGGAATTAGATTCTTTGGTTTACTCACAGCAGCTTTTACCGAATCTAGAGTCGTAGCAACTTGCACTTGTTGCTGCATCTGTTGTGTAGAAGATACTAAACCACTTAGACCATTCACCAATTGCCGCAAATTTTTTCGGAAACTAGGATCACCTGTCAATTCATCCAAATCAGATGTAATTTTCTGGCTATTTTCAAACGTTACTCGCGCTGAATCTAAAGTTTGTTGCAGCAGCACCACATTTTTTGGATCATTTAAGGTTTTAGAAGCATCGCGTAAATTAGCTGAGGCTTGTGCTGCATTTGCTGAAAGAGTTTCTAAATTTTTGAGTAATTGTCCTTGAGTCAATCGATTCACAGCTGGTGATAAGCTACTGACTGTAACACGCAGTTGGTTGCTGGTTTCGGTGATATTGTTCAAAGCGCCAACTAGCGAAGAACGATTTGTTGTCAACAGGTTATCTAGGTTGTTCAGCAAACGACTTGCTTGAGTTGCAGTTGCATCAAATTTATTTAGTGTTTGATTCGCGGATGCATTAAGTTGGTTTGTCGCTCGTTGCACTGAATTAGCAGTGGCTGAAAATGTATTTAGTTGTTGTCGCAAGTTTTTGGTCAAACCTTGTAAATCCTGACTTAGCTCAGTAAAACTGGATGCTGCGCCTATGGTAGTTTCTAGAACCCTATTGACATTTCTATAAAATTTTGGGTTATTGTATGCAGCAGCTAGGTCAGTTGAACTGCGAATTAGGTCATCAACACTGATCCCAACCTGACCTTTTAACCGAGAGCCATTACAGACGATGAGGCTGTTATCACAATTTTTATCTAGGGGTTTAGCAAGCACAACCCCAGCAGGTAACGTTGCTTTTGGTGTGATGTCGATAATACTTTCGCTAATTAATCCGCTTTGATTAGCTTCCACCACTACATTCCGGGGGATAATTAGGTCAGTTTGGGCAATTTCAATCTCTACATCAATGGCATTTGGCCCTGGTCGAACCTGGGAAATAGTTCCTACCTTAAAGCCACGATAGCGAACTGGTGATCCCTTTTGCATTCCACCAGCGTTAACAAATTCCACAATGGCTTTGTATGACCGGCCAGTAGAAGTAAATCTATTTAACCACAAAAGCATTAATCCAAATACCCCTATTCCTAGCAGGAGTAACAACCCCACAGAGCCTTCTCTAAATGTTCGCCCAGACGCGAAGCGGATTGTCATAAGACCTCGCATTTTTTTGCCTCCACCAACAACCAATTAGGAGTTAGAAGTTAGGAGTGAAGAGTTATAAGTTGAATTTAACTCATAACTCCTGTACAGACGCGATTAATCGCGTCTCTAACTCTTCACTTTTAAGTTTCTAGCCGACGACTTGAATCGGTCCTTGTACACTTCCACTGATAAATTGTCTGATCAACGGATTTTCTGTGTTGTATATCTCACTAACTGTACCCTGCCACTGCACTTTACCTTCGTAGAGAAATATAAGTCTATCAGCTGTATGGCGGATAGTGCTGTCTTGGTGGGTAACAACCGCATAGGTGCTACAAACTCCATGTAAACATTGCAAATAGCGGATTAAATCTTCGATTACTGTTGAGGCAATGGGATCAAGTCCGGCTGTTGGTTCGTCGTATAGTAGAACTTCTGGGCCTTCAGTGGGAGTATCGGGGTTAGACATAATCGCACGGGCAAAACTCACCCGTTTTCGCATTCCCCCGGAAAGTTCGGCTGGGTAGAGATTGCCTATTTCTGGCAAACCTACCATCTCCAATTTTTCTTTTACCAAATCTCGAATGCGCGATCGCGGTAGCTTTGAATTTTGATAAAGTAAAAATCCCACATTCTCCTCCACCGTCAGCGAATCAAATAGCGCCGCCTGCTGAAACAACATGCCAATGCCAACCTGCTGGCCACCATCCTCAATCAAACCGTCTCGCCGCACTCCTTGCACATAAATTTCTCCTTCATCCGGAGTAATTAATCCTGCGATTACCCGTAAAATTGTTGATTTACCAGTCCCTGATGGCCCAATAATCCCCAGTGCTTCTCCCCGGCAAATGGTCAAGTCTACATTATCTAGAACTTTATGGCTACCAAAGGACTTAGAAACACCTTTCAGTTCAATCAATGGTTCAGTCATTAGTTATTAGTCATTAGTCATTGGTGAGCCAGTGCCTTGGATGGGTTCCCTAATTTGTACCCCTACAAGGAAGCAAGCTAGCAAGAGCGTCTCCACTTCTCCCAAAAGGAGAGGCTAGGGCCAAGGGAGAAGCAACTGGCATGGTTTCCGCGATGAACAACTGGTGAGTCCAGTTCTGTACTGCTTCCCTACGGGACGCTTCGCGAACGCAGAACCTGCTGGGTAGGCGGGTTTCACGCCGTAGGGAACTGGCTTTTCCGTTGGGCGTTAGCGACGTACTTCTACAATACAAGCAAACTACGCCTAGCAAAGGCACTAGAAGGAGGGTCATCCAGAGGGTCAATTAGTCAGTAGAAAATAAACAAATAATTACTGACAACTAACAAAGGACAAATATACCCAATAGTGATGTCATAGTTCTTGGTAGGGCATTGTATGATACATTATAAGTATATGACTAGCATTCTGATTAGCAAACTTTATTTTTTTAGCATAATATTTAGTTACTTGCGATGTTTAAGTCCTAGAATCCCCTTAACGCAAAGCTGACGTAGACACCGTAGTAATTTAACGTCTCAGTAACGGGAAACTAAGACTCCAGTTTTCTGTAGACATCAGCAAAATCATCTAATAGTATATTTATACTAATCGATGCTAGAACTACTCAGAGAAAAGCTACGATAACAAAAACAAATTAACACGTTGATGCCAGATATAGAGCAATCCTATTTGATTTGTGAAAATCGAGAGGCTTAGATACCCAACAACTTTTATGAAGTCGGGGATCTTGTTGTTCACGCATGATTTAGGACTGCTATAGTAATTCTGTTTAATTTGTAAAAATCAAAAAGTTTAGATTCCCGACATTTTATATAAGTCGGAAATTTTGTTGTACACGAATGATTAAGTAGGGCTATAGAAACATTTAGTTTACTACCATCCAAAGTTTTTGTAATTAGCAGAGTTATGAGATAATTTGAGAGGTTAATAGCATACCCATCAATCTTAGAGTTGGCAGGTACAAAAATTTTTCACTAATATTGTAATAATTACTGAGAAAAATAAAAGTAGAGATTATGAGTAGCAACTTAGAGCAGTTTGCAAGTGATAATTCCTCTGGTATTTGTCCAGAAGCGCTGGAATATATGATTAGGGCAAATCAAGGTAGTGTTCCAGCCTATGGAAATGATGAATGGACTCAAAAAGCCACAGATTATTTTCGGGAACTCTTTGAAATTGATTGCGAAGTATTTTTTACCTTTAATGGTACAGCTGCAAAT
Source organism: Nostoc sp. (assembly GCF_036919615.1). Classification (GTDB taxonomy): domain Bacteria; phylum Cyanobacteriota; class Cyanobacteriia; order Cyanobacteriales; family Nostocaceae; genus Nostoc. Next base: position 87,774 of record NZ_JBALCN010000100.1, on the reverse strand, counting down.
TCTTTATCTTTAGCTGCCCTTTGTCAGTCATATCACAGCGTCATTTGTCATGAAACATCTCACATAGAAACAGATGAATGTGGCGCACCGGAATTTGCATCTAATGGTTCTAAACTGTTACTTGCTCAAGGTAAAAATGGCAAGTTAACATCAGAATCGATAGAGGCTATTGTTACTAAACGTACTGACATTCATTATCCTAAACCTAAAGTTATTAGTATCACACAATCAACTGAATTAGGAACTTTATATTCTATTGAGGAGCTTTTGAAAATTAAAGAAGTTGCGAAAAAGTATAACTTAAAGATTCATATGGATGGTGCTCGTTTTGCAAATGCAGTTGCTGCGATGAATAAAAGCCCTGCTGAAATTACTTGGAAAACTGGAGTGGATGTATTGTGCTTTTGTGGTACAAAGAATGGAATGGCATTAGGTGAAGCCATTCTTTTCTTCAACAAAGAGCTAGCAGAGGATTTTGATTATCGATGCAAGCAAGCAGGTCAGCTAGCCTCAAAAATGCGGTTTATCTCTGCTCCCTGGTTGGGTTTATTAGAAACTGGTGCTTGGCTAAAAAATGCCAGACATGCCAATCAATGTGCTGATTACTTAGAAAATCAACTATTAAATATAGAAGGAGTTGACTTAATGTTTCCTAGAGAAGCCAACGCCGTATTTGTTAAACTACCTGAACAAGTCATTCATGCTTTAAAAGTAAAGAACTGGCAGTTTTATACATTTATTGGTGTGGGAGGAGTACGTTTTATGTGTTGTTGGAATACAACTAAATCAAGGATTGATGAATTGATTAGTGATATTAAAAATGCAAATTTTGATAAAAATTAAATATAAAAAATCTCAAATACTTAAATAAGTACAGCAATCATAAAACTGCCCTAACTTAGGCGAACACAATTAAGCTAATCGTCATTGATTTTTCCAGGCTGATTGGCTTGTATTAAGCGGATCTATCCCTGGTTTTATGCAACTTAAATGCTCATTAGCTTAGTCATCACTGAGAATGCAAGTGCTTACTTTGCATGGAACTTAAACTTCACTTTGCTTAGGTTGCTAGTGTGATTTAACTCACAAGTTATAAGTAAAAGTAATAGATATCGCCTGTAGTGGTAAAATATATTTGCAAAGGGAATGCGATCGCCTGTACAGTAATCCTAAATTGTTTGTAAATACCATGCCAAAATCTGGCATTGATATCAATCAAAACTTCATTGAAGAACTACAGGTAATTGAACACTCACGGTAGTACCTGTCAAGAGGTCAGAAGAAATTAACAGTTCTCCACTATGAGCATTGACGATGCGTTTGGTAATAGCAAGTCCTAGCCCAGTGCCACAAGGTTTTGTGGAGAAGAATGGCACAGAAAGCTTGGCGATAACTTCTAATGGAATTGGTTCACCACTATTGTGGACATTAATGCAGACTTTATTTGGATGCAAACAATCTACTTTCCACTTCACAACATCTCCTGGTACAACTGCCTCACAAGCATTGCGGACAATGTTTATAAATACTTGTTTAAGTTTGTCCTTATCCCCCAAAATTTTTACCGTAGGCAACACCGGAATAAATTCAATTTGTCGTTCCAGAGCTTCTGGCATTTCACGAATGCATACCAGCAACTGATGAATGAATTCATTCACATCTAATTCACAAAGCTGCAACACTTGGGGCTTGGCATAGAGCAAAATTTCACTAAGCAGACGTTCCAGACGACTAGCTTCGCTCAGTGCCAATGCTAATCGCTCTTGAGCAGATTCAGTCAGAATAGTTTTTCGGAAATACTTTAATCCCATAATCATTGTAGTCAAGGGATTACGAATTTCATGCACAATAATGGCAGCAAATTCACCAATAGCTGCCAATCGTTCTTGTTCTAAAAGCTTGGCTTGGGCTGCTTGTAATTCTGCGGTACGTTTTTCAACTTCAGCTTCCAAAAGATGATTAAATTGACACTGTTGTTGATAAAGATGATAGTTATCAATTGCTGTTGCAGCTCGTTCAGCAAACAATTCTACAATTTGAATGTCTTCTTTTTTAAAATCACGTGGTTGGTGATTAAATGAACATATAGTACCAATCACTTTACTTTCAGCAGTCCGTAATGGTATCCCTAAATATGCACAATAACCTTCTGGAGCCTGTCCATATTCTGGGTGTTTTTGAGCATCTTCTACTGCTAATGAGTGACCCATTTGGATAACAGTGCCAGTTAGTAAACCATGTAGTGAATAAACATGTTCCCCCTCGCCCATTTCAAGACTACTCGCCAGAACAGTTTCAAATCCCTCTTGGCAAAAGGTAACAACTGTCCAATCAACTCCAATCAGTTCGCTGACTCCGCAGGCAATATTATGCAAATAGCTACTCAGTTCGCCAGTTCGATAGTTCAAAGAAGACAAACGTGCTATGATTTGCCGCTCACGCTGCCGAGTTTGGTTGTGCAACAATATTTCGTCATTACTGGTTTTGCTCATAGATGCCTATTGCATGGGTTATAAAAATAATTTCAAAAATCAACTGGATAGTTATTTGGGCTACGCTGCACTAGTTTGATAGAAAGATTTTACTAGAGACAGATGCTATTGCATACAACAAACTGATGAATTTGTACTTAATTAAATGTAAGCAATTTTGCTTTACCCTAGCCCCCTGCAAAAGGTTACGGTACACACAAGTCTCTTGACCTGCAATGGCAATGCATCAACTGACAATGGCAATGCATCGACTGACTATGCCAAGAAAAAATTTTGGCAGATGCTCAAAGATACGGTGTAGAGATTATCCCGCCACCTGCTGAATCTTCGCAGGTATAGCCTAATATAACTTGTGTGCGATCGCACTTATACACCAAACGACAGTGCTGGAAAGTCTGAGAATAATCAAGAAACTCCTATTGCTAGAGTTATGGAATTTGCCAAAATATCCTCGCAGCTTTTCCCCAGGCTTTTCAGTATTAAATAATGTCTATAAGAAATGAGGTATGTCCAAATTATGAATCTGCAATAAATCAAAATCATTATACGTGGTGGACAAGTAGTTGCCGGATTTAGAGGAGCGATCGCTAACTAAACGAATCAACAAAATTAAATAAATTCGTAACTAAAATTCTTACTGGACGATCAGAAGTTCAACAAAATAAAAGTTTGTTTCATTGGCCGTGTGTAAGTCCTATAAAATTATCATTTACATTAGACAGCTTCGAGGTGAAAATGCTTAAATGCTCTAGCTGCTTCCGGAATTAGCTCAATGTACCAATACCCGTTTATATCATCTGCAAACTAACTAATTATTGCAAGTGCTGGTTGTCCAAATTCGTCATCTTTTACTCCAAAGAATTCGCAGAACTTTGCACCTAAATGACCAATTTGACCAGAAGAGTCACCATCATATCCCGCAGCTTCGGATAACTCCCAAGTACGTAATCTGCGATTGTCCTTCATAAAGTAACAATGCTGATACAACTTATTCAAGATGGTTTTGTGTCCCGGAGTCAATCCCTCATAAATTGAGTGGAATGCCTCCAGATATTTTTCTTCTGAAGGAATACAACGTTCAACATCTTTCAACACTCTATTCTTCCCCCTATGATTTGCCAGAATATAAAAATTTGGTGGCAATGAGTGAGTATCATCGTTTGCCCACCTCACGCAGAGGATAAAGTTGCATATATAACCTTTGATGTCAAACGAGAATTTAATCTACATAATTAAGTAATTAATAAATGTCTTAAAGAATCGTTTCAAGGCATATTAGCTTCTATTTACATAAATGTCTGAGGAAAGTACTAGTATTTAATATTACTTAAAATAATAAGTTTTAGCTTTGATTAGCAGTTAAGATTTTAGTGAGGATTAACCGATCTCAGCACAGTAGAGGATTCATAATCGATAATCCAGATATTGATTCCAAGGAAAAGTGTTAATTTTATGTGTATAGAATTTGGGCGGGAAATCTGCGGCAATCTCGACACCGCAGAATCGCGGGAGTGGTTAGTTACTAACGGCATTGGTGGTTACGCTTCTGCAACTGTGGCAGGTTTATTGACCCGCCGCTATCACGGACTACTGGTAGCAGCATTGAAACCACCTCTGGGTCGCACTTTGCTGCTGGCAAAACTAGATGAAACTGTCCTGTATGACACTCGCTCTTATTCTCTACACACCAATCGTTGGGCAGATGGGATTGTCAGTCCCCACGGTTATCAACATATTGAACGTTTTTCTCTGGAAAACACAATACCCGTATGGCGTTTTGCTGTTGCTGATGCCTTATTAGAAAAACGGGTATGGATGCAACAAGGCGCTAACACAACCTATGTCCAATATACTCTGCGTCGTGCCACCCAACCGCTGAAGTTGACGCTCAAAGCAATGGTCAACTACCGCGATTATCACGGCGACACTCAAAGCAACGGCTGGCAGATGTCTGTTGAGCAGGTGGAACAAGGAATTTGTGTAACTGCTTATTCGGGCGCTGTACCACTGTATCTGTTGAGCGATTCGCCTAAAGGCGATAGCTACGCTTCACGCGGTAGTGCATTTGTTGCCCACAATTGGTATTATGGCTTTGACTTGGCAGTTGAACGCTATCGGGGATTGAGAGATAAAGAAGACCATCTCCACGCCGCCACCTTTGAAGTTACACTAAATCCTGGGGAAGCGATCGCGTTTGTAGCCAGCACAGAAAAACAACCAGATTTGCATGTCGAAGCTGCCCTTAAGTTGCGTCGCGCTCAAGAGCAGAAGCTAACAGGACTTTGGAATAGTAACAGACCCCTCAACACTAAGGAATCACCTAGCTGGATCAACCATCTAGTACTAGCTGCTGACCAGTTTATTGTTAACCGTCCAGTACCAGAAGACTCCAACGGTAAAACCATCATCGCTGGTTATCACTGGTTTGGCGACTGGGGACGCGACACAATGATTAGTCTCCCTGGTTTGACAATTTCGACTGGTCGCCCAGAGGTAGCACGCTCAATTCTTCGCACCTTTGCTAGATACGTAGACCAAGGAATGTTGCCGAATCGCTTTCCCGATGCAGGTGAGCAACCAGAATATAATACTGTCGATGCCACTCTTTGGTACTTTGAAGCAGTCCGTGCCTACTACAGCGCTACAGACGATGATAATTTGCTTAGTGAACTCTTTCCAATACTTGCAGACATGATTAATTGGCACTGTCGCGGTACACGCTATAACATCCACCTCGATGCAGCCGATGGCTTACTTTATGCAGGCGTTACAGGTGTACAACTGACCTGGATGGATGCCAAAGTTGACGATTGGGTAGTTACGCCACGAATTGGCAAACCGATTGAAGTTAATGCCCTGTGGTATAATGCTCTACGAACAATGGCAAAGTTTGCCCGTCAGCTTGGTAAACCACATCAAGAATATGAGGCAATGGCAGACCGTGCTCAGTATAGATTTTCTCGCTTCTGGAATGAGGAGACAGGTTATTGCTATGACGTTCTAGACAGTCCTGATGGTGATGATTCGGCGTTGCGTCCTAACCAAATCTTTGCTGTTTCATTACCAGAAAGTCCGCTAACACCTGCCCAGCAAAGGAGTGTGGTGGAAGCTTGCGGACGAGTCTTGCTGACCTCTCATGGATTGCGATCGCTTGCCCCTGATCATCCTCAATATCATGGTAAATACGGTGGCAATCAGTATCAACGTGATGGAGCTTATCACCAAGGGACAGTTTGGGGTTGGTTGTTGGGGCCGTTTATTCTAGCACACCTGCGCGTCTACAAAAATCCTGAGCAGGCTCGTCAATTTTTGGAACCAATGGCTAATCATCTCACTGCACACGGTCTTGGTAGTCTCAGCGAGATTTTTGATGGAGATGCCCCGATGACTCCACGGGGATGTATTGCCCAAGCGTGGACAGTGGCAGAGGTTTTACGTGCTTGGTTGGCGACAGAGATTTGATACGGGGAATAACTCAGGACTTAACGATCGGCCAATCAAAATCGTTTGTGTTAGCTAACCCGGAATAGACAGCCGAGACTTGAACTATTCGCAAGCTGCACCGCGTTGTTAGTCTGTACAATTGCTCATAATTATTATTCTGTTATGGTTTGACCTTCAAGTTCTCACCTGGTAGCACTTTGGGCTGGATTTTTGCTTCAAGATCAAAGGAAATAAGGTATTGAATCGCAAGTATACGTGCCCTTATCACCTCCAAAAAGTAGTCCTTTAAGATATATTTTGCATATGCTTTCTGCCTCACCCCTCTAGAGTCCGTTTCCTGCACAGATGAAGAACTACTGGTAAAGTCTATCATGGTTTTAGAAACATCTTTTATCCTGTCTAATTCTAAAATTAATTCTGGGCTACCAGAACCACCATACTTTGTTAGTAAGCTCTCACACTCTATATATATTCTTTCAAAAGCTGTAATAAGGAATTCTTGCCAAGATAGCTCACCTTTGTTAGATGGCTGCATTAAATCGTTCTTTTCAAAAATGCTAATAATGACTTCTAGCGCATTTGGATCATAGCTTTGCGAAACGGTACAAATAGTATTATTAACTACCTGTTCAGATTCTTCATACCCTAACTCATTTGCAAGAAAGTAATTGAGGAAAACTCCCAAATAATCAACGCATTCACAGAACTTCTTGGCTAATAATATATTTAAAGGGTATTGAGTAGATATATTCTGCTTTTCTTGAATTATTGGCTGGGTTGTAAAAATTTTTTCCCACTCTGAGTAGTATTTCTTGAGTAGGTCATGATTGCTTATATCTGCCAAATAATTACATATATCTTCCCAAAAAATCAGATGAATAGAGAATAAGTTCTCTGATTTACGTTTTTCGTTCAGAAGCCTAACATAGTCTTGAATTTTGGTATCTCTTGATACTGTAGTTGCAATAATATACTTGCTAATTGGAGATGAGAAAGTCTCTGCTTTTTTGACCTCTGCCAAAATCGTTCGCTTGTTCAGTTTTTTGTCTTGATAGCGTTTACACTGAACAGCTACATAGCTACCAGAGCCGTTTTGCTGACCATAGATATCAATACCGTTTTGAGCCTGTCCATTTCTACCATATCTCTGTGCATAGGGGTCTTGCCACTGACGTGTGTAAATTTCCCAAACAATATCCTCAAATTCATCCCAAAATTTAGGTATTGGTAAATCACTTGTGGAGGGTGTAGGCATAGTTGAGCTTAAAATATTATAAATACTACTATGATAATACAAGTGCCTTACCCTGCGACTAAACTGGTCTAACTACTCCCAGTAACCCCAAAAATCTTGATGCGCGACGCTACAACTAAGCTTTTTTTGAGCAATCATCTGTTCTTTTTCAAGCAACCAGGTATTTAACTCATCCTGCAAAGTTGCTTCTTCAATAATTTCTGGAATCGATTCTTCCATAAACCCTAAGATGAACTCAAGAAAGACAGGATCGCTATTACTGATTTCCCACGGACTTTCTCCTTGTAATACCTTCATCCCAATACCCTTCATTGCTTCCCACATAAAGGAACCGCACTCAGGGCCCATCCCCCTGCCAAATTCTTGATGGCGCTGCATATGGTGATGGTAGTATTTAATAAAGTCCGAATCGTTCTCGGTTTGAGGAATAAAATTCATGCCAGTATAGTTAATAGTAGCTAGCATCGGCAATCGGTACTTTTTTAAACATTCGAGTAGTGTCTGAAACTGTTTTTCGCTAAACAAATCGAACACTGCATTGGCGACAGCTAAATCGAAAGTATTTAAGTCTATGAGATTTTCCAGATCCAAAATAGAGCCGACAATTCTATGGATGGTAATTTTATGAACTTGATTTGTCAAGACCAATCTTGAGTTCTGTAATTGTGACTCATATCCATTTTCCTGCGCCCAGATGATTAGCTTATCAAGGGCGATTTCCAAAAGTTCTTGATTTTGTTCGACTAGAAACCACTCCTGCTCCTGGGAAATTTTGCTAAAGTAGTAGCGGCAGTTAGCTCCCGTACCTGCACCAAAATCAACAATTTTGAGCTTTTTGTCCCTTTTGAGATATTCTTGGCAGCTTGTTTCCACATTTAAGTTACGCGCTTTAGCATCATAGGAAATACGATGTTCTAGCCATTGAGCTAATTTTTGGTTTTTATTCATCAGTCCTTATTAAATGCTTGTAAAAAATCCCGATAAGTTTTATCCCAAGAATTAAAGGATAGGTTAGCGATGTGAGCCAAAGCATTTGTCTGTAACTGAGTGAGTTCATTAGGCACTGTAAGCAGCCTTGTGAGTGCTTTGAAAAACTGCTCCTGCTTACCTGGCTCAATTAGTATGCCATTGCTACCATCCTCAATCCAGTCAACAATTGCTCCCGTTGCATAGGCTAATACGGGTAGCCCGTGAACAACTGCTTCAGCGGTAGCCATAGAGTAACTCTCATAGGTAGATGGGGAGAGATAAAGATCGCATTGGGAGAACAAGTCAAACATAGCCTGTTGCGGAAGGTAGCCATGTAAAATGATCCAATCTTGAAGACGCGATCGCTCTATTATCCCAAAAATCTCCTCTGTGTAACTGGCGTTCTGTTCGTAATCACCAATTAAATGCAGGCGAAAATTTTTCACCTGCATCTGGGCTAACATTTTTACTAAATCGAGTTGTCCTTTGCCTTGAGAAAATGTTCCTACTGTAATCAGATTTATCGGCTCTTTTTCAAAAAGCTTCTTGGGATGAGACAAACGGGATACTTGAACCTTTTCTATCCCTGGAAATGCTACTGTGATCTTATCTTTTTCTATGCCCTGACTTGAAAGATAATCTTGCATTTGCAAGCTGGGAACAATAATCTCATTCACAGCTTTTAGCCATAGTTTCTCGCTAATCCACAGGGCTTCCTTTTCCTGATTTGAGTAGTAGATATTCCTCGACTCAAGATAGTGAAGCATCAGGTAAATCTGCTGGAAATAGGGACTAAATTTATTAACAGAAGCTTTGAATTCAGGAATTGTAAAGTAGAGTCCATCAAGCACAAAGGTGCAGCTAGCAGGCAAAGCATTGAAACGCTCAATCAGCTCGGTAATAGGGCTATTTAAGGTGTGAAAAAATCCCTTCCCTCTGGCTGACTGCTCTAGGCGTTTGACAATTTCTGAATTGTAAATCGAGCCTCCTGATACATGACTCAATTGAGGTTGAATAAAATGAATTGTGCTCGCTTCATACCTGAGCTTCATAGCTTCCCCAAGCGATATGACTTTCCTCCAGAATAATTTTGAGAGAGCCTTTGAAAAAAGAACTGACCTGTTTGCTAATTTGCTGGTGAATATAATAACCCATGTATTCTGTCGTTGTATTTATCCCCTTAAATTGTTCAAGAGTATCCAAGTTTTGGTAATTTAATGGTTCTAGAACTTCTTTGAGAATTGCGATCGCCTGACCGATATCAATTACTAAGCCATCTTTATCCAACTGAGCGACTTTGAATTCAGCTGTGATTATATAGGTTGCTCCATGCAGCTTTTGAGCGGGGCCAAAAATTTCCCCTTGGAAGCTGTGGGCAATCATGATGTGGTCTTTTACTGCAACAGAAAACATGATTTTTAATACTCAATTAGCGGCGAAACTGGATGCACTTGACGCTGAGATAATAGTGACATAAGTAAACTTCCACCCCTTGACCTACGTTTTCAATTATCCTCAGTGCTGTCTATACTCCTGTAATCTTTTCGACGCAAACTGCAAAACTTGGTCGGCGCGATTATCCCAGGTAAAATTTTGTACCTCCTGAAAAGCACGTTCAGCAATGTTACTCGTTAAAAGGGGATTTTTAAATAAATTGACTATAGCTATTTGCCCAGTGTCAGCCCACAGAGAAGGCAAGTTGCCAGGGGATATATAAATAATTGATTTTAAGGTAACCATTTCAGTAGAGAAGCAAATAGGTTGCTCGGGGTGTTGCGGTCTTTGCAAGATGAATCATGTAGGCAGTTAAGGCAGTTGACAGCAGGATAAGCTGACAACTGAATGCTTACGGTCAATACACGTCAAACTCATGTTTACTTGAAGATTGTAAACATCTTACGGCTTTTTCGGTTGCATCAGGCATTAATCTTCTAGCAACTTTATTAAAAACCTGCTCCTCTAATGTGTATGAATTATAAAAATGAATCATCTTAATATCATTCAGTTCAGGAAGGTCAGGAACTCTCTGCTCCATCTGCTCTATCGGGTATATCTTGGCGAACCAAGAACCCGGGTAATTATAAGCATATGGTAGATGTACAATTTGATTTTTCGTTTCCTGAATTGTTCGGGACAAAGCTAATTGATCCTGCTGCTTAAATCTCCTCCATTCTTTTTGCCAAGTTTCAAATAGAGTATAAGCATCGGGTGTATTTTTCCAAAGTATCAGACCGCTATTAAATTGAACCAAATCAGCAGCACAAGTTTTTAACGTGTAGTCTTTTTCTTCAGAAGAAACATAGTTGTCGCAATTAGCGCAATCAACCATTTTAGGGACTGGGTCAGGTACCATGGCAATATTTCCATGGTTGAAAAAGCCCCAGATTTCATCAATTGGTTTTATCGGCAAAATATCAGCATCTAAGTATAAAGTTTCATCAAACACTGTAAAAGTATGCAAGCTGGTTTTAATGACCCTTGAAACCATTACATTGTTTAGCCTCTCTTTTTCAGGAATCACAATTGGTTTGAGGGCAATATTAAATTCTGATAACTGCTCTTGAAGCTCTGTACATTTTATATTTGAAAAGATGATGATTGGTAGCTGAGGGCATACCTGACGGAGAGCAAAAGCACTGATCACAGCAGATTCTAGATATGGCCATGCGTCTACAGCAAAATATATTACGCCTTGAGTTGGTTGTTTTGGTTTCATGAATGGGAAGTCAGTATCGTTAGACAGAAATCTTTGAGCAAAGGTGATAGAAGAATAACTATTTCGGCGTAGGATATTAATATCTCTGCCTCAATTGAAGCTGAATAAAATAAATCGCGCTCGGATCATACCTGTGCTTCATAGCTTCCCCAAGCAATATGACTTTCCTCCAGAATGACTTTGAGAGAGCCTTTGAAAAAAGAGCTTACCTGCTTGCTAATTTGTTGGTGAATATAATAAGCCATGTGTTCCGTCGTTGTATTTATCCCCTTAAATTGTTCAAGAGTATCCAGATTTTGGTAATTTAGCGGTTCTAGAACTTCTTTGAGAATTGCGATCGCCTGACCGATATCAATTACTAAGCCATCTTCATCCAACTGAGCGACTTTGAATTCAGCTGTGATTATATAGGTTGCTCCATGCAGCTTTTGAGCGGGGCCAAAAATTTCCCCTTGGAAGCTGTGGGCAATCATGATGTGGTCTTTTACTGCAACAGAAAACATGATTTTTAATACTCAATTAACGGCGAAACTGGATGCACTTGACGCTGATATAACAGTGACATAAATTCAGGCAAGTCTCTAAAAGAAATCACAGGTTCAAGAAGAATATCTACGGCTGCATCTGCGAGCAAGCTCAAAACCCGTTCTTTGCGCTGACGATAGTCAATCAGCTTTCGCATAGGTCTAGCGATCGCAGAAACTTGAGAAGCGATAATTTGTTTGCGTTGGTAATGAAAGGAACCCCCTAATTGCAAGGAAACTGATTGTGTTCCGTACCAACTCAGTTCGATACAGCGACCTTCAAAAGCCAGAGCATTAATCGCACTTTGAAATCCAGAAGAGGATGCGCTGGTATGGAAAACAATATTATAATTGCCTTCTTTATAGTCGGTTGTTAAACGGGAATTTTGCAGCCAAGGTAGTTGTTCTAAGTATTGAATTCGCTGCTGATCTTGTTCTAAAAAATCTGCCCCAATACCATACTCTTTGCTGAGGACAAAGCTAATGAGAATACCAATAATACCTGCACCAACAATTAGAATGCGATCGCCCTGACTAACTTCGGCATCCCAAACTGCATTCAGGGCTGTTTCCGTGTTGGGAATTAAAGTCGCCCGTTTGCTAGGTAGCCAATCTGGCAACTCTAAAGCATCAGAACTCTCGACGACGACTCTCGATTGGTGGGGATGCATGACAAAAAATCGTTTCCCCTGATTGTCACCTTCATCAGCTTGACCAACAAGACTGTAACCGTACTTTAAAGGCAAGGCAAAACTGCCTTCCATATACCAACAGCGCATCGTTTCCCAGCACTCTTGGGGGACTTTTGCTAGACCTACCAGCCGCTCTGTACCCGGACTAATGCTACTGTAGAGCGTGTCCAAAAACAGAGGATCTTTAAGGGACGGCGTGACTGAGGTTTCTCTAATTTCACCAAGGCTAGGAGAGACTAACCAATAGGCATAAGCTGGAGAATTTGTAGGCATTTTTAAAGCTGTTGTACATTTTAATTGCGTAGTTTTAAGCAAGAGCACAAACAATTCATCTCTCTGACTCCCGATCAGCCTCAACGAGCAAATTAAATGCGTGACTGCTTATCTTGGAGCAATTCCACCAGAATTTCTCCATCAAGATCAAAGTGTTTCATTTTAAAGCGGAGTCCTTCGTCGATCGAGTTTATAACTGGAAGGGTGAAACTCGACCGTCCAGAACCCAAAATCAAAGGAGAAAAATGGAGATGTAGTAGCTCTATACAATTAGCTTGCAAGAAATAGGATACAGTTTGTCCTCCACCTTCCAAAAAAATAGTTGAAATGCCATTTTCGTATAAAACCTTTAAAATTTCTGAGGGAACTAAAACGGGTCTTTCTTGAGAATCTTTTGTTGAAGAGATCGGAAGCTCCAAAATTTTTTCTTTAGCTGCTTGTGGTAGTATTCGATCCTGCTTTCCTTGAGGACATAACACAATCACTCTTTCATGAAGCGCCATCATGTGCAAATCATCAAGCCTCAAATCGTTTTGACCTTCTATAATCACAGGAGTTGGATGCTTGCCAGGGACTAAACGAACCGTTAACTTAGGGTTGTCAAGTGTTGCCGTTACTGCTCCTACCATGACGGCATCATGAAGGGCACGCAGACGATGGGCATGTTTCAAGTTAGCCTCGTTACTGAGCCACTGAGAGTTTCCATTGACTGCTGCAATTTTGCCGTCAAGAGATTGTGCCAAGTGAGCCATCAGAAAAGGACGCTTTTCTAGGTAAGCTTCTCTTTGAGCAACTAAGAGCCTTATATATAAGGAAAAAGTTTGCCATCCATTGCTGCTCCACATTCCTTTAAAACATTGGGCATCTTGCACGATATCGCTTTTAAAAGGGGAGTCGCTTTTGAATACGATGGCAGATTGTACTTGAGAAAATAGTTGATTTGCGAAATTCAAGTTTTGACAAAAATCATTTTGAAAATCGATAATAATTAAGAAATCACTTTCTGGAATATGGGGTATCTTTTCGTTAGAAAGTTTTTGGAAACTCCACGGACTTTTTGCATTACCAAAAAAAGCCCAATATTCATTAAGTTGGGGAGGTTCACTTTTCATGACCTCTTTGCATTCTAGTAATGCTGACCAAATATCTTCTAAATGTTCATCAATTTTCAATGCATTTATTGCTTGAGGTTGTCGGTGTTTTACTTTTAGAAGATGCCCCAGCTTCTTTGCCTTAGTCGTCAAATAATTTAAATTGTAGTCATTGGGTTCAATTGCTAAAGGAATACGTTCGACTACCTCAATACCGTAGTTTTGTAAACGAGCAATTTTGCGAGGATTATTAGTAATCAAGCGAATTTGATTCACCCCTAAATCCTTAAGTATTTGCGCCGCCATGCTGTAGTCCCGGAGGTCAGCAGAGAATCCCAAACGTTCATTTGCTTCGACTGTATCCAATCCCAAATCTTGCAAAGAATAGGCTTTCACCTTATTTAACAGACCAATACCTCTTCCCTCTTGCGCCAAATAAATTATCACCCCTTGACCTGCTTTATCAATCATCCTCAGTGCTATTTGCAACTGCATTCCACAATCACAGCGCAGAGAACCCAAGGCATCCCCTGTTAAGCATTCTGAATGTATTCTTACCATTACCGAGTTATCGAACTTTGTCGGTTCACCCTTGACGATCGCTACGTTTTCTGAGTTGTCCAGAGTATTACGGTAGCCATAAATTTTAAACTGACCAAATTCGCTGGGTAATTTGGCGATCGCTACAGTTTCTGCAAATGCACTTTCGGTAATTGGTTTTAGGTCGCTCATAATTTATGACAATATTTTGGTGTTTAGATTAACTAGCTGGAGCGCTACATTGTCTAGAGCAGCGCATCAACTTCTTAATTTACCATTCCGCTCATTTCTGATAACACAACCCTCTCTTTTGCATCCTCACTACTGGCAATATTGTTGGCAATTACTAGATTAAAATACATAATTTAAGTCCCTGCTGAGAATAGCAGAATATAACCTGAATACCAAATTAGAAGTATTACGGATAAGAGGATGTTTTAAAAGGGTCTTTTGCTCTCATAGTTAGTACAGCATAGTATCTCAGCATATGGCTAAAACCTTGATTTTTCGTCGTACTTAACCTAGTCAGAACATAAAATTTATACATTCTTGGACTTTTAAAACATCCTCTCAAGACAGAACATTAGCTAGCCATAATTTCTGACAAGCCATTCGCCTAGCTTGGTCTATTTTCTTTGCCCCAAAAGCTTCGGCTACCAGAGATACTTCTGCTGTGAGAATACCATATTCCATAGATAAGCAAAAAGATTAACGAGATTTTTTTTAATGACTAAAATTTGCATATTATCTCATATTTTTTGTATAAATCATTAAATCTCATCTGTCATATTTGTTCATGTGACAGGTTGTCATATGTGCATAATATGGGGATATTATGTCACTTGTTAGATAAATCAGAGAGACACAGCAGGGTATCTAACCCTAACTTAATAATATTTGAATGAACTTAGAATATCCCCACGGATGAATCTAGGGCTTGTAATTTCACTTTTGTAAAGATTTAACTCAGTCATGGTTATGAAACGTTTATCTCAATTTCTGTATAAGCTGCTGCTTACAGCTTTAGTAGGCATCTTCATCTCTATAAGCACGTTTCCAGGGGAAGTAATAGCGCTTAACCTGAGTAAGATTGCTCCGCAATTTAGAGAGCAAGCGCGACAGCAAGAAGCACAAAAAGCGCGACCTCAAGTACCAAGGCCAGGTGGCGCAGCGCCTGGTGCGCCAGTGCTAGAAGAGGGTGTACCCCCTCCGGACCCTGACTTAAATGGTTGTCCCCCACCTAGTTACAACATATTCGGAACTCCGCCCACCATAAGCAGTACCAACGGTGTATTGGAAGTAACCTTAACCGCTAGTGATTCAAGTTCTTTCAAGGTTGCAAACGCAACGTTCACAACCGACCAGAATAAGCAGCAGGCGGTTACTCTCTACAAGACTGATCAAAACGAACTAGACCAATACATGTACATGCCACCAATCTTACAGGTATCGCCTGGTGATACTATCAAGCTGAAGCTGGACAATGAATTGACCAATACAGCTGTCTTAAATGATATTGATACTAATTTGCATTATCACGGTTTCAATGTATCGCCAAGCGAAGGTGCTGACAATGTACTTGAACACGTTAAGCCTAAAACCGCTTACCAAATGAACTTCAAGATACCAGACAATCATCAGCCAGGGCTGTTTTGGTATCACCCGCATGTCCACACGGATAGCGACACACAGGTTTTTGGTGGCATGTCAGGTGGGATTATTGTTAACGGCATTGAAAAATATTACCCCATTCTTAATGGAATTCCCCTGCAGACAGGTGAGCCTAGCCATCTCACTGAGAGAGTGATTTTGTTTAAGGATTTGGGGCTTCTAAGCACGGATAACAATTGCTATAAATGCTATACTCTCAACTCCGTAGTAAACCCCAATCTTACTATTCGCCCGGGAGAGGTTCAGTTCTGGCGCATTGGCAATATTGGTTCAGACACTTACATGAATCTGTCGCTAGAAGACGCGACGACCAAAACACGTCAGCCTTTCTACATCTTGGCACGCGACGGCAACGTTGTTAGTCAACCGCTTGAACAATATCAGATTCTGCTACCACCTGCTAATCGAGTTGAGGTACTAGTGATTGGAGGTCTACCATCGTCGCCAAAGACATCGCCCCTCTACAATCTAGTTTCAGACGCCGTCCCTAACACAGACCCAAACAATAGTCCGTCAAGCTTCGATGGGAACCAGCGAATAGTAGCAACAGTTTCCTTGCAGGATGACCCAGTAAACTACAATACTGGAACAATACCTTTAGTAGACTACATAAAAAACCAAGAACCATCAATACTAGATTCTGATCTACCAAGTCCCACTGAACTAGCCCAGTGGCATATCCCCAACAAGAACAAACGTCAATTCGAGTTCTCGCAGAATACAAGCAATAACATTTATCGGATAAACAACAAACAGTACGATTTTGATAGAATTGATACAATAGTACACCTAAATGATATTGAAGAATGGACTCTTGTAAATGCAACACCAGTTCATCATGTCTTCCATATCCACCAACTCGATTTTATCGTTACTAATATCAATGGTATAGACCAACCTCTACAGGGGTATGAGGATTCGATCGATCTCCCACCTTGTAGTATAGGACTTGATAATGATACTTGTCAGCCGGGAACAGAAAGCAAAACAGTGGTGCGTATTCCCTTTACCAACCCGCTCATTGCTGCCAAATACGACGTCAATGGCAGACCCGTCGGTGGCGAATTCGTCTATCACTGTCATCTCCTATTTCATGAAGATAATGGAATGATGCAAAATATTCAAGTTTTACCTGCTTCGTCTTAACTAAAGTCTTGTGGGGTGGGCATAGAAAGCCCGCCCTAAATTTACTACAAAAGAGAAAGTTTTTGCTTATCTCTTGGGAATTTGTGAAACCATTTTTATGTCTAACCAAAATTTTTATTATAAAATCCGAGAAAACCTATTGAAAAGTTGGGAAATAGTTAAAGCTAAAATGCTTTTTTGGTGGATTTTAAATATTAAAACTCAAACATTAACTGTTAGTCATAAACCAGCAATAGTATTTGCTCCCCATCAAGATGACGAAACTCTTGGCTGTGGTGGTTTGATTGCTCTCAAACATGAACTAGGAACACCAATTAAAGTTGTTTTCCTAACTGATGGACAGAAATCTCACTTACATATAAAACCAGAGGAGCTTATTCAAATTCGCAAGCAAGAAGCTGTGAATGCGCTAAAAATTTTGGGAATTGCATCATCAGACATTTATTTTCTTGACTACATGGATGGGAGTCTGATGCAACTGTCTAAGGAGGAACGTTATCAGATCATCAATCAGTTAGTACAACTACTACAGTCCTTTCAACCATCTGAAGTTTATCTACCTCATCGAAAAGATAAGCATAACGATCATCAGGCTACTTACGACTTGGTTCAAGCTGCGCTCATCGAATCTAAAGTTAAAGTTGAAGTTTTTGAATATCCAATCTGGTTATTTTGGAATGATGATACACAGCTATTTGAGTTTAACTTACAAGAAATGGGTGATTCTTACAATCTATGTATTAAATCTGTATATAACAAAAAACAAAGAGCAATTAAAGCATATCACTCACAATGTCAAATATTCCCGTCAAGCTTCCTAAAGCAGTTTTTCATACCTCGTGAAATCTTTTTTAAAAGACCAATTCAAAACTGATTCATAGATTCAGTTTATATCTTACATCATTTTCAAGTAGACTAATGTAATAATACGGTTCAAATCAGATAGTTTGCAGGCACAATGACCTATGTAGAGACGTAGCTACGTTTCTACACGTATGGAAATAACCCTTAAATGAAGGGTATTGACCAGTGTAATAATAGATTTATGTAAAAATTAGTACAAAACCCTTTATTACTTGGATTTGAGTTTAATTTTTGCCCAAATGTAATCAATGAAAGGCTATAAGTATGACATTGCCATAACCCAGGGACGAGTATAACTATAAATCGCAGATTGCCGATACAGTTTACGAAAAAAAATCCGTCAAAGTTTCGCTTATTACTCAGATAAATGGGATAATTAAAATTTAAGTTATCACTATAAAATTAAAAGACAGTGGTTATTAACTACTATCCAAGAATTTTATCAAAAGATACAAGAAAATAATTTTCATCTAAAAATCTTAGATGCAGGATGCGGCAATGGTCTGTATATAATAGATATTGTAGAAGCTTTGCAAAATATCTATAGTGTAGATGGTGTAGGTGTTGATATAACACAAGAAATGATTGAGACATCTCGAAAAAGAGCGCTACATTCAAGGGGAAAATATGAATGGATTTAAATAGATTTAGAGAATGATGATTGGAAATAAAAACTCGGAGAACAGCAATTTGATATTATTGTGATGAATGGAGTCGTATGTTATTTTAAAAATATACCCCAAGTGCTTAACTCTCTAAAAAACCTTTTAAAACCAGATGGAAAATTGATTATTATCCATTATAATCCCAATAATTTGACTAATCTTGTTCTGAGAATTAAAAGTCTATTAGAATCTGAATTTCTCTGGGTTAAAAATCCTTCAAAAAAAGAAATTACAACTTACGCTGAAACCGAAGGTTATTTGTTAAATAAATCTCAACTTTTACCTTGTGGAGGTATGTCGTATTTATTATATAGTCTAGGTAAGATATTTTGGGATGGTTACGGTTTAGTCTTTACCCTAAAATAGGATTGTTTAATTAATCTTGATATTTTTTAGAACATCACTCAATCTCACCTATATGAACATTGAAGTAGAAACATACTACGATCGCAACACAAGCCGCTTTCTAAACTATGATCCTCATTATGGAACTTACGGTATACATCGTGAGGTATGGGGAAATGGAGTTGCAACGCCCGAAGATGCCTTTAATTTTATCAACAGTTTAATCTTGAATATTATCACAACACATAAATTAGAATCTATCCTTGATTTAGGATGTGGAGTAGGAGGCAGTCTTTTTTATCTAGCCCAGGCTTATTCAAAGCCCTGTTATTATGGAATAACTATTAGCTCTGCACAAGTTCAAATATCTAGGGAGATTTCAAAAAAGTTAAATTTTGAAAATCAATGCATGATTTGCAAAGGGGATTTTCAAAAATTGCCTGATGATCTTCCTTTGATGGATTTAGCTTTTTCCATTGAAGCATTCGTTCATGCTACTGATAACGATGCTTTTTTTAGCGAAATAAGTACCAAGATGAAGAGAAATGGCTTATTAATTGTCTGTGATGATTTTATTTCGGAGAAAGCCGCAAGTTTACCTACTAATTCCTCAGAAAAAAAGTTAATTGAACTTTTTTGTAGAGGGTGGGTTTTAGGTTCCTTAATCAGTGTAAAGGAAATCCAAACTATTGCTGAGAAATCTGGTTATAAATTGATTGAAAATATTGATTTGACAGACAATTTAAGATTGAGAAGAAATCGGGATATTTTAATTAGTTTATATATTATTTTCTTGAAGCCTTTGATGCAAGTTTCTTCATACTTTAAGGCTTTGGTAGGTGGCGATGCTCTGCAAAAGTGTTTAATTAAAAAACTAGTTGAATATCGGTTTCTAGTGTTTCAAAAAGTTTAAATAGTGTGGAATCACTATTTGATTTTGTGGTGATTGATGTTTAACCTTCCCTCCAAGGTGAGTAGACATCGGCCATCAACTACTGATAATTGCAAGCTTTGATGATACCATCCTCAAATTGGTAGTATCTGAAATTGGTTGTGTTGCAAAAACCGGGGCGGCAGATGGTAAAATATAACACTGCGTCTGTTGACTCTTGTTTGAATTTCTAATAGGAATTAGGCGATGGTTATAGAAAGAATTAGAAGGTTTTGTTGGCTAAGTACTAGAAATTACAAAACTTTGCAAATATTTTTATATTTTGTTAAGTTTTTACGACCAGCTTTACCACAGCAGTTAGGGACAGAGTACTACCGAAAAAACTCATCATGGAACTTAGAGCCAAATATATGTCCATGTGATATTGAGTTACTTGAGTATTTGAAGAAAAATAGTATTGAGAATAAGATCATTTTTCATTTCGGTACAGGTTCTCATCACATCGTTGGTCTTGAAAATCAAAAGCTAAGTAAACCAAACGAGGTGATTGGAATTACGGCTTCCGTCTCTGAACACCAAGCATACGTTAATTTCTCTTTAAAAGAGCCTGGACTGATGAAATATTACAAAGTGATTTTTGGAGATATTTACACGTTGACTGATAGGTGTCTGCCCCTGCTAGATATGGTTACACTTTTTCACCTGTGCGAATTTTACCTGCCTGAAGAAGCTTCCTTTGTCCATCATGATGATGAATCCCTTCTGGAACTTTTCTTAGAAAAACTAAATTTCGGCGGTAAAATATTTTTTTTCACCAAATCGTTTGCCTGGGAAAAAGCTTTATCTATTGTCCAATCATTTGAAAAAAAAGGAAGAATTGAAAAAGTTGAAGAGTACAAAAGTTTACTTGTTTACACCAAAAAACCAGACTCTAAAATAACTGGAGTTTAGACTAGTCAGGAGTGCAAAACTCCAAACCTTTACGGCGATTTGATGTATATCAAATATAAGCGCACCCACCCAAAACTTGAGCAGGAAATATATAGTACATTTGAACTAAAAACTCCCCAGGGCAATCAAGGATGCGATCACCTATGCTGGGCGGAACGCCATCGCCAGAAAAAATAAATTGATGAGCGCAATTTTCTCTTCTTCAAGCCTCTTGGGATAAAAAGGATGACTGAATCTTCAAGAAAGATGAATTTTTGTCAATTATTTTTGAGCCAATTTTAATAGTTAATCGTTCTTAAGTATGTTTTTGAGTAGTACAGGGTTTTAGGCTCAATTGATATCCGATGTCAGGATATTGAATTAAAGGAAACGAATAAATTGAGTACTGCTATTATGCTCTAAAATATCCTATCTCTATTAAAGAGCAAGATTTACTTTCAGCCCCTACGTTCAAACAGGAGTATAAAGGTAAAGCAGACAGTAGTAGAAATTTTCAGGTAATTCTCAGCAGAAATTAATTTAATTATTAGTAAATGGATTTAGATTATTATTATAGAAAGATTTGCAGAGTTGATAAAGCGATGAAATAAAAATATTTAGCAATCTTTTTGGAATGGCTGCCCTTTTCATTGTAGGTATTCAACAGAGGTAAGTTCACATCAGCTATAACTAAATATGTAGCGGTTCACAGTGACTTTACATTTAGCAGTCTAATTTTATTTATAAAGCCTTCTTCAACACCTAAAAAGCAACCATAACAGTGAAGCAAATTATAAAAGTTTGGATAAATATAGACCCATTTTCCTTACAATCACGCCTCACGGTTGGTATTGCAACATTTTCAGCTTTGGTATTAGGTAGCCTCGCTACATGGACTAGTTGGAAAATGCAGCAAATTTTAGTTGATAGTCATAAGTATAACGTAGAACAAATCGCCAAGCGCTTGCCGCGAGATGTACAACTTTATAGTGAAATGATGCAACCTGAAACTGGGTTGCAAAAGGCTATTAATAATTTGGCAAATACTAACACATTATTATGGCTAAAAAGTCCTGATAATAAAATTTTAGTAAAATCTGCCACTTTAAATTTATTATCTGATACTACGGTAGCTGAGTTAATGTCCCTAACTAAGATGCCGATTAAACCACAAATTTACAAAGTAAACCAAAGCTACTTTGTTTTATGCGGTAGTTCTGTGCAAGTGCAGGGTAAGTTGCTCGGTGAGTTATTTGTAGTAAAGGATATTACCCGCGAACAGAGAATGTTTATGGTAATGGTGCAGAGTTTAGGTATTACTAGTATTTTGGCAATTATTGTTTTAACTGCTGCGATCGCATTTTATATCAAGCGTTCTCTGCAACCCCTGCGCCAGCTAAATCAAATGGCTTCTGTGATTTCAGCTGAAGATTTAGGACAAGCGCAGCTATATTTTGATAATGCACCTAGCGAAGTCAAAGAATTAGCTCAAACCTTAACCATGCTGTTATCACGTCTTTCCCAATCTTGGGAGCAAGAGCGACAATTTGTGAGTAATGTTTCTCACGAGTTACGCACACCCTTAACGATTGTACATGGTTATTTGCAAAGCGTTTTGCGAAGACAAAATAACTTAACCCAAACCCAACAAGAAGCTTTAGAAACTGCCGCATCGGAAGCTGAACGCACTATCCGCCTGCTACAAGATTTACTTGATTTAGCACGAGCAGATAGCGGTTACTTATACTTTCAAATGAAATATTATGTGCTGAATGACTTGGTTGAAGAAGTTGTCATGATGGCAGAAAAATATAGCGATCGCATAATTACAATTGAGTCAAATTTTTATCCAATTGAGATCAAAGCAGACTACAGTCGCCTCAAACAAGTATTATTGAATTTGATTGATAATGCTATTAAGTATTCCGAAGCTGATACATCTGTAATTTTTAAGTTAAATCAGCTTCCAGACAAGGCAATTATTCAAGTTTGTGACAAAGGCTATGGCATTCCTTTACAACACCAAGCACGGATTTTTGAGAGATTTTATCGCGTAGATGAATCCCGCTCTCATACTACTGGAGGTTGTGGTTTGGGTTTATCGATTGTCAAGACACTTATAGAAGGTATGGGGGGTAGTGTAAGTGTGCAATCAAAGTTAGGGGAAGGGAGTACGTTTACAATCAGTTTACCTACATATAAGAGTTCCATCTGATATCAAGCAGACATGATATTACAGTATTTAGTGATTTGATTGCACACATAGTGCAGATGACAGAGAAATTTGAGCATCGGGCAATCAATTTGGAAGTCACTCCGTTTCCTGTGAGAATAAAGGCAGGCTGAAATCAACTCATGCAGGTATAAAATCATTTAATTGCTAATGCAGTTAAATACTCGGATGCGGGCGAGCTAGTTACCTTGCAACTCATTCAGGCTAATGGTTGGGCAGTGATTCAACTTAGAGACAAAGATCATGGTATTCCCATATCGGAGCAGTCTCGCATTTTTGAACCCTTTTACTGAGTTGATCCTTCCCGCACTCGTTTGACTGGCAAAGCAGGCTTGGGTTTATCTATTGTGAAACACCTAGCCAAAGGTATGGGAGGCAAAATTGCCGTCCTTTCACAGCCAGGTTATGGTAGCACTTTTATTCGGAAATTACCTGCTTTAGGAGCAAAAATATGACAGCACATATCCTTTTGGTGGAAGATGAAGTCAAACTAGCACGATTTGTCGAATTAGAACTTAGTAGCGAAGGATACCAAGTAAGTGTAGCCCATGATGGCATTGCTGGTCTAACCCTGGCGCGAGACTCATCGCCAGATTTAGCGATTCTGGATTGGATGCTACCTGGACTGACAGGTTTAGAAATTTGTCGCCGTTTGCGAGCAACAGGCAGTACAGTACCAGTGATTTTGTTGACCGCAAAAGATGAAGTGAGCGATCGCGTAGCAGGATTAGATGCAGGAGCGGATGATTATGTAGTTAAGCCCTTCAGTATTGAGGAACTACTAGCTAGAATTCGCGCCCATCTCCGCCGCACGCAAGAAACACAGGAGGATTTGTTGCAATTTGAAGATTTAAGTTTAAATCGCCGCACCCGTGAAGTATTTCGGGATAAACGAAGCATTGAGTTAACAGCAAAAGAGTTTGACTTATTAGAATATCTCCTTTCACATCCCCGTCAGGTGTTTACTAGAGACCAAATTCTAGAGAAAGTTTGGGGTTACGACTTCATGGGTGATTCTAATATTATTGAGGTTTATATTCGTTATTTGCGACTCAAGTTGGAAGACAAAAATGAAAAGCGTTTGATTCATACAGTCCGTGGTGTAGGCTATGCATTACGGCAGCAATCGTTATGACTTGGTGATTTTGATAAAAAGCAACATATTTAAAGACAAGAGAGGATCATGAATAAAAAATGGGCTGTTAAACGACTGACAATAAATCTCACAAACGAGGAAATGAAGAAACTTGAACGCTACTGTGCTTTCACAGGAAGGCCAACAACAGATGTAGTTCGAGGATTACTCCGAGCTCTTGAGGTTGACAATACTGAAAACTCTGAGATGGAGGCAGCAGACTCAACAAGAACAGTTGGCAGTTGGTCAAAATCACAGTAACTATCCACTCGAATATCCCACCAAATCTCAGAAATCTGCTACCCTGATTTACCGACAGATAGGACTAAAAGATGATCAAGCACCTCTGACTGTCTTATTGTTATATCGTTTATTCCGAAGAAGCAGTTCTTGAACAGGGGTAGCAAGGGGGCACAAGAGAGTTATTGTTCAATAATTCTCTTTCCCCCCTAGCCTAAGTGCGATTCGTTGTGGATGAATCACGGTATTCAGTCCGTAAATAACTCCACCAATCAAATTTAACAATAGACCTGACTTTTTAGGTTATGTGGAAAAACCGACAAAAGACCTAACGTCTGAGCAAGCTTCCCTACAAGGGTTGGGCGAAAATTCAAAGCCTCTCCTCTAGAAAGCTATCCATTAGTCACATCTTTCTTAACAATTTTGAAACCATTGTTTTATAAGGCTCTCAACGGCTTGGATTTTTTTGCTAACTTGACAAATTTGCCCTTATTGTTCTCGATAAAAGCTCACTTTTATTGAGAATAAATCACGTAGCTTTAAGGCTTCCGAATTTGTGAACGTAGATGCATTCGCGGAGCGTCTGTCTGCGACACGCTGCGCGAACGTAGAGAAGCGGCTTGTCCTCTGAAATCACTTGAGCAAATGTTAAGAAAGATTTGGGTAGCGGTTCGTTTAATAAATATTAAGTGTATCTTCACGGAGAATTAGTATAAGTAGATAGATCTAAATAAATATAAGATAGTTCGTCATTGCGTTGGCGCAGCCTTCCCTTAATATAACGAAGTATTCGCAATGACATTTTATATTTAATTTCGCCCAGCTACTTACCTACTTAGCGATGATTACTCTTCTATCTACTGCGATCGCGTTCTAAATCTTCAATCACTTTTTGCAAATACCACTCGTCTGACATCCCAGGATAGTAATCCTGCTTCTGCTGAATCAATCGTTCAGCAATTTCCCAATATCCCCCAACCATTCGCAAAAGTCGCTGACGTAGCAGGTTATATTTTTGCTTTTTTGACTCAGGACTAAATTTTTGGATTTTTTCTAGGCTACTTAAAACTTGTTGATAATTTCCCCAGTCTTCTTGTTCACAAAAGATACTCGCCGCCTGTTGATAATCTTCCAGAGCGTTTTGCATTTCTTCTAAGCAAGTATAGGCAATGCCGCGATTGTAGTAAGCTTGAGCATCATCGGGATTAATTTGTAGTGCTTGGGTGTAATCTTGAATTGCACCGAGATAATTGCCCGTTGTCCGATAGGCATTACCTCTGGCAATATAGACTAAGGCATCTTCGGGTTGCATCTGGAGTGCTTGGTTAAGATCCGCGATCGCTCCTTGATGATCTCCCAATATAGAACGGGCTTTGCCTCGGTTGCGATAGACAATGGCATCTTGAAAATTTAGTCGCAATGCTTGATTAAAATCTGCGATCGCTTCTCGATAATTCCCCATTTTATAACGCACAACCCCACGACAGCAGTAAGCTTGGGCATCTTGCGGATCGGCTTTTAATACCCAGTTTAAATCGGCGAGCGCCTCTTGCGTATCTCCCTTTTCCGCCTTTTCTAATAATTGCGTAAAATAATCATTCGTGGATAAAATTGGCGCATTGGTGGAACGCGATTGCTCAACGGCAGTTTTTTCTGGGGATTGTAGCTGTTTAATTCGTTCCAGACACAGACGACAATTTTCTTTGTCCTGTTGCTCTAGATATAATTGTGCAGCCTTTTTAAAGTTAGCGATCGCATCTTGAATATAACCCTGTTTGCGCCGCACCATCCCCCGCAGATTATAAGCACCAGCATAATTGAGATTGAGACGAATAGCGCGTTCAACGTCCTCCAGCGCCCCCGGCAAATTTTTCAGCGCCACCCTTGCTAATCCACGACAATAATATGCCTCTACACTCTCAGGATTAAGCTTCAGGGCTTCAGTATAATCTGAAACAGCATTATGGATTGCTCC
This sequence comes from Nostoc sp., assembly GCF_036919615.1. Taxonomy (GTDB): domain Bacteria; phylum Cyanobacteriota; class Cyanobacteriia; order Cyanobacteriales; family Nostocaceae; genus Nostoc. The sequence goes on along the minus strand of NZ_JBALCN010000100.1, from coordinate 61,682 downwards.
TGAGTCATAATGTGCCAAACCCCGTTGCAAGTAAGCTTCGGGAAAGTAAGGTGTCAGTTGTAAAGCATGGTTAAATTCCTCAATTGCTCCAGCGTAGTCTTTCTGCCTAGCTTTTTCCAATCCTCTTTTGTAGAATTCGTCATTCATGGCATTTGTTTGGTTGATTCAGTTAGTTGAATTTCAGTAGGCTTGCTTCGTAGCCTAACCTATCCACTCACCCTTAATATTCTAAGTATTCAGCGTAGCTTTGCTTCATTTCATATTTTCAGTGAATTAAAATGAACACACCGCTCTAAGAGGATGTTTGAAAAGTCCTCTTGTCGGTATCAAAAGTTCTAAATTCCTCTAAATTCCCTGATAAAAAGGGGGACTTTGTTCTGGTTACCCCCTTTTAAGGGGGGTGTAGGGGGGATCTAAAAGTGCCTAAAGTCACAGCAAAACACTTTTCAAAAAATCTCTAAGTTGTTATAAATAGAATTCACCCAATGGAATATTGTACACGTCCAGATTTGGGAGTTAGATTTACTGAAAATCCTGGCTAAAACTTTGATTACTCCTAATCAATAATAAGTTATACCCATAAAAATTAGAACTATCACAACAGGTATACCAATTCAATCTCTATAAGCTCAGGAAAAAATTGAGCAAGCTGATGACTTTGATCAGTAAACGCAGATTGTGTTTAAAAAATAAGCATATAATTGGCGACTTTAGTCATTAAGTTAAATAAACCACTATCAGCCTGATTATTTCAAGTTCCAAATAAAAAAGCTGGGGAAATGACTACATTCAATTCCCCATATCTCGTAAGTTGTAAAATATTTACAGTTAACTAAAATTATTCTGAAAGTAAGCTAGGAGAAGTCAGTACAAAAACATCCCAACTTCCTTGAGCATCAGTTTGTGGTTTTATGGGATTGGCGAAGTGGAAAAAATCATGATCATTAACCAATAAGAGTTCTCCCGGATTTAGAACTTTGCTAAACACAGGTTTTTCTTTTTTAGCAGTATACAAATGTGTTTCTCCACCTTCAATATTATCTCTATCTACTGAGAAGATGGCAATAAAATCAGTACCATCTTGATGGATACCTTCAGGCGCTGGATTACCCAAATTATCCGGTGAACAAATAATTCTAATTTGATGAACTCCGATTTCAGCTTCCGGATGAAGTTTACAAGAATCACTAAATGCTAAAACAAGATTTCTGAAAATATCAAGTTCTATGAGTGCATCATCTAATTCTGCAAACTCTCTTTTTACATCACCCACTAGTCGATTATGCTTTTTACTTTGAAAGAAGTAGCCATGAGGTAATTTGATTAACTGATTTCCAGAGACTGTGAACCGAGACAATCTTCTGGAACGATAATTGCCTTTAATATAAGGGTCAATAGGCATATTACTAAAAAATGGCTTGAAACCTTCTAGATTGATCGAATTTACTTTTCTTAAAGTAAACAGAAAAGCATATTCTAATTCTGTTGTTGTTCCCACTTTTTGCATAGGATTTACCTCCTTGCACGTTGAAATTTTCCCATATTTTTCTTTATGGGAGGCTTATAACACTTAGTATATGCTACTTTTTATTAAGATGTTGTCAATTTAACTACAAAATTTGGCACTCTGTGATATGGAATTTACTCAAATTCTGTCACAGGGCGGAGTAATGCTCATCGGTATATAAGTAGCTGCTGAAAAGATTTGCTGATGGGGGTTCAGTGGGGAAGAAATCGACGTATATTTACTAGCAGCAACAAGGTTCCATAATGATAGATTGGCTTTACCGTTACCCACCTTTGTATCCAGGTATTCTGCTAAAACGCTACAAGCGGTTTTTTGCTGACGTTCAACTTACTTCTGGCGAAATAGTAACAGCACACTGTCCCAATACAGGGCCAATGACTGGAGTCTCAACTCCCCAAAGTACGGTACAGCTTTCCAAAAGCGATAATCTTAACCGCAAATTGGCTTACACTTTAGAACTAATTCAAGTAAATGATAACGAGCCGACTTGGGTAGGCATAAATACTTTTTTGCCCAATCGAGTCGTAAAGCTAGCTTTGGCGAAACACCTTTTTCCAGAATTGGGCGACTATAGTCAAATCAAAGGCGAGGTGGTTTATGGACTAGATAAAAAAAGTCGAGTAGATTTTTTCTTGACGGGAAGTGATGAGGAACGCCCGATTTATTTAGAAGTGAAAAATACAACTTTGTCTCTTGGGAGATTAGCCTTATTTCCTGACACAGAGACTACAAGAGGACAAAAGCACTTGCGAGAATTAATGGCACTGCTACCTCTAACTCGTGCGGTGATGCTTTACTTTATTAATCGCAGTGATTGTACTGAGTTTTCCCCTGGCGATCGCACAGATCCTCTATATGGTAAATTATTACGGGATGCGATCGCACTTGGTTTAGAAGTCTTACCTTGCCGTTTTGACATTTCCCCCGAAGGTATCCGTTATTTAGGTTTGGCAAAACTAAAAATTTGATTAGATGTAATCAAACATTAGAGACGTTGCAATGCAACGTCTCTAAACGCATGAAACAATAAATCCATCTAGATATTGTCTAGATGGACTTATTGGTAGTTGGTATTTATTAAAAAACATCCAACCAGACTGTAATCAACAAACGATTATAAGTAGTCGCCACCTCAAAAATAGCATTCGCTATTCTAAGGTTTGCTTATGCAGGAATCAAAACTGTGTCAATCACGTGGATGACACCGTTATCAGCAGCAACATCTGCTGTTGCAACTTTTGCATCATTGATCTTAACGCCATTAGAAGCGTCAATTTTTACGTCTGAACCTTCAACTGTTTTAGCTGTCTTCAGTTTAGCTACATCAGCAGCCAGTACCTTGCCTGAGACAACATGATAGGTCAAGATTTTCTTGAGCTTTGGAATATCTTTCAGTAGTGCATCTACTGTACCTGCTGGAAGCTTGTTAAACGCTTCATCAGTGGGTGCGAAGACGGTGAATGGACCCTCACCTTTCAGTGTATCTACTAGACCAGCTGCTTGGATTGCTGCAACTAGTGTCGTGAAAGAACCATTATTAGTGGCAGTGTCAATTATGTTGGCCATGTGCTTTACCTAAGTTCTGTGTAACTTGTTACAAATCTAAACTATTTATTTCATAAAATCTATCTATCGTTAGACGTATCTCAAATCAATTTTTTGATTGATATCATGGAAGATTGTATATATTTTTATACAAGTAAAAAATTATATCTAATTGCTCTGGGCGAATGAGTCACAAGCACTCCTGGATGCGTAGTTTACCGCCGCAGGCATCGCTCCTTTTTCTACACAGATGTAGGTAGGGGCGATCGCTGTTCACTAGTATCAACACAGCATTTTTTTACCAAAAAAGTTAGATGAAAAAATGGGTAAAGGCATTTTGATTGAAAAAAGTTGGTATAAGCTAGGGTTTTCGCTATTTAGGAGTTACATAAAATTTTTTAATATAACTCTTGCTAAATAGCCAATGTAGAGCTTCTTCAGTATTTATATTCCTTTGCCCTAGCCATTTGTCAGGAGTTTATCACCAAGAATATTGGTAAACAGCGTATTTAACTGATATTATTTCATCACCAGACAGATTTCACTCATTGTTTGTGTAGTCCTACTTGGAAATAATAAATTCCCATCACACTAATGTTTTTAGCAATTGTGATTGGCTATTTATTTCCAGAATTGATTATACGTAGGACTTACGCAAAAACCCTATGAAAGTCTCATCTTTCTGTTTCCTCTACCTTTTGTGTAGTTGGTTTTTCTGTTGGCCATGCGTAAGTCCTGTATGTAAATAATGAGACCTTTAGGTAATATTTTCCCCAAACTATAACTTTCATGAAAAGAAGAAGACTTATTGCTTGGATTGCTACGGCAGTTACTAGCATGATGCTGGTAATTGGCTTACAGTTTGTCAATTTTTCACCAGCAAGTTCCGCAACCACACTTAACGTGTATGCGGCTGTCAGCTTAACAAATGCGCTGAATGCAATTAAGACTCAGTACCAAAATGCTAACCCAGGTGTCAACGTTGTTTATACATTTGGTGCTTCTGGTACCTTGCTCAAGCAAATACAAGCAGGAGCACGAGCAGATATTTTCATTTCTGCTGCCAACGACCAAATAAATGTTTTGCAGAATTCAACTCCAAGTAAATTGGTTGCAGGTAGTCGTAAAAACGTCGTCAAAAACAGTCTAGTTTTGATTGTTCCTACGACATTTCCGATTAGTGCTGGTAGTGCAGGTCTCACTAGCTTCAATGGGTTGACCAACGCCAACATTACTGGCATTGCTATAGGTGATTACAGAGGTACTCCCGCAGTTGTGCCAGCCGGAAATTATGCCAAACAAGTTCTGACTAAGCGAGGTCTTTTCACTACTCTAAGTCCTAAATTATACCTTGCTAGCAATGTGCGTAACGTTTTAACTGCTGTTGAAAATAAAACTCTTGTAGTTGGAGGTGTAGCTAAAACTATCAGCGCAGGTATTGTTTACAAAACCGATGCTGCCATTTCTAACAAGGTAAGAGTTGTAGACAGTGCGAGAGTAGCAGAGAGTGATACGATTATCTATCCACTGGGTATACTTACCAGAACTAAAGTTTTATCCACGGCACAAAGTTTTTCTAACTACTTAAGTGGTAGTACTGCCAAGAATATCTTCAAAAATAATTATGGCTTTGTCGTGCCTTAATGACTGCAAACTAAATCAATTAAGTACTCGTTGTCGTGAATTTTGAACTATTTGGAGTAATGTCTCGTGAAGTTCACTAAAAAACTCTCAATTATTGTTTGTAGTCTGAGCACTGCCTTGCTTCATACTGCTGTGATTACCAATACTTATAAGTCAGTAGCACAAGCGGAAGGAAAAGAGTTAGTTTATAACGGGGGATTTGAAATCGACCCTCTGGCAGATCCTAATAATCCTAACGGTGTAAATCCTAATGTTACTGGATGGCTTAAATCTGGCGCTCCAGGTACTACAATTAGCAACTTTCCTCACACTGGTAACCAAGGTTTATCGCTTGGTGCATTTTCAGGCATTAGCTACATATCACAGACTATCCCTACAGTTGTTGGTCGACACTACCAACTTACTTACTATTTTGCATCCATAGAGGAGCCACCTGACCTTGAGAATAAATTTCAGGTTTTTATAGGTGGAAAGAAGGTTTCTGTTAAAAAGGATACTGCTTTTCAACCTTATACGCGATACACCTTAGATTTTAGAGCAAAAAGAAGATCCACAGAGATAAAGTTTGGTTCCCTAGCAAAGTATGCGTTTTTATATTTGGATGATGTGAGTGTCAAATCTACACCTTAACAATCAAGGAGAAAACAATGGGGATAAATAAACCACAGATGACAAGCTAACCTTATTGTCTTAGAAGCCCAAGCAATGTCTGGCTCCATAGTGTCGAGAATACCACTGAAATTCATCTGATTAAAAAACTCCATTATGAGTTTATAGAGAGATTTACTTAAGTGGATGAATTATTATCCATATCAATAGCTAACTCTCAGAAACCAGAATAAAATGTTTAGTTTGATTGACACTACCTAGAGCCAGCATGGATATAACTATCAACTTGTTTTAATTGTCGGAATTTGGAATTATTTGGAGTCAAGTTTTATGAAGTTAACTAAAAAACTCTCAATTATTGCTTTTAGTTTTACTACTACCTTAATTAGCACTGCTGTGATTACTAATATTTATAATGCAGGAGCACAAGCAGCAGAACTTGTTAAAAACGGAAGCTTTGAACTCGACCAACTCGTAGATCCTAATGATCCTAACGTTACAAATCCTAATATTACAGACTGGACTAAGTCTGGTAATCCAATGGATATATCAGGGATAAGAATAAGCAATTTTCCTCAGCATGATAGTGGTAATCAGGGCTTATCACTTAGTGGATTTATAGACCTCAGCTACATATCACAGACTCTTTCTACACAACCTGGTCAGCAATACGAACTTAGTTACCATTTAGCATCTATAGATGAGGCCCCTAACCTTGATAATCAATTTCAGACATTTGTAGGTGGAAATAAGATTTTTGATCAAAAAGACATTTCTTTTCAACCATACACACAATATAATTTCAATTTCACAGCAGACACATCATCCACAGAGTTAAAGTTTGGAAATTGGGATAAAGATGGATTCTTATACTTGGATAATGTGAGTGTAAAACCTTTGACTGTGCCTGAGCCATCAACAATTGGAGGAGTAGCAGTTGCTGGTTTATTGGGAATATGGCTGAAGAAAAAGAAGGCAATTAGCTAGAAAGAATAGCCCTTTTTTGTTACTCTCGGAAAACAACAGAGCGAACTCTACACAACTTAACTGAAAAGGTGGATCACCGAATAGCCTGTCGTAGAGTTCGCCTTACTTTTTTGATAGCTGAATCAAGTTAAAATTTGATAATCTAACGCTAATATCGTCCTCCCACAGTTCGCCCATCTTCACCTGAGTTTTTTTGTCCCTGTGGATTTCTACGAATGCTCAAAACTTATCTCAGTCGGTGGTTTGGTGCCGATTGCCCCGATGCGCTCTGACTTTGGCATTTAAAGTCACCCGTTTCCCTCCGACGCTGAAACTATATATTGATAGTATTACGACTGATGTTGAAGAATTCACTGGCTTCGCAACGCTTCATCCCATTGAGTTTAATTGCCTCTCTCACTTTTCCTCACAGATCATAGCTGTAAGGGTTTGCCATAGAAATACGAAAATCAATTACTTCTTTATATGTCCTACATCTTAAGTTACGTAACAACTGATATAACTATAGAAATCCTATATTATTTATGAACAAAATTCCAAATTAATCCGTGATAATACGGGTTTTTCAGTCTTAGATTTTTGAAAAAAAAATAAAATCATAGTTCCATATAGCGGTTATCGATTGGATGAGAACATCAAAATCCCTGCTGTCAAATCATTTCAGCAAAGTTTTTGTATCTCACTCAACTGCACACTGCTATATCAACTTGTTTTAATTGTCGGAATTTGAAATTATTTGGAGTCAAGTTTTATGAAGTTAACTAAAAAACTCTCAATTATTGTTTTGAGTTTTACCACTACCTTAGCTAGCACTGCTGTGATTACTGGTTCTTATATTCCAGTAGCGCAAGCACAATATGATCCCAACTATGTTCTAGATCCTAGAGACCTTGTTTTTAACGGAGGATTTGAACTCGACCCTCTTGTAGATCCGAATGATCCTAGGACTACAAATCCTAATATTACAGGATGGACTAAGTTTGGCGATCCGTTCAATACATCAGGAACTAGAATTAGCAATTTTCCTCAAAGTGGTAATCAAGGCTTATCACTTGGCGGATTTTTAGACCTCAGCTATATATCGCAGACGCTTTCTACACAACCTGGTCAGCAATACGAACTTAGTTACTATTTAGCATCTATAGACGAGGCGCCTAACCTTGAGAATGAATTTTAGACATTTCTAGGTGGAAATAAGATTTTTGATCAAAAAAACATTTCTTTTCAACCATACACCCTATATAAGTTCAATTTCACGGCAGACGCATCATCTACAGAATTAAAGTTTGGGAATGTGGATAGATACGCATTTTTATACTTAGATAATGTGAGTGTAATACCTGTGCCTGAGCCATCAACTATTGGAGAAATAGCAATTGCTGGGTTGTTGGGAATATGGCTGAAGAAAAAGAAGGCAATTAGTTAGAAAGAATAACTCTCTCGGAAAATAACAGAGCGTAGACGCGCAGCAGCTTGTCGTTAGACATCACTATATAATCTCAATAGAAAAAGTGCGTCACTGATAGCGTAGCGTTAGCGTTAGCGAAGCGGTAGCGAGGAACGAGCGTCCGCAGGAGCGTCACAGCCTGTTGTAGACATCGGCTTACCCTTCTCATAGCTAAATTTTCAAATTTGATAGTCCAATGCAACTAGAACTTTGCCACAATGCTGATTTGCAGGTACAGCTTCCAGCATCTTTTTCGGTTGCGGTAAGTTGAGGTTCTTCATTAGTTCGATAAACTGGTTGCGGCTGCGTCCTGCAAACCGAGGATTCCAGCACTTTTCTTCACCAATGGTGGATACTGTCTGTCCTTGGTAGTCGTGACCAGGATATACCAAGGTGTCATCAGGTAATGTAAATAGCTTTTGAGTAATGGCATCATAGAGTGATCCAGCGTCGCCGCTTTGGAAGTCGGTACGACCGCAACCCCGGATGAACAGGGCATCTCCAGTTAATAGGTGAGTATTGTTGACTAAGTATGCCATGTGGCTATCAGTGTGACCAGGGGTAGCGATCGCCCGAATCTGCACGTTGCCTAATTCCAACATGTTTCCATCGGCAATGTAGTGGTCTGCACAGGTAGCCGCTGCATTCTCAGGTAGAATCCCCAAACAACCCGTAAGTGATCTGAGTCTGTCTGTCCCAGTAATATGGTCGGCGTGGATGTGGGTTTCCAGACAATAGCGTAGAGTCAGCCCCAATTGTCGCAATATCTGAAGATCACGTTCGACCTGCTCCAATACAGGATCAACTAAGATAGCTGTTTTACTTTCTGGGTCGGCAATTAGGTAAGTATAAGTACAAGATTCTTTATCGAATAGTTGACGAAATAACATAGCAGGTTTCTTTAACACGAAAGTAGTAGCATCAGGTTTTGGATTGAGGGATTTCAGTAATTCCTGTGCCAAACTTGCTGCTTGAACCCGAATTTCGGGAACAGCAGTGGTTTCCCAAAGATTGCCCTTGCGCGGTGTCCCCAAGGTGTACAGCATTTGAGATGCATTTCCATCTGCATCGATCAGCGCACCATTTCGGGTAGTATCAATTCCCATTGACAATCTGTTGGGACGGATTAATCGTTGTTCTTGGAGGCTAGCGACCAATGGGTGCTGCAATTTGAGGTAATCACAATTTGCGCCGGTGCAGTTGACAATCCGCTTAACTTGCAAAACGATATCCTTGTGCGTCTCCCGTTCGCAGATTTTCACATTCACTCCATTCTCAAACTCCTGACAACTTTGAATTCGACCTGCGTAATGGATCAGTTGACCAGACTCCATTGCAGCATCCAGTACTTCAGCAATTTCTTCAGCAATCCGATGCCGATGAACTTCCCAGTAAGCTTTGACATGGCGCAGAAATCGCTTCTGTTCCGGCAATGGCATTCCTTGCCAAAGTTCTGGAATAATTGGGCGGATGGCATCGATTACTGCCCGCCAATCTTGAGGCAGTTCGTTGCCGGGGTTCCCCCGGTTGTAGGAACTGGCGTGTCCTTGGGTAAGAGCCTCACGCAGTTCTTGACGTACCACATGCAGCAGTCCTCGCGCTGTTTTTGGCGCAGTTTCTACATCAATAAATGCTGGATAAGAAGTTGTTGATTTGTGGCTACAGGGCATCAATCCGTGCCGCGAGACGGTATGAATTTGTCCCTGGAACCCTTGGTGGTGCAAGGCAACAACCGCATCTACCATTGTTAACCCAGTGCCCACCAGCAGAATTGCATCCTCTGGATTTAGGTCAGCGATCGCATCAGCAGACCAGGCATCTTTAACATAGCGGTTGTCTAAAACGGCGAGCGGTGCAGGCAGAATTGCCGGGAAATTGCCCAACGCTAACACCGCCTTTTGCACATGCAAACACTGACCATTGCTCAGGTACACTATTGTGTTGTCAGATTTTGTTTCGATGGCGATCGCTTCATCCACAATCTTCTCTAGCTGCACATTAGCTGCTGCATTTACCTGTGCTGCTTTTAAAGTCGCCTGCACATAGTCCCCATAAACCCGACGCGAAACGAAGGTAGATGGAGTTACCTGTTCATGCCCGTTTTTGTGCAGCCAGTTCAGAAAGTGATTTGGTTGATCATCAAATGCGCTCATTTTATCCGCCGGCACATTCAGCAAGTGACAATCTACTGGTGTCCCGTAAGCAACTCCTCTACCCACTTCAGAATTACGTTCAATCAACTTGATGGACAGTGGTATAGTTGCGTTGCGTAAAAGATTAGCTGCAACCAGAGAACCGCTAAAGCCACCACCAATGATAGCGATCGCAACTGGAGAGACGGTTAGGTTAAAAATGCTGTTGTTCATAGGACGTGTGAGTTGCACTTGCTTTCTACTGATTAATTTACAGCCAATAAACTTAAATTTCCGCTTGTAGCAAGCTGTTAGGCGGATGAATTAACTCAAAAAACCACATAGGCACATGAATAAGTGGGAATTGCACTTGAGTGTCCAATTCCCCAAATTGAGAGAGTGGCGATCGTCAGATTACACAAACTCAAATCTAGACGAGACAAGGTTTTGGAACTATTTATCTAAAATTGATGTGTCTATTGCATCCAAATCCGATGCAAATAGTGTGGTTTTTAGTTAACATCAAAAAACCCTGCAAAAGCGAGAATTTTACCTCTACAATTGTCAATATTTTCTGACACTATTAGCATTCAACTTTCAGATAATGTTGGCTTAATGTCCTAACAGCAATATAGAAGTATTGACAAATACAGTAGCCCTAAATCGATTGTGAGAAAATAATAAAGTTGTGAATGTCACCAAGTATTTGGTGCAAAATGTGGAGGCGTTCGTTAACTGAATTGAACGAAGCCGATCAAAAACTTCGTGAAATCAAAAGCGCATTTACACACAAACTTATAAGGTAATTAAAATGACTTACGATTCTGAAGATGTGCAACAAATCCTTCAAATAGCACTCACTCGTAAACAGGAAGGTGAATTTTCACGAGAACAGCTTATAGAAATGGCATCTGAGTTAGGTATTTCTTCTAATACTTTAGAAACAACTGAACAAAAGTGGTTAGCTCAACAAGAAGAGGAACGTTTGCGACGCACATTTAATACTTTCCGCAACAGAGCCTTTTGGGGACACTTTATTTCCTTTCTAGCAGTGAATTTATTCCTCATTCTCATGAATTTAATAACTAGTCCTAGTTACTTTTGGGCTATCTTCCCAGTATTGGGATGGGGATTAGGATTATTTTTTCATTGGTGGAGTGTTTCTCAGACTAAAACAGAGGATTACGAGATAGCCTTTCAGAAATGGCGTAGACAAATTTAACTTCCGGGTAATTGAAAGTTTGAAATATTTAAAAACCCTTCATTTGTATGAAGGGTTAATAGCATCAGGACAAGGGAATTATTTCACACAATTTCTTAAACAAAAGGTTTACTACTTTACTCATCAGCTTTAGAAAGGATGTTTATACGAAAAACAGCTATTATATAAGCGATGTTTACGACGGGTTACGCCTATGCAAATTCCAATTGCAAATCTTTTTGCAAAGTCTTGTATAGCCGTAAGCAAAACAAAAACAATCCCAGATTAATCCCTAAGCAATTTTATATTGCCAGTTGATACTCCCTTTGGATGTACGTAGGCGTAGCCCGCACTTCTTTACGAGACGCTCTTGCTAGCTTACTTCCCCGTAGGGGTACAACAAACTCAGTGACCATCATAGAAATCGCATTAACTATATATACTCAATTTATCTTGCAGCTCTCCAAAATTAAGAATGTTAGTAAGGAAAGTTCATCCTCTTAATATCCAACACCAAAAACCAATGTTTTTTTATTCTCTAGCAATGACAATATCGTTAGACTTAATGACTGCATAAGCTTCTTTTCCCTCAGATAGTTCCAACTCTTCTGCAGAAGCTCTGGTGATAATTGAAGTTAACTCAACTTTGTGAATAATCTCCAGAGTAACCTCACTATTAACAGCTCCATAAACAACTCGTTTAACGATACCTTTAAGAATATTGCGAGAGCTAACTTTTAGTGATTTCTTTTGAATACTACTTTCTATTTCAGGCTTTTGAGTGTAGGTATATTCCTGTTTTTCCTGCTGAGTTGGTGGTAAAGAGTGCTGATTGAGACTACGCACGAGTTCCCGCAGAATCTCAGTCTTGGTGCGTTGAGACTGTTCGCAGAACTCCTCTAGAATCTTCCGCTCCTCCTCGGAAGTTTGAAATGTGACCCATCCTTGTTCTTTCCTTGGCATAATAATATTATCAATTTTGGTTATCTTGGTACGATTCTACCAAGTATCATTTCGATGTGTCGTTTTAGTAATAACATTTTTTTCTCAGAATTTTCGGCATTTTTAGCGAAAATTAATCAACTAATCTGTATTAGATAAGTACATAAATATTTTTTTGTAGGTGCAAAATATTTTGTTACTTGAAAATGTCTAACCTTACTCCATTTAATACCAACAAGGATGGTATAACATTGGACTATGGTATTTGTTGAGATAGCGATGACTAGGTTGGGCTACGCCTATGCAGGGGTAATCTGGCAGAAAAAACCGAAAGCAGCGATCGTGTGAGTGCTGTAGAATTATTTAACATGAGTTCACAGTAGGAGGATGAAACACCTAAAATCGCGTTCTCAAGACCTGCGGAGTTTATTTGAGAACAATATCACCATTGAATACGTGGCAGAACCCCTCAAAGCTATGCCAGCTGATGCGGAGTTGAAAAAAGTGCTGCATTGGATACAGGCACAAAATTTTGATGTTATCAGCGTTGAGATGGGAAATATTATTAGCGGTTATGTAGAACGCTCTAGTTTGATTCAAGGCAAAGAAGGCAAGTGTAGCGACTATCAACGGGTCTTTAATCCAAAACAACTAATATGCCATTTCCACTCCATTTATACTGTTAGTGCTCGTTGGCTTAGATTTATAGCGTACTTCTGAACCGAAGTCTGAAGATGCACCAAATAATTTTTACCAATCTGTTCCCGAAGACAACAGAGTTGAGGAGGATTTTGGTAACTTAGTTGTACCTAGCGTTTCCGACTGGCTAGATAAAAATCTGCTTCTCCAGTGGGGTGCGATCGCTGGTACATTAGCATTAGCGTTCTTAGCAGTTCAAGCATTCAAAAAGGAAGAATAAATAGACCTGCCCGAAAATTTGCAATCCAGTTTTTACAAGGATTTGAGAGAAATCCTTGTAGACTTTTTGGCAACGTAGTGATCAGGTTTTGAGATGGTTCTTAATAGTTTAGGGCAAAAAAATACATAACTATTGATTCAGGCGATGCCTTCTCTACGAGACGCTACCTGAACGGCGGGCTTCGCCTACGCTATTTTTTCTGAAATTGAATCAAGAAATACTCTAGGTAGTTTTTAAATGAGCAAATCGACATATGCAAGATACAGAAATCTGTTTGGATCATTTTTTCATCCTTTCTAATACTGGACTTATTGCTCTTTCATAGATGCTCCTTCCTTGATGTTGCAATCGCAGTTTGACAAGGAGTTCATATAGCCAGTGCTTCACACGACTTTTGATTGTATGGGGCTAATTACGCTCTTTTGAAAGAGTCAGATAATAATAGTATTTTTCAATACTTTATATTGTCATAATCTCAGTATATTTATACTAAATGTCATAGCAAAAATCTTGTAGAGCAGTAACTGATTTATGAAGTTATTTTTGAGGATGATTAATTGAGTAAATCTTAGCAGTCAAATTGTCTGACCCAGGAGCATTCCAGCCAATGAGAGACTATCAACGCACCCTACCACCTGTATGGATTGGGGAGGCGATCGCCTTCTATGCCTTTATTGCCATTGGCATTGCTGAAGCAGGATTAGGAGTTCTTCTGCCCTCGATTCTGTCTACCTATAACCTGACTCCAGCAACTGTCACTCTGCTGTTTGTCAGTCAAATTAGCGGCTACATTCTAGCAGCATTCACCAGCAGTCTTGTGAGTAGTCGGCTGGGGTTAGCCCGAATGCTGTTGATTGCTGCGGGTGCGCTGACGATGGCACTGATGATCTATGCCACCTCACCCTTCTGGTTTCTCATGGTTGCCGCTGGATCAGTGTTGGGATTGGGCATTGGGCTGATTGATGCAGGGATCAACACCTACATTGTGCAAGATTCCCGCAGTGCCAGTCTGATTGGTTTGCTCCATGCTTTCTATGGTATTGGCGCACTCTTAGGTCCGGCGATCGCTACTACTTTATTAGCAATTGGCATGAACTGGCGACAGGTTTATGGGGTATTAGCCGGGATTGTCAGCCTATTAATTGTGAGCGTGCTGGGCGTAATCATCTTCAACTACACACCAATGACACTACGGATATTGCCATCAAATACAACTGCGTTAGAAAATCTGGGTAGAGCGCTCCAAACTCCGATAGTACTGCTAACTGGGCTACTTTTGCTGGTTTATGTTGGCACTGAAGCTTGCATCGGTAACTGGGCATACACTGTGCAATCTGTCGCTCGTCACACTCCCACGCTCATTGCTGGTTATAGCGTTAGTGCCTACTGGCTGGGATTAACATTGGGACGTTTCATCTTAGGTTATTTCTTACAATGGCTTGGGGCAGTCCGCACAATCAGTATGTCGCTTAGTCTGGTGATCATTGGATTACTTGCTTGGTGGCAACTGCCAGATCAATGGATTAGCTTACCGTTGATTGGCTTTGGATTGGCAGCCATCTTTCCTGCGACCATTTGGTTAATCCCTCAACGATTGCCTGATCCCCATGTTCCTGCGGCTGTTAGCATCGCCACTAGTGCCGCTAGTTTGGGGGCAGCGATCATACCTACTGGAGCAGGCTGGGTTGCAAGTTGGACAAATTTAGAAATCATCCCAATGTTGATGCTGCCATTGGCGCTCTTAATGGTGGGCTTACATTGCTGGCTGGTGCAACATTCGGTAACAGGCAAGTAAGTTTTTGTACTGAATTGTACTAATGAAAGCTGAAACACTTGTGGTTTTTGCAATTGCTTGCTCCCATTCATGCCGGGGTTTATCATTAAGGGGTAAGCTTTTGGGCGGTGTTTTTGGACTCGTGCTTCACTTCTGGCAGGGTGATCGGTAGGGCGGCAGATCAAGCATTCAAAAAGGAAGGATAAATAGACCTGTCCGAAGATTTGCAATCAAGTTTTTACAAGGGTTTGAGAGAAATCCTTGTAGATTTTTTGGCAATATTTTTACAAGAGGTTCATCTAGCCAGTGCTTCATACGAATTTTGACCGTTTGGGGCTAATTACGCTCTTTTGAAAGAGTAAAATAATAATAGTATTTTAAAATACTTGATTTATCATAATCTCAGTAGATTTCTACTAAATATCATAGCAAAAATCTTGTAGAGCAGTAACTGGTTGTGGTAGTCCCTGCCTTAAAAGCGATTCCAAGTACTCTTCAGATGTCTTAGGGGGATTCTTAAGACTACTTCTGTGCCTCTTTACCACTTTGCAAATTTCTGTTGGGTTAAGGTTAATCAGATGCAGAATGAAATCATCTGGATGCTGGGACTCAACACCATATAGTGAAAGAGCTTGATCTGGAAAATCTTTAAGGTCAAAAGTGACTATAATACTTGCATTACAAGGAATCGCTGCTGCGAGGACATGGCGATCATCTGGATCTGGAAGTTGTAAACCTGCGATCAGTGCTTCATAACCTGTAACGAGACAATCTCGGACATGGCTATTCATCAGATTTTTAGTTCTGGTAAGCTTCTCAAGCGTGAGATTAGGACGATTCTTTAAAAGGTTTCTAATCCATTCTAAGTGAATTGCGTCCGTCCACCGTGCCCTAAATAGGTCGGTGACTGCAAGTCGCATAAGAAAATCTCTTAATGGTGCTGGATATAACACACATGCATCATAAATAACTGTAAAATTAGACACTGTAATTGCTCTATTAGTTTGAAATTATTACCCTTAACAGTAGTAACAAATTTTCTTTATAAATGTCCTTTATACTAAGTAAATTTTTGCTCTTAACTTATAGTTTCAATTGCATTAAAGTTAAAACTAAGTCAATTGGTTACTAGAGGGCTTCCTGACTTAGTTTACTTGATTGTTAGATGTACTTTTATTCCTAGAGTTGCCTTTAGCAGAGCATCTGGCTAATCATGCGAAACTGTTATGTATCACGATTCTTATTCGTACCCCATATCTAGTTCTTGAGCTTGAGCAGTAAGCTCATCAAGAGCTTGCATTCATAAAGTATCAATTTGATTTTTGTAACTGGCAGTAGCAAAAGGCTTGGGATCGGTGCAGATCCTGTAATCTGGTGATGTGCGCTCAGGCGATCGCTAGGTTTAAAAGCGTGACGATTTTATGCAAAGTTGTACTTAATGACACAATTGTGCTTTCACATGGTCTGCCAGTCGAATTGCCAAGGCAACAATGGTAAGCGTAGGATTAGCATAGCCTCCTGTAGGGAAAACAGAGCTGCCTGCCATGAATAAATTAGAGATGCCGTGAACTTGACAATTTGCATCTACTACTCCCTGTTTTGGGTCATGATGCATACGCGTTGTTCCCATATTGTGATGGGTACTCAGCGAAGCAACCGGACGATCTCCATCCAATTCAATCTGTAACTCACCCAATCCTGCACTAGCAAACTCTTCTGCAAATACTAGCTGCGATCGCTTCACACTGCAAATATCTATTTCGCTCCAATGATTAGTTAATTTTGCTTGAGGACAACCAAGCTTATCTAGTTGATTACTGAGTGTCACCCGATTATCTGGATTTGGGGTTTGTTCAGTTTGGCTGAGAACTTCAAACTTTGTATATTTCTGTTCATTACCTTCATGGTCAGACCATCCACCATGACTTAAATCAGGGAACAAATATTCTTTTTTGACATTATACTTATACCAATCAGCTACTAAATCATCAAGGTTTGTAATCACATTTTGTAAATGTTGAAAAACATTCTTGGGTAACTGCCCTTGTCTAACTGAAGATAACAAAATTTTCGCAGAAGCTTTTGCTGCCGATCTAAACTTTTCATCTCTGGGATATAACAACGCAGTCATATTTAGTAATTTATCGCGGTGCATCACTTGTTCTGTCAGAGCAAATTTTCCCATGATTGTTACATTATTCACCCGGCGTAAGTCATACAAAGCCATCGAATTGAAGATTTTGCGATTTTGCGGAACAAGCATACCACAACGGATAAAAGGATGATCCATAAAGAACCTACCCACTAAATCGTTTTGATTCCCTAATCCATTCTTGTGAATCCGGTTCGATAGCAAAAGTAAACGTGCGTTTTCGATACCACCTGTGGCTAAAATAAATATTTTTGCAACAACCCAAAATTTCTTACCTGATAAACAAGCTACTTGTACGCGTTTCACTGTTTGGGCTGTTTCATCTACCTCAATTTCTACCACGTTGGCGTTGAGGAATGTGTTGATATTAGGAGATTGATTAATTTGATGACGATATTCATTGGTGAAAATATCGCGTGGGCCAAACTGAAACATACTGGTAGTAACTCGGTCACTTGTAAAATGTGTCCGAGGAGATTGAGCATTTTCCCAAGCCTCAGCTTCATAAGCAAAAGAACCGAGTTTACAGACTGCTTGAGCACGCTGATAAAATGGATTCAGGTGAGATTTACTAAAAGGCCAGCCGCTGTATGGCACCCAATCTCGTTTTTCAAAATCTATTTCGTCTAATGGGACATGCCTCAGACCAAGTTGATTTTTATCGATTTCTATATTCCAGACATTAGCCATTCCACCAAATTGACGATGACGCATATCTTGCAGTGGTGGAAATGGATCTCCAACAGTTTCACCCTGACTAAGAGATGCAGTCTCTTGATTAAATTTAATGTCACCACTTTCTAGTAAGCAAACTCGAAAGTCTTGACCAATTAATTCTCGTGCAAGTGTAATTCCTGCTGGCCCAGCACCAACTATACAAACTTCAGTATTGATAACTTCATTTATTGGCAATTTCCGGCTATCAATCAACATTTATTTAATTCCTTTTGATTTAATTTATTGTTTTTAGCTATAGATGCACAGATAGCAATCCTATTTAATTTATGAAAATTATTGAACCACCTTCTCTACGAAAGACTTTGCCAACGCGTAGCGTCTTGCAGAGAAGAGAAACAGAAAAATTCATAAATAATTGAGGATTGCTATAGATAATTAATCGATGTAAATCTGTGGTTTAATTTTCAGAAAATTGACTTTTGTAATACCAAGTGTTTCATTTAGCCTATGAAACGCTTGGCATGGCAGAACGAATTGCACTAATAAAGTTTTGGGCATAATTCTGTGTTGAAAAATCGAGGGCGCGTTGCCTGGCAGCTATTCCCGCACTTCGGGCAAATTCTTGCTCGTCAAGATAGCGGAGGATTGCGATCGCTAATTTATCCGCATTGCCGTAAGGTGTTAATAGTCCATTCATCCCATCGGTAATAATCTCTGTTGGCCCGCCTGCATTACCAGCAATTACAGGTTTACCTAGCGCCATTGCCTCAATAATCACTATCCCAAACGGCTCTTTATCTGATGCATGAACAAATACATCCATCGCCTGCACCCACTCCGGGATATTACGCTGTAACCCAGCCATAATTACCTGCTCTTTCAAGCCTAAGGTTGCAATTTCTGCTTTTAAGAAGTCTTCATAATCCGGTTCCAAATCGTGTTTACCGCCAACTACTACACAATGAGCATCGGGATACTTCTGTAAAATTTTGGGCATTGCTTGCACCAGTACGTGCATTCCCTTCCATCGTTGCAATCGTCCAACAATTCCAATCAACGGCCCGTGTAAAGGTAAATTTAACTTTCGCCGTGCTTCTTCGGAAGAAGGCAAAGCATTAGGCTCAAATCGGTCTAGTGCGACACCAGGATAAACCAAGGATGTTGGTCTGTGGGGCCAAATCTCTGCCTGTGCTTGCTTACCATCTTGTGAGAGGGTGATAATTGCCTGGGCTGGGATTAAAGTGGCGATTCGCACCAACCAAGTCTTGTCACTAGGTACTTCTAGTTGATACCACACAGCAGGCAACCCCGCCAGCATTGCTGCCAAACCTCCAGATATATGCGTGATCCACATCCAATTGACAATTATATCTGCACGTTCGCGGCGAGCGATCGCAGCTATCCGAAAAACAGCGCCAATAAAACGGTGAATTTGGCGTAAACGTCCACTTTCTACAACTTGCGTATCGATACCGAGGGACTTTACTTGTTCTACCATCGGGCCGTCTTCTAAAAATATCACTAGCCACTCAACACCAGCATTACGTCCTTGCTGCACCAAATCCCAAAGCATCATTTCACCGCCACCTCGTTGCTCGGCCAGTGGCATTACAATAATTACTTTCATAATCTATAGTAGTCCTATTTAAGTTGTAAGATTTATCAGATCCCGGACTTCTTAGAGAAGTCTGGAATCTTGGGATTGCTATAGTATTTATGTCCTGCCATAGCCATAGCTAAAAATCCCCAAAGAATCATCCCTGCCACACTCAACATGCCACTACCGATAACTAGCTGTCCAGCAGAACTAATCCCAATGGCGCGGGCAGCACTGATAAAACTATCGAAACGACCTTCACCATAACTGCTAACACTAATAATTAACAAGATTAATCCACCCATATAAAAGATGCCTCCAAACCAACCAAGGGTGAAAAACATATCTAAAATGCCACTATCAATTACCACTACTTCAATTTGACCAGTTTTTTCGTTGACCTTCCAAATATTTCCTAAGCCGTTACCTAAACCATTAGAAAGGGCTAAACCAAGGTTTTTGTCGTAAGTTCCCGATCTATCTTTAAAGCTGCCATCTTCTTGAAGATTAGAAAAAGTTTCCAAACGGGCTGCGACAACCCCAGAAATTGGCTCGATAGTTGTTAATGGCACAACACAAATTGCCATGACCACAATTATGGTAATTAAGCGCATTTGAATCCGGGCTTTGACTGAACCCATAATCATAATTACTCCAAATAACCAGCCTCCCCAATTAGTACGTGCTTGTGTCAATAAAAAGGATAAATAACCAACAGCTGAAGCAGGAAAAATTAAATTTCCTGAACTTGTAAATAACAACAGTAAACCAGCTTGCATGACTGAACCAAAGGGGCCAACTGAGTGCAATGTACTCCAGACCCGCATCCCAAAAGGTACAGGATTTCCAGCACTCATGAATAGTTTTGATTCGATCAGCCAATACCTGTCCCACTCAGGAGCTACCACAAATTGATATACGCCATAAGTTCCTAAAATCAACACACACCAGAGGAATGTTCGCTGAATGTTCTGGCGATAGCTAGGATAATCTCGCCAGTTTATAAATAAGTGAAAAGCGAAAATGACCGGACTGAGCCAATCCAGCAGACCGCGTGCTACAGGGATTGGCTGGTTATAAATAAGACCTACCAAAAAACCGTAGAATACTCCAATAAAAGCCAAAACAAACGGCAAGCCCCCTTGGCGAGAAGCGCGAGGAAAGTGTCTGAAGAAAGTTGCTATGGTGACAAACACCACTAAGTAGGGTGCTATCAGCATTTGACGGGTAGCGTCCCAGCCCACCCGATAGTCAACTAAGCGAGTAGCTAAAGGTGTGAGAAACCAAATCCACCAGGTAAAGCTGATGTAGAGAATGGGATGTCGCAAGTATAAAAACACGGCTACTACTAAAGCTGTCACCGGGAAAATTAGGCGCAATGCGGCAGTAGCACCAGCAAAATAGCAAACTACAGTCAGTAATACAAAGCCTGCGATCGCCATCCAACCCTGTAGCGATCGCTCCTCAGGAGAATAATTTTCTTGTAAAAAACTATTGAAAAGTATCTGCTTAGAATTCATTCAATTTTAGATGTACATATAAATAAATTTGGTGGCTTGAAAGGAATTCAATATTAAAGAATAGGTCTCAAGAAAGTTCAGTTAAGGCTAAAAACTAAAACTGACGTAGAAACCCAACATTATCAAGACTTTGTTGGGTTGCACTGCACTTAACCCAATCTACGATTATTCTTAAGTGAACAGGATTGAAATAGGTCTTTAATTTTGGATTTTGAATTGTTTATATCCTTGCCAACGTCCACGCCAGGATGCCAACAATTTTTTACCTGCCAATTGCCCTTGGCTAGGTAAAAATCTTAGCCATTGTACGAAACCCAAACTATCGCATGTACCCACAAATACTGCCCAGAACAAAAATACAATCCGGTGCATAAATGACAGATGCTCTAGTAAAACTAAAGTTTCATTATGGACTAAATTAATAAAGGCAATTTCATTAAAGTTGTTTCGCTGATCTTCATCAAAACGTTGTGCCGGATAGTGGTCTACAGCAACGTTAGGATCATAAATTATCTTCCAACCAGCCCGCTTTAATGCTAGAGTGAATGCCATTTCAAAATGTACCTGCGCTCCTGTCCCGCGCATCCGCTGATCAAAGCGCAATTGCCCGATTGCTTGGGTACGAAAACTCATGTTTACGCCCTTGAGAATATCGACTTCGCGGGGTTCTCCCACTCCCAAATGATGGTTGCCAATTACTCGCCCAAACCACTGCAACTGTCCAACGACTAAGCGGGATTCATCTTCTAATTTGCTGCCGTGGTGTATCCAATCACGCCCTCCCAAACCGCCGAGGCGACTATCACAGGAAAAGTAAGCGGCGATGCGCTCTAACCAATCGGGGTGGGGTGCAGCATCATCATCAGTAATGGAAACAATATCGCCCTCCACTGCTGCTAGTCCGGCGTTGAGAGCTGCTACTACCCCCGGTTGTGTCACTTTCACGGTATGCAGTGGCAAATTGTGCAGGTGAAATTGAGTGAGAAATTGCCAGGTTTCTGCATCCGTATCGCGAACAACCACTATCACCTGATCAACTGGTTTAGTTTGCTCCTGTAGCGCCAAAAGGCAGCGTGAGAGGTCTTGTGGACGGCGATAAGTCGGTATGAGAACGGTGTTCCGCATTCTTGCTTAACTCCTCGAATAGATCCACATAAGTTTGTGCCATACTAGTCCAGCTATGTTGTTCTGCTACAGAGCGAGCCGCTTGGCCCATGTATTGCATCAACGAGACATCGCTCACCAAGGACATCAACGCCACAGCCAAAGCATCGATATCATCTGAGTCGGGTAAGACGATGCCACATTCTGGTGTCACCAACTCTGCACCTCCGGTAGCTGTGGCAGTAATTACCGGCAGTCCTGAAGAAAGTGCTTCTAACAATACGAGGGTGCAAGCTTCGTATCGGGAAGGAAAAACAAATAAATCTACTGATCGCATAATTTCGGGGATATCACGGCGATATCCGACAAAATGCACGCGTTCGTTTAACCCCAAAGAGGTAGCTAGTTGTGGAAAGGGGCTACCTTCGATATGTCCCACCACCGCCAGATGTAAATTGGGAACTTTCACCAAGGCGTGCAATACGGTATCTAAGTTCTTTCTGGGTGTGCGGATATCTCCGGCGAATAGTGCTAGGGTAACGTTCTCTGGTAAACCTAACTTTTGGCGATTGCTTTGGCCGGGGGCAAATTCTTCTAAGTCAACGCCATTGACAATTATGCGAATCTGAGAACGCGGCACACCAATATTGACTAATTCCTGGGCTACCTTTTCTGATACTGCTACAACAACCTGCGCTTTTTGGAAAGCCTGTTTTTCCCAACGGGCA
This sequence comes from Nostoc sp., assembly GCF_036919615.1. GTDB lineage: Bacteria > Cyanobacteriota > Cyanobacteriia > Cyanobacteriales > Nostocaceae > Nostoc. The sequence goes on along the minus strand of NZ_JBALCN010000100.1, from coordinate 39,175 downwards.
TTGAAAGCCGTAAACAGCCATTGGTAAAAACCATATAAATCTCGGCGATTGCGAGAAATATGAACAGGCGATCGCAACCATGAACTGTGGACAAAATGTACAGCATTCACATCAGCGACAGCCATATTAATTGCTCCATTGACTTTAACTAAATCAATGTTAAAGCGATTTTGACACAACCAATCTGCACTTTTTTTAGCAAATATGAAATTACGCACAAATTCGGTGGGATAGCCTTTGACTGGAATTTTAATCCAATTAACTTGGCTATTCTCTTCTAGTTCTGGTGCAACTTCACTAGCTAATAATATCAGTTGATGACCACGAGAAATTGCTTCATTAGCAACCTCATAGTTTACCCGCCCCTGACCATCACCTTTTTTTATTTTATGAGTAACAATACAAAGTTTCATCCCCTACCTTCCTTAATGATAAAATTTCACACAGAGGAAGAATTTACAATAATCTTCTTTTCTTCCCTTTGCACTCTTCTCTACGTTCGCACAGCGTGTCGCAGACAGACGCTACGCAAATGCGTACTTTGCGGTTCGTTAAAAAAATAAATTATCCAACGTAGATAATACTTTGATATTATTTTGAGATTTCTATTAACTTATTTGCTAAAAATTGCGGAGTAAAACTAAGACTGAGTGCCGCTAGAGTTCGCATGTTAAATTTTTGTTTTTTCAATGCCTGCCAAAAATAAGGACGTGCTGCTGCTATCTGTTCACTTCGTAGCAGACCAATTCCCAAAGTTGTATTAGCTTCTAACCATTTCTGTTGAAAGTACGTCCTAAATTGCTGTAGACGAGTATCTTCCATAAAGACTTGATAACAAAATATTTCGCTTTTAGCTTTACAGATTTTTGCCTGCACATCTCGACTACCACTGAGCATGGTATCAGTTTGCTCATGGGCACGATATCGCGTCAGCCTTTCTGGATAGTAGTAAGCCCCACAACCAGATACACAACAAAGGTAAGTTAAATATAAATCCCACATGCCGCCAACTTCTGGGGGAATACTATCCCAATCCACAAAATTATTGCGAATTACACAAGCTGCCGCAGTAGGTATACTTTTATCTATTAACCCAATTTTATAGAAAGGTTGATGAATCCCTTGTGTTAACTTATCTCGCTTGTAACCACGCGTGTTTTCTTCAGTTCCAACATCATTAATTATGCCATTAGCATCCATGATATATTGGTCACAAAAAGCGATAATTAACTCGGAATTTGCTTCTAGTATTGGTACAAGCTTTGCTAAAAAGTCTTCATTCCAGATGTCATCATCATGGAGACTAGCAACATATTTACCTCGCGCCATCTTGAAACCATGCTGCTGATTAGCTAACATACCGACATTTTGCTGATGCCGCCAAAATCTGATGCGTGAATCACCAAAAGACGCAACAATTGCTTGGGGATTTTCTGAACTACAATTATCACAAATAATGATTTCGATATTTTGATAAGTCTGTTTAATAGCACTAGTGATCGCTTGCTTGAGATACTCTGGTCGATTATAGGTGGGGATAATAACGCTGACTAAATTTTGTTGATATTCTTGATGCAATGACATATTTTTATCCCTTTATATTTCATAGGTAAAAGATGCACCATCTGATGTTTTTACTAAACTAAACTTATTTAGTTTGAGGGATGCTATATCTATATAAACTTTTCACTCTAGAAGGAAATTCTGCTATTGTTTTTGCATAAATTGTCCGCAGGTTTTTTAGATGAGTATCCATTGTGAATTCCTTCATCAATAAAGCATGACCTTGTTCGCCCATATATTGGCTTTTTTGATGATCTATATATAACTCGTTAATGGCATCAGCCAGCTTTTTAATATTATTGGCTGGAACAAGAATACCCGTTTCTCCATCTCGTAAATGTTCTGGAATCCCTCCAACTGCACTACCAATTACAGGTCGATAACGAGCATAGGCTTCCAGAGTTACAAGACCGGCAGGTTCAGGCCAGACACTGGGAAAGATGACTGCAAAACATTGTTGATAAAGTTTATTTAGTTTATCGCGATCGCACCAGCCATGCCAAGTAATCCGGTTATTCAATCTGAGGGTGTTTGCTAACTTTTCTAACTGGAGTCGTTCCCAGCCTTCACCTGCGATATCAAGTTGAATTTGTGGGTCTGTATGTATTAAGGTTTTGAGTAACCATTCTAGACCTTTATCAGAAACAATCCGTCCCACAAACAAAATTCTATGATTTTGGTGGACTTTTAAACTTAGAGGTGCAGTTGCTGTTTGCGGTACAGAGATCCCACAGTGTAGGGTTACAGTTTGCTCTGGGGGTACACCATTTTTAATCAATTGTTGCCGGACATATTCACTATTAGCAATGAAAGTAATTTTTATCTTTTTTAATACATCTAAAAACTGATGAGTGGTTTGAAATTCTTGAAAACTTCTTAAAGGTCTACGGCTACCACACTTATCTATTAGTTTGCCCCAGGTACATCCTAAATAAGAAAAGTTACGATCGCAGATTGTCTGCTGCCCTGCTAAATATTTTGTGCCACTAGGACAGTAGAATGAGTGATTATGAACACTGAAGATGGTAGGGCATTCGCCTGTAAGCTGTAATAGTAAATCTGGGCTGTGGATATGCAGCAGTTTAAACTGGCTTTGGTCAACATTCTTAAGCGATCTTATCACGTGATCACTAATATCGGGTGGTCGATGTTCAAACAGAAACGCTAAATAAGTTTCAACACCTCCGCCCCCACCTACTTCAAAATTGGAGCATTGATAAATCAGGTCTTTGTCAAATATATTCTGGTACATGTTTTCCGTTTTTGTTCAGTATATAGCACTAATTTTAATAATTAATAACAACTTGTTTATAGAAATAATCAGCATTAAAATACTATTTTTTGGCAATTTAATCAAATTATTGGTCAAGATATATAGTAATCATAAATGAGTCGTGAAAATTTCTGATTCCTCTCTCTGTGCTCTCTGCGCCTCTGTGGTTAATTTATTTTTATAAATGATTTATGACTGCTATACAAGGGTGTACGGCTGTAAGGATATACAGCCGATTCCTCTGTTGCAAGTATTTTGGTAAATTGATTTCAACTTGACGAACTTTTAGATATTTTTTCTAATCGGATTGCCTTACTTCATATTGCATTTGATGATATTTCCAAAGCTTACCTTTGAGTTCCAATAGTTCTTGATACTTACCTTGCTCTACTATCCGTCCCTGTTCTAATACCACGACTTTATCTGCTTTAGAAATAGTAGAAAGACGGTGAGCGATCGCAATCACTGTTTTTCCAACAGATAGCTTTTCTAATGAATCTTGAATTAAGCGCTCAGATACAGAATCTAAGGCGCTAGTTGCCTCATCCAAAATCAAAATTTCTGGGTTCCGCAGTAAAGCTCGCGCAATAGCAATTCGCTGTCTTTGTCCTCCAGATAACCTAACACCCCGATCTCCCAATTGGGTATCAAAACCTTCCGGCATTTCCAAAATAAATTCTAGTGCATTTGCTAGTTTAGCAGCTTCTTGAATTTCATCATTACTCGCTTCTGGAGTCCCGTAAGAAATATTTTGCCAAACATTAGTATTGAAGATAAAAGTGTCCTGACTGACGACAGCTATTTTGCGACGTAGGGAGTTAATTTCAAACTGCCGTACATCAATTTCATCAATGTAAAGATATCCATCTGTAGCATTATAAAATCGGGGAATTAAATCAGCAAGTGTTGTTTTACCAGCACCAGATGCCCCGACTAATGCTGTCATTTTTCCCTTTTCAATAGTAAGGGTAATATTATGTAGCACTAGATTTTTATCATCGTAGCCAAAATCCACAGATACTAAATCTATTGACCTTTTTAAACCCTTAAACTCAATTCTGCCATTTTGAAAATAAAATTTGTCATCAGTTTTTAACAAATTTTTAATGTTGTCTGCTGAACCATGTAAAGTGCTGAGATATGCTCTCGTACCATTAATATCTTGAACAAATGGTATGAAGCGAAATAGTACAAAGAAAAAGGTTAGCAAAGAAGCAACTTGTAGTGTTCCATTGGTAACAAGGCTAGTGAACGCCAAAATAATCATTCCGATCAATACCGTAGTCGCTACCCCTTCGGCAATTGGCTTCACAAGTGTCCAGGTGAAGACAACTTTTGTTGTAGTACTTATTACCTTGTCGCTAGCTTTGTAGTAACGCTGACGCTCAAATTCTTGAGTACCACAGGAGTGAACAGTGCGAATGCCATTAATAAATTCTATGGCTGTTGATGTAAAATTAGCATTAGCAGTTGTCATGCCAAAACTCGATTCTCTGACTCTAGCATTCAGATTTGACAACCCCACACCTAAAAGTGTAAATAGTAATGCTGATATCAGCGTCAGTTGCCATGATATCAAAAACATTGAGATTAAGTAGACAAAGGTTGTTAGTCCTCTAGTTACTAAAAAAGCTGCACCACTAAAACCCTGTCTGATCCTTTCAATTTCTGTAGTAATTGTGTTAATTAGTTCACCAGAACGAGTTTTGGCAAAGTAACTTAGTGACAAGGCTTGTAACTGTTCAAAAATTTGCTTACGTAAGCGATCAGCAAGATGTAGTTGAGATAATTCAGTGTAGACTTGGGAAAAGTAATTAAAGGTTGCACGTAACCAAGTACTCAATAAAATCAGTAAAGATACGCGGTACAGACGATTAATTGCCGATGTCTTAGCTCCCAAAATCCAGATATCAAACCAGTGTATTCCTGTCTGAACAGGTTGAGCGTTGGGACTAGTTAAACTTTGCAAAAAGGAGAGTAAAAAACCAATACTCACACCTTCAAAAGTTGCTGCTAAAACCGAAAACATCAAAGCTAAAGTTGCAATTTTCCGAAAGTGTTTAAATTCTCGCAATATTAAATAGTTGTCCTGCCAGAAGCTGCTAGCTTTGAGCAGACTACGGAGTTGTTGAGGAAGTTGGAAATGCATAGATTTTTCTAACAATAATTTGGCATGTAATACCGATTACCTGTGAGATTGTATAGAACAAGGGGCTTAAGCCCCAAGTCTGGCTAAACCTGATTTTGTACAGTTTCCCAAAGAATTGGTATAAGAATTCAGGAGTTAGGAGTTAGAATTCAAAATTATGACTTTTGAATTTTGAATTCTCAAAGTGTTTGGCTATCCAGATGTAACAGGTGAGACTGCGCCTCTACTTCCCATGAAGCCGTAATTTCTGGTAGTTGATTTAGCTGTACTGCATCTTCTAAAGTCCAACAACAAGATCCAGTCAAACTCATGTCACCCCGCAGCACGTTAAATAACTGGGGCAAATTATCAAGACTGTATTTATGCATCCAACGCCCTAGCGGTGTGATGTTGTGCTTTGTAGTTGTGCAAAACCTCATCGCCCGAAAGAGTTTACCCCGTTCTCCAACCTGCCACTCACGACAAAAAAGTGACCCTGGCGAATAAACCTGCATTAATACAATCAATCCCAACATGACTGGACTTACTAATAGCAGCAACACTAAAGCAGCAATCCAATCAATTAGTCGCTGCAATTGTCTCAAGGGTCGGTTAGGCAGTTTCTTACCAGCGGGTATGCTTAGGAATATTGGTTTTCGAGCTTCTTCACATGCATCTGCCCAAAACCTGAGCAAATTCTCACCCAGTTTTGGATCTATGCTTACCAAACTTACAGGAGAATGTTGTAAGCATTCTACTAGCGATCGCTTACTATCTAATGAAGGCAGATATGGTTGTTTAACTCGTCCAGGCGGCTTCACCAACAGCTTACCCCGTCGCCACTGGAGTGTGCAGTGCCCACGATTCTCTTGGTGTTGCTGGGTTAGATCATATAAATTCTCTAGAGTTGGAATTATTGAAGTTGTCATATGTCTTTGGGTTTATACAGGAGTGAATTGCTGAGGCGTTATCAAAGGCTATCAATGCCAAAGACCCAAATCCGAATCTTGTTGTAAGTCCAAAAAGTTGGAGATAATTGAGGGCAAAAATATGTTATTACTATTTGCCACTCAGCCAAGCACATATCATACAGAATTCCGTTGCTGTAGAGATATACAAATTAGAGAGATACTAATTACATAGGTAGCGAGCAACGTTACTATCAATATTCATGGGCAATCGGTATTTTCCGGTAACTACTGACAGTAGAGAAGTGTAGAGGCAAATTACCCATGAATCTATATCTACGTTAAATTGCACTGAGGTGTTTGTTGTGTCGATATTAACAAAACCAGTCCACTCTTGTCTTCTAGCCTTTATGAAGGTGCTTTAATCTCTAGAATATAAGACTATGTAGAAATAACGAGCGCTCAAATAAATTCTTTATTTACTCTTTAAAAAGCTAGTGATTTCTCTGGAAACTTATAAAAATAGCATAAATATACTAAATTTTTCCTGATAGCAACAAAATTAAATTTTGGTTATATAATGCCAAACGCAAGATCCCCGACTTCTCTAAGAAGTCGGGGATCTATCATCTAGCGGTACTAGCTACTTTTCTACAGCTTGTCGCAGAGCTAATTGCTGTTGTTTGATATTGGGTACATAATTAATGCTAGAGTTTGATACCCCATTAGCTACAACTCCAATCAGGTTTAACTTACTTAACATGGCTGTAGCTTGAGTCAGCTGACTTCGCGTCACAATCCCAATGCTTGCCACCATGACCACGCTCCGACAAGATGATGCGGTAAGCATGGCATCCACCAAGCCGAGAACCGGGGGAGCATCTATGAGTACCAAATCATAGTTTTCCTCAAATGCTGCCATTAATTGCATCATCCGAGGGGAGCTCAACAGATTAGCTGGGTCAGCAGGTTTGGGACCGGCGGTCAAAATATCGATATAAGCGGAGCCTGAATATTGAAGACTAATCTGGTTGGGTAGAGTTGCATCACTAGCCAGTAGAGTAGAAAGCCCCTGTTCATTAGGAAGATTCAGTTGTTGGTGCAAACTGGGTTCACGTAAGTTGGCATCAATCAGTAACACCCTTTTGTGTAAACGGGCAGCACTCATTGCCAGACCCAACGCCAAAGCTGACTTACCCTCGTCAGCTAAAGCCGAGGTAATCATCAAAGATTTTAAGCTAGTAACAGTATTTAAAAGTTCAATGTTTTTGTAAATCAGATCCAGCGATTCCCAACGCGGTGGAGATTGCAATACCTGAATTGTCCAGGGGGCGAGAACTTCTGGCTTCCCAAAAGGCAACTTGATCATTGATTCTCTGGGTTTAGCTGGCGGTAACTTGGGAGTTGTTCCCAACAACGGCATGGCCATTTGCTTTTCTAACTCAGCAGTGGTGTGAACTGCATCATCAGCCGATTCCCGAATAAAGGCAGCAATGCCTCCTAACATAAACCCAACCACAGCACCTAAGAGCAAGTTCTGCTGGAGATTGGGGCCTAATTGTGCACCTTTTTGGGGATCTTCTACTACTTCCCAATTAAATCCACCCTTGGAAAGTTCTTGTCGCAATTGCTGCTCTGCTCTTAAAAGCTGCTCTAATCTTTCACGACTAAATTGCAACTGTGGTAGCATCCGATTGTAATAAGCCAATAGAGGCGGGAAGCGTTTGATTTCCAAACGCAGCTCGTTTTCTTTCTGGGCCAAAGTTTGATCGCGAGCAGTTAAAGCAACTAGATTTGTCTGCGTTTCCACTAGCTGACCGGCAAGGCTGAGATCAATTTGACCGAGCTGTCCTTTTTCGAGGAGAGAATCTCCAGAAGTGAATCCACCAGGAGACTTTGGCCCTAAAGTTCTTCCTACCTCTTGTTGCAATAATTCCTTCTGACCCTGAAGCTGTTGTTTGAGATTTTGCACACTCGGAGTCTGATCTGTAAAGCGTAAGCGTTCTTGTGCTAGTGCCAGTTCTGTTTTTTGGATTTCGTTTAGTAAGCTTTGGTAGCGAACAGACTGACTCAGGCGAGAAGCAACTAGAGCATTCTGGGGAGAACGGTTAAGTTGTTCTTCCAAAGATTTTTGGCGTGCCAAAGCTTCCCCATACTGAGAGCGAGTTGTCTGTCGTTCTTGGGCAATATTGTTCAAGGCTGTCTCAATAGCTTTGGCCTGTGACTCTGGATCAATTAAGTTCTGATTTCTCCGAAACCTTTGTAAATTTGTCTCAGCTGCGTTTACTTCTTCACTGGCTTTACTTAACTGTTCCCTAATAATTTGCAGACCTTTTTGTAAACGCGAATTCTGTTGTTCTTTGTTATATTCCACATAAACTTGTCGAATTGCACCCAGAACTTTTTTTGTCTTCTCTGGATCTCCTGCGGTGTATTCAACTTGAAAGATTTTAGTAGCGACATTATCTTCTTTGCTCCTTAATTGAGTTAAGACCAAAGAAGCTTTAATTTCAGCTGAAGTTATGTCGGGATAATCAGATTGAAGTTTATCAACTGCTTTTTGGATGAGTCCCGAACTCTGCATCAAGTTAAGCTGGGTTGCAGTATCTATAACAACATTAGAGTCGGTAAACTGGTTGTCTAACCCAGCACCTTCTGTCTTACCTTGATAGTTAGGTTCTACTAGCAGTTGCATCGAACTTTTATATGTTGGTTTTGTTTTAAAAGTTACTAAGCCTGCAATCGCAAGAGAACTAATTAATACTGCTAAGAACCAAGGAAATCTTCGTACAAATACGGCAAACATTTGTCCGTAACTTGGTTCAGTTTCAGAAGCTGGAGTTATATGAGGATTTAGACTAGTTTGAACCACTTTTATTATCCTTATCTTGGAGACTTACGCTAAGAGATACTCTGAAGAATACCTATTTTTTTAACAAACCGCCAAGGAGGAGAGAGAAAATAAATAGGTAATCTTGTTGTGTAAAGAGATTAAGAAATCAAATGAATAATTGATGTACACCACAAGCTTGGTGAATAATTTGCTCAACTTTCCCAAAGAATGCATTCTCTGAAAAGTTTGCTACTGCATGATTACGGATGCGATCGTAATCCCAAGAGATACCATTAGCTTCTAGTAATGCAATTTGTAGAGATTCGGGTGTTTGTCTTTTAAAAAAGACTCCAGTTTCACCTGGGATTTGAGTATCTAATACTCCACCTGCTCCATAGGCAATCACTGGTGTGCCACTAGCATTAGCCTCTACTGGAACTAATCCGTAGTCTTCTAGGGCTGCAACAATAATAGACTTGGCTTTGGAAAACAAGTCTTTGCGGGTTTTATCACTTACGTGTCCCAAGAACACAATATTTTGTAATGCTTTGGATTTTAACCGTGCTTGTTCTGGGCCATCACCTGATATTAATAACCGCCATCCTAACCAATTAAAAGCTTCGACTATTATATCAAGACGCTTATAGCTGATCATCCGGGCTGAGGCCAGATAATATTCATCTTTTATATCTGAAAAAATAAATTTACTAGTATCAATTGGATAGTTCACCATCATTGCCTTTTTGCCATAAACGTTTTCAATTCGGCGGGCAACAACACTAGAATTAGCAATGTAAAGGTCAGGTTCCTGTGCATATTTTAGGTCTACCTTTCTCATTACTTGGAATACTTGTTCAATTAAAGGAGCAAAATATCTATAGTCTCCATACTCCCTTAAATAAGTTGCTGTATCCCATAAGAAACGGGTGACATTATGGCAAAAACAAATGTGGCGGGCATTAGGATTTTTTCGCACTGCTTTGGCGAAGCTGGTGCTACTGCTAATAATTAGATCGTAGTCTTGCAGATCCAAGGCACGAAAGGCAGGAAAATATAGAGGAGCCATCGACCTGAAATATTTTGCTGCATAAGGAATCTTTTGTAAGAAAGTTGTATTAACTATGCGATCGCCTAGATCAATAGTTTTTTGTGGATCATACAAAGATGTGAAAATATCTGCTTCGGGATAGTGCTTACAAAGCAGTTCAAACACACGCTCTGCCCCACCTCGCTGGGTTAAATAATCATGGACTAGAGCAATTTTCATGAATTTGACCTAAAGTTTCGATCAGGTTTGCTTGAAGGCTCCCCAGCAAGTTACTATCAACAACTTTAGTGTTCAGCAGTATAACTTCCTATCCTCTTCACGAAATTCTTGCTACAAATACGTTGGTAGGGGCCTCGGAGATCCCCCCAACCCCCTTTAAAAAGGGGGGCTTTTTTTGATCTTTACCCCTTTTTTAAGGGGGTCGCCACAGGCGGGGGGATCTTATCCGAAACGTATTAAGAGCGTACAGCTGTACGCCCCTACAGCCAATTCATTTGTTGCAAATATTTTTGGAACCGATATTACCCAACTGCTACCAAGATTTTTTCTGAGGCGAAATAAGTGTTTTGCTCAGTTCGTAATTGGTCGCAGAGTCTGCCTTCAGGTAATTCTACATCCTCATATGTGAGGACTTGATCCTTAGTAATATCTCGTTTTAGGCGACACCCTTCAGCTAAACCAATTGGTAGGAGATTTTGCTGTTGAACGATATCGGAATTTTCACATTGTCCGTAGGTCATGTAGTAGCCGATGCCATCTAAGGTTTCTCCTGCTTTCAGGTCAATTTTGGCGGTAGTGATCACATCTACTAGCGGGCCTGCGAGTGGAGACATAACGGCATCACCGAATAGGACAGCACGCGCTACGGACAGGGGAACTTCAAAATGACAGAGGTGATAAGGAGTATAGAAGCTGTAAAGAGGGCCTTCGCCTAATTTGTATAAGTTGAGATAGTGGCGTTGCTTGGGGTCGTCGTGAGTGGCAAATACATATACGCCTGGCCCAGGTTTTGCTCCAACTACATAATCGACAATACCACCCAGTTCTTTGAGTTGTTCAACATCATATATATGGGCCATTTCATCGACATAACCGTTGAAGTCATATCCCAGCATTCCCCGTTTGGCGACTTTCATCCCTGTGGCATTGGCAACGATCGCTTGCTCAAAGGAAATTTTGGTTCCATCTGCAAAGCTAGCCACCATGTGAGGCTTTTGACCCCAACGTTTAGCAAATCCTTCCTGGGTGGTGGGATTGCGATAGGGGTCTTGGAGTCCTTTAATGTTACCGCACAATAACGGAGTTAAACCAATACTTTTTACAAAACGGTAGAGGTTCATTTGTACCCCTGGCTGATCGCCATCACAGGCGCTAAGGATGACGCCTGCTTTGTCAGCATACACTTTCAGGATGGGACCAATGGTGCCGTCGAGTTCAGCATTCATCATAATCACATGTTTGCAATGGGCGATCGCTTCCATGACGATGTGAGCGCCAAATTCCACTGCACCTGTGACTTCGATTAATGCATCGATGCCCTCAGCCCGACACAGTAACTTAGCGTCTTCTGTGACTGCATATTTCCCGTTAGCGATCGCATCTTCTAATTCGCTGACAGTTGCAACAACTTGAATATCTTCAATTCCTGCTTCCGAATAAGCTTGTTTAGCTGCATCAATCTGACGATTGGAGATAGCAACTAACTCCATTCCTGGCACTGAATTGACAATTTGGTTGGCAATTCCTCGACCCATAAAACCAGCACCAATCATTCCCACTTTGATGGGATTGCCTGCTGCTGCACGGGCTTGTAAGGCGCGATCGATAATAATCATGAACTAAACTCCTTTTTGGAACTGTTTATTGTGATACAAATTCTCTATAATCTTGCACTTAATAATTGATGACAACTAAATATTAAGTACATTTTCATGGTGAATTGCGATTAGCTTGCACCAAGCGACTATAAGTCACGGGGCTATACAGGCAAAACCCGCCTGCGCGGGTTAAAAACCCTTAATTCCCATCAGTCCGCGCAGGCGGACGAAAGTTTGTATAGCCAAGCCAGTGCAGTCTTCTCCCAAAAGAAGAGGCTAGCGCCTGCCGTAGGATGCCCGTACCACTTCGTGGAAGCAAGCTACGCAAAGCGTCTCGTAGAGAAGGGCTATAGGGGGTTTCCCCCATGAGCAACTGGCGTGCGATTTCTAATCGCCAGGGCTAAGTGCTAACCAGTTGTTTGCTAGATGCTATCAAACCAGTCTGTTTTTTCTGGCTGTGATTTTCGATAATTTGCTCCACAGCATTTTTGTAGGCTTGGGCAAACTTTTCTTTGGTATGATTTGCTCTTGCATATTCCCATGCCTTATGAGACATAAGCTTTAGGTCTTCTACAGGCAAATTGGAAATACTTCTAACTTTCGCCTTAATTTCTTCAAGGGAAAGATTCTCGAAAATCACACCAAAATCATGAACATCCACACCAGATTCGTAGCTTAAAATCGGAATTAATCCGGCTTGCAAGCTAGTTATTACTGCTCCTGCCTGTCCCTCAGAAACGGAAGGATAAACAAGCCCCAAACAATTCTTTGTAACCTTTAAAAAGTCAGGGCTGCTAACATCAATCCAACCATAGGTGTGAATGTTAGGTGTTTCATACAGTTCTTTATGGAAAGCTTGCTCAAATTCTTTGTCATTACTTACCGGGCCACAAACTGTTAAATGGTATTCCGGCATTTGGGCAAAGGCATCTAAAACTAAGTCTAATCCTTTGAGAACTAGAGCATTACCACCAAACCACAGAAAACGCTTTCTTACCGCTTCAAAGTCTTTCTCGTCAGGAGAGGGATAAACGAGTGACGAAGAAATTGGAATACGATACATTGGTTTGTTCGCATATTTGAATGTATCAACTGTGAAATTATTGCCCAATACAGTAGCGTAATCGGCATATTCAATTCCTAAGTTGGGCGTCTCAAATCGCTGTGGTCGTAAGGTAATTCCTCGACGTTGTTGGAGTTCTAGAAGTCTGTTGCATTCAGCTGCATTGCGAAACACCATATTAGCAATGTCAACGTGGAAAATCTTGATGCAATCTTTATTCAGTTTTGGTGCAAGTGCTTCTAGACGATGACGGATATCGATGAAAAATGCGTAGTCTTTTTGAGGAACGAATTTATTATTGTGGAATTGGATAACATCAACGTTATAACCCAAGTCTAAAAAAGTTTGGGCGATTAGTAGACACTCCCAGTTCCAACTCTGGTCATTGGGGATAGGCTGACCTGATTTTATCAAAAATGGTTCAATCCGATAAGAAAGAAGTACATTTCCTTTGGAAGGCTGTTTCGGCTTCAGGGAAACAACTTGTAAAGTCTTAGCGTAATTGATGCGTGCTTGGACTTTTTTGGATACAAAAGAAATAGTATTACCGACACGAGATAGAATTGTATTTGGCATTTATTTCTACCTAAATTAATTATTTGACCCTCACATAGAGGCGCAAAGAAAAAGCCTATAGTTATCTGGAAGCTGTACCGCCAACAGTCATCATTCTCAACAAAGGCCAACTTAAATCTTTCTCAGAAATTTCAGTCACATCTAGAGGCCAGTCAATATTAAAGAATGAGTCGTCATAGCGTAAACCTCTCTCATACCCTGGCGTGTAAAATTCACCCACTTGATATATGACTTCAGTCTCATCTGTGAGTGCTTGATAGCCATGAGCAAACATTTCTGGAACATACAAAGCACGACGGTTTTCTGGGGTTAGTTCTACACCGATGTGTGATAAAAAGCTGGGAGATTCAGGACGCATATCAATAATTACGTCATAGATAGCACCTTTAGTACAACGAATTAATTTCGTTTCTGCTGCTGGGAGAATTTGATAGTGCATTCCTCGGATAGTACCTTTTTTGTAGTTAAAAGATAGGTTACATTGGGCAACTGTTGGCTTTAATCCGTGTGCTTCAAATTCTTGAGCGCAGAAAGACCGAGCAAAAAAACCACGGTGGTCTGGTTTTTCTTCTAAGTCAATAATGAATGCGTCTTGGAGTGCGGTTTCGGTGAAAATCATATGATTCCTTAAAGATGAATATTGAGTCCAGAAAATACTTGATAACTGCTTAATGTTGGCGCCAGAAAATAAACGAACCACAGAGGCGCAGAGGGCGCAAATATATGAGAGTTTCAGAGATATTTTGATGTCAGTCCTAAACCTATAAATTTCATATGGTGCAACCTGTGTTCTCTGCACCTCAGCAGTTAATTAAATTAGATATTCTTCTGGTGAGAAGGGAGTAATTTACGTTTTTAAGTTGGAACTTTAACTGCATCTAATGAAGAACGTAACTCTGCTCTGGGATAAGTATCATCCCAGTATTGGGTGCAGAGATCTGGTCGTTCCGGGGGGTTGGCGGTGTAACAAAAGAATAGTGCTGACCGGTCTTCTGTGCGGACTGTGCCGTGATGCAAAGCATTTTTCGTATCTACAAAAATGACTGTACCTGCTGGGCCTGGGCAGGATTTCCAAGCTGATTTGGGGATGACTGGTTTTACTTGTTCATCGTTGATACCCATATAGCCTGACTTCCAAAGTTTGTAGTAAAGTCGAAAATAATTCCAACTAAATAAGGAAGTTAAAGAGCGGGGAATGTATTCAAAAGGTCCAGTTTTTTCTTCGACATCATTCAAGTAAATAAAGATTTTGATAATACGGCGGTCTTCTGCATCACTGTGCCATAGCAGCGTCCCAAACTGATGTTTACTCTTGAAATCTTTGCGTAAATGTACACCGTGAAAAGCGATGGGAAGACCGATATAATTTTCAATTATATTGAGCAGCCTTTTCTCGATTGCCCAGGCATAAAATTCTGGTAACGCTGTAACTGTGGAAATTTGTGGCAACTTTTGCTCTAGATGATCGTTGTTTAAATTTTCCATCTGAGACAATTGATGGTAAGCAGCTTTGAGCAGTTCTGAGCTAGAGTTGAACCCTAAATCTGCCAGGGTTGTGACACAAACGCCATCTTTTTTAAGAGCATTAAAGATGTGGCGATCGCGTCCTTCCAATGCTGGTAGATTTTTGCTATGCTTTAAACGGGCTACGTAGTATTCAAAGTCAGAGGACAGTGTAGCTATTTTTCTTTTAATTGCATTAAACATGACATTAATACCTCCTACTTTTGATGTATATTTATCAAAAATTTAGTAGCTTATGGCTTATAGCTTTGCACTTCTTGAGTAGATATTTCACTTGATTCTGCTAATCTGAACTCTTTAGCAACCATTACGTCAAAAGCACATAAGCTGACTAAAGCCAAAAATGGAACTACTGTTTTGATGGCGGACATAGGCCATCTTCTTAAAGCACCCAAAAAAACTTTCAAGTTAACTTCTTTGCCGTTCTGCAAAAGCATCCGCCTGCAAAACTGCTTAGAATATCCACTTTTCTCCAACTTTAAAATCACTTCGGGTATGTGTTTGTATTGCATTAATAGTGCAGACTTTGGTTCTTTCTGCCAATAACTCACACCAACAATACATTCTAAATAAGTCTCTTTAGTGACAATTACACTACCATTAGTAGCACAATATCCGGCTAAATATGCTAAAGATATCCAGTTATTCTCAGCATCTGGCCAACTTTGCAGAGCGCGTTTTACTAGGTCAGTGCAGTAGACTGTAGCAGTCAGAAAAATAACTGCACCGACACTTTTTGAGAAACAATGCTCAAATATAGCTTTCCCATCACCATCACCATTTTCACTATCAACATCAAACCAGCGATTACCAACAATGCTTGGTGGATGAACTGGTTCACCAGTAATTTGGTTACGACCAGAAAAGTTGAGGA
The DNA here is from genome assembly GCF_036919615.1 of Nostoc sp. Lineage (GTDB taxonomy): Bacteria > Cyanobacteriota > Cyanobacteriia > Cyanobacteriales > Nostocaceae > Nostoc. Next base: position 23,568 of record NZ_JBALCN010000100.1, on the reverse strand, counting down.
ACAATAATGATAAATCTTCATGTTGCTTGAGTTTGCTAATCACATAAGCAATGGTTCTATCTTGAATTGGGTCATCATCACCAATTGTCCAAACATATTTTGTTGTTGCAGAATTTAGGCAATACATAATATTTTTGACTACGCCTAAATTTTTTAAATTTTTATTTGATTTGAATGTGATATTGCTAAGTGTTAATTGCCATTTTTGGATCACCTCCTGAGTATTATCTATTGAACAATTATCAGAAACTAAAATTTCACAGTCATCTTCAAAACCTTTAATAGCTTGAGCCAGCCATGCTAACTGTTTATTAAGTAACTCAGCACGATTATAAGTTGGTATGGCAATGGTCAGTAATTTATGCATGGGAATAAATAGTAGTTAAATTTGTATATGAGTGCTTATCGCCAAGAACTAGTGTTAACAGTAACTTGGCAATTAATACAATAAATTACAGGATAGTCTCTAGCTGCTTGGGTGGAAAAAGAATTGCCCAAGCTGATATGCTTAACAAACGTAGGTAAGGAATAAATATTTTTATTGTCAAGAAAGGCCAACGTTTTAAAGCACCTAATAAGATTTTCAAGTCAGTTTTTTGTTGGAAATTCTGCCAAATCATCTCCTGACAAAATTTTTGAGGATATCCTACTTTTAGTAGTTTTATATAAACTTCAGGTATATATGCATATCGCATTTTCAAATTCCATGTTGGATCAAGATCCAAAAGACTAGCGCCCATAGTACATTCTAAATAAGTGTCTTTAGTGATGATCACACTTCCGTGAGCAGCACAAAACGCAGTCCAATATGCTTGAGATGCCCAATTACTAGTAGCAGATGGCCATTTTTGTAGAGCTTGTTTTACTATATTTGTGCGATAAATTGCTGCTGATATAAAAAGTACACCACCAAAATTTTCATTCAGATAACCTTGAAATACAGCTTTACCATCAACTCTTAGCTCGTCGTTATCGCTATTCAACCAACGTTCTACAACAAGTTGACCTGTTTGTTTTTGGCGACCAGAGAAGTTTAAAAACATTAGTGCTAAATCTGAATGTTTTTTTAATGTTGTTAACACATAATCTAGAGTTCTTTCCTGAATTGGATCATCATCACCAATTGTCCAAACATATTTACTGGTTGGGGCTTTTAAGCAACAAGCAATATTACCCATTACACCGATATTTTTGCTATTTAGGTTTGATGTAAATCTGACATTACTAAGAATTATTTGCCACTTTTTAATTACTTCTTGAGTATTATCTGTAGAGCAATTATCAGAAATAAAGATTTCGCAGTCAGACTCAAACCCTTTAATAGCTTTAGCTAACCAAGTAAGTTGTTGTTCTAAAAGCTGGGCACGATTGAATGTAGGAATGGCGATGGTCAGCAATTTATTCATATTAAGCTCAAATCTGTAGTTAAGAAAGTACTAACAGCAGCTTAGTAATTAACAAGCTGCTTTTCAGTCTAATTCCTTGTGGTTTGGTGACAAACAATCTATACGAGGTACGCCTTTTAATTACTCTTTGACTATTACCTCTGCTCATAGTGACGATAAAAAATAGTAACAAAAGGCGCTTTTTTGGTTATATTTAGTAATTACGACGCTATTAAAAGCCTATCCGGAATAGGACATGGATAAATTTTTACTTCAGGAATTGGCACAACAAACTGTCCACCCCACTCACCAATAAATGCCATTTGTTCCATAATTTCTTCCTTGAGATTCCAAGGCAAAATTAAGACATAATCTGGTTGAGTCTCGCGGATTTTATCTGGTTCAAAGATAGGAATATGAGTTCCAGGTAAAAATAAGTCTTGCTTATAGGGATTGCAATCTACTGTGTAATCGATAAAATCTTTCCCAATCCCACAGTAATTGAGCAATGTGTTACCTTTAGCTGGTGCGCCATAACCAGCGATTGATTTACCTTCTGCTTTAGCCGTCAAGAGAAAATTTAATAGCTTGTGCTTTGTTTTTTTGACTTTTTCTGCAAATGTGATGTAAGTCTCTATCTGATGCAGTCCAGCAGTGATTTCTTTTACTTTCAGATGGTTAACTCGGTCACTGATGCTAGGATTATCAACGTGGTCATGTTTGGCATAAATTCTTAGTGAACCGCCATGAGTTGATAATTCCTCTACATCAAAAAGTTGCAAGTTGTGGGCTGCAAAAACTTTTTCGATAGTCAGAAATGAGAAGTAAGAAAAATGCTCATGATAAATCGTATCAAACTGATTTTGTTGAAGGAGTTGCAAAATATGAGGAAACTCCATTGTCAAAATGCCATTGGGTTTGAGGATGAGTTTCATCCCAGCAATGAAATCATTTAGATCTGGTACATGAGCTAAAACATTATTGCCTATTAAAAGGTCAGCCAGTTTTTCTTGTATCACGAGTTCTTTGGCAGTTTCAACTCCAAAAAACTTGTTGATACTAGGAATACCTCTGTCTTCAGCAACTTTGGCGATATTTGCTGCTGGTTCTATTCCTAAAACTGGGATTCCCTTTTCTAAAAAATATTGCAGTAAGTAGCCGTCGTTGCTGGCAATTTCAATAACTTGAGTATGATGATTAAAGTTAAACTTTTCTACCATCATATCGGTGTAAGCCTTCGCATGTTCTAGCCAACTTACCGAGTAAGAAGAAAAGTAAGCATAGTCGCTAAAAATGTGATCTGGAGTTTCAAATTGTTCTAATTGAACTAAGAGAATGTCTTCAGAGACATAAGCGTGGAGAGGATAAAATTTTTCTGCATTATTTAGCTGTTCTGCCCTAAGATAAGCATTGGCTAAAGGTGACATTCCTAAATCAATAAAGGTTTGGTGCAGAGGTTGACCACTGAAACGACATTTTGCGATCGCCATAAATTTCAACTCACTGATTGCAAATAATTTGATGGGTGAAAGAAGTCTGAATCAAATATTATTAATTTTGGAAATCTTGAGATTATTAATATGTAAATCTTAATTGAGTCATTTCAGAGTTTACATTTTAGTCTGAAAGCGTAAACTCTGAATAAATCTGATGATTCAATTATTTATTTACACACTAAGAGCTAACTCTAGCTACTTTTTATTCCAGAAGAAATCTTTGTCAATTTGCTCGGTACGAATTAAATACTCTAGCTGTTTTAAGCGAGTGAATCCTCTAAATAAGAACGTATCTTCAGCCATATGTATTTGACTAAATAAATCAAATAGCTGCTGGGCACCAAGTTGGGCATTCCAATCACACTTAAATCCGGGTAGGATTGTGTTGATTTTCTGGAAGGATACCCGATAGCTGCGGTTATCTGAACCGTTGTCACCAAAGGACAATTTACAATCTGGGAAAATATCAGCAATAATTTCAGCGATTTCTTTGACGCGATAGTTGTTTGCTGTATCTCCCACGTTAAAGATTTGGTTATGTACAATGTCCCGTGGTGCTTCCAAGGCGCAGACTATTGCTTTGCAAATATCCAGTGCATGGACTAATGGACGCCAAGGTGTACCATCACTGGTCATTTTGATTTCTTTGCTAGTCCATGCCAACCCTGCTAAGTTGTTTAAAACAATATCAAAGCGCATCCTGGGAGAAGCACCAAAGGCTGTAGCATTCCGCATAAAGGTGGGAGAGAAGTCATCGTCAGCGAGTGGTCTGACATCTTTTTCTACCAGAGTTTTGCATTCTGCATAGGCTGTTTGGGGATTAATTGGGGATTCTTCTGTGACATCACCTGCGGTAGCAACACCGTAGACACTGCACGAAGACATATATACAAAACGACGTACACCCATAGCCTTAGCCAGACTAGCTAGACGAACTGAACCTACATGATTAATTTCGTAGGTAATATTGGGTGCTAATTGTCCGGCTGGGTCGTTGGAGAGTTCCGCCATATGAACTATTGCTTCGACACCTTCCAAATCTTCAGGGTTGATGTTGCGGATATCTTTGTTGAGGGTTTTGGGTGTCACCCCATTAGCGTTGTACAGCCAACCAACTTTATAAAAACCGGTATCTAAACCAATAACTTCATGTCCCCGTTCAATTAACAGAGGCGGTAATAACGAACCAAGATAACCTTCTGTTCCAGTTACTAATATTTTCATTGTGCTTAATGCCTTTGTATTGATGAGTTAAATTCTTCGTTTAGTAGGGGCGCACAGATGTATACCCTACAGCGTGTTGCATCAAAAAGGGAACCGCTATATTTTTCGTTTGTATGCAATACGACCTCACTTCCATTCCTCTCTTAAGAGGAGAGAGGCTTTGAATTTTACTCCCTAACGCTAGTAGGGAAAGGATTGGGGGTTAGGTCATTGCGCTATATATGATTCGGCTAACAATCATTATGTAGTTACTAGAATCTTTTGCAGGCTTCCCATTGGGTAGCAGCACTCTATAGCGGTTCTTAATTGATGCACTAGACTTTTTTCTTGTGGATGGGTATCTTGCCCGTCTTTTGTATTTCCAGGTAAAGATGCCCACCATACAAGATTCATCCCTTAATTCAGCAGCTCCGGAAGTAATAACTATGCTATCTATGCAGTTACTACACTGTCTAGATACGAGAGTTGGGGAATTTGAGTAGCTAGCGCTTTGCCAATTTCTAGAGAAGATGTGGCAGCAGGAGAAGGAGCATTGCAAACATGGATGGAGTTTTGACCGGAAACAATCAAAAAGTCGTCTACAAGCTTGCCATCGTTCATTAAGGCTTGAGCACGGACTCCTGCATGGGTGGGAACTAAGTCTTCTGCTTGGACTTCTGGAATTAGTTTTTGCAAACTTCTTGTGAAGGCTGCTTTACTAAAAGAACGAATGATTTCTTGGATGCCTTCATCAGCGTGTTTTGCCGCTAACTTCCAGAAACCGGGATAGGTGATGACTTCAACAAAATCCCGCAGGTCAAAGTCGGTTTTTTTGTAACCTTCACGTTTGAGACTGAGAACTGCGTTTGGCCCTGCATGGATGCTACCATCAATCATCCGGGTAAAGTGGACACCCAGGAAGGGGAAATCTGGATTGGGAACTGGGTAAATTAGTGTCTTGACCAGATAGCGTTTTTCTGGAGTGAGTTCGTAGTATTCTCCCCGGAAGGGGACAATTTTTGCTTGGGGTTCAACTTGACCTAATTTGGCAGTGCGATCGCTATGCAATCCAGTACAATTAATTACAAAGCGTGTTTCAAAGCTACCGTTGTTTGTTTCTAGTACCTGATTTTTACCACTTGGGGAGATTTTCAGAACTTTTGTATTGAGGTGTAAATCCCCACCCTGCTGTTGAATTAGCTGGGCATATTTCAAACAAACTTGCTTGTAATTAACAATACCAGTTGATAATACCCGAATTCCACTTACACATCTTACATGAGGTTCAATTTCCTTGACTTCTTCAGGGCTGATTCTCTGGACTTCTATGCCATTGTCTAAGCCGCGTTTGTAGAGATTTTCTAAGCGTGGTAGCTCTTGTTCTTCAGTTGCAACAATTACCTTACCACAAACTTCATGGTCAATTCCATGCTCTTGACAGAATTCTACCATTGAGCGAGAACCGTCACGACAAAATTTAGCTTTGAAACTCCCTGGCTTGTAGTAAATACCAGAATGAATTACCCCACTATTATTGCCGGTTTGGTGAAATGCCCATTGGCTCTCTTTTTCGAGTACTAAAATTTGGGCATTGGGATAGCGTTTTCCTAAAGCCAACGCTGTCGAGAGTCCAACTATTCCCCCACCTATAATTGCGAAATCATACATTAGTATTATTGTACTTGAAATTACAGTAAATCTATAAAGTCAGGAGTTAGTAGTTAGGAGTGAGGAGTTATGAGTTTCAACTCCTAACTCTGCCAATTTTAGATTTTTAATTTTGGATTTTGGATTAAAAAAAAATCTAAAATCTAAAATCCAAAATTGAATTACTCATAACTCATAACTTTCTTTCTACCAAACTTTCCAAGGAGCCTGACTGTTATTCCATAGCCCCTCTAGATAGTTTTTATCGCGTAAAGTATCCATTGGTTGCCAAAAACCATTATGTTTGAAAGCAGATAGCTGTTCCATATCAGCTAGCTTTTCTAATGGCTCTTGCTCCCACACCGTAGAGTCATCAGCGATTAAGTTGATTACTTCTGGTTCTAACACAAAATAACCGCCATTAATCCAAGCTCCATCACCTTCAGGTTTTTCTCGAAAGCTGGTGATTTTAGTTTGCTCATATCCTAAGGAAATAGCTCCAAAACGTCCGGCTGGTTGAACAGCTGTGAGTGTTCCTAAGGAATTTTGTTGTTTATGAAAGTTAACTAGCTCTGTGATATTAATATCACTTACACCATCACCATAAGTGAAGCAAAAAGTTTCATTACCAAGATGTTCACTGATTCGCTTTAAGCGTCCGCCTGTCATTGTATTGTCACCCGTATTTACTAAGGTGACACGCCAGGGTTCAGCATAACCAGAATGCACGTTCATCTGGTTAAATCGCATGTCAAAGGTAACATCTGACATGTGTAAAAAGTAATTAGCAAAATACTCTTTAATTATGTAACCTTTGTAACCACAACAAATGATGAAATCATTTATGCCGTGGGCAGAGTAAGTTTTCATTATGTGCCAGAGAATTGGCTTACCACCAATCTCAACCATCGGTTTAGGTCTGATACTAGTTTCTTCACTCAGGCGTGTACCAAGTCCTCCAGCCAAAATCACCGCTTTCATGCAATTACCTCGGAGATTTGTAGGGATATTATTATTTGACCGTGCCAATTTTAGATTTTAGACTTTAGATTTTGGATTAAAAGAGTTTTTTGATACATGCCCTGCTCCGAAAGTGGGCGGAACAAATCTACTCATACGCTCGTGATGTTCGATGACTAATCCCAAAGATGCTTGTGACGCTCCATAACTCGCTAACGCTGCTTTATGTGCGGCATCGTCTCCCTAACTCTTCTCTACGAGAGGCTACGCCAAGGAGACGCTCGTTCGCGTTGGGAGAAGACTCGCTAACACTACGCTATCACAAATCTAAAATCCAAAATTAGTTGACTTTTTCAACATGAAGAGGATGCACTTAGGTAGAGAAAAATTTATTTCTGATTTCTTTTTCTCCGTCAATAATCTAACTATAATTTTTGGCAAAATTATGAAGGAAATATAAATTAAAATCTTTTCTATATAAAAGCTCTATGAATATCTAGAAATAGGAAAACAAATGACTCAATTTAATAAAAATGTCATCCATAAAATAACTAGGATTAGCACCAGCTAACCCTAGTCAGGTTTGATTTCTGAAATCAAAACCAATAATATGCCAGTAACAAAACTTACTTTCTTTTAGTTGGTTTTTTGTGGATTACTTGGACCTTGGAATAAAGGGTCACATTTGTTTTCTATCACTACACACATGTTACTGAGTGCTTGCTGATAATTATCCATATCATCTTGCTCAAGAAAGATTTTGGCAGATGCCTGTATATCTTCGATAGCTTTCGTCTGGTTTTTGTTAGATTCACTACCACCATATTGTGCCAGTTCATAGCGAACCATACCTCGTTTGAGGTACGCTTTTGCTAGTCTGGGGCTAATAGTTAGTGCTTGGTTAAAGTCAGTAATCGCTTGATTATATTCTTGCTGATAATTGCTGCTATATTGGGCAATTTGATAATAGACAAAACCCCGCTGAAAGTAAGCTTCTGCTTTGGATACATTAAGTTTTATCGCTTGAGTAAAATCTGCGATCGCTCTTTTGTAAGCTTGTTGAGATTCACCGCTATATTTAGCCATTTGGGTGCGGACAATCCCCCGTCTGATATAAGCTTCAACTTCATTATTATCCAGACCGATGGCCCGATTATAGTCAGCGATCGCTAGATTATACTCTGTATCAGGATCGTTGCTATATTCGGCAAGCATATAGCGGGCATTGCCCCGATTTACAAGAGCTTTGATTTGATTGGGGTTGATTTTGAGAGCTTGGCTATAATCTATAACTGCTCCTTCGTAGTCTTTCAAGTTATAGCGGGCATTGCCACGATTGACAATAGCTCTGGCATGTATAGGTTGTTGTTCAATTGCTTGGCTGAAGTTGACAATTGCTTTTTCATAGTCTCGCTGTTTGTAAGCAGCCTCACCCTGTTGATAGTAATCAGCGAAGCTGAGTTTGTTATTTGGCTGGCGAGAATTCAATGCTTGTTGGGTGTAAGCATTTTGAGAAACCAACGGCTGAGTAAATTTAATCATTACGTCTGCATATCCCAATAAACCAAAACCCAGCAAGCAAAAAATAATTGGGTATAATTTTGACTTTTTGGAAGGTTTATAATATGAACCGCTTGGGGTAATTACTGGCTGCCAATAATTAGCTAAGTGCGGTGACATGACTCGCTGTGGCAAACGTGGTGTCTGGGTGTAGTGCTTTTTCGGTTTGATTCGCGGTTGTAGATGTTCTTTAGCTTCTATAGCCCGATGTGATGGGAAGGGGTCGCGTCCGCCTAATCGCACAGTCCGTTCACACCACGGACAGCTACGCATATGGTTGTTATAGCGATGCTGGGGATTTGTAGTACAGGTAATCAAGGAATCTTCGGCTTCAGCTATTGCTGAGAGCCAAGTCTGGGCACTGGGGCGCAGCAGTGGGTTGTTGTGACCCTCTTCAAAACAACGAACAAATAGTTCCTGTAAGCTGGGATGGAGAATTTCCCAAGCGGGTGCAATAGGTGTAGGCAGGTAGGGTACGTGCCGCTTTTGGCTGTAAGTGAAATGACCGGATGCAATGCGTGCTTCGTAGGGTGGTGGCTCAATAGCACCTTGAAAGATCCCAGAAAATGGGTGGGTGCCTTCCATTAAGAGTTGAAATACCAGCACCGCTAACCCAAATAAGTCGTGAGAGATTTCGCGATCGTGCTGGGCAAAAGTTTTATTCTGTAGTTCTGGTGGGGTAAACTCTGGTTTACCTACTGGGCACCGATAAACAACATTGTTGTTGGGGTCGAGTACTTGGAAAGAGTCTGTGTCTATCAAAGTCACCAGCGCTGTGTCGCTGACGAGGATATTAGACTCGTTCACATCACCAATGCAATATCCACTAGCGTGCAAAGCTGCAAAAGCCGCCGCCAGATTACGAGCCGTGCGGAGCAGGTACTGATAGTTGAATAGGGGGCAGTGCTGGCGACGGGTTCTGGGGTTGTAAAAGTCGATGATTGGACGCATCCCCTGAATACGTGGCATCAAAAAGCCAAGGATGCTATTTTTGCCATCTGCCGCCCGTAATAAATCCTCTGGCCAAGCGATAGAGATATGCCCTAAACTAGCCGTAGGGTTTTCTGGCGGGTTGGCAAGCATCGCCTGGAGTTTATCAGCATGAGCAGTCGTTGGCTTGTGGTAAATCTTCGCCACCAAGTTGTTATCAGATGGCACTGCATAAACACAAGCTTCGCCGCCACGCCCCAAACTGACATTGAGGCTGAGGATTTCTTTTCTAGGGGAACAACGTAGTACCTGCATAATGAAATTACCGCTAACGGGAGTTATTTAAGATGTGAAACCTGTAGATTTATTGCTTATGAGTCGTTGAATGCAGCTATAATGAGTGTCAAATCATCATCAGTGCGTTGTGTAATCCGCTCTGAGCGTAAAAATTTTACCAACTGCTCCTTTGCTTGTGTCTTATTCTCAGTATTGGCTACGAATTCAAACAGTGGAAAAAAGAATGGTTTGTGAGGTTCGCCAACAACCATATTCAAAGCCAGCATTTGGAGTCCGTCAGTAATTATACCAACGTTTACTATGTCTGTGCGCCATAATCTCATTTGCACTGTATCTAAGGCATTAGGCGAAGTCAAAAAAGTGGTTTCATTGATGTATTCGCCGCTATCAGGCATAGTCAGTGCCAGAAGGTTGCCCATCCCATCTTTTGCCACTGCCAAACCATCACCTATCTGTGCCACAGCTACAACTTCTGGCGTGGCGACCATCATAATTAAAGTTGTTGCTAAATCTTGAGGCTGTTTGTCACAAGTAGCCGCCTCATCCTCCACAGCTTTTTTAGCAACTAGTATGGCATCATTTAAAAGCGATCGCACATAGGCATCATCAGTCAAAATTTTTCGAGTGAGTCCAATGCTTGAAATGTTTTCTATTGCTGTCTCCACAGCAACCATCGCTCCAACTTTCCCAAGGCTAGCAGAACCCGCCCCATCTGCTGCGGCCGCCACTAAAACATTATCTGACAATATCTGCCAATGATGAGCATCCTGACATAACTGGTTGTTTTTTAAGTGACTTGTACCACATACAGACGCAGCCACAATCCGCCATTGAGCAATCTGTTTTGATATGTTCATAGATTTTTTTCTAACAGCTAGCTGTGTAAACATCAAGCTGTGATCTTTAATTAAACAGTCCCCCAACCAATCGGCGGTAGTGCTACCTGTTCGTCCACCTGCGAATGGGAAACAGCTGACATACTAGTTGACAGCCAGACAAACATCTCGATAAAATTTAATCCTTTGAGCTTCAAGGGGGTACGCACAGTTATTTGATTTAAACGCGTCATATTCGCATTTTCTACACCCACTGTAAAAAATGCTACACGCTTACTTGCCTCATCTCCCTGTAAGCGCTGGGCTGCTTGCTCTACCACATGATCTAACTCGCCTTGCGGTTCTCCATCGGTAATCATGAATACCCAAGGACGATAGTAAGCAATACCATTGGCACGATACTGAGATTTACGCTCTTGAATTATGTCTAAAGCTTTATGAATTCCTGCACCCATCGTAGTCAAGCCCTGTGCTGTCAAAATGGGCGGATTGAATTGATCGGCAGTCACAAAGTCTTGTACTACATTGATATTACTATCAAAAGTTATGATCGCCACTTCCACCCGTCTTGCAGCTAAGGTATTTTTGACTAATTCATCCTTTAAACTTAGTAAACCCTGATTTAAAGCCTCAATCGGATCTCCTTGCATTGAGCCAGAGGTGTCTAGCAAGAGCACACAAGGACAACGTGGTTCTGGGTTCTCAGCAAATTCTACTACTTCATCAAGTCTTAATGTATCATGCATAACTTTTTGTGTTATGTTAAAGTCCAATGCCTTATTTCCTTTTTCTCTGAGTATATAATTTCAGTCACCGAGGCGTCTACAGGCTATAGTATCTAGTGGTAGATGCTCTAATCTTTATTAAACAAATTATTTTCATGAAGTTCACTATATATTTAATAATAACTTGAGTACAGCTTAGTTTAGCAAAAAGGAGTTTATCAAAACCTAGTATTACCTGTTTTAATGTATCTACCAAAAATTTATATCCCTTAAACCTACAGTACAATAAATACGTAAACTTTCCTAGATAATTTTTTAAAGATTTTATGTAGGAAAATTGTTCCTTTATAGGAAAGTGATTAACCATAATTAAGATTGTTAGTTTTAGAAGTATAGCAGTGTAACTGTGGGAACTTTGAATCAAATTTGCCTCCTTAAGTGAGTGGGCATAAATAAACGTGATTATTAAGGTCTTCAGGCAAGAATTGTCAATAGTGAGTAAAGCCCAGAAGTAACCAACATCTATTGATAATCGAGCTATGATAAGTATTTACCTTTATTCATACCCACCTATTTGTTTTTTCAGATGTAAAACGTACAAAATTTAACAAATAGATTAAAAAAATTATAATTTTTAATAATATCTATACAGATTTTAAAAGAAATAATTTGTACGTAGAGAAATCTTACAAAGAAGAGAATACTTCATAGCTGATATTTTCAATCTACAAATGTTCAGTTGTTAATTCCGCAAAAAAAGTTGAAAAATATGAATAATTCAGGTGCATTCACCAAACTACGTCCTTTAAGTTTGTTAAGACAGTTATCCAATTGTTCCGACAGTACTTGTTTACAAGCATTGAGTAACTCAGTTTCTTGGTCAATTTACTTAGAACAGGGCAAAATAACCTATGCTACCCATTCAGTGGAACCCTTTGATCGATTAGAACGTCATTTGCGTCGCCTTAGCCACCAAATTCCACTACTTACCAGTGAGGTTCATGTTCAATTACGTCTGATGTTTGAACCTGACTCACACAGTCAGTTAATCAAACATGATAGCAATTCAAGAAGCCACCCTCCTGAGTATCAGGCTATATCCTGGCTTGTTAGTCAACAACATCTACATTCTACACAAGCAGGAGTGCTGATTCAAGAATTAGTTAAAGAGGTGGTTGAATCATTTTTACTAATTAAAGAAGGTACTTATGAATTAACAGAGCCACTTAATAAAATGACAAAAATTTGCAGGCTAGATGTAGAAAAAATTCTCGAATCTTGCCAAGTAAGATTACAGAATTGGCAGGCTTTTGTTCCCCAAATTTCTTCTCCATATCAACGTCCATATCTGTTGATTAATAGCAAACTTGAGGAAAAAGATTTACCAAATCTCCAGCCAGATTTAATTAATTGGATGAAGGGTTTCAGCCTGTGTCATCTAGCTGCAATTTTGAATCAAGATGAAATCCAACTGGCTCGCAATTTATACCCTTACGTAGTTAAGGGCGGGATTATTTTGCACGAACCTGATCCACCATTTGATAAATTACCAAAGATATTTGAAGAGCGATGTTTACAACGGGCTACGCCTACGCTTTTCTCAAAATTAATTACAGAATTAGTTGATACCAAAGAAAAACCAAGTAGCACCGTCAACTTTTACCTAGATATTTCTGAAGAGAATATAGTTCCTGTTGAACGATTACCACAGATTTTTACTCCTCCTAAAGAAAACTTTCAGGAACCAACAATATCAAATAACATAAATCTTGCTTCCCAAAGAGTAACGGCTGCTACTGTAACGGCACAAAAAGTCCACAAAATTGTTTCTGTAGATGATAGCCCTACAATTCTCAAAGAAATTAGCTATTTCTTAGAAGATGAAAATTTTTCTGTAGTCACTATCAACGATCCACTAAAAGCTGTTTTGTCAATTATAAGGCACAAACCGGACTTAATTTTGCTGGATTTAAACATGGTAGGAATCGATGGTTACGAGTTGTGTCGGATTATACGAAATAATTCAATTTTTAAGAATACTCCCATCATTTTTGTCACTGGGAGTAAAGGAATTGTAGATAAAGTAAAAGCGAAACTGGTAGGAGCATCTGGATATCTCACCAAACCATTTACTCGTGCCGAATTACTAAAAATAGTCTTTATGCATTTGACTTAAATCAGCCACAAAATCTAACGACTTTGAGTTAGTGAGGATAAATTAATGTGGCTACAGTTTTAGTTGTTGAAGATGCTCCTTCTCAGTTGGAGTTAATCAATAGTTTTTTAAGAGACAGTGGACACACGGTAATTAAAGCTTATAATGCCAAAGATGGGATGAGTAATGATCGCCAAGTTGCTTTGCTGGGTGCTGTCCGGCAAAAGATACTCTCAGGGATTCGTGACGCTAACCAATACAATCGGCTAAAAAATTATCTCCATGCATTTCCCAATCTGGAGTTAAATATGGAAGACTATAAACGTTGGTTCTGAGTTTTATAACACTTGCCAAAGCAATGGTATTCAAGGTACAAACACAGATTTCCTCATTTGTTCTACAGCCGTTTGGGGAAATTACAAAATAATAGCCACAGATAACGATTTTAAGAATTCCAGTCAGCATCTTCCCATAACATTGTTTCAATACTAGGTCTACGCTACTTAACCCTGCACTCAAGTTAGAGATTAAAATCTCAGGCGATCGCAAAAGATGTAAAGATAAAGATAAAAAAGTGATATTGTTCCGCCAGTCTAACGTAGTAGGATTGTTCAAGTGAAAGGGTAAGCCTTACGGGACGAGTAGCCATCGATCGCTAGTAAGCACCCTAAAATGAGAACAAAAGACGATTCCTAAAATAATCACACTCCATGCGTATTTCTCTAAATTGGCTGCGCGAACTAGTAGAGATAAAACTTAGTCCAGAAGAATTAGCCGAAACCCTGACAATGGCAGGGTTTGAGGTAGAAGAGATTGAAGACCGCCGCACTTGGGCAAATGGCGTGGTTATCGGGAAAGTGCTTGAGCGTCAACCCCATCCCAACGCTGATAAATTGAGTGTTTGCCAAGTCGATATCGGTGCAGATGAGATTTTAAATATTGTCTGTGGTGCTGCCAATGTCAAGGCAGATATCTATGTGCCAGTGGCAACTACAGGTACTTACTTACCCAACATCGATTTAAAAATTAAACCTGCAAAACTGCGTGGTGTCGCATCTCAGGGCATGATTTGTTCTTTAAAGGAACTCGGTTTGCCCACTGATGTTGACGGAATTCATATTTTTACCCAAGAAAATTTACCATTGGGTAGTGATGTGCGTCCGTTGTTGGGTCTAAATGATGTAATTTTAGACCTCACCGCAACTGCAAATCGCGCTGATGCTCTGAGTATGGTAGGTGTGGCAAGGGAAGTAGCAGCTTTGACGGGTGGAAAGTTGAGCATTCCTGAACCTGGTGAAGTATCTATTAACAAAAGTACAGAAAACTTAGCTTTAAAAATCGCCGACACCCAAGCTTGTCCTGCATACATTGGTACGGTAATTGAACAGGTCAAAATTGCTCTATCTCCCGAATGGTTGCAACAGCGTTTACGGGCTGCTGGGGTACGTCCCATAAGTAATGTCGTGGATATTACTAACTATGTTTTGTTGGAATGGGGACAACCACTGCACGCCTTTGACTGCGAACGCCTACAATCTTTTGCAGGTGACAAAAATTTAACAATTGGCGTTCGCTTTGCCACTGCTGGAGAATCCCTCAAAACCCTGGATGGACAAACTCGCACCCTATCAACCCAAAATTTGTTAATTACTGCTAACGAAAAACCCGTTGCATTGGCGGGAGTCATGGGCGGTGGAGAAACGGAAGTTTATGAAGGGACTCAAAGTTTAGTTTTAGAAGCAGCTTTATTTGATTCTGTGGCAATTCGCCGTTCTTCTCGGAGTGCAGGGTTAAGAAGTGAGGCTTCTGGGAGATATGAACGGGGAGTTAACCGGGCTGAGTTAGAAGTAGCTAATCGCCGCGCCTTATCCTTAATTAGCGAATTAGCTAGTGGAATTCTTGTCCACCAAGAAATTGCCGACACCCGCCCTGAACCCTCTACCTGGCGTCGTTCCATCGCACTGCGTTTAGACCGAGTTAATCAGATACTGGGGCCAATCGAATTGGGAGAGGACACAGGAGAACTCCAAAAACAAGATGTTGAGCGCATCTTGACTGCATTGGGATGTCAGTTGACTCCTTTAGACGATGTCCCAAGAGAAGATAGTACGCATCAACCTACATGGTCAGTTTCTGTCCCACCCTATCGTTACCGCGACTTAGAGCGGGAAATAGATTTAATTGAAGAAATTGCCCGTCTCTATGGCTACAACAAATTTTGTGATACCCTACCAGAAAAAGCGGAAGCTGGTTATCTGCCTTTAGATCAGGAACTGATTCGCAAGTTACGAGCTTTCCTGCGGGCTGAAGGGTTGACAGAATTAATCCACTATTCTTTAGTAAAACCAGGAGAAGACAGAAAGATAGTCCTGTCAAACCCTTTATTTGTCGAATATTCAGCGCTGCGAACCGATTTGATATCTGGGTTAATTGATGCCTTTCAATACAATTTAGAGCAGGGTAATGGTGCCCTTAACGGCTTTGAAATCGGGCAAGTTTTCTGGCGAGAAGAAGACGGTTTGCAAGAAACAGAAGCCCTTGGGGGGATTGTAGGAGGCGATATTTCTGTTGGCAAATGGTCAAAAAGTGGACGCGAACAACCCATCACCTGGTTTGAAGCCAAAGGCATTTTAGAAAGTGTATTTTGGCAACTTGCCTTGCAAATCGAATTTCAACCCGATCGCCAGGACGATCGCTTACATCCAGGACGCACCGCTTCCCTGTGGATTCGGGGTAACAGGCTAGGTATTTTTGGGCAACTCCATCCCCAATTGCGACGAGAAAAAGGCTTACCAGATTCCGTTTACGTTTTCCAGTTGGATCTAGATGTGCTTTTAGATTCTCTACAACAAGATGAAATGCTCGTTCCAACATTCCAGCCCTATTCTACCTATCCAGCTAGCGATCGCGATATCGCCTTTTTCGCACCCATGAAAATCTCAGTTGCCGAAATTCAAAAAGTAATTACCAAAGCAGGTAAAGATTTACTTGAATCGGTGGAATTATTTGATGAATATCGGGGCGAAAATGTCAGCGAAGGACAGCGAAGTTTAGCATTTCGCTTAGTTTATCGAGCTAGCGATCGCACTCTTACTGAGGCTGAAGTTGAACCAGTACACAATAAAGTCCGTGAAGCCTTGGTGGAAAAATTCGGCGTCAACCTGAGAAGTTAGGAGTAGAGACGTGATTAATCGCGTCTGTACAGGAGTTAGGAGTAGGGACGCGATTAATCGCGTCTGTACAGGAGTTAGGAGTTTTTTGGTCTAGTTCCCAGGTTCAACCTGGGAATACTCTACTTGAGGCTCTGCCTCAAATTCTTCTGTAAAGACTAGCCAAAAATTTTCAACTCTAGATCGGGGCAGATTATGAACACGCTGGAAATAACTCAACAAATTCAGCAGACGCAATCACAGATGTCTCTCACACTTGATAGTCCTAAATCAGTCAAACTCCAGGTTAAGCAAATTTCTCTATTACAAAAGCAACTTAGAGCGATCAAAAAGGAGGTTAATGGAAATATACGTAATATTAATCAGGAAGCAAGTCAATCTGGTATAGATAGTGTTGTGTCGGTTGGCTTGGACATTTTTGGGAAATACAAGTGGGCTGGAAGGTTGAGGGCAGAAACTCGACGTGCAATTGAACGAGAAAAGAAATTCTCTTGTCAGCTATACCTTGAAATCAAAGAAGCAATTGACAATCTCATTTTAGAAGGAGATCGACTCAAGCTCTTGGCAGAGCAATATCTTATTAACCAGTAGGAGTAACAAGGAATTATGCCTAAATATGTAGTCTGGGGAAGTTACTGCGAAGATGTTATCGAAAAACGTGCCCCCCACCGTCAAGCTCATTTAGACGGATTAGCAAAACAGAAAGAATCCGGTGTGCTGATTACTATTGGCCCCACCAAAGATGTTACGAAAGTTTTTGGAATTTACGAAGCTGAAGATGAAACCACCGTGCACCAGTTGATTGAAAATGACCCCTACTGGAAAAATGGCATTTGGACTGAATATTCTGTCAAAGAGTGGATTCAGGCTTTTTGAATTGGGCATTGGGCATGGGGGATGAGTCTTTGATACTCGTGAATGAGTCTTTTATACTCGCTTACGAGTCTTTTATACTCGCTTACGAGTCTTTGATACTCGCCGACGAGTCTTTGATACTCGTGAACGAGTCTTTGATACTCGTGAATGAGTCTTTGATACTCGTGAATGAGTCTTTGATACTTGCTGACGAGTCTTTTACACTCGCCGATGAGTCTTTTATACTCGCTGACGAGTCTTTTATACTCGTGAATGAGTCTTTTATACTCGCCGATGAGTCTTTGAACTCCACTTCTTTGCCCCCTTGCTCGCTCTGCTTTGCTACTTTTCCCCCACTCCCCACTCCCAGCGTATGAAAATTTGGCAGGCTGATTTTTATCGTCGTCCCTTACAAGATGCATCTGGACAAATTTTATGGGAGTTGTTGATTTGTGACGCAACTCGCAGCTTTAAGTATGAAGCCACCTGTCTCCAATCAGCAGCAAATTCTAATTGGGTTGCTGCTCAACTTGAATTGGCCGCTGGTGAAAAATTGCCAGATGCGATTCAGGTGTTTCGTCCTCAGTCTCTGAGTTTAATTGAGGCGGCGGGACGCAATTTAAGTATAAATATCGAACCTACCCGCCACACTTTGGCACTGAAGCAGTGGTTAGAAGAAAAGCAATATCCCTCAGTGCTGGATAAACCACCTCCAGCCCCATTACCAGAAAACCTCTGGGGAGAACAATGGCGTTTTGCGACTCTAGCTGCTAGTGATGTAGAAACCAGATTTAGCGATCGCCCCATTCCCATTTTGCACATCCCAGAATTTCTCAAACCGATCAATTTGGGTTTAGCGTCAACAGTCCCTGTTCCTGGGGTGGTAATTTATGGTGGACGGCAATCAATGCACCTAGCACGGTGGTTGCAGCAAGCCTGTTCTGTAGCATTGAACTACATATCTGGCGCACCGGATGGCTTAATATTAGAAGCTGGCTTGGTGGATAGGTGGATTGTTGCCACTTTTGAAGATCCAGAAGTTACAACAGCAGCCCAAGCATTTGAACAACGCAAACAGCAAAGCCGAGGATTGCATTTTTTGTTAGTGCAACCAGATGATTCCGGGATGACTTTTAGCGGCTTTTGGTTATTACGGACAGAAGATTGATATTGATTGCCAAAAATATTTGTCCGCTTGATTTCTATAGCTAAAAAAATAGACAAATTTAATATATTACGTATGCTTACTTATCTTTACAAAAAATATCTCTTTAAAAAACTACGAGGCTAACTTACGCAGTTCCTCAACAGTTCTCTGATAATTTGGATTCAGTATAGTAACCTGCATTCCGCACGTGCGATAGCGTATCCGCCCTTTCCGGTGGCGATCGCAGTTTCACTAAGGTTCCTTCTCAATACCTACACTCAAACAACCGACACGCGGTTTTGGTTTAGACTCCCCTGAAGCTTCCATGTTCTATCACCTTACAGCAGCGCCCAACTAACTGTAATGGAGCTCAAATAGAACTTAACTAACAATTCTCGCACGCGCAAGTCCATTAATCGAGTACGCCACGGCGTAAATAGAGCAACCATTTAAAATCCCTAAAAAACCCATTCCATAATACTTTTGACTTTTGACCCTTCTCTACCAGAGGCTGCACCTTAAGCGTTGGCGCAGCCTCTGGTAGAGAAGCTATGCCGCAGGCTTTACGACTGCGCTCAGGGTCAAGGCTGAGCGAAGCCTTGACTTTTGACTTCTGCTTTGCGGTGCTAGTCTGGGCTATGGGTTTTTTGTCATTGCTATTTTGGCAGGTATGGGATTAGGTGTGTCAGGTCAATATAATAGAAGGCAGTGCGATCGCCTACAGTGGGCGGGTACGCCATTGCACTACTACATGCACCCTATACAAAAAGAGTTTGATTCTCAGTTTACCTAACTAGATAATTTAAATTCTATAGTTTGCTCACTGATAGCCCTATCTTTTAGATAGCGATATGCTTTTTTATGAGTCAAGTAGCCAAAAGCCAAAATAAACTTAAAGATTTTGTGGAGTCACCACTAATGCAATCAACAAACAAATTGCCGCGATGGTTAACTATAGGATTGGCATTTCCTATTGCCATTCTTAATGGTTGGCTATTGCTCCAGGTTGTGCAGTATTTTCAACCCTTGGTCAGCATTATTGCTGCCGCCATCCTACTGGCTTTTGTATTGAACTATCCAATCCAGTTTCTCCAGGAACAAGGGGTAAAACGCAACCTAGCGATCGCAGGAGTGTTACTTTTGACTGTGGTGGTTTTAGTGGGTTTAGGCATCACTTTGGTTCCCCTGATTATCCAACAGATCAACGAGCTAGCTAATATTTTGCCCAGTTGGATTGATTCTGGGACTCAGCAGCTGCAAGCTTTCCAGGATTGGGCGTTAAGTCAACAACAGCTTCCGATTAATTTAAGTGGTTTATTTACCCAAGTTCTCGACCGATTATCTAACCAACTTCAGTCCTTCACTGGTAGAATTCTCGGTTTTGCTGTCGATACCATTGGTATTGTCCTCAACGTGCTGCTGGCAGTAGTGCTAACTATTTACCTAATATTGAACGGCGAACGTCTTTGGGACGGAATTTTTCAGTGGTTTTCCCCTAACATTGGGTCAAAAGTACGGGAATTACTGCGAGAGGATTTTCACAATTACTTCATTGGTCAAGCAACATTGGGGGCTGTGTTAGGGGTGACAATTACACTGGCGTTTTTGACGCTGCAAGTTCCCTTGGCTCTACTTTTTGGCATCGGTATTGGTTTGTTTTCTCTCTTCCCCTTTGGTACAGGGGTAGGTATCGCCATAGTAAGTTTGTTGGTGGCGTTGCAAAACTTTTGGCTAGGAGTTGAAGTCTTAGGTGTAGCTGTTGCGATCGACCAAGTTAATTCTAATTTTGTTGCACCTCGAATTCTTGGTAATTTGACTGGCTTAAATCCTGTGTGGGTGGTGATTTCTTTGTTGTTGGGGGCAAAGTTGGGAGGAGTGCTAGGTTTGTTAATTGCGATCCCTATTGCCAGTTTTATCAAGGATATAACAGATAGCTGGCGGGCTGGAGAGTTTAAAAAGCTAGATGATATCGTGTCAGAACCTGTAAAAGTCATTACTGAGAGAGCAGGAACTTATAGTTAAAATTCAATCTATAAGTGAAGGAAAACTGACAAAGTTGACTATTTATAAAAATGTCTATCCTTGACTTATTGCTTGTTTTTTCACTAAAATTTTACAGCTTTTTTTCTGAACTTGTTAAGAATTAAGTTGAACTGGAATTTTAATAATAAACTCAGTCCCTTCGCCAAAAGTCGATATGCATTGCAACTGACCGCCGTGTTTTTCCACAACAATTTGATAGCTGATAGATAGACCTAATCCAGTTCCTTTCCCAACGGGTTTAGTGGTGAAAAAGGGATCGAACAATCGCTTTTGTAAACTCTCTGGAACTCCTGGGCCATTATCGGAAATGCGAATAATTACTTGCTTGTCATCAGTGAGATTAGTCCGAATGCAAATTTTTCCTTTATCCCTTACCAATGACGGATGACTAATGACTAATGACTCTTCTATAGCATCAATAGCATTCGCCAAAATATTCATAAATACCTGATTGAGTAATCCAGCATAGCACTCAACTTTAGGAAAATCACTGTATTCTTTAATTATATTTATGCTTTCACCGATTTGATGATTTTGGAGACGACTTTGTAAAATTACCAGGGTGCTATCAATACCTTCATGGATATCAACTAATTTTTTCTCAGATTCATCGAGACGAGAAAAATTTCGTAAGGAAAGAATGATTTGCTCGATTCGCTTAGTGCCAACCTCCATAGAGGTGAGAAGACAGGGGAGATCCACAGTTAAAAAATCCAGTTCAATTTGTGCGATCGCAGTTTTAATTTCAGCTTTTGGTTCGGGATAACATTGTTGGTACAATCTAATAAGATTAAGTAGATTTTGACTATATTCGATGGCGTGGACAAGGTTCCCAGCAATAAAGTTGACAGGGTTATTGATTTCGTGTGCAATACCAGCAACAAGTTGTCCTAAGGCAGCCATTTTTTCATTCTGGATTAATCGCGTATAGTTCTGTTGAAGATCACGAAAGCCTGCTTTAGCGACTCTAGATTGCTCCTCTACCTGTTGTAGTTCAACAAGTGTTAAGACATGAATTTGGGAGTAGGCTAAGAGTAATTGATGAAAATCAACGAGCTTATATTTTCCAGACGTAGTTTTAACTAAAATCGGCTCATAAGCAATTTCAGGTGGTTGTTGCAAAGTTGCCTGAGTGGCATTTATAATGCGCGTATCCTCAGAAAATGTTAATATATCTGGCTGGAAAAACTTGTAAAGAATTTTAATCGGTCTTATAGCAAATAGTGCCAAACTATAGGTCTGGCTCATATGCTCAAAAAATTTCCGCCGCGAAATCATCCCCACATATTGTTGATTATTATTGAGGATAATTCCTGGCAATAAAGGCTCTTGTTTAAAAAGCATAGCTAAATCATTGCCTGGACGCTCTACTTCGATGTGAACTTGCCAAAAGGGTAATTCTTGCAAAGTTGACTCTAATCGCAAGTTCAACTCATTAGCCTTTGTTATGCCACCCATAGTTAGCATACTCTCAAGGCTTGACTGCTGAGGTAATATTTCTGGTAACATCATGAATACCTGTCTCTATAATTTCAAAGTTCATCAATTGTTACAAACTTATCTTTCCCAGATTGTTACCGAAAGTTCACAGTATAGATGTGGGAATATAGAGTACTTCAGCGAATTCAATGCTTTTCTGACTGCGTAGACGTTTAGCGGCTTGTCGTTAGACATCGCTTCTTCACGATCATGTTTTAAACATAGAATAAAAAAACTCTGAGCGAGCAGCAAATAAAGAATGAAGTATGATTTTGAATCAATTATTTATTGTTTTTAATGGGTTACTATAAACTATATTAGCTGTGCTCAAAACAAAGATTAAACTTTAACTTTTTTCAAGGAAATAAGTTATCAAATACTTAATTGTTTTGAGGTCATGAGTTTAAGCAGAGTTTAATCAGAGGTAAAGCTCAGATGGTAATTAAATTATATTAATTAAAATTACAAAATAATTATAGAGATTTTATTAACCCTTAGATAACTCAATCTTTAATTGTTGCGATAACAGAATGTGCTAAACACTTATCCTGTAATCCTTCTTCAGCTTGCCATTATTTAGCATGGAATCTAATCACTCATTGAAGCTAAACCGCCGCCAGTTTTTGCTCCGTTCAACTATCACAGCAGGTGGAATTATTGCCACAAATTTTTTATCAAAATCTCAAGTTTTTGCCCAAGCACCTGCTATTATCACCTCAGATAAAATGCGTCCTGCTATACCTTATGGGGTAGCAAGCGGAATATCGTGGCAACTATATTTACAATTTGCTGGATGAAAACATCAAGCGTTTCAACGCCGAAGTTCCGATATTGGCACAGTGGGACGACCACGAAACAAGGAACAATTGGTATCCTGGGCAAATTATCCTGAACGATGACCGTTATACAGTTAAGGATGTTAACTTGCTATCCCAAAGAGCAAGGCAAGCATTTTTGGAATATCTGCCTATTGGATATACAACCAATGAGCCAGACAAAGCGAAAATTTATCGCTCCTTCAAGCATGGCCCATTATTAGATATTTTCATGATGGATGAGCGCACCTATCGGGGGCCAAATAGCCCTAATAATCAGCCAGTACTAAGTAAAGACACAGCATTTGCGGGCACAACACAAATACAATGGTTAAAAAGGCAATTGCTGTTATCAAAAGCAACATGGAAAGTGATTGCTAGTGATATGCCTTTGGGACTGATAGTTAGAGATGGTACCACAGACTTTGAAGCTTGGGCTAACGGAGACGGACCGGCTTTAGGAAGAGAACTAGAACTCGCCGATTTACTACGATTTATCAAAAACAAGAATATCCAGAATGTTGTTTGGTTAACTGCTGATGTACATTATGCAGCAGCCCACTATTACAACCCCGCCAAAGCGCAGTTTACAGACTTCAAGCCTTTTTGGGAGTTTGTCGCCGGGCCTCTTAACTCTGGCACATTTGGCCCTAACCAATTGGAAAATACCTTTGGCCCGCAATTGATATTTCAAAGCCTTCCTCCAGGGACGAAAGCAAATCGACCTCCAAGTGAAGGTTTGCAATTCTTTGGAGGAGTGAAAATTGATGCTTATAGAACCCATTTGATATCTTTTAGGCGAACAAGTAGAATCGACACGAACAGGTGAATTCAAACAGGTAAGGAGTGAAAATGGGGTATTCAA
>NZ_JBALCN010000099.1:0-102645 GCF_036919615.1 Nostoc sp. | reverse complement strand
TTTGTAACTCTACATCCATTGCCCTACTTACCTTTCAGGGTTTTTTCTGTTCATTCTTTTATTCAGAATACCCGGAAAGTGACAGAAGAGGGATAGGTATCAGGTAGTGACAAATGATAGAACTAGCCCTTTTAAGGTGACTTGTAAAATCTCTTTTTCTTTGAGCACTCTCTATGTATGAATTATTTTATGAGTTATTTATTTAACCGCAGAGGCACGTGTAAAGTCTGAGGATAGAAAACCTCTGTCGGCGCAGCCTGTCGCAGGCATCAGGCTTTCCAAGACAGAGAACAGAGAAAAAAGAGATTTACAGAGGAATTCATTTTCGAGAATTTATACTCACTTTCAAAGGGCTGGTCTTATGTTATACCCTTTATATCTAGCTTGTGTAGTCATGTCAAACCACTTTGCCCACGGTTGGTGTTGCTGATTGGGGTTGGCACAATAGCCGAATCTTGATGGTCATTGCCTGTCACCAAAACTGTGCTGAGTAAAAAAGTAAAATGACTAGGCTTAAGCATCAAATCAGTTCCGAGTAGCAAGTGCTTCGGCTAAGAGTGGGAAGATTCATAAGTACTACTTCTTACTCACCATTCAATTTAGAAGCTGACTGTTAAATTCTTTAAACCTTACCGCTTCCGATCAAATACAACAGCGCCATGCGAACGGCGACACCACTGGTAACTTGCGATTGAATAAGACTAAATTCCGGGTCATCCATCAAATCAGAACTAATTTCAACACCACGGTTGACTGGACCTGGATGCAAAACTTTGACGTTAGGTTTACAAAGTTGCAGCTTTGTGCGTGTAATGCCAAATAGCTGGTGATATTCTCGCAAACTTGGCAGCAAATGAGCCGTCATGCGTTCCTTTTGCAGGCGCAAAGTCATGACAAAATCGGCATTCTGTAAAGCTGGTTCTAGCTGCCAGTGGAGAAAAAGTTGGGGAGTGGAATGTGAGGAAGTTGAGGAGATTATAAACTCCTGACTCCCGCCTTCTGCCTCCTCCAAGATATACTCAGCAAATAACTTGGGTAAGAGGGTGGGTGGTGCTGCCAAATGCACTTCGGCACCACTGGCAATTAAACTCCAGATATTCGATCGCGCCACGCGAGAATGGAGAATATCCCCAACAATGGCAATTTTTTTACCCTTTAAAAGATTCAGTCGGGGATGATCTGGGTCAATTAGAGTACAAATGGTAAATAAATCTAGCAGTGCTTGGGAAGGATGCTCATGTTGACCATCACCAGCATTGAGGACACTAACTCGTACACCTAGACGATCCATTTCAGCCGCGATCGCATTCGGTACTCCTGCCTCTCGATGGCGGACTACCATAATATCAGTTCCCATGGCCAAATAGGTCTTGGCCGTGTCGAGAATTGTTTCTCCCTTAGTCATAGAGGAAGTGGCTGTGGCGAAGTTCAGCGTATCTGCACTTAAGCGTTTGGCAGCGATTTCAAAACTGCTACGAGTCCGAGTAGAGGGTTCAAAAAATAAATTCGCCACCACCTGTCCCTGCAAGGTTGGTACTTTCTTTGTCCGCCGTGATAGCACTTCTTGAAAACTGGCAGCAGTTTGCAAAACAGTATCATATTCAGCGGTAGTGAAATCAGCTAGGGAAAGAATGTGATGACGATTCCAGGTGGTAGTAGGCATAAATAGCAATCACTTTCCTGCATAGAGATCCGAGTGGTCGCGTCTCTACAGCTTTTTAATTTACATATGCAGAGGAAATAATACCACCTGTCTTCTATCAAATTAGATATCTATTGTTTTGTCATTAGTCATTTGTATTTACAAAGGACTAGTAAGCACGTGTAAATCCAGCTACCATCTCAATTAACCAGACAAGTTGCTTTGAGCAACTGGTTAAAGGTCAATACGCTTGGGTTAAGGCTAAAACTCTTTGTCAAAGTCAATTTTTTTAACGTAGACGCAAAGCGGTGAAGCAGCGCGGGAACAGGGGGTTTCCCCCATAAGCGACCGCCGTTGCAAAGAGAAGCAAGAAATCTTTAACTGAAGTGTATTGGGTTAAAGGTAGGCAAACTGACGCCACAGTGTACTACTGACTAATCACAGTTTTCACGAAAAAATACGCTATTGTAATGCACAATAGCTGATTAACTTGGTAAATGTAATACCTGCAAAGCAAAGGAAATCAGGGTAAGGAACGTTAAAAACCCAATTGTATCTAGCATTGTAGTCACCAACGGCCCACTAACTAGGGCAGGGTCAAGCTTCAGTCGTTTCAAACCCATTGGCAGTAAAGTGCCGAGTGTAACAGCCACAATTGTATTAGTTGCCATTACCATTCCGGCAATTAAAGCCACCCATCGCTCTTGGGGTCGCGCCCAAATTAAAGAAAGCAGGATCATTGTCGTGGCTAAAACCAGAGCTGTGGCTAAACCTGCTAAAAGTTCTTTGCGGAGAATTTTCAGAGTATCTTTGGGTGTTACCTCGCCCACTCCCAAGCCGCGGATTGTCACTGTTAATGATTGAATACCAACAGTACCACCAGTGTTAGAAAAAATTGGCATGATTACTGCTAAAACTGGCACTGCGGCAATTACAGATTGGAAAGGCGCGATCGCACTAGCTGCACCAATATACAGGGCCATGATGCCCAACAGCCAAGGCAAGCGGTTGCGGATGGTTAGTAGGGGAGAAGACAAAGCAGCTTCATCACCACTCACACCCCCCAGTTTTTGAATATCTTCTGTAGCTTCCTCTTCCAAAATATCCATCACATCATCAATGGTGATAATGCCGACCAATCGGTCTTCTCGGTCAACTACGGGGATAGCGATTAGGTCATAGCGCTGCATGATTCGCGCCACTTCTTCTTGAGGGGTTTCAGTTCTCACCTTAATGACGCGATCGCTAGCAATATCTCGGATGAAAACATCGGGAAAGGTAAACAATAACTGACGCAGTGAAACTACTCTCACCAGCGTCCGGTTGTCATCTGTGACATAGGCATAGTAAATTGTCTCCTTGTCTTCGTCCTGACGGCGGATTTTGCTCAGGGCTTCGCCTACAGTCAATCCTTCCCTCAACCGGACATATTCGGTTGTCATCACCCGCCCAGCAGTACCTTCTGGATAGCCGAGAATCGTTGCTGTTGCTTGTCTTTGTTCTGGACTCAGTTCTTGTAATAGCCGTTTGATTACCCCAGCAGGTAGTTCATCAAACAATTCTGCCCGTTCGTCGGGACTCATCGCTTCTACAAGTTGCACTACCTGCACATCATGCAGAGAATTAATTAGTTCTTGCTGCACCTCTGTGGGCAGATATTCAAATACATCAATTGCCTGAGCTTTGTTGAGTAAACGGAAGGCGATCGCCCGTTGTTTTTCAGGCAATTGTGTAATGTATTCTCCCACATCCACAGGTTGCAAGCGATTTAAATCCCATTTCAACTGATTTAAATCGGTAGTATCAGTCAGCAAATCACGAATATCTTCTGTGAGCATGATAATCTCCTAAGTCTCCCCCGCGCTGGGAGACTTCCTCGCCAGCTCAGAGGAGGTTGATACTGCCATCTTGTGGACTATGGTCCATAAAATTTCAACAATTCAATATCGATATCTAAATCAAGGCATCGCTAGGGATCATCCTAACCCGGAATAGCCCTCTCCGGTAAATACTGAATGATAATATTCAGTATCTGTGATATTCCTTACTAACTTAATTGCCCTGAGTTTCAGGTAATTTCCGTGTAACTTAAAGTAGATTTTACTACTGCTACAACCTATGTGTCTTGCCAATCAACGAATTTAATCGCCAACTTTATCGGGTTAAAATATTTACAACATTACAGGTAGTATTTGGTGTCAAGCAAGTTCATGCGTAGTCACCTGGACGACGAAGAATCAGAAAGGGGTTAGCAGGTTTTACTTCATAGTCGCGGTAATCTGTTTGAGCTTTGGCATAGGCGTAGCTCGCCGAAGGCATCGCTTCCGATGCAATCCACTCAGGATGGTTATCTTGCCACAGAGGATGGCGTAAAATCAGGATTGTCTGACGCTTCTGATTTTGGTGTACATAGCCAGTGAGGGTTCTGAACTGAGTTGGTAAGCCGTAACCAAGGCGTTGAAGGGTAGCGGCAATTGGTGCATTCATCCCTTGATATAGTTCACTCCAAGGATTTAGAATACTACCCCAAGGAGAGTAGTCTGGGTTTGCGTTGTGAAAGCCCGTTTTAGAGAACATAACTTAAATTATCGACTCAAGAGCCTTTACTTACTATTGAGTACAGGGAATAGCTTCTCCACAAAATTTCGATGAAATCTAAGTAATCTTCTAATTGAGACTCATCCCAGTATGTCAAAATATATCCCTAGCTTCTGGCAAATTTGCATAGAGTAATCGGTAAAATCTTGTCTAGTTGATATTCTGATTATATTCATAACATTATCAACAGATATATATCTATCTCCAGTAATAATACAGGATTTATCAACAATTTTTTCACCTGTTAATTTAGCATAGGTTAGTGCTAGTATAATCATCATAAATACTGATTTATATGGCATTTCTCCTGCTTCAAAATATGCCCAAAACCCTCCCTCTTCACCTAAAGTTTCAGATTCACCTGCGCTGAAAATACTAATAAATACTTCTGCATATTCTGCTATTTCTACTGTTATATCAATCTCGCTATCATATAAAATAAAATTATCTAAATATGTATCAAACAGTTCTTGACCATCAGATAGTACTTTCAATTTAGGTTGGACTGCTAAATTAATTTCAGTTAATACAGAATAGCTTTTTTCAATCAATGCCTTCAGAGACACAGGATTATTTACTTTAACGTTTAGTTCATTTGACATTATTTTGACTAATGTTGCCTCTTTTAAAGGGTTTTTGATCCTTCTTTAGAATTATCAAAAATCATGTGGAGATAAGTATAAATTATCACCCATGTGGATGAAAATTTGAAAAATATCATATTTTAGTTCGGAATCGCTAAAATTAAGTACCCGGAAACCTATTAACAGGAGATAATAATAAACTCACACCACCCTTAGCTGTTGTCCCATCAACCATTACAGAATAAGTTCTGGCTTTATCTAGGTAATTCACTTCACAGCCATAGGGTCGAATTTTGCAAGTAGTTCTGAACCAAATCATGAAAACATCTACCAAATTGCCAGCTCGTCTGGAGTATTACTACCAGCAAATCAAAACGATCATTCTGACTCGGCAGAATCCGATTACTGGTTTACTACCTGCGAGTACAGCGATTACAGCCCACGGCGATTATACTGATGCCTGGGTGCGAGACAACGTTTACAGCATTTTGGCAGTTTGGGGTTTAGGACTTGCATACCGTAAGATTGACAACGATGAGGGACGCACTTATGAGCTAGAACACAGTGTCATTAAACTGATGCGCGGGTTGCTCTTTGCGATGATGCGACAGGCTCATAAAGTAGAGACATTTAAACATACTCAGTCGCTATTAGATGGACTGCACGCCAAATACAATACTGCAACTGGCGACATTGTTGTTGGTGATGACCAATGGGGACATTTGCAACTGGATGCCACATCTATATTTTTACTAATGTTGGCACAGATGACCGCAGCCGGATTGCAAATAATTTATACGATTGATGAAGTGAATTTTGTCCAAAATTTGGTTTACTACATTGGACGAGCTTACCGTACACCAGATTATGGCATTTGGGAACGTGGTAATAAAATTAATCGTGGTAATGCTGAGTTAAATGCCAGTTCCGTAGGCATGGCAAAAGCTGCTTTAGAAGCTATCAACGGACTGGATTTGTTTGGTGTGCGTGGTAGTCAAGCATCGGTGATTCATGTGCTACCAGATGAAATCGCCCGCGCCCGGATTACTTTAGAATCTCTATTACCAAGGGAATCTGGTTCCAAAGAAATTGATGCAGCGCTGTTAAGTATTGTTAGTTATCCTGCCTTTGCTGTGGAAGATTTGCAGTTACGCGATCGCACTCTCAACGATATTATCAACAAACTCGCAGGTAAATATGGCTGCAAACGCTTTTTACGTGATGGACACCAAACCGTTTTAGAAGATAATCATCGCTTGCACTACGAACCGTGGGAACTCAAGCAATTTGAGCATATTGAATGCGAATGGCCGTTATTTTTCACTTATTTAATTCTAGATGGATTATTTCGCGACGAGCCAGAACAAGTTAAAAAATACCAAGAGCTTTTAGAATCATTACTCATAGAACAAGATGGTTTGCGTTTATTGCCAGAGCTTTATTATGTTCCAGGCGAAAATATAGAAGCAGAAAAATTAGCACCTCAAACGCAACCACGTTTACCTAATGAAAATATTCCCTTGGTATGGGCACAGAGTTTATATCTTCTCAGTCAAATGTTGAGTGAAGGTTTACTTGCGGTTGGTGATATCGATCCTTTAGGAAGACATTTGTGTGTAGGAAAACAGCGCGAGGCGTTGGTGCAAATTGCTTTATTAGCAGAAGATGAAGACTTACAGACAAAATTAGAAGTTCACGGAATTGAAGCACAAACCCCTACCCAAGTAGAACCAATTCAGGTGAGAAAAGCTGGAGAATTTTCAGCTATTTATACCCAAATTGGACGTAACGACAAACTTGGTTTAACTGGGCGTCCAGTCCGGCGGCTACGGAGTTTAACAACATCTAGATTTTTTCGGATTCGCGGTGAAACAATTGTATTTTTACCTTCTTTTTCAGACTCTCAACAGTTTTATTTAACCCTCGATTACCATTTTCTGCTGGATCAAATTAGAAGTGAACTGGCTTACATTCAAAAATATTGGAGTGATTTAGGGCGTCCGACTCTGACTTTAATGTTGACGCACACCATGTTAGAAATCGGTTCTGAAGCATTACTAGAACTGATGCAAGAACTGAAAGATGGTGTTTGTAACGGTGTACGGGTGAAATTAGGGCGGCTAAATCAGCTAATGCTGACAGCTGGAATCCAAAGAATTGATTTTCTCCCAAATGCGGAATTTTCGCGATCGCCAGTGAAAAATGCTGGACTACGTTGCTATTATCTAGCTGATCATCCTGAGAAAAACTGGCGTTTAGGACATACCCAAGAATTTCAAATGGAGTGTGAAACCAACTTGGGGTTATTACTTGATTATTTGCGCTCATCAGAGAATATCTACGAGCAAATTGAGTTATTGCAAACTTTAATTCGCTTGCAGGGAATAAAATTTGATACGGGGTATGGTGGCCCAGGATATCCTGTGACTGTAGCCGATTTACTCGATGAAGTTTACACCAAAGCTGGAGATTTAGGTATTTGGGCAGTGGTACGCCGAGCTGCGGGGTTACGGCAAATGGTTGATATTAGCCTATCAGATGCAGTAACGAGTATTTTGGTACGGGGTAAGCAAATTGCTGTGGGTAAAGCTTACAGTGAGGCGTCTCTGATCACTGTACCCATGTCCCACGATGAGATTGCTGATAAAATTAATCATTTTTGTCGTGAAGATATACGCGATCGCGTCCTAACTCAAGAGATTTTAATCTATCTTGGTATCTTAATTCGCTCAGAACCCGAACTATTTCAGGGACTATTGACGCTGAGAGTCGGCTATCTGATCTTATTGATAACCAGCGAACTAGCGCGAGAATTGCATGTCACTCAAGATGAAGCATACGATTACTTAATGCAACTTTCACCCTTTGAAGTGAAAATGCGCTTGCGTCAGGTATTAACTGGATATACTGGCATGAGTAACCTGTTGCGCCAGCAAGAATCACTGCACGTCAAGCAAAAAGAAAGTGATATCGCTTGGGTGGTTTTACCAGCAATTGAAGAAGAAATACAAGTTCCATCAGGTGGTTGGCGGCGGTTTCGCCAAGCCGAGGGTGCGACGGGGCGCGTACCAAAAGAATTTTTTAAGCAAGTTTGGCTATTAATGCGACATTGCAAGGGTCTAGTAGTTGGTGATAAACTAGAGCGCCGCAATCGTTTAGATAGTGAGATAATGTTGTCGGAAATGACAGCGGGGGAAAGAAATTTTGCTCTGTTAGTTGAGCATTTACTGAATAAAATCGAAGCTCCAGAATACCGCCAAGTTAATATTGAAGCATTAATAGAATTAGGAGCGATCGCAGCGAATAATCCTAAGCTGCAAATCGAAGAATATATCGTGTTGGATGTGTTAATTGGACATGCAGTGCGATTGGCGTGGCTAGAAAATCATAGTCAACGCAGCGATCGCTATGATGAAGATAAGGCGAGTGCGTGGCGATCGTTTTACAACACTTCTCCTAGAGATTGTGCTAGTTATATTTTGAAGGCATTCAGGTTTTTGACGGAATTTGTGAAAGATTTTTAAAAAAAATATCCCCCACCTCAGATTCCAAAAGCAGGGGTTTTGTTAAATTTTATTTGCAAAACTACTTAACAGAAACAGCATCAACATCAATGGTGCTTGCAGTGGAGGTAGAAGCCTCAGTAGTATTAGGTACTTCAGTCGCCACATCACCCTTACGAGCTTTCCAGCCTTCAATTACTAGCCCGGACACCTCACCAACTAGCAGGGTCAAAAGGAAAACATCATCAATCTGTCCCACAACGGGTATAAAATCTGGAAGAATATCAATTGGGCTGATCAAATAGACTAACGTTCCTAAAATTACCCACCAACGGTACTTGGGGTTACGAAGCACATCGCGATACCAGGTGTAAAGTGATTGGATTGAAAATTTCATATTTTGAACCTCCAGTTATCTTTTATTTTGGCAAATTATCTTAAAAATTCCTGGTGGGAATAACCGCCCTAGTTAGTTAGGAAGACGCTACTCGTAATCTGCGATTCTGCACAAGAGTCTAGTAATTCTCTGACAACAAATAAATTATATGGATGTTGATTGTCTATTTTAAAGGGGAATCCTAGCTATATAAGCCTAAAGTTTCGCTTCTTGAGTGTAAATTTATCTGCTTTTACGAAGGCGAAGCACTAACGCAGGAAGGAAGTGAGTTTATCATTCAATTGCCTACCCAGCAGCAATTTTCTCCAACAGTCTAAGTCAAATATCCATACTTGCACTGTCTTTTCAGGTTTTCGAGAAATTTATATTTTGGAAGTCCCTCATTTTGCATTAATCTCTAGAATTAAAATGCTTTAGCATATTTGCTCTAGTCATGGAGGGAGGAAACTTAAACAGTGGATATTTTAGATTTATTTTATAAGGGCGGGCCAGCGATGTGGTCTTTGCTAGTTCTGTCGATTCTGTCTTTGAGTGTGATTTTTGAACGTCTATGGTTTTGGTTGCGAATTTTGACTCAGGAAAAGCAAATAGTCGATCGCATTCTGAATGCTGCCCAAGATAATTGGCAAGTAGCTGCGGACATTGCAAGACAAGCAAGCCATCAGCCTGTCGGGCGTTTTCTCTACGCCCCCTTACGTTTTCCAAAAACTGATGCAGAAACCTTTCGACTAGCACTGGAGGCTACGGCGGAAGATGAATTGGCTGGAATGCGGCGGGGCGAAAAACTTTTAGAAGCCGTAATTGCCCTAGCGCCACTGCTGGGATTGTTGGGCACGGTTTTGGGTTTAATCCGCGCTTTGCGATCAATTCGGATTGGTGATTTGGGAACTGAATCTACAGCTGGGGTCACTACTGGTATTGGTGAATCACTGATTGCTACGGCAACAGGGCTAATAGTTGCCATTATCAGTTTGGTATTTTACCGTCTATTTCAAAGTTTTGTAGTTAACCAAGTCAAAGTTTTTCGGAAGGCAGGGAATGAAATGGAATTGCTCTACCGCCAGTCCCCGCCCGATTTTAGCAATAGTACATCAGCAGTTGTGCCAGAAAATTTCACTCCACCCCGCAAGTCAGGAAAGACTAGGTTTTCTGAACCTCCGGAACCCCCGAATACACCTAATTAATAATCAAGAATTCAACCACCGAACTAGGCTTTAGAGTGAGACAATGAAAGTTAATCTACATACTCCAATTGAAGAAGTCCAAATTCAAATCATCCCTTTAATTGATGTTGTTTTTTGTATCCTGACGTTTTTTTTATTAGCGGCTTTACAATTTACACGCCAACAAGCAATTAATGTTGATTTGCCCAAAGCCAGCGCCAGTTCAGTATCTGGAATAACATCACAGAATGGAAGTCTAATTGTAACTATCGATGCCGTTGGCAATACTTACATAGAAAAACAGCCTGTAAAACGGGAAGATTTGGGAGTGAGGTTAAAACAGTATCTCCAAGCAAATCCCAGTGCTGTTGTGGTGCTGAATGCTTCGCGGACAGCAACTTACAATGATGTGATTGAGACATTGGATTTGCTACGGCAAGTAGGGGGCGATCGCGTCTCTTTGGGAATTATTCCTGGCCCATCTCAACCATCCACAAACTCACTTAACCAGCCTGCTGTCCCTTCTTTTCCAATCAATCCTGGTGCAGCACCAGTACCCACCACCGCACCATTTCCAGGCATCAATCCCGAAGGGAATCTTAACCCGAAATTTCCCTCAGCACCTAATCAAGTACCCTTGCCTACGGTAACTGGTCAACCTCCAACTAGGCAAGGCATTAGTCCGATCAATCCTGGGATTTCCAACCCACCAGCATCCCAAGCGCCTGTAGCACCCAAACAAACCCAACCTCCTCTTAAAAGATGAGATCAGGCAAGGGAGAGCAGGGGAGAGTTAGAATCTCCCTGATCTCCCTGATCTTTTTCATCTCCCCACTCTCTTTCAAGCTCTTTCCCAAACCTAAAGATATCTAAAATAAAATTCGGTCAGAGAAAAATTCCCTGCTAATTTATAGATAATTGGTTGAGCTTTAAAGATTTTTCCACCGATAAACTAAAGTAATTTATCACCAATTGCCATTCACGTTTCAGGGGTTGTGGCATGAATCTCGTAACGCTTTTAATTGTTTGGGTAGTAACAGCTATCAGCCTGTTGATAATTAGTAAATTACCTTTGGGAGTTGAAATTGACACTCCTGGTAAAGCCTTCCTTTCTGCCGCAGTGCTTGGGATCGTGACGGCAATAGTCAGACCGATTTTAAGCTTCGTTTTTGCAGTACCAAATTTACTCACATTGGACTTATTATCCGGCATTTTCACATTTATGATTGCCGTGGTTTGTTTTAGTATGGCTGCTTCGTTAGTAGAGGGCTTTCGCTTGCGTTACGGTATTTGGAGTGCTGTTATTGGGGCATTGGCGCTGACTTTTATTAACAGCTTAATCTACAAATTATTGGGCGTCTAAAATTAAAAGTTAGGAGTTAGAAGTGAGGAGTTAAGAGTTATTAACAATTACCTAACTCCTCACTCATCACTTTTCACTCCTGACTTCCATCTCCTAACTATTCATTGGAACTTGGGGGAGCAACGGGGGTAGTAGATTGTTGTTTACGTTGCTCACGTTTTTTGCGATCGGCTGAAAGCATATCTGCCATCACCACCAGTGCTTGCGCCATCTTGTCTAGGTTAGAACGGTATAGCTCCAAATCCTTGTTGAGTTTGTCATTGGACACGTGCAAGCCAGCAGCGATCGCTTTCAGCGCCTCAGTTAGTTGCTTTTCATCTTTGACCAATTCCGGATCTGACTGTTCTAATAACGAAAATACACCAATTGCAAACAAACGGTTGTATTTAAAGTTAGGATTGTTGGCGATCGCTTGCAGGTGTGCTTGCAAGTCAGCATCTTGATCTAAATAACTAGTTTGACCTAGCCACGCAATTAAATCTTTAATTTGCAAACCTTTAGCTACAGTTTGCAATCTTTGGGCATCTTGTCGATAGCGTTGCGGATCTTGTTCTATAGCCCGACATAGGGCGTTAAAAATTGATTCTTGATCATGTTCTGGTAAATAGCCTTGCATGAAGCGGTCAAAAGTAGTGACGACGCCCAAGGCATAAATTGGATTGTAGCTAAAATCGATATTTACTGACAGCAGATGCATTTCCACCATCAATTCTTCCACTACCCGACGATAAATAGTGTTGATCGGACGGGTGTGAAGATTGTAGAAAGTTCGCTTTGTATCAGAGACAGTACGGACGTTATTCACAAAGAAAAAGAAAATGTTAAGGGCGACGTATCTTTATTTTCTCGCTTAAAGGCTACTTTGCCAAGTTGAGCTTTTGGCTGGTAACAGTTTCATTTACAATATAGACAAATCAGAAGTATTTTATCAGCTCGTAGCCAGAGGGGATAAGACCTTTTGCGCTAAAAAACTAGCCAAAAATTATCATCGTTAATGATTCGTTTATTACATTTATGAACTTTTCGCCACAGTTAATTGCTTTAGGTGAGTACCTAGCTGGTGAGTTTGATAATCGAGAACAAGCCATAGGAGAACCAGTTTGGTATGTCCACCTCCGCATGTGGCAAAGACCAGTTAATCTTTTCACAGAAGATAGCATCACCCTGTTTGCCGAACAGGCTAACGTTATTAACCTAGATCAACCTTACCGCCAGCGAATTATCCGGTTGCGTCAGGGGAGCAACTCTGACACATCTGTGAAAGTACAATACTACATGCCTCAAGATCCAAGTGCATTAAAAGGCGCAGGTCATAACCCTGCTCTACTAAACACACTGACACCCGAACAATTAGATTTACTACCAGGTTGTATCCTAACAGTAAATCAGGAAACACTAGCCCCCGATCGCTATAAGTTTACCACTACCCCACTACCAGAGACTCGTTGCAGCTTTACTTATCTTGGCAATAGCGTGAATGTTTCCTTGGGATTTGAAGCCACTGTCGCAGAATTTCACAGCTACGACAAAGGAATTGATCCAACAACTGGAAAAGCGACTTGGGGAGCGATTATGGGGCCTTATCGCTACACCAAGCGAAATCAATATTTTATAAGATAAACTTATTGATCGAGAGGATTCTGATTATCTAGTAAGTGTTGACTTAGGGATTAATAACGCAAATTTTCTAGAGTGAACGCACGGCGAAAGTTCTAACGGCACATTGAGAACGCCAACTACTCTGGATACGTTGAGAAATCTTGTGGTTTCTTAGCGAAAGAATCCCCAACTATAGCCGTCAGGCTTAGTTGGTGGTGCGTTCAATTAACTCTTCACTCCTAACTCCTAACTCCTCACTCCTAACTCTTTTTTAGCTAGCGATGCTACGAGGTACACCTTCTAAAGCTTCCTCTTCTGTTTCAAAGATTTCAAAGACAGTATCCATCATCGTAACTTCAAACACGAGTTTGGCTTCTGGATGTACATTGCAGATACGGAAACTGCCCTTGACTTTATCAGCATCACGCATCCCAGCTACCAAAGACGTGAGACCAGAACTATCAATAAAATTTACCTGAGCCAGATTTACAACTACATGGCGGCTGAGTTTGGAAATACACTCTTGTAACTTCAGGCGAAATTGCCAAGCAGTGGTAATATCTAGGCGACCTGCTGGTGTCAGCACAATAACGGTGTTTCCGTCTTGGGTTGTATAAGTTTTTTGGTCTATATGAATCACTAAAGCCCTCCCCGTGGCATTCCTCTTAAGATTAACTAGTTACAGAATTTTTTAATGCTGTCACTTGAGATTAACAAGCTATAGCTAAAATTGTCACCTTTTTATGCTAAGTGCTTACATTTGGTAGTTTAACTCACCAAAATAGTGCAGAGTGGCAAGTTGAAATGGGGGAGATGGGAAAACCAGGGAGATGAGGGAGTAGGGGAAGATCAGGATAATTATCATAACTCCTGACTCTTGTACAGACGCGATTAATCGCGTCTCTACTCCTAACTTAGCACTATTAACTGGGTGTCCAGTTGATCCAATCTTGAGGCTTAAGGAAGGTTTCATACAACTCGGCTTCAGGGGAGTTGGGTTCCGGTTGATAGCCGTATTCCCAGCGCACTAAGGGTGGTAGGGACATGAGAATTGATTCGGTGCGTCCGTTGGTTTGCAGACCAAAAATAGTGCCTCGGTCATAAACCAAGTTAAATTCTACATACCGTCCCCGGCGGTAGAGTTGAAAATTCCGTTGGCGATCGCCATATTCTATCCCATGTCGCCGTTCTACAATTGGTACATAAGCTGGTAAAAATGCTCTGCCACAGTCTTGCACAAAGGCAAACAAATCTTCCCAACTGCGGGTTGCTGGTGTTCCCACCTGGTTACTATAAATAGCCGCTTTCCCATTGGGATTTGGCCCGCGATATAAAGCACCCTGACCATCTTGGTAATCAAAAAACAGACCACCTACACCCCGTGTCTCATCACGATGCTTGAGGTAGAAATATTCATCACACCACTGCTTAAACACCGAGTAATATTCTGGGTGGTTTTGGTCACAAGCCTGTTTTAATGTTTTGTGTAAATGTGCCGCATCTTCAGCAAAGGGGTAATAAGGTGTCAAGTCAATACCACCACCAAACCACCATACTGGCCCCGCTTCAAAGTAGCGATAATTTAGATGGACTGTGGGTACGTAAGGATTGTGAGGATGTAATACCATTGAAGTGCCCGTGGCATAAAAGCCATGCCCTGCTGCTTCAGGGCGTTGGGTTAAAATTGAGGCTGGCAAATGGTCACCTGCAACTTCAGAAAAATTTACACCTGCTTGTTCAAATATTGCACCTTCTCGCAGCACGCGCGATCGCCCTCCACCTCCTTCTGGGCGTTCCCAACTATCTTCGAGAAACTTACCTACACCATCTAGTTTTGTTAACGCTTGCGTAATTTCGTCTTGCAATTGTTTCATAAACTGACTGACCCTAGTCTGAGCGTCAGTTGCTGGCAAAGACTTCGATGATTCTGCTGCTACAGTTGGTATTTGCGAGTTGGTCAACATAGATTCCCGAACCTAAATTACAATTTCCAGAAAGCCACAAATTTCTTATCTTAAAATTTGGGGCAAACACGCGTCAACAATCAAGCTCTATTTGCCCAACCCGCTTTTTCTTACTGGTTAAGCATTTATACGATTGATGGGCATCACTAGAGTTATTTTCCCTCAAATGCGTATAGGCTTGTTGTATATTGACTGAGTTTTTTTTTAATTTTTAATTGGAATATTCTGGTATAAATACTAAACTTTAGTCGTAACCTTGAAGTATCAAGGGTAAGACTTGCCTGCTCAAAACTTCTTTGCCATATTATTATGTTGGCTGTTGGCGTCTTTGCCAAATCGAGGCTTGCTATGTTTAGGGCATTTCTGAGAAAGTTTTAATTTAGGAACTGAGCGTAGTTGCCTATCACACCAGAGTTACCAGAAAGTATCTAGGGAGGAGGATTAGGAAAATGCAAGGTTGGTTATCCAAATTCATCCACCGCAAACGTCGTCGGTTTTGCGCTTCTCTGGTGCGGACGTATCGAGAGATTAGTTCTGCTTCTGTAGATGAACTGTGGCAAAAAGTCGCTGACTTAACAGATGTTTCCTGGCATCCACTACTTAAAAGTACTAATGTCCCCTACGGATTAGTACCCAAACCAGGATTGATTTTTCATGCTGTAACACGCTTTTGGCCGATTCCCATCCGAATTTTTGTGGAGCGCGTCAATCATAAAGAGATGCTGAGTATCCGAGTGCTGGCGATTCCTGGGATAGAGGAACGAGTGACTTACCAAGTAGAGTCAACGGTTTGTGGTACTTGTCTGTCTTATTCTGTAACGCTACGAGGTTGGTTCTCACCCCTAATTTGGTCTTTATCCCGTCCTTATGCAGACCGCGTAGCACGGTCTTTAGTCGAGGCAGTAGAAAAGACGGCATTGTCAACGGTATCTGGTAAGAAAAAATCCCTTAATGATAGTTGTTTTGATTTTTAGGTGATGGGAGCTGGGGACTTTTAAGAGGCAGAGGGGCAGTTCTTGCTATGTGAAAGGGAAGAAAATACTCCCCTCTGCTCCCCTGCTTCTTTTCCCATGCCCAATAACTAATCCCTAAAGAAAGTTAAGATTCTATTAGGTGATAATGCAATTTGCTAAGTTTTATGACGGCGGTAACAGTGATAACACTAAGCTGACCTTACTTAAGAAAGCATCCAGTTAATAGCTAAGATGTTCGCCACAAGTGTATTTTTTCATTTTCAATTTTGAATTTTGAATTTTTTATGTACGATGTCCTCGACTCCATCTCTGTCTTAGAAGTGTTGCGACCAGTGGAAGACCCAGAACTCCGCAAAAGTCTGGTAGAACTGAATATGATTCGCAACGTCAAAATTGACGATGGCAAGGTTAGTTTCACTTTGGTGTTGACCACTCCTGCCTGTCCTTTACGTGAATTTATCGTTGAAGACTGTCAGAAAGCTGTCAAAAAACTCCCAGGCGTTACAGATGTAAGCATAGAGGTGACGGCAGAAACACCCCAACAAAAAAGTTTGCCCGACCGCACTGGCATTTCTGGGGTGAAAAATATCATTGCTGTTTCCAGCGGTAAAGGTGGCGTTGGTAAAAGTACGGTGGCGGTGAATGTAGCTGTGGCTTTAGCTCAAACTGGGGCGAAAGTCGGCTTGCTAGATGCTGATATCTACGGCCCCAATGACCCTACCATGCTGGGTCTGGCTGATGCCCAAATTACTGTCCGCTCAACCGAAACAGGTGACATCCTAGAACCTGCTTTTAATCACGGCGTCAAATTAGTTTCAATGGGCTTTTTGATTGACCGAGATCAACCAGTAATTTGGCGGGGGCCTATGCTCAATGGTGTAATTCGCCAGTTTCTCTATCAAGTTAAATGGGGAGAACTGGATTATTTGATTGTAGATATGCCACCGGGAACGGGAGATGCTCAGTTGACTTTAACCCAAGCAGTGCCGATGGCAGGGGCAGTAATTGTCACTACGCCGCAAACTGTAGCCCTGTTAGATTCTCGCAAGGGATTGCGGATGTTCCAGCAGATGAATGTCCCGGTATTGGGAATCGTCGAAAATATGAGCTATTTTATCCCCCCCGATCAACCGGATAAGCAGTATGACATCTTTGGTTCCGGTGGTGGCTCCAAAACAGCCGCCGAATTGGGAGTGCCATTATTGGGGTGCGTGCCACTAGAGATTTCCACGCGAGTTGGTGGTGACAGTGGTGTGCCAATAGTTGTTGGTGAGCCAGATTCAGCCTCGGCAAAAGCATTAACAGCGATCGCTTTTACCATTGCTGGTAAAGTATCAGTTGCTGCCTTGACACAATGACATAATAAATTTTAATTTCTATCTACTTCCTGGACTATAGCCTGGGAATACTAAGGATTGGGCATGGGGCATCGGGGATAATCGGAATGAAAAAGCAGGGGGAGCTGGGAAAAAATAACCAATACCCAATACCAAATGCCCAACAATTAAATCTGAAAGCTAAAGTCTAAACTGGCACAATGTTGTTAAAACGATCGCTCCCCAAAATTCGCTGGAAGTCTTGGGTTAGGCCCTGGCAGGATGTAGATTGGCTACTTTTTTGCTTGCCGATTGCTGTCAGCATCTTTGGCGGCATCATGATCCTCAGTACGGAACTGAAACAGCCAGTAACTGACTGGTGGTGGCACTGGTTGGTAGCGGGTATCGGCGTGCTTATAGCCCTGTTTTTATCTCGCACCCGTTACGAAATCTTGATGCAGTGGCACTGGGTGACATACGCACTGACGAACTTTAGCTTAATCGCTGTGATGATTGCTGGTACTAGCGCCAAAGGGGCGCAGCGGTGGATTAGTATCGCCGGCTTTAACGTGCAACCCTCAGAATTTGCCAAAATCGGCATGATCATTACCTTAGCAGCTTTGTTGCACCGACGGACTGCTTCTAGCCTCGAAGGTGTTTTTCGCGTTCTGGCAATCACCGCTATACCTTGGGGATTAGTATTTTTGCAGCCAGATTTAGCAACATCACTAGTCTTTGGTGCGATCGTCTTAGGAATGCTGTACTGGGCAAATGCTAATCCAGGCTGGTTAATTCTGATGATTTCTCCTGTGGTTGCCGCCATTTTGTTTAGTATATCTTGGCCTTTATCAGAGCCGATAGTTTTATTCAAAGAACTATCTTTTGGGTTATTAGGGCTAATTTGGTCAGTTGCGATGGCTATTGTGGGCTGGCAAACTCTTCCCTGGCGT
This sequence comes from Nostoc sp., assembly GCF_036919615.1. GTDB lineage: Bacteria > Cyanobacteriota > Cyanobacteriia > Cyanobacteriales > Nostocaceae > Nostoc. Next base: position 84,592 of record NZ_JBALCN010000099.1, on the reverse strand, counting down.
CGATTTGGTTTCGGTGCTATCAGTGCGTGCAGTCTCAATATATTGGGTGGCGAATTAGGAGTCTTCGCCTGGAACCATATTTTGAAGCCGTATCAAAAAGATCGGCTAACTGTATTTATAAACCCCGATCACTATCCACTCGGTGCTGGATATCACCTAATCCAATCTCGCATTGCCATTGGTGCTGGTAAAATTTGGGGATGGGGTCTGTTCAAGGGCCCAATGACGCAACTAAATTTCGTACCTGAGCAGCATACAGACTTTATTTTCTCCGCAGTGGGGGAAGAATTCGGTTTTGTTGGTTGTTTAGTAATGCTGTTTGTTTTCTGCTTAATTTGCTTCCGTCTACTGCATGTTGCCCAAACCGCCAAAGATAACTTTGGTTCCTTGTTGGCTATTGGCGTTTTGTCCATGATCATATTTCAGGTGATTGTGAACGTTGGCATGACTGTAGGTTTAGCGCCTGTGGCAGGAATTCCCCTACCTTGGATGAGTTATGGGCGTTCTGCTATGCTGACTAACTTCATTTCCTTGGGAATAGTAGAATCAGTAGCAAATTTTCGCCAAAGACAGAAGTATTATTGATTCGTCATTAGTCATTTGTAAGAACTAAGGACTAATGACTAATGACAAGTATTAAGCTATTAAAAGGAAACAAGCGAGGCTAAAAACATGATCCTGCCTGGAGCAACTGTTCGCGTCAAGAATCCCGCAGATACCTATTATCGCTACGAAGGACTCGTGCAACGGGTGAGTGATGGCAAAGTAGCCGTATTATTTGAAGGTGGTAACTGGGATAAATTAGTTACCTTCCGCCTGAGCGAATTGGAACTCGTAGAGATCACAGCTGGACGTAAAAAAGCCAAATAGATTAGTTAGGAGTGAGATTAGCTAGGAGTTAGGAGTTAGGAGTTATGATTCTTCAACTTATCACTCCTAACTCTTAACTCCTAACTCTCAACTCCTAACTCAGCACTCCCATGCGCCTCCCCCTACCACAGTTTGCTACTGGCGATCGCCATCCCAACCACATTGCGGAGGTGATTGAGACTACAAGTACCGAATTTTTGGCTCAGTGTTTGGAACCAGAAGATTTGAGCTTTCCCTCCATGCCACCTTTTGGTAGTTGGGTCTGTTCTTTAGATGAAGAATCTGGTAATCAAATTTATGCTGTGGTATATTATGCCACAACTATGCCCATAGATTCCGTACATAGAGCTAGAGCTTTGGGGTTGTCATTGCAAGACTTACGTGAGGAACAACCCCAGATATTTGCCATGCTCAGAACTGAATTCCGGGCTGCGATCGTGGGATTTGAGCAGTCTTCCCAGAATCGAGGTTATAACCAAAGAATATATCAGTATCTACCACCCCGTCCCCCGCAAATTCATCAAGCTGTTTATCGGTGTGAACCAGAAGCGATCATTAAATTTACTGAAGAACTAGATTTTTTGCGGACACTGCTTTGTATTAACGGTGCGCCAATAGAGTCTTTAGCCGCAGCTGCCATTCGAGATGTATACCAGTTACGCAAAGCTGACCGAGAATGGCTAATTAAAGCTGGACGTAGCCTGAGTGTGCTACTTAAAGACGACTACGATCGCTTGCGGTTCATTTTGAGTCAAATCCACCCGTAGATAGTTAGTTCTCCGACAACCTGCTAGTTAGTGTAAGTTAATATTTTTGATTTTTCGTCAGGTGGCTTCTCTATTTATTTATATCGATCAGGCGATCGTCCCCAAGGTAATCGCAGTTTTACCATAGCCCCTTCAATTCCTACCTATGGAACTCATCTCACAAGTTCTTGCTCTGGAACCAACTTCCCAAGTTCTTGGCAAGGAACCAATTGTTGCCTTTGCTATTTTGCTGGTCGTCATCTTAGTTATACCCATAATGTTTGAGCGGCTAAGATTACCAGGATTAGTGGGTTTGGTTTTCTCAGGGCTAGTACTTGGGCCTTCAGGCTGGAATCTATTTCAGTCTGACTCGCCGCTGATAAACCTGCTATCAGACATTGGGTTAATTTACTTGCTGTTTGTCGTCGGGCTAGAAGTTGATCTAGAACAGTTCCGCCGCCAGAAAAGTCGTGCATTTGGGTTTGCTAGCCTGACTTTCAGTGTACCCGTGGTGATGGGAACCTTAGTAGGGCTAATTTTAGGCTCTGGCTGGAATACTTCAATATTAATTAGCTCTTTATTCGCTTCCTATACCCTTTTGGCATATCCCATAATCAGCCGTTTGGGAGTGGTAAACAATGAAGCTGTTACTGTCACTATTGGAGCTAAGATTTTTACAGATATTGGCACAGTGCTGATCTTAGCCGTTTGTATAGCCGTCACTCATGCTGGAGCATTCAGCTTTGCTAAACTACTCACCTTGTTGGGTTGGTTAACTATTTACTCTGTTGCTGTTGTCACAGGCTTTGATTGGGCAGGCAAAGAATTTTTCAAGCGGTCTGGAGACGACGAAGGAAACAAGTTTTTGTTTGTGTTGCTTTCTGTGTTTCTGGCGGCTGTGGGCGCTCAATTGATGGGAGTAGAAAAAATTATTGGCGCTTTTTTAGCGGGTTTAGCGGTGAATGAAGCTGTGGGTGAAGGTCCAGTCAAAGAAAAGGTGCTATTTATTGGTAGTGTGCTGTTCATTCCCATTTTCTTTGTTGACCTTGGCTTATTGATCAATTTACCTGCCTTTGTGAACAACCTGAACACGCTCAAGTTAACGCTGTTGATGATAGTCGGTTTGATTGTCAGTAAATTGATTGCAGCTTTGTTGACAAAACTGGTTTACCGCTATAATTGGCAAGAAATGCTAACCATGTGGTCGCTGTCACTTCCCCAGGTTGGTACAACGTTAGCAGCAACGTTAGTTGGATATCGGGCTGAGTTGCTGCCACTAGAAGTATTACATAGCGTCATTGTCTTAATGCTTGTCACATCAACCTTGGGGCCGTTGATCACCAGTCGAATAGCTGTTGGTTTGACTTCCTCACCAGCCGAAGATCCAGCACCACCCCTACCTGACCAGAACGCACCAGAGATAGACAGTGCTTTTAGTATAGTCGTACCTGTGTATAATCCTCAGACCGAGCAGTATTTGATTGAAATGGCGGCGTTATTAGCGCGTCAGTCTCAGGGCAAAATTATACCGCTGGCTATAGCTACTGCTACTGCTCAGATGGATGCACCGCAGTTAGAAGCTTCTTTACAACGGAGTGAGTGGTTATTGACCAAAGCCACGGCACAAAGTCGAGTATTAGGCGTGGCCGCAGAACCAGTGCTGCGAATTGATGATGCCTTTGCTCAAGGAATTAGCAGAGCTGCTCGCGAACAAAAGGCTAATTTAATTGTTATGGGTTGGGGTAAACGGACTGGTTTGCGAGCGCGTTTATTTGGGAATGTGATTGATGGTGTGCTTTGGGCATCCCATTGTCCAGTAGCGGTGACACGTCTAGTAGAATCACCAAAAAAAATTCAGCGCATCTTGGTACCAGTAGAAAATTTAACGGCACCTACATTACAGCCTGTGCAATTTGCTCAGATGCTGGCAGAGGCAAATCAGAGTCATATTACTGTGCTGAATGTGTGCGATCGCCGCACTAGTTCCAGTAAAATTGCTTGGAGGCGATCGCATCTTTCCCTATTGGTATCAAAATTAGCTTTGGCCAATACCCCAGAAATTCAAATTATCGCTCATGAAAATGTTGCCCAAGCTATTTTGCAGGCAGCACGATTATATGATTTAGTAGTTTTACCTTTTATACGTAATCGAACCAGTCCTGGAGGGTTAGCCATTAGCGATGTCACAACTCAGTTAGCCAGACAACTCACCTGCTCCATTGTCATGCTTGGAGAACCGCAACGCACTCAAACCACAAATGTAGTTATGTCTAACACGGTTACCAGCATTACATCTGCTGTATGATATAAGGCAGAATTCAGTCCATTCACATGAATTGGGCTGGGTTGACGTCGTAGCCCGCACTCCTTTCTCTACGTTCGCGCAGCGTGTCACAGACAGACGCTCTTGCTAGCAAGCTTTAAGAGTAAGGGTACGGCAGGCTCAGTGACCACCGGAAGCATCGCATTCACAAAAAGTCTTTGCAACAAATGAATCGGCTGTAGAGATGTATAACTTTACCCCCCTACCAAGGTTTTGTAGAGGAATTTTGTGAAATGATATCAGGCTCTGCACTTAAGTTGAGGGTGGGATGTTGGCAAACGCCACAACTTGACTATTACAAAAATTTGGGTAATGGTAAGGTCTTAAACTTGCATAAGTGTCAACCTTCTCTCTGCATCTTTGTATTCAACAATTAGAACAGTAAGTAATAACCGTAAAAACACTTTATATTATTGAAGATTTGATGAACTTTAGCTAAAAGACTGACAATTTTCAAACAATGTTTGTTATTTTGCTAGTGAAATTATTAAGGAAGTAAATAAAAATACTACAAAACTACAATCAGAGAAAAAATAAGTTAGTTCAAGGAAGAGGCTCTTGGATAGGGGTTCAAAGCTTGGGGAAATGACCCTTGACTCCTGCTGTGGAGCAGAACATAGGTTTGAGTCCCCCACTTCCATTAAGTGGTTCTCGTAAAGAGCGGGAAGCTAGCGCAACAGGTGGGGTTGAATCCCAATTCTTTTCTATCCCTCTTGCTCCCTGCTAAGAGCTCCTTTGCCTTTTTTTCAATAACACTTTTTGATTGAGCCTTGTTCTTTTTCTCGTTTTGTATTTTTGTCCCCAAGCTGGGTAATCTAAAAGTAAGTGCAATAGCTACTGAAAATATTTGTAAGTAACTGGGAAACATATGAGAATTTTAGTGACGGGCGGTGCTGGGTTTATTGGTTCCCATCTCATCGACCGACTAATGACTGCTGGGCATGAATTAATATGCTTGGATAATTTTTACACTGGTCACAAACGCAACATCCTTAAATGGTTAGGTCATCCGTACTTTGAACTGATCCGTCATGATATTACCGAACCAATTCGGTTAGAAGTGGATCAAATTTATCATTTAGCTTGTCCTGCTTCTCCGGTACATTACCAATACAATCCAGTTAAAACCGTTAAAACCAACGTGATGGGAACGCTTAATATGCTGGGGCTGGCTAAACGTGTGAAAGCTAGGTTTTTCTTAGCTTCAACTAGCGAAGTATACGGTGATCCAGAAGTTCATCCCCAACCCGAAGAGTATAGGGGTAGCGTCAATCCTATTGGGATACGTTCATGCTACGACGAAGGCAAAAGAATTGCTGAGACTTTAGCATTTGATTACTATAGGCAAAATAAAGTTGATATTCGAGTTGCTCGGATCTTCAACACCTACGGCCCGAGAATGTTAGAAAACGATGGTCGGGTGGTGAGCAACTTTATAGTTCAAGCCTTGCGGGGTAATCCTTTAACCGTGTATGGTGATGGCTCGCAAACTCGTAGTTTCTGCTACGTTTCCGATTTGGTAGAAGGATTCATCCGCCTAATGAATGGCGACTACATTGGCCCAGTAAACCTGGGCAATCCTGGTGAATACACGATTTTACAATTGGCACAAGCTGTGCAAAACATGATCAACCCGGACGCACAGATTAAGTTCGAGCCACTACCTTCGGACGATCCCCGGCGTCGCCAGCCTGATATCACAAAGGCAAAAACTTGGTTAAATTGGGAACCAACCATTCCTCTACAAGAGGGGTTAAAACTGACAATAGAAGATTTTCGCGATCGCATTCAAAGCGATGTCAATAATTCAACCACCTGAGTGGCGCCTAGCATCGCTCTGAATTTTCATCCAGGCTCACCCTCGATAACTAATATGCTTAGTGGCTGAGTTTACTATCCGTGTGTAAGTGTTATATTGAGAACTTCTTTTTGAAGACTAACCCGAAAAAAGTGAGGAATTAAAAAATGCGTGTTTGCGTGATTGGTACTGGTTACGTTGGTTTAGTTACAGGTGCTTGCTTGGCTCATATTGGGCATGATGTAATTTGCGTAGACAACAACGAAGAAAAAGTTAAGTTAATGAAGTCTGGGCAGTCCCCAATTTTTGAGCCGGGACTCTCAGAAATTATCCAGTCTGCCATTCAAACAGAGAAGATTCATTTTACTAGTGATCTCGCTGCTGGAGTTGCCCACGGAGAAATTCTGTTTATTGCTGTGGGAACACCACCTTTACCCACTGGTGAAAGTGATACTCGTTATGTTGAAGCTGTAGCCCGTGGGATTGGAGAAAATCTCAACGGTGGTTATAAAGTCATAGTGAATAAATCTACAGTACCCATTGGCTCAGGTGACTGGGTGCGGATGCTTGTTTTAGATGGTATTGCAGAGCGGCAGAAAACACTGATACCCGCAGGTGGAGTGCCGAGTGATCAGAAATTACCTGAGGTTGCAGCCCAGTTTGATGTGATCAGCAATCCAGAGTTTTTGCGCGAAGGTTCGGCAGTTCACGACACCTTCAACCCTGATCGCATTGTACTAGGAGGTAATAGTCAAAGGGCAGTAGCCTTAATGCAACAATTGTATGCTCCAATTGTGGAACGCAAGTACGCTGCTGATCAATCTTTACCCCCTGTGCCAATTCTGGCAACAGATTTAAGTTCGGCGGAGATGATCAAATATGCTGCTAATGCCTTTTTAGCCACTAAGATTAGTTTTATTAACGAAGTTGCTAATATTTGCGATCGCGTCGGTGCTGATATCACCCAAGTAGCCAAAGGTATTGGTTTAGACTCCCGCATTGGTAACAAGTTTTTACAAGCCGGTATTGGTTGGGGTGGTTCTTGCTTTCCCAAAGATGTCGCCGCCCTGATTCACACTGCTGATGACTATGGTTATGAAGCCCAATTACTCAAAGCTGCCGTCAGTGTCAACGAACGTCAGCGGTTGATTGCTTTGGAGAAACTCCAACAAGTTCTGAAAATTCTCAAAGGCAAAACAGTCGGACTACTCGGACTGACCTTCAAGCCAGATACCGACGACTTGCGCGACGCCCCAGCACTCAACCTAATTGAGCAGCTAAACCGACTAGGAGCTAAAGTCAAAGCCTACGACCCTATAGTTTCCCAAACAGGTCTACGTCATGGGCTTTCTGGTGTGCTAGTCGAAACCGATGCCGAAAGACTAGCTGACGGCTGCGATGCATTAGTACTTGTTACCGAATGGCAGCAGTTCAGCACTCTGGATTATGTGAAGATGGCAAAATTGATGGCTCACCCCGTTATCATTGATGGTCGTAACTTTCTCGACCCAGAAACACTGGTACGCGCTGGATTCCAATATGTAGGTGTGGGAAGGTAGAAAGTTTTGAACTGACGTACAAAAGATCCCCTAACCCCCGTTTTTAAGTCCACGAGCATCTTGAAGACCACTAAATCTTTGATTTAGTGGGGGTGGAAAAACGCCGTTTATTTATCCATCAGTCGTCAGAATTCAGCATGAATTCTGACGACTGATGCTTTTATTCTGTTTTGATAATTTTGGACTAAATTTAAAATTTGTAGCTGTTTTCAATGAAGTAAGTAAGTCAGAGTAAATAATTAAAGGTTTGTAGTGAGGGCTTCAGCCCCCAAAGTAGGGCTAAAGTTCTCTCTACGAGACAGTACACGAACATTAGGAAATAATTTCAATATTTTTTACATTTACATTAGTTAATATATTTTACAGCAGTTTTCAATTGGATAGAACACGATGCGAAAAGAACCAGACAATAATCCATAACTATGCAACTGTTGCAACCATTTCACAATATCTAGCTGTGGGAAGTTATGGAAGGCGATCGCTTTTGGTTGTGGATGAGATGGAGTGATCGCCCTTGTGACTATCCAAAGTACGTTGGCGCAGCCTACCGCAGGCATCGCTTGTTTTTGGTTCTGGATGAAATACTGCGATCGCCTTTGTGACTATGCAAAGTGCGCTCACTTGTTTTTGGTTGTAGATGAAATAGTGCGATCGCCTTTGTAACGAACCAAAGTGAGTTGGTGCAGCCCGCCGCAGGCATCGCTTTTCCATTGCAATCCATAATCCAGCGATCGCCTTTCTGTTTGTTTTTTACTGGAAAGAAGTCTTTTTCTAAGCGCTCAGTAGCTTGAATCTCTGTCATTTCATCAATAGACTTCTTGCATAAATGCTTAAATTGTCATACTGAGCGGAGCTAAACAAAGGGGCTTAAACCTCTCATCCACATACTGCACAGGATCAACAACACCCCCCTTTGAGCCAATTCTCAAAACACCAATCGTGATACTCGTATCAACGCCGTTCGAGACGAGATAGAAGGTAAAACAAAAGCAGAAATAGCCCCACCCAGACCTCAACTGCAAGCTTTGATGCATTGTTTGCCCAAGCAGAATACTGATTAATCGGCAACCAACTGACCATGAACGCGACATGTTGGTGCAAAAACACCCAAACTCCCAGAATGATGCCACACCACACAATCTTCCTGACTTCGCCAGCCAGTGTTACTAAAAAGTCTTTCTTCGGTTCGATATGCCGCCGGACAGCTTTCTCACGCATCGACATCATCGTCAGATCAGAGATCTCAGACAGCCCATCAACCAAACGTATCATGATCTCGCCAACATCTGTCTGCTTCAACTGGTTCTGCATTCGTTCCATCGCACCATGAAAGTAACCGCCGATCAGGCCCATATAGTCCGCATTGGGGATCAGATAATTCAGCGACGCATCCATTGATCCCCAGGTTCGGAACACACGCAACAGTTGCCAACTGGACGAGACACGGTTCTTCCGCATCACGGTTCCTGCGGCTACCCCGATCGCTCCAATCGACTTTTCGTGATAAGAAAGGCTCCGGATGTTCATTTTCCCATCCCATTGCCGGTAACACTGGATCAACTGCGCTTTGATCCCCTCAATATTTTCCGACGGCAATGAATCGCACAGCATCAAACTGTAATCGAGTGCCCTGTCGTAGTCTTTCTCGGCGAGCGCAAACAGACTTCGCTTATAATAGCGCAGGAAATGAGCATCTAGGCTCCCAACGGCTCCCAAATCAATCAGGCAAATACGGCTGTCACGCAATAGCATGATATTCCCTGGATGCAAATCGCCATGAAATAAATTATCTTCCAACATCTGCCGGAAAAAGCTCTCAAATAAGCGTTGACCAACCAGTACCGGATCAATATTATTGATCCGGAGAATAGTTTCGAGGCGCTCTGGGTTCGTCTTGGCTGCACGAATATAGTCCGACATCAAAATCCCTGGCACATACTCGGTCGTCAGCACCCGCTTGCGGCTGTGGCTAGGGATTAACGTCGGCACATAGATGTTATGCTTACGCAGCGTCTGGTTCATGTGTTCAAGATTCGCCGCTTCATAGCGATAATCCATCTCCTCTTGCACTATCTGTCTGATCTCGGCGCTGATGCCATTCCAATCCAAATAGTTCTGAAACCCAGAGTTTTTCAATATAGACAGGATAAATTGAATCAACTGGAGATCCTGACCAAAGTTCTTGGCCGCATCCGGACGTTGCACCTTGACAACAACCATCCCCTTGATCGTGGCGATCCGGGCGCGGTGTACCTGCGAAACAGATGCTGCCGCAAACGGTTCCTCTTCAAACTCTACAAAGACTTCTCCGAGGGGACTTCCCAGTTCTTCTTCGATCACCTGTTTGACGTACTCAAAGGAGAATCCCTGTGAGCGATCTTGCAGTTTAGTGAGTTCTGTGCAGACCTCCGGCGGAAACAAGTCCAAACGAAGGGCGAAAAGCTGACCTGCCTTGACCATCAACCCACCTGCCCTTTCGATCAGATGGCGCAGCTCCCGTGCAAAATCTGCTGTTAGGTTGCCCGATCCGAAGAGGCGTTTGAAGAAATATTTGCCAAACAGTTTACAGAATCCACTTACAATGAAGAACGTTCGGTTCCTGTCAAGTGAGATTTCGTGAATCTGAAGGGGGCGTTTCTCAGGCGGTAAGTCAAGAGGGATCGGAATTAAGTCCTGTTGAAGCATCGATCATTGCGAAGTTGAAAGTACATTTGCTAGGTTACTGACGGCAAAATAATCATGGCTCTAGCTGCTTGGCATTGTCAGTGCTGAAGAGCGTCGAGCATCTACAGCACAAGGGATTGAACAGCCGAGCTAAGAACTCTCATCAACCGACACGCGTGCGAGAGCGACACATACGACGATTCAAATCCCAGGGCAAGCGCAATGGTTTCTTTCCGCCTTTGGATCGCTTCGAGACCATTTCCACCTAAGACAACATCAGCTCACAGCTAGACGCTACCAACAACAGATGCACCAACGCATGGAAGCTTGGTGAGAAATCGCTGGGTTGAATTCTGCTGAGTGATCTAAGCGTATCTGACGATGCAGGAATGATTGTGCTTAATTTTGAACGTACCTGGTTAAGTTGACAAGCCGTTCTATAAGATGATGAAAACCGGAACTACCTCCCCTGCAATAGTTCCGTGTATCTTCATTTGTTCAATAGCTACATACACATTGTCACAAATCAGACCTTTACCTTCATTTAAAAGTTCCTCGACGGACTCATCAGTTTGCGGCTCCATCTCAATAATGATGGGAGATGGCAGAATCTGGGCACTCTTAGTCGTATCTTGCATTAACTATATCCTCCGTAAAAATTATGAGTCAGATCATTCCTGATGTTGCTAGATTTTTTGAGGGCCCCCTAAACCAGCCGTCGGAAACCGCTTCTTCATCTTAAACAACGATCATTCACATCAAAGATTATTGTACTTTTTGCCATTAGTAACAATACAACCAAATCTTATCCCGGAACAGCGGGCACTTCTCGGATTAAATCAGGCTCATCGTGAATGAATGTAATTTGTAACGTCCCCATTAGCTCTTGCTCTGGCTTTTGCAGCGTTGAGTGATCAGCACACATCATTTGATCCAAGCTCTCTTTGCTCAAGTTCAAACCCGTCTCTTGAAGATTCACGGCAAGTTTGTCCACGTTGGCATCCGGCACCTCAAAATTGATACAAATTAAAATGTTCGAGTACAGATGAAAATCAGTAATCCAAGCCCCTGCTTGAGAAATGGCTTTACTGACTCGATCCGTCATCTGAATCCGTTCTGCTTTGCTAAACCCATCCAGGCGGAGAAACCGTTGCTTAACCATAAGCTAACCTTTAAAGTAGATCAGATCCGGCTTTAGCTGAAATCGTACCCTACATTTCTCCTGTTGGCTCGACTCAACCGAGAATTTTAGGGATTGGAGACCGAAAACTCAGCTAGGTCAAGAATAACATCTCCCACAGAGTGGCGTAACGGGGCGAGGATCTGCCGTTCCACTTCCTGCACCGCCTTTTCGACTTTGACTTTGTCACGCGGTTTGTTGGGTCGCACGGGCAGGATGGCAATCATATAATACTTAACGGGTGCGACCTCCACGCATCTGTACAGAGGGTAAGGGTAAGAGCTAGGCAGCTCAAGGAAAATTTGATAGCCTCAAGCGTATGGAAAACCAATCGGTCAAGCTCAATGTTCTGGCTGAGATTCCTGATTCTGACTAGGAAAAGACCCCAGAGAGCGTCAAGTGATGCGTCGGGCGATTACTGGAGCGGATTGCAGCTTTAGAAAAGAGGCAACAAGACCTAGAGGAACAGTTGCAGCGGAATTCGCAGAATTCATCGCAACCGCCGTCACAAGATGCGCTTACACTGTTTGTTATCCTTAAAGACTTCTGACAGTTTCTTTTTTAAAAATTTTTAACATCGAAACGGTACGATTCAGGTTAATATGATGTTGAAGTTAAGCTACATACATGACTTATGCGTACACCTATGCAAGTCGGTAAAGAAATTAAGCGGATTATCACGTTTGAAACCAACTCTATAGGCGAACCGATGGCAGTCGTGATTTACAAGAAAAAAGCGACACCCGCTCCTGCGCCTCCAAGTTTGGAAACGGCTCAGACCAATGCTAAGACCGTCCTTGAAAAGATTGTTGATTCCCAGATCGAAGCGGCAAATGAATTTAAGGTATTGAACGAACAAGCTGGCTCAGATTGGTTCAAGGAGCTTGGGAAGAATATTTCCCTTGCGATCATCAAAGGTGGAAGTGCATTGGAGACCAAATAGGCTGTGATTGCCATCAGCAATCAATACATCAGTAAGCAATAAGTTTACCTAATTAATTTAAGAAAGGGGACTGAGGGCGTTGCCCCTAGGCAGGGAGTGAATACCCCTCTATCCCCGAAAATTATCTTCAGTTTAATTACACCTAGCTACTTATATAGAAGTGAGCCAATATCTGTGTCTTTGTCTTCATCGTTTCCTGCGGTTGCTCAAGATCGGATGCACTTCATTAATCTCGGTACATGCAACGCCGTGATTCAATGTGTCCTTTCAATCAAAGACTGTCTTAATGAAAGGGTATTTGCTGAAAGCATAGACCGGATGCTTGAGTCAGAACCGATTTTGAGATGCCAGTGGATTGATAGCTCACTGTTTCCCCGATGGAAAGAAGTTGGGTCTGATCATGAGCAGCAATTTCAGTTGCTTCATGTCATCAATCTTGATCAGGAGATGGGCAACTTTATGTCGGCTCCCCTGGATCCAAGGACTGATAGCCTTATTCAAATTAGAATCTTTCGTTCCTACCCTGCCACTGGGGCGAGAGATACATTATGCGTCAAGCTCTCCCACGTCGTGTCCGATTTGGGTGGTCTGCGTTATCTGGTTTACAAGTTAGCAGAGACATACGCAAAACTGCGAGAAGATCCTGATTATCGTCCGGCTCAAGCTGTTCTAGAGCGCAGCGGTTGGCAAGTGTTTTTTAGGCTGCCGTTTAAACAAAAAATCCGGCTATTTCAAAAAGGCAAAAAAGATTTCGTTGCTAAGGGACAGTGGCTGATTCCATGCGATCGCCAAAGTAATGAGGGCATGGCGTATGCAACCCGAACCCTAGATGGGGAAAAGTTCTTATCGTTATCCCGGTATGCACGCGAGAACCGTGCTTCCCTGAATCTGGTGATGTTAGCGGGATTTGCGCGAGCGTTGCGCTGTCTTGCTGGGGTGGCATCAGACACCTCGCTGCCCCTGATGAATACGCTTGACCTGCGGCATTATTTGCGAAAGGAACGAACTCCGGGAGCTTGTAATCTCTCAGTCCCCTTGCTGTTGGAGGTTGTCTTTCAGGCAGATGACACTTTTGAGCAAACCTTGGCTCAATTGAAGTCAACCATGCTTGAGCAGAAAAAAAGCATCCCTGGTGTGTTTCAAGCCCTGTCGCTTGAAGTGTTGTTTCTTGCCCCCTTCTTTGCCGTCAAAAAATTGCTTGATCGCGTTTTTGCAGAAGCGGCTGCGTCTGGTGTTAGTGTGCCGCTGTTTTCAGATGGCGGCACAGCCAAGGTGGAGATTCCAGGTCACACCCTGCTGCATTCCTATGGTGTAGGGCCGATCACCTATGCACCCGCTTTCATGGTTACGGCTTCTACCTTTGAAGATACAGTGACGTTCGCTGTTGGATTCTGCGAAGCGTCGATATCCCGCGAGTCAATCGCCCATTTCTTTGACTTGATGGTGGAGAATCTTCCCTTACACAACAGTGTTGCGGATGGGATTGGTTCTGCTTCCAACTAGGGAATCTTCTAACCAACTGATTTATAAGGGGAATATTATGATTCGGGCTGTTGCCCTGTTTCCAGGTCAAGGTTCTCAGTTTCGTGGCATGGGTCGCGAATTGTTCCCGCGATACCGACACCTGCTTCAGCAGGCGAACGACATTCTTGGATTCTCAGTTGAAAAACTTTGCCTTGATGATCCGGGGGATGATCTGATCAAAACCCAATTCACCCAAGTGGCTCTGTTTGTCGTTAATGCACTGTATTGGCAGGATCAATTTGGTGAGAGTGGTCGTCTTCCCGATGCGGTCTGTGGGCATTCTCTAGGTGAGTATAATGCGTTGTTCGCGGCGGGCGTTTTTGATTTTGCGACGGGACTAAAGCTCGTCAAAAAACGGGGCGAGTTGATGGGTCGTCAGAGTGGCGGCGGCATGGCAGCGGTGATCGGATGTGATGCATACTGTGTTCGCAAAATTCTGGATGATTTCGCCTTTGATACGCTCGACATTGCCAACTACAATTCCTCGGATCAGGTAGTTATTTCTGGACCCAAGAGGGATATCGAAGATGTGGCGGCGGTCTTTGCAGAAGTACCTAATTTGAGATATGTGATCTTAAGTGTGAGCGGGGCGTTTCATTCGAAGTATATGCGTGAAGCAGGCAATGAGTTTGGTGCATTCATCCGCACGCTGTCCTTCAATCCACCCCGGTTTCCTGTGATCTCGAATCTTTTGGCGCGGCCTTACACCTCGACCGATTTAATCACAACGCTTACAAGCCAAATTTCCCACCCTGTGCGCTGGCTGGATAGCATAAACTATCTGATCGATCAGGGCGCGTGTGATTTTCATGAAGTTGGTCCCGGCACGACACTGACGCGATTACTGTATCGGATCGCTCCAGACTTAGTGCAGGGGGTATCTGCACAATGAAGGCACGAATTGTATTTATGTTCTCTGGGCAGGGATCGCAGTATGCGGGGATGGGGCAAGAGCTTTATGATCGCAATCCGGTTTTCCGACGATACATGGATGAGTTTTCCGACGTGGCCTTTTCATTTCTAGGGGTGCATCTGGCGAATCAGATTTGTTCTGCGAATCATCCTGATTCTGAAGTCTTTGTCCAGACGCGGTATACCAATCCGGCCTTGTATATGTTCAACTATGCCGTTGCAGCCACCCTGGAAGCGGCTGGTGTTATACCCGATGATCTGCTCGGGTATAGCTTGGGTGAGTTAACGGCATCGGCCTACAACGGGAATGTGGATCGGTTCGATCTGTTCATCCGGTTAATTCGAGCCTCGTTTGCCCTGGAACAACAGTCATCTGGGGGCGGGATGCTGGCGGTTTTGGATTCTTGTAAGTTGTGGGATCGCTACCCTAACTGGTTTTGCCATACGTCTCTTGCCAGTGTGAATTGCAGCAAGAGCTTTGTGGTGAGTGGGTCAGCAGATGTTTTGGATCAGTTGCAAAATCAGTTGCGAGTCAGTGGCATTCTGTTTCAGCGATTGCCAGTGATGCAGGCGTTTCATTCGTCCTCTATTGATACAGCAAGGTCTTCCGTCTTACAAGAAATCGATGCGCTTTCCCTGACTGCCCAAGGTCGTTTCTCAACCTATTCCTGCGTTGCGCCTGGGATAGTGGAGGCGGACTTGAGCAGACCTCGCCGATTCTGGGATTCTATGCGTCAGCCTGTCTTGTTTGAAACAGCGTTGCAACACTTGGAGGTCGGTGAACCCAGGTTATATATTGATGTCGGGCCGAGCGGCACACTGGCGGCGTTTGCGAAGCTTTCGATTAATGGGTTGTCGCGATCGCAGGCTTTACCCGTGGTGGATCGATTTGGACTGAATGAGCGGGGATTACACAATGCGTTGGTGAAGGCGGCGGCATGGCGTACTTTCTAACTCCTCCAGCACAGGGCGTAGTGAATGTGACTCTGCGACGGTCGGAGCGGTCGATTCCGTGTTGTTTTAGCACGGTTTCTGTTGCTGACTATCCGGCGGTAGTAGCACGGCGAACCCAAATTTTGTCCGATGCGGAATTGGCTTACTTTGAAGGGTTGCCAGTTTTGCGGCGACAAACTTCGTTTCTGTTGGGGCGGTTTGTGTCGAAAAAGGCGCTGGCGGCTTTGGTTGGAGAGGAGGATTACCGTGCCATTGCGATCACCTTTGGTGTTTTTGGTCAGCCCATCGTGACTCGCCCATGTGCAATGGGGTACGACATCAGCATTTCTCATAATTCGCGGCAGGCGATCGCGATCGCGTTTGAGGCGGGCCATCCGATGGGAATTGATATTGAAACGGTTGATCCGACTGTGTATGAGACGTTGCTCAATGCGGTTCCAGCAGAAGAAGTCCAATTTTTGGATCACCCCGAAAGACCGAGTGCGGAACGGTTGCTGGTGTTGTGGACGGTCAAGGAAGCGCTGTCCAAAGCCCTGCGTTGTGGGCTGATGACCCCCGCCTCGGTGTTGGCGATCGCCACTCTTGAACACACTGCTTGCGATCAGTATCAATCAGTGTTCCGTAACTTTAGTCAGTACAAAGCCCTGTCTTGGGTCTCTGAAGCCACTATTATTTCAATAGTTTTGCCGCTTCATACCGAAATTGAGTTCGATCCATTCCAGTAGGGAGAGATTAAGACGCATGACAAAAGACATCGCTATCATCGGTCTTGCCTGCCGCTTCCCCGGAG
Organism: Nostoc sp.; assembly: GCF_036919615.1. Taxonomy (GTDB): domain Bacteria; phylum Cyanobacteriota; class Cyanobacteriia; order Cyanobacteriales; family Nostocaceae; genus Nostoc. The sequence continues at coordinate 68,329 of NZ_JBALCN010000099.1, read as the reverse complement.
CTACCAGTGCTGATGAATTTTGGGTCAATCTCGCCGCTGGGGTGAACTCAATTACTGAAATTCCTCGTGATCGCTGGGATCATGAGATCTACGTTGACCAAACGGCAAGCAAATGGGGTGGTTTCATTAATGGACTGGCGGAGTTCGATGCGAGGTTCTTTTCGATTTCTCCCCGCGAGGCCCTGAGTATGGATCCCCAACAGCGGTTATTACTCGAAGTGGCATGGCATTGCATCGAACACTCTGGAGTTGCACCCGTCCGCCTCCAGCAACAGCGCACCGGGGTTTACATGGGTGCCATGACGCTGGACTATCTGCAAACAGCCACTGCACCAGGCATTGAAGTCGATGGCTTTGCCTGTCTTGGGGGATACAGTTGCATCCTTTCTAATCGGATTTCTCATGCCTTTAGACTGAGTGGCCCCAGCATCACCCTTGACACCGCCTGCTCGTCGTCACTCGTCGCCATTCATCTGGCACGGCAAGCCCTGCTGGCTGGGGATTGTGACATCGCCTTTGCTGGGGGCGTGAGCCTGAACCACAAACCGTGGAAACACCTCTCTTTTTCCCGGGCACGGATGCTCAGTCCCACGGGGCAATGCCGCACATTTGATGGGAGCGCCGATGGCTATGTACCGGGGGAAGGGTGTGGGGTACTGCTGTTGCAACCCTTAGAGCAAGCACTGGCTGAAAACAACCGCATCCTGGGTGTTCTTAAAGGATCGGCGGTCAATCATTCTGCCGTCGGGGAATCGCTCACGGCTCCCAGTGTAGATAGACAGACGGCTTTGTTGATGTCTGCTTATCAAAATGCGGCGGTTGACCCGGCAACTGTCACCTACCTCGAAGCGCACGGAACAGGGACTTCCCTGGGTGATCCGATCGAAATGGAAGCACTTACACGCGTCTTTGCATCGCACTCAGATCGGTCAGGATACTGCAAAGTGGGGTCGGTGAAGACTAATATCGGTCATCTGGAAGCAGCGGCGGGTGTGGCGGGCATGGTGAAGGTGCTGCTGCTGCTGCAAGCAAAAGCGATTCCGCCCAGTCTGAATCTGACCACGCCCAATCCCCTGATCAATTTTGATTCGTCGCCCTTTGTACCCGCGTTGGCACTGGAACCCTGGACTCCGGCGGCAGAGGGGTTGCCGTTGCGGGCTGGAATAAGTTCCTTTGGATTTGGCGGTAGTAACGCCCACGTTATCTTGGAAGCCCCGCCAGCATCCGAGGCTGCGCCTGCATCCCAGACCCCCAGACAATCTTCAGCCGTATTGCCGTTTTTGTTGTCGGCTAAATCTGTCAGCAGTCTGGAGCAATTGGTCACGCACTGGCAAGAAGCCGTGGATCGCCTTGCCGATGACTGTGAGCTTGAGGCTGTTTGTGCCAATTTGGCGTTGTCTAAAGAGAGCTTTCCTTGGCGCTTTGGATTCACGGCGGTAAGTTGGGCTGAAGTCAAACTCGCCCTGGCACAGTTCCAGCGCCCCCATGCCAGTGTGCCAGAGAATCCCCGTCTGGCAGCCGCCGCGATCGCGCTAAAGTCCGTCCAGCCAGAATCCATCCAGCGGTTAGTTGCGGGTATTGTACTGCCCCAGGCTGATTTTGACAGCGTGTTGCACTCCGCCAAGATTCTGTGGAGTCGGCAAATAACGTTTACTCGCTTTGTCGAAGGATGGCGGGACGTACTGCAAGCGGCTAGTCTTGATCTTAATGTTTTATTTGCAGGACTGCCCCTGGATGAGGAGCAGCGCTTGCCCGTGTTTATTGCCCTCCGCAGCAGTCTGAGCCGCCTGTGCCGGAAGTGGAATTTGACTGATCGCTATCCCAGTGGTTCAGCATCACTTTGCGAACTTGTGGAACTGTTTGCGGCAGGAGTGCTTGAGCCAGGGGACGTCTGGGACGTATTATCGCGCGGCACCATTACCAGGAGGCAGACACGGGTTCCCAGTCCTGAACCACAGCCCTGGGTCGCAACCCCGTCCACATTACCCGATGCGGTGTCGAGGTGGCTGGCAGGGCATGAGGTAGATTGGCAAGACTGTTTGCCGGAACGTTACCCCAAACTCTCCTTGCCCCTATATCCCTTTGATCGGCAGGTGTACTGGTTGCAGCCAGAGGGCGATCGCTCGGCTTTGGCACCCCGTTCGGTGTCGCAGACCTTTCGCTCCGATGATCCGGTGATTGCCGCACATTACCTGAATGGGCGGTTGATTTTGCCTGCCGCGAGTATGGTCTGCTTTGCCCTGGATGCAGTGCAACAGATAAGTGGGAAAGCCGTGCACACCTTGTCGGATTTTGCCATCCATCATGGGGTATCCATTCCCTTGGATGAGGCGGCGGGAACCATTGAATTGTCTGCTTTGGTGAATCTATCTGAGGCAACGGTGCAGTTAAGTGTGAACGGGCGAACGGTTGGGAGTGCCCAGATTACCGCACTGACAGAGACCGATCACGATCGCCCTTGGATGCCGCAGACGTGGCTACGTGAGTTTGATCCCGCCTCGCTGTATACCCTGTTGCGGAGTCGAGGCTATCAGTACGGCACCGCACTTCAGGTGATGCGATCACTGGCGGTCAATGATACGATCTCCGAGTGTGTGATCGCAACCGATAATCAGACGGCGTTGCTGGATGGCATTCTCCAAGCGGCGGTGTGCCTGCGCTCGATTTGGGCACCAACAGAGCCGTCTATCTTTGAAGTCCCATCTAAGATGGGAACCCTGATGATGCGGGATATTCGCGAGGTAACTGGGCCTGTCACGGTGCGGATTGAACGGCAACAGTGTAAATTTTCAGCATCCGGGAGTGAGATGCGGGTGATCGCGCTTGATCGTTCTGGGACATGGGTGGCAGTGGTGGATCGGTTGGAATCGGCGATCGCACCGTTGATGGCTCCTGAGATTGCCTATTTTGAACTCCACTGGCAACCGACTCCACTCATCGCTGGTACTAATTTGGCAGCTCCAGAGCTGGCGTTGATCATGGCAGGATCGGTGCCGCTTGGGTTATCACTGTTTCAATCCCTGCGATCTCGATCAGCGGAATGCAGTCTGGTGTTGGCGGGTGAAAGTTTCCAAGCGCTGGGCGGCGGCATGTACCAGATGGATGTCACGGTTGCCGCAGACTACGATCGCCTGCTGAGGACGATCGCCCCAGCATTGACTTACCCTAGTACTGCAACATCGGTCACAGTGTATTGGGTGACACGTCCCGCCGATCCCCAGTCACCCCTTGAGGCTACCGTTGCCGATCAGGTTGCTCAGGGAGTGCGGGGTGTATTCCTGCTGACCCAGGCATGGACGAAGTTGTACCCTGCCATCCCGCTGCGGTTGGTGGCGATTACGGTCGATGCCCAGATCGTTACGCTACAGGATCACGCCTTGGGCTTTGCTTCAGCCGGGATCGAAGCCCTCGGACGGACAGTAGCGATCGAACTACCCCAATGCCGCTTCAAATCGGTGGACTTGGACTCTGCCCTGTCGGTGGAGGAGCGCAGTCGGGTGCTTCTAGCTGAAGCAGCTGCTCCGTTTGACCAGGATGCCGTGGCTTACCGGGACGGACTCCGGTACACCCAACAGGTGCGGGATCTGACCGAACGGACAGGGGAAACGTTCACCATTCCCACAGGTGCTCATATTCTGGTGACGGGCGGGAATGGGGCGTTGGCAGCAGAGGTGGTGCGGGCGATCGCCGCGCAGACTTCGGTTCACCTGATCCTGGTCGGGCGTTCCCCTGCCAATGCCCACACAGAGCGCTTAATGGCGGAGATTGCTGACCTGGGCGCGATCTCAGAGTACCATCAAGCCGACGTGACGGATAGTGCCGCCTTAGACCACCTATTTGTCCATTGGCGTGAGATGGGTATCCACCTACAGGGCGTGATTCACACCGCAGGTCAACTGGATGATCGCCTGCTGCATAACCAAAGTGCCGATTCGTTTGATCGCGTCGTTGCCCCTAAGTTAATGGCAGCAGTCCGCCTCAGTGAACGGTTGCGCGACCACCCCGTTGAATTCTTCGTCGCGTTTTCCTCAATCACGGCGCTGACTGGAAACGCTGGACAGGCAAATTATGGGGTTGCCAATGCCTTGCTGGACGCATTTTGTGCCTATCGATCACGTCATGCTGCCGGGCGCTCCCTGGCGATCAACTGGGGACTGTGGCAGGCGCGGGGCATGGGGGCAGCAGCTCCTTTGGCAGATCGGTTTCGCAGTTTGGGGCTGGAACCGTTGACGGCGGCATCCGGTCGGTTTGCCCTTATGAACCTCCTCACCCGTGCCTGTCCCTATCAAATCGTCGTCACCGGAAAAGGTACTGCTAAGGACGCATTGACCCAATCATCGATCAAAACGGCACCCCCGTTGTCAGACTCTGTTATCGAGATCGTCCCGCCTCACACCACTCCTGACCGAGATCGCATTGAGCAGGACTTGGTGGCATTAGTCGCACGCACGCTCAAGACCGCACCGGAGACGATTTCTCGCCAAGAGGGGTTCTTTAGCCTGGGGATCGAGTCCTTAATGATTGAAGAGATGATGGCGGAATTGAGCAAGCGCCATACAGGACTGCGACCGACGCTCTTGTTTGAGTATCCCAATATTACGGTGCTTGCGACTTATTTAGCCAGTCATGCCACTGCAACCCATCATGCCAGTGAGTCTCTGCCCGCTCTCGATGTCCCAGTAGCCGCAACAATAACCATCATCCCCACCGAATTGGAGGGTAAACGAGAGGAACGTGAGAGCCGTCCCCTGCCCACGCCAGCGCTGCATTCTGGATCAGGCTATGCGATCGGGATCATTGGCATGGATGGACGCTATCCCCAATCTCCCGATCTTGATACTTACTGGCAGAACCTCTTATCTGGGCGATCATGTGTTGAAGAAATTCCGACTTCGCGCTGGGATCATACGCCTTATTTTGCTGAAACTCGACAACCCAACCGCACCTATGGCAAGTGGGGTGGGTTCGTGGCAGGGGTAGATCGCTTTGATCCGCTGTTTTTCAATATTTCTCCCAAAGAGGCTGAACAGACCGATCCCCAGCAGCGCCTGTTCCTGGAAAGCGTTTGGCACACGATGGAACACGCAGGGTACGGGAGCCGCCAATCTCGCCAAAGTCAGCGTGTGGGACTGTTTGCAGGGGTGATGTGGCATGACTATTCCCACGTTGCCCGGGATCTCAGCCTCACCAGTGACCAGGTCAGCGGTAACGGATCATTATTCTGGGCGATCGCGAATCGTGTTTCTCACTTTCTGGATTTCACCGGACCCAGTTTGGCGATCGACACCGCCTGTTCGTCTTCATTGACGGCGATCCATTTGGCCTGTCAAAGTCTCTTGATGGGCGATTGCGATATGGCTGTAGCTGGTGGAGTCAATCTTAGTTTGCATCCGTTCCGCTATCTCTATCTCAGCCAAGCTGGATTTTTGTCGAAGGATGGTCTGTGCCGCAGCTTTGGACAAGGAGGCGATGGCTATGTTCCGGGCGAAGGCGTGGGAGCCGTGTTGCTCAAACCCCTGGAACGCGCCCTGGCAGATGGGGACACAATTCATGGCGTGATCCGAGGCAGCAGCATCAACCACGGGGGGCGAGCCAATGGGTTTACCGTCCCGAACATTGGCTCACAGAGTGAGTTAATTGAACGCGCCTTACAAAGAGCCGGGGTGCGGTTTTGCGATATACAGTACATCGAATGTCATGGCACAGGCACGGTACTGGGTGATTCAATCGAAATCGGAGCCTTGTGGGAGGTTTCGAAACGGGAGGGGATCGCAGGTGACAAAATTGCGATCGGCTCCGTCAAATCGAACATTGGTCATTTGGAATCCGCCGCCGGAATTGCAGGCGTAACCAAAGTGCTGCTGTCCATGCGGCATGGCATGATTCCAGCCACCCTGCATTGCCAACCGCCCAACCCAAACATCCCATTTGCAGAGACACCCTTTGATGTCACTGCCCACAATCGCGCTTGGCCCCCTGGAGAACAGCCCCGGCTCGCTTGCGTGAGTGGTTTCGGAGCGGGTGGATCGAATGCCCATGTTGTCATTGAAGAGTGGCGCACCCCGGTCACCAGTACCCGAGACGTTGGTCCTTGGATCATCGTCTTGAGCGCAAAGACCCCGGATCGCCTAGTCGAAATGGCGACGAACCTGCGCTGTTTCCTCCAAACCCAGACCCCTCACCTGACAGACGTAGCCTGGACATTACAAGTGGGGCGAGAGCCAATGCCAGAGCGGTTGGCAATCTTATCACACTCCCTCGTGGAACTCATGGTTCAACTCGATATCTTTGTCAGCGGTAGTTTGCATCCGGGTTGTTTCAGGGCAAGAGCGTCCCATACGCCCAGTGCTGACCCCACTTCATCTAACCATCACTTATCCGATCTTCACTTATCTGACCACCACGCAAGTAACAGCAGATTGAGCGATGAAGAGATTGCCTCACACTGGGTCAAGGGTGCCAAGATCAATTGGGTCGTCCGCCGTCCGGTCGGGAGTCGTCGCATTCCGCTGCCCGGTTATCCTTTTGCCCAAGAGCGCTACTGGCTCACGCCTGCGAATCAGCAACCACTTCGGAACCCTATCCAGGTTGTGAATGCCGTCAATCCTGTCAATGCCGTTTCTTCTGTGAGCGACAGTCGTCGATTATTAACCAAAGTCTGGATTCAGGATGCAGGTCAGACAGAAAGTCCTGCGGGGGAACGGCTCCGGGTCGGCGTACTCTTTTCCGGTGAATCCGGCAACGACCTTTATCGGCACTTGAGCCAGTTCCCTGGGATCGAGTGCGTGGCATTGAGGGACACGGGTTTTCCTGCCTGGGTGACGCACCTGGCTGATCTTGATGCCTTTGTGGACGTAATCGACTACGAACCCGCGCTGCCTCAGCCTGTACGACCTCAAGCCCGTCGTTTTGCAATCTATCAGGTACTCCTGGATGCGCTCGCCCAGCGCCCCTTGTGTCTGTTGCAAGTTACCTGTAGGCAACACCAGACCCTAAGCCTTGGTAGTGCCTGGCTCACGAGTCTGTTGCCAGTGTTGTCTTGTGAACATCGGTTGGTGCGTGCCAAGGCAATCGCCGTTACCAGTGACATGACTTGTCAAGTCATCGCAGCGGCATTGCAACGAGAACTGCGGCTGGAGGACAGTCATGCCGAAATCCGCTACCAACAGGGCATCCGTACTGTTGCCGCTTGGCAAGCGCTCCCAATGCCGCAGTCCCAGTTGTCGCTAGATGCCACCAAGGTCTATATCGTCACTGGGGGCACCAGTGGGCTGGGGGCACTAGTGGCAACCTGGCTGGCGGCAAAGGGCGCGCGGAAGCTGCTGTTGCTCGGAGTCACCGCCTTACCACCACGGGAGCAATGGGCTAGCCTCAACCCTTCCCATTCCGAAGCGGTGCAGGTCAGAATCCGACACGTCCAAGCCCTGGAACAGTCCGGGGTACAAGTGCGGCTTTTTGCTGGGAAATTGACCGAGCGGGAACGATTGCAGCACTTTTTTGACAGCAGTACACAGGAATTAGGATCCATCGGGGGTGTGGTACATTGTGCGGGGGTGACACCGGAGGGAGTTGGCTCGTTTGTCCGCAAGTCGGTTGATGCCATTCTGTGCACCCTGGAGCCTAAGGTCCAGGGACTGCTGACCTTGGCAGAATTGGTGCCCCCCGATCAGGTTGACTTTTTCCACCTGTTCAGTTCAGTATCGGCGGCGGTGCCTGTATTGGGAGCCGGGATATCGGACTACGCCTGTGCTAATGGTTTCTTAAATGCCTTTGCTGAAGTTTATCGAGCCGCCGGATCCAATGTGATCGCAATCAACTGGCCAAATTGGAGCGGTGCTGGCTCAGCCCAGGGAGAATCGGCGCGGTATCGACAACTGGGCTTTAAGTCACTCACGGTCAGCGAAGCCTTGACACTCTACGACAGCATTGCAAGTTTCCCCATGCCTGCTGTAATCCTGCCGTGTACGGTGGATGAGCAACGCTTTCAGGTGGAGTCATTGGCACTGGCGCTTCCCCCCGATCCACTGCACGTCCCAGGGGAATCTGCGCCGTCTGTATTGCCTGTGCCATCGGTACCGACCCGATCATCTGTAGTGTCCACACCGTTTATGACATCTGAATTGTCTACCCAATTTGGCTCGTTTACCCCTGTGCCTTCGGTAGCATCAGATGCTACTCAGGGCGCGTGGAATTGGTTAGCCAATTGGTTATCGAAGGAACTGAAGATCCCCCGGGCACAGTTGAACGGCACCACAAACTTTGCTGAGTATGGCGTGGATTCAATTTTGCTGGCGGATCTGACGCAGGCGATCGAGAAGCAAGTTGGCTCCCCGATTGACCCATCCCAATTCCTAGAACTTAGCAATATCGATAGTCTGAGTCAGCATTTGGGCGATCGCTGGTCACAAGCATTTGGCGAGACACCGATGCTCCCATTCACCCCATCTACTTCATCCGACACAGTAGCAGTTCCCCCACCAGGTGTAGATGAGCGATCGCCCACGTTGCTGATCGCCCCAGCCCCCTCTCTGCGTGCCGTTGCCGTAATTGGTCTTGGTTGCCATTTTCCAGGCTCCAGTAATGTGTCGGCTTTTTGGGCTAATCTGCTGGCTGGGGTCGATAGCATCCGCGAAGTGCCGCTCTCCCGTTGGGATCATCGCTTGCTGTACGGTCAAGGCGAAGCAGGCAAGCTGATCAGTAAGTGGGGCGGCTTCCTGGACGGCATTGAGATGTTTGATGCCGCTTACTTTGGCATTCAGGATGTTGAAGCCGAACAAGTCGATCCGGCGATTCGCCAAATGCTGGAAGTGTGTGCCGAAACTGTGCGTCACGCGGGTTATGAGGAAGCGGAATTGCGGGTGCAAGAGATTGGGGTCTTCGTTGGCGCACGGGCGGGCAGCTATCCCCAACGCTACGGGAACTGGGCAAAAAATAGCATTGTCGGCGCGGGACAAAACTTTATTGCTAGTCTGTCGTCTCACGTTTTTGACTGGAAGGGTCCCAGTCTAGTGATTGATTCAGCCTGTTCATCGTCGCTGGTTGCGGTGCATCTAGCCTGCAAGAGCCTGTTGGATGGGGAATGCCGGATGGCGATCGCCGCGGGGGTTGACCTGCTGCTGGACGAACAACCCTACCGGATTCTGAGCGAGGCGAAGGCGTTGTCCCCGGACGGGCGTTGTCACACCTTCGATTTGCAGGCCAATGGGTTTGTTCCGGGTGAGGGCTGTGGTGCGGTGTTGCTGAAACACCTCGACCAAGCCTTAGCGGATGGCGACCAGATCTATGCCGTGATTGAAGGCTCTGCGATCAACAACGACGGGCGCACGATGGGAACCACCACCCCCAGCCTGGAAGGGCAACAGCGGGTGATTGAAGCGGCATTGAATGCGGCTGGAGTTGATGGTGGCTCCATCAGTTACGTTGAAGCGCACGGTACGGGAACGATGATCGGTGACCCGATCGAACTAAAAGGATTATCGCAAGTCATTCGCAAATATACAGACGACACAGGCTTCTGTGCGATCGGCAGCGTCAAGACGAATATCGGTCATCTGTTGAGTGCAGCAGGGATTGCCGGGTTCATCAAGACGGCTCTGGCGGCTTGGCATGGGCGCATCCCACCAACCTTGCATTGTGATCAGCCAAATCCGCGCTTTGATTTTGCCAATTCGCCCTTGTTTCCGTGTGTGCGGGAGCAAAGGTGGCAACCGAGGCGGGATGTTCGGCGAGCGGGAATCAGTTCTTTTGGCTTCGGGGGAACCAATTGTCATGTGATTTTGCGGGCGGCTCAACCTCAGGACGGACATCGGTCACGCCGCTCTCCCTTAGCTCCACCAGAGTTCCAGCGGAAATATGCCTGGATTGAGAGGAAGCCGTCTTCAGCCGTGGTTCAATCCCCGGTGGAGCGCCGCACCGCCCTGCTCGAATTTGAAGAACTGGTGACGCGGTAAACAACACAACGGGTCAGGATAACTGTCAATCTTTTGCAACTATAAACGATACCAGGATGATAGACCACGCAGAAAATGTTATCGAACGGCAATATCAGGCGATAGTCCGGTATGATGATCCGATTGTGCGCGATCACCGGGTGTTTAATGTCCGCATTTTGCCCGGTGTCTGCTTGGTGGATCTGATCAGTCGAATTGCTGTTGGCAGAGGGCTTGCGCTGACTGAAATCGAGGTTCGAAACATCCTATTTACCGAACCTGTGGCGACTACAAAGTTCTTTGATCGCCGCCTGCGAATCTCCTTCCGTAGCATAGGTGAAGAGTCTGATGTGACCGTTGAGAGTCGGGCGGAAAAGGATGGTGAAGCACTCGAAGCCGATTGGCGCGTCCATGCCCGTTGCAAAGTCATGCGCGTCTCATTCCCTGTCCCTGCTCCATTAGATGCTCAGGTGCATGCCGTCACCCGGAATGATCCGACCTTGCAAACCGCTGGGATGTATACGATCGCGCGGCAAGCCGGAATTTGGCACGGTGATTTCTACCAACCGCAGGGAGCCCTGTATAGAACACCCGGATCGGTGGTCGCACAATTCCACCTGAACGAAGTGTCTCAGGCGTATGAGAATGATTTTCTGATTCATCCAGCTTATTTAGACGGTTCCACGCTCGTTCCCTTTTTCTTGACTCCAGCGGAAACAGATCGTTTGACCGCAAGTCCTTATGTTCCCTTTTATATCGAGTCGTTCCGGATCTGGCAGCGGGGGCCGCAGACCTGCTATGTGTTTGTTCCGGCTTCAGGGTCGGCGGCGAACGGGGCAAGCGTCACCGAAGCATTCAGTCGCGACATCTTCCTATTCGATGGAGACGGCAATCCAGTCGCAGCGATGCAAAACTGTTCGTTGAAGCGTGTCCGTGATGTCTCGGCCATTCACCGATTGACGGAGTTACAGCGGGACGGACTGACTCAAACCCTGCCATCATCCGCGTCGCCGTCTTTATCATCGCCACCAGAGCCGCCCCTATCCATCTCACCACCATTGCCACCGGAGCAGACCAAGCGCCTATCCCTGGAATCACCACCCTTGCATACAGACTGGACGGACTATTTGCGGCATCAGGTCGCAGAGTTGGTGGGACAGCAGGTTGCCCCGATCCCTGAACAGGCTGGCTTTTACGATTTAGGGCTGGACTCAACGCAATTGCTGCAACTGGCTCATAGGATTGAACAGCAAACCGGGCACGTGATCTATCCCACGCTGCTGTTTGAATATCCTACTGTGGAAGTATTATCAAACTACTTAAGTGAACATTTTGGGTCGATCCGCCTGCTGTCCTCAGTCCAGACTGCTGCCCCTGAGCCTATGGTGGAAGCCGATTCTTGTGACTCGCCCTGTGTTCCGGTGCTGCGAGTGTTTGAGTGGGTAGTTGATCCCAAGACGCAACGCCAGACGGCAAGGGAGAGTTCGCCAAGGGACAGTTCGCCGTTACTGGTGCTGGCTCGACCGGAGCAACGGGCGCGTTTGCAAGCCTCGTGGGCATTTGATCCGACCGATCGTGTCGTGCTATGGGCGGAACTAGGGGTGCGGTTTGCCGTCCTCGGTGCCGGACATTACCAGGTAAATCCAGCGCGTCAGGCTGATTTCGATCAGTTGCTGGCGGCAGTGGGTGCGTTGCCAGTGGGGACATTGCAATCCTTGCAAATAGTCTGGCTTTGGAATCATGAAATGCCGGATGGCGGACTGCCTGAGCGTTTGGCAGACTCGCTGGTGACGGGCTTTGAAAGTCTGGTGTTGCTGGAGCAGGCAATCTTGTCCATACGTCCAATACCGCGTGTCACGTTGCTTTACCTGGCGGATCTGAATGGTGCCCCCCAGGAAACGGCGATTGCTGCCCATTTTCGGACTTTTGCACTTGAGTCTCCATCATTTGTTGGCAGAGTGATCGAGGTTGGTGCGGCGGATTTGGCGCAGGCGGTTTTGCTCGAACTTCAATGCGGGGATGCAGATCAGCCGTTTGAGGTTCGCTACAGGGGGGGGACACGCCTTTGTCGCTCTGCTCGTAACCTTTGTGAAGGCGATGGACAGGCTACTGATATTCAGATTCGTCCAGGTGGGGGCTATTGGATCACAGGTGGCGGCAGTGGGTTGGGGCTGTTATTTGCCCGGTGGCTCCTGCAAGCGGGGGCAAAAGTGCTGATCACGGCGCGATCGCCCATCAGTGCTGCCGTGCAACAGGAATTGACTGCCTACCCGACTAATCTGGTGTATCGTCAGGTTGATGTCACCGATGTCAATGCTTTGCAGACCTGTCTGAGCGAGACGGTAAAGACGCTAGGATCGATCCGGGGCGTGATCCATGCGGCTGGCACAAAGGATGACAGTTTGCTGGGCAATAAGGATCTGACAGCGATCAGTCGAGTGCTGGCACCGAAGTTGATTGGCACTGTGCAACTGGATGCCGTGACAAGTACCCAACCGCTCGATTTCTTTGTGCTTTTCAGTTCCATTTCGGCGATCGTCGGTAACATCGGACAGAGCGACTATGCCTATGCCAACGGTTTCCTTGATCGCTTTGCCGAACAGCGGGAACAGCAACGCAGCCAGGGACAGCGACAAGGGCGTACCGTCTCGGTGGCGTGGCCGCCTTGGGCTGACGGCGGAATGCAGATTTCCCCGGAGAAACAGCGCGAAATTCGTCAACGTCATGGCTTGGATCTGCTAGAGACGGAAGCAGGTATCCCAGCCCTAGAACGAATACTTAACTGCCCAGAGGCCAAAGGTTCGGTAGTTGTTTGGAGCGGCGCGATCGCCGATGCTCCCTCTCTCCCTGAGCCATTGGAGTCCCCCCAGGAAAAGACACAGATCCCAGTTCCAAGCCAAGTCCCAGAACTGCAAGAGCTACGTCTGCCAAAATCTGCACCCACTAAGGAGCAAGCGGCAGAGCCGATCGCGATCATCGGGATCAGTGGGCGGTTTCCACAGGCGGCGAATCTGCGGCAGTTTTGGCAGAATCTGGTGACGGGGCGAGACTGTATCACGGAGGTTCCGGGTGATCGCTGGTCACTTGTTGGGCATCAAGACGGGACACCGGGACAGCAGTGGGGCGGCTTTCTGGATGAGTTCGATTGTTTCGATCCGCTCTTTTTCCAAATTTCCCCTCGCGATGCTCGGTTAATGGATCCGCAGGAGCGCCTGTTCTTGGAGATTGCTTGGGCGGCGATCGAAGATGCTGGGTATAACCGGGACAGGCTGACGGCGCTGCATTCGGAAGAATCCGGTGGCGGCGTGGGTGTGTTTGCGGGCGTGATGTGGCACGAGTATCAACTGTTCCGCCAGCAAGTTGGGATGTTGCCTGGATCGTGGTCTTTTTCCGTGGCAAACCGAGTCAGTCACTTTTTCGATTTCCACGGGCCAAGCATGACCCTGGACACTGCCTGTTCATCGTCGCTGTTGGCGGTGCATCTGGCGTGCGAGAGTATTCGGCGTGGCGATTGCTCACTGGCGCTGGCGGGTGGTGTGAATCTGAGCTTGCACCCTAACAAGTATCAACTGCTGGGGCAAATGCAAATGCTGTCCCGCAGTGGGCGGTGCCGCAGTTTCGGTGCCGGTGCCGATGGGTATGTCGCGGGTGAGGGGGGCGGTGCCGTCGTGCTGTGTTCTCTGTCGCAGGCATTGGCAAACGGTGACACGATCTATGGAGTCATTCGTGGGTCGGCAACAAACCACAACGGCAAAACAGGCGGCTATACCGTCCCTCACCCCCACTTCCAGTCCAAAGTGATCGAGTCTGCAATCCGACAGGCTGGCATTAGTGCGCGGCAGATTTCGCATATTGAGGCACATGGAACCGGAACAATGCTCGGTGATCCAATTGAGGTTGCGGGGTTGACAAAGGCATTTTCTCCACACACGGGCGATCGCGGATTTTGTGCCCTCTCGTCGGTCAAGTCAAACATTGGTCATTTGGAGGCGGCAGCGGGAGTTGCAGCGTTGATTAAAGTGCTGCTAGAGATGCGGCATAGAACGCTGGTGCCGTCGTTACATTGCCCAGAATCCAATCCCGAAATCCGGTTTGACACGACTCCCTTCTATGTGCAGCAGGAAGCAACTCCGTGGACGGTCGAAGGAGAACGCATTGCAGGCATCAGTTCGTTTGGGGCGGGTGGGGTCAATGTGCATTTAATTGTGGCGGAACCCCCTGCGCCGACCTTGCAACTGCGTCAACAAGAGCCGAGATCGCATGACATTATATTATCAGCTCGGACTCCGGCGGCACTTCGGCGCTATGCAGGCGAACTGGCTGTGGCACTGGACTCACTGAATCCGGATATGACACTAGCGGATCTGGCATTTACGTTGCAAAGTCGCCGGGAATGGATGGAACATAGAATTCGGTTCACGGTCTGGTCTCTGTCAGAATGCCGCGATAGGTTACGGGCTATTGCCCAACAGGACTCCCTACCGCTATGGCATGGGACGATGGATATTCAACCCTTCACGGGCAGGCACGTCATCGGGTTGCCGACCTATCCGTTTGAACGGCAACGGTATTGGGTCGCAGACACGCCCCCGGATTCTGATCGCGCCAATCGCCCTATCCCCGCAGTAGCAGTGCCAGTGACAGCCACGTTCACCGCCCAAGATCCAATGCTGCGTGACCACCGGGTGCAGTCCCAGAAGGTGGTTCCGGCGGGGGCATGGTTGACGATGCTGTGGGCGACGGCAGGCGATCGCACCTCCCAACCCTGGAGAGACGTGATGTTCCTTGAACCTGCGATCGTCGGGAATGACCCACTGGAGACGACCGTTGTTCTTGCCCATCCCAATTCAGACGGGCTGGTATACCACGTTGTCGATGCGGAGGGTCGCCAATTTTGCCGCGCCACCTGTGTTTCCAATGCGACTGGGGATATGGCTGGAACAACTCGCCGCCAAGATCCCGACTGGTTGGCGATCTGTGCCACGGATCTGGATGCCACGGATCTGGATGCCACGGATCTGGATCCAATTGACATTGATCGCCTATTTTTGCATCGTGGAATTGAATATGGACCATCCTGCCGCCTGCTTGATTCCATTCGGGTTAATCAAGCCCACGCCGTTGGTCAGATCCGCGCTACTGGGGGAGCCGCCTGGGCGATCGTCGATGCGGTATTCCAGGTGACTGGGGTGCTACTCGGTGTCAGCGATCAGCTATTCGTCCCCTATGCGGTGGACTGGCTGTGGCGGGTGCAAGACCTTGCCTCTGTGCGATCAATCCACGCCCACCGAATTGAGCAGGCGGCGGATGCGACTTGGTTCGATATCGTCGCTACGGATGCCCAAGGTGCGGTAGTGCTTCAGATGGATAGGGTGTGTCTGAGAGCGGCGCAATGGCAATCGGGTCAGCTGAATATCGCGAGGGAGGCGGTGTTCCCGACTGAGTCGGCAACTGCCAATGATCCGCTACGGTACTTCCAACCGAGATGGCAACCCCTTCCTGTGCAGCAGATTGAATTGCCCCCGGTTGCGGGACAAGGTGAAGTCGTGATCATATCGGCGATCGCCAACGTGCCGGACTGTGTTCGGGCGGCGGCGGTGATGGCGCATGGATCGGCGATCCGTGCGGTAACGGCGCAGTCTATTGTCGAAACACTATCAGGAGTCAAACCCACGGCGGTTTGGTACTTGGCGGATACAGAGGA
The DNA here is from genome assembly GCF_036919615.1 of Nostoc sp. GTDB lineage: Bacteria > Cyanobacteriota > Cyanobacteriia > Cyanobacteriales > Nostocaceae > Nostoc. The sequence goes on along the minus strand of NZ_JBALCN010000099.1, from coordinate 52,696 downwards.
CGACGCAGCGATCAAGCTGTTTTGCCTGATGGTTGACTTGCAAAAACTGGTTCCATCGCCGGAACCGTTGGAATTGCGAGTGCTGACCATTGATGCCGCCGCCATTATAGACACCGATGTGCCTGTTCCCGGTGCCGCCAGTGTGACCGGACTAGTTCGTACCATTGCCGCTGAAAATCCCCATTGGCGGGTCGGTAGCGTCAATGTCAGTTCACAATGGCTGCAAACCGGGACAGCAGGGAGCCTGGTGGATGCGTTCATGCAGGCATTTGGCAAAGAGCGATCACGGCAACTGTCCTTAGAATCCAATGGTTTGTATGAGCAGGTACTCACCCCCGTGGAATTGCCGTCTGCCCAGATGACCCTGCGTCAGGGGGGAGTCTACGTGATTGTGGGTGGAGCCGGGGGGATCGGAGCCGCGATCGCCGAGCATTTTGCCGCCCAGACCTCAGTTCGCCTGGTATTGCTGGGTCGGCGGACGATCAATGACTCCATTCGTGCCCTGCTGACACGCCTGGAACAAGCAGGTTCCATAGCCATCTATCTGGTAGGCGATATTACCAATTTCCAAGACACGGTACTGCTATTTGACACGGTGCGATCACGGTTTGGAGCCATCTACGGGGTAATTCATGCCGCTGTGGTGTTGCAGGATGGCAGCTTGACGAGCCTGACGCAAGCGGATTTCCGTGCTGCTTTTGCGGTCAAGGTAGCAGGCACAATCGCCATTGACCAGGCCACTCGCCCGGATCAACTCGATTTTCTCGCCTTCTTCTCGTCCTTGAACTCCTTTGCTGGCAATCCTGGACAGGGCAACTATGTAGCCGGATGCGCTTACCAAGATGCCTATGTGGCTCGACTGCGGCGAGAGCGTCCAGATGTCCGCATTGGGGTCTGCAACTGGGGCTATTGGGGCGAAACGGGCATCGTGGCATCACCAGATTACAGAGCCAGGATGCAACGCCAGGGGATTGGGGCGATCACGACGGCTGAAGGTCTGGCGGCCTTCCATCGCTTACTCAGCAGTGATTTACCCCAAGTAGCGATCTTCAAGGCAACTGAGGCGTGGTGTGCCCGTCTAGGCTGCGTGAATGATCATAACACCGTGGCTGAACTGACCGCTATGCAGGCATTCCAGCAGGGCTTTGAAGCACTGGAACAATTAGCTGCTGCTGGACTTACTCAGGTTCTTTGCGATGTTGATGCCACCGAGGTGATTCCGAAACTGCAACGGCTACATACAGCAATGCTGACCACAGCCCAGCCCGTCTCCGATCAACAAGACGATGCGGCACTCCGGCGAGAGGCTCTGAAGGCACCGGGGATAGCGGCATGGCTGCGGCTGTTGGATCGCTGTCTGACCCACTGTGTGTCGGTAATGCGGGGAACAGTTCGCGCCCCGGAAGTGCTGTTTCCGGACGGTTCCGCCGAACTGGTCGAAGCCGTTTATCAGGGCAATCCCCCTGCTGATTATTTCAGCCATCTCATGGCAGAAGCCATCCGTCAGTATCAACAGGCCATAGGACCCGATCTGTGTGTGCTGGAAATTGGGGCGGGAACGGGATCGTCCACTGAAGCCATCCTGGAGCATTTAGGAACAGCCACAGGCAGATTGGAGTATTGGTTTACCGATTTGTCCCCGACGCTGGTGCGAGCCGCTGCCAATCGCCTGGGGCGGGTCTATCCATGCCTCAAGTTCAGTACTCTCGATATTGAGCAGCCAGATCAACCAGGGGTGCCAGCCACCTTCGATGTGATTGCCGCCGCCAATGTGATTCATGCCACGCGGGACGTTCGGCGGTCGCTCACCCAAATTCATCGGTTATTAAACCCGGGCGGACTGCTGCTTCTAAATGAACTCACTCATAACTCCAACGTCCTGACCGCAACCTTTGGCCTGACAGATGGCTGGTGGACCTTTGCTGACGAATCCGATCGTTTACCCGGATCGCCCCTATTGTCGGCGACACAATGGCACGCTTTACTCGCAGACATTGGCTTTTCCCAAGTGGCTGTCACCGAGTCAGAGCAGGGCTATGCCTACCGTCAGGCGGTCTTTGTTGCCGTTAGAACTACCGAGGGTCGCACAGATAATATTCAATGGGAAGAGCAAATTCGGACGCTGGTTTCCGCCTGCTTGCAGGTTCCTGTCACCCAGATCGACGATGATCGCCGCTTTGCAGAATATGGACTCGACTCGATCAGTGCTGTGGATCTGATTCGCGAGATCAACCGCGTCTTCTCACTCACCCTACGGACGACGGTGCTGTTTGACTATCCCAGTGTCCGTAGTCTGGTGCAACATCTCAACGAAACATACCATCTGCCGACAGTGTCATCTGGGGATCGCCCTACAGATTCAGTTGTCTCCATTTCCACCGGGGTGATCTCGCCTGCCCCCCACCCCCCCACCCTATCCACATCCACCACCGAACCCGTGACCCCAGAGACTCCGGTGAACCCCGATTTTCCCAGAGCGGTGCGGCTGACCGGACCGAGTTCAGTCGCGGAATTGCGGTTACACACCCTGGTCGTAGTATCCCCAGTAGCGGGTGAGGTGCAGATCGCGGTGCGAGCTTGTTCACTCAACTTTGGCGACCTCCTGTGCATCAAGGGACTGTATCCAACCATGCCGCCCTATCCCTTTACACCTGGCTTTGAGGTGGCAGGTCGCGTGATCGCGGTGGGTGCAGGAGTGACAGAATTTCAGCCCGGTGATGATGTCGTGTCCATCCTGGGAGAATCAATGGGCGGACTGGCTGAGGTGGTCAATGCTGACGCTTGGCTGACAGTGCAAAAACCTGCCCAGGTCACGTATGAGGCGGCGGCGGCCTTTCCGGTGGCATGGTTGACGGCTCATTGTGCATTGCAACGGGCAAACCTGCGCTCCGGCGACTCCATTCTGATTCAGACGGCGGCAGGGGGCACAGGCTTACACGCAGTGCGGATGGCGCTGGCGGCAGGGGCAGAGGTCTTTGCAACAGCTGGCAGTTCGGTCAAACTCGACTATTTGAAAAAAATCGGGGTGCAGCACCCGATCGCCTATCAGCAGACAGATTTCCGGGATGAAGTCCTGCGATTGACCAACCACCGAGGGGTAGATGTGGTGTTGAACACATTGTCCGGTGATGCCATCCAGAAGGGAGTGGCTGTGTTGGCACCAGGCGGACGCTATGTGGAACTGGCGATGACAGCGTGGAAGTCGGCACCTGCGCTGGATTTATCCCAACTGGTCGATAATCAGACCATTCTCAGCCTGGATTTACGCCGTTTGTTGTTGCGCCGATCATCGGACGCCAGGAAACTGCTTGACCAAATGGCAGCGGCACTGGCTCAGGGGGCGGGTGAGGGCATGGTGGATCGGGTGTTGCCACTGCACCAAATCCGGGAAGCCTTCCAATCCTTTGAGCGACGGGAAAGTATTGGAAAAATCGTCATTGCAATGGATAGTTGCGACTCCACGACAAACTTCCAACCAGAAGCCGCAACGGGCAGTGTTGCCACCCACAGTCTGGCCACTAACGGTCTTGCCATCCAGAGTATTGCTACTAACAATCTTGCCAGTAACAGTATCGCGATCGTCGGGATGAGTGCGCGGTTCCCCGGTGCCCGCAATATTGACCAATTCTGGGCAAATCTGCAAGCTGGGGTAAGTGCCTGTGGGACGGTGCCGCCGGAGCGTTGGGATGCAGTCGCACTCTCCGAACAGCTAGGGGATGGGGATTGCAGACACTATTGCCGCTTCGGGGCTTTTCTGGACGATGTTCACGACTGGGATTCGCTTTTTTTCCGGATTACGGGGGTAGAGGCTCAGTTCATGAGTCCCGAACAGCGCCTATTTCTGGAGGAAGCGTGGAAGGCGATCGACGATGCAGGCATTCCGGATCATGAACTGGATGGTGCCACCTGTGGGGTATTTGCAGCGGCGAGTCCCGGTGATTATGCCGAGTGGCTGGCACAATCCGGCATCGCTCTGAATGGACATATTCTCACGGGTAATCATGCGGCGATCCTTGGTGCTCGGTTGTCCTACCTATTGAATCTGAAAGGACCGAACTTGACCGTGGATACCGCCTGTTCATCCTCCCTGGTGGCGATCAAGTTGGCCTGTCAGTCGCTATTGTCTGGGGAGTCCAGTACAGCGATCGCGGGTGGAGCCTTCCTCATGCATACACCGCGCTTTCACATTCTCTGTGGCAAAGCGGGGATGTTATCACCCACCGGAACCCTCAGAGCCTTTGCAGATGGGGCAGACGGCTTTGTGCCCGGAGAAGGCGTGGGCGTGGTGGTGCTGAAGCGTCTAGAAGATGCCATCCAAAACAACGACCGGATTCACGGGGTGATTCGTGGCATTGCCGTCAATCAAGATGGTCAGAGCAACGGGATCACTGCACCCAGTAGCCTGAGCCAGAGTGCCCTAGAGCGGCAGGTCTACACCACCAGTGGCATTGATCCAGTAACGATTACCCTGGTCGAGGCGCATGGCACCGGAACGGCACTGGGCGATCCGGTGGAAGTGGAGGCATTGGCGCGAACCTTCCGTGAAACCACGTCCCAGACGGGCTATTGTGCGATCGGCTCAGTTAAAACCAATATTGGACATACCGTGTATGCGGCGGGGGTGGCAGCGGTGATCAAAGTCCTGCTCTGTTTCCGTAATCGCCAATTGCCGCCGTCCTTGCATTTTGAGCAACCCAATCCGCAGATTCCCTTCGAGTTGACCCCCTTCCAGGTGAATCGCGAACTCCGCCCCTGGCAGACACCCGAAGGGACTCCCCGACGGGCTACTGTGAGTTCGTTTGGGTTCAGCGGCACCAACTGTCATGCCGTTCTGGAAGAGCCGCCAATTGCGATCGGTCCTGCCCCCCTAGCCCCAGAATCGAAACCAGAGCCAGAATTATTCCTCATATCGGCAAAATCCTCGGCAGCCTTGCAGGATCGCCTCAGAGACTTAGCGGAGTTTCTTGACGCAAACCCCGATCTGTCTGTGCGGCAGTTGGCGGTCACCTTGGCAACTCGGCGTAGTCACTTCCGCTATCGGGTCGCCTTTGTGGCAGATCGGCTGGACTCCCTCCGGCAACAGTTGTTAGAGGGCATATCCAGTCCACCATTGGAGGTAAACCAAATCCCAGCCACAGCAAATCTGGCAAGACAGTCTGTGGTTGCTACTGGACAGCAACGCCACACGCTGCTCTTGACACTGGCAGCAGCATATCAGGCAGCGGTAGCCGTGGATTGGGAACTCCTCTATCCCAAACACCTCGCGCCGCCCCTGTCATTACCCGCCTATCCATTTCGTCCAGTCCGGTGTTCACCGTCTCCCGCTCATCCGACCCCGGCGGTGTCAGTTCCCGTTGGCGAGGCTCCGGTTGAAATTGTGCGGGGCGTATTGGCGGATGCCTTGGTAATTCCACGGGAGCGCTTGAACTTGTTTGATCCGTGGGACAGTCTGGGGTTGGACTCTCTGTTAATTAAAAAGCTGAATGCCGTGTTCTCGGCGAAATTTGGGCCGTTGCCGTCCAGTCTGTTCTTTGAGTACAGAAACCTGAACGACCTAACGCAATTTCTGGTGCAGATGTATCCAGCACCGTTTAATTTTCTTGCCCCCTCGCCTCAAGCGAATCCTCAGTTTGGGCCACCTGCTCCGGCGGGGGATGCTCCGGTCGAAATCGCGATCATCGGACTGGCGGGTCGTTATCCTCACGCCAAAGTGATCGCTGAATTTTGGCACTTGTTGGCGATGGGAGTGGATGCGATCACGGAGGTTCCAGGTGATCGCTGGGATCATAGCTTGATCTACGATCCTGACCGAAGCAATCCGACTGGAGCCTACACACGTTGGGGGGGCTTCCTGGACGATGCCGACAAATTCGATCCTCTGTTCTTCGGCATTTCCCCCAAAGAAGCGGAACGGATGGATCCTCAAGAACGCCTATTTCTGGAAGTGTGTTGGCACGCCTTGGAGGATGCCGCGTATACGCCGTCTGGATTATCCGCCGGACGCATCAATCTGGGTGCCAAGGCGGGGGTCTTTGTCGGTGTCACTTGGGGCAGTTATCAATTACTCGCAGCGGAAGAATGGGCACGGGGTCGGGTCGTGATTCCCGGCGCATCGCACTGGAGCGTGGCTAACCGAGTCTCCCATGTGCTCAATTGGAGTGGACCGAGCATGACGATTGACACGGCCTGTTCCTCGTCCCTCGTGGCGGTGCATCTGGCCTGTGAAGCGATTTATCGCGGCGAGTGTGATCTGGCGCTGGCGGGGGGCGTGAACCTTTACTTGCACCCCTCGAAATATGTCGGATTGAGTCAGCAAGAATTTGCTTCAAGTGACGGAAGGTGCCGAAGTTTTGGGCAGGGCGGGGATGGCTATGTTCCGGGGGAAGGGGCTGGGGCGATTGTGCTGAAACCGTTGGTGCGGGCTGTAGCCGATGGTGATCGCATTTACGGGGTGATTCGCGGTTCCAGCGTCACGCACGGCGGTCGCACACATGGCTACACGGTGCCCAATCCAGCTGCACAAGCGGCAGCTATTGAACGCGCACTCGAACAATCGGGTTTCGGAGCAGATTCTTTGAGCTATGTGGAAGCACATGGTACAGGCACCGAGTTGGGTGACCCCCTGGAAATTGCCGCCCTCAGCCGTGTCTTTGGCGATCGCCGAGACGTCACCCCCTGTGCAATCGGGTCGGTGAAGTCCAATATTGGACATCTGGAATCGGCGGCAGGCATTGCAGGGCTGACCAAGGTACTATTGCAGATGTGGTACGGCAAACTGGTGCCTTCTCTGCACGCTGCCTCCCCGAATCCATCGATCACGTTTGAGCAGACTGGCTTCCGAGTGCAACAACACTTGACGGACTGGACTCCGCGTTCTGGCATTCGACGGGCTGGAGTTAGTTCCTTTGGGGCAGGCGGTGCCAACGCCCATCTGATTCTGGAAGAGTTCCGCGCTCCCTCAGATGTCCCACCTGTGAAACCGCTACCACCAGTGCTGATCCCCCTTTCAGCCGTGAACGAGGAACGGTTACGGTGCGTGGCAACTGACCTTGCAGCAGCGATCACGGCAGACCCGGCGATGGAGATTACCGCTATAGCTGCCACGCTCCAACGAGGGCGCGAACCGATGGCATCCCGCCTGGCAATTGTGGCTGATTCCACCGACCAACTGGTTCATTCTCTCTGCGATTGGTTGGCTGGCACTCCGGATTCAAGGACATTTTCTGGGACGCTCCCCAGCGAAACCGTGCAGATCCCTCCCGCATTATTGCGCCAGAGTTGTCCCCAAACCCAACAGATGGTTGATCGGGGCGATTGGTACAAAGCCGCCAGACGGTGGGCAGACGGTGCAGATGTCAATTGGCCAGTCGCCGGGGCGATTCTCTCCTTGCCGGGATATCCGTTTTTGCGGGAACGCTATTGGTTGCCTGCGGGTGAACCGATGCGACGTGGCACAACCATGCCTCCTAGCCCACCATCAGAGCCATCCCAGGAGATGCTACTGGCACGGCGAGTCTGGCAGGAGGTGGCATCGCATCCCCGCAATGGCGGATCGGTGTTCCTCAGCGGACTGGGTCGGTCTAGCCAGGAATGGATCACCACGCTGCAACGCCTGCAACCGGGAATGACAATCTGGACGGAAGGGACGGCGTTTGATCCAACGGCTACAGGGACGCTCCAGGTATGGCACTTTAGCGATACGTCCCAGGACGGAGCCATTCTCGACCTTTTACGATTGTGCAAGGCAAGGCTGAGTCAGGGCGGTCATCCGGTGGAACTGATCGCGATCGCCACGGGGGCAACAGCAGCGATGCAAGCTGCCTTTCTCCGGACACTAGTGGCTGAACATCCGAACGTGGCAGCCGCCTCCCTGGCCGTGGACGGATTAGATCTGACTCCCGCATTCCTTCTGCCACTTTGTACTCGGATTCCGGCATTGCAGGCAGGTCAGGCGCAGGAACTCCGGGTTTACAACGGCGGCTTCCAGGAACGCCGTACCGAGGCATGGCTCCCCCCCTCTGCCCCGGTCAATCCCCCGGTTAGGACTGGGTTCCGTACCGAGGGAGTTTACCTGATTAGCGGTGGGGTAGGCGGTCTTGGTTGTCTGTTGGCGCGGCACCTCGTTACCCACTTCCATGCCCGGGTGGCACTGCTGGGTCGCCAACGGTTTGGGTCAGACAGCGTTCGGCTAATCCAGGAACTCAAAGCGCTGGGTGGCGAGGCAATCTATGTGTCTACCGATATCACCCATGCCGCTGAGGTGGAAGAGGCTGTTCGCCGGACACGCCGACGCTTTGGTACGATTCATGGCGTGATCCATGCAGCGGGTATCCTGGAAGACCGTTACATCTGTTACAAAGACGAGGAATCCTTCCTGCGAGTGTTGGCTCCGAAGATCGAGGGCGTGCGCCACTTAGATCAGACCACCCGGAACGACAATCTCGATTTCTTCTTGATCTTCTCGTCCCTGACAGCGATCATGGGTAATCCTGGTCAGTCTGACTATGCGGCGGCAAATGCCTTCCTGGATTACTTTGCAGAACGCCGTGTCGGTCGAACTGTGGCGATCAATTGGCCGCTTTGGCAGGAGGGCGGGATGCAGATGCCAGCGGATTTGTTGCCAAGGATCTTTGAGCAAACGGGGATGGCTCCGATGCCGTCAGCCAAGGGACTAGCGCTCATCGAGCAAGCGTTGGCATGGGACGAACCTGGGATCATTGCAGCTTGGGGGAATACCGCCCGGTTGCAGCAATTCCTGGGGGTGATGGAGCGGGAGCCGCATCTTTCATTAACTGTGTCTGCACCCGACGTGCCGCATAGTTCCCCTGACAACAGTTCGCCCGATGTGTCGCTAATTGCATCAGACGTGTCACCCGATCCGATCTCGGCCTACCTGCGTCAATTATTTAGTCAGGAATTGAAAATTGCCCCGGAACGGATCGATCCCGCCGCCGGACTGGATATCTACGGCATCGACTCGGTGTCTATTCGTCGCCTGACCGTCCAACTCGAAACCCGGTTTGGCACGTTGCCCAAGACTCTCCTGTTCCACTACAAAACGATTGGCGAGTTAACAAACTATCTGGCACTGCGATTGCCTCATGTCTCTAATGGTGCGATCGCTGCTGCTGAACCTCACACAAAAACGATGGGATCTCCCTCTGATCGTCTGCCTGATCGTAATTCTGATGATCAGCCTGCCCCGCATCCTAATAGTCACAATCGGCAGCAACCTGATCATCCCAGTGCGAATGAGGCGATCGCGATCATCGGGGTGAACGGACGCTTCCCTGGTGCGGACAGTCTAGATGACCTGTGGGTGTTACTGCGTGATGGGAAAGAGGCTATCCGCGAAGTGCCGCCGGAACGCTGGGATCATTCTCAGTTTTATGATCCGCGCCCCGGCAATCCCATGAAGACCTATGCCCGTTGGGGTGGCTTCCTCAATCATGTAGATCAATTTGACCCGCTCTTTTTCGGCATCACGCCCAAGGATGCAGAGTTGATCGATCCGCAGGAGCGATTGTTCCTGGAGTCCGCGTGGTTGGCACTGGAAGATGCGGGATATAATCCAGAGGCACTGCGCCGCGTTTGGGAGGAACACCGCCAACGAACGGGCGTTTTTGCTGGGGTGACGTGGGGCAGCTACCAGTTGTTCGGAGCCGAAGCTTGGAGCCGGGGGCAGGCGATTTTTCCGAATTCGTCATTCTGGTCGATAGCAAATCGGGTGTCCTATATCCTTGACTTGCATGGTCCCAGTCTGCCGATCGACACCGCTTGTTCTGCGTCCTTGAGTGCGATTCACCTCGCCTGTGAGAGTCTGCGCCGGGGCGAATGTGATTTAGCGATCGCGGGTGGGGTTAATCTTTACCTACACCCCTCAAAATTCGTGCAGATGGCACAACTCCGTTTTGCTTCGACTGATGGCAAATGTCGGAGTTTCGGAGCACAGGGTGATGGCTATGTTCCTGGCGAAGGGGTGGGTGCTGTGATCTTAAAACCACTCTCGGCGGCAAAACACGATCACGACCACATCTACGCGGTGATCCTCGGTAGTGCCATGAACCACGGCGGCAAGACCAATGGCTACACGGTGCCCAACCCCAGTGCCCAAGCCGAAGTTGTCCAGTTAGCGATGCAGCGATCAGGAATTGCCGCCGAGTCGATTTCTTACATTGAAGCTCATGGCACGGGCACCGCACTGGGTGATCCAATTGAATTTGATGGGCTATGTGCCGCCTTTGAAACTGTATCATTTGAGACTGCATCAACTGGGAGGCAGGGACGTTGCGCCTTGGGTTCCATCAAGTCGAATATCGGTCACTTGGAGTCTGCTGCCGGGGTGGCTGGCCTGTTCAAAATCCTCCTACAAATGAAACACCGTTTGCTGGTGCCGAGTCTGCACGCTGATGTTCCCAATCCCGCGATCGCCTTCGAGTCCAGTCCTTTCCGCCTGCAACGAACCTGTGTGGTTTGGGAGAGTGACGGACCCCGCCGCGCTGGGATTAGCAGCTTGGGAGCCGGAGGAAGCAATGCTCATGCGATTATAGAAGAATATCTCAGCGATCACCGCCCAAAAGCGAGTACCGGAACCGAGTTGATTATCCTTTCTGCCCGGAATGAACGACTCCTACGGATTGCAGCACAGAACTTAGCAGCGGCATTCAGGCGGGAACCGGATATGCGACTGGCGGATGTGGCGTTCACCCTACAAGTCGGTCGTCATGCCTTTGTCCATCGCCTTGCCCTGCACGTTGATTCAATCGACCAAGTCTGTTCGTTGGTAGACATCTATCTGCAGGGGGAACAGGCAGACGGGCTATTCTTGGGTGTTGCTAATCCCAACTCAGTCGAGCCGCGATCTCTGGCATTGGATAATTTGCGGGAACTGGCTGCACATTGGGTCAGGGGTGGCATCGTCCCGTGGGATAGGCTGCCCCGAACGACAGAACCTTGGCGGGTTTCGTTGCCCGGTTCTCCGTTTGAGCCGCGACGGTGTTGGATCACGCGATTGGATACTTCCCCAGTCCAGCCAACCACGGTGGAGCAATGGATTGATCGCAATGACCCGATTGTGCGTGAACACCAAGTCAATGGTATACCGACGTTGCCGGGAGCGACCCTCTTGGAACTCATCAGTCGTGCCATCAACCAGACTGCTTTTGGCGTGCCCATTACCTTTGAAGACGTGACCTGGATGCGCCGCGCCGAGGTGGATGCAGAGATCATAACGCTGCACATCTCACTGGTGCCGGAACAAACCGGGGTGAGGTTTGCGATTCAAAACAGCGCAGGTGAGACCTATGCAGCAGGTCGAGCGATCACAAATCGTGAGGCTCTGCGTCCCCAAGCGATTCCAGCCGCGTTCATCCCTTTGCTTGAACCGGGCGGACGGTTGATTACACGGGAACAATACTATGCCGCCTTTGAGCAAGCGGGTGTTACCTATGGCGGATTATTCCAAGGTATCCGAGAGGTGCGCCTGTTGGCTGACGGCACCTCAGCACGATTTGACATTCAAGACAAGGACATTCAGGGCGGGGACTCGACCCGGTTCGGCAGTCAATCGGTGGTGCTTGATGCCGCCTTGCAAACGGTGCAAGTGGAATTGCAACGGGATGGGCGTAACGCCGCGCTCTGGTTGCCATTCTCGGTAGAGTCTGTCCGTCTCTTGGGCACCTTGCCACACCGAGGGACAGTTCTGTTGCGCCGCAGTGAGCCGCCTGTCGTCCAAGGGGACGATCTCTTGATCGCCCGCTTCCACTTGGTCATTCTGGATGACACCGGACACCTGATGGCAACCGTTGAAAACTTCTGCGTCAAAGCGGTCAAGCCTGTGGTTGTGAATCCGCCGCCGGAGGATCTGGAACAATGGTTGCTGTCAGCGCTGGAAGGGCTAGCGCGTGGGGATTACACCATTGAAGCTGCAGATCGCTTACTCGAAGATATTTCCAAATCGTGTCAGGGGTTAGGTGGGAACGATGAACAGATTTGAAATCCTAAGACTGGTTCAAAATGGCACGCTCACGCCGCAGGAAGCTGCCCGTTGTCTGGCTGCCAGTTTGTCTTTGTCCAACGAGAAACAGGTCAATGGCAATGACTCGGGGACGCAGGCGGACTTGGCGGATCTGATGTACCGTCCCGTGTGGCACCTCGCCCCTGTGGAGCAAACATCGGTGATCAGCGATCGCCCGACCTTGATTTTCTTTGAAGAAAATGGCTCTGATGTTCCCCCGCTGATGGGCTTGACCCAGCGATTGCAGACGGTTCTAGGGAATGCCGCGATCACCACTCCCCTAGCTGGACGCACTCTTGCTGATTTTGAGGCACTGTTGAGTGGGTATCGTGAACCGCCCACTATTGTTGTCTTGTATCAATCTGCTGGCAGGGAATGGCGATCACTGACTGCCGTTCAAGCTATGCAGGCACGGGCACTCTTCCCCTTGTTGCACTTGATTCGGGCACTCCATTCCCGTTGGGGCGCAACTGTAGCGACGGATCTGAAGCTGATCACGCTGGATCACCAGACCGTCCTCGGTTCAGAACAAGCCGCTGGTTCTGGTCAGGCGGACATCACGGGGGCTGTGTTGATTGGGGTGGCAAAGGTGTTGCGTCGGGAGTATCCTAGCCTGCGGGTGTCCATGATTGACCTGGATCACCAAGACCTGATCCGGAGTCGCTCAGAGTCGACCGCATTGATCACCCAAGTTCTGGCTGACCCGGGCGATCACGCAGGTCGAAACCTCGCATGGCGACAGAGCAGACGGTTTGTGCAGGCGTTAGAGCGGGTGCATCCAGAGGCTAGGGGTGCCGCAAGTCCAGTGTTCCAGCCCGATGCAGTTGTGGTGATCGCGGGCGGGGCAGGAGGCATTGGTAGCACGATTGCCCAGTGGCTCTTTGCCCAGTATCGAACCCGCCTGATCCTGCTCGGTCGTCGCCCAATCAACAGTGATATTCAGTCGCTTCTGGATGCGATTCGCTGCAACGGTGGGGAGGCCATATATTATCAAGCCGACATCACAAACCCCGACCAGACGCACCATGCCCTCACCACAGTCCGCGATCGTTTCGGAAGAGTTGATGCGGTAATACATTCGGCGCTCGTGCTGGAAGACTGTGCCCTCCACAGCGCCCAAGCAGAGTCCTTTCACCGTGTGCTTGCGCCGAAACTGGCGGGAGCGATTAATCTTGCCCAAGCGGCGATCGCCAGTGGTGCCAAGCTCCTCGTCTTTTTCTCTTCTGCAAATGTTTTCTACGGCAATCCTGGACAAGCCAACTACGTCGCGGGGTGTGCCTTCAAAGATGCTCTAGCTCAACACCTCGCCGCCTCCGGTCAAATCCAGGTCAAACTGCTCAACTGGGGCTTTTGGGACGAAGTCGGGATCGTCGCCTCTGCGGCCTATCAATTGCGCATGGACAAACTCGGTGTTGCCGGGATTACTCGCGATCTGGGCTGTGCCGCCTTTGCACGGGTGATGCAAAGTTCGCTGGATCAAGTGGTGGTGATTCGGTGTGATCCAAAGATGCGGCAGGAACTCGCGGTTGCCGCGGACAAACCAGCCCAACAGTTGCCCTCAGTGCAGGGTCTAGCGTCTGATTCAGTTCAGCAGACGGTGATCCGTAAGCGGATCCATGAGACGATCCACCACTGGTGCTACCAGCAAGCTCCCGGAGTCGATCAGCGACTGGCAGGGGCGCTAGCGGCACTTGAGGACGTTTGCCAGATTGCTCTGTTAGCCGCGTTTCGTACCCTTGGGCACACTGGCACCGATGTTCCTCCTGCCACAGGATATGCCATACCCCTAAAAACTGCACTGATCCCAATCTGGCAAGCGGCAACGGCAAACCAGGATCAGGTAGCACGATCATTCCAATGGGAGGCAGAAATAGACAGAGTGCGGCAACGGTTTCCAGAGCTATCCCCCCACTTAGCGCTGCTGCAAGTCTGCGTTGCCAATTACCCGAGTATGTGGCGGGCGGAGGTTGCCGGACATGAAATCCTATTCCCGAATGGGTCTAGCCATCTCGTTGCCCCAGTCTATTCAGGCAGTGACCTAGTTGAGCGGATGAACCAAACCGTGGTTGCGGTGCTGACGGCGTGGCATGCGGCACGGGGACAGGCACAACCCCTGCGAATCCTCGAGATTGGGGCAGGGACGGGGTCAACGGCAGCAGTGTTATTGCAGGCATTCGAGTCGATGCCGGACTTTGAATATTTCTTCACAGATATCTCACCCGCATTAGTGCGCCAAGCCTCAGAAACCTTTGATCGCTATTCCAGATGCCGTTTCCAGGTGCTGGATATTGAGCAGGATCTGATTGCCCAAAGCTTTGAACCGGGTAGCTTCGATGTCGTGGTGGCATCCAATGTACTGCATGCAACTTACCGGATGAGCGATACCCTGGCGCGAGTGAAAACCCTGTTGCGAACCAACGGGGTATTAGCTTTGATTGAAGCCACCTCTAGTCAAGTGTTCACCACCATGACATTTGGGGTTACGAGTGGATGGTGGCAGCATGATCCAAAGGAACAGCGTTTACCTGGTGGACCACTGCTGGATCAGGCGGGGTGGGAAGCCAACTTGGTCAGCGCTGGGTTTGAGGGGTTGGCGGCGATCGGGTTCGGCGAACAGAATGGAACTGCACCGTATCACGTCATCTTCGCAAAAAGCGACGGTTGGGTGCAGGAACCAGCCACCAAGCCCAGAACAAGCATCCCCATACCCCCACTCGATGCTCCTGTGGCTTTGCCTCTGCCCTCAATCCATCAGACATCCCACCCGCCAATCCTTGCCACCCTCAAAACCATTTTTGCCCGTGTCATAAAGATGGAGCCGTCCGAAATCCAGGCTGAGTCAACCTTCGAGGCGCTGGGAATGGATTCCCTCACCGTGCTTCAGCTAACCGACCAACTGGAGCGCGAATATGGTAAATTGTCAAAAACGTTGCTGTATGAGTATCCGACTCTGAATCGATTAGCCGCCCATTTGCAGTCGCATGGGAAGTCGGTCGCTTTGCCTGTGGAAGCGCGATCGCGGTCTCTATTGCAGGAGAATCAGCAGCAAAATTCACCATCGGCCGTGGAATCGCAATTTCCTACAGAGACGGCGACGCATCACAGGCAGACCATGCCCCTGGCAATTGTGGGCGTGGCTGGACGCTATCCGAACGGCAACACATTGGAGGAATTCTGGGCAACCTTAGCTGCAGGACAGAGTGCGATCCGGGAGGTGCCGCGTGATCGCTTTGATATCACCCCATTTTTTGATCCCGAGGGGGGAGAGCGCAAAAGCTACAGCAAGTGGGGGGGCTTTATCAGCGATGCTGATAAGTTTGATGCAGCTTTCTTCGGAATCTCGCCGCGAGAAGCAAAGGACATGGATCCGCAGGAACGGGTTTTTCTGGAAACCTTGTGGGCGTGTCTGGAAGATGCCGGATATCCGCCCCGGCGGCTCAAGGCGGCAGCAGGCAAACGGGGACGCAATGATGTCGGGGTTTTTGCTGGGATCACCTACAGCACCTATCAACTGTACGCACTGGATCAGTGGAACAGTGGTTATCGGGCGGGGGCACATTCCTCGTTCTGGTCATTGGCGAATCGTGTCTCCTGGTTGTTCGATTTTCAAGGTCCAAGTCTTGGGATTGATACGGCGTGTTCGTCATCGTTGGCAGCAATCCACCAAGCGTGTGAAAGTATCCACCGTGGTGAATGCAATGCCGCGATCGCAGGTGGGGTCAACCTAATCTTGCACCCCCTCCAGTTGGTCGGGCTGAGCCAATTACGCATGTTAGCGCCGGATGACAAGTGCCGTGCCTTTGGGGATGGAGCAAATGGCTTTGTCGATGGTGAAGGGGTAGGGATTGTGTTAATTCGTCCCCTAGCTGACGCAATCGCGGACGGCGATCAAATTCGGGGGGTGATCCTGGGATCTGCGATGAATTCTAGCGGACGCACAAACGGATATACCGTGCCCAGTCCAACCGCCCAGTCCAGCGTGATCTTGGACGTACTCGATCGCTGTGGCATTGATCCCCGCACCATCGGATATGTGGAAGCACATGGTACTGGGACGGCACTCGGCGATCCGATTGAAATTGCCGGACTGACAAAGGCTTGGCGGGAACAGACGCAGGTGACTGGGTTTTGCGCGATTGGGTCAGTGAAAGCCAATATTGGACACCTGGAATCAGCGGCGGGAGTGGCGGGGCTGACAAAAATCCTGTTGCAGTTCCAGCATCAGGCGATCGCGCCCTCTTTGCACAGTGAATCGCCCAATCCCCTGATCGAATTCGAGACCACCCCTTTTTGCCTGCAAACACAACACACCCGCTGGGAATCGCCCACTGGCCCACGACGGGCGGCTCTGAGCAGTTTTGGGGCAGGCGGTGCGAACGTCCACATGATTGTCGAAGAATTTGAAGCTGTTCCCTTGAGTGATCGCGCTCGCGAAACCGTTGAAGAAGTAATTATTTTGTCGGCAAAATCAAAGCAGGCATTGGTGGCAGCGGCGCAACGGTTAGGAACATGGCTAGAATCGCAGACCCCAGACACGCTGGATCTGGCTGATGTGGCGTGGACGCTGCAAGTGGGGCGGGAGGCCATGGAGTATCGCCTTGCTGTGGTCGCGACTTCAATAGAGGACTGCCTGGAACAGTTGCGCTATTTTGTCGAGCAAGTCCCCTCGGATGCCCTGTTTGAGGGGCGGGTGAAGCGCAGTTCGGTTGATGGGTTACCAGCGGATGCCGAGTCCTGGCGCCAGTGGTGGCAGGATCAGCGGTATCCCAAGATCGCCAGTTTGTGGGTGACGGGGATGGAGCCGGATTGGGCAACCCTGCCTCAGAACGGCGATCGGCGGATCGTGGCGCTCCCATCCTATCCCTTTGAGCGGGTGCGGTATTGGCCTGTGGCGACGGAACCGCTAACCGCACTGGGTACAGTGGTCACCCAGGTAAATGAAGACGTTGATGTAGAGATTAATCTTAACGTTGATTCTGGCGAATCGTCCAGGACATTTGTGCCGAAATGGTTTGCAGAACCCGGGCGACAACCCTCCACCGGAACCGCTGGACGACATGTGATCCTGCAACGAAGTAACTCTGTGATCGCGGCGGCATTGGCTGAAGAGTATCGCGATTGTGTTGTGATTTCGCTCAACCGTGCGGACTGGCTGGATGCTCTGGAACGTGAAACCGCGATCGCCACGATTGATTTCCTCGGGGCGCTGGATGCCTGCGACTGGCAGGATGCAGTTGACGATTCTTTGCCCTTGCTGCGGTTGATTCAGCACCTCGCCCGTCGGAAAACGACACCCCCGTTGTTGCGGATTGTGACGCGGCGTGCCCAGAAGGTGTTCCCCAGTGATCGCCTGACCAAGCCTTGGGCGGCAACCTGCATCGGCTTAGGACGAGCTTGCCGGATCGAATTGCCGTCTTTGCCTGTGGTCTGTATTGACGTGGAGGGGCTAGCACCGGAGGCAGAAGCGGCGGGGATTGCCCATGACGCGGCAAAGAGTCATGCTATTGAGGTGGCGTGGCGCAATGGGGAACGCTGGGTACGGAGTATTGAAGCGGTGACGGTGCCAGCGGTATCAGCCACGCAGTCGTTGCCGCCTCGGTTACGCCAGGGGGGAGTGTATTGGATCGTCGGTGGTGCATCCGGCATTGGGCTTGAGATTGCTCAATGGATGGCGGCTCAGGCTCAGGCACGGGTGGTACTGATCGGGCGCTCGGATCGCGGTGATTGCCAAGCTGCGGCTATTGAATCGATTCGAGCCGCAGGCGGTGATGCGATTTACCTGCAAGCCGATGTCAGCGATCGCGGCGCACTCCGACGGGCGATCACCGAAACCCATCAACAGTTTGGGGCGATTATGGGAGCGATTCACTCAGCAATGGTGTTGCGGAATCAGCCGTTGGCAACCATGTCAGACAGCACCTACAAAACCGTGTTAGCTCCGAAAGTCGCTGGGAGTGCCGCGTTCGCCGAAGCGCTCAGTGGGGAGGAACTGGACTTCATGCTGTTCTTCTCCTCTCTGGCGGCGTTAGCTCCCACTCCTGGTAGTGCCAACTATGCGGCGGCGTGTTCCTTTGAAGATGCCTTTGCAGCGTATTTACAGGATTCCGGACAGTGTCCGGCACAGACGATCAACTGGGGCTTTTGGGGCGATGTGGGTCAGTTGGCCACTGCCGAGGGCCGGACACGGTTGGCGCAGTTGGGCGTTCAGCCGATGGGTCGCGCTATGGGGATTCAGGCGTTTGCTGATATTCTCCGGCTGGGATTAACCCAGGCTATTCCCCTGCGAGCCTCAACGAAGGTGCTGGAGCTCCTGGGGCTACGGGATGCAACTTTGCCTGAGGTGG
The DNA here is from genome assembly GCF_036919615.1 of Nostoc sp. Taxonomy (GTDB): domain Bacteria; phylum Cyanobacteriota; class Cyanobacteriia; order Cyanobacteriales; family Nostocaceae; genus Nostoc. The sequence continues at coordinate 34,336 of NZ_JBALCN010000099.1, read as the reverse complement.
ACAACCTGGCAGAGGCCTGTGCAGCGGCGACACACGTGGAACAGCAATCCTCGTTGGTGCTGAGCCAAGGAGAACGGGCACTGCAGGAGCTGGATGCGCTCAGTCGGCGGTATCTGATCCAGGTATGGGCACAGTTGGGTCTGTTTCCGCGTGATGGTGAACGCATGAACCGGGAAACGCTGCGTCGTCGGGCGGCACTTTTGCCGAAGTACGAGCGCTTGTTAGAAGCGCACCTGGCAATTTTTGCGACTCATGACTTGATTCAGTGGGCAGGGGACGACATTCTGGCTGGGTCAGCCTTGAAAACGGCGCTAGCAACGACGGATGCAGCGGGGATCGCCCATGCCCATGCCGAATTCCTGTGCCAGCATCCCGATATGGGTGGCTTTGCGCGATTGTTTGAAGCTTGCCTGAAACCGGACGACTATGCAGCGGTACTGGCGGGAGGGATGTTAGCGACCGAGTTGCTGTTCCCTGCGTCTTCGCCGGAACTGGTGACGGGGATGTACCGGGACAATCCCTGGGTCGATCACTACAACACACTGGTGGCTGAGGCGATCGCTGGGTTTGCCCGGAGTAGCGATCCAGCAAAATTGCGGATGATTGAACTCGGTGCAGGGACGGGATCGACCACTGCGTTTGCCCTGCGTCAGCTTGACCCATTCTGCGGTCGCGTCACCTATGATTTCACCGACGTATCTCGAAAATTTCTTCAAAAAGGGAAAGCTGTATTTGGTAGCAGCTACCCTTTTGTGCAATTCCGCCAGTTGGATTTAGAACAGGCTCCTGACACACAGGGCTTTGAGCCGAACTCCTACGACATCGTGATTGCAACCAATGTGGTACATGCAACCCGCAGCATCCGCCAGTCGCTCCAGCACATCACACATCTGCTGAAACCCGGTGGTCTGTTGCTTCTGAACGAGTTAACCCACAAATCGGATTTTCAAACTATTACCGTGGCGCTACTCGATGGGTGGTGGGCGTTTGCCGATGCCGAGGTGCGGATTGAGAACTCACCCTTATTGCAATCTGATCGCTGGATGGCGCTGTTGCAAGAGGCTGGCTTCCGCAAGGGCAAGGCATTTGGCACCCCCTATCAACAGGTGTTTGTGGTTGAGTACAGTGACCACCAGAGTCGGGTTAATGGGACACAGACCAATGGAACACAGACACAGGCGTCGGCTCTCACCCCGCCATCAGTAAGCCAACCGCCCCAGAGCCAAACCGCCGCCCCCATGAGCGTTACCACGATTGCAACCCGAATCAGTGCAATCACTGCCGCTGTCCTGGAAATGGATACCACGCTGGAGACAGATCAGGTCTTTGCCGAAATGGGAGTGGATTCCATCCTCGCCCCCCAAATTGCGAATCGGCTCAATCAGGCGTTTGGGACGGCGATCACACCTGCGGACTTCTACAGCTATGCCAGCCCTGCGGAAATGGCGGCGTGGATCGCCAGTCTGCACCCCCCAGTCAATGAGCCATCCGAGCCACCCCCCGTTGACACCCCCGATCATTCCCCCGCCGATACTGCGATCGCGATCATTGGGCTGTCCTGTCGGTTTCCGGGGGCTGGTGATCCGGCCCAGTTCTGGGACGTGCTGCAAGCTGGGCGCGACGTTTTTTCAAACCTTGCCGAATCCCGCTGGGGCAACCATCCTACCCAGCCCAACCGTTCTGTCCGGGGTGGCCTGCTGCCAGACGCATTGCAGTTTGATCCCTTCTTCTTCCGTCTCTCGCCTCGGGAAGCGGCACAAATGGATCCCCAACAGCGCGTCTTTCTTGAGGAAACCTGGAAGGCGATCGAAGATGCTGGCTACTCCCCTGACAGTCTCGCCAATACCCAGTGTGGTGTATACGCGGGAGCCGCCCAAAATTTCTACGGTCTGACGGCGACTAATGCAGGCAATGGCAGCGTGGACTCCATGTCGTCGATTGGCACCTCAATGGCGATCCTGCCCGCACGAGTGGCCTATCATCTCAATCTCAAAGGTCCTGCTATCCCGGTCGATACCGCCTGTTCCTCCTCACTTGTTGCCATTCATCTGGCGTGCCAAGGTCTTTGCAATGGCGATTGTGACATTGCTCTGGCGGGTGGCGTGGCAATCTTACTGCTGTCCCCCAACGTTTACACCTTCCTGGACGGGAGCGGCATGATTTCGCCCTCCAACACCTGCCGTCCCTTCGACAAAGCGGCGGATGGGTTCGTGCCAGCGGAAGGAGCCGGAGTCGTGTTGCTGAAGCGCCTGCCGGATGCCCTCCGGGACGGCGACTACATCTACGGGGTGATCCGGGCTTCGGGCATCAACCAGGACGGGCGCTCCAACGGGATCACGGCTCCCAATTCCCAGGCGCAAAGTGATCTGGAAACCGCCGTGTATGAAAAGGCTAATATTCACCCAGAAACGATTAGTTATATCGAAACCCACGGTACGGGCACCAAGCTAGGCGACCCGCTGGAAGTGACGGCACTGACCAATACCTTCCGCAAATGGACAACGGCAACCCAGTTCTGTGCTATCGGGTCGGTGAAAAGCAATATTGGTCATACGATGGCGGCGGCAGGCGTTGCCGGATTGATCAAGCTCCTCCTGAGTCTGAAGCACTCCGAGTTACCCGCTTCCCTGCATTTTCAAGATCCCAACCCCGCCTTTGATTTTTCCTCGTCGCCCTTTTATGTTGTCCGTGAGCGTCGTCCTTGGCTCCGTCCAGTCGGTGGCATCCGACGGGCCGCACTGAGCGCATTTGGCTTCAGCGGGACAAATTGCCATCTGGTGATTGAGGATGTGCCTGCAGTGTCCAGGGATGGGGCGGTGCGAGACCAGGGCAAATGGCGGGTTGTCCCAATCTCCGGCAAAACACCAACCTCGTTGCGCCGTAATCTGGCAACCCTGGCTGACTGGGCAGATCGCCATCCCGACGTGCATCTAGATGATACTGCTTGGACACTGGCGATCGGTCGTCAACACTTCGAGTACCGGGCGGCTGTGGTTGTGCAAACTACCCGTGACTTGGCGGCGGCATTGCGGTGGGTAAGGGTGTCGGAGGGGGGCACCGAGCCAGTGATCTTCTCTAGCGTCACCCCATCTGCAATCAACCCGTGTGAAAAAGCGGCGCGGGACTTCCTGCGGGGAGAAACGGTGGACTGGCAGCAGATCTGGACTGGGGCACACGGTAGACGCATTTCATTGCCCACCTATTCCTTTGACCGGGAAGAATACACCAGTGAACCGCTGGAAGTGGCACCCCAACCCCCAGATAGTGTGAGCCTGCGATCAGACAATGGGACTTTGCGACCAGAAACTATCCGTGTCAGCACTACCGCGTCCCAACCGACCGATCCGGCTCCTGATTTGCTCGATCAGATCATGACAGCGGTAAATACGCAGGTCGAGCATCAGGGCGATCCCCTCGTTGGACGAGCGAGTGTATTTGATCGGTTAGATCGAATTGGTGCCTTGGGCCTACTCGAAGCCTTTCAACGCGCTGGGGTCTTGCGGGATGCCGATGACTGCACAACAAAATCCAAGTTGCGGCAGAAAATCTTACTGGCACCGCAGTATGACAGATTGTTTGAGGCGCTGCTTGAAATTCTGATGGCTGAAGGGTTAATCGAGATTGCTTCAGAGAGGATTGCATTGAATCGGGTCAGTGAAGCGAGGTTTGCCCATCAGATTGCCGCCACCCGATCTGACCTGTGCGCGGCGCTGTTGGCTGAATGTCCCGAAACGCGCCCCTACCTAGAACTGCTGCACAAGTGCCTGGATAGCTATCTGGAACTGCTTTCAGGGCGATTGTCCGTCACTGACCTGCTGTATAACGAGGAGTCGTTGCCGCTGATTGAGGCGATCAATCGCAATAATCCGCTGTCTGACCATTTCAATGCACTGGTGGCAGCAGCGGTAAAGGCGGCGTTGCTGGAGATATCTGACCCGAAGCAGACTCAGCCGATCAGGATTCTGGAAGTTGGTGCGGGGACTGGCTCGGCCACGCAATCGATTTTGCCTGCGCTCGCCCCTATGCATGATCGCATTGAATACTACTTCACAGATATCTCGCCGGCCTTTGTGAACCGGGGGCGCGATCGCTGGAGTGCGGAATTTCCGTTTACCCGATATGCCGTCCTCGATATCGAACAGGACTTCACGTCGCAAGCCAATAGTTTAACAGGAAAACCGGGGCAATTTGCGATCGTCTGTGCAGCGAATGTCCTGCACGCGACCCGCGACATTGGCATAACGCTAGATGCCGTCAAGCACCTACTGCAACCCCAGGGCATTTTGATTCTGAGTGAAGTGTGCCGATTTGAAGTCTTTGCCACCCTCACCTTTGGACTGACGAGCGGCTGGTGGTTGTTCGAGGATAGCCAGAACCGCATCCCCCACTCCCCCTTGTTGAGCGTCCTCAACTGGCGGCGCTGCCTGTCTGCCCACGGCTTTTCTCGGGTACGGACATCCGGACTACGCCATCCCGAACAGACTGAGTCGTACTTGCAGAGCCTGATCGTGGCACAACGCAGTGCCGAACAACGGGTGCCGTCCATGCCTGCATCTGCGTCAATCCCTGCGTCACCGTTTGCAGCAGTGTCCATGCCTGTGTCAACATCACCGTCACCCGTCGCCGTTGAGTCAGCCTGGGGGCAGGCAAGAACCGATCCAAAGGGTGAACCCGTGATCGCTAGCAGCGAAGATCACGTCCGTCAGGTAATGGCGGCGCGGCTGAATGCTGATCCGGTTCGCTTGCAACCGACCCTCCCGTTTTCTGAGTTCGGGATTGATTCCATCGTTGCCGTGGAACTTGCCAAGGCCCTGAACGCGGAACTGGATATCGCCCTGCGGTCTACGGATCTGTTCAACTATCCGACCATTCGGCAACTGGCGGCTCATATCGACACGACGTTTCCGACGCGGCATCAGCCCGGCACCGCAGCACCAGAGACAGCAGCTCCCCAACCGGCCCCTGCACCTGTCCGCCAAATTGCCATTATCGGCATGTCGGGGCGCTTTCCTGGGGCCAACAATCTGGCTGAGTTTTGGGACTTGATTGAGCAAGCGCAACCCGCTATCAGTGAAATTCCTCCGGAGCGATGGGACTGGCGCAGGTTCTATGACCCTGATCGCCTTGCGCCCAACAAAACACCTAGCCGTCATGGGGGTTTCTTGCACGGCATCGGTGAATTTGATCCGTCGCTCTTCCAAATTTCGCCCCGTGAAGCGGAACTGATGGATCCCCAGCAGCGGCTTTTTCTGATGGAAACCTGGGCAGCGCTGGAAGATGCAGGCTACTCGGATACGCGCCTTGATGGCAGTCGTACGGGGGTGTTTGTGGGAGCATCCAGCGGTGATTATTCGCAAATTCTGATGGATTCGGGACTGCCTGCCGATGGCTTCATGTTCACAGGGAATGCAGGAGCAATGCTGCCAGCGCGGGTGGCCTACATGTTCAATTTGAAAGGGCCAACCCTCGCGATCGATTCCGCCTGCTCCTCGTCGCTGATTGCCGTCCATCTGGCCTGCGAAAACATTGAACGTGGTCATTGTGATCTGGCGATCGCCGGGGGAGTCAGTGTTCTCGCCACGCCACGCTTGCATTTATTACTCGGTAAAGTTGGGATGTTGTCGCCCAGTGGAGCGTGCCGACCGTTTGATGACAGTGCGGATGGGATTGTGCTGAGTGAAGGTGTCGGTGTGGTCATCCTCAAGCCTCTGGAGCAGGCACTGGCGGATGGCGATCGCATTCACGCTGTCATTCGTGGATCGGGTACCAACCAGGACGGCAAGACCAGTAGCCTCACCGCGCCGAGTGGTCCCGCGCAGACCGAACTGATTCGGGAGGTGTACCAACGATTTGGCTTGGATCCGAAGGCGATCGGCTATGTCGAAACCCACGGTACGGGCACCCCCCTCGGCGATCCGATTGAGATTCATGCGTTGTGCGATGCCTTTAAGGATGCCCAACTCGCTTCCGCATCCCTGCCGATTGGGTCTGTGAAGGGACTGATTGGTCACACGCTGACGGCAGCTGGGGTGGCTTCCTTGCTGAAAGTGGTGTTGGTCTTGAAACATCAGCGCCTCCCGGCTGCTGTATTGCCAACGGGGTTGAATCGGCGCATCGAGTTTGGTGACGCGCCGTTTTGCGTTGATACCCACAGCCGCGACTGGCTCAAGACACCGAGACAGGCAGCGATTAGTTCGTTTGGAGCCAACGGATCTAACTGTCACCTGGTTGTGGAGGCTGCCCCGACGATGCCCCTGCGACCATCACCAGAATTGCCGGGGTATCTCTGCGTGATTTCGGCTCAAACCCAGCGCCAATTGATGCAACGGGCTGAGGATTTGCTCCATTGGTTGACCGATGAGGCAACCCTTTGGGCACTGGCGGATATTGCACTCACGCTCAATACCAAACGCAGTCATTTAGAATTCCGGGCGGCCTTTGTGGCAATGGACAAGCCGCATCTGGTGGATCTGCTTTGCCGTTTCCTTAGCACGGGTACCGGGACAGAATTTTTTGTCACTTGTGACCAACCTGTGATCCATGAGTGCCCCAGTGTCACTGCTCCCCTGTTTGCCTCCCTGTCGCAGTCCTCCCATGATGCTGCGGCGTATCGCCGAGCGCTGTTGCCGATTGCCGCCGCCTTTGCTAGCGGGGAGCTAACGGATCTGTCGCGCCTGCATCCCCACGGTGGACAACTGGTTGAGATACCGCTCTATCCCTTTGATCGCACGACCTACTGGGTGCGATCAATCAAGCCTGAGCATGACTTTTCCGACTGCAATGTTTCTAACAGTGACCTTCCCAACCATAACCTTCCCAATCGTGACCCAGCCTTTTGGATGCAGCAGCATACGGTACAGGGAGATTCCGTGTTGCCTGGAGCCGCCATCCTGCAATACATGGTGGACGCAATCATGGTATCCAGCGACCCTGTAGTCGGTTTGGGCAATATCGGTTGGCTGCGTCAGGTCAAACAGGGTGATGATCTCTGTCCAGAAATCCATAGGAATGACCAAACTCATACCATTGAAATGCGATCGCAGCGGCACGGACAACCGATCTACGCCGTGGCCGAAATTCGATTCACCCCTGCTGAGCCGCCGTCCCCCCGTCCCCACCGCCTCGATCGTGCCGCAATCTCAACCCGCTGCCAGAGGGTGATCCAGTCGGATGAGTTCTATGCCCGCATTGATGCCCGCGATGTCCACCATGGGTCACTCTTCCGTACCGTTCAATACCTGTGGACAAGCCCATCAGAAGCACTGGGACTGGTCAGAGTGCCGCCGACAGAAGAACCGTGGGTCGGGCGGTTGCCGTTACATCCGTCGATCCTGGATGGGGCGTTTCAGTGTGTCATGGGACTGCTAGCCGATCGAGGCACGGAACTGCCTGCCCTGTTACCCGCGTCGATCCGGGAACTGGCAATCCTGAAGCCCCTGACCCCGGAATGCTTCGTTTATGTGCAACGGGCGGTGGAGGCGATCAGTGAGTACTCCTTTGATCTACGTATCACCGATCCGACAGGCGAAGAGTTGATCCGCATCGACACGTTCACCCTCCGTCCAGCGCGACTTGGAGGGGACGAGACTCCGGTGATCGCGATGCCAACGCTTGATGCGGTGCTGTGTTACCGTCCCGTCTGGAAGGAAACGCCCTGGACTGCCCCTAGTTCAGCCTCCAGCCTAGATCATCAGGGGCCGATGCTGATCATTTATCAAGCCAGTGAGCAGGACTTCGCGGACGCATTGATCCGGCAGCACCTCCAAGCCACCGTGTTTCGGGTCAATCCGGCTGAGGCGTTCCGGGTTGTGGCAGAACGACACTGGGAAATTGGAGCGCAGGCGTATGACATTGAGCGAATTTGTCGAGACCTGCCACCCCTGCAAACAGTCTATTTCCTGGTCTCCGGCAATCCCACGGCTCCTGCCACTCTGGCGGAACTGGACAAAATCCAGGATCAGGGCGTGGTGACGTTGTTTCATTGGGTGCAAGTGCTGGATCGAGCAAGGCTGTGGTGCGATCGCGCCCGGTTAAGGGTGATCACGCAAGCAGTGCAGCGGGTCGGCACAGGGGGAGACAATCCGTGGACTGCCGCGCTAATCGGCTTTACCAAAGCCCTATCCCGAGAATTCCCTGGACTTGCGGTCACTTGCTTGGATATTGACCAACTCCCTGGATCAGATCTGTCGGCGATCGCTGAGCGGATCGTCTCAGAATCCGAGGCTGCACCAGGGTTGGAGATTGCCTTCCGGGGTTCCCGCCGCCTTGTGCGAACCATCCAACCGATGGATTTACCGAATGAAACCCCCAATCACAGCTCCAATCGTGATCCCTGGCCGATCCGGGTCGGTGGCTGTTATCTAATCGTTGGCGGACTGAGTGGGATCGGCTTTGAGGCCGCCAAGGTCTTAGCAGAGACTCCAGCTGTCAAGTTAGTGATCACGGGTCGCCGTCCGTTGGATGCTGAGCGGTCATCTCGCCTGAAGCAGTTACAGCAAATCGCGTTCGTGATCTACCGTCCCGTGGATGTCGCCGATCAGGAGGCAATGACAGCCCTCCTTGCCGAAATCCGGCAGACGGTCGGGCGACTCAATGGAGTCATTCATTCAGCCATAGTTCTGCGTGATGCCAGCATTCGCACCATGACGGAAACGGCGCTGCGAGAGGCACTGGCACCCAAGATTGCGGGGAGTTGGTTGCTTGAACGACTCACCCGGACTGAGCCGTTGGACTTTATGACGTTCTTTTCCTCTGCCAATGCACTCATGGGCAATGCGGGTCAGAGCAACTACGCGGCTGGCTGCACGTTCCAAGATGCGTTTGCCCTGTCGCTACCAGATGTACCATGGGTTCAGGTGATCAACTGGGGGTATTGGCATGAAACGGGCATCGTCGCTACGGAGGACTATAGCAAGCGGATTCAGAAACAAGGGATTCTTGGCATCAGCACGGCAGAGGGAGTCGAGACTTGGCGGCGCTTGCTGAGGCTGGGGGTGCGGCAAAGTGTGCCCGTGCGGTTGGGGGGTGAGGTATTGCGCTCTCTTGATCACAGTGGTTGGCGAACCGAACGCAGCCCAACAGAAGCCGTGTCGGCGATTGCAGCAGCTTCCCAATCCCTGACTCAGTTTGTCACGCAGACCCCCATTGACCAACGAGCGATCGCGGCATTTGAGGACTTTGAAGCGTATGCACAGATGCGGCTGCTTCAAACAGTCCAACAGTTAGGGGTATTGTGCGATCGACAGGAGCGGTGGACGGGGCGATCGCTGATGACCAAATTGCGGGTTCACAGCCGTTACGAGCGTTTGTTTAACGCCTTGCTTAAGATGCTGTTCCGGGCTAGGTTCATTCAGGAACATCCCAATGGTGCCCTCCACGGTGAGGTGACGATTGCAGTTGCCGAACTGCCGCCTGAACTGCGACACCGGATGGCAGGGTTGGCGGCAGAGGCAAAGCGGCTCCGGACAACCTATCCCGGCATTGCCCCCCATTTAGAGTTATTAGAAAAATGTCTGGCTCAGTATGGGGAAATTCTGACGGGTGCCTGTGATCCGTTGAGCATCCTATTTCCCGGCGGATCCTCGGCAGTCGTGGAGGGCATCTACCGGGGCAATGCCCTAATGGACTACTACAACTCTCTGATTGCAGAAGCAGTTGGAGCGGCAGTTGAGGCGATGTTGACCCAGGCTCCAACGGTGATCGTGCGGATCATCGAGATCGGTGCAGGCACGGGAGGAACCAGCGCGGCTGTACTTAACCGATTGGATCGATTGGTCGAGTTGGTTCAGTATACGTACACTGACGTATCCCCCACTCTGGTACGTCAAGCCGAGCGTGAATTTGGCGCATTGCATCCCTTCTGCGAATTCCGTGTTCTCGATATTGCCCAAGACATTGCCTCTCAAGGCTTTCAACCAGGCTCCTATGATCTAGTGCTGGCGGCGAATGTGCTACACGCGACCACCAGTGTGATGGATTCTCTGCGCCAGACCAAGCGACTGTTGCAGCGTAACGGATTGCTAGTGCTGAGTGAAGGCACCCGTGTCCAGGATTTTGCCACCCTGACCTTTGGACTAACAGACGGTTGGTGGTTGTTTGAGGATGCTGATCTTCGTTTACCCTCTACGCCGTTGTTGGGTGTGAACCAATGGCGATCGCTGTTCCGGCTGATCGGGTTCCGCTGTTTCAGTGCCGCGAGTCCGGCGTTACCCAGTCAGGGACAAGCGATCCAGTCCGTCATCCTAGGTGAGAGCGACGGATGGATAGAAGTGCCCGCAGACCTAACGCAAGACACTAGCTCGGCGACCGCTGTGACACCTTCTGTAGCAACCTATATGGCAACTGCTGAGCCATCTGTTGCATCTCTTGAGGGTAGCCTCATCAACTATCTGCGTCGGGTGTTTGCGTCGGTGTTGCGGCTAGATGGCAAGACGTTATCGCGCAAAGCCACGTTTGAGAAGTATGGTGTGGATTCGCTGGTGACGTTGGAGATTATTCGTGCTCTGGAGAAAGATTTCGGGACATTGCCCCAAACGCTGTTGTTCCAATGTCCGTCCCTAGATGCGCTTGGCAAGTGGCTGGAGGAGCATAAAGCAAAGTCCGTTCGCACTGTGATCCACACACGTGTTTCGACCTTGGATGTGCCGCCGCTCCAACCGGAAACTCCTGTGCTGCCTGTGCCGCGATCGCACCGAGAAACGGACTCTGCCCCAATCGCCATTGTGGGCATGGCAGGACACTATCCGGGTGGGGCAGGGTTGACCGAATTTTGGCAAAACCTGATCGAAGGGCGCGATTGCATCACGGACATTCCTGCTGATCGCCGGGCGCAGTGGAGCTACTCCAATGTTGCTGGTCAGCCGGGAGATCGCACAACTACAACCACGACCACAAGAGCGGGTTGGCTGCACCAAGTAGACTGTTTTGATCCTCGCTTTTTTGGAATTTCACCGAATGAAGCAGCTGGCATGGATCCCCAGGAGCGGTTGTTCCTGGAGGTGGCATGGGCGGGGATCGAAAATGCGGGGTTAACGCCAGACACCCTGGTGCGGGTACCAAAGCAAGCGGGTCGCCGGGAAGTGGGGGTATTTGTGGGGGTGATGTATGGCGAATATCAGATTCTCGCCGCCGAGGAAGCGCTGAATGGACAGGTTGTGATGGCGGGATCCTCCGCCTCGTCGATCGCGAATCGCTTCTCGTATTTCTGTGATTTTCGCGGTCCCAGTGTGGCAGTTGATACGGCTTGCTCATCGTCACTGGCGGCAATTCATTTAGCGGTGCAAAGTCTGCGGCGGGATGAATGTCGGGCGGCGATCGCGGGGGGCGTGAACTTAATCTTGCATCCCCGTCATCTCATAGCACTGAGCCAAATGCAGATGTTGGCTGGCGATGGCGTGTGTCGTCCCTTCGGGGCGGGTGCGTCCGGACTGGTTCCTGGTGAAGGAGTCGGCAGCGTGGTACTGAAACCCTTGGCAGATGCAGAACGGGATGGCGATCGCATTATCGGGGTTATCCGTGGCTCGGCAATGAACAGCGGTGGCAAGGTTTCTGGCTACACCGTGCCTAATCCCGTGGCGCAAACCGAAGTGATCCTTGAAGCCATGCGCGATGCCGGGGTCGAACCAGCAGCCATTTCCTACATTGAAGCTCATGGCACCGGAACGGAATTGGGCGATCCGATTGAGATTGCTGCCTTGAGGAACGCGCTGGGTGAGAGTGCGTTACCGTACTGTGCGATCGGGTCAGTCAAATCGAACATCGGTCATCTGGAATCGGCGGCTGGCATCGCGGGGCTAACTAAAGTGCTGTTACAAATGAAACATCGCCGTCTGGCGCCCACCCTGCATGCAGATACCCTGAATCCCCGGAGCAATTTCCTCAACTGTCCGGTGTTTGTGCAGAATCAGGCGGCAGATTGGCAACCTACTGGGGACGCACCGTTATTGGCAGGGGTTAGTTCCTTTGGGGCTGGCGGGGTGAATGTGCATCTGATTGTGGAGGACTACCCGGCGCAATCCGACCATCAGCGCCCCAGCACAACAGTGATCACCAAACCCTATGTTGTCCTCGTGTCGGCGATCGACCAGGCTCAACTGCATACTCTAGTTAGCCAACTGCTGCCCGTGTTGGATGTCCTGGCACCGGACGATTTCGAGGATTTTGTATTTACGCTCCAGAGTGGGCGGGTGGCACTTCCATTCCGGCTGGCGGTGTTAGCAACCCACAGCGCAGAACTGCGGCATCAGTGGCACTGCGTCTTGGCAGGAACCCCTGGGCATGGGGCGATCATGGGGCGATCCGCACACGATGAGGATAGCGTGATTGAGCAATGGGAGGGTGATCCGCTGGAACTGGCGGCACGCTGGGTCAACGGTGCTGATGTGAATTGGCTCTCATTCTGGCAGGGGCAGATACCGCGTCGGCTCGAATTACCGGGCTATCCGTTTGAGCGGCGATCGTGTTGGTTCCCCCGCGATCTCCGTCCGGTTCCCCAGACTGAGACCCCGATCCACCTGTTTACCCCGGAATGGGTGCCCGTTGTCAAGACTCCCCGATCGCCAGCACCACTGGGCACTGTCCTTTGGATTGAGATGACTGCCGATTATGGCTCTGACCCTGTGGCATTCTTAAACTGGGACAGGCGGAATCTTGCAAGCCGTACCATTGTTGCAAAACCAGGACTTGAGTTTGAGCCACTGACCACCGAGCAGTACCGGATCAATCTGGTGCGTGAACAGGATTATGCCATCTTGCTGGCACACCTGAAGGCTCAGGGACAGGTTCCGACGCATGTGATCTTGCGATCACCCCAGCGGATTGGATTGGGCGGGGACGACGCGGCAGACGCGGTGCGAAGTTCACTCAACGACAGCTTGCATCCGCTTTTCTGCTTGTGTCGTGCCCTATTGCGTTTCGCCCCGGCTGAACCTGTGCAGTTGCTCTATGTCGGTGGTACAGGAGATGAACAGCCATTCACAGAGGCTGCAGCAGCGATGTTGTCCGCTGTGTCACAGGAGAGTACCCGCATTCGACCTGCGGCCCTAGCGATCGCCGATTCCGTCAGTCATGATCCCGTCGCCATTCTAGAGGCGGCTGCTACCATCTGGGCACAACACGGGACTTTCGCCTTCCGACTAGATGAGCGAGGGCTGACGGCACACGACCTTTGCCCAGTTGCTTTGGGGCAATTGGCGGTCAGACCAATCTGGCAAGCCCAAGGCTGTTACATCATCACCGGGGGGCTAGGGGCGATCGGCAAAACCCTAGCGGAGAGTGCCGTCAAATCGGGATCTGTAGCGTTAGTGTTGGCAGGGCGATCACCCCTGGATGCCGAAAAAACAAGTATTCTAGAAACGTGGCGCGCTGGCGGCACAACTGTGACGTATGTGGTGGCGGATGTTGGTGAACTGGCGAGTGTCCGCTCGGTGGTCGATGCTGCCCGGAGTACGAGATTGCCACTGCGGGGCATCATCCATGCCGCTGGGGTAGTCGATGACTCTCTCCTTAGTCGCAAAGATTGGCACGCCTATAATCGCGTGTTGCGCCCCAAACTGCACGGAGTCACCTACCTTGATCGCCTGACCCAGAATGACCCCCTCGATTTCTTCCTCTGTCTTTCCTCTCTGAGTGCGATCCTGGGAACACCGGGACAATCGGATTACGCCGCTGCGAATGCCTTCCTGGATGGATTTATGCGCTGGCGGGAGAATCTGCGCCGATCGCACCTGAGACGTGGAGTCAGTCGGGCGATCAATCTCCCCTTTTGGCAAGGCGGCGGCATGACGCTGAGTCAGGATTCTCAAAACTGGATGGAACGGGTTGGCGGACTACAACCTTTGACCGCTGATGCAGGGTTACATTTAATCCAATGGACACTGTCGCAGCGTGAACCCCAAATCGCCATTGTGCCGGGAGACTCAGAGAAATTCATCACGCTGTTCAAACACACATCCGGTACTCCATCTGGCATTACACCGGATATAACATCGAACATCACGTCTGTCACTACATCGGGTACTGTCACCAAGGGCGATCTCCGTCTAGCGAATGACTCAATGACCAGTGGCTCGATTCTAATTCCGATCATTTCAGAGTTGCTAGGCTTGCGTCCTGCAGAAATCGATCCCCAGTCCCGACTGGGTGAATTAGGCTTCGATTCGTTGCAACTGGCGAGGCTGGGCGAGGCACTCCAGCAAAAACTCCCCAGACTGGTTCTTGATCCGGCAGTCTTTTTCGAGAATCCCACTGTGGCGTCCCTGGCGGCATTGCTGAGCGAGACTAGCTTAGACTGTGCCGCCCCCAACCAGACCAATTTAGACCGAACAGGTGCAAATCAAACCGCTTCAAACTGGACTAAAACTCAGGCTGCGATCACGATTGCGCCCCCCGACTCGCTACCGAGACCTGGGCACGAACCGATCGCCGTGATTGGCATGGCTGGCCGTTTTCCAGGGGCACGCAACACGGACGAGTTCTGGGATCTGCTTGTATCGGGAGCCAATGGTATTACAGAAATTCCGCGATCTCGTTGGAATGCCGAGCAATACACCGGAAAATCCGTGTGCAAGTGGGGTGGCTTTCTAGAAGATGTGGATAAATTTGATCCCTTGTTCTTCCGCATTTCGCCCCGTGAGGCTGCCACGATGGATCCGCAGGAACGGCTTTTCCTAGAAACCGTCTGGCACACGCTGGAGAATGCTGGATATACCCCTGCTCGTCTTCGCACCCGTGCTGATGGACAGTCGCGTCGCGTCGGTGTATTTGCCGGAATTACCTGGGGCAGCTATCAACTCCTCTCTGCCGAAGAATGGGCGAAAGGCAATATGGTGTTGGCTGCGTCGTCCTACTGGTCGGTTGCCAACCGTGTTTCCTGGTTCCTGGATTGTACTGGACCAAGCATGGCGGTTGATACCGCTTGCTCCTCTTCTCTAGCGGCGATTCATCTGGCAGTGCAGTCGCTACGGCGGGGAGAATGTGAAGTCGTGATCGCGGGTGGGGTCAATCTGCTGCTCCATCCCTCCAAGTATGTGGCGCTCAGCGGACTGGGGTTCCTGTCGCCCGATGGTCACTGCCGCAGTTTTGGGCGAGGAGCCAATGGTTTTGTTCCCGGAGAAGGCGTGGGAGCGTTGCTCCTGAAACCGTTGTCCCTGGCTGAAGCGGATGGAGATCGGATTGATGCCGTGATTCTGGGCAGTGCCATGAACCAAGATGGCTTAACAACGAGCTACACCGTGCCCAATCCCGATGCCCAGTCCGAACTAATCAGTCTCGCGCTCCAGGATGCGGCAGTTGAAGCCCACACTATTAGTTATCTCGAAGCACATGGCACCGGAACCGAAATCGGCGATCCGCTAGAATTACGGGGGTTGGAGAAGGCGTTCCGTCGCCAAACTGATCACACCCACTTCTGTGCCCTCGGTTCGGTGAAATCCAATATTGGACATTTGGAAGCGGCGGCAGGGGTGGCAAGTGCGATTAAAGTGATTCTCCAGATGCGCCACGGTACTTTGGTTCCGTCTCTGTATTGCGACGACCCCAATCCAGTCCTTGACTTCACCCAGAGTCCGTTTGTGCTTCAGGCGCAACGGCAACAGTGGCAGTGGCAGCAGCGAGCGGGAATTAGCTCGTTCGGCGCAGGTGGCACTAATGTTCATCTCATTCTGGAAGCCTATAACCCGCCAGTCGGAGTCGTGGACACAGGCACGCAGCTTCACAAATACCACAAGTATCGCCCAGCCCAACCGGAAATTCTCCAAATCTCTGCCCGCACACCAGCAGCATTGCGGCGGATCGCAACCAACTTGGCGGCATATCTGGAAACACGCTGTACCCATGAAACGTTGGCGGATATTGCGTTTACCCTGCGACGGGGACGACTGGACATGGAACATCGGGCGGCGATCACGGCTCATTCTGTGGCGGAAGCGGCTCAAAAGCTTCGTCGTTGGCTCGCTGATGCCCCAGCAGACCGATTTTTAGCCGAGCTCCCGGAACCCGCAAAATCCTGGGTTTTAGGGCAACTTACCACTTGGATCGCGTCTGTAGATGATGGGTCTTGTCGTCTGGTCGCCTTGCCAGGATACGCCTTTGAACGGGAGCGACATTGGATTCAAACCACAGCATCTGCTCAAGTCGCCAGCCCCCAGCCAGGTAGCCCCCAGATCCTGTGTCCCATTTGGTGTCCCGTGCCAGGGTCGGCTGGCACGGATACCTTTGATCTGTTGCTCTTTGCCCCAGATTTAGAAATGGCGCAGCAATGCCAACGGGATCTGGCTCCGCGACGGGTGACGGTTGTGTTGCCAGGGACTTCGCGGTTTGAAGTCTTGGACTTTTGCACCTTCCGCATTGACCCCGATGAGGCAGACCACTATGAACGACTGCTGGCTGAGTGTCCCGATGTGAAGGGGATTCTGCACGGTTGGGACTTAGGGGTGATTGCCGATTCTGCTACAGGTTACGGACCAATCCGCCGCATGTTCTGGCTGGTTCAGTCCTTGCTGAAGCGCCAACTCGGTCAGATGGACATTCATTACTTCTTTAATGGTGGAGAGGCAGACCTTGCAGAGCGTGACGCAGTGGGTGGGTTCCGCCGCTCCATCACCGCCGCCTGTGCCAATCTGCGCCTCAGAACGATTCGGTTCGAGTCTGATCGCGCCGATTGGTCATCTATTGTGAAGGCGGAAGCGCAAGCTCACTGGTTAGACACGGATATTTTCTACCAGGGGGGCATACGAATGATCCGAGACTATACGCCCCTGGCGGAAACCGCCTTGACCTTGCCTAAGCAGACTGAGCGGGGGGTGTATCTAATCACGGGTGCAACCGGGTCGCTAGGCTCCAAGATTGCCTTGCATTTGGCGCAGACCTGCCATGCCCGGATTATCATGACTGGGAGATCATCCCTCTCAGGCGCAGTCCAAACGGCGATCGCTGCAATCCGAAGGGTCGGCGGAGATGCGGCATATTTTCAGGTAGACATCACCGCTGAAACAGAGATGCGATCGGTGCTGGCACAAGCTGAAGCCCTGTTTGGTCGGGTTCAAGGGGTGATTCACTGCGCGGGTGTTCAAGGGCAGGAACCCCTGGGCAATCTGACCTGGCGCGATTTTGAAACTGTGTTGCGATCTAAGTTAGAAGGCACCCGCATTCTGCACAGGCTGCTCGATTTCAAGACATTGGATTTCGCCGTCCTCTTCTCGTCCCTTGCGGCGCTAGCTGGCGATCTTGGCAGTTGCAACTATGCCTGTGCCAATCGGTACTTGGATGCATTTGCTGAAGCCACAGGTTGTCTTTCGATCAATTGGCCGCTCTGGGCAGATGGAGGCATGACGCTCGATATCGAGGCGCGTGATCTGTACCTGGCGACGACTGGACTGCGATTGTTGACAACGGAAGATGGGCTGCACACATTCGATCTCATTCTTCAGCACGGCACTCCTCGAACGGTTGTCTTAGCGGCGGACGATGTGGCAATTCAGCGGTTACTGCACCCGGATACCAGCCCCAATCCCTCACCCAATCATGCAGTCGTTGCCCCTGCTGCCATACCTGATTCGGTTGTGGCTCCGGTAGAGGTGGCGGGGTCGGTAGAAGAAGGATTGAAACATCTGGCGGCGGCAGTGCTGATGATCGTGCCGGACAGACTCAATATCCAGACGGGATTCAGCGAATATGGCTTTGACTCGATTCTGCTGAAAGAGTTTGCCGCCAGAATTACCCAGCAGTATCACGTTGACGTCAGCCCATCGATCTTTTTCCGATTCAGCACCATTGCCACTCTCGCAGACTACCTCAAAACTGCTGGAGTACAGGAAACTCCACTCATGGAACCTCTTTTGATGGAACCTCATGCCGTGGAGCCTCATCCTGTAGAACCGCCGCGCCCTGTAGATGATATGGCTGTGGATGTCCAGGATGTTGCCATTGTCGGAATCAGCGGGATGTTCCCCGGTTCCGCCGATTTGCAGACATTCTGGCACAATCTCGCAGAGGGTCGGGATCTGATTTCAGAAACACCGGCGGAACGGTGGGATTGGCAGCAGTGCGCCCAGGAACTTGTAGGCACGGGGCGGGAATCAGCGGCGCGGTGGGGGGGCTTTATGCCGCAGGTGGCTGAATTTGACCCGCTATTCTTCGGCATCTCCCCTAAAGAAGCTGAGCAAATGGATCCGCAACATCGGTTGTTCCTACAAAATACCTGGCACGCGATCGAGAATGCCGGAATTCGTCCGTCGTCGCTGGCAGGCTCTCGAACGGCGGTTTTTGTTGGTGTGCAGATGAATGAGTATGTGGAGCGGTTTGGGTCAACGGCTGGGTCTCAAGTCGCCACTGGTAACGCCCATGTGATGATTGCTAATCGTGTGTCTTACCTGCTCGATCTACATGGTCCCAGTGAGGTGATTCATACCGCATGTTCCAGTTCCCTTGTAGCAGTGCATCGGGCAGTGCAGTCCATTCGTTTCGGTGAGGTGGAGTCTGCGATCGCGGGTGGGGTTCACCTGCTGCTATCCGCAGATGCCGTTCTGATGGCGGCACGGATGGGGGTCTTGTCCCCGACTGGACGCTGCCGCACCTTTGATCAGCACGCCGATGGCTACGTCAAAGGCGAAGGGGTGGGGGTTGTGTTCCTCAAGTCTGCTCGTCAAGCCCGTGCAGATGGAGATGTGATCCACGCCATCATTCGGGGGACAGGGGTGAACCACGGTGGCCATGCGATGTCGCTCACCGCCCCAAATGCAGCGGCACAGGCAAAGCTGATTGCGACTGTCTACGAACAAGCGGGGATTGATCCTGACTCCGTCACCTACATCGAAACGCATGGTACCGGGACTCCCCTCGGTGATCCGGTGGAAGTGGATGCTTTAATCGAAGCCTTTGAGCGACTCCGCCATCGTTCCGGTCAGGGGACTGCCTCGGTGCCAGTCTGCTGGTTGGGAGCCGTCAAGACCAATATCGGGCACCTCGAACCCGCATCAGGAATTGCCGGATTGCTGAAGGTGATTCTTGCTATGCAGCATGAGATGATCCCAGCCACCTTGCATCAGGACACAATTAATCCCTTGTTGCGCCTCGATCGCAGTCGTTTTCGCATTGCTCCAGTCACGCAGGCTTGGGAACCATTTATTGATGCATCAGGCATCCCAGTCTTCCGTGCCGGGGTCAGCAGCTTTGGCTTTGGTGGAACGAACTGTCACATTCTGCTGGAGCGTCCCAGAGGGCAGCATCGACCCAACGAAACTCCATCCCAGAATGTTCCGGAGATCATTCCACTGTCAGCCAAAACCCCGCAGGCGTTGCAAGATGCGGCTCAGGGGCTAGTTGAGGCATTGCGGACGTGGGACAAGGATTACCCGTTATGCAATATCGCCCACACCTTACAGACGGGGCGGGATACCTTTGCGGAACGAGTGGCATTCGTCGCCTGTGATTGCGAGAGCCTGTTGGTGCAGATTCAGGCTTGGCTCAACGGCTCTTTGGCAGTTTTGGGAGACAGTCCCACTGAACAAGCAGCTCGGCAATGGATGGTGAGTGGAGAACCTAGCTGGGATAACGAACCGGGACACGGGACAAAGGTGTCTTTACCGGGCTATCCGTTCGCACGCACCAAGCATTGGGTGCCAATTCAGTCACACGCCGGTTCACGGCAAAGAGGCGTGCTGTCCCCTGTCCCGGATGGAATGCAGATTACTAAAGAGATACAGCCTACTGATCCGGTCGAGTGTCTGCGATCTTTGATTAGCAAAACACTGGGCATCGCCGCCGCCGATCTGACTGACCAGACTGAATTGAACAGCTTAGGGGTTGATTCGCTTGTCCAGGCAGAACTGCGCCAATCGCTAGAGAAACTGTTGGCTGTATCGTTACCGGCAGATGTTTTCCTGCGCTACTCAACGATTGAGCAACTGGCTGCCAACCTGCCACTGAATCGGACACACCAACCGTTGCCCCAGAGACATGGGCGATCGCCCATGTCTTTCCACGAAAACGGACGACAAGCGCCGTCATTCTGGATTCACGGTGCTCCTGGCGATACCAATTGGCTGTTGTCACTGAGCCAGTCGCTGGGTTCGGATTTCCCCTTGTTCGGCATCGAAGCGGTTGAATCTGCTGCTCAGACTGGTGTTGAGGAATTGGCCGCAGAGTACCTCGCGATCATGCGCCAAACCCAACCAACCCCACCCTATCGTATCGGGGCTTACTCCTTTGGCGGGGCGATCGCCGTTGAGATGTGTCGTGTCTTGGAACAACAGGGCAAGTCTGTCCAGGAACTCATCCTGCTCGATAGCTATGCGCCGGGATCGGCGGATTTACAATATCTCAAGAAAAACCCAACCCTGTCTGATCCCGCATTCGCCTCGTTACTGATCGGGAACCTGCTGATCCGCCGCTGGAAGGCACCGCGCCTGCTCGGACTCGGCGATTTCCAAGGAGTACCCCCCGCTGATCATGCTGAAGTGATTGCACACCGGGTCGGTCAATACTCGCAGCTGAATCGGGAAAAACTGATCCGCTCGATTGACAAAGCCACCCAACTGGCCGCACGGCATGACGATTTTCTCAACCGCTATCACCCCCAACCCTTTGCCTGCCAAGCCAGAGTAACGCTCTTCCGGGCGGCCTTTGGGTTCACCGCCAACGGTAATGCATTAGCCCTGCCACCCATTTCAGCCCCCGTTGGAGACTCGCCAGAGGTATGGTGCACTCTGCTAGGCACTGATCTTGTCACTCGCGAGTTTCCCTGTGACCATTTCGGATTGCTATCAGGGGCTAACGCCACTGCTGTTGCCGATGCACTCCGCGAAATTCTGAGTCACCCTGGTTGAAGACTCTGGCCTTTAAG
Organism: Nostoc sp.; assembly: GCF_036919615.1. Taxonomy (GTDB): domain Bacteria; phylum Cyanobacteriota; class Cyanobacteriia; order Cyanobacteriales; family Nostocaceae; genus Nostoc. Next base: position 13,497 of record NZ_JBALCN010000099.1, on the reverse strand, counting down.
CCTTGCCAGTGCTTTTGCCCAATGCGCGTGAGTTGATGCAGGGAATATTAGAACAATATACATCGCAAATTGCGTTATTTAGGAAGAACAATTGTGACCTGTAAAATTGCTAAGAATTACAACAAAGATCGGAGGAGAATACCGCAGCAGTTATGCTGCCCAATAAGAATTGATCAGGTTTACAGTAATTCTCAGACAAGTGCGGTATGACTTGCTAGTTAAATTCCTGATGATCCAAGCGATTTGACCGTACATACAGATGGGAATTGCTATACGCGAAATAGGAGTAGATTATCCAATGCAGCTAGATATCACCACCTTAGGAGATACGCACATCTATTGTGTTAACCCCAAGGAAGTGCCAATTGTCTACAATCAGGTTCAGTCATATTTCCAATACGATATCTCTTTAAACGATGGCGATGTCGTATTTGACGTGGGTGCGAATATTGGACTCTTTGCATTGTGGATTAATAGACATTACAGCAATATTGATATTTATGCGTTTGAACCAGTTCCTATTCTGTTTGAGGCGTTGAATAGGAATTTTCAGCAGACCGATCCAGAACATATGAAGGCGTTTCCCTTTGGCTTAGGGCATGAAAATGCCAGGGTCACGTTTGCTTATCATCCCAACGCCACTGCCATGTCAACTGCGTATCCCTACACTCAATCAGAACAAATCGAACTGCAAGAAGCAATTTTCAAGAATCTCCCAAAAAGTGCTCAAGATGAATTCAGTCCTATGCTGCATTTATTCTTTGAAAATGAGCCAGTTCAAGGTCAATTACGGACAGCCAGCGAGGTGATTCGAGAGCATAATATCTCAAAAATTGATTTGCTAAAAATTGATGTGGAAAAAGCTGAATTGGATGTTATGCGTGGCTTTACACCAGAAGATTGGTCGAAGGTCAAGCAGGTTGTGGTTGAGATTCATAATATCGATAACCGATTAAACACGATCCAATCATTGCTCTCGCAAATGGGGTTTACAATCGCTGCGATCAATCAAGAAGAAGGCTTAAAGGGATCAAACATCTACAATCTTTATGTCACACGTTAATTTGTTCTCTTTTCTCCTCTATTGGGTGCGTTCTTTGGCAGCCACTTTGCAAATGGCGAACCCGAACCCGCCCTTACGGTTGTATGGGGTGTATGCGATCGTTGCGTTTCCGATTCAGTTGGTACTCTACGGCTGTGTCAGAGTGCTGGCGGCAATCCAGACTCCATTGACGGTACAGGCAAGAACCCGTTATGGAGCCGAATTGATTTGTCACCTGCCTGATGCCATCCAGACATGCATTTTTCTCTATGGGGTTTGGGAACCGGACATATCCGCGTTTATCGCCTCTGAGTTGCAGCCGAGGGATACCTTCGTGGATGTCGGAGCGCATGTGGGTTATCATGTGATCTTGGCATCCCGCACGGTCGGCAGTGAGGGCAAGGTGATTGCGATCGAAGCCTCGCCAGAGACCTTTACCCTGTTGAAACAAAACTTGGCGCTGAATCCGGAGTGCAGCAATGTCCGGGCTTTCAATGTGGCTGCGTCTGAGCAGTCTGGCATGATTCCCCTATACCTTGGGCCAAAGGGTGTTGAGGGGTGGTCAACTATCGTGAAGCGGGAGTCATTTAAAGATAGTTGCACGGTGTCATCGGCACCCCTGGCTGAGTTGCTGACGGAACCAGAACTGAGATCGGCTCGGCTCATCAAGATTGATGTCGAAGGTGCGGAAGTTGAGGTTTTACAAGGGCTGGTTCCGGTGATCGGATCACTCCGCCCAGATCTGGAGCTGATTATTGAAATCACGCCATCCCTCTGGCCAACCGCCAATCAGGAGCAGAAGCTGACGTGTGAACAGGTTTTAAGTCCACTGTTTGAAGCAGGGTTCCGTCCTTACCAGATTAGAAACAACTATGCGCCCTGGCGGTTTCTCTATCCAGAGCGGATTTCACGTCCGTTGCAAATCCGGGAGCCAATCCAGGTCAGCCGTTTCACGGGACAGGTTGAACTTGTACTATCTAGAAAGGATGTCGAGCAGCTATGAAGCCATCTTATGTCACGTTCCCCGACCAAAGGCAGATGGAATGTCCCAGCCGGGAGGAGGCACTGGCCGTTTACGACGATTGCCAAGCGTATTTCCAGCAGGGTGTGCAACTGCAACCAGGTGCGACGGTGATTGATGGCGGGGCGCACATTGGGGTATTTGCAGGCAGAGTAGCGACCCTGTGCCAAGGACATGTCACCATCTATGCCTTTGAACCCATGCCCGCGATCGCTGCAATGCTCCGCCGTAATGTTTCTGGGATGGTACCTGCGACTATCCATGTCTATGAATGTGGGTTGGGCAGTCAAAACGGTACGCTTGAATTTGCTTATCATCCAGAAACGCCGATGTTGTCGAGTGCATTTCCAGAAGAGACGGCGGCAGAATATGTGAAATTGCGGGAGACACTGATTCGCAATGCCAGTCAGCCAAATCCGCCGTCACGTCTGAAACCACTGAGGGTGATGCCGGAATTTCTCCGCCGCTGGGTTCTGGATCAGACGCTGCGTCCCCATTTCAAGTATGATCACGTCCTCTGCCCAGTGCGTCGGTTAGCAGATGTGATCACAGAAGCCACGATTCCGATGGTTGATCTGCTCAAGGTTAATGTTGAGAAATCGGAAGAAGCGGTATTGACTGGATTGGGCGATCACTGGGCGATCATTCAGCAAGCGGTGATCGAAGTCCATGACATTAACGGGCGCTTGCAGAGAATTAAAACCATGCTGCGGGAACAGGCATTTGGAACGATTCGTGTTACCCAGAGCGATATTATGAAAGGTTCTGAGGTTTACTTGGTTTACGCACTGCGCTGATTCCATTAGGGAGTTAATTTAATCAACGTCTTGATTAAATCAAGCAGCTAATTTATAGAGATTTTCAGATGAATAAGCCACAATGAGCGAACCAATCAAGAGCATCATCAGCACAGATGCAGTTGTTGATAATCGGAAGTCTTGGCTTGGTCGAACGCCTCATATCATGTCCGGCAAATTACTTGTGATATCAAGTTCGGGTAATTAGTTATGATTTCCACGGTCGTTGCACCCCACCCCTTAATCCCCTCCCCGCTTGCGGGGAGGGGAGACAAAGCGTAGCTTTGGCGGGGTGGGGTTCTTCGGGTTTAATAAGTAATCAAGCGGACATGATATGATATGTCGTCATTGCGAGTGCAACGAAGCAATCGCAAGGGTTTGGAGATTGCTTCTCTACGAGACGCTACCGCGAACACTTCGTAACCTACGGGAACGCCAAGGGCGAACGCAATGACAATTGTTCAAGCAGACATGATATCACGGGTGCGGGCTTTAGCAGAACGCAGCAGTTGCTTGAGCTTGGATCAACACAATTCTCTTTAATCGATTAATTAATGATCAAACCAAATCAGCAAAACGTAGCGGATTCGGGTTAAATCGATTCAGCCAGCGACAAACGGTGTGTGCAAGCAGCTTCCGGTTCAGACGCGCCTCATTTGCAAAAAAGAGTTGCACACGGCTTTAATTAGGTTGTTGATTCAGTCGGAGTGCTAGGTGATCCCCCAATACGGTTTCAATCACATTCGCTGCTGCCATAACCCCGCCCGCCTGAAGAATTTCTTGTTGCAGTGCCGCTGCCTTCATCCGCATAGAAGTTTGCTCTAGCACCGTGGAAATGGCCCTTTGCAATCGTTTGCGAGTCACCTGACCCGGCGCAACAACTACGCCAGCCCCCGCCCAAGTGACCCGTGCCGCAATCGCCGGCTGATCACTCGCCAGGGGAATTGCAACTAAGGGACAACCATGAGCCAGCGCCTCCATCACTGTATTTGCACCAGCATGGGTAATGGCAACAGATGCCCGAGCCAGTAACGTCAGTTGCGGGGCATAGGAAACCGTGATCGGCTGTCCCGGCAGAGCGATGGTTTTGTCTTCCTGTGTCCATTGACCTAAGCTGACTACCAATTGAACCGGCAGATTGGCACACGCATGGGCAATCGCCTCCAGAATATGCCATTTTGCTGTATGTAATGTTCCCAGTGAGGCATAGATCAGCGGACGACCATCGAGTTGTTCCCAAGGAAACGGCACCTCATTGGGGCGTTCATCCAGATACGGGCCGGTATAAAACATCGGTCGCTGCTGGATTCCGCGTGGGAAGTCCATCCCCTGCGTCAGATTATTAATCGTCCCCAACGGTGAAATGCACTCCTCCCAATTCCGGAGCAGCGGCAGACGCCGGGTTGTCCGAAACTTGTTTGTCTGGGTCACGATCGGTGCCATCATAGACGCAAATACTTGATGACCCAAACGATTGCGAAACCGTTGCACAGCCCGTCCCTCACCGGGAGTCCACGGCAAAAACGGCGGGGGCGTTTCACCAGAGGCATCGCCCTCCAAGTTAAGCGCATTGCAAATCGACAGGTAGGGAACCCCAGTCAGATCGGCAATCGTCCGACCTTCCGTCTGACACTGATCCACCAACAAAGCATCGAGTCCTAACGACTCTACCGCCGCCGTAGCATCTCGGCACAGTGATCGGGACATCCTTTCGGCCCAGTCAATCCCCTTGCGAATGGTCAGGAGATTGACGTTCCGGATCAGGGTCAGGTAGCTGTCGAGTGCCCCTGGTGGAAACTCCGCCGTGCCGATCGCAGCAAAATCAACTGCCCCCTTGGAAGCATGGTGGGCGACATCGGGAATCCCCAACAGATAGACGGTATGTCCACGCCGCTGCAGTTCCCGACCGATCGTCATCATTCCATATAAATGACCAGGAACCGGGGGGCAGATCATTCCAAACCGCATTGTCTAGCTTCTCCCTATGGTGTGCTGTTCAATGACCTGACTACTAAGGCGTGTTTTAAAGCCTTTTGGCTATAATGAGAGTAGTACAGACCCACTGAACTATTTTCATAATTCACAGATTCTAGGTCAAGACGGATGATGTCACCTTGACAATGCTTTCTAGATTAGCAATCCGCTCTCGTTGAGTTTTTTCGTTGAAGAAGGCGATGACCGCATCGTAGCCACTTTTTGCCAGTTTCCTTTTGTCATCCATGCTGATTTCAAAGTTCGTGGGTGAGATGCTCAACGTATCTACACTGATCGTTCGCAGTTGGTTGGTTGAACTGATCCGCATGCTGGAAACAGCTTCAAACAAGCTTTCGACATACTCCTTCATATCAAAAGATTTCCGCAAACCATCTGGGCTAGATTCACTTTTTAGACTGATACCCAGGGTGTCGACGTTGTGTTTTTCCTCCGAGGTGAAAGGAGGATAATCAAATGTCCAGAGTGGGTAGGGCAGGATTAAGCCGCCGTCAATATAAATGTGATCGTCGGGGATTGCATTAGGAAACTTCCATGCTTGGAAGAAAAATGGGATCGACATAGATGCACGAACGGCAGACGCGATCTGGGCATCTGGAGTACTCCGGTAGGAAAACTCCCGCAGTCCCCGTGCAGTCAGATCGGTGGCGAAGATGTAAAGATCTCTAAAACCAGCGTTGACCAGGTCCTCGAAGGTTGCGGTTTTCGTCAATTTAGTGGCGATCAGATCCTCCATCCACTGGAGAAAGAAGTCGCCAGCATAGTAACCGTAGTTCTGCACTAAATTTACAATATTGGTCGGGTCAGTGAAGTTTGAGAAATCGAGGTTGAGCATAATTTTCTCAATTTCCACAGGCGAAAATCGCAACGCAATTAGGGTGCCCATAATTGCCCCCGCCGAGGCTCCGGCTACTCTTTCGAGGCTTTCAAGAATGCCTTTTTCCTCTAGTGCCTGAACGGCTCCTACATAGGCTGTCCCAAGAACGCCGCCAGCTTGCAGCGCAAGGTTTTTGTACTTGTGTTTGGCCATTGATCGCAGCTCCTTCCTACTCTTTTAGGAAATTCAGGTTACTTTCAGCGTACCCGCATGTGTGAATTCGGGTTGTTTGCGATTTGCTCGCTTTATGTTTACGTTCGATTTGGTCGTTCTATTGGGTTGTTTAATAGTCACGTTGGCTAAGATAAAACAGGAACTATCTTATCAGACAGCACGTTTGATGCGTGGTTTAATCACACCTACTTAGCCAAGAATCAGGGCTTAAGCAGTGGGTACAGCCGCCCCTGCAATGACGACGAAAACTGGTGTTGCGTCGACTGAAAGGGCACCCTGCTCCTTCATCTGATCGATCACTGAATCCACACTGTTATAGATCGAACCCGTGCCTTTAGCCAACAAAGCCTCAATGGCAGTAACCGTTTGTGGCTCCATCTCAATGATGATAGGCAAGAGTGCAGCCGACATAGAGCCTTTTGTTCCTGCTGGAGCAGCGGATTGTTTTGCTTCCTGAACCGCGTCAATTACCAAGCCCCGATCTCGCTTGGGATCAGCTGCTGCTAGTTCCAGGGAAGAGTTCACCCAAACGACATTGCCCTGAATGGTGCCATGATTGGCATTGCTGGTTTTGTCCTGAACCGTTTTTGCCCCCGATCCTTCATTTAGAGGCCAGTAACCAATTAGATGAGGTTCATTGCCCACCAAGCGATAGGATTTATCGACCTGAATTTGCACAGCGGTCTTAGCATAATCCCAGATCCGAATCTCAGCCAGTTGCCCGTGGAAATACTCCCCATGACCCTCGGCTTTACGCCCAAGTTCAAGCGCACTCGTCGTCACTGAGGCAGGTGATTCCCCAGCGATGGTTTGCACCAGTGCACCATCAAGGTAAATAGAGGCGGTGTTTGTCATATCGAAGACCACTGCCAAGTGATACCAAGTCCCAGCGGTCAGTTGGGCAGCCGCTGTATAGTCTTGCACCCAGTAGATGGTAAACAGTAAGGAATTGCCAACCAAGCCACAACCAAAGCCGGGGAATTTAGAACAAATCCGCCGATAGCCTTCGAGGGTTTGGGCATTAAACCACGCCTCAATCGTGAAGCTCTTGGTTAAACCCAAAACGCTACTATGAGGAATCTCAATGTAATTAGTCAGTCCGTCAAACTGGAGAACGGCAGTCATGAATTCAACCTCCCACTCGTTGCCTATACCTGTATTCCATGTCGTCACACCTTGCACTGCATCGGGGCGATGCAGATAATCCCCTTTCCAAGACTTCAGTTTAATCTTGTTGTCTGCGATCGCCTCAACCGTCCACTCATTCCCAATCCCGGTACTCTCCGTCGTCACACCCTGGACTGCATCGGGGCGATGCAGATAATCCCCTTTCCAAGACTTCAGTTTAATCTTGTTGTCTGCGATCGCCTCAACCGTCCACTCATTTCCAATCCCGGTACTCCACGTCGTCACACCCTGAACTGCATCGGGGCGATGCAGATAATCCCCTTTCCAGGACTTGAACTTGATTCTGCTACCTGTCGGTAGATGGATGGTTGGAGTCATCATTGGCAAAGTAGAATCTTCTGAGGCTGGCGTTTCAATGAGAACCGCCTCAGTTGGGGCAATCACCGGAGTGGCAGTTTGTATGGGGCGTGTGTAAAGCCCCACTCGCACCAGCCCATTTTGATGGCTACCACAAGCGCCAAAAAAGCCAATAATTTCCGAGCCTTCCGGCGCAACTAACGTAAACGGCTCTACTTGCTTTTGAGAATTACCCCCGCCAAACACTTGAGATTGATTGCCTTGATGGGTATGAAATTGGAGGCTAATAATCTCCTCGCGAGGATAGCCAGGAGCTTGTGCCCCCCAGGTGCCTGAAACGGAGGTGAGATAATCTCCTGTGGCTAAACGAAAGGACGTGAGACCTCCTCCTTTCCCACCGAATGCATCAGAATCGTAGGTTTCAGCAGGATTCGTTGCCAGCTCATACTGGACTTGAATCCTGTCTACTGCCCAACCACTACTCAGGCTGACGCTGTAAATCTTGGCTGCCTCAGCTCCGGTTTTGGGTTGAATGGCAAAAGCGGTGGCGGAGATTGAGCTGCCTGCTGGACCTACCTCTGTCATCACCGGAACAGATGATGATTTGGTTGATGCCGAGGGACTGGAGACAGTACTTTCTACAACCCACCAATCTCCAACGTTCTCGGCAGTCGTAATATAGCCAGGAGTATTAGTATCAGCAATTAGATTTTGATTAGTGTAGGAACAGTTAGTCAGGTAAATCCGATCTTCGTAGCAAATGGGACCTGCCTTATCAGAAACTTTGGTGATCAACCAGCTCTGTTTCTCTTCGTCATAGCCATCAGACCAATAGTAGCAATCGTGGCTATTGGCAAACGCCCCCAAAATATTATTGTTAGCGGTTACTGATTCTGTCGTTTTGATTTTAATCCGACTTGGTGAATTCACTACTTCACCTTCGCGACCCCCGATCAGTTGAAGCGCTACTTTTCCCGTGTTGCCTAGCTGTGGATAGTTGTATTGCCCGCGATCAACCGCAACCAGGTATTGACCGCTGACGTGCTTGAGATAAAAGGTGTCGCCAAATTTAATCGTATTATCGGTCGTGGTTGTCGAAGCTGTTCGTTTTACTTTTGCTATTTCAGGTGAACCAGATGCTTCTTGGTTTTCAGATGGACTGGGTATGGCATCGACAAGCGACAGGGTGGAAGGTTCCCAACTGGGATTTCCGTGAATTGTCCCATGATTGGCATTGTCGGTTTGATCCTGGGCGATCATACCCACTCCCTCGTTCAACGGCCAATAGCTCACCAACCCTGGTTCATCTCCGACCAGCCGACGATGCATATCCTGTTGAATCTCTGCCTGGGTGCGTTCGCGACTCCATAACTGTACCTCAGCCAGTTTGCCTTGATAAAAATGAGAACCGCTGTAACTACCTAGTTGGGCATTGACAGTTTTGGGAAGGGCAAAGGTTTTACCTGTTCCGCTATGCCACAGTTCACCATTGAGGTAAATTTTCATCTCCCCGGTTGTGACATCTTTAGTAAAAGCCCAATGCGACCATTTGCCTTTATAATCATTCGGTTGTGCTTGCTTATCAATCCGGTCATAGCTGCCGTCGTTGTTCCCACAATCGAAGAAGATGACGCTATTATTCCAGGGCAGATGAATATTTAACAGTCGAGTTCCGTTAGCATCCAATGCACATACCACTGAATTAGCAGTAGGTAAAGCATCGCCGCCGTAAGCCCAAAAACTACAGGTGATTGCATTCCCTGAAGGAATACTGGCAGGAGGCAACTCTATGTAGTCATCCTGTCCATCAAATGTCAGCACAGATTCAATAGCAGGCTCAAGAGGCGCTTTGCTCCTTTTTTTGGATGATTTAGCCATAGCTGCAACGGTTCTCCTTTATGGATGGAATTAGAAATTCAAATAGTTGAACTACAGAAATACACTCCTGTCAAAAGCGCCAAAGCAACCAAGCCAGAAGTTTTGAGTTGGTTATAGCTGCGGTGCCCAAATCCGGCGGGATCGTTGAAGTTTGCGCCGTGCAGCCATCTCATTCGGATATTAACCAACTTTTTCACGTTGCCGTGAACCATATCAACGGCTTCATGGGGCTGGATTAAGCCGGGACCTTTAATGGGAGGAGATTGTTTGGGGAGTTTCATAAGTTGGGCAACCCCTGGGGTTGAAGCATCGTAGGTACCCAACCAGGTTATGATGTGAGTGTGGGGCTTAGCGTGAGCTTTAGCACGGAGAGGAGATGCCACGTAAACGGTTCCTTCAATCAGTTCGGCTTCTTTTACCTGAGGCATTGCTGCATAGCGCTGCTCGAATTTGGCGCTGGTCAACTTGTCACCGCTTTCGAGGGGAGGAAGGGCTGAGAGAGGTATGATCAAGCGGGGATAGGTCATCATTGGGATGATGCAAGCCGTTGTGGAAATACTTCTGTAATTCTATGTCAAGAAAGCCTCGTCAGTTCCAGCTAGGTATGCTTACCACGTTACAATTTGTTGCAACAATCGAGAATTTAAACTGCAACGACGCAAATGCCGGGAAGTGTTGCTCTACGCCATCAAATAAGCATTGAAGAAATACAAGTTTAAGCTGTATGCCGTCTGCATCAGAACCTGCTCAACCCGATGATCTATCGGAAATCATGCACTTCCTCAACTAGTATACCGCTATGTGCTTTAACCAGATGCTCAACCGCACGGGGCACTTCTGGGATTAGCAATAGCGACGTGCGCTTTGAGTGAAGAGATCCCTTTCAACTTGAACGCACATCTGCAAGTGTGGCTGCGTGTTGGATCAATATCTGAACGCAATACTCAATATCTTAAAGCAAGGGCTAAACACGGTGTGCCCCACCGGAATCATAGCTTGGGGAGAGAACGCTCTCTGTCTGATTCAAGGGACTTCTAATAAATAAAATCTTCATTGACTAAGAATAATAATCATTATTGAATAGGGAGTCAGTTGAATTATGTTAGGTTAAATTTTTTGGGTATTTTAGAGTGTCAATTGAATTAACTGACTCGCTCTCAAGTCTGTTTAAAGAAACAGCAACTCAATTAAAAGGTGTAGCAAGACGGCGTTTTCAAGCCCAAACAGTGATGGGATTAGGTTACGGAGGACAACTTCTGGCTCAAAAAGAATTGGGGTGGGATAGAAAAACTATCCAGAAAGGAATTAAAGAATTAACCAGTAGAGCACGGCGGAAATAATTTCAATATGTTCTGAGATTACGGATATCTTAGACATCTGTATTTATTATCCAAGAAACATTCATATAAGGATAATTTCTATGCTAATTATCCACTGATTAGCGATGTCTAACGACAAGCCGCTACGCGTCTACACCTTTCTGTTTTTATGGATAATAGACTGCGATCGCTCGTCTATCATCAATGAATGTAGGGGTTTAGCAGCGCTTATTTTTGGTTGTGGATGAAATAGAGCATAGGCGTAGCCTGCCGTAGTCATCGCTTTTTAGCCCGCATTTAGCAGATTTTTTCTGACTAAATCTGAAGAAAATTTGGTATTTTTGTGGGAAATGCTCATCTCAAGCGCTACTTGGAATACGCTCAATTTCAGCATATCCACTGAAAATAAGTTTTTGACCTTCAGTTTCTAATCGATTGAGCCGCATTTTCACTCCATCAAGGTCAAAACGATCCAAATCAACCATATTATCCAAAATTTCTACCAGCGCCACGCTCAAGGTTTGCGAAATTTCTCGTTGGGCTTCTGGCACTTGGTCAAGTTCAATTTTCGGATCTTTGAAAGAAACTCGCCGCCGCCTTTCAATGCCTATAGTTAGAATCATGCTCAGGGGTACAAGTTCGCCATTGTTTAAATCTGCTTTTGCTACGAGTTGTAAGCGATTTTCAGGTAATAGCTGTACCTGAACTTCCGTAAAGGAGACTGGTTCACCACCAGATAATGCCGTCAGTGATGGTACTGAGAGATTAAGCAGGCGCTTTTTCACCAGTTCCGCATCAAAAGCTTGGTTGATGCCTGCTTCTGATAGAATTACTTGAGCGATCGCTTGAGTGGGTTGCTTAAGACTAAGTTTGCCTTTTAAAATCGAGCCGAAGTCAATGGCAACCGCATCGGTTTCAAAAGACATCTCCTCTACCGCAAAATCTTTGCGAATCACCAAGCCACGACCGCTCATTTTGAAGCTATCAATGCTGCCTTGCAACAGTTTGCTGGAGGGATAGCAGCGCACAAAGACTTCTACTGACTCGCTTTGCGTAAACAAGTGGCGAATCGTTTGGCTGGCGACTGTATTGAGCATCCGCTCTCCCCAATCTGTGCCTTTAGGATCTTGTAAACCAGTAAGTCCGCCGAACATGTGGTTTTGGGTCTCTAGAAGTTCTTTGTACTTTTGTAACAAACTGTGAAGAATACAGCAAGCGATCCCGTGATTAATTGTGCTTATGGGTAGGCGTAAGATAACTGATGGTAACCAAACATACTTTTTTAGTGTTACATTCTATAATTTACCTAAATCAACTTGTTAGTATAAAATTTAGCAATTTCGAGTAGTCTTAGCCTTAAAATATCCTAATATGTCAGAAACAACCCATCATAGTGTGCCAATTGTTACGAGAAAAACTCGTGCAGAAAGTACTAATGTAGAAACTATTGTTGGACGCCTTCGTAGTAAATGATTAATTATTCCTGATTATCAGCGAGATGCTAATCAATGGGATTTCCGAAAAGAATCTTTATTTATAGAGTCACTGTTAAACAACCTTACCATTCCAGCTTTTTTCTTCGCAGATGGTTCAGACGGGGTAATTGAAGTTGTTGATGGACAGCAAAGGCTCAGTACAATTCTCAAATATTCCAACAACGAGTTTAGTATAAGTGATGATGAAGGAATTGTTTACCTTAGCCCACAAAGCACACAATATGTAGGTAAAAAATTTAATCAACTTCCAATAAATTTACAGAATGTTTTTAATGATTATCCTCTCACTATTATTTCACTTCCTGATAATTTAGACCTTGGCACTAAACTAGAGATATTTAGACGTATTAATGAAGGAGGAACACCTTTAACTGCACAGGATATTCGCCTTTCTTACTATAGTGAATCCAAGTCTGTATATGTTGTACGTCTAGCAGGAATATATGCAGAGAATGCATCTGCAATTCGTATGATTGAGTCGGCCGCAAACAAAGGGGTAATTAATCCTTGGCAAAAACATCCTAAAGCATGTACAGCTTGGCAGTCTTGGTGGGAAGGTAAGGCACTAGCTAAAGGTCAGACCCCCTCAGAAATGTTTCTTTGGTATCTTACTCTTATTCATAGAGAAGGACTTAATGCTTTACTTTTAAATTCCAATTCAATAAAACATCTTCCAGTCAGTTTTCGTGGAACAACGGAAGAAGCGCTAGATATATATTGTGCTCAATTACAATATACTGATTTAAACGGTAGTACTGAAGTTTTTCCTACCTGTGGAAAGGGAATGGAAGAAGACTTTGACAATTTTGCCAAATGGATTGGATTAATCCTTACTTACGGTTTAATAGGAATTAGTGTAGATAAGTACAAACAAACAGCGCTTTTAATTGGATCTACTGTTGAGCTAGAAATTCCTTTGGATCAACTCAGTCATAATGCATGGGATGCAATTGCTAAATTTTTAAAAGCACCACGTAATGCTGGTGAACAATGGCTTAAGGATTTAGGTGGATATCCAGAACAAAAAGGTCGTTGGAGTGGTAAAAAAGGTCAAAAATCTCAATGCGATATGGCTGTAAAGCTTGTGTCACGTATCGTTGAGACTTATGGATACAGATAATATAAGCTATTAAATTTAATGTATCCCAAGTATTCATGACTTCACTGCCTCCCAACCTTTCTTCATGTGATCCATACGCTCCTATTTTTCCAAGAGAGTGGAAGGAATCATACTTTCGGAGGAATTATGACCTTGATAAAGCAGGATATATTTGTCCAGATTGTAAACAGATTTTTTCTGGTGTATCTGGTTTTCAAAAATTATCCCTCTTCTGTCACTCTCCGAAAACATTTGCCTTTTCTAAAATCTAGAGCTTTTGTATAGCAAGCGATCGCGCGATTCTTTTCTAATAACAA
>NZ_JBALCN010000098.1:0-206921 GCF_036919615.1 Nostoc sp. | reverse complement strand
TTTGGAGGATTGGCAGGGACTCCTAAGGCAGCCTTTAACTGTGCTTCTGTAACTCCTAACTTTGCCGCAGCCGCCTTAAAATCAGGTCTGGGTGGACGCTGATTGCGATCGCCTGGATTTGGAGGATTGGCAGGGACTCCTAAGGCAGCCTTTAACTGTGCTTCTGTAACTCCTAACTTTGCCGCAGCCGCCTTAAAATCAGGTCTGGGTGGTCGCCGCTGTCCTTCTGGTGGTTGGTTAGGCGGTAGTTGCGCCTGTGCAATTTGATGGAATTGATTAGCGGCATTTGCTTGATTGAATGAAATAAAACCAAATGTGCCAACTAAAACAGGTATCGCTGTCACGACTAAGACTCGACGAATATTCATAATCAACATCCAAAAGATAGATTGTTTACATTTCTGATTCAACTAACCCAAAATTACACTTCACCCTGCTTCGGAATTACAGTTGTGTAATTTTTGTCATTTAAGCCCTAAAATCACGTAATCCTCAACCCAATATCAAAAGTTGCTGCATAACCTTGTCCATTCTTGGTGAGCTTGAGCACCATTTGATCGCCATCACCTTGAAAAATTCCGTCATCAGCATTCTTCTGCGTGCGCTGTCCCTTGCTGGCATAGGGTGTCTGGGTATGTACCTGATCAGTGATCGAGTCATCAAAATATAGCTGCGACGTAAACTCATAAGGCTGCCCTGATGTCCCATCCGTGCGAACCTTAAAGTGAATATGGACGGTTCTGCCTTGATACCAACCAGGGTAAATGGTTGTGAACTGCACAGTTCCATTCGCATTGCTTACTTGATAGCCGCGCAAGAACTTTTGGCCGACGGTACTAAAACTTCGGTCTTTCACATCCGAATAGACACCCAGTGCGTCACAGTGCCAAACATCTATGATCGCACCTGCAAGTGGTGTACAGCCAGTACTGCCAATTTGAGAAACTTGCAGTGTCAGATGGAGTGGCACACCGTCTTTCACCGAACCATCCGCCGGATCGGAACGGATATCGGAGCGGTTGAGCTTCTCATCCACAAAATAAGGGCCTTCAGTCTGTTCTGGACTAACGACACAAGCAGGCAACGTAGCAGAATTGGCCGCAGATGAGCTGTCTCCAGCTACACTCGACTTTGCTTGGGTAGAACTAGACTTTCTTGGTATGCATCCAACCACAAGTATTGCCGTTCCGGCTGCCCTAAATAGAGCAAGTACATCTCTTCGACTGAAAATCAGACCTAATTGACGATTTTTATTGTTCATGATCACAGTCCACCCTGTTTTTTAATTAATTGCGATCGCAGTAGTTTGGCGAGGCGAAATTCAAGGGCGCTTCAATTAACGGTTATTGTGTCCGATACGATTTTGACCTGCACCCTGATTCTGAGGTTGGGGAGGACGTTTTTTCTGCTGTGGGCGTGGTCGCCGATGCTTGACCTGTGGTTTGTCATCAGGTCTTTGTGATTCATTCTGCGGTCTTTGGGGCTGTTGTGAAATCTCTGCGTTCCAATGAGATGGATTAGCGGCATTTGCCTGATTGGGTGCAATGAAACCGAATGTACCAATCACAAAAGGAATCGCTACTACAGCTAACACTCGACGAATATTCATCAAAATCAACCTTCAAAAGGTAGGGTGTTGATATTTCTAATTGAGCCACCTCAAAATTACAGCTTGCCTATTTTCTAAATTACAGTTTTGTAATTTAAACAAAAAAATAATCAATTTAAAATGGAACAATATGTGAAGTAATAAATGCTTGTGAACGTTCTGTTTGTCGAAGATGAAGTGAAAATTGCTAACTTTGTCCGGGCTGGACTGAAGGAGCAAGGATTTGTTGTAGACTATTGCGATAACGGTGATGAAGGATATCTGCGAGCATTAGACAACGAATATGATGTGATTGTACTCGACATTATGGTGCCGGGAAAAGATGGACTATCGATTCTGAAACTATTACGGCGGCAAGGTCGGAATGCTCCGGTAATTTTGTTAACGGCTCGGAATGAACTAGACGATCGCTTGTCAGGGCTAAATTTGGGAGCCGATGACTATATCGCTAAACCGTTTTTTGTGGAAGAATTAGCGGCTCGAATTCATGCCGTTGTCCGCCGGAGTGTGAGCGAGCGCCAAAATCTGCTTTGCGTTGGGCCCCTCAAACTCGATCGCATCACCAGGGAAGTCACTTGCAATCACCAGGCGATAGAACTCACCAGCCGCGAGTTTAATCTTCTGGAGTATCTCATGCGCTCTCCCGGACGGGTCTTCACCCGTACCCAAATTCTGGAACACGTTTGGGGCTATGACTTTAACCCTAACACCAACGTCGTGGATGTTTGTATTCAGCGAATTCGGAAAAAGATTGACCCCATTGATCAAGCAGTCTGGATTGAAAGCATTCGAGGGGTTGGATACCGGTTTCGTAAGCCAGACCCTTGCTGATGAAACTCCCTTCATTTCGACTCCGGATTGCCCTGTTGTCTGCGGCTCTAGCTGGAAGCACATTAGTCGGGTTTGGCGCAGTTTCCTGGTTTCAAATTTACAATGCTAAGATTAGCCGCCTTGATGCAGAACTGTTAAATCAATTGATGCGGGCAACTCCGAACTTGCCTCAACGGGGGGAACCTCCCAAAGTTCTGAGCAAAGGAAGACTTTTAGACAACTCTATGCACGGCAGCTCTCTGCGCTCACCCGATCGCTGGCGATGGCAGTTTTACGAAGACTCATTATCCTATGCCTTCACAAGCAATACAAAAACCCCCATTGCCATACTGGTGCTTGATCCAAACGGCAACATACTTTATGAATTCAACTCCCTACCTGCCGACCTTGAGGTGAATCGTCTGCTGGTTGGGCGTCTCCAGTTGATACCTTTGCCACCGCCGCCCAACAGAGAACCACCACCTTTACCCGCCATTACAAATCCATCCTTCGAGCGGCCACCTCTAATTCGTCCCCCCCCGCCTCAATTTGTCACTGAGCAGACAGCAATAACAGCTTGGCGGATTGGGGCAGCTAATTTTCCCAATGTTCGGGTTGCCATTGCCGTTAGCCTACAAGTCGTCAATCAAGAGATGGCTACCATTCGCAATATCTTCCTGGTTTCAATTCCGGGAGCGCTCCTGCTGGTTGCGGTCGGAGCATGGTTGGTTTCTGGTCGTGCTTTGCGTCCCATTCGGCAATTAACGGGCGTCATTCAACAGGTAACTGTCAAAGGGCTAGATCAACGGATTCCGATTGGGACAACTGATGTTGAATTTGCCCTGCTGATTCAGGTGTTTAACCAAATGCTGGAACGCTTGGAACGCAGTTTTACCCAAGCTTCCCGCTTTAGTGGTGACGCAGCTCATGAACTGAAAACCCCACTGACTATTTTGCAAGGCGAACTGGAACGAACACTGCAACAGGTCGATCCCGGAAGTGAAGTGCAACAGCGCTTGAGCAACCTGTTGGATGAGGTGCGCCGCCTAAGTGGAATTATCCGGAAACTCTTGCTGCTATCTCTGGCAGATGCGGGAAAAATGAGCTTGTATCTGGTTGAGGTGGATATGTCTGAGTTACTCATGGAGATGCTAGAAGATGTGGAAATGCTAGCTCCTCACTTGACTGTGCAAACTGACTTCACTGATGGGCTGCGCTTACTGGGCGATCGCGATCTCCTGATTCAAGTTTTGCAAAACCTGTTTAGTAATGCCATCAAATACAATCTCGCCAACGGCTGGATACAAATTCGCGCTGATCAAACTCCAACAACTCTCCACATCACCATTGCCAATGCATCCCAAGATATTCCACTAAGCGATCTTAATCGCATTTTTGACCGCTTCTATCGCGGTGATCCCTCACATACCCGCAAAGTAGAAGGAATCGGACTGGGACTCAGCCTAGCCCGTGAAATTGCCAGGGCACATCATGGTGACCTCACCCTTGATCAGACATCTTTTGGTCAAACAGCGTTCACCCTCACCTTACCGATGAAGTTACAGAATTGAGCGATCGCTCGGTTGAAGGTTGAGAATTTTTATAAGTCGTTGGAAAGAATCCCCAGTGATATAAACCGAGATAAAATCTGTTTGATAAGTTCGGTTTTGGGTTGCGAGTGCGAGCGATCCGTCTATTGACCAAAATTCACCCCTTTGAGTCATTCCTGGGTATCAATGGTAAACCCATGATTGAATATCAGGTCTGTTATTAACCCTTCATACAAATGAATGGTTTTGAAATCTAAAACTTTCAGCTACTCTAAAGTTGATATATAAAAGAGCAATTTTCAAATGACCATTTACTTTTATAAGGTTTGGCAGCCTTATGGCTGTTTTTCTAACTTTTCTCCCCACGAAATCCACATCCAGGGTACTTACTGGCCAACGGTTGAGCATTATTATCAAGCGCAAAAGTTTGTCGGCAGCATAGATGCGGTAATTATACCCCTGATCCATGCCGCCACCACCCCAGAAGAAGCTGCCGCTTTGGGAAGATGTAGCACTCGCCAACTCCGTCGAGACTGGGATTTGGTCAAAACTCAAATTATGCGAGAAGCTTTACTGAAAAAATTTCTCACTCATACTGATATTAGAGAAGTTCTTCTGAGGACAGGCGATGAGATTTTGGTTGAAAACTCCCCAACCGATTCTTTTTGGGGCTGTGGTGCTAATAAAGCAGGTCAAAACTATCTCGGTAAAACTCTCATGAGTGTGCGTGAAGAAATCCGGAATTTACTATCTTTAACGGTAATTTACGAATAATTTCAGCAAAATACTTACATTTAACATAAAATCAGCAATTACACGGGGAATAGTAAAATTCCCCAGCCCAAAATCTGGGAATAAGTTGCCAATAATTTAGTTATTTCTTTGAAAAAATCTTAATTAATTGAATTATCGGCAAAAATGGAAAAAAATATGTTTTTTTCAAGCAATTATCAAGGCATTAATTTGGGTGATATCACTGAAATAGTTTGATGATTGAGAATATAAAATTAATGAGTATGTCTGATTAAGATTTTCTCTATTTTAGACTAGAGAGGATGTTTGGAAAGTATTTGCTGATATATCAAAGGGTTTGAGATTCTCCTAAATAAACTTTATAAAGCTAGAGGAATCAAGCAAAATATCTGATACTTCTTAAATATCCTTTAATCCTATTTCCCAAAATATTTGCAACAGATGTACGCTCCTAGCAACGCATTCGTAGCAATAATTTGGCGAAATGAGATGAAAATCAAGGCATTGGAAATTGAAAATTCTCATCAGGGACAATTATAAAAAAAATTATACTTCAGTCATAGTGTATATAAACAATGACATTTACCGATAAACTAAACGAGTTGCAGCCAAGCTTAGACCAAGAAAGTTTACTGCACCGGATGATCAAACATATCAGGCGATCGCTCGACCTCCAAGAGATATTAACGACTACCGCTAGCCAAGTGCGTTTATTTTTGGATGTAGATCGGGTAAAAATATATCGCTTTGATGCTGATGATAGTGGTGAAGTCATTGCTGAATCTATTCATGAGCACCGTCTGCCATCCTTATTGGGGCAATGCTTCCCAGCTGATGATATTCCACAAGAAGCTAGGGATATGTTTCTGTTAGCGCAGCAACGTTCGATTGTGGATGTGGTAAACCAGAAGATCGGGCTATCGCCTCTACAGTCAAAAGAAACTGGCAAACGCCTACAAACTAATATCTACTATCGGCAGGTAGACCCGTGCCATCTTCTATACCTAAATGCAATGGGTGTGCAGTCTTCGTTGATAGTGCCAATTTTAGATTCCGACCCACAAGAACAATCGGCAAAGCCTAAATTGTGGGGATTGTTGGTATGTCACCACAGTGAACCGCGAAAGATTTTGAAGCGGGAACTGAAAGTATTGCAGCAAGTTACTGACCAGGTAGGGAGTGCGATCGCTCAAAGTAATCTACTCACCGCAGCCCGCACCAAGCAAGAGCAAGAAGCTACTATTAACCGAGTTACCACACTATTACATAAACTACCGACAATCCAATTGCAGGCAGCGCTAAAAGAAGTTATTACTGCCTTCGCTGGAATAGGTGGCAGGCTTTACATTGAACAGAGTCGGGAACTATACACTTGGGGCGACCAACCGACACTGCCTTACGAGTTAGATAACAGTATTATCGAACAGCATCCCATCTGGCAAAAGTGGATGGCTGAGTGTAAACAAGGTAATATTTGGACAACTGCCGACCTCTATAAAGAACCACATTTACGAGTTTTGGCTTTAGCATTCCGTTCTACTCAAATTCGTGGACTCATGGTGATTCCCCTACATTACCGCGAAAAATTTATTGGTGTATTAAGCATTTTTCGCTCTGAATTTAAAACGGAAATCTTATGGGCGGGACGATGTGATCAAAATCGGCGACAACTGTTACCCCAGCTTTCCTTTGAGCTTTGGCGAGAGCAAAGAAAGGGACAAGCAGCTGAGTGGAAACCGGAAGAAATCTTATTGGCACAAGCCTTATACGAGCATTTCTCAATGGCAATTCAGCAGCAGCAAATGTACAAACAGGTACAATCCCTCAATGCCAACCTAGAACTGCGGGTGCAAGAGCAAACTGCTGAACTCGAAAAATCATTACTGCTTACCAAACTACTCAAGCAAGTCACAGAGCATATTCGCCGCACATTAGACTTGCAGACAACCCTGCAAACTATCGTTCGGGAAGTCCGTCCCCTGCTAAATTCAGACCGAGTGCTGATTTTCCAACTGAAGAATAAATCGGTGATTGTGGAAGAAATTAATGGCAATTGGCAGTCAGTTTTGGGAGTGAATGCACCACCGGAATGCTTTCCTGATGAGTATACTCGTCTATACTGTCAGGGCAGAATAAGGGCAATTGACAACGTTTCAACGGCTTCTTTAACTGATTGTCATCGCGAGTTTTTGCAGAGTCTGCAAGTGCAAGCAAACTTAATAGTTCCAATTAGTATGGGTGTGGAACTATGGGGCTTACTAATTGCCCATGAGTGCAAGGCTCCCAGAAATTGGCAGGATGCAGAAATTGATTTACTGCAACAGCTAGGAGATCAGGCTGCGATCGCCATTCAACAAGCGCAACTCTACGAACAAACCTGTGATGCCGAAACTGAAGCCAGAAATCAAGCTACCCAGTTAGAGCATACCTTACATCAACTCCAAGAAACACAGACAAAATTGATTCAGACCGAAAAAATGTCTGGCTTAGGACAGTTGGTGGCGGGTGTCGCCCACGAAATCAACAACCCCGTTAACTTTATTTACGGTAACCTGTGCCATGCCAGTGACTACAGCGAACAACTGCTAGAAATTTTACGTCTTTACCAGCGACACTATCCCTATCCCCATAATGAAATTCACACCGCGATCGAAGCGATCGATTTTGAATTTTTAATAGAAGACCTCCCAAAAATCATCACCTCAATGCAAGTAGGAACCGATCGCATCCGCTCAATAGTGCTGTCATTACGCAATTTTTCTCGCTTGGATGAGGCTGAAAACAAGCGTGTTGACTTGCATGAAGGCATTGACAACACCTTATTGATTTTGCAACATCGACTGAAAGCAAATGCTGGATTTCCACGCATTGAGGTAATCAAAAACTATGGCAACATACCACAGGTGGAGTGCTATGCCGGCCAAATGAATCAGGTATTCATGAATATTCTCAGCAATGCCATAGATGCCCTGGTAATGGAGACTGAGGACTGGCGACTGGGGACTGGGGACAAGGGGGACAAGGAGAATAATCCATCCCCAATACTTCGGCAATCCTCAGTACAAGTGCCCAATGACGCCAGTTACTTCAACTCTGGAAACCTCCCGAAGTTTGGAGCGGATAGCGCAGCCTCAACTCTACCAGAGGCTGTGCCAACGAGTCTGCGAGCGTCGGAAGCCTCCGTAACAACTCTGGGCAAAGCACTGGCTCCCCAATGCTCAATGCCCACTATCCACATTTCTACTAAAATCTCAGCAGACAACTCTCGTCTGTTGATTTCTATTAGTGACAATGGCCCTGGAATGACTCAAGAGGTGAAAAAGCGAATTTTTGACCCATTTTACACTACCAAACCTGTGGGCAAGGGTACAGGACTGGGACTGGCAATTAGCTATCAGATTATTGTCGAAAAACATGGTGGAATAATGGAGTGCATTTCAGAACCTGGCAAAGGTACAGAGTTCTGGATTGAGATTCCCATCAAGGCTCCAGCCACTATTTCCTCAAATATGGAAGATTAGGGGGCGCTGTAACTGATTTTCATTACTTGTTTACAGAAGCGATGAAAGTTAGTACATCCCTGGCTAGGATAAACAAGGGGAAGAGATAGTTCAGCGAGTAGAGGATTGGGTGTTGTTGTGTTTAAAGAGAAGTCTGAGATCGGGCCTCCTCTGGGTGTAAGATTATACGAAGTTGAATAGCGAGAAACAGTTGAAATAGCGCCTTATGTCAATTATTGCGCTCAGAGCCTGGTATCTACAGGATTACGAGCCGATTCCAGAACTGGAAAAACGTCCACCAGACATTCGCTTAAGCAAAAAAAGCCTGCTGAAATCGGCATTGCGAGCAGACTTTTTGGAAGAAAGTGACGAAGTTAACAAATCAACTTGGTTTGGGCGCTATCTGGAAGGGGAAAATATTGAATTTTATATTGAAGGTAGTGGTGGCTATTGCGTAGCTAACATTGACTTAATTAGTCATGAAATTTATTTCACCAAGCAGGCGGTGTTGGCTCAGTTAGAACCAACGATTTTTTTATCTTATCAAACTGAGTATGCCGCAGCGACAAATATTCTAAGAGAAGAACTGCGAAAAAGTTTGGACAGTTTAAATTTGCGATCGCGCCTTCCTTTAACATTAGTAGAATCCTCTCGTCCCAGTGGTGCTACTTTACGAATTAACCGCACGATCATGCGAAAAATCCGTAGGAGTTTGTTATTTATAGCTGACACCACACCTATTGCTAGTATTGATAGTAAAGAAACCCGCCAATTAATTCCCAGTCCAAATGTCTGTATTGAGATTGGCTATGCCATTCAAAGTAAGCGGTCTGAACAGATTCTATTAGCGCACATGCAGCGCCCAGACTTTGAAGGGCAATTTCCCTTCGACTTACCCACACAGCAAATTTTGCAATTTCAAGACACCACAGAACTGAATAAAATCCTCACAGGAACCATTGAAAACCAGCTAGCACGATTCAAATTGTTTTTTTGAGCTTCAAGCTGAAATTTTTCTCAAAATAAAAGCTCCCTACTTATTAGAGAGCTTTTTATGTCTAGAGTTTTTTGGAATTATTTCTTTTTATCCTTATCTAGCTTCTCTTGGATAGCTTGACGGCAAAACTCTGGCGGGTCTTCTTGTGCCTTCACCTCTTCCTTCATCTTTTCAGTAGCACGAAAACTAATAGTAGCTGTCATGGGTTCCTCACCTTTTGGTTGTGCTGGCTCAAAATTCTGTGGGTTCCCTTTAGGATTAGGCATTGTTGAGAGATGTAAATAAGGCTTGATACTAATGTTTGCGAGAGAATAGAGTTTTAAATCGGTGAGTATATTGTCTGGAAAACTTGTAACTCACCGATACCACTTTTACAAGAGGTAACTCTATTTTATGTTTACGCGTTCCGAGTTAGAAATCAAAACTATCAAAGAACTCAGTGAGCTATGCTTACGCTACGGCATCAAACCAACTGGGAATAAAGGGTACAAAACCTCATGGATTACATCTTTGATGGTATTCCCTCGAATGGCGTTATCTCAATTTGAGGCAGGTAAAGGGTTAAAACCTCCTACCTTTGCTTTTATGCAAGCACTGAGTAACGCTATAGATGAAATGAATGCTCCTACAGATGAGCAAGCAGCGCTCATCAAAATTACGATGGAAGGGAGAATCATGAATTACCCAGATAGGTATACTCAAGAGAAGTTGTTAGCTTTGCATAAAGCGAAAATGTATCTTGAAATGGCTATTGGGTTACTGAGTCAGTAATCATCCCTTAATCTCTGTCAGTTAACTCCCTTCATCCTAGAGGGGAGTTTTTTGTGAGTGCCTTTAGGATTGCTATACTTGCATTTTTTCACACAATTAAATCGATTTTGAGTATTACAGCAGATTGCAACTTCTCTTCTTAGGCTACGCCAAGGTGAGGTACAGATTATCGTAGGGGCACAACATGTTGTGTCCCTACACCGTGTACTTCATTTTCCTGCGATACGCTGTATTTGAGGATTTAAACAAAAGTAAACGCTAAAAAGGTTGATTTTACGTTGATTAAAATAAACGAACAGGTTTTTTTTGTAGTTGAGAACTAATTGAGCTTATCCGATCAACCACAGAAATCATGTATTTGTAATCTGGTACTTGTCCATTGGGTACATACCCCACTTCTTGAGCTAAACCTGAAGGCGAATCACTCATCACTTTGCGGATGAACTCCTGACGGTTACGTTCTACATTAGGTCCAATCAAGACCACACCTAATGGTACATAGTGAAGGTCTTTAAATAGCACGCGGAATTCGGTTGGGCCCAATTGTGAACCGAAGAGACTCAATTCAGCCTCCGAGACAGCACAGGCGATCGCTTTTCCTTGAGCTACCAATTCCAGCGCAGCTTTGGGTGTGGGTGCAAACAGTATGTCAGCCAGTGTTGTACCAAAAAGATTGTAAAGTGGAAAATAATATCCTGTTGCTGAACCTAACTGACCTAAAGCCACTGTTTGACCTTGTAGCTGTTTCAACTCGCTTATCGGATTGTCTTTGCGAACAACGAAGATGGAACGCAAATTATTAATGCCTATTAAAGGAAATAGGGGAACATATTGGTAGCGGGCGATCGCAATAGCCGCTAAACCCGGTGGAGCAAATACCAATGACCAAGCACGAGCCTCAAGGCGCTCAACCGCTCTATTTTCATTAAAAACAGGCTCTAGCTGAATATATGCATTTGTCTTTTCACCCAAGTAAGTATTAAATTTAGCATATTGCTTAATTATCTGTTCGCCTCCACCATAGTTGATAACACCAACAGTTAAAGTGCCCTCAAACTCCTTTGGTGATTGGCAAGCAGCAAATGTAAAGCCTAACAGATGAAACAGAAATAAACGACGGGGAAATCGCAAAAACATCACTAATTATGGTTAAATAAATAACTTGGCTTTCAGGACTAATTCAGATAAGTTTGACTGCTACTTAAATAGGTGATATTGCCACAAAAAATTAATATTTATTTAAATATTGTGGAAATGTTTTCTAACAGGTATAAATAAATATTAGACAAACTTAGATACCACCTTCGTTGCTTAGGTTATGTTAAACAACATTACGTTAAAAAACTTAAAAATAGGTGCTAAATTTAACTTACTTTTAATATTAGTTTTCATAGTCAGTATTGTGGGAAGTGGCGTCGCCTTATCCAGTGTACTTCAAGGGAGAGCGCAAAATGAAGTGGCTTCTCAAGCACAGACTCTGATCCAAATGGTGAACGCAGTTAGAGATTATACACAAAATCGGATAGTTCCTCTATTGGAACCTAGAATAGATACTAACCCAACGTTCATTCCTGAAGTAGTACCAACTTTTTCCTCTAAAGAGGTTTTTGAGAATTTTCGTAAAAAGCCGGAATATAAAAACTTTTTTCATAAGGATGCAACACTTAATCCAACCAATTTAGCAGATAAAGCCGATAGTTTTGAAACTCAACTTGTAGAGCGTTTTCGCAACGAACCGAAGACTCTAGAAATTACTGGTTTTCGCACCTTGTCAGAAGGCGAAGTATTTTATATTGCCCAACCACTCAAGATTACACAGCAGCAATGTCTGCAATGTCATACTACACCAGATCAGGCTCCTAAGAGTCAACTGGTAACTTATGGCTCGGAAAATGGTTTTGGCTGGAAACTGAATCAGATTGTTTCTGCCCAAATAATCTCTGTTCCCTCTCAAGAGATTTTTGCCAATGCCAAACGGACTTGGATATTGATAATGGGAATTTTAATTACTATCTTTGCGCTCGTACTTTTCTTAATTAACTTCTTAATCAAAAAATATGTGATTCAGCGGATCAGAAGAATAGAGAAAATCGCCCAAAAAGTTAGTATGGGTGATATGAACACTGATTTTGAAGAAAGCTCTAATGATGAAATTGGTGGGTTAGCAGAAGCATTTAATCGGATGAAAGCCAGCTTAAAAATAGCTATGGAGATGCTGAATAACCAAGGCTAAAACTATTTTGGATTTTAGATTTTGGATTTTAGATTAGGAATCAGTTAGCGCCAAAAACCTACAATTATCCTTAACCCAAGCTTGTTGCACCATAAGTAAAAAATTCAAGAAAGTAGACGTTGCTCAAATTGCAAAGCTTTTTGAGGTTCGGGAATTTGTGATGCTAAAACTTTCACAAATTCTGCACGAGAAATTTGTCCAGAAGACCTAACAGCTTTTTGGACTAAGAACGTAGCTATTGGGCCAATAAAATTAGCCAATTCCCGCTCACACTGATGCACAAAGCTATCGCTGATTACTTGAGACTCTTGACTTGGGAAATTATTTGACTTAATTTCATACTTAGCAGAAAGTTCCTGTGGTAAAGTAGGTTTCTCTAGTAGAAATATTGTTTTCTTCTTAAAATCAATTTGTTGATTTCCTCGAAGATGAAGACCCAATTGATTAATTAATTCTTCCGGGTTGGGCGCTGATACTGCAACTTGCCGTAGTAATCTTGAGGCAAGGGGGCCGACAAATTCCAAAAGAGTCGTTTCCAAGCGGCTGTAATTTTCTGGAGACAGAATAGAAGCAGGCGGGTACTCTATTGAGTTTTGTTGAGAAAGTGAGGTTTGAGGCGGTTGTGTAAAAGATGGTGGTTGAGGTAATTGTGCTTCTACTTTAGTATCCAAATGCTTAAGCACCTGTAGAACTTCAGCCGCAGACTGATAGCGCTGTTTAAAGTGGTGTAGCACCATCTTAGATAGCACAGATGCCAACTCAGAACTGACGTTAGCCCGATGCTGCCAAGAAATTTCTCCTGTATCTGGGTCTTCCTCAAAATTTATCGGATGTAACCCCGTCAGCGATTGAATAGCAATAATGCCCAAGGAATAAATATCGCTGTTGGGGCGGGGCTTACCTTGCCCCTGTTCTGTAGACATATATCCTGGGGTGCCAATGATAATAGTAGCCCCCATCTGCCCTAGAACTGTAAGCAGTTGAGTTTGGACTTGTTTAACTGCGCCAAAATCAATCAGCACTAACTTGCCGTCTTGTTGCCGCCTGATTATATTGTCTGGCTTGATATCTCGATGGATAACGTTGTGGCTGTGAATAAATTGCAGAATTCCCAACACCTGTTGGAGCAGTTGAATTACTTTCTCTTCTGTCCAAGGTTGATTAGGAAACAGTTCCGCTTTCAGAGTATGCCCTTCAATCAACTCTTGCACTAAGAAGAACTCTTGGTTGTCTTCAAAATAAGCTAAAAGCCGAGGAATCTGGTCATGGTTACCCAGTTGTTCTAGTGTTTCTGCCTCACTAGTAAATAGTCGTCTAGCAATTTCGAGAAATTCAGGGCTACGAGTGACGGGCTTAAGGTGTTTGACAACACATTTCGGGAAACCTGGCCGATGGGTATCTTGGGCTATGTAGGTTTGACCGAAGCCACCTCCACCTAAGACCTGGACGACTTGGTAACGTCCGTCTAATAATTGTCCTAACATTATGTCACTTGCCTAAGTCCTCAAATTAATCTTGGCACAACTACCAGCTTTGGGCTGGCTAGCGATACATGCATTAGGTTGATCCAATCTCAACGTCCTGATTGTAGAACTGTCCTGAACAGAGGCGATGCCTTCTGGTGCGTCCGCTGCGCGTAGCTTGCTTCTCCGTAGGGGTACGGCGGGCTACGCCGACAATAAAGATGTTTCCACAATAGTGGTCTAATACTAATCTGATAGACTATCTTAAATTTGAAATTATAAAAGCTGGTAGCTCAGGGCTGATAACTAATTATGAGTGAAGCCTTATTCTGTATCGAAAATCTGCAAGTTGCCTATCCTGGGCGGAGTGGAGAAGAAGCAAGCTGGGCGGTTGATGATGTATCTTTCAGCTTGCAACCAGGTCAAAGAATGGGATTGGTGGGAGAATCGGGTTGTGGTAAGTCAACTATTGGACGGGCAGTAATGCGTTTACTACCAGCCTCTAGTCGGGTTGAGGGACGGGTGACATTTCAAGGAAAGTCGGTGTTTGACTTGATACCTAACCAGTTGCGGAAGTTTCGGGGAGAAGCGATCGCATTAGTTTTTCAAGATCCTATGACACGCCTCGATCCGCTGATGACGATTGGTAAGCATTGTATCGAAACCCTTCAGGCGCACTCACCAGAATTATCAACGCGGCAAGCCAAAGAAAAAGCACTTGCTACCTTGGCAAAGGTGAATATTCCAGCTAGTCGCTGGAATCAGTATCCTCATGAGTTTAGCGGTGGAATGCGCCAACGGGTAGGGATCGCCTTAGCTTTACTCCTCAACCCCAAGTTGATTGTTGCTGATGAACCCACCACCAGTTTAGATGTCACCGTTTCCGCACAGATATTGCAAGAATTAACTCGCCTGTGCAGTGAAGAAAACATGGGATTGTTGCTGATTTCTCACGATTTAGCAATGGTGGCTGAGTATTGCAATCGCATTGGCGTCATGTACAACGGCAAGATGGTGGAAATGGGTTCTACAGAAACTGTATTTAGACATCCTGAACATGAATACACGCGATCGCTCTTAAAAGCAGCTTTACATATTCAAGCAGTAAAAGATAATGGAGAATTGATAATTGCCAATGACGCAGAAAAGCAATTACCGATTATTAATCATAAATCTCCAATTTTGAGTCTTACAGAACTCAAGCAATACTATACCATAGAACCTAACTTTATCGAACGACTGCTTAACACACAAGCGCAGACAATTAAGGCAGTAGATGGGATCAACCTGGATCTTTATTCCGGAGAAATTCTCGGCTTAGTCGGGGAATCAGGTTGTGGTAAAAGTACGTTATCACGAACAATCTTGCAACTAATTCGTCCTACTAGTGGCAAAGTTGAGTTTTTAGGACAAGATTTAACTAAATTGTCGCGTCAAGAAATTCGCTCCTCACGGCGGCAAATACAAATGGTTTTTCAAGATCCTCATGCTTGTCTCAATCCAGCGATGACAGTGGGACAAAGTATCGCTGACCCTTTATTTATCCACAATCTTGCCGATCCCGTTAAGGCAAAAGAACAGGTTTTGTTGATGTTAGAGAAAGTTGGGTTAACACCACCAAAAGTGTATTATGAGCGTTATCCATCAGATTTGTCTGGTGGACAACAGCAACGAGTTGCGATCGCTCGTGCTTTGATTACTCACCCGAAACTTTTGATCTGCGATGAACCAGTGAGTATGTTAGACGCCAGCGTCCAGTCGCAAGTGCTGGATTTGATGTTGCAATTAAAACAAGAGTTTGATTTAACTTATCTGTTCATAACTCATGACCTTTGGTTAGCAAGGTTTTTGTGCGATCGGATTGCCGTGATGAATAGCGGTAAAATTGTCGAACTCGGTCTGACAAAAAATATTTTTGCTAATCCTCAGCACCCTTATACCAAAACCTTACTAGCTGCTGCTCCGTTATTAGCACGCACGTGATATCATGTTCGCTAACACAACCAAGCAAGTAATAAATACTGCTTAATTGTCATGACTTGTAACCGCTAATTTACTTATATTGAATCTGCTGGAATCTCTAGGATTTATCGTCATAACTCCTCCAATTATTGAAATAGGTTGTTGTTAAATCCACGTTAAACCTGTGGTCGATTATCTTTTATAACACTAGCAATGAAAGCATAGCTTTTGCCCCTCAAACGACTTAATCTAGGGAAAAATTAGTTAATTAGCAGGTGAATAATTATATGGAATTAAAAGCACAAAACTGGAAAAATTTGACAGCAAACCATTTGTGCGACTGGCACGGTATTTGGACAAGATATTCCCCCCAAGGAGAAGTTACCGAGTCGTTTCGTAGTCTGAGAAGCTTTCAGAGCAATCCACAGCAGACAGAAATAGCTCACACTAATCGCTATATGTATGCTGATGGCACAATCAAGGAAGAAAGTTGGGAATATAATTTCGAGTCTAATAGCTTAGTTGATGGGGTTTTTCACCCTGCAAATCAGTGGATGAGGGGGTTGTTCTTTGAATCAGGTCATGCTGCTTGGGTGACAATGCAGTTAAAAATTGACTCCTTTTTTGCTGTTGAATTATTTTTCAAGGACGAGGAACTACGACATAGTGTCGGTATTGTTTACGATCAGCAAGGAGCTTTGTTCCGAACGGCGAACATTCGTGAAGATGCTACAGGTTTCCCTAGTAAACACTGGTCTAAAGAAATAGAACAGGTATCTGAAAGAAATCTGAGTGGCAATTGGCAAGGAACCTCCGTCACTATTACCCCCGATTTAAAGATTTCTGAGCCTGTACCAACTCAACTACACCCTAGTTGGGAAGGACAAAATACCTTCTTTTTACCTGACGGAGTTTCTATCAGTTGTCCAGATAAAGTGAGTGTTGGTACTCCTTTGATTTTGGCAGCGAATTGGCTGGTGACAGACTCCAAATTGCAACAATTGAGCGTCAAGTATGACGAGTCTGGCGCTTTTACTGCACTGACTCTGGAACTTTTCCACATTTGATGCTCCCGAATTGGTGGGCTTTGCCAATATAGCCAATTCAAAAATGAGCTGCGAATTAGGGACTTCCAAGAATAAATTACTCAAAAAAAATCAAGAGTTCACATTTAAAATTCTGAACTTTTAAAGGCAGACATCGCCTTTGCTAAACTAAATCTCTGGTTTAGGAATAATTTTAGAAATGCGTAAGCGTAGCCAGCCGTAGGCATCGCTCTATACTATTTTTTTTAATTTTATTGCTGTGAGCGCTCTCAAAATTAGTATAGGCGATCGCACTCTACTCTAATAATTAAATTGACTGTAACCACCCTAAAAAGTCTCGCGTACTTGCGACATATTTTTTTATTCCTGCTGCACCCAATATTTGTTTAATCTCTTTTGTACCAAAGTCTTTAGAATTTCCACTTAACAAAACTTTATGATCATCGGAAGATGTTTTGGCATGAGCAAGAATACAATGTAGAATTAAGTTATCTGTCGGATCAGGAATAAGTTGTTCATTAAGGCTGGTAATGAGTATAGATGATTCTAAATTTATTAATTCTACATTACTAGCAGCCCATTTCAAAACTTCAAAAAGGCGATTGTCAATATCATTAATCATTGCTTCATTATGAATTTTTACGGTTTGAAGAGAACGCAAAATTTCCGCAGAAGATTCAGAATTTATATTTCCTTTCAGTTCGTTTCTTTCTCTCTCTAACCTTTCTGTAAAACTATGTCTTCTTCTGCGTTCATCTTCTAGAACAGAAGAGATTCCATACAACAAATTGCAGGAATCACAATTTTAATTTGCGATATTTGCTCATTTATTTGAGGAAAAATTAAAACATCAGAATCTTTATCTTGGTTTTTAGCGAAACCAATGAAAAAGTTAGTTTCAAGATAAAGTATAGTCACTAGTTTTTCTACCCTTATGCTGCATCTGCCAGCTTTTGTACAAAATTTATTTGTTTTAACTCTTGTAATTTAGGAGGATTATCTGTTTTCCAGTTATATGCTAAATCTCTTAACCAACTCTCAACTAATATTTCTAGATAAGACTCCGAAATTCTCTTGTTTGCAAATTTGGAATCGTATTCAGACATAACTTCGTGAGTTGGGAAAGTGTAGAGAGTCTCTAGATTTTTCCCATCCCATTTAAAAAAAATAATGTTTTCAGGGGTAGCAATCATAGCATAAGGAACTATGACTTTATTATGTTCATGCTCGAACTTGAGAATTTCTTCTACTTTGGATTTAATATCTTCTTGAATGTCTCTTGATCTAATTTTTGATACTAAAAATTTTTGTCCATTTTTATTCCAACCTGTAATGTCTGATACCTCTATTGTTTGATCACTAAGTTTTTCAACGTCCATTTTTAAGATCCTTGTGACATTGACTATTTTAAACAGCATATTAATTATAGGTTATGGGCGATCGCTCTTTCCGCTATATCCTGGTGCAGTGCTTCAAACCATGATGAGACGATTTATTTACCTAATTATCACTTGGCGATGCCCAAGCTGCTTAGAATAGTAGTGATAGAGAGGATTATAATTATGAGCGTCGTCATTCCTAATGAAATATTAACTGCAACTCGGATGACTGAAGGCGAAATGAAGCAGGAAATTGCAGTGATGCTCTTTCAAAAAGAAAAGTTAACCCTTGCTCAAGCCAGCCGATTTGCAGGCATGAATCGTATAGCATTTCAGCATCTACTCGCAAGTCGTCAAATTTCAGTGCATTATGGGGTCGAGGATTTTGAACAAGATATAGAAAACTTGCGGGCGATGGGTAGACTGTGATCATTGTCAGTGATACTTCGCCCATTAATAACCTCGCCGCCATTAACTATCTTCATTTACTACAACAGCTTTATGGAACAGTCCTAATTCCTGAAGCTGTCTACCGAGAACTGACTGATCTCAACTTTCCAGTTGCAGGTGCAATTGAAGTCCAAACTTTTATCTGGATTCAAACTCGTCCAGTTCAAGATCGTATACTGGTTGAAGCACTCAGCAATGAACTGGATATTGGTGAAGCTGAAGCGCTCGCTCTAGCGCTGGAAATGAAAGCAGATCAAGTTTTGATTGATGAACGTCGTGGTCGCATGGTTGCAGCTAGGCTAAATCTTGGTTACACAGGGATTTTAGGAATCTTGGTTGAAGCTAAAAGTCAAAGGCTGATTTCTGCTGTGAAACCTTTGTTAGATGCACTGATTAACCAGGCGGGATTTTGGGTGGCGGAACCCTTATACAAGAGGGTTTTGCAGCTTGTTGATGAAAATTAAATGCGGCATAGACTTCCCAACTGAGCAGCAGTAGGCATTCTGAACATTTCTTTACCTATTGATTATCCTAGCAAGTGTTTGCAGTTAATTTGTCAGTGATACTTTGCTCATCAATAACCTCGCCGCCACTCTACTGTGTTTCTTTTTACTCTGATTCAAATTTATGCCAGAAGTCTATTGACTTCAAACAAATATATTGAGAAACTAATAGTTAGTTTAACTAATTAATGCTGGTGCATCAAACTTGTGACAATACTGACGGGAAAAATAAATCAGTTAGAACCTCCTAACGAGTCAAAACCGCTGATTTTGGAAACTCAGGGACTCACGCGCCGTTTTGGCAAGTTAACGGCTGTTAATAACCTGAGCATATCTGTGGCACAGGGTGAAGTATTTGGACTGCTTGGGCCCAATGGGGCAGGGAAAAGTACAGTGATTAAGATGTTGACAACTTTACTGCCTATCAGTGCAGGGAAAGCAACTCTGGCTGGCTATGATGTGACTCGTCAACCTAATCCTGTGAGACGGGCTATCGGCTATGTACCCCAGGCGCTCTCTGCTGATGGTAGCCTCACGGGTTACGAAAATCTCTTAATCTTCGCCAAGCTGTATGGAATACCTGCCAAAGGACGCGATCGCCGCATCTATGAGATTCTAGAATACATGGGTTTGCAAGATGCGGCGCAGCGCTTGGTACGCAACTACTCTGGTGGGATGATCCGCAAGCTGGAAATCGGCGTATCAGTTCTGCATCAACCCAAAATTTTGTTTCTGGATGAGCCGACTGTTGGACTAGATCCGATCGCTCGAACTCAAGTATGGCAACTTGTGGAACAACTCTGTGCTGATTACGGCACAACTATATTTTTAACAACCCACTTTTTAGAAGAAGCGGACAGCTTATGTAACCGAGTGGCGATTATGCGACAAGGTGAAGTCGTAATTACAGGTACACCAAGCGACTTAAAAGCTTCTTTAGATAAAGCAAACGCAACTTTGGATGATGTCTTTATTTACTATACAGGCGACCAGTTAACAT
The DNA here is from genome assembly GCF_036919615.1 of Nostoc sp. Lineage (GTDB taxonomy): Bacteria > Cyanobacteriota > Cyanobacteriia > Cyanobacteriales > Nostocaceae > Nostoc. The sequence continues at coordinate 186,895 of NZ_JBALCN010000098.1, read as the reverse complement.
CAGGAGTCAACTATCGTGATACAGCAAGAACCAGACGGACTGTTCAACGGTTGGGTTAAAGCACCACCCACTGTCCGAGCCAATCTGATCTCTGCAATTAAAGAGCTAGTTACGAAAACTCTGGCGATCGCCGAATTGGAAGTGCGTAAACTCCGCCACGATCCCACTGATTTAGTAGTCAGATCAGTACAACCGTCATTATGGTTGCTGATTTTTGGGCAAGTGTTCTCCAAACTTCGGGAAATTCCGACAGGGAACTTACCTTATTTAGACTTCATGGCTGCTGGCATTCTCGCTCAAAGTGTGTTGTATGTATCTATTATCACAGGTGGAATGACACTAATTTGGGAGCGAGATTTAGGGATTGTACATAAATTTCTTGCTAGTCCTACACCCCGTATAGCAATGGTCTTGGGCAAAGCTATAGCATGTGGGGTACGGTGCTTATCACAGGTAGCAGTAATTTATGTATTGGCTTTTGTCTTAGGTGTAAAATTAAATCTCCATCCTCTAGCTTTTGGGCAAGTGCTACTGATAGTGATGCTGGGGGCGGCTTGCTTTTGTCTTTTTTCATTGATTATTGGCTGTTTGGCAAAAACCAGAGAGCGGATGACCGGAATTGGACAAATGTTAACCATGCCATTTTTCTTTGCCAGCAATGCTATTTATCCGATCTCAATTATGCCTGACTGGTTAAAGTTTGTTTCCCACTTAAATCCTTTAACTTATCAGGTTGACGCCTTACGCAGCGCAATGCTAGTGGATGGAATCAGCGTCTATGGCTTTGGTTGGGATTTGGCAATTCTCTTATTAACAGTAACAGTCTTGGCAATTATCGGTGGACGACTTTATCCACGGGTAGCAATGTAATCCGCAATGGCACTAGTACAACACGGCGTAAATAGAGCAACCATTTAAAAACCCTAAAAAGCCCATTCCATAATACTTTTGACTTTTGACTTTTGAATGAGTGACTTCCGCCTTGCGGTACTAGCATCTATGGCTTTGGTCTGGATTGTACAATTCTCTTATTAACATTAATAATCTTAGCCATTATCGGTGGAAAACTTGCTCCACGCGTGGCGATGTAATTAGGAGAACAACAAGCCCATGACCTTGGATAAACCTACTCAGGGTGCAACTTCCGAAGAATGTGCCGCTAGGGTAATGGACACAGTTCCAGTAGTGATGCGGTTTATCCGAGCGGATATGCGTGCTCACAGCGCTGCTTTTTTATCTATACCTCAGTTGCGATCGCTAGCATTTATCAACCGCAATCCTGGTGCTTCATTATCTGATTTGGCAGAGCATTTAGGTGTCACCGCTGCCACAGCATCAGCAACCATAGAACGCTTGGTACAACGCGACTTTGTGCAACGCATCGCTCATCCTCAAGAGCGGCGGCGAGTGCTGCTGAATTTGACTGAAGATGGAAAACACCATCTCAAGCAATCCCAAGATCAAACTCGTACTCATATTACCGACCTGCTGAAAGGTCTTACACAAGAGCAAATTTCCAACATTGAAGAAGGCTTAACTCTACTAAAAAATGTCTTCGAGCAAACGGAACTTAAATCCCCATAACTCTGAGGTTGCACAGCACGATCCCTTTGCAGCCTTGAAGTTTCGAGACTATCGGCTATTTACCATTGGACGGCTGGTGCTGTCTGTGGGGTCACAAATGCAAACTGTAGCCATCGGCTGGGAACTCTATGAGCGGACTAACTCAGCGATAATTCTAGGTGGTGTGGGACTGGCGCAAGTCTTGCCGATGATTGCTCTCACCTTGATTACCGGACATGTGGCCGATCGCCGCGATCGCAAACTTATCATGTTACTGTCAGTAATGCTGCTAGGTCTCTGTTCGCTGGCTTTGGCAGTGCTTTCCTATACCCAAGGTGAAATTTTTCTAATTTACGCCTGCTTGGTATTAACAGGTGTCGCTAGGGCATTCCTCAGACCTGCTAGTGATGCCTTAATGTGGCAGTTGATACCTGTCAGTGCGTTTACCAATGCAGCAACTTGGAATAGTAATAGCTTTCAGTTGGCTGCTGTTATTGGCCCAGCCTTGGGGGGATTCGGCATCGCTTTGCTGGGAAGTGCTACAGGAGTATATGTACTAACAGCGATCGCTGCGTTGCTGTGTTTTATTTTAACAGTACCGATCAAAGAGCAAAAAGCCATCCGCACAACTGAGCCAATCTCACTCAAAGCCCTATCAGCTGGTGCTAAATTTGTCTGGCAGAATCAGTTGATTTTAGCGGCGATTACATTGGATATGTTTGCTGTATTGTTGGGTGGTGCGATCGCGTTGCTACCCATCTTTGCCAAAGATATTTTACATGTGGGGCCAGTGGAGTTGGGATATCTTCAGGCAGGACACTCCATCGGTGCTTTGACAATGACGATTACGTTGGTATATTTACCACCGTTACGCAAAGCAGGCCCAGCCTTATTATGGTCAGTGGTTGGCTTTGGCGTTGTGACAATTATCTTTGGACTTTCTCATTCGTTTTGGCTATCTATGCTGATGTTGATCCTTGGTGGCGCACTAGATAGTATTAGCGTTGTGATTCGCCATACATTAGTTCAAATCAGAACACCGGATCATTTGCGTGGTCGAGTTGCTGCTATTAATAGCGTGTTTATTAGTGCCTCGAATGAGTTGGGGGGCTTTGAGTCAGGCTTGACTGCGGCTTTGTTTGGCCCGGTGATTTCGGTTGTGGGTGGTGGAATTGGCACCATTGTGGTGGTGATTGCTACAGCCATGATTTGGCCAGGAATTCGGAAGTTAGGGGCTTTGCAGGAGTATAAATAGAAGCACTTATCGATACTCTTTAGAACTAACGCCCATCTCTGTGAATTTATTAGGATTCGTGGGTGTTCTGCTAGTACATCACGGCGTAAATAAACATACCATACCCTCTGGGAAGCCGCTCTGCGTCTACAAAATGGCGCAAAAGCCCAGAATACAACTCTTTTGAATGAGTGACTTTTACTTCTCTACGAGAGGCTGCGCCAACGCTTAAGGCGCAGCCTCTCGTAGAGAAGCTATGCCGCAGGTTTTACGGCTACGCTCAGTACAAGTGACTTTTGACTTCCGCGCAGCGGTACTAGTGCCAAACCAGTGATAAATGTGACGTGAGTTCGATGCGTAAAACCTGTCCCTCTCAGACTCTGAGAGGGACAGACTTAAACTTTAGTTCAGACAGGAAGAGGTTCGTCGAACTCACGTTAAATACAGATTCTCAAAAATCACATCGCTTTACCGTCGCCACAACATGTATAACACAATCCCAATTGTCAATTGATATTACGTTAGCTAATCCGGGAAACAGAGGTATTAAAATAACACTTTGCTATCCATTTACATAAGTGAAAACACTGAAAAAACTTTTAGCAATGCATTGCAGGAGTTGTTTTATTTATTTACTTACGTAGTTAGATTGAGTAATAATTTACAGTTTGCAATATTTGTTTGATAGACGTCATTTAAACAGAAAATTTATTATTCTCGGATTTTAAAGATTTTTAACTGGTAGTTATATACAAATGTTCTCAAGTAAGTTATTATTCTCATGATGATTAGATAGTAATTATAACTAATAAGGTTATCCATGCTTTTTCCCTTCTTGATCATGTTCCGAGAGGGCGTTGAAGCTGCACTTGTCGTGGGGATCATTGCCAGTTATCTCAAGCAAACTGGTCGTACCCATTTGATGAAGTCAGTCTGGATTGGCATCGTACTAGCGACTATTCTTTGTCTAGGTGCTGGAATTATTTTGCAAATAACCAGTCAGGAGTTTCCGCAGAAAGAACAGGAGCTATTTGAAGCGGTAATTTCCATCGTCGCAGTTGGGGTTCTCACCTGGATGGTTTTCTGGATGCGCCGTGCTGCTCGTTCGATTAAAGGCGAGTTACAGTCTCAAATTGAAACTGCGATTCAGTCGGGGGATAAATGGGGTATAGCACTAGTGGGGATGGCATTCTTTGCAGTACTCCGGGAAGGTCTGGAAACAGTAGTGTTTTTGCTGGCCACGTTTCAGCAAAATTTGGGAATTCAAGCTCCCGTGGGGGCATTGTTTGGATATGCAGCCGCACTAGCCGTCGGTGTAGGCATCTATCAAGGTGGTATCCGCATCAACTTGAAGCGATTTTTTAAATGGACAGGAGTCTTCATTATCGTGGTTGCTGCTGGACTCTTAGCAAGTGGGGTGAGAGCTTTCCATGAAGCAGGAGTGTGGAATTCACTACAAACAGTCTTATTTGATGCTAGTGGAGTACTTCCCAAGAACGGGTTTCTCGGTTCACTTTTGGCGGGATTTTTTGGTTATAACGATACCCCGACTGTCAGCGAGGCGATCGCCTATTTTGGCTATCTAATTCCGACCATGTTGCTGTTCTTCTTAGGGGATAACGCTGGACAGAAGACTACAGCAAGGCATTCTTAGCTACTTGAATAATTTTTAGGAAAATACAAGAATGAAAAATGTTTTAAAGTACTCAACAATTATCTGTCTAATTGCCTTGACACTAGCTGCCTGTGAATCCAACAAATCAAGCGATACTTCCGCGAATAATTCCCCAGAAGCTAAAGTAGCTAGTGATACCTCTGCTAACAATTCTGTGGAAACTGCTTTGACTGTGACAGATAAAGGTTGCGAACCCAATCAGCTGACACTAGCATCTGGGGAAAACAACTTTGTGCTTACCAATAAAAGCAGCCAACCTTTGGAGTGGGAGATTTTGTCTGGAGTGAAAGTCGTTGAAGAAAAGGAAAATATTGCTCCTGGCTTCGTTCAAAAACTCAAAACCAATCTAGAACCGGGTGAATATGACATGGCTTGCGGTTTACGCAGCAATCCCAAAGGGAAACTCACAGTCAAAGCAGGAGTTGGAAATTCTGAAGCCAAAGGGACTGTAGATCAAGGACAATTAATCGGTGCGATCGCCCAATACAAAGTCTATGTCACCAAAGAAACTGACCAACTAGTGGCAGACAACAAGACCTTCACGGATGCTGTGATTGCTGGAGACGTTGCTAGAGCTACGAAACTCTATGCCCCTACTCATGCCCACTGGGAACGTGCAGAACCGATAGCGGAACTTTTCTCCGATCTCGATAAAACTATGGATTCCCGTGCTGATGACTTTGCTAAAAAAGAGGCTGACCCACAATTCACTGGATACCATCGGATAGAGAAAGCTTTATTCCAAGACAAAACTACAAAAGGCATGAAACCTTTTGCCGAAAAGCTACACAAAGATGGACTAGACCTACAAAAGCGCATTGCCACCTTGACCATTGAACCGAAAAATATGGTTGGCGGTGCTGCTGGCTTGATTGAAGAAGTGGCTGCTACCAAAATTTCTGGGGAAGAAGACCGTTACAGTCATACTGACCTCTGGGACTTCAGCGCTAATGTAGACGGTTCCCAAAAGATTGTAGAGTTATTGCGCCCCGTCATCCAAAAAGCCAACCCAGACTTGCTGACGCGTGTGGATAGCAATTTCACCAAAGTTAACCAAAAACTTGCTAAATACAAAACCCCTGATGGTGGTTTTGCTACCTACGACAAAGTGAGTGAAGCAGATAAGAAAGACATGAAAACAGCGATTGCTGCTCTTTCGGAAGATTTGTCTCAGTTGCGCGGCACTCTCGGCGTTAACTAATTGATCAAGAATTCCTAGAGGAGTAAATTATGTCTATTACAAGGCAACCAAGTTTACGTATTACTCCCCGCATTAGCCGTCGTGACTTGTTAATCGGCATGGCAGCAGCAGGTGGAATAGCAGCTTTGACGACTTTGGGTTATCGGACTCTTCTGGGAACACCTCTTGACCCATCTGAAGAGGTTGTGCCGTTCTTTGGGCTTCACCAAGCAGGTATTCTTACCCCTACTCCTGCTGCGGGGTTAATGGTTGCATTTGATACAAGTGCTACAACTAAAGCAGATTTAGTGCGGTTGTTCAAAACTTTAACTGAGCGCATCCAGTTTCTCATGGCAGGGGGAACACCCAAGCAGCGCGACCCCAAATTTCCACCCAGTGATTCGGGGATTATGGGCCCAGAGATTGCTCCCAATAACCTGACAATCACCCTAGCTGTGGGTAACTCATTATTCGATAACCGCTTTGGACTTGGCAACTTGAAACCTAGGCGGTTAGATACGATGCCTAATTTTCATAATGACCAGCTTGACCCAGATTTATGTCATGGGGATATACTGTTGCAATTCTGTGCGAATACTGAGGAATCGAATCTCCATGCTTTACGCGATATCATTAAGAACTTGCCTGACTTGATAACTTTGCGTTGGCAAATAGCGGGGTTTCTGCCGCCGAATACCCACAAAAAACAAGGCAAATCTACGGTGCGTAACCTGCTTGGTTTTAAAGATGGGACGGCAAATCTAAATGCTACTGACGACAAATTGATGAACCGGGTCGTTTGGGTACAGCCAAACAGTAGTGAACCCGCTTGGACAGAAGGGGGAAGTTATCAAGTAGTGCGGGTGATCCGCAACTTAGTCGAACGCTGGGATCGTACACCACTACAGGAGCAAGAGACAATTATTGGGCGAAACAAGGAAATTGGCGCACCCTTGGGGATGAAGCACGAGAAAGATATTCCCAATTATGATCAAGACCCTAAAGGTAAACAAATTCCTCTAAATGCTCATATCCGCCTTGCTAATCCTCGCAAATCAGAGTCGAGTTTGATTCTGCGGCGTGGTTTCAATTATTCACGCGGGTTTGACAAATCTGGACATTTAGATATGGGTTTATTGTTTGTCTGTTTTCAAGCTGATTTAGAGAAGGGGTTTGTGACAGTGCAAAATCGCCTGATTGGGGAACCTTTAGAGGAGTATATTCGCCCCATTGGTGGTGGATATTTCTTCGCTTTACCTGGTGTCAAAGCTGAAAGAAATTACCTTGGTCAGTCATTACTAGAAGCATGAGCATCATCGTATCCCAAAGCCTGTAGCGGTTCAGTTAAAAAGTCAAACCTGCCTTGTTACCGTTATCGAAGATAACACCGCTATAATTGCAAGTTGACGATTATCAGGATAACCAGCATCTACTGTCGCCGCCGTATCAGTCAACCAAGATTTGAGTTGTACCACAAAGCCAACTGCATGTTTGCAAAATCCAAATCTGTGCAATACTGGTCAATTAATGGTAAGTATTCTGACCAAAGAAGCAATTGCTGATGAGCAATAAAGACATGTCGTACAATCGCATGATGCGACGCGTGTTTCTCGGTGGTGGCACTGCCGTCGCCCTGATTGCAGCCGCCAAGACTGGTCTTGCCCAGCAACCGACGCCAGCGCCCCAAACGCCCCGCCTCAAAGGGCCACTGGTCTGGTTGGACTTGGATCAAGCCGAACTTGATGCCGCCTATGACCAGAGCGTCTGGGCCGCAAATTCACAGCAGCTCCTCAAGCGCTACGCTACCAACAGCAATGACGTGCGTACCCGATTGGCCGCGCCGCAGCGCTATGCCTATGGTGCTACTCCCATTGAGAAACTCGATGTCTACAGGGCCGAGCGCCATAACGCGCCGATTAATATCCACATTCATGGTGGCGCATGGCGCTCAGGTTTAGCCAAGGACTATGCCTTCCCAGCGGAACTCTTCGTACAGGCTGGCGTACATTTCGTCGTGCTAGACTTCGCCTGGGTGCAGAACGTGGGCGGAAGCTTGCTGCCGCTGGCCCAGCAGGTGCGCCGCGCTGTCGCATGGGTGTATCACAACGCCCAGCACTTTGGCGGAGATGCTAACCGCATCTATGTCTCTGGTCATTCTTCGGGGGGCCATCTCGCTGGCGTTATCCTGACTACCGACTGGCGTCGGGACTTCAACCTGCCGGCTGACATCGTCAAAGGCGGGTTATGCTGTAGTGGCATGTTCGACCTGAAAGCGGTGCGTCTGTCGAGCCGCCGCGAATACATCAACTTCACCGACGCGGTGGAGCAAGCGTTGAGTCCGCAGCGCCATCTGCACCAGCTCAACGCTCCGGTGATCGTTGCCTATGGCACACTTGAGAGTCCGGAGTTCATGCGTCAGTCGCGTGAGTTTGTAGCAGCCGTGCAGGCGCACGGCAAGCCAGTACAGCTATTGGTCGGCGAGGGGTACAACCACTTTGAGATCATCGAAACGCTCGGCAACCCCTATGGACTCTTGGGGCGCGCAGTGCTGGAGCAGATGCATCTCGCAGAGCGATACCCAAATTATCCAAGAAGTCATCATTATCCAAGAAGTTACCAAAATTGAGCGTGGTTGCTTACAATCTGAAAACTTGGGACTAAGTTAAGCAAAAGCAAAAGCATTGCTGCAAAATACTTAACTAAGGCTCTACAATTGGCAAGAAATCAACAAAACCAAATAGAAGTTGAGAAGATGTAGATAGTTAGCATTTCTCTAGAACACCGATTCATTAATCAGAGTCATGACGAAAAATTAGGATTTCTTTGAGGCGCATGAAGGAAATTGTGGTTTCAATAACCTAAAAATCTGGTTTTCCAGTCTTGCGTTTTATTACTGAATCGGTGTTCTAGGAGCGATCGCATCAGTCGAGTGTATTCAGGTGCGTTGTTAGAATCGATGCATAAGTTTCTGGAGTTGCTAGGGAAGCTGAACCGCGCTTATTTGACAGCTTTGGAAGAGAAGGTATTGAGTGTGCTGGAGTCAGAAATACAAAGGTTATCTATAGTGTTAGGTAAGCCGTAATCAGATAATTAGTAACTTGAGTTACAATCAACTTCGCGTGTCTGAAAAAGGTAAGACTTTTATGTCGCTACCGTCTTCAGTAATGACTTTTAATGGAAGTGAATCCTGATGCTCTTGTCTAGGTAATTCAATATATTGAAAACCTTTTTTTGTAGGTTTAACTACCATAAGATAGTGATTGCCTACCCACTTAATACTTATTGCCTTATACAGCAAAACCCAGACTTCAGCTATCTCTTTAGTATTAATTTTATGCCTTGATGATTCATCACATTGCCATACAGGATTACCTTTGAGAGTCCATAAACCTGCCAAATAATGATAATCAGCAAAAGCACTACCACCAAACATTGTGAACGAAAAAATATTATGGCTCCACCATCTTTCAAGGTCATAATAACGCTTAGGTTCCTTAGTCACATCACCATATCTTGCTTTCCTAGACATCAGAAACTTTATTTGTTCTGCTTTAGTAGGACGTACCCATATTTCAGATGAATAGCAAACTTTAAATGGTACTTCAATCGCTTTACTGCGATTAGTGGACTGTGAGGCAGCAGGCTGTAAAAAAGTTATGCTGGTAATAGTCTGAGCGCTTACAAATGCTCCTGTTAACAAGAACGTGCCTACTAATTTAAGAAGTTTCATGATTTTACTTGTTTATTCGTATGAACAGTACTATAGTCAAAAATCTGTTGCAGTCATTGGGGAAGCTGAATCAGCCTGATCTCACGGTTGTGGAAGAGAAGTTGTTGAGCGTTCAGGAGATGGAATACGAGATTATAAATTAAAGCTACGTAGTTCTCATGTGGACGTGAATGAAAACTAATTTTCACATTTGATGTACCTAAAAATTTATTTGCAATGTCAGTAGACCTAAAAGTTTTCCAGAAGCCTTATTAGTCCTTCATTTGGGCTTGAGAATACAAGGAGCCTAAATCAGGTTGTAATCTATTTTTCCTGGATTTATCCCCTTGAACTGCACCCTTGCAGACATTAGTGCAATTACCTTAACCTCTCATTGATGATGTCCGGCTGATTAGTTATGATTTAGAGCTTCTGTGCAAAAAACCTGAAAACTCTTTGTCCCCCTGCTAGAAAGCTCCCTGCTCCCCTGTAGTCTTAATGATCAGCTCCCCGCGACGGTGGTTAGCAGCTTGTAATAACAGGGATTCGGCAAAAGCGATCGCATCACTTGCTGATTTACCACCAGCTAACTGTGCTAGTTCTTCCCGGCGAGTGGTTAAATTATCCAAGGTAGTAACTCTGACAACAGTACGCTGATCAGCGTTGTCATTGTTAGGTTTTTTACCTTTGCCTTGATTGATAGTTTGCTTATCTACGCGGAAATGGCGATCGGCCATGGCAGCAACTAAAGGCTGGTGGGTAACACATAATACTTGGTTACGTTGACTTAGCTGGTGTAATTTTTCCGCGATCGCTTGGGCTACCCTTCCTGAAACCCCGACATCAATTTCATCAAATACCATTGTTCCAACTACATCAACCTGAGAAAAACAAGCTTTCAGAGCTAGCAAAAAGCGACTCATTTCCCCGCCAGAGGCAATTTCTGTTAAAGGTTGTAGTGGTTCTCCAGGGTTGGGACTAAACATAAAGGTAATTTTATCTGCTCCGGTGGCAGTTGGGGAAGCAGGCACTATCTCAACCTGAAACTTCACTTTTTCCATCGCTAAGGGCTTGAGTTCAGCTATCAAACGTGATTCTAAATTAGCAGCCGCCTTACTCCGCAGTTGAGTTAACTGATTACTTGCTTGGGTGAGTTTCTCAAGACATGCCTTTTCTTGCTGTTCTAAGTTTTCGATCGATTGTTCGCTGTCGTTAAGTACCGCCAATTCCTCTTGGATACGTTGGTAATAAGCGATCGCTTCAGTAAGTGTCGGCCCATACTTGCGGCAAATTTGCTTTAATTCCTGAATGCGGAGTTCCACCTCTGACAACCTGTGGGGATCGGCTTCCAAACTATCCCCATAGGCATTAATCTGTCTTCCCACTTCCATTACCGCAGCTTGAGCGTCCCGCACCAATTCCAATAGGGGTTGCAGTTGGGTGTCGTATTCCACCATGTCATTTAATGTTGCCTCACTGTCTCCCAATAAATCAGCTGCGGCTGGGATTTCATTATCGTTTTGATACAAAGCCTGATAAACTTTGTAACTCATCTGTTGCAAATCGACGACATGATTCAGGCGTTCCTGTTCTTGTCCCAACTGTTCCAATTCATTAGCTTCGCCGAGATTGGCTGCTCCCAATTCTTGCACTTGATAGGTGAGCAAGTCGAATTGTTGCAACCGTTCCCGTTCTGATGTCCGGCGTTTTTCTAGTGCTAAATGCGCCTGTTGGTAAGTATTAAAGCTCGTGGCGACCTGATGACGTTGCTGCATCAAGGGGTCACCGCCATATAAATCTAACCAGTCGCGGACTTGGGCAGATTGTCCCACTTGTACTGTTTGACCTTGGGCTGTGATTTCCACCAAGCGATCGCGCATTCCTCCCATGATCTGCCGATTTACCAACACGCCATTCACCCGCGAGCGGCTGCGGATATTACTAGCAGTGGCTGTGATTTCTCGGCTAATGACTACGGAATTTTCATCAAGCAAATCTATTTCTTGTTCGGTCAACCAAGCGGCTAGGGGGGCGTTTGAGGTGAAAGTAGCTTCTACCATTGCCCGACTTGTTCCTGTGCGAATGACTCGACTAGAGACTCTACCACCCAAAGCAGCATCAATGGCATCCAAAATAATCGATTTTCCAGCGCCGGTTTCACCTGTTAACACATTTAATCCCGCGCCAAATTCCAATTCCATTTGGTCAATTAGGGCAAAGTTTTCAATTCGCAGGCAAAGCAACATCAAGCCAAATTCTCCATAAGGGCAGATGCCGAATACTTCCAATTTACAGGACAATAAGTCTTATATTTCAGCAACTAGCAATACCTACTACTATTGAACTAGTTAGTATGCCCATTTAAGTGTAGCAAACTACTGGCTACTGGAAAAAAATTATTCCAATGCCCAATGCCTAATCCCGGAACATATTGTTACAATACTTAATGTGATCGTTATGATCGGTGGACTTCTTCATGATTGTTAAGACACTTCCCCCTAGTTCCCAACCGATTCAGGAGGACAGTCGCAACGGCACAAATCGCCGAGGCGAACTGGACGTTATAGATGTAGTGCCAGAAAATGGTACACCAAGCTTAGTTGTGCGCTCGCCAAGCCTCTTAGCCGCCCAAAAGATGAGGACAACTGCCCAACCTGAGATGCTTTACGATCCTGTGGGCATAGCGGCGCATTACCGAAACAGACGCCTGCAAGTTGTACGGCGGATCTTTGCCGTGTTGGGGCCGACTCTATCCTTTGCTTTTGGGTTGTGGTCGGATAGTAAACGGGGAATTGTCGTCAAAAATGACCGCCGGCGAGCCACTCAGCTACGAGTATTGCTGACCCAATTGGGGCCTGCTTACATCAAAATTGGACAAGCTTTGTCCACCAGACCGGATCTGGTTCCTCCCGTATACCTAGAAGAATTAACTAGGCTACAAGACCAATTGCCGCCTTTTGCCAACGAAATTGCTTACCAGTTTATCAAAGAAGAACTAGGCGCACCTCCAGAAGAAGTTTATGCCGAACTCTCAGCCCAGCCAATTGCTGCGGCTTCATTGGGACAAGTGTATAAAGGTAAGCTAAAAACTGGTGAAGAAGTAGCCATTAAAGTTCAACGCCCCGACTTAAGAGAAGGGATCACCATTGACTTGTATATCTTACGTAACCTCGCCGCTTGGGTGCAGAAAAAGGTTAAACGGGTAAGAAGTGACCTAGTTGGTATTCTCGATGAGTTAGGCGATCGCATTTTTGAAGAGATGGACTACATCCATGAGGGTGAAAATGCTGAACGATTTTTCGAGTTGTACGGTCATATTAAAGACATCTACATACCGAAAATTTACTGGGAGTACACCAACCGTCGCGTCTTGACGATGGAGTGGATTAACGGTACCAAATTAACTCAGACAGAAGAAATTAGCGCCCAAGGCATAAATGCCCGTTACTTGATTGAAGTGGGTGTGCAGTGTTCCTTGCGCCAGTTGCTAGAACATGGATTTTTCCACGCCGATCCCCACCCTGGTAATTTGTTAGCAACACCAGATGGCAAATTGGCTTATCTCGACTTTGGGATGATGAGTGAGATTCAGCCACCACAGCGTTATGGTTTAATTGAAGCGATCGTCCATGTCGTCAACCGCGACTTTGAAGGATTAGCAAAAGACTACGTTAAGTTAGATTTCTTATCACCAGAAACTGATTTAACACCAATTATCCCAGCTTTTGCGAGAGTCTTTGCTGATGCCCAAGGAGCCAGTGTTGCCGAACTTAACATTAAAAGCATCACCGATGAACTATCGGCTTTGATGTATGAGTATCCTTTCCGCGTACCGCCCTACTACGCCTTAATTATTCGCTCCCTTGTAACGCTCGAAGGTATTGCAATATTTATAGATCCCAACTTTAAAGTCCTCAGCGAAGCTTATCCCTACGTTTCTAAACGCCTGTTAACAGACCCAGCACCGCAATTAAGAGCATCATTGCAAGATTTGCTATTTAAAGATGGCAGATTTCGCTGGAATCGCTTAGAAAACTTGTTACGTAATGCACGTAACAGTCAAGACTACGACTTCAACTTAGTGCTGAATCAGGCGATAGAATTTCTATCATCTGAACGTGGCGCTTTCATTCGTGACAAGCTGGTAGATGAATCTGTCAACGGACTTGATGCTTTAGGTAAAAATATTTTGCATAACTTCACCTATCTGCTGCGAGAACGTGTTGGGTTGACAGCAGTTAATGAAACTCCGGCGGCGACAGTTGAGCAACAACAAACCTTGGAGCATATCAAACGTATATTAGGTATTCTTCGAGAAACAAAAGGCTTTGATCCAGTGCAACTTGCACCCCAAATTGCCCAATTATTGGTAAATTCAGATGTACAGCGTTTGGGTCAACAAATTGCCAACCGCTTCACGCAAAAGGCTGTAGCCAGGTTAATTCGGCAATTATTGGCATCCTAGTAAAAGTTATCAGTTAAAAATTTTTTTTAACTGATAAGTAATTCATAGCAACTATATAACCGAACCCTTCTATTTTTTCTAAGACCTTAGTTCCACTTTTGCCTACGCTTTGTTGATTAGTTTTGCATTCGACTTCAGGACGGAGTGGTATTTCATAAGGATCATCATCTGCGTTATATGTGAATATCTTAAATAGCACACCTACTTTTATCAAATTACGATTCTCTTTGAAACCACGATAATAATTTCTTACGGTCAGCTTGTATAAAGTAAGCCTGCTGTTAATTGTGTGTCGCCACCGCACTACAGGTCGTCCAAAGGCGATCAGCTTTTAACTTTATCTTGCCAGTAAGCATCCCTTATGTTGCTCCTGCAATCCGCACTCTGTCTAATCCGATAACAGCATAACGAATACCAAGCCATTTTTAGTACCTCACAGTCAATGTATCAACATGCAATGTTAATGCATCGACTGACAATGCTAATGCATTGATTTGTAATGTTAATGCATCGGCTGACAATGCTAATGCATCGATTTGCAATGTTAATGCATCGGCTTACAATGCTATTGCATCGACTGACAATGCCAATGCATCAGCTTGTAAAAATTAATCCACCCTATGTTACCTAGTAACTCTAAAAGACTTGTGTGTAGACAGTAGCCTTTTTAAAGGGGTTAGGGAGGATCATAAGAGTTTGAAAACAGACTTTAGCCCGCTCAGTTTATAGGACGGCCGAGACGCCTATCCCACAAGAAATAGTTGGATATCAGCTTGCTCTAAGTATTTCTTAAGAAAAGTTATTCCTTTTTACTACTCTTAGGAGAATAAAATCAGAATTCTCAAGGCAAAAGTGGTGATATTAGTGTAAACACCAATATCTTTCGCCTATCAGATGGCGCTTTACTAGATGCACGCATTAGAAATAATCAAAAGGGTGGCGATATTAGGGTGAATGCTAATGGAGATATCCAGCTAGTGGCTCAAGCACCTAACGTTAGCCTATATAACCCTTGGCAAACAAATATCTCCTGCACTGCATCTCAATAAACAGAGATGGAAAGAATGTTTGGTGATTTTTATCAAAATGAATTGCAACTATTGATTCAACATAATCTGACTTTTCACATCCCGTGAAAAGTCAGGGTTATACCTGGGTTGATTCCTATTTGCAGTTGTGAGTTCAATTTGGATTGAAAATACAACCAAAAACCTTTAATTTACTGCTGCTTTAGCTTTGGCTTTTGTTTTTACCTTTCGCTTCATCATCAGGCCGACTATACCTACTGCTATTGAGCCACCAGTAGTCATAGGTTCGGGGATAGGCGTGAATCCAGATACCTGAAACACAGATAATGCTTGAGGGCTGCGCAGAAAGGAGTTGAAGTCCTTAGCTGCATCTAGGTTTTGAGTTTGTCTGAGTACAGCAGAGCCATAAACAATCGGAGAGTAAAGGTTGATAGGCGGAGTGTATGCAATTTTGACTTTATCAAGTGCTGTTAGAGCGTCTGTGGTGTAAACAATGCCCGCATCTACAGTGTTATTTGATACTAATGATAGTACATTACGCACATCTGTGCCCAAGACAAGATTGAGTTGCCCCGATATCCCGGAATTGGCAAATAATTGCTGGGCGAATACTCCTGCTGGAACAGATCTAGGATCACCAATAGCCACTTTATTCGGCGGTAATAGGTCTTGAACGCTTGATATACGTAAGGTTGAATTTATCGGCGTGATTATAGCCAAGGTGTTGTTTAGTATGTCTTGCCTGGTTCCTTCTATTAGTTGGTTGGCATCTTGCAGACTATCTAACGGTGCTTGGGATACTGAGAAGAAGATATCTACTGGATTTGGATTTTTTCCCATTATGATTTGATTAGCGAGACCAATAGAACCCCCAAAGGTATTCATAAAGGTGACGTTGGGGTTGCTTTGCTTGTAAAGTGTCTCAACCTGGCGTAGGGTGTCGGTCAAGCTGGCAGCAGCATAGATGTTAATCGGACCACTAAGTGTGGCAGCTTGTGCTGGTTTAGCTTGGATTACACTAAAACCCAAAGCAATGCTAGCGGTAGCCAGTGCTAATTTGTACCTTTTCTTCATAAAATATTTACGGTAGATTAATGTGCGAGTTACTACAATTTTTGAAATCCAAATTTTGCACCCAGCATTGAAAGTTTGCTTTTCACTCCAGTCAGAAAATAGGGTGACAAGAAGTCATAGCTGAGAAGCAATCTTTGGTAGTCCAGTATTTACAAGGTACCTTTACGTCCAATAAATTACAACTACTTTAAAAGCATCTTTATATAAAAAATACAGGAGTCTATGTACTTATACTGTCATTAAACTGATTCAAATACCAGGAAAGTAGGTTAATGCATCTGTACTAAAGAGAAAATTTTGTATAAAGTTATTTTAAAAATATAATTTTTCTATTTAAAAAAGTATATGAATCTGATTTTTCACGGCAACTTTTCAAAAGCGATCGCTCAAAGGATTCTAGATAAAGTACACCACTGATAGTACAGTAGGTAAAATTGGGTGTTCAAAGAAACAAACAATGTCGGACTGGTAGTCAAAAAATTTTGCTTTCTGTCAACTGAGCGATCGCAGCTGATGACGCAGCAGTAGCAACACTTCAGTCTGTTTGCAACGATGTAGGTATTCCTGAAAAACCAGCTAGACGTTATTGCGATCGCATCCACTGCTGTGAATATTTACTCATGTACCCCTTGGCTAATACTTACAGCAGATTGCATCAAGAGTGCTGAATACTCAGCACTCTGTTGCTCAAGCAAATCATTCACATTCAGTTAAAAATCGAAGGTTGTGCGAATTACACCCACATACTGGGTATCATTTCTGCTGTCATTTTCCGGGTTGAGAATCACCCAAAAACCAGGAGTCACTGAGATATTATCGTTCAGTCGGTAACGATAGAATGCTTCGATATGGTAAGCGTTGTCTCGGTCTTGACGGACATCACTGTTAGAGACACGCGGTGGTATACCAAAGAGAATTCCTGGCAAGTTACCCCTACCCCCCACATCGGGAAACGACATACCAATCGCCCCAAACCAGACATTGGCATTGTCACCATTGTTTACAAACAGAGAATCTGTTCCACCCCTACCATTGGAAATATCACTCAAACCAGAGTTTTTGGCATTTGCCCAAATATATCCACCCCAACCGTGGATTTGGAAATTTGGGGAGAAGCGATAGAATCCCTGTGCGCCTACAATGTTGTTGGAAGTAGCAATGTTGTTGCCAAAGGGAGCGTTTGATAGGGTGCTACCCGTCCCAGCGGCTATATCGACTACTCCACCAGGGCTATAGCCATGAGAGTAGGCAACACCAATAGCTCCTTGCTTGCCGTAATAGGCTAAGTGCGCTAGGGCGTTGTAGCCGCCATCAAATAACCCGCTGCTCGCCGATGGGACATTGGGACTGCTTGCTAAATAGCCCAAGGTGAGAACCAAGTCTTTGCTAATGTTCCAGTTAGCGGCTGCACCGCCACCACCTCGCCGGAATAAGGGGCTATATGACCCAAATAGTGAGGGAACCCCATTGCCGTCGTCAGCGATTGTGGCGGGAGTGACAGTGGTTGAAATGTCGGTGTAACCAATGCCTGTGGGCCCAACAACGAAGTTAAGAGAATCACTGACTTGGAAGTAATAACGGATGTGGGGAACAAAAAGTGTATCGTTGTTGTCATAATCGAAGTTCAGGCGTGTCATCCCTGTGCCTGTTGCTGCGGCAATTTGGCTTGCACCATTGGAACCCGCAAAGTTGCCAAATTCTAGCCGGACTCGCAACAAATCTTTGCCTGTGAAACTGCTCTCAAAGTTGAGACGACTCCGGTTTGCAAAGTAGATACGGGATTCATCGCCATCGCCACCTACTCTATTACCAAAAGTATCACTAACGGCAGTAATAATTTGAGCATTCAGCTTAGTAGTAGTAGAAAATTGCTGCTTCTCTAGCGTTGCTGTATGTGCCTCTAGCGTATCCACCCGCCCACGCAGAGTTGTCAATTCTGCTGCAAACTCTGTTTGCAATTTTTGCAGCACTACCAAATCTTCTTTCTTGACTAAATCATTAGTACCCGCAGCAATTAATTCATTCACCCGATCTAAGCAGGCATTTAAACCAGCTGCAAACTCATAACGACTCAAAGCACGGTTGCCGCGATAGGTTGCGTCAGGATAACCTGCAATACAACCATAACGTTCAACCAGTGATTGCAGTGCCTGGAATGCCCAATCACTCGGTTTAATATCAGAAAACTGAGAAACAGAATTGACTTGTCCATCCAAATTCCTATTAGCATTTGCTGCATTAGAATCATCTTCTGGAGGTACTGCCCAAACTGCTGGAATTGCCAAAAATAAGAGAAAAAAGCTATGAAAAAGAACTTTGATCATTGATTTATTATTTGAAAATGGTTGAATTCTGACTTTGTAACTAAAGAGATTAAACTCGAAGCAAAGCTTCCAGGTTATAAACTAACCAGGATTAAAGTTACATATTTTGAGTTAAACTTTTAGGTTACTTAAAGCAACGCTATTACTTTTTGCTCATTGCTGCTTTTAATAGCCGCTTCTATAATCTGCATTACATTAATTCCGTCTTCGGTAGTAACAGCAATTGGCTGATTATTAACAATGGATTTGTACACCGCATCGTAATAACCTAAATAACTGCCCTGTGAGCTTTTTACTTTTTCCCGAATTACTTTTGTATCTTTTTCTGTATGAAGCAAGCCATATTCACTTTCTGGCTCTGTATACCAATCAAGTGTGTTAGGCTTCATACCTGCTACTAAATACTCTTCTTGTTTATCGGCTCTGCTTTTGAGAAAAGAACCCTTAGTGCCATGTATGATATAGGCAGGCGCAGGCTCACGCACAAGGAAACTTGCTTTTAATTTGACGCACAGTTTGTCATAATATAATATCAACTCAAAATAATCATCTACCTGCGATCGCTGCCTAGTTATGCGGATGTCTGCAAAAATAGCATCAGGCATCCCAAATAAATGCAAAGCCTGGTCTATTAAGTGCGGCCCTAGATTGTTTAATGTTCCTGCCCCCGGACTTGGAACTTCTACGTGTTGTTTATGGCTAAGGGTTAGTTTATATTTTTGAAATTGAAATTCTGCTTCAATAATATCACCTAGCAAGCCTGACTCTACAATTTTTTTAACTGTTTTAAAATCACTATCCCATCTGCGGTTTTGATATACAGATAATTTATTTCCCTGTTTGTGTGCCAATTTTTTCAGCTTTTTAGCTTCTGTTACTGTTGTAGTGAATGCTTTTTCTACTACTACGTGTTTATCTGCAAGTAAAGCCTGTTTAGTATAATCATAATGGGTATAGGTGGGTGTATTTACTACCACTAATTTTATTTGTTCATCTGCTAGCAATGCTTCTAAAGAAGGATAGCTTTTTACCTCAGGATAATGTTCCTGTATGAGCTTTTTGCTTCTTTCCCAAGAACCAACTAATTTAAATCCGGGATGCAAATCAATAAACGGTGCATGAAATACCCTACCAGACAAACTATAAGAACAAAGAGCCGTATTGATAGTTTCCATCTTTTTAGTGATTTACTGAAGCAAGAGTTTGTATTTAGGGGACTTCCAATAAAAAAATATCCCAAAACTGACGCAAAAATCATCTCTATTTTTCCTCTCTCTGCGTCTGGAGTGATTCATTTATTTGGATAGTTTATTTATTGAAAATCCCTAGTTGTATAATCAGGGCGAGCATCTTGCCTATCCCACAAGAGTTAGAGCAACCCTATCTGATTTGTGAAAATTTGCGGTATCCAGATCCCCGACTTCTCAAAGAAGTCAGGGATCTAACTTTTAACGAATGATTTAGATCAGAATTAGGAATTATCTACAGCGGTACTAGATGGATGTCAATTACATATCTTCCAACTCAATTCCTTTGGTTTCCTTAATAAAAAAGAGAATGAAAAAGAACGAGGTAGCCGCCGCAATTGTATAGAGTCCATAGGCAGAACCTAGACCGAAATATTGCAGTATGGGAGGAAATGTTGTGGAAATGACGAAATTCGCAACCCATTGCATGGCAGCAGCAACTGAAAGTGCAGCGGCTCGAATTTTGTTATTAAACATTTCTCCCAACAGCACCCAAACCACTGGCCCCCAGGAGAAACCGAAGCAAAACACATAGAGGTTAGCTGCAACCAGAGCCAGAGTACCTGCACTTCCGGTGAGAGTGGGGTTGCCAGCAGCATCTAAGGGAGCAGTGCCAAAAATAGAAGCCATCGTGCCCAAGGTCAAGGTCATGCCAATCGACCCTAGTATGAGCAAGGGCTTGCGACCAAATTTATCCACAAAAGCGATCGCAATCAGTGTTGTAATAATGTTGACGGCTCCTGTAATCACCGTGATTGTTAGGGAATCTTTTTCGGAAAATCCGACTGCCCGCCACAAAACGCTGCTGTAATAGAAGATTACATTAATACCAACAAATTGCTGGAGTACAGATAAGCCTATTCCTATCCAAACAATGGGGAGGAGTCCGCCACTTCTACCTAACAGGTCAGAAAACTTAGGCTGGCGTTCTCGAAGCACTGTCTGCCGAATTTCTTCAATTTTTGGCAGCACATCACCCCCCAAAATCTTGGTCAGAACGTTAGCAGCTTCTGGCTCCCGTCCTTTGGCAACTAAGTAACGGGGGGATTCAGGAATTGTTAAAGCCACCATCCCGTAGAATACCGCTGGCGGGACTGCTGTCCAAAACATCCAGCGCCAGGCTGCAACCCCAAATAAAAACGGCAAGTCTGCTGAACCTGCTGACACAGCGATAAAGTAGTCGCTCAATAAGGCAACAAAAATTCCTACTACGATCGCTAATTGTTGCAGAGATCCTAACCTTCCCCGCAAATGTGTGGGAGAACATTCTGCAATGTAAGCTGGGGCGATGACGCTAGCAACACCGATTCCAATCCCACCCAATAGTCGCCAAAAGATAAAATCCCAGATACTGAAGGCAAGCCCAGAGCCGATGGCACTGATAGTAAACAACGCCGAAGCGACCACCATTGCCTTGACTCGACCATAACGGTCTGCAATCTGTCCAGCAAAGAAGGCTCCTACGGCAGATCCCAGCAACGCTAGGGACACTGCCAGCCCAGTCAGCCAACTACTGGTGTTAAAAGCTTTTGATAGAGATAAAACCGCGCCGTTGATTACAGCAGTATCAAAACCGAACAGAAAGCCGCCGAGGGCAGCAGCACCAGCAATCAAAACGACATATAACGTGTTGGATTTACGACGAGCAGTAGTGGAAGACATAGTTATAAGTAGTGGGGAGTGGAGACAGACGCGATTAATCGCGTCTGTACTGGGAGTGAGGAGCAGGGGGGTAGGAGAGTAGAGAGCATAAAACTCATTAATGGAGTTCAAAGGCTCATTAACGGAGTTCAAAGACTCATTAATGGAGTTCAAAGGCTCATTAACGGAGTTCAAAGACTCATTAACGGAGTTCAAAAACTCATTAATGGAGTTCAAAGGCTCATTAATGGAGTTCAAAGACTCATTAACGGAGTTCAAAGGCTCATTAACGGAGTTCAAAGACTCATTCCCTATTCTCAATGCCCAATGCCCAATGTCTAAAAACTTTGATTATTTAGCGTCTGGAACGTCTGCGGAGTCGATCAATCATTACCGCCAAAATAATTACTAGTCCTTTGACAACTAGTTGCCAGAAGTAAGATAGGTTCAACAGGGTTAAACCATTGTTGAGAATAGCAATGATTAATGCACCGAGAAGGGTGCCGCCAATGGTGCCAATACCACCTGTAAAGCTGGTTCCACCAAGAATAACAGCAGCGATCGCATCTAATTCGTAACCCTGACCTAATAAGCCACTAGCACTATAAAGACGGCTAGCACTCATGATGCCTGCTAAACCTGCCAGTAATCCACTAATACCATAAACAAATAGCAATACACGATTAACTTTAATTCCAGTTAATCGGGCTGCCCGTTCGTTACCACCGACAGCATATATCTGCACTCCTAAAACAGTTTGTCGCAACACAAACCAGCTAGCGATTACAGTCAGGAGCGCAATGATCACTAGCCAAGGAAGCGGGCCGACATAACTATTACCCACCCAAGCAAAATTTATGTCCCGGTTAATCAGCGTTGTCCCCTTAGCAATCAAATAGGCCACACCCCGTAAGGCAGTCAATGAACCCAACGTGACAATAAAAGGTGGCACATCCAAAAAGGTGATCAGGGCACCGTTGAGTAAGCCTAAAAACACTCCTGCCAGTAAAGCAGCAGGCACAGCTGCCCAACCTAAAGCTGGCAGTAGCGATACCAGCAGAGCAACTACGGCAGAAACAGCTAAGATTGACCCAACTGAAAGGTCAATACCTCCGGTGAGAATCACAAAGGTCATTCCCGTCGCCAGCACAATATTGATTGATGCCTGACGCAAGATATTAACGATGTTACCGCCTGTGAGGAAGTTGGGAGAAAGGAATGCAAATAAGATGCAGATAATTACTAGGATTGGCAAAATACCCGCAACTTCTAGTAGAGTGCTAATTGATTTCTGGTTGCGGGATACGGGATTGTTGGCTAATTTATGGGGAGGTCTGACTGTCTGACTCATGATGCTAATACCTCTGATGCTCCAGTTGCATAGTGTATAATTTTTTCTTGAGTAATTTCTTTACCAAGACTGCCATCCAGTTCGCCTACCAGCTGGCCTTCTCGCATCACTAAGACGCGATCGCTCATGCCGACAATCTCCGGTAGTTCGCTGGAAACCATCAAAACAGCAACACCTTGTGCTGCCAACTCGCTGATAATTCGGTAAATTTCGCTTTTGGCACCGATATCTACGCCCCGTGTCGGCTCATCTAGCATTATTACTCTGGGCTTAATGGCTAGCCAACGGGCTAGTAGTAGCTTCTGCTGATTCCCACCAGAAAGATCCACTGCTCTGATTTCCAGATTGGCCAGCCGAATATTAAAGCTTTCAACTGCTTGTGTTGCTAACAGATTGACTGAACCCCAATTAACAATGCCAGCCTTTGCATCCTGCTTGAGTGTGTTGATGGCAATATTCTTACGGGAACTCATTTCCAGAAATAAACCCTGGTCTTTGCGGTCTTCCGGGACGTAGCCAATGCCGGCAGTAATAGCATCACTGGGCGTATTAATATTAAGTTTCATCCCATTCAGGAATACTTCACCACTTGCTTTGTGGTCAGCACCAAAAATCAGCCGGGATACCTCTGTGCGTCCTGCACCAACCAGCCCCGCTAGACCAACAATCTCTCCAGCGCGAATTTGAAAACTAGTCGGGGTAATTTTGCGTCCGTCACTGATATTTTTGACTTCCAGCACCACTGGCCCAGGATTGGTTTGGCGTTGATGTTCGTAAAAGTCTTGCATGGAACGACCGACCATCATCTGCACTAATCGCTGTGCAGAAATTTCATCCCGTGTGAGACTGCCAATGTATTGACCATCCCGCAGCACGCTAATTCGGTCAGCTAGGGCATATATTTCTTCCATGCGGTGGCTGATGTAGATAATAGCAATGCCGTCGTCTCGTAGTCTGCGAATTACCTCAAATAAATGCTGAGTCTCGCGATCAGACAGTGCTGCTGTTGGCTCATCCATCACCAAAACGCGGCTTTTGTCCTTCAGCGCTCGCGCAATTTCTACTTGCTGCTGTTCGGCGATCGACAAGGTACCAACTATAGTCTGGGCTGTAAAATTGGCTCCAAGGCTTTGCAGCACTTGCTCTGCTTCCAGGTGCATAGCTTGGCGGTCTAAAAACTGACCTCGCCGCAACTCGCTACCCATAAACATATTTTCGGTAACGGTTAAATTAGGTGCAACATTCAGTTCTTGATAAATCAGATTAATCCCCGCCTTGCGTGCTGTCGCCGGATCGGTAATTTTCAGGGGTTGGCCATTGATCCAAATTTCTCCTTCATCGGCAATGTAAGCCCCAGCCAGGATTTTCATCAATGTGCTTTTGCCTGCTCCATTTTCACCCATGAGGGCGTGAACCTCTCCTGGATAAATCGTCAGATTAACATTTTGGAGCGCAGATACACCATGAAATCGTTTGGTAATCCCTTGCATCTCTAACACTGGGGTGGTAGTTGGCGCATCAGGAAATGAGGTTTCAATATTTGTTGTCATGAGCAGAACCTGTAAAAAAAATTTAAAATTCGCAATTGTGAGTTAGGAATTAATCAACTTATCCCTGATCACAAAATCATCTTTTAAAAGCTGACTACTAGTTTGAAAATAGGGAGCGGGGGAAAGATATTTTCATCCTTCGTTGTGAACGTTAGTTGATGGAAACTGTCTGGGAAATTTCTGAGTACTAGAAATTGGCACTCCGATATTCCCGCTGATGCACATATATAGCGGTTCTCGGTTGCAGTATATAGAATTTTGACCTCTCTCCAAACCTCTCCCCTTTTAGGAGAGAGGCTTTGATCTAACTCCCCTTCCCTTGTAGGGAAGGGGCTGGGGGTTAGGTTTTGTATTTAAATTAAGTGAAAACCGCCATACATTATTCGGATGTGCAAAAACTTTACAAATGCATCAAAGGATTCATATTAGACATAATTTTCAATTGCAAATTCACAATTTTTATTATTTACCAGCCTTTTTCTGTGCTGACGTTATCTTTTGTGATCAACTTAACTGGAATCAAAATGGTAGGTGACTCAGGTTTTTTACCATTTAAGATGTCGTTGCCAACTTGAACTGCTTTTTGGGCCATCCCTCGGGGATTTTGAGTAGCAGTTGCAGCATATAAACTATCTTTGGCAGCGATCGCAGTGATTGCTTCTGGCGCACCATCAACTCCAACAATAAAGAAATCTTTACGTTGTGCTTGGTTAGCTGCTAGTTCTGCACCAACTCCACTCGGATCATTAATGGCAAAAACAGCATCAATTTTCGGAAAAGTTGTGAGTAAATCACTCATAACTCTGAGTCCTCCATCCCGACTACCCTCTGCATTCTGGTTTTTGGAGAGGATTTTGATATCGGGATATTTAGACAATACATTCTCGCAGCCACTAACTCGCTGGATCACTGAGTCCACTGGCGGGCCATTAACTATTACTACATTGCCTTTGCCTTTAAGGCGGTCTGCAATATATTTGCAACCAACCTCTCCAGCTTGGACATTATTAGTAGTAATGGTGGCATCCACACCTCCTTCAGCACCTGTATCTACCGCAATCACAATTCTACCGGCAAGTTTTGCTTTTTCAACTGCTGGTTTAATGCCACTTTTATCAGCAGCATTCAGAATAATGATATCAGTATTTGCAGCTGTGAAATTTTCCAGTTGATTGGCTTGTTGGTTGAGGTCATAGGCACTGGAAACTACGGTAACATTGACATCCTTACCGCCAATTCTTTTCGCTTCTGCCTCAGTTGCTTGCCCCATAAGGACGAAGAAGGGGTTACTTAAATCACCAACTGTGAAGCCAACTGATCGTAATTTTCCATTTCCAGTGGCGGTTTTAGTTTCTGCACTAGTATTGGTAGCAGTTTTGGTTTCAGTGTTAGTAGCAGTGTTGTGATCGGGAGAACCATTTGTACAGCCGACAAGACTACCACTGACAAGACCTAATATGCTAGCTGCAATTATGCGAAGCGCAACACCAAGGGTGAACGTAATTCTTTTCATATTCAAATATCTCCTAGAAGTCATTCTTCCTTACACCAAATTTGGAAACGATGTATTTTTTAAAAAATAGGGTAAAGTATTGTAACCCTCCTGTATCAAGCCTTTTTCTGTGTATTGTAATTACGAATTACAAATTAGTATTACCAGCCTTTGTAACTGCTAAGGTTGTCTTTAGTAACCAAATTGACTGGAATCAGAATGTCAGGTGATTCAGGTTTTTTACCCTGGATGATATCGTTGCCAATCTCAACCGCTTTTTGCGCCATTCCTGCGGGATTTTGAGCAGCAGTTGCAGCAAATACACTATCTTTGTCTTCCATTGCTTTGGTTGCATCTGGCGATCCGTCAACCCCAACAATAAATAATTCTTTACGTCTAGCTTGTCTAGCTGCTAAATCTGCGCCCACACCGCTTTGATCGTTAGTGGCAAAAACGGCGTCAATTTTCGGAAAGGTTGTGAGCAAATCGCTCATGACTCTTAGTCCTCCATCCCTAGTCCCTTCAGCGTTTTGGTCTTTAGAGATTAATTTGATATTTGGATATTTAGACAAGGATTTCTGGCAGCCACTGACTCGCTGATTTATTGAGTCCATCGGAGTCCCGTTGAGGATAACTACACTACCTTGACCTTTGAGGCGATCGGCAATATATTGGCAAGCAATTTCACCAGCTTGTGTATTATTGGAGCTAATCATCGCATCTACATCTGCATCAACGGCTGAATCTACTGCAATCACAACCTTACCTGCAAGCCTTGCTTGGTCAATTACCGATTTAACTCCTTTTTTGTCAACAGCACTAAGGATAATTAAATCAGTATTCGCAGCAGTAAAATTTTCGATTTGGTTAGTTTGTTGGTTTAAGTCAAAGGCACTGGAAACCGCGTTAACTCTGATATTACCCCCGATTTTCTTAGCTTCTGTCTCAGCCCCCTTCTGCACTGCATTATAAAAGGGATTGCCCAAGTCACCCAAAGCAACGCCGATTGTTTGCAATTTTCTATTTGCAGCACTAGCCTGACTCTCTGCACTTATATTGGTAGCAATGTTAGTACCAGTATTAGTAGCAGTGTTGTCATTTTGAGCGCCATTTGTGCAACTAACAACAGCGAAACCTAATATGCCAACTATGAGCGAAATTCTCTTGGTATTCATCTATTTCTAACAACGGATTTAAATTTGAAAAATGTCAGTAAGATATAAATCTGCCAATTGATCACAAGATGAGCTAGGTCTGAAAACTTTAGACATAACTTAGCAATACTGCTGGCTTTGGGAATTTAAACTCCTTTCAAGAGTCTGAGAATATCACCTAACTTGAATTAGCCCTATTAACTAAATTAAATGTTTTGTTTGTTAAACCAAAACTAGGAGCACTACCTACGTGAAAAAATCACATTTTTTGTCTTTCTATATTTGGAAGTGCGGAGGCTAAAAATAGCTTTTAACTAAAATTAGTAGAATTTGATGTTATCAAAGTTGCAAATTTGTCTTTTCTTTGAGATTATTTTAGTTTAACCTGCATTATTCCAAATATGATCCACGTTTATCGAACTTTACAAAGTCAATAAAACTATTTTCCATCTATATATTCTCAACTTTTCTTACTGGAGCATTTGCGAAAATTAAGTAGTTTTCAGCTTCCAGAGAGTTTAAAAAACTTAACATATATTACTCAAGTTAAATTGAGAAAAGTTAATACTGTAGGAAGGAAATATTTGCTTCTAAATCTATCTTTTAGGGGTAGAAAATTATAGACCATCACCATAAATAAAAATCCTGTTGCCTAATTTTCAGAGTTGACTCAAATATGCATGTAAAGTGCGCTTATTTGTTATACTAAGTTGCTAGAGTTAGTCTTGTTCTATCTCGACCAGAATAATTCTTTGGATACAGGGAAAAGGAACCCTAAAAAAGTTATTCTCACCCCATTACCGCCGTTGTCAAGATGTCAAAGAACAGATGTGTTCAGTAGTTTACGCCTGTTCAATCAGTCTGGGAATTAAAGAAAAGTCAAGCTAGCAGCTATAAAGTTTAAGACATCTGCACAGATGTTTTATACTTTTTTAAGCGGCAATATGCTATTATTTTTTGGAAAATATTCCACTCGTTTTAGGCTTGCTGAAGAATTGTTATTCATCATTAGGGAAAAACAATTAGAATCTCTACAAACCCAATCAGTTATAATGTCTGTATGGTATTTTTTAAATTCTTTGCCTTTCCTACTAGCAGAAATTTATAATTTCAAGGTTGTGGGTAAATATTTAGCCAATAAATCTTCATAATAAGGCTTTAATTTTTGCCAATCGGGAGGATTAGGATTCTTTGAATACAAATCGTAGGGATTGAATAACTTCACCCATTTAAACATTTCTTTGTCGTGTTTATCCATCAAATATTCGTAAGCATTTTCACGATGTTGAGGATAAAATGAGTGATAGCGGAGGATATACAATGCAGATTCAGGCAAATAGTTTTTCATCATGTAATATACATACTCATCATGTCCCCATGACATGTGTACATTACTCAAGCCACAATTCGGCTCGTAAACACCATATATGGTGTTATATATAGGGTTATTGGAATCAGGGTTTTCTTTGAAAAACTCCGAAAAAACAATTTTATCAGAAAATGCACAACCCACAGGATAGGTATCGCCTACTGTGGCCCATTGAGGTTCACCAAATAAGCAAAGTACCTTCCCCATATCGTGAAACAAGCCAGTAAGTACCATCCAGTCTGGGTGACCATCAGCGCGAATGGCTTCTGATGTTTGCAATAGGTGTTGTAACTGATCTAAGTCTGTATCAGGATCTGAATCATCAACCAATTGATTCAAAAATTCTAATGCATCCCAGACAGACATTTTTTTCTTATCCAACTTCCGAAAGTATTCTTTTTTCTCTAATACAAAATCATATGTTTGATTGATATGATTTAACCGATAGAACTCTTTCACCGTGTCTCTAATAGGCGCTTCGTAATTCCTGTACTCTTCGGTGGTTTTACCTTCTTTAACTATGCTGTGTGGATTGGGATAGCGATTAAGTAAGTCTTCTTCCCATTCTTCTAACGAATGTAAGGGATTGTTTTGAGCTTGGTCAATAACATTATTTAAAGTTTGAGACATATCTTTTTACTTGTCGATATTGATTTATTAAATGGTACTTTCGCACCGCATCTTATGCACAGGTGTGCAAAATCTCTATTGGAATTATTTTTGCACACGTGTGCAAAAATGGATGTTAAGTTTCTTTTCATTTTTAGATACCTGTGATGATTTATTTCCTCAAGTGTTTTGTCCGCTCAGAATCAATTATGAATTAGGCAAAACATTGACAAACTAAATAAAATGTGATCATAAGTTAAGACAAAGCACTTGTGCGATCGCTAATTGTCAGAGATTTTGATGCCTTTAATTGATTTATCCTTCTAAAGCTTGATTGCTAGCTGACTATTGCGGCAGATAATGTCTTCTTTGTTAATTCATTAAATGATACTTTGATTAGTATTTGCACACGTGGGCAAAACATATGTTAACTTTTTTGTGGAACTCAGCCAAGGGAGTGACAATTTGTCAATTGTATGGCATGAGAATGCTTGACAATATTAGCCAACTCTTGTAGCTGGTTTATTGCTTCTGCACCCTCCAACTTCATTAATTCGCGATCGTCCCACAATTCCATCCAAGTAATCCCGTAATCAGATACTAAAAACCGAATCAGGTGCTTTTCTCCCAAGCTAACCAGAAATGAAGCACTCTTCATTTGGTCACCGCATGTATAACAAGATGCAGTATAGCCACGCCGCTCAAGTATAATTGTCAAGGCTTGCAGGTTCATTACCAAGTCTTGGACAAATTCCTGATGTTGTTGCGCTAATCTTAAAAACACTACTTTTCTCCCACCACTCTCTTATGTGGTTGCTTTGATATTTCTTTAGACTGATATCTGATCTGATTTAGTTGCCAAAAGTTCGTGTTTTTTTTGAGACGTGATTAATCTTAATCTTGTGGTTGTAACCAATAAGCTAAATACCCAAAGCCGTTCTAATGTTTTGAACAATTACCTGGGGTGGCTGTGCAACATCCATAGATATGGTGTATAATGGCTCTTCAAGAGTATAAAACTGGCTGTTGAGGAGTTTTTCGCTCATGTAATGATTGTGACGCTCTTGCAACCGCTTTTGAATCAACTCATAAGACCCTTTGAGGTAAACTAGCTTGATGCGTTCGTTATCCAATACCAGAAATTGCCGATAGCTGTCTTTTAGAGCCGAACACGCCAGCACCACATTTTTATTTTCTTGCAACCAATGTTTTATGGCTGTTTGCAAATCTTGCAACCAAGGCGTCCTGTCAGATTCACTCAGAGCGATACCGCGTCGCATTTTCTCAACATTCTCTGGCGAGTGGAAAGCATCAGCGTCGCTAAACTCCCATTTTAACGAGTCTGCTAGCAGTTTTCCGATAGTGGTTTTGCCAGAACCGGATACACCCATTACGACAATAATCATAGACGGCTTTTCCCAGCAATTCTAAGAGTGATTGAGTAGCATTTGAGTAGCATAAATCAAAAGTCTGGGCACTCAGCCGAAATTGTTTCTAGGTGACAGTAATACTTCAAGACTGTAGTCTCGTGATCGCCGATCCACAACGCCACCTGATCTGGTGTGACTCCAGAGGCGATCGCTAACGTAGCAAATGTACCCCTTTTCTGTTACTTTCCGGATTAAGCAAGTAGTAAATAAACTAAATTCTCCAGAATAATAAAAAGGTTTAAATTGATTCATTGCACTAATTAGGTGATTGAATCCAAGCAATAAACCGGAATTGGGGAAAATATCTAGCCAGGGATAAATTAACCAAAATAGAAAGAGCGGTTGGACAATTAAGCGAAAATTATTTAGAGTATTGCCAAGTTAAACGTGAGTTCGACAAACCTCTCCCTGCCTTGAACTTTCCTTCAACTGTTTCCCTCTCCGACTCGGAGAGGGACGGTTTTACGTAGTAAAACCTTCTTATATCATGTCCGCTTGATTGCTTATTAAACCCGAAGAACCCCACCCCCAACCCCTCCCCGCAGGCGGGGAGGGAAGCTAAAGCGTAGCTTTTGCAGGGTGGGGTTCTTTTATTATGGGTAATTTGGCGGACATGATATTAGAGGTTTTTTATTTGGAAGTCCTTTAACATACTTGACAAAAGTACAGTTACATAGGATGCACTCATGTAGCCGTTATCTTTGATCGCCTATAGTCATCTACAATTTGTAGGTGACACAAATGACGTTATCACAAGGTTTCCAGACATAATTTCTGAAAATTAAAGAAAAAAATAATTACTAATTGCCTAAAAAGTCCGGTTTTTTTAGCTTTGTGATGATAAATAAAAATAATAGCGTCGAATGTCATGCTTCGTATCGCGAAGGATTGCTGAAATTCTTCGCTGCTTTCAGGATGACTACTGAATATCAAACAACATCTGCCGCCAATCAGTTTTTTGCTGGGGATGCTTCTTTGCCACAAAAAAAGCAGATGCAGCTACATCAAAAGGCTCAACCACAAAACTTGCTCTAGATATATCTAAGTAACTATACTGATAAAGTGTAAAGATGTCACGGTATCTAGGAGCAAATTTTAAAGCTATTGTAAACGACTTGGTGCCATTTTGGCAGGTTTTTCTCCCAAATATGGGATATTGGTAGATTGTACAAATATTTATTATTATTCACGCACTAGTTACTATCTACCGAAAGCTGCTAAGACCAAGCAAATTTGACACAGATAAGTTTAAGTAATTTATGAAGTAGGAAATAATACATGGTATTATCACTGTCTTCTCATAACGTTATGCAGTATCTGCAAGATGCGGGTCTGTGTAGCTCAGAAGATGGCGCATCAGATAAATCTGAGTTGCCAGGAAGTAGCAATAACAATTTCGATTTACTAGTGACTCTAGCAGATAATCGGAAACTACTGCTTAAACAAAAACGTAACATCAACAATGATGCGCCGCCCCATGAGTTGTTTAAGGAATGGCTGTTTCACCAGTTGCTCCAGCAGTTTCCAGTTCTCGGCAATATTTCAGCGATGCCTACGGCGGTAAACTACGCACCATTGGTAGTGCATTTTGACGAACAAAATTCTATCCTCGTCCGCAATTACCTAAGTGAATATCTGGAGCTTGCGATATTCTACCACAACAATGATATTTTTCCACAAGAAATTGCTTCTGCGCTCGGCACTACTTTGGCAGGACTGCATCGCGCAACCTATAACCGCCGAGAATATAGGGATTTTATGGCAACTGCTCCCCAAGGAGAGTTTCGCTATGGCTTTTACAATCCGGCACAAGGGGTAGAGTCAATTGGGCCGGAGATTTTTGGAACTGTTCCCACGGATGCGCTGAAATTCTATGTTCTCTATCAACAGTATGAGAGTTTGGAATCAGCGATCGCAGATTTGGCATATGACTGGAATCCTTGCTGCTTGACTCACAACGACCTGAAATTGAACAATATTTTGGTTCATTCAAGGTGGGAGAAACTAGACAATTGCCTAGTCCGACTAATTGATTGGGAAGCTTGTTCTTGGGGAGATCCAGCCTTTGATTTAGGAACTTTATTAGCAAGCTATTTAGGAATTTGGCTCAACAGTCTCGTAGTAGACCCCACTATTAAATTAGAAGAATCTCTACATCTGGCTTTGACACCTTTAGAGATTTTACAACCTTCAATTATTGCCCTAATTAGGGCTTATATAAATGCTTTCCCCATGATTTTGGAATACCGCCGTGATTTTATTTCGCGCGTTATCCAGTTTGCAGGGCTGGGACTAATTCATCAAATTCAGGAGATAATTACCTGCCAGAAATACTTTAATAATGCTCACATTTGTATGCTGCAAGTAGCTAAAAGTTTACTGATTATGCCAGAGCAAGCTGTACTGACTATTTTTGGGATATCATTGTCTGAAATTCTGAATCCTGTGGCAAAAATCCATAAACTTCCTCAACCTGTAAAAGAGCAGCAGTTACTTCGCATTTATTATGAAAAAACTCGGCTCCGTGGTTGTTAATGGCAGGGGGCAGAACAATTTAAAAGCTATTTATAACATTAAATTAGACATTTTGAATGGTTCTGCATGTTATTTAGCCTATCATAAATATCAGATAATTTTTGCCGCAGAGTGGTTTCATAATTTTGGATTTTAAAGTTTTAGTTCTGAATGGATTAATGCTAAATTACTCTATCAATCAACCGCTAACTTCTCTATTCGATATTGCTAAGAATATCCAGATTGAGTCAAATTTTTGTATTTACCATCCCAATTATCAACCCTTTGCTCTGCCGACTAAAATAGCCGATAGATTTCAGCAAAATTCCGTAGATTTACAACATAAGTATCTCACTCTACTGCTGCGAAACTATCTCTATGGAATCTATTACAATGGCTCTCTGCAAAGTACTTTAGCTGTCAATACTGATAGTACTAATCACCCACCAAAGCATAATTTAGTAGATAATTCCATTTTGGAGATTGATTGGAACTTTTACGAGCAATTACACGAGTGTAATCACGGCATAGGTTACTTTGACCCTCGATGGCAGGTGTTGCGGAAAGAACCTGATGGGACTATGGCGGTGACTAAAGGCGGTTTAACACTTTATGTTGAGCCAAACTGCCATCTAGAATCCAGCAAGAAATCTACCAAAGTGGGTGACATGGTAGCAATCTGGATGCCCAAAAATCGACTGCAAAATGGCTGTTACTTGGCAGTTAGTAATGTCGGACAGGAACGGCAAAGCAACCCTGATGCTGATTTGGGAGCAGGGCGAATTTACTTTAACTTTACGGCATCTGGTGCGATCGCTCTCATGGGAAGCCTGACACTGCAATTGAATGCAGCCTCGATTCCTTTTAGCTTTCAGGTTCTTCACAATCCCTGTGCATACGGACGCTATGATTCGGGGCTACTCTACTTTGAACTCCCCGACTATCCAGCAATTCGCACAATCCTTCAAGCTATTTATCCAGAAAATCAATCCTATTTCCAGCCTGAAATTCCCTTGTTTACAAAATTTTTAGCACCAGGGTTAGGTTTAGCCGAGGAACCAACCCAAAAATTTGCTGCACAAGAAAGTTTTGGGATGAACCGTTGCCAAATTGTCGCTAATGCTTTATTGGAAGCTTGGCAAAAAGGTAAGAATGCGATGGAGGAGCGGATGAGGGTTATTGACCAACACTTTACACACCATACAATCGACTTGCAGCGTCCTTATCTTAATCCCAGTTCTAAGGATATATATTACCCGCTCTCTAAAACTGACCTAAATCTATCATCGTAGTGGGAATAAGACAACAAAAGATTCATGAATGAGTCTTTGATACTCGTGAACAAGCATAAAAACTCTACTCTTTTTGCTTAATGCCCCATACTTCTCTTCTTAGGCTGCGCCTTAAGCGAAGCTATGCCGCAGGCTTTACGGCAACGCTCAGTACAAGTACTCAATGGCCCATTCAAAATTCAACAATCACTGGCGTATGGTCGCTGGGTTGGGTTAATTTTCTGGGTGCGACATCGATGATACAACTTTTAGCACGCTCATACAGAATAGGTGTGAGATAGTGATGGTCAATCCGCCAACCTAAGTTGCGACGGAAGGCGGCGGCGCGATAATCCCACCAGCTATAATTTCCACCTTCTGTGGTGAATTTGCGAAAAGCATCAGCAAATCCTAGTGTCAGAATATCCCGTAAGGCTTGGCGCTCTGTATTTGTTGCCATAATATGATTTTCTGTACTCACTTGCTCGTGAATATCCTTATCTTCCAGGGCGATGTTGAAGTCTCCGCATACACAAATTGCAGGTTGTGACAGCACGAGCAATCGCAAATACTCGCGTAGCGCTGTCAACCAGCGCAGTTTGTATTCATATTTCTCAGTTCCTACTGCTGCGCCATTGGGAACATATAAGTTTACAATCCGAACACCATCAATTACACCTGTAATCACCCGCTTTTGCTCATCCCATTCGTGGTGTAAATCTGGCAAAATCGCCCTAAACCCGCTAGTTACGTCTAGGAGTGGCTGGCGGCTAATCAGAGCTACGCCGTTATAAGATTTTTGTCCTGATATATAAAGGTTATAGCCTAACTGCTCAAAAGGCGATCGCGGAAACTCGGCATCCACAACTTTGGTTTCTTGCAAGCAGAGAACATCAACGGGATTCAGGGTTAACCAGTCGGTAACCTGTTCGAGGCGAGTGCGAATTGAGTTGACGTTCCAAGTAGCGATTTTCATTAGTTAGTTATCAGAGTTTTTACAAATTACCAATTACAAATTATGTAATTTTTGTACAATTATTTAACATTTATAATTTCTGTTCTATTTCCCAATTACGTATAAACTAAGCTTTAATGACTTGATCCCATTAAATATTTTAGTGTTGTCAGCTACAAAATATTCATTTTTGTAAGTTCTGCTACAAAATATTCTACTTCATTATGATTCCGAAGACAGATGCAACAATCAACTGATTGCCTCTAGGCTAGAAGTGTAGCTCAGAGTTGACTTTTGCCGATAGTCTTTACGATTTGTCTGCAGAAAATTTGCGGTACGGTTAATCGTTATTACGCTTTTGGTAACCTGTTAGGTTAATTTAAATGTCAAAAGAGTAAGTACAAATGCTCTGTTCTCATACAATAATGATTCAACTCATTATATTGAGAGCAATTTCAGAGACTGAACCGAAAAAACTTATGAAAATCGCTCAAGTCGCCCCCTTATGGGAAAGGGTTCCACCTCCTAATTATGGAGGAATAGAACTGGTAGTGAGTCGCTTGACCGATGAACTTGTTCGTCGTGGTCATGAGGTAACTTTGTTTGCCTCTGGTGATTCTGAAACTTTGGCTCATTTAGAAGCAGTTTATCCGTGTGCATTGCGCTTAGACCCAAATGTCAAAGAGTATGCAGTGTACGAAATGCTGGAACTGAGCCAAGTTTACCAAGGTGCTGCCCAATTCGATATTATCCATTCTCATTTAGGGATTTCGGCATTACCTTTAGCGAGTTTGATAACAGTAACTTCTACAGTGCACACCCTGCACGGTAATTTTACAAAGGACAACCGTCAAGCATTTAGTTACCACCAAAAGCAACCATACGTCAGCATTAGTAACTCGCAGCGTCAAATCGATCTCAATTATATTGGCACGGTTTATAACGGAATTGAGCTAGCAGATTATCCATTTGTAGCCCAACCGTCAGAACCTCCATATTTGGCATTTTTAGGTCGTTTTTCGCCAGAAAAAGGGCCACAACATGCGATCGCTATTGCCAAGCAGACTGGTTGGCGCTTGAAGATGGCAGGAAAGGTAGATTTAGTAGACTCCAAGTTTTTTGAACAAGAGATTGCCCCCCTCATAGATGGTCAGCAAATCGAATATCTAGGCGAAATTAACCACGCCGAAAAGGCTGAACTTCTGGGCAATGCTGCTATAACTCTTTTTCCCATTAGCTGGCAAGAACCTTTTGG
The DNA here is from genome assembly GCF_036919615.1 of Nostoc sp. Taxonomy (GTDB): domain Bacteria; phylum Cyanobacteriota; class Cyanobacteriia; order Cyanobacteriales; family Nostocaceae; genus Nostoc. The sequence goes on along the minus strand of NZ_JBALCN010000098.1, from coordinate 150,805 downwards.
CTTAGTAATGATTGAATCAATGGCAACGGGTACACCAGTAATTGCCATGAATTTAGGCTCTGTACCTGAGGTAATTGCCCACGATAAAACAGGTTTTATCTGCAAAAGCTATGCAGAAATGGCGGCAATTATTCCACTAACTTTGGAACTCAATCGTGAAACCTGTCGAAAATATGTGGAAAACAACTTTGGTGTTAGCCAAATGGTTAACGGATACGAAGCTGTTTACAGACAAATTATTAAAGACCGCATAGAATCGAATGGCCGCATTCATGCAGCTAAAATCCAGTTTTAATGAATTACTTTTTTTATCCAGCTTAAACAATAACTTTTTTCAAGGAGGACATTAGGATGAGTACAAGAGCCAACACCTGTCCATGCTGCGGTGGTTCCCTCCTGCGTCATGCCCGTCATGGTGAACTATATTGGTTTTGCCTGTCGTGCCGACAAGAAGTACCGCTATTAACTGTTACTCGCTTGCCAAATGTGGAAACCCGGAACACTGGAGTGGTTCCTCAGCCAGCTGTGAATTCCTAGTTTTACGGCATTTTAGATTAATAAAAGCCTACTAAAAATCAAAACTGATTTAGTTTAAACCTATCAAATAGCTTCAACTGATAAAATTGAATGGAGCTAATTGATAGGTTTAAAGCTTTGTTAGCAGCGTTACTGTATGGTCAAAAAGATTTACGCCTAGAGGAGGTTGCTAACCCCACTCCGGCGGCTGGCGAAGTTGTGATCCAAGTGGGGGTAGCAACAACTTGTGGTACGGATTTGAAAGTCTGGCGCCGTGGTGGTCATGCCAAAATGCTGATACCGCCGACGCTGTTTGGTCACGAAGCTGCTGGGCGAATTATTGCCTTGGGAGCAGGTGTTACTGGTTGGCAAGTGGGCGATCGCATCGTCGCTAATAATTCTGCCCCATGCATAAATTGCTTTTTTTGTCAACGTCAAGAGTATTCATTATGTCCAAATCTGACCTGGAATAATGGGACTTTTGCAGAATATCTGAAAATTCCCGCACCGATAGTAAAGCATAATTTGTTGCAGATTCCTGATGAGTTGCCGTGGGAATTGGCAGCGATGACAGAACCCTTAGCTTGTGTGTTGCATGGTGTAGCCCGCTCTAACGTCAAAGCCAAAGATCAAGTAGTTGTCTTAGGAGATGGGGCGATCGGGCTGATGTTTGTGGCGGCGTTGAGTGGGAAAGCTGAGGTGTTACTGTGGGGAGGTAATAACCACAGGCTAGAAATTGGTCACAAATTGGGTGCAACTCAGACCTTTAATTATCATCAAATCCCGGATATTCCCAGTGTGGTGAAAGAACTCACCCAAGGATGGGGTGCAGATGTAGTGATTGAAGCAACTGGTGTACCAAGTGTTTGGGAAACTGCGATCGCCTGCGCCCGTCCTGGTGCAACAGTCAACTTATTCGGTGGATGTCCACGAGATACTAGCATTAGCGTGAATACAGAACAGCTACACTACAGTGAACTTACTATTAAAGGCGTGTTTCATAATACACCAGAATATGTGCGGGAGGCGCTTGCACTGATTGCTAGTCGCAATATTCCCTTTGAGTTACTTATTAGTGAGCAGCGGCCATTAAAAGATTTAGAACAGGTGTTTTATGAGATGAAGGCGCGTCAAGTTATTAAGGTAGCAATGATTCCTTAGTTTTTTGTTGGATACAGCAGATGATCTGGGTCTAGCCAAACTATGTATAGGATTCCTATTTTCTCTGTGTTCTCTGCGCCTAATAAGGTTAAATAAATTATTTTTCAACCGCAGAGGCGCAGAGAGCGCAGAGAGGAAAGCAGAGATTTTATGAGTCACCTTGAAAGGGTTAACTATTCACTGTCAACTAATAATTACAGGAGGTAATTAAACATTAAAGTTAAATGCATAAAACGTGGTCAAAATATTGAATAAAGAAGTTTTATCTTGCCAATTCCTCACCCTTATTTAAGCAAAAAAAACAGGGTTTACACAGACGTAAATCCTGTTTATGTTTTATGATGATGTCAGCTGATTTAGCTAGTCTACCGTTAACTGAGAGCTTTAGTTATTCTTTTATGGCTTTTTGCCAGCTTCAACTTTTGCTTCCACCTTTACCGTCTTCACACCTTGAACTTCTTTAGCCAAGGTTTCAGCTTTCTGGAGTTCTTCTTGAGAACTTGCTGTGCCTTTGAGGATAATTTCACTCTCTTTGTTTTCAACTTGTAACTTATTGCCTGGTAAGCCTTTGTTTAACTTTTTGCTAACTTCAGTTTTTAAGTCACTCTTAGCTTTTGTTGCTGCCGTTTTTTCAGAATCGGTTTTAACTTTAGTGTTTGTGCTGGCTGCTAAAGGAGTCGTTTCTTTTCCTGGAATTTTGGCAGTTTGAGTTGTCTGAGAAGCTGGTTTTGCAGGTGCTTGAGCGGCTTCATTAGAAGTGCTAGGAGTTTCCGAACCAGTTTCCCTTGCCTCTTGACAGCCAAAAGTACCAACTACCAAAATACTACTAACTAGTAATGGAATTAGCTTTTTCATTATCTATCTCCGAATTGAGTATTTGAAGCGATTAATTGAGGTGTGTGTCATGGTGAGGAGCAGATGTTAAAAAGCAATTAAAGCTGAAGTAGCAAAAGTGCCCAAGTAAGTTCTCAGGTTACTGAAAATTGGAACTTGGACAATTTCTTGAGGCTAAGATTTTGCAGCCAGTTTTGAAAAGCGCCAATTCAATTTTCCTGACGGCTGCTAACCAATATAGTGCATACAGTCGTGGCTCCGTGTCAATATTAACGTAGATGCTAAGGAGCTTTTTTGAGGGTAGACTATGCAACCTGACAGTGGTGACTCGATGTTATCAGATTTGAGTCAGTTTGGCGATGTCTATGACGGGCGTAGCTGCGACAATTTAAAACTTCAGCGTTTTTGCAATATTGTACCAGCAAAATTACCAACAAAATGTTACTTTAGAAAACTATGGCTTACTTAATAATGCCCTAAATATCAGGAAATATTGGCCAATGCCGTACCTTACTTCCGTCTGCGAAATTCGTGCCATTGTTGCTGAATATACCAATGCTAAAACGCTGTGGATAGATACAGAAGTAGCAGACTATAAAAGTCGTAATCCCCGACTATCGCTGATTCAGGTATTAGATAATCCTAAAGATATGAGTGGCGATCGCGTCTACCTTTTAGATGTGCTAGATCAATCTAATATTGTAGCTGAATTTATTCAAGAAATCATGATAAATTCTGCCATTGAAAAAGTTTTTCACCAGGCTAGTTATGATCTAAAATTTCTCGGTAACAAGAAAGCCAAAAATATTACTTGCACTTTGGAAATGGCAAAAAAAATTCCCTACTATCTCTTGCCATTACCAAATTACCAACTCAAAACCATAGCTATGGCACTTTGTAGCTTTAACAATATTGATAAACAAGAACAAAAAAGCGATTGGGGAAAACGTCCCCTGACTGAAGAACAGATAGAGTATGCTTACCTAGACTGTATTTATCTTGCTCAAATCCACTCAAATCTGTTAGGATTACAAGCCCAAGCCAGCCCCGACCCCGCAACGGAAGACTTAATATCACTAAATACCAGATACTTGCAACTTGAGCAACAATGGAAGTTGTTGAATTCAGAATTTGAGCATTTGCAAGAACGCATAAAAAAAGCCATGCAGGCTCAGAATATATCAGAAACTTCTGATTACAAGCTGACTAGTTATGAGCGCACTACAGTCAAAGCTACTTTTATAGAATTGGCAAGGCTAGCACAAACCCAAGATATTAATTTAGATTTTCCAATCACACTAACTCAGAAACTCCAAAAAGATTTAGGGCAAAATCTGGAATATCTGTCTGTAGATATTGACAAAACCACCTCTTGGCGGCTAACTCCTAAAACTCAAGAGAGTGAAACTGAGGATGAGTAAATTGTTCACATGTCGTAGTGAACATTGCTCATTGGTGTCAACTTAACGGTAAAACCCCTTTAAAACCTCGTTAAGAGCCTCTGGCTATGCTGTTTATTGGGTTGTTGCGAGTAAGGTAGGCGGAGCCTCAATGAGGGGTATCCCAGTCGGAGACTCTTAACGAGAATAGAATCTTACTGCGTGGTTTACTTATTTAAAAAATAAAAATAACTTGTAGTTTTAATTCTTTATTCTGAAGAGTAATCTCAATTTGCCTGATGAATTCTCGAAAGTAAAATCGTCGTTCTGTTTCTGACAAATCTAACCAAAATTGTGGAATGGAAACAGCTTGAGCAACAGAACGCAAGTTAACTGGAGGAAGAGTCGCTAACTTTGCTTCGAGTGCAGAAATTTCTGTGCGGAGTTTGTAAGCCCTTAACTTTGCTGTTTCAACATCTAAAATTCCAGTTTCAATTAAAGCGGGTAACTGAGCAAGTATTTCTTGCTGACGAGCGATCGCTTGCCCTAAACTATTTTTGACTGCATCCAACTGAGGAAAATTCATCCCCGCTACAGCTAAGGGTAAGTCACGGCAAACCGTTTCAATTGTATGTTCTAAAACATCTTGGTAAGGAATAGCCTTACACTTGGGACGTTGAGGACAGTTAGTAGAACGTAAATAAAGATACTCCTTATCTTGATTGCGTTGGGTGACACGAGTAACTGTCATGTGTGACTGACACTCAGCACAGACTACTAACCCAGCTAAAGAACGCGGCGCACTAGCAGTTCGGGATGGTAAACGGCTGTTACGGCGTAAAAGTCGGTCAACTTGAGCTGCTTCTGACTTAGAAATTATCGGAATATGGGTATCGGAGATAATTTCACCATTTTGGTAAGCTGTATTGCCGCGATAAACAGGATTAGTCAGCCAGCGTCTTCCTGTGGTAACAGAGATTTTTTTGGCGTATTTTTTCGCCAAGTAACGAACTGAACCCCGCAAGGAACCATAGAGTAAAAAGTGTTCAAAAAAATCTTTGACTACTGGTGAAGTACTGCGGTCAATGGTATATTTTCCCTTACCTCTGCGATAGCCGTAGGGAACTTTGCCCGGTGGCGGTGCAACATCGAGACGATTACGGGCGTGTCCTTCACGGATGCGACGACTACGTTGTCGACGTTGGATTGCGTGTAGCAAATTCAGCAAGTCAGCGCCCAGAGGGTAATTTTCGGAAGTGTAGGGCTGTTCTGTGGCGATGATCGCTACTCCCATTGCTTCGAGTTGATTCAAGCGATCGCTAATTTCCTCTACAGTATCCCCTAATTCTTCCAACCGACGAATCAAGAGATAATCTGCTCCTTCAGTTTGGCAATCAGTAAATAATTGTTGTAATTGCGTTCGCGCAGCGTGTCCGCAGGACTCTGGCTTGCCCAAATCTTCATAAACCCGATCCACCTCCCATCCCCAATCGGCTTGATCGGGAGCAGATTCTAATAGCGGATTGGTATAAGAGTAAGCAATGATTTTCATTTGTCATTTGTCATTGGTCATTGGTCATTAGGACAAAACAAGGTAGAGACTTTTTCAATAATTCTCCCTTGTCCCCCACTCCCCACTCCCTCTCATTGCTGACTCAACTCAATAATATTTCCATCAGGGTCTTGAGTGAATAAGGCAGCGCGACCGGAAGCGCTGGCTTGAATTGGATAGTTATGATTGAGGAATTGCTGTTTGGCAGCATCTAAGTCAGTTACTGAGAAGGCGACGTGGGGATTGCGTCCCCATTTTTCGTTTGGGTTTTCGGTGGGGACAGTGGTTGCGACTATCAGGTGAATTTGATAGTTGCCGACTTGATACCATGCACCAGCGTATTTCAGGGAACGATCTATTTTAGATAATCCCAATACTTTGCCATAAAAGTGTTCGGAGCGTTCTAAGTCAGTGACAAGAATTGCTGTATGGAGACTTTGGGTAATCTGCATTATCAGTAAGTGCGATCGCGTTTATCTAAATTTTGACGTAGTTTGAACTTTTGCGGGAAGCAGGGAAGCAGGGGAGAATAATAATAACCAATGCCTCATGCCAATGCCCAATAACAAACTAAAAAATGAGGATAAATGATGGATGCTCAATTAAGTCATACGGAAATGAATGCTGCACGGGAGATTTTACAAGATTACGATCCTGCACAGCACGCATTGAATCACTTGGAAAAACACAATGGCAAAGTTGAAACCGCTTTTGAGGATTTGTGGATTGAGAAAAATGGGCAACCGTTGATGCAGCAAAGTAAATCACTTTGGCAAGTAACACTAAAAGTATTGCGTGAAGAACTTTGTGGCGATGATGGTTTTCGTGGTCAACTTAAAGATTACACAAAAAATCCAGGGAGTTCGCCCTTGCTGACAGGGTTGATTATCTCCCTTGTTGGTGTAGCGACGGCACACGGTTTGCCAATTGATCCAGCGATCGCAACTGTTATTGTTTTATATATCCTCAAAATCGGCTTGAATATTTTTTGCGAATACACCGAACCATCTATTGGCAATTCTGCAATTCTAGCACCAGGAAACTGATGCGATACCTTGCAAATCATTGCCCTGGATGCTTTGTGTATGGCATATATTTTGACCTCTCTCCAAACCTCTCTCCTAAAAGGCTATCCATTACCCGCATCTTTCTTAACAATCAAACAAGATACTTAATAAAAGTGTGAAAGGCTAGTTAATGATCGCACTTATCGGAATTTATCACCATCTACATAATTATTTTATTTTGTCAAGCCACACAAGAATATCATTTTCTATAACCTTTATCTTGTCTGCTTTTCAGCCATGTTAAGAAAGATCCGGGTAATAAATAGTTTACAAGGGGAGGGTTAGGGAGGGGTGATTCAAGGATTTTTGCAAGAGGTCTAATATTCTAGTTTCATGTTCCCATCTCAAAGCTTCGAGATAAGAGCTAGACCTTCCGAGTTCTGAGCCAATACGCTTGGGTTAAGGATAATTGTAGGTTGGGTTGAGCGACAGCGAAACCCAACAAAACTTGATCATGTTGGGTTACCCTGCGGGATCTTGCTACGTTCCTCAACCCAATCTACAATATCAGGCGATGGCGTAGCCCAGAGCAGGCATCGCACTTTTGATCTCAATGTCTGAGCCGTCCCCCGTTACCAAGGCTACCGTGTATATACAGTCGAATTACCCCCCTTAATCCCCCCTTATAAAGGGGGGAAATAAGAAATCTTGTAATTCCCCCTTATAAAGGGGGGAAATAACAAATCTTGTAATTCCCCCTTATAAAAGCGGAAAATAAGAAATCTTGTTCCCTCCCCTTCACAAGGGGAGGGTTAGGGTGGGGTAAAACTGACGCAAAAAACCAGGTGAGTAACCTATTTCAGACTTGTGTATACACCGTAGCTTACCAAGGCAGGATTACGGGAGGTTAAAACGATCTCAAATTCTTACGAATGATTTAGGACTGCTATATAAGCAACAGATACCTCGAAGTCATGTTGAAGTACTTGAAAATCGTGTTGAGGTACTCCGAAGTCATGTTGAAGTACTCCAAAATCGTGTTGAGGTACTCCGAAGTCATGTTGAAGTACTCCAAAATCGTGTTGAAGTACTTGAAAGTCGTCTTGAGGTACTCCGAAGTCATGTTGAAGTACTTGAAAGTCGTGTTGAGGTACTCCAAAATCGTGTTGAGGTACTTGAAAGTCGTGTTGAGGTACTCCGAAGTCGTGTTGGAGTACTTCAAACTTTGTCGTACCACGATCAAGTACACAAGTGCGTAGGCGTAGCCCGCCGTAGGCATCGCTGATCATAGATCTGCAAATAAATGGGTTTGTGTGATTGTCGTTCTAATAAAATTTTCATTTTGGCGCACTCGTTAATGACTGAATAATCATCAATACTGGCAATATAAACTATTTTTACCAAGTTTACCTAGTACAGTTGCGAGATTCTTTACTATACCAGTTGGGATGGCGCTGAACTGCACTAGATAAAATCTGCCAAAACTGTACCTTCTCAGTTGAAAATTATTACGTGAAAGTAAAAGTAATAGCTTACTGTTGATCAGGCGCTTTCACTATGAATAAATTTAATTTTTTGTTAAATTTACGAAAATATTGGCAACATTTTGTCATATGGATGACTAGTAGTTCTGACCTGCAAGTGTGGCAGGAATCTGATCGGCGTGGTCACATTTCTTGTTGGCACGCCTACGATCCAATCACAGGACGCTCGGCTTGTTTTGGTTCTGAAGAAGAAATGCGAATTTGGATTGATAAGTGTTATTACAGATAAAATCTTTTGCAAATCAATATGACAAATAGACACTTCGGAAGAATCGGTGACATTTGGAAACATTTGCCATTAGCTGAAATTCTGAGAGTTGAAAAGCCATTTTCGTACTGGGAATCTCATGCTGGTTCTGCATTGTACACCCTCACACATTCTCTTGAAAGGGATTATGGAGTGTTTTATTTCATAGAGCATACAACCGAATCTCCAACGCTTGAAGCGTCGGTATACAAGCATATTCTTAACACTTACCAACAAAATGGACAATTATCTAGCTACCCAGGTTCGCCGCTGATTGCATTAAAACTTTTGCATGAAAACAAATCTAAATTTTTGTTTTGTGATATAGATAATAAAAGCTTGAAGAATATTCAAGAAGTAGCGGATGTTGAAGGGGCATCAAAAGTTGTTGAGGTGATTCACGCAGACGGAATTCATACATTAGCAGAAAAAGCAGCGAAGTTGTCAGTACAAGATGCTTCAAGCACATTTGTACATATTGATCCTTTCCGTCCATTTATACGGTCTGCTAACGGACTGCATTCAATAGACTTATTTAGCCAATTGAGTCAGCAAGGTTTAAAAGTCTTGTATTGGTATGGTTATGATTCCTATCAATACAGAGACACTTTAATCAATGAAATAAAGTTCTCTTTTACAAAATATAAAGTGAGTTTAATAGAAACACGAATTTGGTGTGGTGACGTAAGTTTAGCTGCAATAGATGATCCAATCTTCGATGAACATCCAGGAGTGTTAAGGTGTGGAATTGTTGCCAGTAATCTCAGCGAAGTTTCAGTAGAGAATTGTCAGCAACTTGGAAAAGAGTTAGTTGCTATATATGAAAATGCACTTTTTCCAAGTGGGAGTAGTGGCGCTTTACGATATCAAGCAATTACATTTGAGAAGTAGAGTTTCAGCAATTTTCACATATGTGGAATACAAATCATTATAAAGCATCTTCAAAGTACAGCCAGTTGCCAAGTTATTTGAAAATCCTACAAAATCAAGGCGTCTGCTTTTTAATTCAGCGGAAATTACTGGTACTAGGAGGCTTTACCAAATCCGCCTCCTCCAGGAGTTTCTATCACAAAAACATCCCCAGCTTTCATCTCTACTGTTGCTGTGCTGTCTAAATTCTCTTCAATTCCATTCTGACGTTGTATCCAGTTGCGTCCAACAATTCCGGCTTCCCCACCATTTAATCCAAAGGGAGGGACAACCCGATGACTAGAGAGAATATTAGCTGTCATGGGTTCTAAGAAACGGATGCGGCGGACAACTCCATTACCACCGGAATATTTTCCTTTACCACCGCTATCGGCACGAAGACTAAAGCTTTCTAAAAGTACAGGATAACGGGTTTCTAAAACTTCTGGATCAGTCAACCGGGAGTTAGTCATGTGAGAATGAACACCATCAGTTCCATCAAAATCAATTCCTGCCCCAGAGCCGCCGCAGATAGTTTCATAATATTGATATTGCTCATTACCAAAAGTAAAATTATTCATTGTTCCTTGAGAAGCAGCCATGACACCCAAAGCGCCATATAAAGCATCAACAATGGTTTGAGAAGTTTCTACATTACCTGCTACTACTGCTGCTGGATAAATTGGATTCAGCATACAGCCGACCGGGATAATAATTTCTAGAGGGTTAAGACAACCGGCATTAAGAGGAATATTATCATCAACCAAAGTCCGAAAGACATATAAGACTGCTGCTTGAGTTACAGCTTTAGGAGCATTGAAATTACTATTTAGTTGACTAGATGTACCAGTAAAATCAATGGTAGCACTGCGATTTTGTTGATGAATCGTAACTTTTGTTTGAATTATTGCTCCATTATCCATTTCATAAATAAATGAGCCATGCTTGAGAAGATTGATAGCCTTTCTCACCGACTCCTCAGCATTAGCTTGCACAAAATTCATATAAGCTTGAACTGTCCCAAGTCCGTATTGATCCACCATTTTACACAGTTCTTGAACTCCCCTTTCATTGGCGGCAATTTGTGCTTTCAAATCAGCTATATTTTGGTCAGGGTTACGAGCAGGATAAGTATGATTTGAGAGGTGTTGTCTTACTGTTGATTCTCGAAAATTTCCCTCTTCAACCAAGAGAAAATTATCAAAAAGAATTCCTTCCTCTTCAACTGTGGTACTATGGGGAGGCATTGAACCGGGAGTAATTCCACCGATATCTGCTTGGTGTCCACGAGAAGCGACGTAGAATAGGGGAGTAGGGGATGCAGAATTTTCTCCACTTTCTAGAAAAACAGGGGTAATTGCAGTTACGTCAGGAAGATGTGTACCGCCGTTATAGGGATTATTTGATAAATAGACATTTCCCGGTTTTAGGGTGTCACCTTTATCATGAATTAAACTCCGGACACTTTCACTCATTGAGCCTAAATGTACAGGAATATGGGGGGCATTAGCAACTAATAATCCAGAAGAGTCAAAAATAGCGCAGGAGAAATCCAACCTTTCTTTGATATTTACAGACGTTGCTGTGTTTTGGAGAACAATCCCCATTTGTTCGGCAATAAATTGATAGAGGTTTTTGAATATTTCTAAGCGGACGGGATCGGGTTGAGATGTTGTGTACATTTTTAACTCCTAAAAAATTTGTAGTAATCGCTTAAACACTTCAATATTTACTACTTAACTATCGCTGTCTACTTGGGCGAAAGCGATATGTGCAAAATTTCGCCTATTGTAGAGAACCCAGCGCAGATGTAAATTCGCATTTCCTCTTGATGTGCCGCCATCAGAAACGCCACCGTAACACCTGCGTCGAAAGCTTCTCGCACTAACCGGGTTGTTAAGGCTGCTGCTATGCCGCGTCGGCGAAAAGCAACACGCACACCGATACCAGCGATTTCTGTCGTCTGATTTCCCAGTACGGAACACACTCCTGCCCCCACAGGTTCGCCTGTTGCGGCAACACAAGCAAGTACAGCGATTCCGCCTGCTGCTAGGCTATTGCCAAGACGTTTACCATCTTCGGGGGTTGGTGCAGACTCTTCGTAAGCCTTTGCACCGTAACTGTAGCAAGCATCTGGTTTGTTGTAAAACCGTACCGTGTTTAGCTTAGTGTAGTGAGGGTGAGTATTTTCCAGCACAACAGCCAGTTTATAGACGTTCTAAAATCAGATGATTACATTCAGTTGATCTGGCGTTCCAGTTAGGTTCAACTACAATTGTGCTAATTTTTTCTACAATAATTGCAGGCCCATTAATCCTATCTTCTGGTTGTAAATCTTCCCGCCGATAAACAGGAGTATCATACCATCTATCAGTACTAAACATCCTTACTGTTTCAACAGATGCAGGAGCTTCATCTAAAGGGCGAGTCCGAATAATTACAGGTTCTTCGGGAGTCTCCATCTTCTGAATTACTTCCACTGAGGCGGATTCAACAATTAAGGTTTTCTCTAATTGAATGAAACCATAACGAGATTTATGTTCAGCTTCAAATTGTTGCCGCATCACTGCTACTTCATCAGTAAAATTAACGGACAATGTAGAGTTAGTCCCCTCATATTTTAAGTTGACTTTGCGGACTACTTCTGCCTGGATATTATCTTCATTTATTTCACTTTTAGCTTGAGTTTCTAAATATTCTATTAACTGGTATAATTTAGAGATTAATCCTTGGGTTAAAGGTTGTTCTACTCCCCCTTCTCTAATTGCCCGGACATCAGCTAATCCCATTCCATAAGCAGAAAGAACACCAGCATAAGGGTGAAGAAATATTTTTTTCATCCCCAAAGTATCAGCAATTAAACAAGCAACTTGACCGCCTGCACCGCCAAAACAACAAAGCACATATTGACTGACATCATAACCCCGTTGTAGACTGATTTTTTTAATTGCGTTCGCCATGTTTTCCACTGCGATCGCTATAAATCCAGCCGCTACTTGTTCAGGAGTACAATGATTTAATGTCGCAGCTTGAATGTCTTGGGCTAATTGTGTAAATTGCTGAATGACAGTATCTTTATCTAGAGGTAAATTGCCATCAATTCCAAAAACTGAGGGAAAATATTGCGGGTGGATTTTGCCTAACATCACGTTGGCATCAGTAACCGCTAATGGCCCACCACGTCGGTAACAAGCAGGCCCAGGATTCGAGCCAGCAGATTTAGGACTGACACGATAACTAGAACCATCAAAAAATAGAATTGAACCGCCTCCAGCAGCAATAGTATTAATTGCTAATACGGGAACTCGCATCCGCGCCCCAGCAATTTCTGAATCTAGTTGTCGTTCATACTCTCCTTTGAAGTGGGCAACATCTGTACTTGTTCCTCCCATATCAAAGGTAATAACTAACTCGAAACCTGCCCTTTTACTAGTTTGAACTGCGCCGACAATACCGCCAGCCGGGCCACTCAAAATACTATCTTTGCCTTGAAATTGTTGGGCTGCGACTAAACCTCCATCAGATTTCATGAACATTAATTTAATCAGAGAGTGGGGAGTAGGGAGTGGGGAGTGGTTATTTTCCCTATTCCCTATTCCCCATTCCCCATTCCCCATTCTTAACTGACTCGCTATTTGGTTGACATAGCGACGGAGAATAGGAGTCAAATAAGCATCTACTACTGTTGTATCCCCTCGGCTAACCAACTTCATTAACGGACTAACTTGATGGGATGCGGATATCTGTATAAAGCCGATTTCTTGGGCAAGTTGGGCTATTTGTTGTTCGTGGGCAGGATAGCGATCGCTGTGCATAAAAACAATAGCACAACTCCGAATTCCTGTGTTGTAAACTGCTTGTAAGTCCTTTTTGACTTGTTGAACATTGATCGGAATTAATTCATTTCCATGAGCATCATAACGTTCATCAATCTCTATCACCTGTTCATAAAGCATAGTTGGTAAAATGATATTACGGGCAAAGATGTTAGGACGGTTTTGGTAGCCAATTCGCAACGCATCTTTAAACCCTTTGGTGATCAGAAGAACAACCCTGTCTCCTTTCCTTTCTAACAGCGCATTTGTTGCTACTGTTGTCCCCATTTTTATCACTTCTATTGCTTCACTAGGAATAGGTTCGTTGCCGGAAATACCCATAATATCCCGTATACCTTGGATGGCTGCATCTTGGTATTGTTCGGGATTTTCTGAAAGCAGTTTGTAAACTATAATCCATTGCCGATTAGGCAGAGTCACAATTAAAAAACGTTCAGGATATCTTGAGAGTCTATCTATAATTGCCTGATTATTAGTAACGGCAACAATATCTGTGAATGTACCACCACGGTCAGCAAAAACCTTCAACATTACTCTGTTTCCTGTATAATCATGAAAAATTAGCCCAAATTAAACTAATGCTTGCTCTACTTGGTCTTTAATTTCATGACAATTATGCCATGCAAAAAGTTTGTAAAAAACTTGGTTTTCGGATCGAACGCACAGATGATTCAGGTGTAGTCAAAGCCCAAATCGACATCAAAAAAGTTCATCCCCAAAATTAATACTCATCTACAAATTGAGGATGAACCCACAAAAATTCACGGCGTTTGTTTTGCACCCGCACCAGACCGCCGAAACTAGGGTCTTTTCCTTTCAGAAGGGCGTGTAATTCTCGTAAGATAGAGCCTTGGGCGCGGATTGCATCGCCTTCCAAAAAGAAAGATTCACTCTTCGACTGCCCAGCAAAAGCGATATCGCCTCCTTTCAAGAAAGACTCGGTAGTTTTCTGTCCCAGTTCGAGTTGTTCTTCAATGCCTTTGTATGCGGTATCATCAAGTATCAACTTGGTTGCAGAAGCTGCGACAGGTAAGATTAGGCTGAGAGTTGTTGTCAACAGTTTGAGAAAGGGGGCTACTTTGGTGAACCACTCGCGGGGCAAATCTAATTCATAGACTCCTTTCTTTTGATCGTCGGGATTTAAGGCTGGAAGTGGTAGACGGGCGTGTTCGCACCAGAGGGTGAGTTGAAACTTGGCCCTGAGCCATTTGCGACTATCAAAAAATTTCGGATCTACGGGCTTAAAGCTGAACAGGCGCGGCCCGTCTTTGGCTTCATCGGTGAGCATCTGCATCAGTACTGCAAACTGCTGATCGACCTGGCTTAAAATGGTGCGTTGCTTCTGAGACAATGACTGAAAGCGTGCTTGATCTCGACGATCTAAGATAACCAAATCTTTGCGGATGATGTTTAGCTCGTCTTTTACAATGTATCGGAACTGCTCAATACCAATTTCTTGGGATGGGGGTTGAGCAGTCGGTGCGTTATTCAGCAGTCGATCTATGTTTTGCCATTCACCACACCCGGAAATGGGACATGGGAACTCATCACGATTTTTCTTTTTGCTTTCAATTAGTTTCTGTACCTCAAACAGTCCGTTTCCAGGCGCATTCATGCTGCAAGGTGCAATGCAGGGAACCATCACATTACAACGCAACCCTTCCCAGAAATTCTCGACTAGCCATTTAATCTCTTCGGTGAGATAGGACAGGAACCGTTCAGGATAGGCTGCCCGCACTGTGATTTTTACATCAGTGCCAACATACTCCAGCAATGCTCGACCATTATAGTCATTGTCAAGCATTAAGCCCCGTTGCCAGTGAATGCTGTCTTCGTAATTAGCCCGTCCAAGTGAGTATTTGTGCAAGCGGACAATCAACTGGTAAAACAACCCTTCTGCCACTGCAAACTGTCCGCGACTGTCCACAATGCGGCAGATTTGCACTTGTTGTCTATCTCCTGCTTCTGGTTGCTCTCCCCAATTGGGCAATGGCTCCGGGCGTGTATCAGGAACGAGTTGAGCAATCAGGCTGGTATTGCTAGTTTCTGACGGATCAAACACCACTTTGTAGGACAGATCAAAGCGTTCCATCAATCGCAGAAAGATTGGATGCAATTTTAAGGGGTAGCCTTCTTCGCCTTCAAATGGCGGATGGCTCCACAACTGGCTAAGATACTCAAATTCCACCAAACCATTGCGTTTGCGTGTCATTCCATCATCCAGCACAAAGCTGATCGCCTTTGCCAGCCAGTCGGGTTTAAGGATGACGATATCGCGTAGTGTTGGGTCGTAATGATAATGGATGAAATGCCCCAGTGTATGGGAAATGCGAAGGAACAGTTCTGCTTGCTCCTTATCGATTCCCTGTTCAGCGCAGATGGCAATGACATCATCGTAGGGGAGATAGGCTTTGTCACTTGCCTGCAAAATTTCCCGCACCTGCTGCCACTTTGCTGGAACGGAACGCCCCATTTCGGGAAGAGATGCAGCGACATGAGCGATCGCTTCTTTCAATTCTGCAAGCCCAGTGCAATGCGTTGTATCTTTGTTGGGTTTGCTGTCTACATGGAAGAAATCGATTACTGTATCTTTGCCAAATTGATCCAAAAGTTCTTGTCTGTCAATGTCCGGTTGTCGCTGTCCGGGTCCACCGTGCGTTGCAACCACCAGCACCTTTGCCTCCGGTTCCCGATTCTTGATCAGCGTAATCCACTCTTTGACAAAGCCCTGCTGGGGGCCTTCCCGTGGTTTCCAGATCACCAGATATACGGCAGGCGCACTGAAAAACAACTGGTGCGTTGGTCGATAAACCCGTTGACCGCCAAAATCCCAACCATTCAACGTGATTTCTGTGCCACTGTCAGGATCAGTGACGATTACAGGCTTAATCTCAATTCCATGAGTCGTGGAGCGGTCATCTTCCCATTCATCCCCTCGCAATGCACCCAACAGACAACTCTTATCAACCTCACCCTCACCAATTAGAATCAGCTTGGCTTCGTTCAGCACAATCTGCGCTTCTACCTTTGCCCGAAGATATGCCATAACAGCGTCGAGTCCCTGCTCATATGCTGCCGCTAGTTCAGGGTTCAAGGGGTTTTCGTCAAGATTAAGTTCAACTAGTTGAGCAAGTTGAGTAAAACTGTGAGGCAGTGATGTCAGATTATTCCCATAAACCTGTTCAGCAAACGACGCATTAGAAGAAATCTGCTTTCCTCCTAAGCAAAGTTTTATTAACTGTGTTAAATTACCGAATTCATTAGGAAGCTGCTCAATTTTATTGTGGATCACATAAAGTTCTCTCAATTTTTGCAAGCTCGTAATTACGTTCGGAAACGAGACAAATTCATTTACAGAAAGTGACAGTACAGTTAGTTTCGTTAAATTTTTGGTTGATTCTGGCAGTTCCGTGAGTTGGTTAAAAAAGAGGTGAAGCTCTTGCAACTGAGTGAGAAAGCCGATCGCCTCTGGCAGTTCCGTCAGTTTGTTTTCGGAGAGGTTAAGCTGTTGCAACTGGGTTAGGGATGCGATCGCCTCTGGCAGTTCCGTTAGTTGGTTATTGGAGAGGTTAAGGTCTTGCAGCTGGGTCAAGGATGCGATCGCCTCTGGTAGTGCTGTCAGTTTGTTTTCGGAGAGGTTAAGGTCTTGCAACTGGGTTAGGGATGCGATCGCCTCTGGTAGTTGGGTCAGTTGGTTATTGAAGAGTTTAAGTGTTTGCAACTGGGTCAAGGATGCGATCGCCTCTGGCAGTTGGGTCAATTGATTGCCAGAGAGGTTAAGTTCTTGCAACTGAGTCAAGGATGCGATCGCTTCTGGCAGTTCGGTCAGTTGGTTATTGAAGAGTTTAAGTGTTTGCAACTGAGTTAGGGAAGCGATCGCTTCTGGCAGTTCGGTCAGTTGGTTGTCGCCGAGGTCAAGCACTTGCAACTGAGTCAGGGATGCGATCGCTTCTGGCAGTTCGGTCAGTTGGTTGTCGCCGAGGTCAAGCACTTGCAACTGAGTCAGGGATGCGATCGCCTCTGGTATCTCAGAGAGTTCCATATCGCTGAGATCAAGTTCTATTGCTCCCTCTCGCCGTGCCTTTTTAATCCGCTGCTCTGCTTTCCGATAAGCTTTATCTTGTGCCATGACCAAATCCTTTTTCTCACAATCAAAATCGGAGTAATAGCCAGACTTTTTCTGCGTAACAGGCTATACAGGTGGTTTAGCCAGAAAATCTCAGCCTAACATTCTAATAAACAGCAAGCAACGCCAAAGGTAAAAATTTTACTTTGTTAAAAATTTAACTACGTGAGATGATGTTGACAATTAAATAGTTTGCTGGTTTAGCGGAATTACAATTACAAATTCTGTACCTTGTCCAGGAGCAGAAATACATTGTAATTTTCCCTGATGTTTTTGGGTGATAATCTGATAACTAATAGATAAACCTAACCCAGTACCTTTACCAACTGGTTTAGTAGTAAAGAATGGTTCAAACAATTGTTTTTGTACGTTTTCTGGAATACCTAAACCATTATCACCAATGCGAATAACTACTTGCTTTTCAATGGTGAGTTTAGTATGAATCCGAATTTGTCCTCTATCTTGTACAAGTGACAGATGACTAATGACTAATGACTCTTCAATTGCATCGATCGCATTTGCCAGAAGATTCATAAATACTTGATTGAGTTGTCCAGCGTAACATTCTACTAATGGTAGGTCGCCGTACTCTTTAATGACCTCAATTGCTAGAGAGTCAGATTTAGCCTTGAGGCGATGTTCCAGAATCATCAATGTACTATCGATACCATTATGGATATTTACAGCTTTCATCTCTGCTTCATCCAAGCGGGAAAAGTTTCGTAGAGATAGGACGATTTCTGTGATTCTTTCAGCACCAACTGTCATAGAAGTTAGCAAGTTTGGCAAGTCTGCCATCACGAAATTTAAGTCGATGGCTTCTGTTTCTTCTTGAATTTCGGTGACTGGATTAGGATAGTTTTGCTGGTATAATTGCAACAAACTAAGTAAATCTTGGATATATTGATTGGCAAAAGTGATATTGCCATAAATAAAGTTAACTGGGTTATTGATTTCGTGCGCTACACCTGCTACTAACTGCCCTAAGCTGGACATTTTTTCACTGTGTACCAGTTGAGATGCTAGGTGCTTTGCCTCTTGGCGCAATTGTGCTTCTGAGTGTCGCAAAATCTCTTCTGCTTGTTTGCGCTGGGTAATGTCGTGGAGAATGACAACATACTCCTGAAAATCCTGATGGGGTCGGTCTGAGATCGAAACTTCCAGGATTTGGTTTTTCCCATTGCAGAGTAAGGTTTGTTCGCTGCGTTTTGTCCACTGGTCTGGATAGTAGACTAATGCGGGTAGCCATTTGTTGAGATGATCTCCCAGCAACTCAGATGGGTTGACACCAAAGAAAGATTCAGTGGCAGGGTTAGCCTGTCGGATAATGCCTCGATCATCCACAACTAAAATACCATCTTGGGCGACGGTAAAGAGGTGTTCGGCAGCTTCTCGGGCTTCTGCGATCGCCACCACTTGCGGTAAAGTTGTCCAACAGGCGATCGCTACTCCCACAAATGCCACACTCATTAGCAGCACCACAAATAGATTTTCACCCGCCGCATTTGCAACTTTGTTAAGTTTGACACCAAATAACCAGCCAACTCCCAATGCACTGCACAGTAAAAAAATCAGGATACTCACCTGGAGAACTACTGAGTCCTTGATAATTACCACAGGGCGCGTGCGATATCGTCGCATCCACCAACCGGGATGGAATGGAGGAAAGACCACGCGGCGAATCACTGCATCTATTCCCATGACACCAATAGGAAATAATAGCCCAATGAGCAAGTTGAGCCAACCCCAGGCAAATCCACCCACCAACAGCACCACAACTTCTAACAGCAGAATGCCCAGAGATATGCGAGGGAACAAAACTTCCGGGCGATCGCGCCTCAGCCAAAGCCCCAAATGGAATAACATAAAGGAGACAAACCAACCGATGTTACCAACAGCCACGATTCGCGCTACATCTCCCCAAATCAGATAGATCAAACACAACACCAATGTCAATGTCAATGCTGGGACAAACACACCCCGACGTGATACAACGGAAAATACTGGTGAGAGATGGTTATCTAAGGCCAGCTGATACAAAATTCGAGGGCAATTAGAAACGACCGTTGCCGAACCTAAAAGACTTGCAGCTACTAGCAAAAAGGAAACACTTATAGCCGCTGATTTTCCCCAAAAGGGCTGAGAAGCCGCCACAAGATTCAGAAAAGCATTGTCTTTAAGGCTTGGATCTGTTGCTAACCGCATCATTACCCAAGACCCCCCTAAAAAGATGGGTGGCATCATCCAAGCTGCAAAATCTAGAAAGCGCAGCGTCTGGGTGGGTTGGCGGCTATCAGCAACAAAGGAAGAAGCCGTTTCACAGCTGTAGGTTGCATAGGTGACGAAAAAGAACCACTTAGCCCAATCCACGAAGCCCAAAGATGACCAATTGCTAGGAAAAAACCCAGGACTATCACCAGAGAACGCTAACCAGCCAAGACCCTGCACACAGAAGGTGATTAGCAATCCAAAGGCTGGAATTACAAAAAACAAATGTAAAATACTCAGGGCGCGAGTCCCACTAAACGCCACGATAAACGGCAACAGTGTAAAGCCAATATCCAAAAATCTTTCTGGACAGGTAATACTCAGTGCCTCCAAATTCACTTTAATTAAATCTCTGAGGACGATCGTATTAACTGCTAAGTAGGAAACCCAGTTGAGGAGGTATCCAATTGCGGCATAGCGAGCTAGTCCGGAGTAGTTTTGCAGCAGCTTAGTAGCATAGTTAGGTGTTCCTCCAGCCACATTCCTAAAATGCATACCCAAGCGTTTTACCTGATAGTTGAGCAGCATTCCAAAAATCACCGCAGGTATCCAGACAAAAATAGCTTGGGAACCGAGAGCATCATGAATTGCTGGAACTAATGCTGTCCAGGAAATATGAGCTGTCAAACCAAAGCCCCAACTTTCAACAGCACTCAGACTTCTAGTCAAGCGAGGGTAAGAAGATTGGCCCAAAGTGGCATGAGCAGGATGGGACATGATTGGCAGTGCAGGGTGGGATACTGTAATTGAGCTTATTAGCTAGAGTTCCCATCTTCTAAATGTTCTGAACAGAGACTTTTAGCCCAAAGTTATGGTTAGATGTCACAATAGATCAACAATGAAGGTGGAAGTGGGAATGTCACTCCTGGCTACTGGTTCATCCAAAAGTTGGTTTGACCAGACGTCGTAGACATCGCACCTGGAACTGCTTCTCCTGAATGATGTGAAGGATGAACTTGAATGGCGAGTGAAATTGTTTCAGTAGGGGAGTTGTAAAGAGTGATCGTGGCTCGAAATGAGATAAATCACCTTGAGAGAGTGATCGCTCCTGATTCTTGGATGAAGCAAAGAAGAGAAAGTGCGATAACATTGATTTAGTTAGTCGTCGAATTCAGGAGCGATCGTAGCTACACCGCTCAACATAAACAAAGCCTTGCTGCAAGAAGCGCTGGTACTTGATGACCAGACAACCATTGATGCCCTGACTGTCTAATCAGTATTTAAGAGCTTGAAACTCAAGCACAGTGCGAAGTTCCTAATGTTGATTAACTACTTTTTACTATTCTTGATCAAACGTCAGCGAACAAGTTTATTGCAGCGAACACAAAATAGCATGGGTGGCAAATTAATTGTATTTGAAGGGGTGGAAGGCTGTGGCAAAACCAGCCAAATCCAGCTTTGTTCTGAGTGGTTGGAAAGTCTGGGTATTTCTGTGGTTGTTACTCGTGAACCAGGGGGAACAGAACTAGGCTTACATCTTCGCCGCTTGCTACTAGAGAAGGCAGAGGATAAACCAGTTGCACAAGTGACAGAACTTTTGTTGTATGCTGCTGACCGATCGCAACACGTTGAACAAGAACTCAAACCAAATCTCGCAGCAGGGAAATATATTTTATGCGATCGCTACACTGACTCTACCATTGCCTACCAAGGATATGGTCGTGGTCTTAATATGAGTTTAATCAATCAGCTTAACTATATTGCTACTGGTGGCTTAGAAAGTGACCTAACTATTTGGTTAGATGTCGATGTCGAAGTAGGACTGGCCCGCAAACTCTTAGATGGAGTAAGATTAGACCGGATTGAACAAGAGACAATCGCTTTTCATCGGCGAGTTCAGCAAGGATACGCACATTTAGCAGCATCCTATCCCTCACGAATTGTTCAAGTAAATGGCAGCTTGAGTAAAGAAGCTGTACAACAAGTAATTCAAGAAATTTTGTGCGATGCCTTCGGCGGTTCGCAAAGCGACCATCGCCTGCACTTGGCGAGGTAGGGCAAAAATAAACCTAAAAGTTTTTAATCAGAGGATCAGTAAAGTAGTAAACTTCTTGTTTAAGGAATTGTGTGAAATAATTTCCTTGTCCTAACGCTATTAACCCTTCATTTATATGAAGGGTTTTAAAATGATAGTTTTCCCCATAACTACCTCATTTCAAATCTAGTAAACCTTCTTCTTTCAATTTAGGATTGAAACGAATTTGCATTTGCAAACCTCGCATCTCTAGCAATTGTGTTGAAATCTCTGCTTCTACTCTCCGTGCCACATTTTTAATAATTTTTATTTGTGCTAATTCATCATTAGCTGGATTTTGATATTTTGCCTGTTCTTCAGGTGTCATTATCACTTTCACATCAATGGGATGAGTCCATTTTTCCTTGTTATCCCCATTTCCCCAGGGCACACTGCCATTTTCAGCAATCCAAGCATTTTCAGTATTTTCTAAAATTGTGCGACTAGGGCGTTCAATAGTTTGAACTTTGACCCAATAGCATTGCTGTGGCTGACGGACTAAATGCTGCTTAAGGCTGAGATAAACATCACGGGAGTATCCTACAAATTGGAGTAATTTTTCTTGGTTAAAAATAGCATATACCCCAATTTTACTCTGAAATTGTTCGGGTAATTGGCCGCGATCGTCAATGTAAGGAATGTATTCCAGGGTTGCCAAAGAAGAAAGATTCGTTTCAAGAGTCATACATCAAATATCAAACTTACTATTTGCCTTCAGAATTGAGAATTGCTAACTAGGAAAAGATTATTTTAATAATTACCCATTACCCAATTTTTGGTAAATTGCACAAAGGCGACTGGGTTTAAAAATCTTGGCACTAAACATGAAATTTGGTGGGACATTGATGATGGTATATTCATCAGATTCATGATACTTCTCAAATTCTGCTGGCATTCCTTTAGTGGTAGTTAAGCTATAAGGAACTGGTTGGAAAAGTAATTCTGTAAATTTAACTTGCTCACACTGCAACTGTTGAGAAATTTGGTTTAAGAAAGCAACGCTTGTCAATAAATTGAATAGAGTTTTTTGAGCTTGTGCTTCAAGAGTGAAACTGCCATCAAAGTTGTGGACGATTTTAAGGGGCATTTTCTGTATAGGTAGTTATTAACCACTAAGTGATGATAGAGGTTAGGCAAGATTTTACACATAGTTATCCAAAAGTATTGGACAATGAAGCCTACCTTTTTATGCAGATAAGCTTTGTGAAAAATCACCGCTTTAAGATCAGCCTATTGGATTGTGGGACTTCTGTCAGCCATAGGAGGAAGCTGGCATGATTAAGAATCGTGAAGTTTAGCAGCTTTTTTAGGATAGGCGATTTCTTCTTAACGCTGTGCTGACAAACTTCAGATATTATACTTAGAAAAATTAATATCAAATCCATAACTAAATACAAGGAAAATCATTTCTTCAGCATGGAGTACAATCAAAATATAATAGTATAATATGGCACTATAGTAACGCCATAAGACGAAGTGATGCCTACAGTGGTCACTGACTTGTACTGAGCACAGTCGTAAAGCCTGCGGCATAGCTTCTCTTCTTAGGCTGCGCCTTAAGCGTAGGCGCAGCCTCTCCAAGAGTTGTGCAGGCTGCGCCTACGCACTTACCACACCAGCCCCTACCCTCGCTAAAAACGATTCTCATATCATAAAAATGAGTGGATAATCATGGTATAAACCACAACTATCCACTCAAAGTTTACTAAATCCAGATTACAAGAAAAACTTAATAGATGATTGAAACTTGGGAAAGTTCAAACTAATTAACGTGACTCAGTTCCCTGATTGGGGCTACCTGCTATACCATCTTCTCCTGGTGCTTCTGGTGTAGCAGAGGGTTTAGCATCACTCTTTTCAGCATCACCAGTTTTGCGGATACTTTCGTCGACGGGGGTTTGGTAGCCACCAGAAGAACTGGGCGTAGTTTCTTGATTATCAGATTTTTGTTTTTGTTCTTCAGCCATGATTAAATTCCTAATCATTTATTCTTAGTATTACCTTAAGAAAATTTAAGGTTTGAGTGCATCTATCCAGAATATAGTTATGGCTGATTCGCCCCTCTATCGAAAGTATTGTTTAGTACTACTCATGTATGCTGACAAAAATCCATAAATATAGAATTTGTTAACCTGAGAACGCTTGCTGTTGTTAAGGGAGAACTTGAAACGGGTTGGATGTCTAAGATGGTTTTGAAATTGCTTTTAGGTGGTTTTATTGGCCGTAAATAGTAAATGGTTTTCCCGGTTGGCAAATCTAAAAGAGTTGCTGTCACAGCTATTCATAGCAGACTTGTCATAACCAAGATGGCATCTAATACAAAGTAGCAAATAGCACAAGTAATATACGTAAGTATGATCAGGCAAGAAAATGCAGAAGGTAAAAAATTCTTTTACCTTCTGCACCTTGAACAGATGTGAAAATCTCACGAATTATGGAGTTTGAAGAAGACACCACCTTTGAGCGATCGCGTGTCAGTTCCATAACTACTAACTGTGAGCGATCGCAAGTTGTTAAAAAATGGTTTACCTAAGACTTCCACTAACTTGAGAATCGGTACTTGACGCTCTAATAAATTCTGGCTCTTTGTCCAGTCAAGATATATATAGCCTTGGTTTGGTAAGGGAATTGCAGCAATACTATCTTTGAAATTGGGATTATCAATTATGGAATTATTCTTGGCTGTGAGAATTTCATTCATTGTCTCTAAGTCAGAGGTGAAGATTTCGTAATTTCCTAAAGTTGTATGCAATCCCCGCACTTTTGTTTCAATACTGAAAGATGCTCCTTCTTTGACATTGGTTTTTTTTGTAGCCGTAGTTAACTCTGTCCAAGCGGAGATTTTTTGCTTATCTATAGTCAGAGGGCTGATGCTCAGTCCCTTGGATGAAGCGATCGCATCCAAACGAGCAACGCCTTGTTCTACAGCCTCGGATTTTTCCACCACAAAAATCCAATCAGGGGTTATTTGCTCTTTCGCTGTTAGCAATGCTATGGCATATTCACCCTCTACCCAACTGAAAATATCCTCTGGGAAATTTATACCCCAGCTTTTTTGAACATCCGCCAAAGGTTTTGCTAACCGAAAAACCACATCTTCCTTAGAACCATATAAAGTTGCTGTTGCTTGTTTCCAGAGTTTGCCTAAATCACTGTTACCCAAATTACTCAAATTTGAGCCGGAAATTGCCAAACCTGCGGACGCTGGAATATACTGCAAGGCTCCCACAGGTTTAGATAGCGGTGCAGATGGAGCGAGAATTTCCGATGAAGTCAGAAAGGTGGTTTCCGCTAGCAATCCTTTGGGGTTCAACGCTAAGGATATAATTTGGCTGTTATAAAGTTGTTCTGGTAACTCTAACCCTTGCCATTTTGCCACAATTGGAAGATTCAAGAAAGCTACAGCTAAACCCCCTTTGGGCACTTCTTTGGTAGCTTTTTGGTATTCAGACGAACTGGTCAAATTCAGATCGGGCGCTTGGACGTTATTGATTGCATCTCGCAACACCTTCGGATCGTTGGCAAATAACACAAAGCCTTCACCGACAACAGCACCTGCAAGTAAGTCCTGCTCTGGTGGAGAATTGTCAGAAATTAACTTTATGCCTTTGTATTGTTCAACAGCTAAGTTTGCTCCAGCTAACGCCCGTTTGGAAAACAATAACTCGACAAACTCGCGGCTTTTCTCCGGTTGTTTGGTTGCTAGTGCCAACAAATACCCTAGCTGCTGTCCGTTTTCTCGATCGCGATCAATATCTAAGGTGGTGATAGCTAATGTAATTTCGTCCCCTAACCAGGGTTGAATGTCTTGTTTGTAATCTATGCCACTCTTGGCGAATAAACTGGTTTTGAGTTTAGATAGTTCCTCTTCACGCTCCAGCGCCTGCAAACGGTCAGGATTCGCCAGCAATGAAACCATTACAGGTGAAAGTTTCGACACGAATATGGCTGCACTAGGCCCAGAGGTAGAACCAATGAGGTTAGCCGGACTTTTGGCGAAAAACCAGTAAAAGCCAGCGATCGCAATCACTAATAGGGCGATCGCACCTGCGACGATAAAACCGATAAATGAACGTTGCCTATTCACATTAAACCTATTAAAAAAGACAATTTACAGCCATTTAAGCAGAAAGCCCAGCCTTTTGATGAAGAGGACACACAGAGAGGGGAAGACGCAAAGAATAAAAATGTCCCCGTGTGATCATGATATCCCTGCGTCCTTTTGAGAATGGATGCTCATGCCAAGGCAGAGATTTTCTGTCACCATTAATAGTATTAGGACTGTTTACACAAACCTGATGACAGGGAACTCTTTTAGTCAACCCATGAACCAAATTAGTGTAGAAGAACTGGCACAACGTCTATCTAGTAGTGATGCAAGTATTCAGCTAGTAGATGTACGCGAACCACAAGAATTGGCGATCGCTAGCATTGAGGGTTTTGTTAACTTACCCCTAAGTCAATTTGCTGAATGGGCAGATCAAGTACCTACTCTCTTCAATCCCCAAGCTGAAACCTTAGTGCTATGCCACCACGGCATCCGCTCTGCCCAGATGTGTCAGTGGTTAGTTGTTCAAGGTTTTACAAATGTTCAAAACATTTCAGGTGGTATTGATGCCTACTCCTTATTAATAGATCCTTCAATTCCCCAGTATTAATTTCTGAGTGAATTCATGACTCAGCTGGGACTTACTCTTCCAGCTGGCTTCTGCTATTCTAAAAATAGAACTGTATCAACTTAGGGTTTTGAAGGTAAAGTTTAGACCTTTCGCTAGTGAGTATATATTCACGGAGCTTTTCGACCCAAACATATCAGCTATTCCATAAAAATACGTATTCAATCATACTGTTATAATCTGAAAGTTATGCAAAAATACTGTTATTAATATAACTAAAGGCAGCTTTTGCAGTCCAAGCCTAGCTCATATTTCAAGCGTACTCTCAAAAAATGCTGGACGTAAATTTTAAAAATACTTATTATTATACAAGTGTATAATTTGCTATCTTAATTAATTATTAATAATCTCTGTTTGCGATCAAATACAGAAATTTTTTCAGAGTTTGATTAAAATTTGCCTTCAGTAAAACATGCCATATGGAAGTCCAGTTAACAAATCGACAACAGCATATACTTTGGGCAACGGTACGTCACTATATTGCTACAGCAGAGCCTGTTGGTTCAAAAGCTTTGGTTGATGAGTACGACCTGGGTGTAAGTTCAGCCACAATTCGCAATGTGATGGGCGTTTTAGAAAAGTCTGGGTTACTTTACCAACCACACGCCTCCGCCGGACGTGTACCTTCAGACTCAGGCTATCGCATTTATGTTGACCAGCTAATTACACCTGCTCTGCGTTCGCGCAGCGTGTCGCAGACAGACGCTACGCGAACCGAAACTTTAGGCCGCGAAGTAGAGGTGGCACTGCAAAAACGTCTCCAGTGGGAAGATTGGAGTTTAGAAACCCTACTGCAAGGAGCCGCGCAAATTTTAGCAACCTTGAGTGGTTGCATTAGCTTGATCACTATGCCGCAAACAACTACAGCGCTAGTGCGACATCTGCAATTAGTGCAAATTGAAGCCGGAAGGATCATGCTGATTGTGGTAACAGATGGTTATGAGACACATTCCAAGTTGATGGATTTGTCGCCAGTACCAGAGGAAACACAACGCGAACCAGAGGTAATCGATCGCGAGTTGCAGATTGTTTCTAACTTTTTGAATAGCCACTTACGGGGGCGAAGTCTATTGGAATTAGCCTATCTTGACTGGAGTCAACTAGATCAGGAGTTCCAGCGTTATGGGGAATTCTTGAAAAATTCAGTTGCGGAATTGACCCGTCGCACTCTTGCACCAACTGCAACACAAATTATGGTCCGGGGTGTGTCAGAAGTTTTGCGCCAGCCGGAATTTTCCCAGTTACAGCAAGTACAAACGATTATCCACCTGCTGGAAGAAGAACAAGACCAATTGTGGCGATTAATATTTGAGGAACCAGAACCGGAGGATGCTGGTAAACCAAAGGTAACGGTTCGTATTGGTACAGAAAACCCACTAGAACCGATACGCACCTGCACCTTAATTTCTTCAAACTATCGCCGAGGTTCGATACCAGTAGGAAGTGTGGGAGTTTTGGGGCCAACGCGTCTAGATTATGAAGGTGCGATCGCAGTCGTGGCATCTGCTGCTGATTACCTCTCAGAAGCTTTCAGTTATTTCAATCCCTAATAGTGACTAATCGGATTATGGTGATGTCTGGAGAGAAGCTGCTACGGATTTAGACAAAAGAATAATACCATAGCAGGCAGATAAGCCCAATTTATATTGGGAAAATCAATAATTAATAGTTTTTAACTCTTCTATGGTTAGAAAAATTGCCTTTGGCGTGCTGTGGCTGGGATTCACTACCTATGCTTTTTTCCTTGCTCCTCCTGAGCAACCTGATACATTCGAGTTAATTAAAAACCTTTCTACTGGCCAGTGGCAAGGCATTAACCTGTTAGTCATAGCACTATTCAACCTCATGGGCATCTTGCCTCTCATCTACAGTGCAGTAGTATTGATTGACGGTAGAGGGCAAAAAATACCTGCTTGGCTATTTGCGATCGCCTCTTTCGCAGTTGGGATATTTGCCTTGTTACCCTACTTAGCCCTTAGGGAACCAAATAATAAGTTTGTCGGTAAAAAGAATGCCTTGCTCAAGCTACTAGATTCTCGTGTGACTGGGGTTGTCTTGACTGTAGCCACGGTTATTCTAGTTGTTTATGGTTTAAGAGGAGGAGATTGGGGTAATTTTGTGCAACAGTGGCAAAATAACCGTTTCATCAATGTGATCAGTTTAGATTTCTGTCTACTTTGCCTATTATTTCCCGCATTAGTAGGGGATGATATGGCGCGTCGCGCTTGGAAAAATCCACAGATGTTCTGGTTAGCAGCTTTGATACCGCTATTCGGGCCATTGATTTATTTATGTGTGCGTCCACTTCTACCAGAAGTGGGCATAGAGGCAATGCCCAGTCAGCAGCCAGCTGCAAATTAAAGCAATTTTTAATTCGTAATTAAAGATAGTTTCAGTCGGGGTCTAAATCCCCAACTGAAAGAACAATCACGTACATACGTATTCCTATTCTTAAGCAAGTTAAAGGCAGCATTTTACAAAAAGGGGGATTTAGACTCAAAAATTACTAATTTATAATTCGTAATTATGTTAAATGCACGCCATCTAAAGATGATGAATAGAAAAGTTGCATTGTGGTTACTATGGGTTGGATTTATCGCCTATATTTTACTGTTAGCACCGCCCCTGCACTTAGAAGAAACGCTAATGCTACTGAAAAATATATTTACTCTTCAGTGGCTTGCGATAAATCCAATTATCCTTTCCTTATTTTCTCTGGTGGGTATCTGGCTACTAATTTACAGTGGTTTGTTGTTCATTGATGGTAGGATGCAACGGATTCATTTTTGGCCTTTTGCCTTGGCATCAATAGGGTCAGGAGTGCTTGGTCTCTTACCTTATTTGGCTTTTCGTGAACCAAATCAAGAATTTTCTGGACAAAAAGATGCTTTTTTACGGCTCCTAGATTCTCGTTCTTTTGGGATTGTTTTGAGTTTAAGCACTGTTGGCTTGTTCGCCTATGCGTTTGCCTTAGGTGACTGGGGAGATTTTGTCCAGCAGTTCCAAGGCGATCGCTTTATTAATGGGATGAGCTTGGCATTTTGCCTTTTTTGTCTTTTATTCCCCACAATCCTTATCCATGATATGGCTCGTCGCCACTGGAATAATCCCCAGGTGTTTTGGGCAGTAGCGTTTGTCCCGCTACTTGGGCCACTTGCTTATCTTTGCTTGCGCCCGCCCCTACCATCAACTATTCCTGAAGAATCGCTGATAGCTAATCGGTAATAGATTTCTTCTATTTATCACCGAGGTTCAATGCCAGGAGGAAGTGTGGGAGTTTTGGAGGCAACGCACCTAGATGATAAAAGTGCGTAGGGTAGCCCGTCGTAGATATCCCTCTCATCGCTACTGTTGATTACGCAGAGCCTCCCTTTTTTCAGTGGATTGGGGATTTTCTACTCCGGTGCGTAAATTCCAAGAGAAAATTTTTTCTGAAAGTACTTTACAAAACGCAATAAATTATTTAAGATGTGTAACAGGTAGTGAAACCTACCTAATTCATTCACAAATAATCGCATTTATAAAACAATGACAACAACCATTCAACGTCGCGAAAGCGCCAACGTATGGGATCGATTCTGCGAGTGGATCACCAGCACCAACAACCGGATTTACATCGGTTGGTTCGGCGTAGTGATGATCCCCACCCTGCTAGCAGCCACCGCCTGCTTCGTAATCGCCTTCATCGCCGCACCTCCAGTAGACATCGATGGTATCCGTGAACCAGTTGCAGGTTCCTTAATTTATGGAAACAACAT
Source organism: Nostoc sp. (assembly GCF_036919615.1). Taxonomy (GTDB): domain Bacteria; phylum Cyanobacteriota; class Cyanobacteriia; order Cyanobacteriales; family Nostocaceae; genus Nostoc. The sequence goes on along the minus strand of NZ_JBALCN010000098.1, from coordinate 120,978 downwards.
CATCTCCGGTGCAGTAGTACCTTCCTCCAACGCTATCGGCTTGCACTTCTACCCAATTTGGGAAGCAGCTTCTTTAGATGAGTGGTTGTACAACGGTGGTCCTTACCAATTGGTAATCTTCCACTTCCTGATTGGCATATTCTGCTACATGGGACGTGAATGGGAACTATCCTACCGCTTAGGAATGCGTCCTTGGATTGCTATAGCCTACTCAGCACCAGTAGCAGCAGCAAGTGCAGTCTTCTTGGTATACCCAATCGGACAAGGTTCCTTCTCTGATGGTATGCCCTTGGGTATAAGCGGAACATTCAACTTCATGATCGTCTTCCAAGCAGAACACAACATCTTAATGCACCCCTTCCACCAATTAGGTGTAGCAGGTGTATTCGGTGGAAGTTTGTTCTCTGCAATGCACGGAAGTCTAGTTACTTCTTCCTTGGTTCGTGAAACCACTGAAACCGAATCTCTTAACTACGGTTACAAGTTCGGTCAAGAAGAAGAAACCTACAACATCGTTGCAGCCCACGGTTACTTCGGTCGGTTAATCTTCCAATACGCTTCTTTTAACAACAGCCGCAGTTTGCACTTCTTCTTAGCAGCGTGGCCTGTAATCGGCATCTGGTTCACCGCCTTGGGTGTCAGCACAATGGCGTTCAACTTGAACGGTTTCAACTTCAACCAATCAATCATTGATTCTGAAGGTCGTGTAATTGCGACTTGGGCAGATGTAATCAACCGGGCTAACCTGGGTATGGAAGTAATGCACGAGCGCAATGCTCACAACTTCCCCTTAGATTTGGCAGCAGGTGATTTTGCTCCTGTAGCTCTAACCGCTCCTGCGATCAACGGTTAATCATAATCTGAGATCCGCTGTTCACGCTGATCTATAAATAAAAGACGCTCTCCCGAAAGGGGGGGCGTTTTTGCATTGGGTTAATTGGGACGTTAAGCCAATATGGTTTAGATAAGCCTATTTTTCTTCCCCTGCCTCCACTGAGGAATTTTCTTAACCCAAGCGTATTGGGACATTAAGCATAGCACTGGACACTTTTTTGAAGTGCAAAAATATTGATCGGTGTTGCATCAAAACTAGATCGTTATAGTTCAGAACTTAAGCAATAATGATCAAAAAGTAAATTTTACGGGTAATAATTGCTAGCAGCGCAGATAATTGCCTCAAAGCTCAAGTATAAGGAAAAGCCAAGAATGATTTTACACTGTGGGCGGAAAGCGGTAGCTGCTTTGTTGCTGTCAGTGTTACTACTGACAACAGCTTGTAATGCCAAAGCACCTGGACGTTTTGACCAGACGCAAAAGGAAAGTACTCAACAAAGAAAAGGTCAAGCGGTGACTAAGACCGCAACTCAGGGTGGTGAATTTAATAAACTTTTCCCTAATGCAGGTGATGGCTATCAGCGCGTCTATACCCAAGAGAAAAAAGGCTTTGCGGAAGCGAAGTTGAAAAAAGGCGGTAAAGAAGTAGCGTTGCTGTCTATTTCTGATACCACCAGTACACCAAGTACAGTAGCCAAGTTCTCGAAAAGCACCAAAAAAATTGGTGGTTATCCCGCAGTAGAAGTTGGTAAGACGCAAACTGCAATTTTGGTAGGAAAGTACCAAGTAAAAGCACTTTCTCGCGATTCCTCATTTACAGCTAGCGATCGCGCAGATTGGCTAGAGAAGTTTAATCTTAGTCGTCTAGCTAGCCTGAAATGAGCTGCATTACCAACATTAAAGATAACAAAACCTAAATAAGGAGATTTTTGTGAGCAAATCGATTTTTGAGTTGGTTGATCAATTACCAACTAGCGGCTTGACCATTTCTATGTTGAATTCCCTTGATTTTGTTGCTCCTGGCCAGTGGCAAAATACTGTCGGCTTTGTCAACACTATTAAGACGGTTACTGGCGAAGATGACGAAGATTTAATTCAGCAAATTGGTGAAAGAGCGATTTATCTATTCAACGACAAATCCCAAGGATACCAAACAGCCTTGTGGTTATATCAAACCGTTGATGGTACAGATAGAGCTATTGGTGCAGCAGCTTTAGCTAACAAGGTTGGCGAGAAAATTCCTTTGTTGGGTTTTTTAAACTCTGTCACTCCCAAACCTGACAAAGCTCAAACCATCGATCTGACATTAAAATTAGTAGCTGAGTTGGTAGCCTTCTGCCAAATTAACGGCATTCCTGGAGACAGTATTGGGGATTTTGTCGTCTCTTTAGGTGAGTATAGTGGTGAGTCACTCATCCGCATGGTGGCATTAGTTTGTGTTGATGGTTTGATCCCTTTGGGCCCAGACTTCATCAGCAAAGCGATATCTGGGCTTAATCAAACAAATCCACAGGAGTTAGAAAAAAACTCGACTTTCCAAAACATTAAAGATGTGATTCCAGGGAACAATGCTGGTAGTAAACTTAACTTTATTGGCGAAAGTTTTGACTCAGTTAAAGGTTGGATGAGTAGTATTGTTAACGACAATAATTTAACGCCACAAAAGGTAGTTGCCAACTTGCAAAGTTTTGTTGATATTGCGGATGACAAGTTAGACTACCTCGCAGCGTTCCTGGATGTAGCAACAAATTATTATGAACACACGGGCACGCAAACTTTAGCTCGTCGCTTGATTGAACGGGCGGTGGCTGAGATTTAGGTTGATTGGGGGCTGGGGAGTGGGAATTTTAGATTTTGGATTTTAGATTGAAATTTAATCTAAAATCCAAAATTTAAAATTGAATTTTTCCATATTTACCCTGACGGTCTTTTGCAAAAACAGCGTATTGGTCTTCAACCCAAGCCTTGAGCGCTAGTAATACCTGGGTTTGGTATTTGGAACTTTGGTAGTCCGTTTGGGAGCCAGGTGGAATACCAGCTGCTATGAGTTTCTTTTGGAAATCCTCATTGTTTGCTAATGGGTAAACGTTAATCTCAACTGTACCCAAACGTTCCTCTTTGGAGGAGACACACAATAAAGGTGCATTTCCCTTACAAGCGGCAACTTGCCAGTTAGCTGGAGCAGCAGCATTTCCCAGGATTTTCTGCCAGATATTTTCCTCATTAGGGTTGGGAAGTTTTGCAACGGTAGGGGATTTTACCTCTTTGGGTGGAGAAAATTGGGGGAGAACAAATTTTGCTCCCAGTGGTATTAACACCAGCAAAATAGAACCTAGTAATAAATGATAAAGTCGTAACATTTTCTTAAAAATTCAGAGCCAAGGATTGCAGACTAACGATATCTACAATACTTTATGGGTATAGAGGAAGAATGAATTTATATTGCTGCGAGTTCCGCAAATGGAACTCAACAAACTATAGCGCTTCTTTGGGGAATGAGCTAGAAGGTAGGGGCGCACAACGGTGCATTAAACATACGGCTATTTAACTTAATATCAATAAACTTCTCTAAATAAGAATATATATTGGCGGCTGTAAAAATGGAAAGGACAGAAGTTAGGTTTACCCTGCTTCTGTCCCATTTAAGATTAGTTACCGTTCACAAAGTCAAGCAAGTGGCTATGCAGGTACCATTTCCTTTTGAAATCTCATCCAATAGCGATGTTGAGCGATCGCACTGATAAAATCATCAGCTATCGATTTCAAGTCAGAGGCTTGCCCAGAAGTCACCACACCCATTTCAGAGCGCACCCCGTCCTGTGACAACTTCACGCCCTCAAGGTTAGCCATCGATAGTAGTTCGACACCTTCGCTCGTCGCGGCGATCGCTTTACAGTGTTTAAATGCCTCGTTAATAAAGTGAACCGCTTCTCCCTGCTGCTTGAGCATCTTGATACTCTGCGCTCCACCAGGTACATACACCGCATCAAACATCACAGAAGCAGCCGTCACAAAGGTCATCTCAACTGGGATCTCCTGACCATCATCGCCTTTAATTTTACCGCCATGAGTCGCAACGACCTTCGCATGAGCGCCCTGCTGCTTCAGTGCCTGCTGGAGTGCGGCCAGTTCCTGAGCATTTACACCATCCGTCGCTAGAATTGCAATCCGGCGACTCTTAATCGTTTTTTCTGGCATCAACTCCAGCATAGTTTGGATACTGAGTGCCGGAGATTTCTGCCCATGATTTGGTGTTACTTCGCCAGGAGCAGGTAAGCCCAGTCCTTCAGCAATGCGGGTTACCAGCTGATGATCAACAGAGTTAAATAACTCCAGCATCCGCTCTTTGACGGCAGGGTTCATCACTTTGCCCAGCTCAAAATGTGCGGCTTTGACTAAGTGTTCTTTCTCCGGATCAGACAAACTGTTCCAAAATAAGGTTGCCTGACTGAAGTGGTCTTGGAAACTAGGGCTGCGTTCTCGAATTTTATTACCTTCCATCCGCTCTTTATAGCTGACAAAGCCGCCGAGATTTTCCGGAGCCGTCATCGGGCAACCATTACCGAGGGAATTGGGGTAGTAGTTCACCTTTGAAGTGGGAATTTTGTACTGCATAACGCCGTCCCGCTGGTTATTATCGAACGGACAAACGGGGCGGTTAATTGGTAGATCGGTATAATTTGCACTTCCCAAACGGTGTACTTGCGTATCAGCGTAGGAGAAGATCCGACCTTGCAGCAGTGGGTCATCCGAGAAGTCGATGCCTGGTACAATATTGGCAGGTTGAAAAGCAACTTGTTCCGTTTCGGCAAAGTAGTTGTCTGGGTTGCGGTTGAGTACCATTTTGCCGATTGGCTTTACAGGAACCAGTTCTTCGGGAATCAGCTTGGTGGAATCAAGGATATCAAAATCAAACTTAAATTCGTCCTCTTCCTCCACAATCTGCACACCAAGTTCAAATTCCGGATAATCGCCCATTTCGATCGCATCCCCTAAATCTCGGCGATGAAAATCAGGGTCTTTTCCGCCTGCTTTCTGCGCCTCATCCCACACTATTGAATGAACGCCCAGAATCGGCTTCCAGTGAAATTTCACAAACCTTGCTTTGCCTTGTTCGTTGACAAAGCGGAAAGTGTGAATACCAAACCCTTGCATCATCCGGTAACTTCTGGGAAGGGTGCGATCGGACAGTATCCACATAATCATGTGCATTGATTCCGGCATCAGCGAGATGAAGTCCCAAAAGTTATCATGAGCAGTTCCCGCTTGGGGTATCTCGTTGTGTGGTTCGGGTTTAAGAGCATGAACCAAGTCAGGAAACTTGATCGCATCTTGGATAAAAAAGACCGGAATATTGTTGCCGACTATATCATAGTTGCCATCTTCAGTGTAGAATCTGACAGAAAATCCACGCACATCGCGGGCAGTATCAGCTGAACCCCGAAATCCGACAACCGTCGAAAATCGAACAAAGACCGGAGTTTTAACGGAGGGATCTTGGAGAAATTTTGCCTTTGTATACTCTGCCAGGGATTCATAAGGCTGGAAGTACCCATGAACACCTGCTCCTCGTGCATGAACTACCCGCTCTGGAATCCGCTCTCGGTCAAAGTGTGCCAGCTTCTCGCGGAAGTGAAAGTCTTCTATCAATGTGGGACCACGCGATCCAGCTTTGAGGGAATCATTTGTGTTGTTAACCCGGACTCCCTGATTGGTGGTCAGATATTCTCCGGCTTCTTGACGAGAAGAGTCTAGATCCTTCTGTTTGCTTTGCTCGTTGATCGGATTGTGTTCAGTCATGTTCGGTGGTGTGAAGTGCTATTTAACAGTTGAATTAATACGCTACGCAAATTAATTAATTTTGTTTAGCAGGTAAATGAGTCTGCTGGAATAGGTCGTTGCTGCTTCTCATCCCTTTTAAGACGAGTCACTGAAAGCGACTCTATCTATCTTCTCTAAGATAGTACAATGCTACCTCTGACTGAAGACGGAGAGAAGCTGCGCGTGTATCATTTGCTAGTTGCTGAGTGGATTACTTACCCATAAATCCAGAGCGTAGTTCGGCTGCTGCTTCCCTAACCGCCTGCTTTGCCTTATCTACTACTGCTCCTGTGCCAAAGAATTCATGAGTCACACCGTCATAGTTGGTTGCCTTTACAGGGGAACCCGCCTCACGCAAACGCTTGGCATAGGCTTCTCCTTCACTACGCAGGGGATCAATTTCTGCCGTAATCACGGTCGCAGGTGGCAGACCACGCAGGTTTTCTGCTCGCAGTGGTGAAGCATAGGGATTACTCCCATCAGATTCACTGTTTAGATATTGCCTCCAGAACCACATCATCATTGCTTTGTTGAGCGGTTTGGCGTTGGTATTCTCCTGGTAGGAGGGTGTGTCAAAGGCGTAATTGGTAACAGGGTAGATTAGCATCTGATGCACAGGTATCTTACCACCTCTGTCACGTGCCATTAAGCAGGTGACAGCTGCCAAGTTGCCACCTGCGCTCTCGCCACCGACTGCAACCTGCTTTGGGTCACCGTTAATTCGGGCAGCATTCGCCATAACCCATTGAGTTGCAGCATAAGCATCTTCCGCCGCTGCGGGAAACTTATGTTCTGGGGCTTGGCGATAGGCGACAGATACAACCATACAATTAGCTGCATTTGTCAAAGCGCGGCACGATGAATCATAGTTATCTAAATTGGCGATTACCCAGCCGCCACCGTGGAAGTAGACCAGCACGGGGAAGGGCCCCTTTCCTTTTGGTAAATAAATACGCGCCAGAAGATCGCCCCCCGGCCCTGGTATAAGTTGATGGTTGACATCCCCGACCATTTCCACCGCAGGTTTGCGACGTTTGGCAAGCACACCCATGACTGCATCTGCCACAGTCGGGTTGTTGCGAGCATTCATGGGCGACAATTTCTCAATCGGGGGTGCGTTAAAAGAGGTAAGTTCATCTAACATGGCTTTCATCTGGGCATCAGGTGTGGATACAGCTCCTGCTGACTTTGCCAGAAGTGGGCTACCTAAGGCGATCGCTACCACCCCTGACCCTGCCAGCGTGGCAAACTCTCTTCTCGATATTTTTTGATTCATAAACTCCTCTACAAAGCACCATAGCAGAAGTACAACCTAAGTCTGACTAGTCTATTTCCATCCAATTTGACACGTAGGCGTAGCCCGTCGTAAACATCGCTGGCGACATCATCTGAAGCACTGCATTATTAGCCTGTTATAAGTGGCTCAGATCGCAGTAAGCTTACTTCTGGATGGCATTGAAGAGACTTACTCAACCTTTCAAACTACCTGATCAGTATTAATCTTAAAAAGCTAGAAAAAATCCTGCCTCTAGCATTGGTCAGTAATGCCGAAGTTATTCAACCAGAATAAACTACTACCAAATGCAGATGTGATTATGAATACAAAAGAGTTAAGCAAAGCGTTGGCGTTGAAGTAACATGGTATTTGCTCTGTTTTGGCTGCTTGGCTATTAATCTAACTCAAGGTTAGAAATCAAATCATGTAACTCTTAATACTCTTTTTCTCTGAATATACACTTAATATTTATTAAATAAACTTGCAAAGTACGTATCTCCATTCTAAAAATCGATTACAACTGACTAGAGTCGTGAAAATACGTTAAAAAATAATTACATACGTGTTTAGTATAATAATCCTTACGCAATTGAAAACATGTACAGCTAGTAGTGCTGAAAGCAAATACAGCGCTACTACGAACAGTGTTGTTTATTGATGTATGCCTAATTAATTGTGGCTTGCCTACAGTATGGCAACAATGAAGAGATGCTGGCTGGATGTCAAATCGAAGGGCAAATTTACTTGGACTTGTTAACTGAAGCGAGAATGTTGATTACGACGTTGCTTGTGCCTAGCAATTGCTTTCTGCTTCTCTTTTTCTATCGGTGTCTCGAAGTGAGGCTTTTTTCTCATATCTTGGAAAATTCCAGCTTTAGAAACTTCCCGCTTAAATCTTCTCAACGCTGATTCAATACCTTCATTCTCCCCTAAAACTACTTGTGTCATTCTCATTCCTCCTTAATGTGGATGAATAGTTTAAGATTAGATACAAAATAAAATATTCCAGCAGAGTGCAGCCTTTGGCTTTATCTGCTGGAGACTCTAAATGTGAAATTTTCAGGAATTGACTTAGTAACGATTACTGTTGCGACGGGCATTACCGCCACCCCAGCTACCACGAGAGGAGCTACTTCTTTCCTCACGAGGTTTAGCTTTGTTCACTTTCAAATCACGTCCCATCCACTCAGCACCATCAAGTGCATCAATGGCAGCTTGTTCTTGTGTATCCGTTTCCATTTCCACAAAAGCGAACCCACGCGGCCGGCCTGTTTCCCGATCTGTGGGTAGTTGAACACGACTCACTGTTCCGTATTCTGCAAAAGCCCGCTTGAGGTCCTCTTCTGTAACCTGATAGGACAGGTTTCCGACGTAAATTGACATAGAAATCTCCGAATTCAGGGAGTGTAGAGAGTTAAATTCGGAGAGACGCTTTTTAGAAATCAAAACGAGTGACTCAACCGAAAATAATCTTTATGTCCATGAGTTTAACACAGCCTTCAGCCTTTGAATATCGTCTGATAGTGAATTTTATTGACAAATAAAACCTTAAGGGCAGGGTTGCAGACCTTCCAACGACAGGCTTTTGTTGCTTACACTATAAAAAGTTACACTTTTAATAGGAAATCAGAATCAATTAGCGATCGCCCAGTTATTTAGTGTTTTGAAAATTAAGCTGTGGACTAAGGGGTAAAGATTATTATCGGTAGTGGGGCTAATCATACCATAACTGAGTGTTTTAAAAGCAAATTAAAAAATATTCATCCTCGCCCCATTAGCTATGCTCGAACTGTGCTAAAATCGTTTCTGCTTCCTTACACAGTACCTCGTGATATTCACCGTTACTAGCCAGCAAACCTCCCCATTGATTGATATCACCAGTGTTATACTGCAATGCAGTGCCGTCGAAGTGAGTAAATTTACCACCAGCTTCTGTTAAAATCAGTTCTGGTGCTGCCATATCCCAGTCTTTGGGCGCAGACTTACCGGAAAGGGAAATGTAGATATCTGCCTGTTGCTCGACAATAGTAGCGATTTTGCAGCCGACACTACCTACAGTTTTCTGATTTTGACAGGGTAAGTTTTGTAGTAAGTAATCTAACCGTTGGTTGCGGTGAGAGCGGCTAACAACTAAGGTTAAATCCTCAACTCGTTTGGCTGACGAAACTTGTAAAGGAACAGATCGATCACGGGTTTCTACAAATGTACCCCCACCTTTGGTTGCATAATATAACTTTTGAGTCTCTGGTATTGCCACCACCGCCAACACTGGGCGTGTTTCCTTGACTAAAGCAATGTGAACTGCATAGTCCCCAGTTTTTTCGATAAAGTCTCGTGTGCCGTCCAAAGGGTCAATTATCCATACCCAAGGAGCGGAAGGCTGTACTACACTACTTGGCGATTGGTAAGTTTCTTCACTGATGTAAGCAAAATCCTCGTTACCCAAAGTTGCTTGTAGCCTCTGCAAAATGTATTGACTCACAGCTACATCGGCGACGGTAACAGGTTCATTTTGTTTATATTGTACTTCTAAGTTAGGGTTTTTTGCAGTGCCGTGGTAATACGATCGCAGTATATCTGCTGCGCCCCAACCTACCTCACGAGCGATCGCTAATATTTCTTGTAAGTCTTTCATTAAATTTTACCTTATATAACTTTACTAAATACAGTTTTGCCTAAAAGCGTAGTGTTTTTAATACAGAGGAACGCATTAACATTGCATCGGGATGCATTGGCATTGCAAGGGGACGCATTGGCATTGCAGGGGGACGCATTCACAATGCGGCCAATGCATTGGCGTTGTATCGGAATGCATTGGCATTGCAGCGTATTGCCTATCATTAATTAGCTACGAATTAATGAAATGACTATACTAATACCAATTCTCCATGAAGATGCACTTAACGAACCGCAAAGTACACAAAGCAGAAGAAAGATCAGTAGAGCCATAATTGTTAAGGGCAAGCTTGCAGAGAATTGGTATAAGCCGACTACTCAGCCCTTTAAATCCATCCAGCGTCGAGTGCCAAAAAATTTACAGGAATCAGCAGCAATATTAGCTGCCAGTGCCAGTGCATCAGTAAAACTTTCCCTTAAAATGTAATCACAGAAAGCACCGTGAAAAATATCTCCAGCCCCTAATGTATCAACCGCTTGAATCTGCGGCACATCTACAATACCGATTTTAGCGCAACTCAAGTATTCAATTGGTTTTTGTCCGTGGGTAATGGCGATGTGAGGAATATTAAATCTGCCCAGGTAGGTAAAAACGTCTTCTCCAGTCTGGCAGTTGGGGGGATAAAAATTAGCTGAACAAATGGCATAATCTACAAATGGCAGAATTTGCTCAAATCCAGGCTTCCAACTACCACCATCAATTACTACTGGGATATTCTTAGCTTTAGCCATTTGGGTTATGGAATAACTAACCGTCATCTGATGTCCATCAATCAGTACTATATCGACATTTTGCAAAATATCTGGCGGGATAGATGCGTTGCTAGCTTGAGTTTTGACAGCATTGATCGAAACCACAGCTCGTTCACCCGTGGCTTGAGTGACAATAATTGAGGAGACAGGCGGTGCTAAATCAGTGGTAGGCTCAAGGTCTGCGATCGCAACTTTGTAATTTGCCAAATCACCTCGAATTAGCTGTGTCATGGGGTGAGAACCCACCACACCCAAGACTGTAGCCTGATTACCTAAATAATTGAAAGTCACAGCCGCGTTTGTAGCTGGGCCCCCTGCTGCCACAGTATAGTCAGTAGCAACAATCTTCTGATTATTCTTAGGGGCAGAGTCAGCAAGGTAAATCAAATCTAAGGTTACTAAACCGACAAATAACCCATGAACCGATTTTGGATTTTGGATTTTGGATTTTGGATTAGTCATTTGTCATATATATTCGGTATATAGCAATCCTATTTGAGTTGTGAAAACTATCGAACCGCCAACGCGCAGCGTCTTGTAGAGAAGAGAAGAAAAGAAACATAGAATTTCATAAATTATTTAGAACAGCTATAGGTGGATACATTATTATTTTTAACTCCTAACTCCTAACTCCTAACTCTGTCAATTTTAGATTTTGAATTTTGGATTTTGGATTGAAGAAAAAATCTATTATCTAAAATCTAAAATCCAAAATTGAATGACTCCTAACTCCTAACTCTTAACTCTTGCTCATGCAAACCGATCCAAAACCAGGAACACTTTACGTTGTCGGCACACCAATTGGCAACCTAGAAGATATGACCTTTCGGGCGGTGCGAATTTTGCAGACTGTGGATATCATTGCTGCGGAAGACACCCGTCACACAGGGAAACTGCTACAGCATTTTCAAGTTAAGACACCCCAGATAAGTTACCACGAACATAATCGTACCAGCCGTATCCCAGAATTATTAGAGCATTTAGTTAACCGTAAAGCGATCGCTCTTGTGAGCGATGCTGGGATGCCAGGAATTTCCGATCCTGGATATGAACTGGTGAAAGCCTGTATTGAGGCGGGAATTCCGGTAGTTCCTATTCCTGGCGCTAGTGCAGCAATTACCGCTTTGAGTGCAGCTGGACTACCAACGGATCGGTTTGTCTTTGAAGGCTTTCTCCCAGCTAAAAGTCAACAAAGACAAGAACATTTAGAATCTCTGCAAACAGAATCTCGCACATTGATTTTCTATGAATCGCCCCACCGATTGCGAGATACTTTGCAAGACTTAGCAGAGGTTTGGGGAAGTGATCGCCAAATTGTGCTAGGACGGGAGTTAACTAAATTGTATGAGGAATTTTGGCGGGGGACAATTGCTGAGGCGATCGCTCACTACAGCCAACGAGAACCTCAAGGTGAATATACATTAGTAGTAGCAGGAATTCCACTTAGTCATCCCCAACTGACAGAAGAGGAATTGAAAGCCGAATTGAAACAGTTAATTAGTCAGGGAATATCGCGATCGCAAGCTAGCCGTCAGTTAGCAAAAGTAACTTTCCTACCCCGTCGCCAACTCTATCAACTAGCTCTTTCTATAATCCTCACTCCTGAGTTATGAGCAGTTAATATCACTTTCGTAAAATCTCAAATTCAAATCTCTATTTTCCCTCTGTCAATAATTGAATAAACAGAATTTTCTGCTTGATATTTTAGGACAAGCATAATCCTCAAGTCGAGTTCACACTTCTATTTTGGGTTGACTCTTAGTTATACACAACCGTAACTTAAACAGGATTTACGCACAGGTAAGGGAAAATCGTAGACGCATACTCCTACGGAGAAGCAAGCTACGCGTAGCGTCTGTCTGCGACACGCTGCACGAACGTAGAGAAGCGGCTTGCCGCAGGCTACCGCAGAGTCCGCAGATCAGCCAGTGCGCCCTTGTGGTTAAGAGACTTGTCCCTTGGGCGTCTCCCCGCAGGAGTTGCAACTGGCGCGACACGGAGAAATAAGAGTTTCAGAGAATTCTTGTGTAAGTCTTATTAAAGTCAAATTTTCATGTGCAAAGGTTAGTAAAAACCGCAGGCATTACCTGAATCAATAGTTACAAAGCATCCAGAATTACATCACCTGTAACCTGGATTATATAGTTTAAGTAAAAAAAGTATGATTGCCATACCAAATACATTATTGTTACTTTATATATTCATCCTCAAAGACTTACTGGTGAATATTCAAATGATATCTAAAGATTTTTAATATTATTTCTCTAGATAGATCAATAATTTTGTAGGCAAATTTTAAGATGAAATAGTCAAAGGCATACAGAGCAGATTCTCAAGGAAGGAAAAATTTTATGGGTAACATTATTGCTTGGCTGGTTTTAGGTTTAATTGCAGGTGCATTAGCTAAGTTATTTTATCCAGGAACTCAAGGTGGCGGTATTCTCTCCACCATTGTTTTAGGAATCCTTGGAGCTGTAGTCGGGGGTTATTTGGGTCAAACTTTGCTAGGAAGTAGTTCGGCAGCCGCCGCATCTGTAGGAGCTTTTTCCCTTGGAAGCATTTTATTTGCTGTTCTTGGTGCTATGCTACTGATTTTCCTTTGGGGTTTACTGACTCGTCGAGCTGTGTAATTACCTGAAATTAGCTGACAGTCATTGGGAATCACTTCTAATTGCAATAAACCGATAAAATGACATTAGAAAATGAGCGAAGAACTATAGGAGTTTTCGCTAAATGTTCAGATGCACAATTGGCAATTAAGGAACTAAAAGCTTCTAATTTTTCAATGCATAAAGTTTCTGTAATTGCACGAAATGCAGAAGAACAAAGTGATATTGCTGGTGTTGAAGTTAAAGAGCGCACTGGCAATATATCCTCTGAAGATACTGCTGGAGCCGTTACAGGTGGTACTTTAGACAGTGTTACTGGCTTATTAATCGGTTTAGTCCTCTGGGTAATTCCTGGTATAGGACGAGTCATCCTAGCCGGAGCAGAAGTAACAGCGATCGCTACCACTTTAGCAGGTGGTGCGATCAATGTAGCCGCAGGTGCTTTGCGTGGTGTGTTGCAAGGTTTAGGAATTCCTAAAGAGCAAGCACAAACTTACAGTGATCTAGTTTGCAAAGGTTATTATTTGGTGATTGTAACCGGCATAGATATAGAGATTCGTGTTGCTAAGAGGATTTTTAATCGCCGTGATATTCAACAGTGGGGTATTTATGAGCCATACTTAACCCCAAACAGTCGCTATAAAAATGCAGCTGGTGTTTTTTATACACGCCAAGATACAGAAAGAGCACTTACTGAACTGAGAACCGCTGGCTTTCCTATGAGTCAAGTCTCAGTGATTGCTAAGGATACAAATACGCTCAATAGTCTTACTAAGGTAGATATTAGTAGTTCCAAAGATAACTACACCACTTTAGGAATTCCTGACGAATTAGCCAGAGATTATGAACATCAAGTCACCCTTGGCAATTACCTATTAGTACTAAATAGTACTGATATCTATATGGCAGGTGCAAGAGCTATTTTAGAGAATAACAAAATTCAACATTTTCGTATATATAGCCAATCAGTTAGAAGTCAGCCCCAGGTTATTAATCAATAGGCTTAGGTTCAGACTTGCTTTTCTCCAACCCTGCTTAAAAAGGCTTCTTTGATGAGCGAGTGGTGTTGGGTTTACGACTTGTACTTCTTTCTTACAGGACGCTCTGCAAACAAAGAAGCAACTGATGTTGGCTTTTTCAAAGTCAAATATAATTAACCGAACTGTATTAGATGATTAGTACCAATCTTTACTTTTAGTTAAATGTCAAACTTAATCTCAAGAGATTTGACCCCATACCTGCATTGTAAATTCTTGCAAATTTATCGGAAAACCAGATTATTTGTCCTATAAATGACATAATCATCTGAATATAAGTTGCCTCTTAAAGCCTTAAGTTTTTACCATAATACTGTTTGGGATAACTCAGGTCAAAGTTGAACTGTATAGTGAAGTATAATAGCATTGATATTAGATACAATAGTAATTGACACTATATATTTAAATTTCTATAAATTATGGTTGAATGAGCTTAATTTTCCTATCCGCCTGCTCTATTACTATCCAGTACAGTACGGCGTAACTAAACCACCCATTCCAAATCATGAAACGCTTGTAGTATCTGTAGTAGCGCTTTGCACTTTCCGTAGGGGATTACGAATTCTGAATTTTGCGTAGCAGTACTAGGCTTTTCCTCAACCCTAAAAGTTATTTAACCATTACAGGAAAATGTTAAGCGATCATTAGATTACTTAATATCATTCAATCACTTTTTGCTCAAAAGATCGTATCAAGCTAAAAACTTAGCCATAACAGGCTAGTCTGGAAGTAAGATAATATCTGTTTCAAATAGTAAAATTGTAGTTTCATAACCAATTTACCCATTTCTGGCTCTGACCCCATTTCCATTTCTACAAGATACGACCAGTATCCAGAATTAAGACAGTCTTGTATTATGGTTCCCAATCCACCGATAAATTCTACCTTTTGTCTTTTGCAGAATTTTGGTATTTTGAGGTCAAGTACTGTACTCATAAAAACCACCATTTTTTAGTTAAAGTCTGTTGTTAAATTTATAATCTAATAATAAGTATTTAATTATATACCACAAGATTCAATTAAAAAATGAAGTGGCTGTTTATTTTGAAATAAATTCTCCTCTCTCAAGATTTAATGTTAAACTAAATATGAATATTATTCTATATATTTTGTTACAAAAAGATTAAATATATATTAGTTAAAAAGAAAGTAATATTATTTAGTATCTAAAAGATTATGCATATACATGTAAACGAAATATTCTAAATTTGTATAGCTAAAACATAATCAGAATAGTGACAAAAATAGAAATAATTGGAATAACTGCCTGGAAGAATGTTGAAAAGTTTGAAGATTGGAACCAAAATTGGAATTAGTTTTGCCCTGAGTTTGGCAACTCTGACCACTATTGGTCTAATCTCCTACCAAAGCACCAATGAGCTAATTGAAACTTCGCGTCAAGAAAACCATACCTACCAGGTATTAAGTCAGCTTGAAGACCTCAACTTGCAAGTGACAAATGCTGAAACTGGACAACGTGGTTACATTATGACTGGAGAACAGCGCTATTTAGAACCTTATAACGCTGCCATTCAAGTACTGAATCAAAAAGTTAACGAACTTCAGAGGTTAACAGCAGATAACCCTAACCAACAGAATCGGCTTGATATTTTACAGTCACTAATCGATCAAAAGCTGGCTGAACTTAAGGAAACCATTGACTTGCGTCAGAACCAAGGTTTTGAAGCTGCCCAAAAGGTTGTTCTGACAGACCGAGGCAAGCAACTGATGACTGAGATCCGCAAAGTTATCCAGGCGATGAAAACTGAGGAGAATAAACTTCTCAAACAGCGCTCTGATCAGGCACAAGCTGCTTCTAAAAAAACGATCGCCAGCATTGTCTATAGTATTCCTTTATTTTCTTTGATCTTAGCTTTAATTGGATTCGTGCTGACCAGACATATCTCAGTACCGCTGAAGCGAGTTTCTGGTATAGCAGAAAAAATGGCGGACGGGGATTTATCGGTGAGTTTACCAGATAGCGATCGCCAGGATGAAATTGGTGTGTTGACGCGCATCTTCAACCAGATGATCGTTAATCTGCGAAGCACAACTCAAAGAAATGACGAGCAAAATTGGCTAAAGTCTAATTTGGCTGAATTTACCCAGATGCTCCAAGGGCACCGAAATCTAGAAAGTGCGTCTCGCCTGATCTTGTCGAATCTAGCACCACTGGTTGGAGCATCGCAGGGCGTTTTTTATTTGATGGACTCAATAGACAACCAGCCGATACTGAAGTTGTTGAGTAGTTATGCTTACAAAGAACGTAAAAATCTGGCAAACCAGTTTCGTTTGGGCGAGGGATTGGTGGGACAATCTGCCCTAGAAAAACAAAGAATCCTCCTAACAGAAGTTCCTAGTGACTATATCCGCATCAGTTCCGGCTTAGGAGAAGCTCCACCGCTAAATATTATTGTCTTACCTGTAATGTTTGAGACGCAGGTGAGTGCCGTAATTGAACTTGCCTCTTTTGGACCTTTTAACAAGTTGCACCTGACATTTTTAGAGCAATTGAGTGAAATTTTGGGTGTATTTTTAAATAACATCGCCTCACAATTGCAAACTCAGCAACTACTTGAAGAGTCTGTTACTTTAACAGAGGAATTGCAAAGCCAGCAAGAAGAACTACAGCAAAGTAATCAGCGCCTAGAAGAACAGGCGCACGAGTTGGAGGAATCACAATTTCTTGTCAAGCAGTCTAACGAGGAATTACAACAATTAAATGAGGAGTTAGAAGAAAAGGCAGAATTGTTAGAAGTTCAAAATCGGGAAGTTGCTCGTAAGAACTACGAAGTTGAGCGGGCGAGGCAGTCTTTGGAAGAAAAAGCTGAACAACTGGCCTTGTCTTCCAAATATAAGTCAGAATTTCTCGCAAATATGTCCCACGAGTTACGGACACCGCTAAATAGCCTGTTAATTTTAGCAAGGCTGTTAGCAGATAACTCTCTTAGCAACTTGACTGACAAACAGGTTGAGTACAGCCGAACTATCTACTCGGCTGGGACTGATTTGCTAGAGTTGATCAATGACATTCTAGATTTGGCAAAAATTGAGTCGGGTACTATCACTCTCGATATTGAGCAAATTGCTTTTGTAGATTTGCAGACATATCTAGAGCAGACTTTCCGGCAAGTTGCCCAGAATAAAAAACTTAGTTTTACTGTTGAACTAGATGATCAGTTACCACCAACAATTTCTAACGACTCCAAACGTCTGCAACAAGTGCTGAAAAATCTACTGGCTAACGCCTTTAAGTTTACGGAACAGGGAGGCGTGAAGTTACAAATTGGCATCGCAACTGAGGCAGGCGAAGTTGATAATCCGATGATTGCTTTTGCAGTTAGCGACACGGGCATAGGCATTCCAGTCGAGAAACAGAAGGTTGTTTTCGAGGCATTTCAGCAGGCAGATGGCACAACCAGCCGCAAGTATGGGGGAACTGGCTTGGGCTTGTCCATTAGCCGCGAATTGGCTCAACTGTTGGGAGGAAGAATTGAACTAGTCAGCCAACCAGGAGTGGGAAGCACCTTCACCCTCTACTTGCCCAAGCGACAGGAAGGGAATGGAAAAAATACTCTGACTACACCACCCCATGAGCCAGCCACCTCCATCCGTGCGGCATCCAAGATAAAAGAAGTGCCAATAGTCGAAAACAGACCCACAACTGTGGACATCTCTGCATCCGCGAAAGTACTTAGCACCTTCCCCAACGATATCCCAGACGACCGGGAAATAATTCAACCAGGCGATCGCATTTTGCTGATTATCGAGGATGACGATAAATTTGCCCGTATTTTACTAGATATGGCCCGTGAGCAGGGCTTTAAAACTATTGTTTCCTTACAGAGTAAACAAGGTCTAGCACTAGCGCAACAGTTTAAACCGAATGCGATTATGCTAGATATCCATATGCCAGAGATGGATGGTTGGACGGTGCTAGATCGTCTCAAACATAAACCAGACACCAGACATATACCAGTACATATACTTTCTGTTGATGAAAGACAGCAACGGGGGTTACATCTAGGAGCGATTACCTATCTCCAAAAACCCGTTTCTCCAGAAGCACTAACTCAGGTATTGACTGAGATTAAAGGGTTTATTGAGCGTCAGGTAAAAAATCTCCTGATCGTAGAAGATGACCCCGTACAAGCCCAAAGTATTATCGAACTGATTGGTAATGGTGATGTCCAGAGTACAGCAGTAGGTACAGGGGCAGAAGCCCTGTTAATTTTGCGATCGCATCACTTTGATTGTATGGTACTGGATCTCGGTCTGCCCGATATGAGCGGGTTTACACTAATTGAGCAGATAAAGCTTGAACCCAGGCTTTTGAAACTACCGATCATCGTCTACACTGGCAAAGAACTCAGTCGACAAGAAGAAACCCAACTGCGGGGACTAGCAGAGACAATTATTATTAAAAATGTGCGATCGCCAGAGCGGTTGTTAGACGAAACTGCCCTGTTTTTGCATCGGGTGCAAGCAAATTTGCCCCCACCAAAGCGTCAAATACTAGAGCAACTACATCAAACTGACCCGGTGCTGGCTAATCGGAAAATTTTGATTGTAGATGATGACCTGCGAAATATTTTTGCCGTCACCAGCTTTTTAGAAAGCTATCAAATGCAAGTGCTGTTTGCCGAAAATGGTAGAGATGGCATAGAGAGGCTGCAAGCTAACCCTGACATTAATATAGTTTTGATGGATATCATGATGCCGGAAATGGATGGTTACGAAACCACCCGCGCCATCCGCCAGCAACAACAGTTTCGCTCACTACCAATAATTGCTTTAACTGCCAAAGCCATGCCAGGCGACAAGGAAAAGTGCATCGAAGCTGGAGCTTCTGACTACATCACCAAACCTGTAGATACTGAGCAACTGCTTTCACTACTTCGAGTTTGGCTGTATCGGTAAGGAGTCATCTTTTTTATTAGCCTTTTCCAAGAGAGCTTTTGCATACTCATTACATTCTAAAGAATCCTCAAAAACAGGAACTCCCATTTTTTCAAGATACTTTATGTATAGCAATCACCAAGGTAATTAGGACACTAGGTTCAAAACAAACTCGATTGTATCTCGTAGACAATCAAGCTTGTCAAGTTGTTTGCGGATACGGCTTTTAAGCCAAGACCAACAGTTTTCAATTTTGTTTAAGTCAGGAGAATAGGGTGGTAAATATATCAGCTGACAGCCGGTCTGTTCTACCAAATCCTGAATTGCGACGACCCTGCGCCAACAACAGGCTTGCTGGCTCGCAGTTGGGTTCAACCTGTTGTTAGGCGGCGGTCTCGAGCAAACGCGCAACCACCTCACTTCAAGACTGACAGCTAGCCTACCGACAGACTTTCCACTACCTCATACAAATGAGCATCGAACTTCGCTATCTCCATGATCGGTTTCATGTGCGCCGTCGCTTCCGGGTTCTTTTGCATCGCCTCGAAATCCTCACGCGTGCGCCACTGGGCATAATTCGTCACTCGCACTCCGTCTGAACTCTTATGAATATTGACCGAGACAAAGCCAGGTAAATGCTTCATCGTTTTTTCGGTGGCCTCGACGAGCATCTCGACCAATCTTTGTTGGTTCTCCGGCTCGACGGTGAAGACGTTAATGAGCGTGATAACTTGATTGTCTTTCGAGATTGTGGTCATCATCCCCCCTTTTAATATTGACGTTTTGGACGTTTAAGAAGCTACCACCGAAGCGATCTCAAATATACACCAATACCTCTGCCAACTTACGAGCGTTCAACACCGGTGGAAACGGGATGAATACGTCCTAAAGCAGTTAGCCCCCTCTCTTCATACTCTTTTTTTAGCGAAGATATTGTATATAGGACTCCTATTTGATTTTTGAAAAAACTCAGTACATATCTGTTTCCTATTTCCCATATTCTCATTCAACTTTTGCATAAATTCTTGATGTTCAGTGGCAGCTAAACCTGCTTGTAACACAGATAACACTGTTGCCATTTCTCCTGACAGCAAGGCAGGTACTGGCAACCACAACCCCGGAAACACCTGAGAGCGAATAATTCCCTGCTCATCAGTTGGTAGCGAAACATATTCGTCCGCTTGCAGCCTAAACCAATCCAACTGATTATCTAATGTTCGCCAGACAATATACTCCTGTACTCCATTCCGTCAATAGGTGCGTTTTTTATCATGTAAATCGATGGCTGCACTGCTTGCTGCCACTTCTATCACCAGTTCGGGTGCGCCTTGGATATAATCATCCTCACTAATCAATGCCTGTCTCCCCGGAATGAATAGTACGGCGTCAGGCTGTGGTTCATTATCCGGATCTAAACGCACTGTGGATTCAATTCCCAGAATAATGCCAGGCGTTGCCGTTTTATAGTTCCACAACCACCCGATCAAATCTCCATGTGGTTCCCCATGACTTTTAATTCTCAATGGCGATGCCATGATATACACAACTCCTTCAACCAGTTCAGCTTTTCTTAAATGCGGCATTGCCTGATAGCGACGCTCAAATTCGCAGCGAGATAAGCGATCGCCATTTTCTAGAGGTAAAACTGAAATCACTTTTTTAGGAGTTGTAACCATCCCTTTGTCCTCTTTACGCAAATTGTCCAAACTGAATCAAAGTATTCTAATTTGGCAGTGCTGCATCCATTTTACTACTGCACTTAAAGGTGTTGTGTTAAGACAAGCCATCCTAAGTAAACATCAAAACAAAATCTTTTTATCCTGTTGACTTTTCTAGTTATGACATTAAGCTGATCACATCTTTATCATTCGTGAGAGTTTAAGGTCAAATACTATTTGTTAATAAGCAATAGTACTTAAATTATCGCTAAAAATCGGGGTTGGAAACACAATTTTTGAGCAGGCGATGCCTACAGCGGGCTACGCCTACACTTAATCTTCATACGCATCATTCATTCTTGACTCATAACTTCAGTACAAGAGTTAACTTAATATCTATGCTTCTTCCAAATTTTCAGCATAATTCCTAGTTGACAAAAGTATGATTATATTAACTTCTCACCGATGCATCTTTATATGTTGAGGAAAATCTAGGTGTAGAAAAATAGCTAATATAATGTCCGCTTGATTGCTTATTAAACCCGAAGAACCCCAAAGAGCCACAGCTATGTTTTGTCTCTCTGCCCCTAATCCCCCGCTTGCAGGGCTACGGTGTACACACAAGTCTTTAGTGAGGCAATTATACGGTTAAGTTTCAGTTTCATAGCCCCTGAGAAACCTCACCCAGGTTTTGCTGTGCAAAACCTGTCCCTCTCCTTAGTAAAAACAGGGATTAAAGATAGGACAGGATGAGGTTTTTCTTTTGTTTTAAGGTAATTCGATGACTTGTGTGTACACCTTAGCTTGCGGGGAGGGGTTGGGGTGGGGTTGTTTTATTGTGGGTAATTTATTCATGTAACATAAATGACAGTCTAGCGGAACATACTACTGACTGAAGTATCTTCATGAATCCGCCAGATGGTTTCTCCTAACAGATTAGCTACTGACAGCACCACTAGTTGTGGAAAACGATTGTTTTCTGGTATGGGAATCGTATTTGTAATAATTACTTCCTCAAACAAACCACTAGACAACCGCTCCATCGCTGGTGGAGAGAACACCGCATGAGTTGCACAAGCGTATACCTGACGCGCTCCTTCTTCACGCAGTAATCGCGCCCCTTCTGCGATCGTCCCCCCAGTGTCGATCATGTCATCAACCAACACTGCCGTTTTGCCTTTAACATCGCCGATGACATTTAACACTTCTGCAACATTATGTGCCTGACGACGTTTGTCAATAATTGCCAGTGGAGCGTCATTCAGTTTTTTCGCAAATGCCCTAGCTCGTGCTACACCGCCAACATCAGGGGAAACAACCACAACGTCTGGCAGTTGTTTGCTTGCTAAATAATCTAGCAATACTGGTGAACCATAAACATGGTCAAAGGGGATATCGAAATAGCCTTGAATCTGAGCCGAGTGCAAATCCATTGCTAGAACGCGGTTGGCCCCTGCTTCAGTGATCAAGTTAGCAACCAGCTTGGCGGTTATTGACTCTCGTCCTGCCGTTTTGCGATCGGCGCGGGCATAGCCATAATAGGGAATTACTGCCGTTACCTGTCGCGCAGAAGCTCGACGACAGGCGTCAACCATAATCATTAATTCCATTAAATGATCGTTTACGGGTTGACAACATGGCTGGATTAAATAGACATCACAACCCCGAATCGATTCTTGGATTTGAACGTAAAGTTCTCCATCCGCAAATCTTTTACGAATCATTGGTCCCAAGTCAAGACCCAGATAACGAGCGACTTCTTGAGACAGTTGTAGATTGGCAGAGCCAGAAAACAGCCGCAGGCGATGATTATCGGTCAGTCCTGTTGCAGATGGTTGCACTTTAAAAGTTGCAGAACTGAGCACAGCAGATCCTCTATGTGCATTCATAGCAATATTATCATTACAGATTTAATAGATTTAACCGAGAAATCGCCTAAAAAAACATTTGTGAGTTTTGTTAAAGCTTCCATAGGACTTACCCAAAAAACCTCTCAAACTCTTATTCCTCCGTGTCGCGCCAGTTGCTACCCTACGGGAACCCTAAGAGCGAACAAGTCTCTTAACCGCAAGAGCGCACTGGCTTCTCTGCGGACTCTGTGGTAGCCTGCGGCAAGCCGCTTCTCTACGTTCGCGCAGCGTGTCGCAGACAGACGCTACGCGAATGCGTCTACGATTTTCCGTTGCTTGTGCGTAAATCCTATTCCATACAAAATTTAAACATTTTTCCATAAAATTATCATTCGCTAACTATCTAATTTTTTTGGCAAGCAAACTATTGATAGCTTAACGGACATCAAGACCGTCCACTAGGTCTATAGTTAAAATTTTTCAGTTGAGGTAAATAACCCAATCTCTCAAAGATTTTGGTGTGCTAGATAGCTTATGCTAACTACCTCATTCATCACTGACAGTAAAATATTTATAACTTAAATGATATTGAAGTTTGTTCTCATATAGAGTGTAACACTTCTGCCTAAGTATTAAAATTGTAGCTGATTATTTTAGTACTTAAATATCTAACCAAGACTAAATGTCTAAAAAATACTTGAACACTTGAGAGAATTTACTTACGTATAAGTTTTTAGATAAAGATTGAATAAAGTCTACATAAAGATTTTATAAAAAAATATTTTTTCATAGGAAAACATTACTCAACAGAGGTAATATCAGCTAGGTAAAAACTTATAAGTAATTTTACTAAGAAAAATTTTAATTAAAGCTGGGAAAGTTGTTCAATCTAATCCTCCTGACAGAGAGAGGCGACAGGCATACTTATGGACTCTCGGCGTACTTCAGTAGTAGAAAAATCTTTAACTGCTATAGCAAGTAGTTCTAAAAAGTCGGCGTACTATTTAGCTGCTATGCGACCGCGACAATGGACAAAAAACCTGGTGGTATTTGCAGCACCATTGTTTGCATTTAGCATCAATCTGCAATCTCTGGTAGGCTGCCTATTGGCATTTGGATTATTTAGCTGTGCATCAAGTGGCTTCTACTTAATCAATGACATCGTAGATGTTGAATCTGACCGTCAGCACCCTGTAAAGTGTAAGCGATCAATTGCCGCCGGATTAGTCAGCACCCGTATTGCTACTGGGATGGCATTGGTTCTATTAGGTAGTGCTTTGATTTTTGGGTGGTTGCGATCGCCGCAGTTGGGTGCAACCATAACTGCATACGCCCTGTTGCAGATCGCCTATAATTTGCAACTCAAACGGATGGTGATTTTAGATATTGGGGCGATCGCAACCGGATTTGTTTTACGAGCTTGCGCCGGTGCTGCTGCCACCAGCATTGTTTTATCAGCTTGGTTTTTAGTTTGCACTGCAATGCTGGCGTTATTCTTGGGTATTGAAAAGCGCAAAGCAGAACTGCGGTTAGCACAAATTAGAGGCAACAAGCCACGCTCTGTCCTCAAATACTATTCCTTGCCGCTACTGACTCGCATGGAAAATGTCGTCACTACTGGCACGGTTGTCACCTATGCTCTTTGGAGTGCGGGTCCCAATCTACATGGGGCGTCCACCTCTTGGATGCTACTTACTTTGCCATTTGTTTTGTATGGAATTTTTCGCTATCAACTGCTGAGTGACCCTGAGGAGATTGCCAATTACAATGACGACATTATTGAGCAAGGTGGACGCAGTGAGCGACCAGAAGAAATTTTATTGAGAGACTTGCCTATCCTAGTCACCGTTATCGGTTGGATTATCACTTGCTTTGCGATTCTCTGGCTCAAACATCAAGGGCTAATCGACTAAATTTGGTTGATAGGAAAACAGCATAATCTTCGAGAATTTCGCTGATGAAAAACTTCAAATTTTTTTTACGGAAGTGGCGCCGACCATCTGTTATAGAAAAACACTACATACTCCCACGACATGTCCACATACTGGCTCAGATCGAAATTGACCAAATCAAAACTAGTGGTATCAAAGGAATCATTCTCGATTTAGATAACACTATTGTTTCGGAAGATGACCGCTATGTTTCTCCTTGGGCAGAAGATTGGATTACACAAGCAAAGTTAGCCGGATTGCAATTTTTTATCCTCTCAAATGGGAAACGTCGTTATCGCGTCAAATTTTGGTCACATCGTCTCGATATCCAGGCTATTAATCCAGCCAAGAAGCCTTTTCCCGGGGCATTTCGTCAGGCAATTGCTTATATGCGGCTGCAACCCAAACAAGTAGTCGTCATTGGTGATAGTTTACATACTGATGTTTTGGGAGCATGGCTTTCTGGTTGTTATTCTATCCAATCTGCTACACTTCCCCATCCCCCCCGATGGTGGGAAAGACTCGCCAGCAAATGGGTACAAATGCCTTATCCCGATGGCAGCGAAATTTGGGATTTTGATGCTGCTGTTGACTATAAAAGTTTCTTGTAGAATTATTGTCAGTACTTGTTATGAACTATATTCCTTTAATACTGTCCGGTGTCTGCTTAAATGCTTTGGCCCAAATATTCTTAAAAAAGGGCATGCTTATGGTTGGGTATTTTGACTTTTCTTTAGTTAATATTGGACAAATTATATTTAAAGTTGCAGGCAATCCTTTCATTATTCTTGGATTAGGATGCTATATGTTTAGCGTGGCTTTATGGTTGCTAGTTTTATCACGTGTCGAGGTAAGCTTTGCCTATCCCTTCCTAAGTATCGGCTATATTCTTACTGCAATTATAGGTTATACCATTTTTCACGAAACCCTATCTATTAATAAACTTACTGGCATATTCTTTATCTGCCTCGGTGTTGTTTTCATTTCCAAAAGGTAAATAGCAATACTTCGGACAAAATTCAGACAAAATTCAGTGGTGTTTATTTCATCCAAACTCAGAATACTGCTAGGCTTAGGTATTTTTTAAAAGTTTGGTTTTAGGCTGGAAAAACTGTCCGGAGTGTAGAAATAATTAACTTAAGAAAAAAGTGAATGTAGATTCTTTGTAAGTATTAGCTTTTTTTTAATGTAAACTTAAATAATAAAGGTTCAAGTTTATGAGACATGTAATTTTTGGTGGAGATGGTTTTGTCGGTAGGTATTTAGCCGAAGATTTAATTAGTCAAGGCAAACAAGTTATAGTTTGTGATATTCACCAAAGCAAGCTACCAATTTATCCAGAAGCAGCATTTATAAAACTTGATATTACTAAACCAGAAGCCTTTGAAGCGTTGAAACTTACGCCTACCGATGTAGTTTATCATCTAGCCGCAAGGCAATATGACCGTAATATTCCAAGACAAAATAGACGACAATATTTTGAAGAAGTTAATTATGTTGGTACTGCCAACGTATTGGAATATTTAAATAAACAAGGTAGCCGAAATCTAATATATTTTAGTACTGATATGGTTTATGGCAAGCCACAAAGGCTTCCTGTAGATATAAACCATGACAGGAAACCCTATGGTCCTTATGGTCAGAGCAAAAAAAAAGCAGAAGATTTATGTAAATTATATCGAGACAAAGGGATCAATATAACAATTTTTAGACCCCGGCTGATCATTGGTCCAGGCAGGTTGGGAGTCTTAGGAAAATTATTTTTTTTAATCAATAAAAATTTGCCAGTTCCGATGATTGGAAATGGCGCTAACCATTATCAGATGGTTTCTGTTTTCGATTGTGTAAGTGCTATTCGATTCGCTGTAAATAAAGGAGTTCCTAACCAAGAATACAATCTTGGCTCAAAAGATCCACCGAGTGTCGAAGAACTTTTAGGCAACTTTATTAAGAGGGTAAGATCAAATTCTTTTTTAATCAAAACCTCAGGTAGTTTGATTAAGCAAATTCTGAAGTTGCTTGATAGATTGGGTCTAACACTGATGTATGAAGAACAATTTATGATTGCTGACGAAAACTATATTGTTGATATCTCAAAAACTGAAAATGAGCTTGGTTGGAAACCTGATTATCAAGATGATGAAATGATATATCAGGCATTTAAACAATATAAAAATCGCTTAAAAAATCCGGTGACTAAAGTTACTAATAAGCACTAAAATTATCTCTTGACAACAGGCAGATGTATAAATCCAAAAATTGGATTGTACTTTCTGAAAATTCATGTTTTTTCACAGATGAATAAGGCGATAGCTGATTTCGCTTTTTAAGCGCAACAATAGCTTGCTTAGACGCCGATTGTTGGATTTAAATCAGCTATGCGACAGTGCTTGTTGTAGTATTATGCAGAGGAAAAAAAATTATGATAAGAATCCAAAATCAGAGATGGTCAAGATATTATTTCTCTGTTTTAATAGTGATTATTTTAAGTGTTTTTCTCCGCTTTTTTATGCTGTCAAACCAGAGTCTTTGGTATGATGAGGGTTTGAGCTTAATTAATTCTGATGTCTCGACACTTCAAGAGAGCATTGCGAGAGTAAGATACATAGGAAATAGTGATAAATTTCAACCACTTTACTTTATAGTTCTGTTTTTGTGGCGTCAGGTATTTGGTGAAAGTGAATTTGCCCTTCGCTCACTCTCTGCTATTTTAGGAATTGGCTCAACTATCGTTATATTCTTTACTGCTTTGCGGATATATGGAAAAAAGCACGCTTTCTGGTCTTTGCTAATCCTGACATTCAGTTCTTTCTGTGTTTATTATAGCCAAGAGGCAAGAATTTATGCCTTAGCAATGTTTATAGCTTCACTTCAACTATATTTCTTCAGCACGGTATTAGTTAAAAATGAAGGAAATCAAAGTATTTCAAAATGGCTATTCAGTATTTTTACTGCCATAGGAATTTTTGCTAATATTAACTTCTGCTTTTACACAATAGCTCTATGTCTATCTCATATTGCCATCTATAGAAATTTCAGACAATGGCTGCAATGGTGGCTTCCGGCTGCGTTTTTATC
Source organism: Nostoc sp. (assembly GCF_036919615.1). Lineage (GTDB taxonomy): Bacteria > Cyanobacteriota > Cyanobacteriia > Cyanobacteriales > Nostocaceae > Nostoc. Next base: position 93,556 of record NZ_JBALCN010000098.1, on the reverse strand, counting down.
TTTACCCTCAATTTTATATCACTTTACTTTACCTGGAGCAACTGATCCGGAAAGCATTTCAGTTTCTCGATCGGGATTCCCCATAATTCAAAATATTATTTTTGTATTACATGGAATTTTAGTGGGGACAACGTATGGACCTTCAATGGAGCAGTTGCACGGCGATGATAGAGTACAGGTTATGCTTCGTTACTGGCCTCTCATACTTTTATTGGTGATTGTCTGTACTGTAATTTTTCTGGCTTTCATAAAAGTTTTATTGAGGCACAAAAAAAATAACAGAAAGCAGCATCCTGATTACTTTTTTGCTTCTGTTTTTGTCATGTCATTTTTACTAGGATTACTCTTAGCTATAGTTACCAAATTTAATTGGGTACCGCGTCATTCTTATTATCTTTGGTTACCACTTGCCATGCTTATCCCATCAGCTTTGAGTCAAAGACCTGGTATTAGCTCAAAGCGCTATGGGGTGTCTCAGTTTGCTCAAATCGCTGTCATATCTCTGATAGTTCTGAATATTTATTCTCTTTTTAACTACTACTTCAATAATGACTATCGCAAAGATGACTACCGCTCTGCGATCCATTACATTATAAAAAATCGTTCCTCTTCTACACAATCTCTATTTTTATTTGGCAATCCCAGATTATTTAGATACTACGGTGACACTCTAAGTGTGGATGGAAGGATTTTGGGGACTCAGTTAAGAAAGGGGATTACTGATAAAAATTTTGCCGAAAAAATTGAAAAATTAACAAATAGTGCAGATATAGTTTTGATTGTAATTAATCGTGAACATCTATTTCCCAAAGGATTGATTCAAAAACAGATGAGTGATTTGTATAATCTGGATTCTCAAGTTAATTTTGCATATTTCAAAATCTATCGTTTTGCCAAGAAGAAAAATTGAATTGGGGATTGGAGACTCTTAAGTTATGCAGTACGAAATAACCTTGCTCTGGTGGGGGTGTACCCATTGAGTATAGTAGAATATTGCCGCAGGTAACTGTCTGTCGCCTCTTGGACTCAATCTTTGTGGGTGACTTCCTCCTCAATTGCTACTACACTCAATCAATCGATCATGCAATCACCCATTAAAGTTGGCATTGTCTTGCAAAACCGTTACCGCATAATTCAAATTCTCGGACAAGGAGGATTTGGTAGAACCTATCTGGCAGAAGACCAGAGGCGCTTTAACGAACTTTGTGCGATCAAGGAATTGATTTCAACAGCAAGGTCAGCTTTAGCTTGGGAGAAGGCACAAGAGCTTTTTCACCGAGAAGCTGCCATTTTATATCAAATCGAACACCCACAAGTGCCTAAATTCCGGGAAAGATTTGAGCAAGACCAACGCTTATTTTTGGTGGAGGACTACGTTGCAGGTCAGACGTACCGAACTCTGCTGGCTGAACGTCAAGCTGTTGGTCAAACCTTCACAGAGCCTGAAGTATTGCAGCTGATACAGTTGTTGTTGCCTGTTTTAGAGCATATTCATAGTCGAGGGATTATTCACCGGGATATCTCGCCAGAAAATATTATTTTGCGAGATAGTGACGCTAAACCTGTGTTAATTGACTTTGGAGTGGTAAAGGAACTGGCAGAGCGTTTACGATCGCCAGAGAGGGCAATGCCAGAAACCACTGTGGGAAAATTAGGCTACTCTCCCAGTGAACAAATGCAAACAGGAGGAGCTTATCCTAGTAGTGACTTGTATGCATTAGCAGTGAGTGCAATTGTTTTACTGACTGGTAAAGAACCAAAGGATTTATTTGACGAAAACCAACTAACTTGGAATTGGCAGCGGTGGGTAAGAGTGAATCCACGATTTGCTCAGGTTTTGAATCGAATGTTGAATCATATACCGAGCGATCGCTACCAAAGTGCTGCTAATGTATCCCAAGCACTGCAATCTCTGGCTCAACCCAGTGTCCCTACCCCCAATGTATCGAACTTGCAAACAATGGCTGTTGGTCGCCGGACTAACCAAGTACCACCAGCAGCTTCGCCCAAGAAGAAACAACCCGCTCCTGTGATTCCACCAAGTCCCACTAGCTCAGTCTTGGATAATCCTTTAGCGATCGCAGCAATTGGCACTGCTGTAGTGATCATAGCTGGATTCGGTTCTTGGGCACTGGTCAGTTCCATCCGCAGTCAGTCAAAACCATCACCCAGTAAGACGCTTCCACAAAATTTCCCTTCACCAGTGATTTCTGGTGGTACTACATTCACATCCACACCCACACCCACCAACGATCAACCTGTTGTATCTAGTAGGCGGCTCAATCTGGGAGCATCTAATAACACAGCCACGGTTAAAGATACTCTCAAAACAAATCAAATAATCCGGTACACTTTTTTTGGGCAGGAAGGTGACAAGTTAACTGCGTTTATTGATCCAGGAAGCAGCGTTTTGCTAACAGTCTTCAGTCCCAATCAACAACCAATTGACCAGAATGTCCAGCAAGTAACATCCTATGAAGGTACATTGCTGGTTACTGGTAGATATATTATTGAGTTAACACTGCTTTCAGGAGTTGCTGAAAGCAATTACAACCTCAATGTTGCATTAGAAAAACCAGTCAAACCAACACCTACAGAGACACCCCTGCCAATTCCGACACAGACACCCCTGCCAATTCCGATAGAGACACCCTTGCCAATTCCGACAGAGACACCCTTGCCAATTCCGACAGAGACACCCCTGCCAATTCCGACAGAGACACCCTTGCCAATTCCGACAGAGACACCCCTGCCATTTCCTACACAAACACCTACCCCACTTCCTCCGAGTGGTGAAACGTCAACTTTTCCGCCAGCTGATGGAACACAACCATTTTCTGGCCAAAGAAATTAATGTTAAACACACTACTGATTACTGGAACTGATACCGAAGCTGGTAAAACTGTTTTAACAACAGCATTAGCAGCCTATTGCCAAAAATATTACCCGCAGCGTAGCTGGGGAATCATGAAACCGATTCAATCGGGGATTGGCGATCGCGAGTGGTATCAAAAGTTATTTGCGCTAGAACAATCTCCAGAAGAAATTACACCTTTGTACTTTCAAGCACCTTTAGCCCCTCCCATAGCAGCAGCACGGGAAAATCGCCGAGTAGATCTAGCACTTGTGTGGCAAGCTTTGTCTAAGTTGCGATCGCATCGTGATTTTGTGCTTGTAGAAGCCTTAGGAGGGTTAGGTTCGCCAGTAACTGAGGAATTAACAGTAGCCGATTTAGCGGCAGAATGGCGTTTACCAACACTATTAGTAGTGCCAGTCAGATTAGGTGCGATCGCTCAAGCAGTGGCGAATGTGGCATTAGCTAGACAATCGCGCGTCAATCTTAAAGGCATTGTTCTGAATTGTGTACAAAGACGAACAGATGCAGAAATAGCCGACTGGACACCATATCAATTGATTCAATCACTCACTAACACGCCAGTTTTAGGCTGCTTGCCCTATTTAGATAACCTGACTGATTTAGATAAACTTGCTCAAATAGCATCAGATTTAGATTGGGAAACACTGACACTTTAAATTGGGCATTGGGTATGATTATTAGCGACGCCGAATAGCCCGCACAACTCTTGGAGATGCTGCGCGAACACACGATACATTTGCACGGTGTATTTATTCAATAATCCGAAGGTTAGTAGTTATCGATGTGGCTTCAATTATTATTAGGACTTAGGCAAGAACTCTCAGAAACTCTTATTTCTCCGTGTCGCGCCAGTTGCTACCCTACGGGAACGCTAAGAGCGTAGCTTGCTTCCCCGGAGGGGTACAAGTCTCTTAACGGGACTTAAACATTTTTGAGGCATAAACAAGCCTCAACCTCATACAGGGCAAGGAAAGTACACCAAATGCTCAAAAATGCTTGAAACCCAAATATATCAAGAAACTAGGCAAAACGATGTTAAAGTTTCTCTACATATAGATTTGAGGCTTTTTTCTGGCTACTTTTTGTCTAAGTCCCACTACTGAAAAGTTACAAAATCAACCTACTAATTTAGTAAAGCCATCTCGTCTAAATCAATAATATTTTCAATATTTTCGAGTAAAGTGGGTCACCCAGGTTTCTCACAAAGAGAAAAAATGGGGTCAAAAACTGCGAAATAGCGCTTTGTTTGGTGTCTACCTGTTTAATGCTTGCCACATCCGCGAATGTTGTACGCTACAAACTCAAGTATCTATGTGAATGCTGTACGCTACTAACTCACTTACCTAAATCGACAGGATTGCTCTACAGTCGGAGTCTCTTCAAATTGCACCATTATTAGAACAGCTGGGGCATCGCCTACTGTTCCAGATAAGTGACCCAAATGACCTTGTGCGTCTGCTTTCGTACCCTGATCTTCTCCAAAGGAAATTTCGCCTTCCCCCATCTCAACTCGCTGTCCGTCCATAGTCTCTACAAACCAGCGTCCCGACAAAGGTATGATCCACTGGGGCTTAGGGTTTTCATGCCAGTTACCAACCCATCCCACGGGTAGCACAGTAAAGGTGATTGTAGCACCAGACTGTTTCAAATTGGAAAGCCACTGCGGTGAGGTATCCGGGGCTATGCCTTTTTCGATGAAGTCTTCAATTTGACAACGAGACTGGTGGCTTATACCATCGTCGTCAGTCCAGACGTGCCAGTATTCAATTGTTGGTTTGGGTGATGAGTTCTTCTGCATAATAATGGGTCTTTTTGATCCGAAATGTATTGAAAGGCGATCGCAGAAAAACGCAAAGGACGCGATCGCACTTAAGATAATATTTTCACGCTAATTTGATGATTATACATTGCAAAGATTTTTCTCGAAGAGTTAAGAATAAGCACTTCTTTCAGCAGCGATAATTTCACTTACATCATTCCGCAATTAGCAATATTGCGTGTCCATTCGGATCTTTAACTAAACAACCTTGCTGATCAGGTAATAAACTATCAGTAAACTGCACAACCCGCGATGACACAAACTGAACCTCGTTCTGCCGCAGGATCTCTACCGTCTGCTCAATGTTATTGACAACAAGCTCAATTTGCATCTTCGCAATATCACAGCTTTTCCAGTCATTCGGTATAGGACGACCTTTTCCAGGCACAATATAGTCCAGCAATTCAATGCCTAAGCCGTTTTGAGCAGGTCGCAAACCTGTAATTTGGACTTCGGCCCCTGGTAAATCATCCATCCGAGCTTGTGTTTCACCGCTGTTAAGACTGCGGCTATCGACCTGCATTCCCAGAAGGTCACGGTAAAATTTTAGACTCTGCTCGGTGTTAGAAATGGCGATCGCACTATGATCAATTCCCAAAAACAAGCGATTACTATTTTGATGCCATTTATCTTGTCCTTTATCAGAAGGAAACCAAATTAACTCTAAATCATGACCATCAGGGTCTTTAAATTTAAAGGCGCGGACACCAGCAGATGCTTCATTATCAGGTGGTATTGTCTGGGGAGCAATTGAAATGGGTTGAATGGGAAATGAACGCACTTGTGCATAGGCGCGATCTAGATCACTCACCACAATTGCCAGATGTTGAAACCACAGGTCATTGCTTTGTGAATCGCTGGGGATGGGTTTTCCTTTAATATTGAGATACTCCATCAACTCGATTAGTTCATTTCCAAGTCGCAAGGTAACAATGCGAATTTTTGCCCCAGTCACATCTTGCAGGTCACTGTAATCTTGTCCTTCAACAGTGATATCGGAAACCAGTTCAAAACTGAGTGCTTGCGTATAGAAATCCAAAGAGCGATCGCAGTTTGTCACCGTTAATCCAATGGCTCGAATTCTTTGTACTTGTACATTGGTATGAGTAGGTGTATTCATCAATAAGGCTCCTTTTCCCCTTTCCCTTTTCCTCAGCCCCTAGTCCCTTTTATCTTCGTCTCCCAACATTTTCAATAATTTTCTGGCAACTAAAGCGCCCACAAGTCCAGCACCAACTAATTCCACTGCTTGCACCACTTTTTTTCCTACATCTTGAGGATCGAGGTGATGGTGAAAAATATTTTCATCTACCCATTCAGTTGTGGCTTTGAAATCATGAATTGCTGTTGGCAATAGCGTTAAATAAGTGGCTTGACGGATTAAATGTGCAGGTTCACCTACAACTTCAAAAGTATTAAATAAGTTAGCAGCAGCATCATTTACCCCCAATTTCAAAAGGGTTCCCCGGACATTAATCTTAACAGGTTTGAGTTCTTCTCCCAACGCTAATGCTTTCAAATTACTGGCAATATTAGCCCCTTGTTGATAAGCAACTTGGGCTGTAGGTGGTTGCAAATTATCCTGAACTGCTGTACAGTCACCGCCTGCAAAAACTTCTGGAAAGTCGAGCAGTTGCATAGTGGAAGTGACTAGAAGACGACCATAATGATCCCGATGTTCTTTGGGAATTGCCAAATCTTTAATCAGTGGATGGGTGGAAGTGCCAGCTGTCCAGACTGTAGTATGTGTTGCTAATGTCTCGATTTGCTGATTTCGCTTATATTCAACTGCGTTCGGACGAATAGCAGTGGCTTCTGCTCCTGTGACCATTTCAATTGGTACAGTGCGTTTTTGGAATTCTTTCTCAGCAATTGGGCGGAGTGGATCATTAATATCGCCATCAAGGATTTTTTGGCCATGATTGAGTAAAATCACACGGATTTCATCAGAATTGCCTCCTAAAGCGCTATACCAATGTGGAAGGAAATCAGCTAAAGTTGATGTCATTTCTACGCCGGTAGCACCACCGCCAACTACAACTACTGTTAAGAGTTTCCGGCGTTGTTCTAAATCATCGGTTTGCAGTGCTTTATGTAAACAATCGCGTAAATGTCGCTCCAGAGCGATCGCATCTTCTTGCGTCCAGAAAGCAAAGGCATTTTCTTTGGCTCCCTCAACTTGATGATAGGTAGTAACGCTACCCAAAGCTAATACTAAATTGCTGTAGTTGTAGGAGTTTCCGGAAGTTAATTTGACTGCTTTTTGCTCCAAGTCTATCGACTGCACTGTATCTTGAACAAAGATGACACCACTACCTTTAAGTAATTCCGAAAAACGTGGGACTACTTGGAAAGTATCCATCTCGCCATCAAAATATTCATAGAGTAATGGCTTAAAGCAAAAGCGCTCGTTTTTATCAATCAAGATCACAGAGCGAGGATAATATTCGTGAGCTAGGTGTAAGGCTGTAAATAGTCCCGTAAAGCCACCACCGATAATCACAGTTTGATAAACTGGGCTGTTCATAGAATCTCTTCCAAATATTGTGAAAGTAGGATGTTTAATTAATCAGGGCTTCTACTAGATGAGTATAAAGAAAGCAATCAAAAGAAGGCTAAGGAACACAGCGAATGCAATAGCATATTCAACTCGGCGACTAAAAAATCCCACAGCAGCAATCAAGGCGATCGCTAGCCCGATAATCCCAACATACTGCCCTTTCTGTAAATTGTGTGCAATTAATGGATCTTCTTGGGCTGTATTTGGTGGCTGACTTGATTGAACTGTTTTTGGCGCTAGCTCTGACGCTGGTAATTCTTGCAATAATAAATTCATCAAACTACTCCTTAAAAGACTTAATTTCTGAATGTTTTTATGCTTGCCAAATGTAGAGAAGTGAAAATAAGAACACCCAAACTACATCAACAAAGTGCCAAAATAAAGTAGCTGCACTCACACCAAAGTGAGTTTTGTTATAGTTACCTGGAATGAATGAGCGGACAAGCATGATGATCTGGAGAACAACACCTGCAAGAATGTGCAGACCGTGGAAGCCTGTCAGCAGGTAGAATGTAGAACCAACTAGTCCCGTAGTCAGCTTGAAGTCGAGGTTTTTCCATTCAATTATTTGAGCAATTAAGAAGTAGCTTCCCATGACAATTGTCATCAGCCACAGCCAGCGAAATTTCTTTAGTTTGTTACGTCTGAGAGCATTTTCTGCTGGTTGAATGACAAAGCTACTGGAAAGCAGAATCACCGTGTTAATAATCACAAAAGTAGATAATTTCGGCCCGGAAATTCCAGGTGGTAGCCAATTAGATGTCGTTAATCGCAGAGCAACATATGTAAAGATAAAACTCAAAAAGATGATGCTCTCTGACAGCAGGAACACGGTAAACCCGAACATCCCTTTACCATGATGATCTTCATGACTTCCACCACCACTTGGTAGGAAGCGCTGCAACCAATTTGGTAGGCGTCGCCGCCAGTTTTCAAAACGGATCGGACTTTCATCTAGATGAATGGGACGAGGTTGCATAATACAAATTTGTGATTCGTAATGACGCTCTCTACAAAACGCTAAAAGCGAACGAATACTCGCTCTAAGCGTTGGCGCAGCCTAAGAAGAGAAGGCTTTACGCTACGCTAACGTAATTCGTAATTAATAAATTCAGATTTCATCTGGATTTTTGGGTTTGAATCTGTTGCCATATTTTAGAGAATTGCTATAACTCTTAACTCCTGACTTTTTACTCACTACTATCAGAATTTTGTATTACTGAGTATTTGGGATCGCCGTAGTCATAAGGGGGTCTTGTCACAATCGGGATCTCTGCAAAGTTATCTCGCGGAGGTGGTGAAGAGGTAGTCCATTCCAGACCGGTAGCGTGCCAAGGATTATCAACTGCCCTCGGCCCGTATAGCCATGAACCTACCATGTTAGCAATAAAGGGCAGAGTAGATACTCCCAGTAAGAACGCCGCTAGACTAGCGATGACGTTCCATCCTTGATATTGTGGATCGTAGGAAGAGACTCGGCGCAGCATCCCTTGCAAACCTAATGGGTGCATGGAGAAGAAGGTAATATTAGCAGGGATAAAGGTCAGCCAGAAATGCAGCTTGCCCCAGCCCTCAGCGTACATTCTTCCAGTTATTTTGGGAAACCAATAATAAATGGCTGCGAAGATTGCCATCGTGATCGTGTTGAAGACGATGTAATGGAAGTGACCAACTACAAAGTAAGTGTTATTGACGTGAATATCAAAGGGCGTTGCAGCCAGCATCACACCAGTAACGCCACCGAAAATAAACATGGCTGCACCCCCCATAGCAAATAGCATTGGTGTTTCTAAATGCAGCTTGCTTTTCCAGATAGTAGCAGTCCAAGCGAACGCCTTAACACCAGTAGGTATGGCAACTAACATTGAGGTGGCCATGAAAGTCATCCGCATCCAGCCAGGGGTGGCACTGGTGAACATGTGATGCACCCAAACAAAGATGCTGACAAAAGCGATACCTAAGGAGGCGATCGCAACTGACCGATAGCCAAACAGGGGATTGCGCGAAAAAGCTGGGATCACCTCCGCAAAAATACCGAAGGCTGGTAGTGCCATGATATAAACTGCTGGGTGGGAGTAGAACCAGAATAAATGCTGATAGATGATCGGATCGCCATTCTCTTCAGGTTTGAAGAATTGCGTACCGAAAGCGAGGTCAAACATCAGTAGGATCAATGCACCTGTTAGGGCTGGTAAATTAATCAGCTGCAACAACTGGGCGCTAAGAACCGACCAAACGAACACAGGCATCCGAAAAAATGTCATCCCTGGTGCCCGCATCCAAAAGATGGTAGTCACAAAGTTGACAGCCCCCATGATCGAAGAGATGCCGATCAATACTAGACTGACGATCCAAATGAATTCACCGTTAATCAATTGACCAGGCGGAAACTGAAGACTGACTGGTGGATAAGACCACCAACCTGCCTGTGCAGAACCATTGGGTACGAAGAAGCTAGATATTAGCAAAATACCTGCTGGTGGAAGAATCCAAAAAGAGATGGCATTAAGTAAAGGAAACGCCATGTCCCGCGCTCCAATCATTAACGGCACTAGGTAGTTAGAAAGACCAGCATTAAACGGGATAATCCACAGGAAAATCATGATTGTCCCGTGCATGGTGAACAAGCCGTTGTAAAGGGGGCGGTCAACCAGATTTGATTCGGGGGTGAGCAGTTCGGCACGAATGATCATCGCCAACAGCCCGCCAATCAGGAAGAAAATAAACGTCATCAGCATGTACTGAACACCGATCACCTTATGGTCGGTGCTGAAGCTGAGATATTGCCGCCAGCCATCAAGAGGCTCTCTATCCTCGGCGATCGCTTCACTGAGGTCATGTGTCATTACTTACCTTCCTTTGATTCGCTACAGCTGGTTGAGAGGGTGCGACAGTGTACCAACCGCTCTTGAATAATGTCTTTGGTGCTTGGATATGTTCAGCCACTGCCTGATTTTTTATAGCCGTGGGTTCGCTAGCCGTTTGGGCGAACCACTGGTTATATGCTTCAACAGATTCAACATATACATCCGCCTCCATCAAAGCAAAGTAAGTACCACTGAATTGAGAATCTTTCAGCTTATATTTGCCTGTGCGAATAGGGGTTAGCACAATGTCAATGTCGCGTTTGGGGACAATATCCTGTTTTAAGCGGAATTCAGGGACGTAGAAACCGTGGATTACATCCTGAGCGTGCATATTTAGGCGGGTGCTGCTATTCACTATCAGGTGTAATTGATTACTCGTAACATTATTTGGATAGCGGAAAGACCATTCCCACTGTTTAGCGAAAACATCAATAGTTTCAGAAGCAGGTTTAGGAAGGTCGCTGACTATTGCTGCGTTAGCTGGTTGCGATTCTAAGGGCAAATGCAAATGCACGATTTGTCCCAAACCCAAAATATTTAATTGCTGATAAATATTGAAGCTTTGAAAACCAATCCACAACACCAGCAGAGTTGGGGTTGCTGTCCAGAGAATTTCTAGTCTCACATCGCCTCTAGAAGGATGTCCTTCGCTATAGTCTTCCTTAGAGGCACGAAAGAAAAGTACCGAATATAGCATCATGCCAACAAGCCCAAGCAAGATGAAAGCTCCGATTGAAACTAAGAAGCTAAACAAATCATCTACTTTTTTTGCTTCTGCGGTGGCTTGAAGAGGCATCCAGGAGAAGGCTAGCTGTCCAATCCAATGGCTGATAACGAGCAGCACTGCGATATAACCAGCTATCAGTAAATATTCTAAAAATCTAAACATAAAGTCAAAGTGCTTCTCGTTCGTTTGATTATTTGGGCAGCAAATTTGGGTTACTGCTCTCTTGGAGCAATTTTGCAGCAGTAACGTGAATCCCAAACTCTTCTCCCAATTGCGCCCCCAATGTTCCGTGAACATATAAAATGCCCATTACCGCAATGCCTAGCAACAAGTAACTCCACTGCACCTGTCTTGGTGAATCTTTGCGCCAGCGATAGCGCTGTAAGCCTCTCCACACAGTCATTGCCACGATGATCCCCAACAGCAACACGCCACCCAAACCATGTAAAAGCATTGTTAAAGGGGCGCTCAAACCCCAAACACTTTTTTGATTGACTGCTGGGTTTGCTAGCAGTAACTCGAAAAATCCGGCTGCAATGGTGAAAAAAGTGATAGTTGCCGCTGCCAGCAGATTATACCAGCCAACATCGAACAAGCCTGCACGGACGGCAGGAACACCTAGAAATTTTAAAATCGGTTTTTCTAGAGGAAAAAATGTGCCTGCTAGATCAAAGAGGAGGGCGAGAATAAACAGACCCAGTGTCAGATGCACCAGTTGCGGATGTATTGGAATCTCGTAGGGTAGCCCGTTAGCACCCAGCTTCAATCCTAACTGGTCAATGAGCTGCGAGTTCATGGCGAGACTCCCTTCTTCATCGCTTCAACAACTGGCTCTACATGCAGCCCGTATACCCAAAACAGTTTGCTTCCTAGATACACTTGCACGAACACCAGACAAATTAAAAACATTGCCGCACCTAAATAAGCAGGTGGTACTCTGTGGGGACTGCGGTTGCGAATCACAAAACGCCAAGCTGCGATCGCCGCAACAATCGCCGCAAGTGACCAACCCAATATAGTATGATAATTCAGCGTTGGCTGAACAGATGCATTAATGTTCGCTAAACCCGCTTCAAACTGACCAAATATAACCGCTAGAAAAATGGCGATCGCAGCAACAAACATATTCCAGAAACTTACCTCAAATAAACGCACATTGCGGGTAAAATAGCCGACAACATCACAAAAGAAAGAAAAAAACACCATCGCAATCACAAAGTGAACGATGATCGGGTGCATCGGGTCAGGGTACGGTAGATTCTGACTATTCAGAGGTAAGGCGAACATCGCTTTTTCCTTGGGGTATCTAGACGCTGTGATTACTTATTTTTGGGAAAAATCAAATTCAGTATTGACTGTTTGGAGATTTTTAATGCAAATACTTCCAAAAATCTAGAATTTTTAAACAAGGAATATCTAAAAGATAGAGCAAAAAGCTACTGTCTTAGGGGAACTTCTATTAAAAATTATTGACTTCTTGCTAACTATATTTTTGTAAATATTATTAATTTTTATATTAAAAAAATCATCTCCACATAAATATATGCATTTTGATAGATTTATAAATAATCTTAGTAATTGGGTACTGAAAATTAACCAAAATATTGTATAGATAAGTCTACATTAGAAATTTGCAATTCTCAGAAAATTTATCTCCTAGTTAAGAAAAACGCACCACTGACTTCATGGTTTAAAGATTTCACCCAGTCAGGAAATTGTGATGAAAATTTTATAACTCTTTAGGTAGAGATATTTATTACTCCAACAGTTAGAAGCGCTTTTTATTACAAACCTCTAAAGTCATGCCAGAATCACACAAATAACCCTAAAAAATTAAACACATAAGCAAATGTGTAACTAATGTAAAAAGTTGTACATACTATATAACATAAAATGTCCGACAGCTTAGTTCAATTTTGACTCAATCATCGGTTTTCAGTATAAACTGTTCTCAAATTCTGCAAAAAATGCATAGTATAAATTCTGAGAAAGTATTATGAGCTATTCCCCTAACCTGCTCAAAGGTCAAAAAGCACTGGTGACAGGTGCTAGTTCTGGGATTGGTGAAGCTATAGCTCGCCATTTGGCTTCATCAGGTGCAGCAGTAGTTGTTAACTACCATTCGGAAGCTGAACAAGCCCAAAAAATTGTCAATGATATCAAAGCTGCTAATGGAGTTGCGATCGCCATTCAAGCCGATGTCAGCAAAGAAGACGAGGTAAAGGCGATGTTCAGCCAAACCCTGAAGGAATTTGGCACTATTGATATTTTAGTAAGTAATTCGGGTGTTCAAAAGGACTCAGCATTTATCGATATGACCCTCGACCATTGGAACATGGTGATTGGGATCAACCTGACAGGACAATTCTTGTGTGCGCGAGAAGCTGCAAAGGAGTTCTTGCGTCGAGGTGTGAAACCTGACATTTCAGCTGCAGCAGGTAAAATTATTTGCATGAGTTCAGTGCATCAAGTAATTCCTTGGGCAGGTCACGTTAATTATGCTACTAGTAAGGGTGGTATTAATATGATGATGCAAAGTATTGCCCAAGAACTTGCTCCCCACAAAATTCGCGTCAATAGTATTGCTCCTGGTGCAATTAAAACCCCAATCAATAAATTAGCTTGGGATACCCCAGAAGCAGAGGCAAATTTACTAAAACTAATTCCAGCAAAACGGGTTGGTGATGTAGACGATATTGCCAAAGCAGCAGTTTGGCTGGCTTCTGATGACTCTGATTATGTGAATGGGATAACACTGTTTGTAGATGGTGGCATGACCTTGTATCCAGGGTTTACCGAGAATGGTTAAAAAAAGAGGAATTGTTCTCTAACTTCTTCTGCCTCCTACCTAGTACTAGCTCTTTCAAGGTGACTCATAAAATAAGATTGTTTTTCTCAGCGCTCTCTGTGCCTCTGCGGTTAAAAAGTAATTTATTTTACCGCAGAGGCACAGAGAACACAGAGATAAGAGGTTAAAGAAGAATTTATGGACTAAGATTTCCACCCACCTTTTACCCTAATGGCAACTGATTCATCTAGAAAAAAAATTTTTGCAGCGATGGGTGCTAACTTAGCGATCGCTATTACTAAATTTATCGCCGCCGCCATTACTGGTAGTTCTGCGATGATATCTGAGGGGATTCATTCGGTAGTAGATACTGGCGATCAACTGTTACTTTTGCTGGGAATTCGCATGAGCCAAAAGCCAGCTGATGATAGCCATCCGTTTGGTTACGGCCAAGAACTTTACTTCTGGACTTTCATCGTTGCTATCCTGATCTTTGCCATTGGCGGCGGCATGTCAATTTATGAAGGAATTACTCATTTAATTAATCCCAGCCCTTTAAAAGACCCAATGTGGAATTATATTGTGTTGGGTATAGCAATATTATTCGAGGGTTTTTCTTGGACTGTGGCTTTAAAAGAGTTTTTGCCGACTAAGGGGAAGCAAAATTTCTGGCAAGCAATCAAAAACAGTAAAGACCCTACAGTATTTACAATATTAGTTGAGGATTCTGCCGCCATTTTAGGTTTAATCGTTGCTTTGATCGGAATCTTCTTAGGAGATTTATTTAATAATATTTATTTTGATGGTATTGCCTCTATTATTATTGGCATTATCTTGGCTATAGTAGCAGTAGTGCTAGCTAAGGAAAGTAAAGGATTATTAGTTGGTGAAAGTGCTAATCCTCAAACTATAACCAATATTCGTTCTTTGTCAAAAACAGAACCAGGGGTACAAGAAGTTATCCGTATCTTAACAATGCAGCTTGCTCCACAGGAAGTATTACTAAACTTAGAAATCCAGTTTTCTAAAAATCTCACAGGTGAGGAAATAGCATTAACTGTGGAGAGCTTAGAAGCAAAACTTCGCCAACATCACCCAGAAATAAAACAAATTTTTATTGAAGCAAAGTCCTTAGCTGCTACTCGTAAATCTTCTCAATAAACTATTAATCACATAAATATTAACTACAGCATTTTCAAAATACACTCAAAACAATAAATTATGGTAAAGATTATTGGTCAAGGCGAGGCTTTTGGCTCACCAGGCATTGATCCCCGATGGACTCAGGCGAATAAAGATGGAGTAGGAACAGCTTATTCTACTTCCAGTAAAGTTTGGTTTACTATCTGGAACGGTGTTGTGACTGAAGTCTACCATCCCACAGTAGACAAACCCCAAATTCGGGATTTGCAGTACTTAATTTCTGACGGGAAAAGCTTTTTCCACGAAGAGAAACGCCATCTCGAATCAAAAGTGGAACCGATGTGGACTCATGGTTTAGGATACCGGATTATTAATTCTGATCCACAAGGGCGTTATACCGTAATCAAGGAAGTGATTGCCGACCCGCATTTAGCCTGTATTTTACAGCACACAAAATTAACAGGAGAGCGGGAGTTTATTTCCCAACTCCAGTTATATGCTTTGTGTGCGCCGCATCTGGAAGTCGGAGGTATGGGTAATAATGGTTACGCTATAGAAGTCGTCGGGCATCATCTTCTAATAGCTCAAAAAGGAGGAACATGGTTGGCGTTGGGTGCAACAGTTCCCTTTACTCGTCTTTCCTGTGGCTACGTAGGTAAAAGTGATGGTTGGACAGATTTAGCTGACAATTTCCAGATGGATTGGGAGTTTGACAGTGCTGTGGATGGCAACCTTGCTTTAACTGGAAAATTAAATCTAGATAATAATAATGAGTTTACTTTAGGACTGGCATTTGGCAACAATCTGCACAATGCAATTTCCACACTATTTCAGTCGCTGAATATTCCTTTTGAACAGCAGAAGCAGCAATACAACGAACAGTGGAAGCGATCGCGCCAGGGCATCCACTCATTAGAAAATATTTCCTTTGATGATGGGAAGTTGTATCACAACAGTATTAGTCAACTTTTGGCCCATGAAGACAAAACCTATCCAGGTGCTTTAATTGCATCCCTGGCCATCCCTTGGGGTGAAGCTAAAAATGACCAAGACCAAGGAGGATATCACCTTGTCTGGACGCGGGATCTAGTCAGCAGTGTTTCAGGGTTAGTGGCTGCTGGAGAAACGAAAACAGCAGTGCGATCGCTCATTTATCTTGCTACTAGCCAACAAGAGGACGGTGGTTTTGCCCAGAACTTTTGGGTTGATGGCACACCCTACTGGAACGGTATCCAGCTTGATGAAGTGGCATTTCCGATTCTACTGGCATGGCGATTACACCAACAAAAGAATTGCTTAAATTTTGATATTTATCCGATGATTTTGCAGGCGGCGGGTTATTTAATTCGTCACGGCCCTGCTACGCAACAAGAACGCTGGGAAGAAAACAGCGGTTATTCACCATCAACACTGGCATCTAATATTGCCGCCCTGATTTGTGCTGCTCAATTTGCTCGTAAAAGTGGGGATCAAGCAACAGCACAATTCATCGAAGAATACGCTGATTTTTTAGAATCTCACATTGAAGCTTGGACAGTTACCACCGAAGGAACCCTAGTTGCTGGCATCAAACGGCATTATATCCGGATTACTCCTACAGATATCAATAATCCTCAACCCAACGAAAATCCTAACCAAGGAACTATTTTGATCAGCAGTCAACCGCCTGGTAAACCAACAGAATTTCCAGCGAAGGAAATTGTTGATGGCGGGTTTCTGCAATTGGTGCGCTACGGAATTCGTAAACCTGATGACCCGATTATTGCTGATTCTGTGAAAGTAATTGATGCAGTCTTAAAAGTAGATACACCCGTTGGGCCTTGTTGGCATCGTTACAACCACGACGGCTATGGACAGCAAGAAGATGGCAATGCATATACGGGTTCGGGTAAAGGACGTGTTTGGCCTCTTTTGACAGGAGAGCGAGGACATTATGAATTAGCTGCTGGTGGCGATGTCAAAACATATATCAAGGCGATGGAAGGATTTGCTTCAGAGACTTGTTTGCTGCCAGAACAGGTTGGGGATGAAGCAGATAGACCTGAGATTCATATGTATTTGGGAAAACCAACAGGTTCTGCGATGCCTTTAATGTGGGCACATTCGGAGTACATCAAGCTGCTACGGTCAAATCATGATGGTCAGGTGTTTGATTTTATTCCAGAGGTGGGGAATCGCTATTTAGGCGATCGTTCTGAGTGTAAATTACTGGAAATTTGGAAGTTTAACCGTCAAATAGACAAAGTTAAAAAAGGTCATACACTGCGAATTCAAGCTTTAGCATCTTTTCAGTTGCACTGGTCACAGGATAATTGGCAAACCGTACAAGATATACCTTCTACTTCCACAAAGTTAGGAGTTAATTTTGTAGACATCTCTATTTCTGATAACCAGCAACAGCCAATCAGCTTTACCTTTTTCTGGATTGAAAGCAGTAAATGGGAACAGCGCAATTATCCGGTTGCAATTGAGTAGTAACAATTACTTATTAGCGTCTGTGAAAGTTGAGATTACGCCCCCCAATGCTTACCACCACTTCACCTCCTTGAAAAATTAACCATTGCACAGGCCAAGTCAGAGTTATGCCACTACAAACAGGTATTATCCAATAGGAGCGATCGCGCCAACCATTATCCGTTTCAACTACTGGTTCTTTTATGAACTAAGTAGGTGATTTGCTCAAGGTGAGTTATGACCCAAAAAACCCAACTGATGCTCAGTTATAGGCATATAGTTTAGCGCAGTAGACCTAGTGATCCTGGAGCTTATCTGTTTTTTGGTCTTTTGCTAAGTACAATTGGCATTTTTGGGCAACCCACAAAGTAAGATTATTGTTAAATATTGTGCCAAGATTCGCTGCTTGAGCAAGTTGTTAGATAAGCTCTTGCTATGAAAAAAATTAAAGCAAGATCCAGTGGTAAAATCTCAATAGTAATTTATTTTCTAGGCGAGAAAATTATCTGAGAATATAATAGTTAGATTTTTGATTTTAATAGAATCAGACCTGTCCAATCAATAATAAAGATTTGAGTAAATTTTTAGAAGGTACAACCCGTTGAGTCTGTTCAACAGATAATAGCAAGATGAAAGAGATATCGGATGCACAATAACTAATATGGCGAATTATGATGATACAGACAATGGATGGTCGCAGTTAACTCGTGGCGCACCATTGGCAGTAATGGTAGCTCTAGCACTCTATATCCTATACCAACTTTTACCAGTATTAGAACTTTTAGTTGTTGCAGCATTGATTGCTTTAATTTTGCGAACGCTATTAGAGTTTTTGCAAAAGTTAGTCAAATCACAGGATCTTGCTGTTCTGCTACTAATTGGATTAATCGTTGGATTTGTTGTAGTATTAGCTACTGTAGTGCTACCTAGTGTGACGTTCGAGTCTCAAAAATTAATAAAAACATTACCAACTTATCTCAATACGTTGACAGGAGATGTTGAGCGCCTACGTCAGAAATTCAGTTTTATTCCGGACATTTCCCAAGCTCTAATACAATTACGGAACTTGACCGAACAGTTACTGGGTGGAGTACCAGTTTTCTTAGGTGAAGCTTTGAGTTTAACTGTGGAGTTGGTAGCGACGTTAATTCTAGCGCTTTACATGGCTTACGATCCTAATTCCTTAGTGAAAGGGATTTTAAGATTAGTACCTCGGCGACATCATCAGCGATTTAAACGAATCCTTAAGGCTTGCGAGATAAGATTGCGGGGTTGGATTTTTGGCACAGGGATAGCGATGATATTTCTGGGTGCTGGAGCAACCTTTGGACTTTTGATTTTGGGGATTCCCTCAGCCCTGCCATTTGGGATTATTGCGGGTTTATTTGAAATAATTCCTTACTTTGGTTCGATCATTGGAACTTTTTTACCAGCATTAGTAGCACTGAGCATTTCACCAGTAAAGCTAATATTTGTAGTGATACTATTCTTAGTAATGAATCAAATAGATGCCCACATTGTTCAGCCTTTGGTGATGGGTAAGCAAGTTAATATCCATCCGGTGATGGTGATTGTGACATTTCTGGTAATGGGTAAGCTATTTGGATTTATTGGTCTGCTGCTTGCAGTGCCTGCGGCAGCAGTGATAATTACGCTTATTGATGAGTTTACGCTTGAAGAACCTGCTTTAGAGGAAGTAGGAATTGAAAGTAAAATAGATGTTAAATCGAATGACTAAGTACAGACCAGCATAAAAAAATTGCCCAAATTCAGCTGCGATGCCTACGGTAGTCACTGAGCTTGTCGTTCGCGCAGCTATAATTCAAGCTGTTTACAGTCATCCGTTCACTTTTACTAAATCCACATCCGCTAGCCAGATAATTCTACTTTGAGCCAATTCTATTTCTGACAAAATTGGGGAACGCCATTCTACTGCATAAAGCCAGTTGTTTTTCAGGCAAAAAATCCCTTGAATAATCCGATGTGTTGGTTTTTCACCAAAATCAACTTCCACCATATCCCCTAATTCCAAAACGGATCTAGGAACTGTGGCTTTTTGCACTAGCTTTGTTCCCAAAAACTCTTCTTCAGGCAAGTAGAGTATTTCACTACAGCAGACAATGGCATAAATCCATTTCTGTCTTTCCCATTGGACACCACAACAGTAGCCTGATATATCAGAATTTGATAACAAGACAATTTCTTGGATTTGGACTGCTAATGGCGGCATGGCTTTTCCCCAGGGAACAGAACTATGCCAACAAGATTCTAAAGTGACAATTTGATTAATCATACAAAGCAATCTCTTTTTTATACATAAACTACTTTGTACTTGTGTAATCCGGATGTAAATTCAAGATCCTGTCACAGTAGGCTTCTTGGGAGGTTCAATGGTTTGGGCGATTGCTCAAGGTTTAAACGACAACTGCCGAGTTGACTTTTCGCAGGAAGTCCTCAAGCCCCAAAAAACCTAGCTTTTTCGATAGTCTTATTTTCAATAGTGATAAATTATTAAAAATAGCTAACGAAAAAATCAGGGATTGAGAACAATACGCTTGAGTTAAGCATTTTTTCCTTCTCTCTGTGTCGCGCCAGTTGCTACCCTACGGGAACGCTAAGAGCGTAACTTGCTTCCCCGGAAGGGTACAAGTCTCTTAACCGCAGACGCTCGCAGGCTCGCTACCGCTGCGCTATCGCCCTTGGCGTCTCCCCTTCTCCCAAAGGGAGAGGCTAACGCCAAGGGAGAAGGGCGCACTGGCTTCTCTGCGCCTCTGTGGTAGCCTGCGGCAAGCCGCTTCTCTACGTTCGCGCAGCGTGTCGCAGACAGACGCTCCGCGAATGCGTCTACGTTAAAAAAATTGACTTTGACAAAGAGTTTTAACCTTAACCCAAGCGTATTGGGATTGAGAAAGCCTCAAAATGACATGAATCCACATCTGGTGAAAAGTCAGGATGACTGACGGCAATATTTGTATTGTAAATTAGACACTTCTTGCTTCTAGCTTTGCCTGAAGGGGATAGAGATAATAAATTCAGCCCCTTCTCCTAAAACCGATACACACTCCAACTTTCCTCGATGTTTATTGGTCACAATTTGGTAACTAATAGATAGCCCTAGACCAGTGCCTTTACCGATAGGTTTGGTAGTAAAAAAGGGTGTGAAGAGTTGCCGCCGCACATTTTCACAGATACCAGGACCATTGTCAGCAATGCGAATGACAGCAAGATCAGCTTCAACAGTAGTACGAATTGTAATAATGCCTGACTGAGGTGTTCCCTCGGTGTCAGTCCGATGTTTGTTAAATTCTTCCAAAGAGTCAATCGAATTAGCGATCAGGTTCATAAATACCTGATTCAGTTGCCCAGGGTAGCACTCTACACGTGGCAGGTTGCCATACTCCTGTATTACCTGAATTGCCGGCCAATTTGGTTCGGGTTTGAGCCGATTTTGCAAAATCATTAAGGTGCTATCAATACCCTCATGGATATCAACAGCTTTGACTTCAGCTTCATCTAGGCGCGAAAAGTTTCGTAAAGATAATATAATCTGGCGAATCCGCTCAGTTCCCACTTTCATTGAAGCCAACAGCTTAGGTAAGTCTTGGATCAAAAAATCTAAGTCAACAGCATCTATCTCATTTTGAACTTTAGGTGGTAAATTCTGGTTTTGCTGTTGATAAAGTTGTATTACAGTCATCAAGTCTTTGACATAATTATTGACGTAAGTAAGGTTGCCGTAGATAAAGCTAACTGGGTTATTGATTTCGTGAGCAACGCCTGCCACCAACTGCCCCAGGCTAGACATTTTTTCGCTTTGCACCATCTGGGACTGGGTGAGCTTCAATTCATCGAGTGTCTGCTCTAGCTGCTTTGCTTTATCACGCGCTTGTGTTTCCGAAATCTCTAACTCCTGGGAGTATATGTGCAAATTTGTGTAGAGCCGAGCATTTTCTATAGAGATGGAAACTTGCGAAGTCAAGAAATTTAGTACCTGTAGTCGCTCTGCGGTAAAGGCTCCGGTGGTAAGGTTATTTTCCAGGTAAAGAACTCCAGTTAGCTTACCCTGATGGGCGAAAGGCGAACACAAAACTGATTTAGGTTGATTGGCAATAATATAATTATCACTCGCAAAATACTCTGTATTTCTGGCATCGTCTAAAACCAAATTTTCTTTTGTTCTTTCAACATAGTTAATTAGCAAAACTGGTAGTTTATGCTTTACTTGAACCAGACTAGATGATTGCACTGTAACTTGATCTGTTTCAGTATTTCCCTCAGCTTCAATCACCCACTGGTTCTCCTGTTTTACAAGTAGATAACCCATTTGGGCACCAGCATTCTCGATCGCAATTCTCATCATCTTCTCCAGCAGCCGATTTAGCTCCATCTCACTCGACAGTGCTTGGGATGCTTTAATCGCTGTGCTTAAATCTAAAATTTGGGTTTTAGCTTCAGAAATATCTCTGATTGGGTTTATTGCAGTGCCCCAAAGAGTTGCTTCTCCTGCTGTATCTGTAAAAAATTGAGAATATTGTTCGTCTAGTTGCCGGACTTTGCCCATAGCTTCCCACTTCAGATAGCGATAGCGGGCTTCTGTAAAATAAGCTTTGGCTAAGTTTCTTCTTCCCTTCGCCAAGTAAAATCGAAATGCGAGTTCGTTTGCCAAGGCTTCATTTTGTAAATAACCGTTTTCGGCAGCAGAGGCGATCGCTTTGTCATACAGTTCCATTGCCTGATAATCTTGTTTATAAATCCGAGCTATTTCAGCTTGAATTAGCAGGGATTTGTGTTGATAATTGGTTGGACAATGTATTGCCCATTGCTGGAATTTTTCTAGGTTGACATTTAGTTGATGCAGATAAATCAATTGAGTTTTTGTATCTACCTCCGCATAAGCTCCTGCCAAGGCAATACTTTGGTGAAAGTAAAAGACAGGGTTGATAAAAATTCCCCGCGCTCCTGCGACAAATTTTTCTGCATTCTCTGCATACTCAACAGCTTTGATATATTCTCCATACCAGTTACAGAGCGCAAGTTTATAAATGTAAACTACAAATGCAGTCAACATATCTGAAGATGCCAACGCAAACTCTAGCACTTGCCGTTCATCTGCCCAAGTTCCAACAAGCTGGTCAATCTTGCCTGCTGGCTTAGTCAGGTTAGCGATCGCTTCCCTAGCAAGCAGATGGTAGTTCAACATATTTTTATCAATTTTGCGGAGAGTAGGAATGAAATCTTCGGCTATTTCTGCTGTTTTTTCTAAAGATTCATTTCCAAATAACGATTGCCACAAAAAATTAACTGAACAATAACCAGACCATTGATAAGAACCTGTTTCTAAACCGCTATTAAATCCTTTTAATAAATAAGGTTTGCCTTGTGTTATATGCTCTTTATAGTGACAAATTAAACCTCCCCACATATTCAAAATATTTGCTTCTAATTCTTTTGTTCTCATGATTTTATGGAGTCTGAGAGAAAGCTCACCAAACTCATAACCTGAATCTACCTCCCCATATTGAAATACTAAATTGAAGGAATATAGCATATAGCCAAATACCGAAATTGGTGAGTTACCATATTGAACCGAAAGCTGAGTTAGATTCATCGATGTGACATGCAAAGCTTTAGATCCTAAAAAGTAAGCAATGGGCCAGACTTCTTTTAAGATGCGTTGAGCCATTAACTTCTCTTCGTCTTGCATTTGCGGTAGTTCTGCGAGACTAAAAGTTGAGCGATCGCCAATAACTTGCTTTGTTTGATTAAGTTTTTCCAACAGATATGCATCATCAGGATAAGCTATAAACTCCAAGCCTAAAAGCTCCAAGGTGTTTAACCCAATTTCATAGGCGGAGTTTAAATCATTCTTCATCCGATAACACATAATCCGATATTCATTCACCTGACACATATCAAGAGTATTTTTAACCTGGCTGAAAGTCTGCTCAAAAATCAGTAAAGCTTGCTCATATTTACCATTTAAAAATTCGGCTTCTCCAGTTTGTAGATATAACCTTAATGTCAAAAAATATTTATCTTGCCAGCTATTATCAGCCAGATAACTCATCCCTGTTACTAGCAATTTTAGGGCAGTTACAAACGCCGAAGATAATTTTGCTCGCTGACCTGCTCTCAGATTTAATTCTGCCATTTCATATCTTTCATCTGGTTCAAAAATTAATGATTCTCCAGCATTGAGATGGTTAACAATCTCAAAAATATGCTCTTCCAAGTGGGATTTTTCAGTATTGTGTAATAGTAATTTTCCAATCTTCAGATGTACCTGCTGTTGCTGCTCGTCTGGAATTAAAGAATAGGCAGCTTGCTGAACACGATCATGCAAGAACTTATAGTCAACTTGGACTGCCATCTCACAGTATGTTGCCAACTCTGACTGATTCAACAATTGAGGAATTTTGTAAGTATCGCTCAAGGGTAGAATTAGTCCTGCTTGCAAAGCTGACCATAAATCAACTGCTGTTTCTGATGCAGATTTCTCGTTTACTAACGCTAAAATTTCAAGATTAAAACGGTTTCCAACACAAGCAGCTAATTGTAAAACTTGCTGCGTTGGTTCTGACAATCTCTGAATTTTATTCACCATTAAATCAACTACATTATCGGTCAGAGCTTGTGACTGAATTTTGTTGAGATCCCACTGCCAGAAACCTGAACGATAATCAAACGTCAAGAGATTATCTTGATGCAGTACTTTAAGTAACTGAGTCAAGAAAAAGGGATTACCTTGGGTTTTTTGAAGTAGCAAATCAGCTAAAGGTTCTGCCTGAGATGATTCACAATTGAACGTGTCAGTAAGCAATTGAGTAATATGAGGTGCTGCTAATGGCTTCAAGAGCAACTCTTCAACGGTTGCCCCAGATGCTTGAATTGCCTCTAGCATTAGTATCAGCGGATGGGTGGGACTAACTTCGTTATCTCGATAAGCCCCAATCATTAATAAATACTGGCTTTCTAGGTCAGTCATCAAATTCTCAACCAGCTTCAAAGAGGCAGCATCTGCCCATTGCAGGTCATCTAAAAACAGTACTAAGGGATGATCCGCAGCAGTAAAGGCATGGATAAATTGCTTAAACACCCGATTAAAACGGTTTTGAGACTCAGCAACCCCCAACTGTGGTACAGGCGCTTGCTGCCCAATAATCAGTTCTACTTCTGGGATAACATCAATAATCACCTGACCGTTAACGCCCAATGCTTGTAGCAATTTATTTTTCCAAACTTCAACTCTGGCTTGGCTTTCAGTTAACAGTTGCCGCATCAATTCTCGAAATGCCTGAATCAAAGAAGCATAAGGAATATCTCGCTTGAGTTGGTCAAATTTGCCACCGATAAAGTAACCTCGTTGCCGGACAATCGGTTTATGAACTTCGTTAACCAGGGAGGATTTGCCAATACCTGAGTATCCTCCTACTAACACAACTTCACTCGAACCAAGGCTAACTTTCTCGAAGGCAGCCATAAGAGCCGCCACTTCTACTTCCCGACCATAAAGTTTTTGAGCTATTTGGAATTGATGCGAAAAATCCTGCTCACCTAAGTTAAAAAGGTCAATGCTTCCTTTTGTTTGCAGTTGTATCGCTGCTTCCTCTAGGTCAGCCTTTAACCCGTAAGCACTTTGATAACGGTCTTCAGCAGTTTTGCTCAGGAGCTTCATGGCGATCGCAGAGATTCCCAGTGGTATATTAGGATTAATCTCATGAGGAGCAACTGGAATTTTCGCAATGTGACAATGCACCAACTCCATTGGGTCTTGAGCATTGTGGAAGGGGAGCCGACCTGTCAGCATTTCGTAGAAACTCACACCTAATGAGTAAAAATCTGTACGATAATCTAAGGTTCGGTTGATGCGTCCGGTTTGCTCTGGCGACATATAAGCCAGTGTTCCTTCTAGGAGATTAAGGCTAGTGATTTCTGGGCTTTCTTTTGACAGCAGTGAAGCAATGCTGAAGTCAATCAGTTTGATTTTTTCGGTATTGGGGTTATAAAGAATATTTTCAGGCTTAACATCCTTATGAATAATGTGGTGGCTATGTAACTCACCCAATGTTTCAGTAATTTGACCGGCGATGTTAAGAAATTTTGTCAGTTCAAACTCTGTACTAGATATCTGATCTTTTAAGGATTCTCCGCCAAAATCTTCTAAAACCATTGCTATTCCGTTACTGTAGCCATTGTCGTAATTGATTAATTTGTGGGTTTTGATTACACCTGCAATATTCAGGTTTTGGATAATTTCGTATTCGTGCTTGATCTGAGCAATCTCTTTGACAGTAGGATACTCTGCTTTCAGCAGTTTGATCACAACTGAATCTCCGTTAGCCTTGGAGTATGCTCGATAAATTACTGTGGCTGTAGCTTCATAAATTAAACTGGCGATATTATAGTCCGGGATACGAGCAATTAATTTAAACATTATTACTTGCCTGAATGTTGTTTTATATAGATTTTGGCGGTTACTATGATAATTCCCGAAATTCAAGTCAAGTTAACTCTTCACATCCTAGTTAAGGGAAGAGACAGCAGTGCTGGTCAATTGCAACAGTCCAATCCGCTAGATAGGTTATAGAAAATTAGTTTGGAGTGAATACCAATGTTTCCTAATTTTCTCCCATCACAAGTTAATCAACTGACAGATCCAAAAGCGATCGCTTTCGTCCAAAGTATTCAGAGAATTGCCCTTGCAACCCCCCTGAGTCAACATCCAATCCTCACAACCTACATTCACAAAGGTAGGGGAGAAACACCAATTCTGCTGCTGCACGGCTTCGACAGTTCCATCCTAGAGTTCCGTCTTCTGTTACCGTTACTTGCCACTCAAAATGAAACATGGGCAGTAGATTTGTTAGGTTTTGGCTTTACACAAAGGCAAAAAGAACTAACCTACAGCCCAACTGCAATCAAAATTCACCTTTACAACTTTTGGAAAACTTTAATCAATAGACCGATCATACTAGTCGGTGCATCAATGGGAGGTGCAGCTGCAATTGAGTTTACTCTCACTTATCCTCAAATTGTGGAATCGCTAGTATTGATTAATAGTTTAGGTTACACTTGCGCTCCCACATTCAGCAAATACTTGTTTCCTCCTTTTGACTTCTTTGCTGTAGAATACCTCCATCAACGCCACATTTTGGCATTAAATTTAGGTACTGTTTTAGCTAGCTTTAATCCCAAAATACTTTTGGCTATTCAGTGCGCGATGCTACACCAAGAAATGCCTGGTTGGCATGATGCCATGATTTCTTATGTCAAAACTGGTGGTTATAGTGACTTGGCAAATAGAATTGTCCTAGTTGACAAACCAACACTGATTTTATGGGGAGAAGCTGATGGTATGCTCCCACCTGAAGATGCAGAAAAATTTCAGCAATCCATTGCCAATTCTCAACTAATAAAGCTCAAGAATTGCGGTCATGCGCCTCAACTTGAACAGCCTCAAATTACATCTCAACATATTTTCCAGTTTCTGAATAATCGTAACTTTTAATTGGGTTTCAAGCCACTGTAGAGCCACTAATCACTACAAACGGCTCTAAACTATTGCGACTCTAGGTTAGTTCATGCACACGTTGCCATTCCCCAACTGAGAAGCGCTATAGTAAGCTAATCAGCATTCAAATTGCATAATCAGGGCGCTCATGTTGCCCACCCCACAAGATATTGAGATTTTGATAGGAGAGTAGTATCAGTTTTTATGTTTGAACAGCAACCGGAGAATTTACAGCTTTTTGTTAAACAGTTAGCCACAGAAGCTTTACAAAAATCAGAACCATCGGCATGGTTTGAAGTTTTATATGCCAAAGCTAAAGGGGATGCAGCACAAATTCCTTGGGCTAAGTTAGCTCCTCATCCTTATCTGCAAGATTGGTTGATGAATCATGAACCATTCGCCTCACAGCAAAAGGCATTAGTAATTGGTTGTGGCTTGGGAGATGATGCCGAAGCTTTAGCAAATCTGGGGTTTGAAGTTACTGCCTTTGATATTTCTCAAAGTGCGATCGCCTGGTGTCAAGAGCGATTTCCAGATTCGACTGTCAAATATGTAGTTGCAGATTTATTAGCAATTCCCTTACAATGGCATCAAGCCTTTGACTTTGTTTTTGAATGTCGTAATATTCAAGCTCTACCTTTGAATGTGCGTTCTTCAGTTATTTCCTCAGTTGCCACTGTCGTTGCTTTAGGTGGAACACTGTTGCTGATTACTCATCTTCGAGAGACAGAAGTTGAACCGAATGGCCCACCTTGGCCATTATCAAACTCAGAACTTAAACAGTTTGAAAGTTTAGAATTATACCAAGTAAAGCAACTTGTGTTTTCCGAGTCTAAGCAAATTGACGTTAAACAAGTGCGGATTGAATATCAAAGGCATAATTCTATTAGCCACTCAGTTCAATCTTTTTGAGATTAAGTTCAGTCCCAAAGCAACTAGTGTCAAGTCGCTTCTCAAAATTAAAAATTATTAATTAAAAATTGCAATCAGTGCTTGCTTTGAACCCACCACTGATTGTAGAGCACTGAAATCAAAGAGAGTGTCGATGCTTTGGGCGATGCCGTTTGCCACACTTGTTGCTGTTTTTGGGGTTCTAGCGAATGTCAGGGGTCTAACTTGTCCCCTGGCTTAAAATGAAATGTCCACAAATGGTTGTCAAATTCTGTTGATGCTTACCCCAATAGCGATGCCTGCGGCGGGCTACACCTACGCTAATTATCCCCCAGAAGTATTGATTTTAAAAGCTGCTGGCATCGCCTTGGTTAGCTGACAAAACTCAAGTAGCATAGAAGTATGACTTGAGTGTAAACTTTCTTTCCTATTGGTAATTTTGAAACTGTTTACTTAGGCGCACGAAAGCCAGCTTTCTCTGCTGTTGCTTCATCTTTGAAGCAGATATCGGGCTTGGTTTGGTCATAATTGGGTGATTTGGCGATATGGTATATGTTGCCTCGGTTCTTTGTTATTTTGCCCTTAACAGGTTCGCCACTCGGACAAGTAGTTTTTCCTTGAGGTTTAACCCCTAGCTTTTCGGCTTCTGCTAAAATAGGGGTTTTATTTGCAGGATCAGGTCGCTTTCTGGCAGTCGATGTAGCTGTGTTACCAGAAGCCTGAGCTTGCGAAATAGGACTTGGAGTTGACGGTATACTGCTAGCAGACTCTTCAGGCTTTGGGGAAGTTGATGTGGCAGTATCACCGGAAGACTGAGCTGGCGCAACTGCGCTTGGAGTTGATGGTGTACTAGTAGCAGACTCTTCAGGCTTTTTACTACAACTGGCAAGCATTACTATCGCTAATAATGTCAAGCCTATGCTCAGTAGACGAGGTTTCATTTGAGTGTTCATTAAAATAAATGCTTTCAAAGGTTAATACACTAAATTTTCAGTACCACGTAATAAACGCAAAAAATCTAGACAATCTAGACAGTCACAACTAAAGTAATGAATTGCGGTATCGCTTACTCATAACGCATTTCTAAATGCTCAAAATATCCGAGATTTTCTAGGAATTTAAGTAAATCTTACTTGAGAATACTTGACTGTAGAGAGCTAACGCTCATAATCAAAATGAACTCAGATAGTCAGTTACATAAAAACCTCAAATGTGCAGATTTATATTATCAGGGTTTAATTACATTTTATTGACAAAGTTATGACGAAAGTGTGACTAAACTGATTGTGCTGCGTGCGCCTGTTTTTCCTTTTTGAGACAGACCAAAGCGATTGAACTTAATTCAGAGAATGCCATTACTCACATTAACAGAGGTTTGCTCCGTGCTTCTTTGGAAAATAACAAGGGGGTGCAATTGCCCATTACAAGAAAGGCGTAGACGAAGCAACGGCAAGTCAAGAGACATCGCTTGTTTCAGGAGCAAGAGGAAATCTTTTTTGGCTTTCAAGGTCTTGCTGGTGGGCTTTCTGCTCTAATACTTGTAAGCTTTTGGGGGAGCGATCGCGATCGCATCCACAAAGAGGGGAAACCAAAGCTTATGTAAACCGGGGACGGCGGCTGGCACAGTTGGCAGACAAGTATTTATCTGTTGCAGAGTGTGAAAAAAGGTGATGAAATTTTTCTACGCCAGGCAGAAACGAGTTATCAGATCATGTCCGGTTGAACAATTGTGATTGTTTCTCTACGAGACGCTCCGCGAACGTTCCACTCGCAACGACATATCACAAGTAATTTGCCGGACATGATATCACAGAGCAATACAGCAAAAAACTAGACAGATCAATCTTGGTGCGGTGAAGCTACAAAGGTCAGCCAAGGGGTGTTCGGCGCAGGGTGTGATTGACTGTAGCGTACCAGCATTGAACGCCAAAGAAAAATCTTACTTTAGGTGGCTTGGATTTCTCCACCTTGGGGTTTTGATAGCGCCTGTAGTTCTTCCCAAGTGTAATGATGGGGTAATTCAATTGGTTTGTGATTAGCTCCTAATCCCAATCCAATTATCGGCTGGAGTTCCTCAGTAAATTCCTCGACATATTCTGCTAGCTGATTACCTACAACGCTACCAGTAATTGCTCCTGCAACTCCACCAATAGCAGCACCGATTTTACCACCAATTGAGCTACCGAGTGCGGCTCCTACCACACCAACTCCTGCTGCTCCCAATCCTGTCGCAATGGGATGAGTATTTGGGGTAGTTTGAATTTCATTTTGCGGGTTGTTAGTAGATTGTTCGTCATTCATTATTTGTGTCTCCTTAAAACTATTGGATTTGTCAAGCAATTTTGGATTTTGGATTTGAGATTTTAGATTGAAAAGAGCAATCAAGTCAGAGGCAAGTCAATTAATGCAAGGATTTTAGACTTTCCTGCAGAACGCTACGCGAACGTTGTGAGCGCTCAATCGAACGATTTTAGAATTATTCTCGCGTTTAAATTCGCTTGCTCTCAAACATGCATTAAATTTTGAATGCAAGTCCGATTCAATCCAAAATCCAAAATCTAAAATTCGGTGAGTGTTTGCATGGATAAGCATGGAATTACTTCCGGCTAAGATATATCAGAAACCATAGGGCAAAGCCTTCTAGTCCAACCAATAGTATCTATCTACTTTAATTGTTCAGCTATGCGGTCGCCAACGCGCAATGCATTTGCCATAATCGTGAGCGTGGGGTTAGCACCAGAATTTGACGGAAAGAAACTACTATCTACCACGTAGAGATTATCAACATCATGGGTACGGCAATTGAGGTCAAGGACTGAGGTTTTGGGATCTGTGCCAAATCGACAAGTACCACATTGATGAGCAACTGCTTGTTCTGGTATCTGAGTCCGGGGATAAATGCTAAATGGTAAGACGTGTTTAGCAGAGTGAGGGATTGACTTGAGTACAGATGTCCAACGATGGATCAAGCGATCGCTTGCTTCGGTATTGTTCAGTGTATAGTCAACGTGAATCTGATCACCCACTAGACGAATCCGATTATTTGAGTCTGGTAAGTCCTCTGTCTGCAACCACCAGCCAACTGAGCGCTCCGCAAGCAAATGGCGTTCATACTCAGGAATCAATTTGATAAATGGAGCCATCAGCGGCGGAGCCTCTGCGGGAATCATATCTGCTAGCACATTCCCAGTATTCTGCACCATACCCATCGGATAAGCAAAATCTGGCTCTCCCCAGTAAAAGTCGTTGACGGCGATCGTTTTTTGAAAGCTAGCGCGATTTATCTCTAGATGTATGGAAACTATCGCGGTTTCCAGTTGTTTCATGAAATTCCGCCCTACCTGATCGGAGCTGTTTGCCAATCCATTAGGATGCTGGTCATTAGCAGACTGTAATAGCAAAACAGCCGAGTTGATCGAGCCACAGGCAACAACCACAATATTACCTGCAAACCAATGCCGCTCCCCGGCAATTTCAGTTTCTACACTTGTAATCTCTCGTCCCGACTCGCTAGTATGCAGCTGCAAGACTTTGGCATTAGTCAACAAAGTGAAATTGGCATACATTTCACGGCTGGGACGAATGGCGTTGACATCCGCATCGGCTTTTGCGTCTACCAGACAAGGATATCCATCAAAAGTATCGCAGCGAATACAGCGACTTTTGGTGCGATCGCTTTCATTGAGTTTTAATCCCAGTGGTAGATGGAATGGGTAGTAGCCTAGTTCACGGATGCCATCAGCCAATTCCTGCATATCTGGCTCATGACTGACTGGCTCATAAGGATATGGCTCGCTACGAGGTGGTTCAGTTGGGTCTTCCCCTTGCTTTCCATGTACGTCATACAACTTTTCTGCTTGGGTATAATACGGCTCAAAGTCTGAATACTTGAGCGGCCATTCTGGAGAAATTCCTCCTTTGTGAATTACCTTTTCAAAATCTCGTTCTCGTAATCTAATTAAGGCTGCACCGTAGAGTTTAGTATTGCCACCAACCCAGTAGCCCGTCTGGGGCTTAAATACTTTCCCTTCTTTGTTATACCATTGCTCATCTGCGTGGTAGCGATTTTTTTGATAGACCTCCTGGGGATTCCAGTTAGCTTTCTCTCTAGGCAGAAAGTCGCCTCGTTCCAACACCAGAATTTTTTTACCTGTGGGTGCGAGGCGGTGAGCTAGTGTACCTCCACCTGCTCCCGTACCGATGATGATGATGTCGTAGTGTTCAGTAATGTTCATTATGTATACAGGAGATTGCCAATTACTCTTGTCTCAAATCTATTTATTAACTTCAGGCTGTCGCTGAATCAAATCAATTATACCGCTGCGTAATTCCTCAACAGTTGGCATCTGGTTCAAGCGCATCAGTTCAGAGATAGCTGCTGTTTCCGTATCTTTATGGCTAGTTGCAACTGCTAAGACTTTATTTTTTTGGACGTAGAAAGCAATGAATTCCTGTTTTTGCAAATCCCCATCTACAATTATTTCATCCCAACTTTCGGCGTGTCCGATGTAGCGCAAGGGAAACTTGAATTGCATCGTCCAGAACAAGGGAAGCCCTCGAAATTTGACTGCTTTCCCTGCCATGTTATGAGCTGCAATTCGTCCCTGCTGTGCCGCAACTCGCCAATGTTCAACGCGAAGTGATTCACTTGTGCGCCAATCGGGATAACGGGCAATATCGCCTGCGGCATAGATGCCATCAGCTGCTTGCAAGTATTCATCAACAACAACACTGCCATCTTTGGGATGCAAATCGATACCCTCAAGAAAGTCTGTTGCAGGC
This sequence comes from Nostoc sp., assembly GCF_036919615.1. Lineage (GTDB taxonomy): Bacteria > Cyanobacteriota > Cyanobacteriia > Cyanobacteriales > Nostocaceae > Nostoc. Next base: position 61,136 of record NZ_JBALCN010000098.1, on the reverse strand, counting down.
TGTACACCAATTCCAACAATTACTATATCTGCTTTGACGCGATCGCCATTATCTAAAATTACAGCTTCTACCTTGTCACTACCTTCAAATTGAACCGCTTTCCTACCAAACTTAAAGGAAACACCGTTTTCCTGATGAGCTTGCTGAAATATTTTGCCAATTTCTTCCCCAAGGGTTTTCTCAAAAGGTACAGAATCCGGCGAGATCACAGTTACTTCTAAGCCGTGCTGACTCAGCCCAGCTGCTGTTTCCATGCCGATAAAACTGGAGCCAATGACTACCGCCTGTCCTTTTTGCTTGCTCAGTGTCAAAATGCGATCAGTATCATCAAAACTGCGTAATGTGAGAATATTTTGCAAGTCTGCACCTGGAATATCTAGCTGGCGTGGTTTTCCTCCTGTTGCTACCAGCAGGGCATCATAGGTTAAGGAATCACCATTGGTAAAGGCGATCGCTTTTGCTGTTGTTTGCACCTGCTTAACTTGCTTATTCAACAGTACTTCAATGGCGTGTTCTTTGTAGAAATCGGGCGATCGCAGGGGCATTTCCTCTGAGGAGGTTTTACCAATGAAGTAGTCTTTAGTCAACTTGGTGCGATCGTAGGGTAGCCTGTCATCCTGAGTGATCATGACGATTCGCCCTTGATATCCAGCTACTCGCAAAGCTTCTGCGGCATGGACACCCGCAGCTCCTGCTCCTAAGATCACAAATGTACGTCCATCAGCGTCGGGGTTAAATTGCGCCATTGCGGGCGATCGCAATCCCGTTGTTTCTTCTGGTACACTGACAATAACGTTTTCACCTTCAATGCGTACTTGATAGCAAGCTAAAGCATCCAAGCCCGGTGGCTCTAGTTGGTCGCCAGTCGTCACGTCAAAATAAGCATTGTGCCAGGGGCAAACAACATGATGCCCAGTCAGCACCCCCTCTGCCAGTGGCGCTTTATAATGAGAGCAGTGTGCGCCGACGGCATAAAACTTTCCCTCTAATCGAGTCAGTAAAATTTCTCTCTCACCGACAGATACCTGTCGCATTTCACCATCATTTAGATCGTTGATATTAGCAACAACTGCTTCTATTTGTTTCATAACCAATTGTTAATTAAAAATAATAGTTAGTCGCTAGGCATTGCTGAATCAGGGTATGAATTGTCAACGTTCAACATGAAAAAATCAAATTCATCCTTCAAATCAGCAACGTCTAGTACTTCAAGACAACTTCGTCACAAACTTGCAACCGAGCCACCATCTACCCGATAGTTAGAACCAACTACAAAGCTTGATTGCTCTGAGCAAAGGAATGCAATCACAGCCGCTACTTCTTCGGGTTTGCCACGTCGTTTGAGTTCGATGTGAGGGCGTTGTTCATCAAGGAAACTGTTAATTGCCTCGTTAAAGCTGACACCCATCTGTTTTGAGCGCTTTTCCATCATTGCGTCAGTCATTGGGGTGGCGATATAGGCAGGAGAAACTGCATTCACCAGCACGCCATCCTTTGCATAAGCTTTGGATAAATTTTTAGCAAGATTCAGTACCGCTGCTTTGCAAGCACAGTAAGGAATCTCTTCTGGGTAGGGCTGTAGTGCATCTTCCGAACTGATGAGGATGACTCTTCCCCAACCAGCTTTACGCATCGCCCCGATAAAAGCGCGACAGGTGCGTACCGTCGCCATCAAATCTACCTCAATTGTTTCGTACCACTCCTGATCAGTAACCTCCAGGAAATCTCCTGTAGCACCTGTAATTCCTGCCGCATGGACAAGGATGTCAACTGTCCCGAAACGCTCAATAATTTGATTCTTTGCAGCTTCGACTTCTTCGGGCTTAGTCAGGTCTGCTTGAACCGTAAATATTTCTCCAGACTTTCTCAACTCCTCAGCTGCTAACTGAAGACTCTCCGAAGTCTTATCGATAATAGTAACCTTTGCACCCTCATGAGCGAGCAGTTTGGCTGTCGCTTTACCAATGCCGGAATCACCTCCAGTGATTACAGCGATTTTACCTTTAAGACCAAGATCCATATACGATTTCTATCTATGATTGGGAGTAATTTATTCCAAGCCGATTAAGGAAATCTACAATTGAGAAATATTTAGATAGTTTTGCTCAACATTTCATCTTATTTCATAATTTTTAAATTTTTCAACTAATTAATGGAATATTTCGGGAGTGATAAATTCATCCTTTAGACATAGACAAACTTTGAAAATTTGAGATTTGTGATTGAAAATTTGTCACAATTATGGCAACAGATAGATCTGCATAACCCAGACCACAGAGGTATTCCCAATCTAAAATCTCAAAGCCACAATAATATTAGTCTTTATCCAGCAATACTGTCTGTGCATCTATGTGGATGCGAAATAGGACGTAAGGTTTCTCACGCAAGTCTTGACCATTGTGATATGTAGGATTACGATTCCATTGATCCACTGTGAAGTAGAGATAGCCATCTTGAGCAACAAAAAGACAATTGGGCCAGATGAGTCGCGGATCGTGTACGACAGTTTCTAATGTGCCATCAGATAAATGGCGCAGAATCGCATTATTTTCATAGTTCGTTACATAAAGGCGATTTTTATTATCTGAAACCATCCCACCGGATGCTCCTTTTTCACCGTGGTCGATTACTGTTGCAGCGACTTGCTCATCCGGTATTTGCTCGTCAACTAACGCCTCGATACTGACACTGTAAAAATGCCGACTTGCCAGGGGACAATAAAATAGTCGCTGGCCATTACCACTAAACGCAATTCCATCACTGCCAGTATGGATGTGCTTTGGCGGTTTACCTGGGGGGCGTACCATCAAGGGTTGACCTTCGACAATTGGCAAGAAGTTTGGGACAGGTTTGGTTGAAGGATGGTCATTAAGCTTGCGCCAACTGCGTCTAGATGCTAAGTCTAGGACAACAATACCGTTAGGGCCTTCCTCAGACGAGTCCGTGATATATGCCATTCCCTGTTCTCCCCAGCGCAGGTCAACGCGCACGTCATTCAGGGTAGAGTTGGCAGAGGCAACGGATTCAGGAAATATAATTTTCTGAAAAATCTGGTTAGTTTCTAAGTCAATACCTACAAGCTTTGGGCCACCAAGGGGAACAGGATTTTGCTTAATTTTAGCGTGGTCTAATAGCCAAAGGCGATCGCGGGCATCAAGGGTTATACCTTGAACGGAAAGCAAGCGTTCAGAAGTTGATGCCGAATCTGAGTTATGGATTTCGGCATTTGGGTAGGGAACAGGATTACCATTCTTTTGATCCGGCTGTTTGAGTTCTGCAACAGTGAATTTTATATCATCATCAACTAGTCGAGGATAGCTAATGAAAATTCGCCCTTGCTTTGATACCACAACCCCGATTGGCATGGGATCATAGAAGAGTGTGATTATCTCAAGGTTGCCAATAGCTTTGTCGGTAGGCAGTGAGGGAATAGGAGTATTAGGATTGGTTTCGGCAATGTTGATCATTGCAATATCTCCGTTGGTTGGGATTATTTTTATTGGATGTGTAGTCAGTCAGCAGCCACGTTACCGTTCATTGGCAAATTAGACCAAACGATTCATCATATATATTTATTGAGAATGGAATAAACTTTTATCGCGGCAAAATTAATATTTTAATATTTTATCAAAAGTCAATTAGCAATAATTTGATTTATTTTATAAGTTGTTTAAAAAGTTAAATATCTCTAAATCTAGAAAATATAGACTCCTGTTGTTAGGTTAAAACCTTAATTTAAATGTTGCTTCTATCTAATGGCTTAGTATTTATTTATGTCTAAAGATAGGTTATAATTTCATTCTAATTTTACTTTTACGTATATGATTATATAGAGTAAAAATCTATTATAAAAAATAAAATATTGATTTTATTAATATGTTTTTGTTTTTTAAAATTCAACTTAGCTGGATTCAATATAATAAACTTTTAGCCTTGAACGAAAATAAGTTATATAAACAAGCTCTCAAATTATTTATTAATTTGAGTCTGATTAAATTTAGCCAATTAGTTGCATAATATATATCCCAAGTTTGACGTAAAATGAAGTCAATAGAATAATAATTATGCTGATACCAGTTATCTAGAAGTTAGTACTGAATAAATAGTTGATAAATATATAGGAGTCATATTTGAGCTTTGAAATATACGTAGGGGAGCCAGTGCGTTGCGGAGGTTCTCTCCGTCATAGTAACTGGCGTTGTGTTAGACGAAAGTACGGCACCATCCAAAGACTTTGGTGGGTTATGGGCTTCGGACTAACACACCCTACATATACTTAGATTTTTTCATGCAATCAAATCGGATTACTATATAGCCAGAAGTTATACACTTGGGTTTTTACAAAAAATTAAGTGCAGCTTAATAGTAATTCAGTATTAGCTTGAACTTGCTATTTGTCGTTAGCAACCAAGTTAAATAACAGGAGTTTCCGATGCCTGAAGCCATTGAAATTTATGACGATCGCCTGCGTGCAATTGTACGCTTAGATGCCTCGCTCCAACAGCTAGCCAACAGTGCAGTCCATAGCGAGGGCCCTGTTTACTTCCACGAAGATGACAGTATTGTCTGGAGTGATGCTCATGGCAACCGCCTGTTGCGTTGGAGTCCTACCGATGGTGTCAGCGTCCTGCGAGACCCATCTGATTACCAAAGCGGTAATTACCGTGACTTAGAAGGTCGTCTGGTTGCGTGTTCATCCGGTCTGCGTGCTATTATTCGACATGAAGACGATGGTGAGTGGAAGGTTTTAGTTGATCGCTACCAGGGCAAACGCCTTAACAGTCCAAATGATTTGGTAGTGAAAACTGACGGCACGATTTGGTTTACCGATCCGCCTTATGGCATTACTGAGCCAAACCAAGGTTACGGCGGCGAACAAGAACAACCCGGAAGTTATGTGTATCGCTTTGACCCAGCAACTGGGGAGATTTATCCAGTAGTAACAGATATGGTGCGTCCTAACGGGCTGGCTTTCAGTCCAGACGAAAGTTTCCTGTATGTCTCAGATACAGCTGCGTTTAATATACCTGGGGGGCCTCATCATATCCGTGTATACGAGATCGTAGACGATCGCCATGTGACTAATGGTCGCGTGTTCTGTGTCATCGATCCAGGACAACCTGATGGACTCCGGGTTGACAAACATGGCAATATTTTTACTACTTCTCAAGACAGCGTGCAGATATACGCTCCCAACGGGACTCAGTTAGGAAAAATTCTTGTACCGGAGACATCCACTAACCTAACTTTCGGTGGGAAGGAAGGCGATTCCCTTTCAGGGACACTTTGTGAACGCCTTTTTATCACAGCGGGTCATTCTTTATATGCTATTGACCTTAATACTCGTGGTGTACAGCAATGATTTATAAATTTGCGTTGGGTATGGGGATCGCTTTTTTTCTAGCTTCATTTAATTACCCCCAGTTAGGCCCATACCTGTTGAGTTCACTCTATCATCTGTATCCGGACGGATTCCCAGGATTGGCACTTTTATTACTAAGAGTTAGCGTTGGCGGGTTGTTTCTACTACACGGCTATCCAAAGATAACGCATCTTCGACAGTGGGCTGAGTCTATGAAAATGCCTGTCTTTCTTTGCTTTTTATCAGCTGCGTCTATGTTAGGTGGCGGAATTTTTCTGATTATGGGATTCCTTACACTCTTAGGAACCTTGCCCATTCTCGGCTCAATGATTTTTGCAATATATTTAGACCTCTCTGGAAGTAAGCCCTTTGTTGCCCAAGATCCATACTTAATTCCGGAAGGACAGTATATGGGCCCTTTAGGAAAAGGTGAACCGCCAAGTTGGGAAAAAGCGTTTATGTACTGCGTTATGCTGATTGCGATCGCAGTTTTAGGCCCCGGTGCGTATTCGCTGGATGCTCTGATTTTTGGACGGTGAAAACTATCCAACTGAATCACTCAAAAGGCATATTACAGCCATCCTACACCCAGTTATATCTGGTATATCTGGCTAAAATGCTGTAAGAAGTGATCTGCTTTGTTATAGTCGCCAGTCTAAATAATGCCATTTACAGATAAACGTCCTTTGAGTTGGTTGTTACAACAGTTTCAACTCCAGCCAGGTAAGCCCGCTATTTTCTCCGGATTGCGTAGCCTTTTTATACTGGGTGTCCCGATTGGAGTGGGAATGATTACAGGTCATGTTGCTGCAAGTGCGATCGCCACTATGGCAGCTTGGTTTGTTGGGATGGTAAATGTTGACGGAGCTTACCGTCAGAGAGCGACTGCGATGATCGCAGCTACGATTGGCGTGACTATGATGTTCATGATCGCTAGTTTAGTAAGCAGTCATCTCTGGTTAGCTGTCCCAACGACTTTTTTGGTGATATTTATAACAGGTTTAGCAAGTCTCTATGGCAACGCAGCTGCATCTGTCAGCTTAGTTACTTCGATTATGTTTGTGATTTCGCTGGCTAGATTCGCTTCATTTTCCAATTTGCCTACTCTTATCGAGCAATGTGCACTATGTCTAGCTGGTGGAACATGGACAACTGTGTTGTCATTAGGAGTATGGGTGGTGCGTCCTTACGTACCTGCAATGCAGATAGTCGCTAACTGTTATCTGTCATTGAGCAAATTTCTGGACTTGGCAAGCGAGAGAGGATTAAATCCAAAGGATCGTCAGGAGTGGGCACAGCAATTTTCGCAAGCTCAGGATATGGTGATTCAGAACTTGACATCTGCCCGTAGCGTCTGGACAACTATCTGGACTAGGCAAAAAGGAGCTAACCTGCGGGGAAATTATTTAGTGGTGTTAATCGAAGATGTAAATCAAATTGTCAATTCTGTTGTAGCACTAAGCGAACTATTAGCGATCGCATCCGAACATCAACTATTTTCTCGGTTACAGAAAGAAATTCAGCAAGTAATAGAACAGTTGGCAATTGCTTTGCAAATATTATCAGAAGCGATCGCCAAAGGAAAAAACCCACCTCACCTGGGGGATCTGGATCGGAGTGTTGAAGCACTGGAACACCAGGGGCAAGTTCTGCGCTCGCAAGTCCTCAATCAAAAAATAAATCCTCAGACAGATAACTATTCCGATCTAGTCAACCTTGGGAAGATTACAGCCAGTCTGACAAAGCTGGCAGAGCAAATTCATACTGATGCGGAGATTATTAAAGATTTAATCCAGGGAAAACAGCGCAGCAGCATTGCCCAGCGAGATATTTCCCCTCCAGCCCAAGCAGAGCGTTCTACAATTATTGATACCCTGCGAAATAACTTCACTTTTGATTCAGTCCTATTTCGTCACGCCTTGCGCCTAGCACTGATCACAACTTTTGCTGAATTAGTTGCCTCAGTATTGCAACTACCTAGAGGCTATTGGATAACGCTCACAGCTCTAGTTGCACTTAAACCCAACTTTGGTGGAACCTCCCAGACAACAGTCCAAAGAGTCATCGGCACTATTTTGGGTGGAATTATTGGCATTACTCTGGTTTTACTAGTTAAGAATCAATTGGCAATCGCAGTCTGTTTCCTATTGCTGGTGTTTGTTGCAATGTCGGTGCGATCGTTAAGCTACAGCATATTCACCATACTACTGACTCCCGCCATCATCTTGCTACTCAACATTATTAGTGCAGGTGGCTGGAGGGTTGGAGTATTGCGGATCTTCGATAGTTTGGCTGGGGGTGCCTTAGCACTGCTTGGCAGCTATTTGCTTTTCCCTCGTTGGGAACGACAGCAACTTCCTACGCAACTGGAAAAAACAATTCGAGCCAATCTTGCCTACTTTCAGCAAGTAATAGCTAACTATCTCCATCCACAACATAATCTGTTTGCTGATTCTATCAACATGCCACGTCATCAAGCAGCATTAGAGAACGCCAACGCTACCGCTGCCGCTCAACGATTGTTCAGCGAACCGCGTCACATTCAGGGAGAAATCGAACCTGTAATGACGCTGATGGTATATATTCGTGGCTTTTTCAGTTCGGTTACAACTCTGGCAGAACATCTGCGGGAATTTAGCGGCGAGTACCAATTTACTGAACTCAAGCGACTTACCGATACCATTGTCCAAGTTTTGGAAAACTTAGCAGATGCCCTTCGGCAGGGACAGCCACCCCAACCGTTACCAGCCCTGGATAGCTATCTTGAAGTAATTCACAACCAAATTGAGCATCTACATACTGCTCGATTATCAGAGATTGCCATAAATTCCTACACTTTAACTCCCACATTACAAGCCGTTCGAGAACAAACTCCCCTATCCACAGAACTGGATCGAATTGTTAATGAAATTAAAGTTATGCACTGTGTAATTGCCCGTCTGCAAGAATAATTTTCTTGACAAGGGTTTCGCAAAGGCTCAACTCAACCTCCGAATATTCCTAACTGGATTTAGATAAATTTACAAAACGCACAAAACCCACAAAACACACAAAACGGATAAGTACAAGACGCGATGAATCACAGCGATCAAAAAAGCGATCGCATTTCCGTCCTGTTTACAATATCTGTTTTACTAGGCTCGCCAGCAAACAGAATGCGACGCTGAATAGCCCGTTGTAGACATCGCTGCTCATTTCCTTGTCGCCTAACTAATAAGTCGCACACTATAAATGTTTGCGACACATCAATTATTCATAAGGGCACAACATTCAATATTGTTGTGCCCCTACCTATCTGTCGCATTCTTTTTTCAAATTGGTATTATTTGAGAGATGCCATAGTCCGGTGTCCAATTATTCCGTCTGCTCTTAATCCTTTAGACTTCTGAAATTTGATCACCGCTGAACGTGTCTTGTTATCAAAAACACCACTTACACTTGCGGTATAGAATCCTTGCTGCTTTAAAAGATTCTGAGCATTTTTAACTGCCTCTCCTCTGCTACCTACCGTCAGTACATTACTATGGTTTGCCATACCACTACTATGGTTTCTCATACTATTAGACTTGTGCATAGCATTAGGCTTTTGCATAGCATTAGGCTTTTTCATGCTATCGCCTTGCTGCATATTTTGGGCAATGTGGGTAGTAGTCGTATTATGGCTTTTATTATTGGTTAAAGAGTAAGCAGGCACAGCAGTAGCTAAAGTCAAGGCAGGGAGCAAAGCAAGTACTTTCCAATTCATCTTTTTGTTCCTTCTAACTATGAGAATTCTGACAATTTTGATTTGAAGAGTCATCCTACTGATAAGGGTTAATGCCTTATAGTGATTCTCTTCAATAGACTCTAGTGTATGGGTTTAATATAGAGTCAGCCGATTTTTTAACCCAGAGCTTTAGCATCACACGTTATATTGACAAAGTTATTGCAAAGCTATTGCAAAATTGTGACAAAAGCATGACTAATTTATGTAGAATTATGTCGCACAATGCCTTACTTATGGTGTAACACTATTTGTCGATGGTGGCATAACCTTGTATTCAGTGTTTACCGAGAATAGTCAAAAAAGAAACTATAGACTGGGGACTGGGGACTAGTAAAGCTACTTACTGTACATTTACCTTCTGCCTCCTGCCCTTTCAATGCAAGGATTTGCGATCGCGCAACTAAACCGAGTCTTATCTGCGACACGCTGTTCGCCCTCGAGCATCTTTAGGACTTTAGATTGTTCAATCCAAAATCTAAAATTTAAAATCTAAAATTCTCCTGACTCCTATGCCCACAAAAGTTATTGTCAATCCTAATCTGATCACAATTAACGATGGTTCCTCCTTTTTGGTTACAGCTAGCGATGGTTCCATTGACGATAATCAAGCCCAAGGTTTTTTTGTTCGTGATACGCGGTTAATTTCTTACTACGAAATTTCTCTTAATCGTTACCAACTTTTACTACTAGCTTCTAGTAACATCACGCATCATAGTGCGCTTTACCAATTCACTAACCCGCAACTTACCACAGTCAAGGGCATTTTACCTTCTGGTAGTTTGCTTGTAACTATCCGGCGCGACATTGTAGGGGGGATGCACGAAGATATCGATATCACGAATCATCATTTAGAACCAGTTGAATTTCAACTGATGCTAGCGATTCGTTCGGATTTTGCAGATATCTTTGAGGTAAAAGCAAAGAATATTCTGGCACGGGGAGAGACAGCAACAACATGGAATGATGGAATACTCTCTACCGAGTACTGTAACGGTTCTTTTGTCCGAGGTATTATAACTGAGCCAGTTTGTACAAGTTCAACAGCAAGATATGCCAACGGTCGTTTGATGTTTAATGTCGCGATCGCTCCTGGCGAAACATGGCATAGCTGTATCAACTTTACAGCTTTAGCCAATGGAAATGTCTTCAAACCTCAAGAAACCTGTACTGTGTCTCATAATACAAAAGCTGGAGAGATCAGTGATGAATTTCTGACAAATGCGACAAAGTTGCGATCGTCTAATGCGGAGATTCAAGGATTCTATCAGCAAGCGATCGTTGATATGGGAGCGTTGCGGATTGAGGTAGATGATAATGGCCACCAGTTTTGGATGCCTGCTGCTGGTATTCCCTGGTTTATGGCTGTCTTTGGACGGGACTCAATTATTGCCAGCTTGCAAACGATGGCGGTTTACCACGATTTTGCCCGTGGTACGCTTGTAAGATTGGCTCAACTACAAGCAACTGAGTTAGATGACTGGCATGATGCTCAACCAGGCAAAATGCTGCATGAATTGCGTGATGACGAGTTAACTAAAATCAAGCAACTTCCGTACAATCCCTACTACGGTACAGTAGATACTACTATTCTCTGGATTATTACTTTAGCTGAAACCTATTCTTGGAACGCTGACCTGACGATGTTGGATGAGTGTCGATCGCCACTAGAGAAAGCACTAAGATGGATTGATAAATACGGCGATTTTGATGGCGATGGGTTTGTTGAGTATTTAACTCATTCGTCAAAAGGTTTACGCAATCAAGGCTGGAAAGATTCGGGTGATTCAATGGTTTATCCGAATGGCCAGTTAGTTGAGCCGCCAATAGCTTTGTCTGAGGTGCAAGGATACGTTTACGATGCTTGGCTAAAAGCAGCTTTAATTTATGAGGTATGGGGAGAAAAAGAGCAAGCGCAAAAGCTACGCCAAAAAGCAGAGTCACTTTATCAACGATTCAATGAACGCTTCTGGATGGATTCACTTGGCTTTTACTGTCTTGGCTTAGATAACAACAAGCAGCAAATCCAGTCGATTGCCTCAAATCCTGGGCATCTACTATGGTCTGGTATCGTACCCCAAGAACGGGCAAAAAAGCTGGTTGAGCGACTTTTTCAACCAGATATGTGGTGTGGTTGGGGTGTGCGGACTCTTTCATCTCAAAATGCAGCTTATAACCCAATTAGTTATCAACGGGGAAGTGTTTGGCCGCACGACAACTCCATAATTGCCGCTGGCTTAAAGCGTTACGGCTACCACACAGAAGCAAACCGCATCGCCGAGGGGATTTTTGCTGCTGCTAATTATTTTCAATCTGGGCGGATGCCAGAATTGTTTGCCGGAATTGAACGCCAGGATAATAACTTTCCTGTACCTTATCCAGATGCGAATATTCCCCAAGCTTGGGCTGCTGGCTCGATTCTTTTACTCATTCGCACCATTTTGGGACTCGAAGCCGATGCATCACAGCGAAAGTTAAAGGTACAGCCTTCACTACCAGAGTGGTTGTCAGATTTGGAACTTACAAATCTAAGTGTAGGAGACGCTACAGTTGGATTACGCTTTTGGCGGGAAGGGAAACAAACTCAATGGGAAGTTACCGATAAAACAGGCGAATTACAAGTTTCTGGATAGTTACTATTTACCCTAATGGCAACCCAATACGGTTCGGTTAAGCTGCACAGTCCTTAAAGATCCCCCTTACTCCCCCTTAAAAAGTGGGAAATAGAGCCATTTTTAGCCCCCTTTTTTAAGGGGGGTTGGGGGGATCGAGTCTTATCTGAACCGTATTGAATAGCAACCAGGGTTTTATTTGAAATCTTGTTCAGAAATCAGATAGAAATTTTATATTACACGACTTACGCACAGGTAACGGAAAATCGAACCATAGAGGACGGGGATCAAAAGCCTGTGTGGCAACTCTCGAACACTTGTGTGTAAACAGTAACAGCCATTCAGAGTATTACTGCATCTGCACTCTGGTCATACCACACTTGTTAATAATCGACTTCCACCTGACTCCACAGGATGACGCTAGCTAAACAAGCGATTAAACTATGGATAATATCAAGCAGTTGTTGCTTTTAGCACCACTTACATAAATTAAATTTCATTGTTACATCTAAAATCTCATCCTGCTATATAAAATACTGGTTATGTCAGTGTATCAAGGAAGTTGTGGGGAGACCACCGATTTGATTATTGGTGTTCACAACCAAGAAAACCGCGAATTACAAGCAAATGCTGCTCCTGTGGGTGCTCTTGCCACAAGACAAGGAACCTTTTCTACGTTTCTTGCTCCCCTGACTCAGGATACTTTTAAACAGGTCGTTCAGGATGTAGAGCAAAAATTACAGATTGTTCATCAAACCCTGTCAATGCTGGATTCTCAGGGGTTTGAAACTCTTCTGCAAGAAATGTTGCATTCAATTACCTTGAAAACCGGGGAATTACTGGGGGCAGATCGGACGACGATATTTTTATTGGATGAAGAAAAACAAGAACTCTGGTCAATTCTGGCTGAGGGGGAGGGCGATCGCTCTTTAGAAATTCGCATCCCCGCTGATAAAGGCATTGCTGGGGAAGTCGCCACCTCCAAGCAAGTTATCAATATTCCCTTTGATTTTTATAACGATCCGCGATCGCATTTTGCCCAAGAACAAGAAAAAAGAACTGGCTATCGCACCTACACTATGCTGGCTTTACCATTGTTGAATGAACATGGACAGTTAGTTGCAGTAGTACAATTACTAAATAAATTAAAATCTGAGAATAATCCCGATGCTCCACTTGGACAGCGCATTGATACCAAAGGTTTTATCTGTGCTGACAAACAATTATTTCAAGAATTTGCCCCTTCAATTCGCCTGATTTTAGAATCCTCGCGCTCTTTTTATGTAGCCACCCAAAAACAAAGAGCAGTGGCGGCGCTGATGAAGGCGATCAAGTCCCTCTCTCAAAGCAGTCTCGACTTAGAAGACACCCTGAAGCGGGTGATGGATGAAGCCAAGGAACTGATGAATGCTGATCGCAGTACCCTATGGTTAATAGACCGCGATCGCGATGAATTGTGGACGAAAATCACCCAGGACGATGGTTCAACTAAGGAGTTGCGAGTACACATAGGTAAAGGCTTTGCTGGTCTAGTGGCGGTTTCTGGCAAAAAACTGAATATTGCCTTTGACTTGTACGACCACTCTGACTCGGAGACAGCCAAAGAACTCGACCAGCAAAATGGCTATCGCACCTGTAGCTTGCTTTGTATGCCAGTGTTTAATGCCGATCTACAACTAATTGGCGTTACCCAACTCGTAAATAAAAAGAAATCCGGGGATTTTCCACCTTATAATCCAGCTGATTGGCCGAAAGCTCCCGACTGCTTCCAAGCTAGCTTTGACCGCAACGATGAAGAGTTCATGGAAGCTTTTAATATTCAAGCCGGAGTAGCGCTGCAAAATGCCCAGTTGTTTGCCACAGTCAAGCAACAAGAACAGATGCAACGGGATATTCTGCGTAGTCTTTCCAATGGAGTGGTTTCGACTGATAAAACTGGATTAATTATCGCCGCCAATGAAAGTGCCAAGCGTTTGCTAGGACTGGAACCAGAAGATCGGTTAGAAGGTAAATTAGTTAATGATGTCATCGCTATCAAAGAAGGTGACTTTAGTAAGTGGTATCAGGATGCTTTACACGCAGTTGACTTAAAAGGCCGCCAGCAATATTACCCCGATCGCACGCTCCTAAGTACTAGTATCAAACAGCATAGTATTAATTTATCGATTAACACAATTGCTGATGCTAGCGACCAAGAGCAAGTCCGTGGGGCGCTGGTAGTCATGGAAGATATCAGTGATGAAAAGCGGCTCAAGAGTACGATGTACCGCTACATGACCCAGGAATTAGCCGAAGAATTGCTAAAATTGGATGATGCAAAACTAGGAGGCGATCGCAAAGAAGTTTCGATTTTATTTTCCGATATTCGCGGCTACACCACTTTAACGGAAAACTTGGAAGCAGAAGAAGTGGTGAGTATGCTCAACGAATATTTTGAATCAATGGTGGAGGCAGTCTTTAAACATAAAGGCACTCTTGACAAATACATCGGCGACGCCATCATGGCTGTGTTTGGTTCTCCCCTACCATTAGAAGAACATGCTTGGATGGCAGTGCAAACATCCTTAGAAATGCGCCATCGCCTGCACGAATTTAATCAACGCCGCTACGCAGTTAGTAAGCCCGGAATCAAGATCGGCATTGGCATCAATTCTGATACCGTGATTAGTGGCAATATTGGCTCTAGTAAGCGGATGGAATTTACCGCCATTGGTGATGGTGTTAATCTTGGTTCACGATTAGAAAGTGTTAGTAAACAGTATGGTTGCGACATTATTATTAGCCATAACACTTTTAAACCTTGCCAAGATTATATTTGGGCTAGGGAACTAGATTACATTCGTGTTAAAGGCAGAAATGAGCCAGTAGCCATATATGAATTACTGGGTTTGCGTTCTGATTCCATTGAAAGCGAAAAACTGCAAGTGATTGAGCACTATCATAAAGGACGCGAGTATTACCTCAAGCGCCAGTTTACCTTTGCAAGAGCTGAGTTTGCCAAAGTTTTGGCAGCAGACAAGCATGATAAAGCTGCTATGTTGCATCTGTTGCGTTGTCAGCATTGGTTACAATCACCTCCAACAGATGGAGATTGGGATAAAGGAGTCTGGACATTTCAGGAAAAATAAATGATGTTCGTGAATAAGGCAGGAAGCACAAGGAGGTAGAGAAGAGGAATCAGCATTTCCTTTCAATACGCTTGGGTTAAGCATTTTTTTCTTCTCTCTGTGTCCTCTGCGCCTCTGCGGTAGCCTGCGGCAAGCCACTTTGTGTCTACGTAAAAAAAACTGACTTTGACAAAAAGTTTTAACCTTAACCCAAGCGTATTGCATTTACTCTCCCTTTCTCAGGCTTTAAACACGAAAGTTACTAAAAGTAACTACCATACCGTTATTAGACGTTTATCACACTCAATGTCTGGGGAATAATTACACTCAGCAACAGTGAATATTATTACCAATAATAACTTAAATATAGAAATTATTAACCTGAATTTTAAACCTTTTAAGTTGAAAAACTCACCAAAATTTGTATATTCTAAAAGACCATTTACCCATCACCAACAAGATTGGGGAAATGTAGTTAAAGATGTATCTAGATTTTATGGTTGTCAACAATAACTAAACTTACTAGAAGAATGGATTATTGAAGCTCACTGTCCCCTAGTGGTATTGTTAAGGATGGGTGTTGTTGGCAAAACAACTTTGTCTATAAAACTAGCACAACAAGTTAAAACTGAATTTGACTACTTGATTTGGTGTTCTCTAGATAATACTCCTCTCCTTGAAGACTTGCTTCAAAATATGATTAAAATCTTCTCCAATAATCAACAATAAAATACTTTACCTAGTTCAGTGGATGCTCTAATATCACAACTAATTATATATTTGAGTAAATATCACTGTTTATTGATTTTAGACAATCTTGAATCTGTTTTGCAAAATGGAGCCAGAAGGTTTAAATTTTCAACTGCCAGAAGTTAAAACAAATATTAACTCACTAAAACAACAAGGTTGTACAATTCTTCTAGTGACACATAATAACCGGATTCTTGATATTGCCGATCGCATCGTCTATATGAAAGATGGTATATGATGTCAGGGCAAAAGTGAACGCCGCTTAATCTAACCAATTTATAACCGTCATTCTGATATTCTTCCCCACTCCAATATGAGTCAGTCAATCTCACCACCCCAAGAACCCATTGATGGTGCTGTACCAGAGAAAAAAAAGGGTAAAGCGTCTCCTCGCGTGCTTATCCCCGTAGCCCTGTTACTCATAGGTGCAGGTGTCATAACCTGGTTTTTTCTCTTACCACACTCGGAAACTAACGCGCTGCGGTTGAGCGGTCGCATTGAAGGCTATGAAACTGATATTGGTGCAAAAGTAGCGGGTCGAATCGAGTCAGTAGCGGTGCGAGAAGGGGATGCAGTCCATAAAGATCAAGTGATTGTGAAGTTGGATGATGCAGAGATTCAAGCACAACTTCAGGGCGCAGATGCCCGTTTAGATTCCATCCGCAAACAAGAAGAACAGGCGCGATTGCAAATCAATATCCTAGAAAGTCAGATTATGGAAAATCAGCTTTCTTTACAACAGGCGCGGGGAGATGCCAAAGGTCAGATTTTTCAAGCTGAGTCGTCGGTTGCTTCCAGTCAGGCGCAACTAAATCAAGCGATCGCTCAAGTAGGACAAGCCAAATCGGAATTGAAACTCACGCAAATAAATCGCGATCGCTACACTAAATTGGTTGGTGAAGGAGCTGTTACCCAGCAGCAATTTGACCAAGCCCAAACAAGCCTTGAAACTGCCCTTGCTACCCTGAAATCACGTCAAGCAGCGGTAGATTCTTATCGAAAATTAGTCAATTCTGCCCAAGGACAATTGACCCAAGCCCAAAGCACAGCGTTAAATCCTTCTATTCGTAACGCCCAACTAGGTGGATTACGCGCCCAATTGGCACAGACCCGCTTAAAACTAGCCGCATCTCAAGCTGATGTCGCCAATGCCAAAGCTTCTCAGCAAGAAACTAAAGCCCAGATTGCTTACCTGAATGTGAAAAGCCCAATTGAAGGCGTAGTCGTCAGCCGGAGTGTAGAACCAGGAGCAGTTGTTACCACTGGTAAAACTCTGCTCACAGTGATTGATCCCAAAACAGTTTATTTACGTGGTTTTATCCCCCAAGGCGAAATTGGAAAACTGCGAGTTGGTCAGTTAGCGAAGGTATTTCTAGATTCAGCACCCAAAGAACCCTTAAGTGCTAAAATTGCTGCCGTTGACACCGAAGCATCTTTTACCCCTGAAAATATTTATTTCCAGCAAGACCGGGTTAAACAAGTTTTTGGTGTCAAAATCACCATCGACAATCCCAATGGATTTGCCAAGCCAGGAATGCCAGCTGATGCTGAGATTAGCATCGCACCAGAGGCAAAAAAATGACCTCCGCTATACTCCAATTCCCCAATCCAAAATTCTATGACTACCATCACGCCATTTGCTGATCTGGGCGATTCACTAAGTCATCCCAAAATTGGTGCAGAAGTAATTCAGGTAGAAGGTTTATCCAAACGTTATGGAAAATTAGTCGCGGTTAAGGGAATAGATTTTGCCGTCCGGCGGGGAGAAATCTTTGGCTTAATTGGCCCTGATGGTGCAGGAAAAACAACCACCTTCCATATTTTGGGCGGGGTCATGGAAACATCTGCTGGCAATATCCAGATTTTAGGCAAACCACCCCGCGATGCTCGTTTATCTATTGGTTATTTGACACAGCAATTCTCACTGTATCTCGACTTGAGTATTGATGAAAATCTGCGTTACACTGCGGGATTGCGGGAAGTTCCCGAACAGCAATTCTTTGGGCGTCGTCAGAAATATCTGCGATTAATGAGTTTGGATAAATTTGGCGATCGCTTGGCTGGTCGCCTCTCTGGTGGGATGAAGCAGAAATTAGCTTTGTGCTGTGCGTTGATTTCTCAACCTGAAATTCTCTTATTGGATGAGCCAACTACAGGAGTTGACCCGGTATCTCGGCGAGAATTTTGGGATGTTCTCGCCGCCATTGCCGCAGAGGGAGTGACAGTAGTTGTAGCGACACCTTATTTAGATGAAGCCGAAAGGTGCGATCGCATTGCTTTAATGTATGAAGGAGAAATTCAACAAATTGGCACTCTTTCTCAGTTACGAGAGAGTCTAGGTTTGCAGCGTTTAGAAGTTCGGACTCAGCACCTGGAAGCAGCTGAACGAGTATTACATGAGGCGACAAATAGCAAACAGACATCAATTGTCGATGTGCAAACCTTTGGCGATCGCCTGGATGTGCTAGTTAAAGATATCGCAGTCGGTACAGCAGCAGTTCAGACAATTTTCACTCAGCAGCGACTACAACTTGACAGCATTCAAACTGCTGACCCTACCTTAGAAAACGTTTTTGTTTCTCGTCTGCGTACAGCTGGCAATGACCCAGAATTTATAGCTTTTCCTAGTACAAAAAAAGGGACTGGGGACAGAAGAATTTCCAATTTCTCATCGATTGCTATTGATGCAAATAAAATAAGAAAGGTATTTGGCGACTTCCAGGCGGTTAAGAGTGTAGATTTGGAAGTTCGCTATGGTGAAATTTACGGGTTGCTAGGAGCAAATGGTGCAGGAAAGACAACTACCATTAAAATTCTCTGCGGTCTTTTAGAACCAACATCTGGGAAAATTTCTTTAGCTGGACAAACTCAAAATCTGCGTAGTAGTGATGTGCGCCAACGCATCGGTTATATGAGCCAAAAATTCACCCTCTACGATGATTTGACTATTATCCAAAATCTAGAATTTTACTGTGGAGTTTATGGTGTACCAAGTCGGTTACGCCGCACCAAAATTGATTGGGTACTTGCCACCTGTGGTTTAGTTGGCAGAGAAAATATGCTCACGGGACAACTACCAGGAGGATGGAAGCAACGGGTAGCTTTTGGCGCTTCGGTGATGCATGAGCCAGAAATTTTGTTTTTAGATGAACCGACATCAGGAGTAGACCCCTTAGCACGTCGTCAGTTCTGGCGGTTAATTAATGAGTTTGCCAGAGCAGGTACAGCAGTACTGGTGACTACCCATTATTTAGAAGAAGCAGAACAATGTAACAGGATGGGGTTTATGGTGGCGGGTGAAGTGGTAACACAGGGTTCGCCGAGTCAGATAAAAGCTGCTCAACCCGGTCAACTGGTGGAGGTAGTCACCGATAAAATCCAAAATGCCTCTAATTTACTCAAAACTCAGTTGGCACCGTGGCGGGTGTCGATTTTTGGCGATCGCTTACACCTTGTTCTCGATCATCCAGACTCAGATATTCCCCATATCCGCTCAATTTTACAAACACAGCAGATCAATATTCGCTCTCTGCGACCTATTCCCTTTTCTCTTGAGGATGCGTTTATTGGTATTGTGCAAAGGACTCAAGAAGAGGAGAAGGGGCAGGGGGAGAATTAATAATTAAGGAAAAATGACCAATAAAAATGAAACGAATTTTTTCTCAATGTCGCAAAGAATTAGCCCAATTTCAGCGCGATCGCTTTACATTAGCACTAGCATTCCTCCTACCATTTATCAGCTTAATTATCTTCGGTTTTGCGATTCGATTAGAATCTAAAAATATTCCCTTATTTGTCCAAGATTTTGACATCAGTCCCCTCAGTCGTGCTTATACTGAGCGGTTATTTGCAACAAATCAATTTGAACCAGTTAATAATCATAGCTTTCCGCTTCTCAATTCAAATGCAAAACCTAAAATTCAAAATCCTCAATTGGCAATTGATCAGGGACTTGCAAAAGCTGCTGTGGTGATTCCGCCAGATTTCAGTCGTCGCATTAAATCAGGTTTAACTAGCACAGTACAAATTTTAGTTGATGGAACTGATGTTAACAACGCACGAGTTATCAAAAACAGTATTCAAGCAACAACCAGATTCTTTCTCAGAGATTCTGGCTTACAACCATCATCTGATAAAATTATTGCTCATATCCGCCTCTGGTTTAATCCGGGAAGAAAAGAATCTCTTTCTATAGTGCCAGGTGTTTTCGCAGTGATTTTATGGATTTTTCCCTCGTTATTAACAGCAATTACTATGGTGCGGGAGAAAGAAAAAGGGACAATATTACAAGTTTACACTTCTAGCCTCAGCGCTGAAGAATTCCTCTTAGGGAAAGCTTTAGCTTACCTACTCATTGGAATTAGTGAAGCTTCACTTATTATAATTATGAGTGTAATAATTTGGCAATTGACACTAGCTGGAGATCCAACACCATTATTAATGGGTACACTAATGTTTTTGATAGATAGTACTATGTTTGGTTTATTAATTGGGATTCGCTCTCCCACTCAAAATGCTGCCGTCCAGGCTATTGCACTACTAGGTTTTTTAACATCATTATTACTAAGTGGATTCATTTATCCGCTTAGTAATATACCTTTTCCACTCTCACTAATTACTTATCTTGTTCCAGCACGTTATTATATTGAAATTACTCGTGATGCCTATGTACGCGGCACTGGGTGGGCAGGGGTCTGGTTATCATTTTTAATGCTAGTTATCTTAGGGTTATTGCTATTTAATGTAGCCCGTGGGATATTAAAACGAATGCAATTATCAGATTAATTATTACCTGAATATTATATTTATTCTTTTATACAGCAGTTTGCAATTAAATGAAGTATAGTACTCAGCCTGAAATCTAGATATAAAGCTTTCTTAACTCCTAATATCATGTCCGCATAATTAGTTATGCTAACCACAGTCATTACACCCCACCTCCAACCCCTCCCCGCAAGTGGGGAGGGGAGACAAAGTGTAGCTTTGGCGGGGGTGGGGTTCTTCGGGTTTAATAAGTAATCAAAAGGACATGATATAACTCCTACTGTATATACCCTTTTTATAATTTAGAAATAAATTAACTATGAAATTAATCCAAAGATTGTTTAATAGCCGATTCTGGAGTTTAGCAATTAAAGAATTTCACCAAATATTGAGGAGTAAAGAAACACTAGTATTATTAATAATTCCTCCCACAATTCAAATGTTAATTTATGGATTTTGTCTGAATCCAGATGTGCATTACCTTAAATTAGGAATTGTTGATTATGCCAATACTTATGAAAGCCGAGAGCTAGTTGCTGAATTAACTGAAAATAAAGTCTTTGTCGTTGAAAAATATATGTTCAATGATCAGGATTTGGGTGAGCAAGTCCGGCAGGGAAAAATCACAGCAGGGTTGGTAATTCCCTACGATTTTAACCACCATTTATCCGAAGATCAACCAGCCGATATCCAGATTTTAATTGATGCAGTAGATGCTAATACTGCTGGCATTGCTCAAGGTTATTTAAATCAGATTATTTCTCAATTTAATCAGCGATTTACATCTAATCAAGCACCAGCATTAATTAACCCGGAAACAACTTTTCTTTATAATCCTGGACTAGTGAGTAGTTGGTTTTTCATTCCAGGAGTTTTGGGAGTAGTTTTGACACTAATTAGTTCTTTGGTTTCTTCAGTCACAGTTGTCCGAGAAAAGGATACAGGAACTCTGGAACAACTGTTAATGACTCCAGCTGAAGCTTGGGAAATTTTGTTAGCTAAAATTGTGCCGCTGTTTATTCTGTTGATGGGCGATGTCATCTTAGCTTTGAATTTGGGAAGATTAGTTTTTGGAGTGCCTTTTCGAGGCAATGCTTTTCTATTTTTAGGACTATCAGGACTTTATTTATTTGTGGGAATTGGCATTGGGATTATGCTGGCAACAATATGTCGTACTCAGCAACAAGTTGTACTAACATCATTTTTTATTAATTTACCATTGATTCAACTTTCGGGTGCACTCTCTCCCGTCGAGAACATGCCTGTAATATTTAAGTATATATCGCTACTAAATCCCCTACGCCATTATGTAGCGATTGTCCGGGGGATACTGCTTAAAGGCTCAGGTTTGGACGTACTTTGGTTGAATGCGATCGCACTTTTGGTTTTTGCCATAGTGCTTTTATCTATCAGTATTAACCAATTTCGTCGTCAACTAAGCTAACCTTCATAAGTAACTAAATTCAGTACTAGCAACACTTTTCATCAACTTTTAGCACTGCCAAAATATCTGAGTCCAACCAGACTGCATATAAACCACTACCGATCATTTTTGTCGTTTCCAGCCTCTGGCTAGAAATGCACCTCATTGCGGCTCTGCTGCAAATTCAGGAGGTGGCAGCCCGTACATTAGCCATTCACAGTCTCGAACCACCGATTTTACGAATGTCAAATTGTCCGGAGCCATTAATTTCTACTCTGGATTGCTGGAGAACGTTTTGCTTTGTAACACCACGATGTCGGATGGCAATGTTATTACTGAAGAGACTTATTGGGAAGCCAGAATGATGGTGGGTTTCTGTGCTTGCTAACAGAGAAGAAACTAACGCATCTCCCTTGCTATTGCTTGACTAGTACACCACGGTGTAAATAGAGCAACCATTTAAAATCCATAAAAAGACCATTCCATAATACTTTTGACTTTTGACTTTTGACTTTTGACTTCCGCCTTGCGGTACTAGTTACTTGCGATCTAAAAAAATTGAGTATTTCTAACAGACAAAATATATTCAAATTAATTTTTCAAATATCTTAATATTTCTCAACTAAGTTTAAAAAATCTTGGGATTGGATTAAGAATGAATTAAGAATGATCGCTTTGTAAAGGTTAGTTGATATTACTTGTCAAACTGCCAATGAAGTTAGAAACTAAGAATACAACACACGCAATTATTTTATGACTGCTATTTCTAGCCTTGAATTCAAACGACCAATTTGGCAAACCGCGATCATATTGACTTTGGGCTTTTGGCTCAGTGCTAGTTTAGTTTTAGACTGGGTAATTATGCCTAGTCTTTATCTTTCTGGGATGATGAGTCAAGCTGGTTTTACGACAGCAGGCTATACGATTTTTTGGAACTTCAATCGGATGGAATTATTATCTGCTGCTGTAGTATTGACTGGGGCACTAGCTTTGGGCAAAACCCGATATCACTGGCGGATTGGCACTATTGTTTTATCTGGGCTGCTACTAACTATAGCTATGCTTGACACCTATTTCTTAACTCCGCAAATGTGCGCTATAGGAGTTCAACTCAACCTATTTGAAGCTGCTGCTGCTATTCCATCAACAATGAATTTATTACACGGCAGTTATTGGGTACTGGAAGTACTTAAGCTGGTAGTAGGTGGTACACTTTTAGGCTGGTGCTGGCGGGAGCAATTTTAAGTAGATGGAGAAGTCTAACGCAGAGAATGTCCATTTCTAAATCTCACGTCGAAGACGCAAAGAAATTCTTTGCGTCTTTTTGCTACATATACCTTATAGGTTAATGAATGCGAACGCGGACAATCTTGTATTTATATTTGTGACTTTTAAAACTTGAGATTTTCGGGCAAATTGCTACAATGAAATGATTCACTCGTTTATAAGTGTAATTTAATAAGTATACAAAATTATCTTTTACTGTACATTTTCAGCCTTTCAGGACATCTGAACAAATAAATACTGGAAGATTATATTAATTAGTTTTCATGTTTCCTTCACAGATTTATCATAAAGTTTATATATTTCTGCTAACTTTTTTTGAAAATTATAGTAACCTGAATTTTAGTGAGTACGTTACTTGTTATCTACCATCGAGTTGGAAATAGCTATTTTGCAGGTATGTACTACTAATCAAGAATTTCACTGTAAATTCTTGAATTTGTGACTCCAAATTCTGCAAGGTGACTATTTAGCCCCACACAATATCAGAACCTGTTTCCAGTACTTATAAAGAGATTCCCTTCTGCTGATATAGTCGCCTGTGCATCTCACCACACACCATCATGGCGGCAATTATCAGCTAACTCATACTTGGTCGGAGGTAACTATTCTTTTTGTGCAAGTGATAATTTTGCCCAATCCCAACACTAAGACTTGCTCTACAATCACAAACCTAAGTAAGACATTGAACTTTTTGAACGCTTAGTTTTCAATAATACTTTTTCTCTTGATGAAGTTCCCCTCAAGAATAAACTTCTAACAAAAGTACCCGACGACTTTTGTCACGGCGACAAAAACATAGTTCGCCAGCACTGACTAAAAGCCTTGAGGGAGAGGCATTTACCTCTACGTTATAGTAGATTTTGGTCGCTCCGACTTTAGCATTAGGGGCAAAAAAACTTTTGCAAGAGAACTAAAGTATCTGCAATTTTAAGCTGCAAAATACGGATAACAATGATGCTTTTGTGACTGATGGGCGAGAGCCAATGGTCTGTGTGTGACACTTGAGTTAATGTTAGATTGGCTAGATTAGCAAAAGATACAGAAAACCAATCTAATTTTTGAAATACTATATCCTGGCAACCAGTCGGGCAATTTTGCTATTGGGCAATAGCATGAATTGATTTAGTTGTATTTCGTGCATTATAGCTTAACAGAGATTGGTGAATTAGGAGTTGGGGGGTGTGGAATCTCTGTACTAATTCAAATGTGACCGCTATATTTATCTGACAGTACTCCCAACAAAGTCGCGGTGAATTCCGAAAAGGTAATTCACTAATTTTGCCTGCAAATGTTAATTTTATTCCAAAGCCATCCCAATGAAGACACTTCCAATTAGTAGATACAGATTTTTCCAAAAGCTCCAGCCCCTATCTCTGTTGAAAAAAATCACTGGTAAGTCGGTTACTGGTTGTTTGCAGGTGTTTAGCACGTCAGGCTCTTGGTCAATATATATGGACGAGGGTAAACTAATTTATGCCTGCTACTCAGAGAAAATGTTTGAGCCGCTTTACAGGAATTTGCAACGCTTGAGTCAGCAAATTTCTACTCTCCCTGGCGGAATCAAAGAACAGTTGCGGGCAATATTTGAAACTGGTATTGAAAATCAGGCAATACCGAACCCAGATTATCTGGCTATTTGCTGGTTAGTCAATCAGAAATATATCAGTCCCTCTCAAGCGGCGATACTGATAGAGCAATTGGCGCTAGAAGTTCTGGAGTCATTTCTGAACTTAGAAGAGGGGAGTTATGAATTTATTCCTGAGAGCTTTCTAGATGACATGCCAAAGTTTTGTTATCTAAATCTCCGTTTATTAGTTGAACGATGTCAAACGCCCCAAAGCGTTGGTGTCTCTGAAATAGAAGCCTCTTGTAGAGAAGTAGCTTATCATGAGACATCACCAACTTCTCAATCGCATCCCCCACAATTGTTCCAAATAAATCAGCTACAACCTCAAGCCAAAACAACACCAAAGTTACCTAGAACAAACGGTTATAAACCAGCAGCCTACTCTATTAATACTAATGATCATAGGGGTCAGCGAATCATCCAACCGCCTGCTGAAAAAAAAATCTACACAATCTTCTGTATTGATGACAGTCCTACGGTATTGAGTGCTATTAAAAGTTATTTAGATGAGCAAACATTCTCTGTTGTGGGAGTTACCGATTCTTTGAAAGCTTTAATGCAGATTGTCCGCACAAAACCGGACATAATTTTGTTGGATATTTCGATGCCGAATTTAGACGGATATGAACTCTGCACTTTACTGCGTAAACACTCACATTTTAAAAATACACCTGTGATTATGGTGTCAGCCAAATCAGGATTTATAGATAGAGCTAAAGCTAAGATGGTCGGAGCATCAGGCTATTTAGCCAAGCCTTTTACACAAGGAGATCTATTAAAAGTAATCTTTCAACATATTGTTTAATTTCCTCATCTAAAAAATAACTCCACTTAATCAACATATTTTTTTGGAGATTTAAGGTTGAGTATTACCTGGATCGCTACCATTCTGGTTATAGAAGATTGCCTGAGTGAATTGAAATTATTAGTCATTATCTCAACGATAGGGGTTACAATGTCATTAAGGCGACTAGTGCCAAAGAAGCTCTATAAATAATCTTAGAATCAAAGCCAGATGCGATTGTTACTGATGTAGTAATGCCGGGAATGAGTGGATTTGAATTGTGTCGCTTCATCAAAACAAATCTGACCAAGACTTACGCAAACAATAGCCGAAAAGAAAGATTTTTAGGTAGGGGCAATTCATGAATGCGTAAGTCCTACCGACTTAAAACGGTTGGTACTAGTAATATTCTTTGAAACATCAATGTATTCCATTTTGAAGTGTGGAATGTGGGTTACCAAAATGACTTGCATTGAGTGAGCAATCGAATACAAGATGCTAAAAATAGCACTTTGCAAACCGTACTGTATGGTGATGGCAGAGCGCTAATAAAGATTAAATAACCTTGCCATCGCCACCAGAGAGCAGATTATCGCCTTCTGAATTGTAAGCATCCAAGTAATCGTTACCTGTACCGCCAATAATCGTATCATTGCCACCTTCCCCATATAGCGCATCGTTGCCTGCTTTACCGTTAATCGTGTCCGTGCTGTGAGTACCCTTAGTGAGGAAGTGGTGCCTCCCCCAGTATTTCCAAAAGCGATCGCTCTATAACTTCACTGACAAATTTATTACCTTGCAAGTTGAGGTGAATATGATCATGATACAAAGCTTGCGGGTTGGTAGTTGAATTGAATATCGGTAAAAAGTCTATATAGTTAATTTGCTGTGCTTTGGTAAAATCGTTCAAGCGCTGGCGGGCTTTAATTTCGTAATCGCGGGGGCCTGGTTCAGCAATTTCTCGCAATAAGGGAGTCATGAATAGCAGAAATTGGCTGTTTGTTTGGCGAGTTAGGGCTTGAATTTTGCTGATCGCCTCCAAATTAATCCCAACGCGATCGCCTGCTTCATTTTGCACTGCTTTCATTTCAGGAATTGGCTTTTGCTTGACGATATAACGTTGCCACACTTCCATTAATGCTAAAGGAGGTTTACTATCAGGATAGTTGCGATCGCGTCCTACTGGTAAAGAAGTGGGAGGAGTAGCAAACAAATCATCGGTATTAATTAATAACACTACCGCTTGAGCGTTGAAATTGCTAAACTTCTGTAAATAAGCTAACTCGTTCCTTGGTCCCCAAGAGTTAGCTGAAGCATTCAACACTTCTGCTTCTTGATAATTACTATTATTAGATGATGCCAGAGAACGCATCATTAGGTTGGATATTGTATTAGTCTGATCTGTCCACCAGCCACCATTAGCAATAGAATCCCCTAACATTAGGACTCGCAGCCCAGAAGGTGCAGGCATCTTTTTAATCGGACTACCTCGCATAGAATACTCATTAATTTCAATGCGATTACCAAAACGACGGGTACGCTGGTTAGGAGCCAATAAATAACCAATCTGCTCATCGCCAATGTAAATCAAGGGATTACCAAAACCAAAGAGCGATCGCAATCCGATCTCGATTACCACAAACAATCCCACAACCACCGCCAAAATTACGATCAGCGCCACTTTCACCAACCCACACCCTTTTATACTGAGTTGCTTTTCAACGATAGTAACTGATGCATTGGGCATTGGAAAGAAACAGAGGGGCGGGGTGCAGAAGGGAAAACTTTTCTCCCCAGCTAAAAGATCAAGAGCTTCTTCCCACTCCCCAGACATCTGACTAAGCGGATAACTATGTATTGAAATGTGTTTAATAAACTTTAAAAACAGCAATTATACGGCTATTAACTGCCTATCTAATAGTTTACCAAAGTTTTGATATATTTTGGCTAGTTTTGTGTAAGAGTATATCAGTGTTTTCTAGTGAGATAATTTTGTATTATAGGTATTACCATAGCTACAATTGTCATCATTTTTTTAATTAATTTTGCACAATTTTTTTCGGGTAGGGTAGGATGATCAAAATAGCCACACGTAAATATTTAGGCCAACAAAATGTCTATGATATTGGGGTTGAGCGTGACCATAATTTTGCGCTCAAAAATGGCTTAATAGCTTCCAATTGCTTCAATAAATCCCATTCGACTGCCTATGGTTATGTAACTTATCAAACAGCATA
Source organism: Nostoc sp. (assembly GCF_036919615.1). Taxonomy (GTDB): domain Bacteria; phylum Cyanobacteriota; class Cyanobacteriia; order Cyanobacteriales; family Nostocaceae; genus Nostoc. The sequence continues at coordinate 33,420 of NZ_JBALCN010000098.1, read as the reverse complement.
TTTAAAAGCTAATTACCCATTGGAATATATGGCGGCACTGTTAACAGCTAACAGTGGCGATACCGATAAGGTGCAGAGATATATTACTAACTGTACAAATATGGGTATTTCCATAGATCCACCAGATATTAATCGTTCTGGCGTTGATTTTACACCGGCAGCGGGAAAGATTCTGTTTGGGTTTTCAGCGGTGCGTAACGTGGGACAGAATGCGATCGCCTGTATTTTGTCGGCGAGAAATGAGACAGGAGAGTTTAAATCACTCGCTGATTTTTGCGATCGCGTGGATTTACGTGCTGTTAACCGCCGGACTCTAGAATCGCTGATTTATTGTGGAGCTTTTGACAAAATTGAACCTAACCGCCAACAGTTAATTAACGACTTAGAATTAGTGTATGATTGGGCACAATCTCGCGCTAAAGACAGAGCCAGTGGTCAAGGGAATCTCTTTGATTTATTAGGCGGCGGATTTTCTTCGACTCAGAATAAAAGAGCAAATAATGCCTTTGAAACTGCTCCCAAATCTAAACCTGTAATGGATTTTACCCCACAGGAAAAGTTGCAGAAGGAGAAAGAATTATTAGGCTTTTATGTATCAGATCATCCACTGAAATCCTTACGGCAAATAGCACCACTTTTAACTCCAATTAACCTTTCGCAACTGGGAGAACAAAGAGAAGAAATAAGGCTTTGTGCAGTTGTCATGTTGAATAACGTTAAAAAAGTGGTTACTAAAAAAGGCGATCAGATGGCAATTTTACAAATAGAAGACCTGACTACCCAATCAGAAGCTGTAGTTTTTCCTAAAACCTATGAACGTATTAGTTCCCTACTCGTAGTTGACACTAGATTGATTATTTGGGGAAAAGTAGATCGACGCGATGAGCAAACTCAATTTATTCTTGAAGATGCAGAACCAGTGGAAACAGTACAAATGGTAATGGTGGAGTTAAATCCCCAGCAAGCAGGCAATATCGAAGAACTACATCGTTTGAAAACAATTTTGCAAGAACAGTCAGGAGACAAAGAAAAGGCAAAAATGCCAGTGATTGGAATTATCCAAACTGAAAATTCTCGTAAACTTGTTCGCTTGGGTTGGCAATTTTGCGTACAAGATTCTAGAATAACTGTCCAAGCTTTACAAAACGCCAGTTTTCTTGCTCATATAAAATCGTTGACTGGTAGCTGACACCAGGAGTAAAAAATCCACTGATACTGAAAAGCAGCTTAAAAATTAGTTTTACTGAACTGTCAACAGTAAATTGCCTTAAGTATTCAGGATTTAAATCGTTTTTTTAGTTACTTATGCGGATGATAATTTCCTTGAGGTAGTGGTATCTTTTTATGCTAATACCCTTAAGGCTGCGACTGGGGGAAGGAGTTAGGAACTTGATGATCGTAAACGAGCTAGGTAAATTTGTTTCATACTGTAAAAAAATTCAACCCCAAACTCATGAGGACATTCAAAAATTTTTTGAAGGAGTTATCTTGTTTCCTTATGATAAGGAACTTCTATTGCAAGCTTATTTATTTCTGAATATTAAAGACTTGTTTCCCTCGTGCGCTGAATTGCTGTTATTTGAAAAATCTCCAATTTCAGATTATACAGATTTAGGAAAGTGTGATTTTGTTTACCTGACCTTTAAAGGTAGTCTGTTTTTAATTGAAACTAAGTTTATTGATACAGAAGCAACAGGAGCGACAGAAAGAAAGAGAAGAAATAAACATAGAAACAAGGTATTTGAGCAAGTTATAACTTTAAAAGGGCGATTTAGTGAATATTGGAATATGAGGCTAGATCAATTAGAATGTGGGGTTTTCACAACTGATTCAGAAGTTGCTTGGCGAGGAAATGGTGTGAACGTCATATCTAAATCAATATCTATAGATCATCTCGAAAAATGGCGAAGAAGTTATCACAGCAGTGAAAAAGTTTCATCTTATCAAGATGGGTCAAAGTTTGAGGGGAAGGTTAATTTGAAAACTTGAGCTTTGACCAAGTATACTTTTTACGGTGATTTGCCCCCCATAACCTTGTACAATTTGCGCTGTGATGCCTGCGGCAGGCTATGATGCTCTCTTACCAGACGCGCAAGGGACGAATACTCGCTCTCAGCGAAGCCATGCCGAAGGCTTTACGCAACTCTACCAGACGCACAAGGGAGGCTATCGGCGTCGCAAGTCCGAGTCCAAAGCCGTCTATTTGGCGAGATTGAACAGTATCTACATCAGGACTTATGCAAAAATCGCCAAAAAGCTTAATTTATCGTAGACACGTAGTGGCTTGCCGCAGGCTACCGCCTTCTCTGCGAGACACTACGTGAACGCGCAGCGTCTCGTTGGCGGAGCCTCTCGAAGAGAAGAGAAGACACCAACTCTTGGAGAGGCTCTGCCAACGCGTAGCGTCTCGTAGAGAAGAACGGCAAGAATCCTAGAGTGTGCGTAAGCCCTACCTAAATTACCGCCCATCGCCGATGCAGAAACGGCGCAGTGGTTTGTTTTACATCCGATGGCCTATCGGTTAAATCCGTCAAATTCCTAAAAGCAACTTCGTCTTTGTCCAACCATAGGTAACCTTGACCCGGAAAACATGTCAGATTACTTGAATAAGTACCAAAAGTCTGACAGGAAAACCATACTAATGAGAATTTGGGCTACTACTGCTGTGCTAGCTTCTTCTTGGCTAATATGTGGGGTCATCGGTTCTGCGCCAATCAACGCTACTTCTGTTTTGGTAGAAAATCCTATATCATCTCCTGCACCAACTAATACAAAACAGATTACTGTTAGTAACACCGAGTTCGGACTCAAGAGAGTTGACTCCAAAGGTAACGTTACAATTTTTCAGACAACAAGAGTGCCACTTCAGGAAGGAAACGTCTATGGATGGCGGATTAAATTCAAAGACTACCAAGGTGAAGTAAAATGGCGCGAAGTCTTGCATTTACCAAAACCTCCAGAAACTTGGGGTACAGATAACGGTGAAGACTTCTCAATATCAGCAGACGGCACTACATCTGTGACACGGCGCACACAGTCGGCTCCAGAGGGTGTAATTGAGAATTTTTGGACGATCGCTCCTGGCGATCCGGTTGGTAAGCATAAAATAGAGGTCTATATTGATGACCGTTTGATCAGTACTTTCGAGTTTGAACTTATTCCAGTCAAGTAGATGTGAAAGGGATTATTGGGTAGGGGCACAAAGCTTTGTGCCCTAAGAAAAATTGATGTGTCGCCAATATTTTTGGAATTAGTATTATTGTTGAGCAGTACACTTATTCTTAAATCAATAATTGATATTTCTCTTGAGCCAGATTGTAAAGAGGTCGCCAAATCAAACGATTGGTCAACACAACCAATAAAGACATGACCACTGTCGAAGCTAACAGTAGAGAGAAATTACCTGTAGCTGTGGCGTGAGAAATAGTTGCCCCTAATCCCGGGGTACTAATTACTCGTCCTTGAAATGTGACGTACTCACTGACGATACTGGCATTCCAAGCGCCGCCAACAGCGGTAATAATTCCTGTAATAAGGTAAGGGAAGATAGCAGGTAAAATTAAGGTTCGCCAGCGTTGCAAAGGTGACAATTTATACACCCAAGCTGCTTCGATCAGGTCTGAGGGAATCGACTGTGCCCCAGCAATGACATTAAACAGGATATACCACATTGTTCCTAACATCATCAAAGCGATCGCACCAATCTGCAAACCGCCAGCGACGCGGGTTAAACCCAAAAGCAGCACTGGAAATAAAGCTGTTGCAGGCACAGAAGCGGCGATTTGTACTAATGGTTGCAACACTTGAGCCAGCCGTCGATTGCGACCGATTGCTACTCCCACGGGTACAGTCCACAACAGTGATAATATCAAAGCAATGATTACCCGCAACGCTGTTAAGGCAGCACCTTTCATTACCTGTTGCCAATCAGCCCAGCCTAAAGTCCGTAATAGTAGCACGGCTTCCCAAGTACCCCATAGGACAATTAAGGTGAAGCCACTAACAAATACCCAATTAAAAAAACTTGGCAAGTTTAGGTTGCCTTTAGAATTTACAGGTACAGAACGCACCGGGAACGACCGAATTAAACTGTCGTCTAAGACTGTTTGTAATGGTTGAAAAACGCGATCACTAATTGCACGTAAAGTAGGCGATCGCCTGATAGTATCCAACACCCATGATTGAGGTGCATTTTCAGTTTCAACCATCTCCAACTTAAATTTTTCTGCCCAAGCAATCAGGGGTCGCCACACAAAAAAATCAGTTGTCACAATGATCCCAATCAGCAGCACTAAGCCCCAGAATATAGCTTTAAAGTCTCTATTATTGGCTGCTGTGCCCAAAAAAGAGCCTAATCCAGGCAAGCGAAAATCTTTATTCCCCAAGGTAAATGACTCAATAGCAATTAAAAAAAACCAACCTCCAGCCACCGACATTACACTGTTCCACACCAAACCAATCACACCAGATGGTAACTCTAATGTCCAAAAGCGTTGCCAGGGATTAAGCCGATAAACCCGCGATGCTTCTAGTAATTCTCGCGGAATACTTTGGAGAGATTGGTAAAAACTAAAAGTCATATTCCAGGTCATACCAGTAAAAATCAGCAAAATAGCTGCTAGTTCTACACCAATTCTCTGACCCGGAAACAGGGCAATCAAAGCTAGTACCACACCTGGTAAAAAAGACAATACTGGAATCGATTGCAGAACATCCAACATCGGAATTAAAATTCGCTCTGCAATTCGGGAGCGATAAGCAGTATAAGCATACAATAGGGTGAAAATTAGGGAGAAAAAGTAAGCCAGCCCCATGCGGATCAGGGTTTGGGCTGTATATCCTGGCAAAGCATTGATGTTTGTAGAAATTATGAGTTCAGGTTCAAAAGTACCGCTAAATTGGGAAGCAGTTCTAATAATTGCCACAATAAAAGATAAAATCACCAGAATCAGTAATCCATCTTGCCAAGTCCAATTGCTACGTCCCAGAGTTTTATTAGCAGGAGTCAGCGGTCGGGTCATAATAGTGGGTAAATAAGAGAACGGGAAGAGTTACTAATGACAACTGACTAATCAGCATTGACAACTTGCTCTAAAAAGATTTGTCCCGATGGCTCATCGTAGCCATATATCTCGGCGTAACGACCCCAATCAACGACGGTTTTTAATTGTCGCTCGGCTTCTTGTGGGCTAAAGTGATTTTCCAGGATATCTAAAACCAGTTCTTCGGGAATGCGTTGATTATTTTTCGCTTCCAGAAGACGGTAAATTTGCTGTACTAAGCGAATATGGGTTAGAAGTTGCGATCGCATGATTTGTTTGCGATCATCAATACCACCATTGACAAACTTTTGCCCGACTGGATTTAAGCTAATATCGCCTTCTGCAAGCTCTACAAAATACATTAATTTTGCAGCTTCCACAATTGGTAAAATATCATCTACTTCTAGTTGCAATTCTTGGGCAAGCCGATATAGGTCTTTTTCCTGACGATCTTCTAAAAGTTCCAAAAGACCTGCAATAGAACCAATTCGCACTGCTGGCAAAGACTGATATTTTGCTGGTAGTGTTGCAGGTTGTACAGAGGTAGTCGCTGGGGGCTGAATTGTTTCTAGTTCTGGGTTCGTGATGATTGTATAAACTTTATCTACCAGGTCTTGAAAACTTGGGTGTTTGCGATCGCGGTAATGGGGTAAAGTCACAGGTAAGTCAGCCCGAATTCTCCCCGGATTGCGTCCTAGTACAATAATCCGATCCGCCATAATTACCGCTTCCTCAATCCCGTGGGTAACAATGAGAATGGCTTGGGTAGGTATCCGACGTTCCAACCACAAATCTAATAACTCAAACCGCAAGTTTTCTGCTGTCAGCACATCCAATGCCGAAAACGGCTCATCCATACATAACAGTTCTGGTTCTACGGCCAAAGCCCTAGCAAATCCAACTCGTTGACGCATTCCCCCAGAAAGCTCTTTGGGATAGGCATTTTCAAACCCATCCAAACCAATAATATCAATCATCCCTAGCGCTTTTTGCCGTCGAGAGTCGGGGGGATCTCCTTTGGCCTTTAAACCCAGTTCCACATTCTCTAGTACAGTTAACCAAGGATAAAGGGCAAAACTTTGAAAAACAATTGCTACTCCAGGATTCAAACCAACTAGAGGACGATTCTGGTATAGAATTTCACCTTGACTGGGAGGGATTAACCCAGCAATTATCCGCATTAAAGTAGATTTCCCTGAACCCGAAGGCCCTAGCAACGCGACTATCTCCCCTGGATGCAACTCTAGATTGATATTTTCCAGGATGACAATCTGCTGACCGTTGGGCTGCTGATAAGATTTGCTGACACTTTTTAGGGCGATCAGGTGTTCAGTTGCTGTTTTAAAGACCATGACTCTTTCTGTAAGGAAATAATTAAATAGAATCTCATGTTGAGGTTATCTTACAATTAAAGCTGACTAAAAATGCCTCCTTCAGCAATTTGAACAGTATGGGAGCCTAGCTACTCCCTTGTATAGTTATAAATTAGCTGCAATAGTTAATAAAATAGATCCACTTATTGCTGCCAAAAAATGACTATTGTCCGAATATTAAAAGGAATAAATTGCTATATTAACTCTAGACATCTCTAGAAAAGAATGTAGAGAGGCGTTAGTGCAGCGGGGCGTTTGCGTTAGCGTCTCGTAGAGAAGCCGAGTCCAATTCCGCTTGTGTCTCTATAAAGGTTCTGGATAACGCATATTTAATTTCACCAGATATCTTCTGTACGTCTGAGTAAATTTGGAGTGATTGCAGATATAAAATAAACAACCGTCCACTATGGCGGTAAAAATAAAAGCTGTCCACAGTCAAATTCGTTGGTGTTTGTTTAGAGGATGTTTTAAAAGTGGGGGAGTATTGTAAGAAAGCTCACAAAGCTTAGAGGATGTTTGAAAAGTGTACTAAAGGTATAATTTGTCATTCTGAGCCTAACGAAGTGGAGCGAAGAATCGCAATTTCTCCTGGGTTAACGAGATGCAATACTTGGCTATCGCTTCATTCAGCATGATATTTTTGACTTTTCAAACATCCTCTCAGAGGATGTTTGAAAAGTCAAAAAAAGCTCTAAGCTCATAGTCTCTGTCTCCCTGCTCCCCTGGTTACCAAGCTTGTCCTGAGTGTAGCCGTAAAGCCTGCGGCATAGCTTCGCTTAAGGCGCAGCCTCTCCAAGAATTGGGTGTAGTCGAAGTATGCTCCCCCTACTCGCCTTAACCTAAAGCTGAGGAGTATCTTAGAAATAGAAGTTGATTCTTGTTGAGTGGCGATCATGAATACAGAAGAATTCTTGCAATTAATTGAAAAACAGCGTCAATGTGCTCAGACACTACCAAAAGGGCTGCAAGCAATGTGGTATGACAAGAAAGGTGATTGGAGCAAAGCTCATGAAATAGTTCAAAATGCCAACGATGCCGATAGTGCCTGGGTTCATGCTTACCTGCACCGCAAAGAAGGCGATTTAAACAATGCTCATTTTTGGTATCGACGTAGTGGTCAGCCAGAGTTTCCAGGAGAACTAAACCAGGAATGGGAACAAATAACTTCTGTATTGTTAAGGAAGGTCAACGCGACGCATGAATGTTGAAGAATTAAAACGGCGTTTTGCCGCAGGAGAAAGATATTTTCCAGCCGTCAACTTGAGTAGAGACAAGCTGATTGGAGCCTATTTGCCTGGAATCAATTTATGGGGATCTGACTTGAGTGAAGCTAACCTAGCTAAAGCTAAACTCTGGGGAGCAGATTTGAGTAGAGCTAACTTAGCCAAAGCAAACTTGACTAGAGCTAATTTAAGTGGTGTCAAACTGAATGAAGCAAATCTTCGGGGAGCCAAACTCAACTATGCCAAGTTGTATGGAGCAAATCTGACTGGCGCTTACTACGATGAAAGCACCCGATTTTCTAGAGGTTTTGACCCCATCAGTAGAAATATGCAGAAGGTGTGAAGGGGATTGGGGAACTCGCTGCCCCTGGAGGGGATAAGGGGCAATGGGGACTTCCCTGCAAGCGGATTTGAGATTACAGCATTTTTCAATTCATCCGCTAGTCGTAAAGAATTCATAGCTTTATTCTGTACGACTAACGCCTTGGTTCTTTATGATTAAATTGGCGAACGCGAACAGCGTGTCCTTTAGGACAAAATATTGCTTTAAATAACTGATTTTGATACATGTTAATCTGAGCCATATTATATCATGTCTGGCAAATTACTTGTGATATGTGATTGCGAGTGCAACGAAGTGCAACGAAGTGCAACAAAGCAATCGCAAGGGTTTGGAGATTGCTTCTCTACGAGACGCTACCGCGAACACTTCGTACCCTACGGGAACGCCAAGGGCGAACGCAATGACAATTGTTCAACCGGACATGATATTACATAGACGATATCAACATTTGTTCAAAGACTTTAGAAAGAGCAGTTTGAAAACGCTGACGATGCTTAAGTTTGAAAAAAGGTCGAACTATTTCTGCGTAGGCGTAGCCCACCGTAGGCATCGCACCGTTGCCCTCTCTATTATCAATAACTCGAATTGCCCGCAGAGTTCCCAACTGTATTTCTTTTTTTACCATCAACTCAGAAATTCCAATTGCAGCGACACCATCTTCGATCGCTGCTTTTGTCATCTCTCCACTGTTGAATACTAAAATTACATCCAGTTCATTGAGATTGATTCCCCAATTTTGCAGGGCTTCCTCAAACCTTTGCTGGGTTCCAGAACCTGGTTCTCGCATCACCCAAAGAGTTTTAGTCAATTGGCTTAAATCAATTTCTCCCCACTCAAACCAAGGGTGTTTTTGACCTACCACAATTTGCAAGCGATCGCTTCCCACAATTTCGTGCTCCAGAGTACTCTGGAGCGCTGGCTTCACATCTCCTTCCACCAAACCCAAATCAAAGTGTCCTGTCGCCGTTCCTACACAAATTTCTTCTGTATTGGCAAGGCTACAGTTAATCTGGATACCGGGATATCGGCTCTTAAACTCACTAATCTTGCTAGGTAGCCAGTAGTTACCAATTGTCAGACTCGACCCTAATTTCAATTCACCCCGTTGCAGATTATTCAATTCTCGCAATCCCCTTTCAGTCAAGGAGACTTGATCAAGAATTTTCTGGGCTTCCACTTGCAATAATTTACCAGCCTCAGCAATCTCGATATGGCGACCAATCCGATGGAACAGTTTCACTCCGTATTCTTGCTCTAAGTTGTGGATCGCTGCACTGACGGCAGGTTGTGTAATATAAAGCTCCTCTGCTGCGCGAGTAAAGTGTAACTGCTGCGCCACAGCCAGAAAGATTTTTAGCTGCTCAAGCGTCATTCCTGCCATTTATGATATCCCTATAACTTGGTGTCAAAATTTTAATCACTTCCATTTATCATTTTGACAAATAAAAGCATTTGATTCTATCGGTTAGTTTGACTAGAGTATAAATCAAGGCTTTGGCACGAACTCAAATGGCCAAAGTAAGGTTTAAAATTCCAGCAGAACAAAGCATATGACGCATCAGTGACAACGACACAGATCATAATTTAGCATTCCTACTCAAGATAGGATTTTTGATCCCAGTATTTTGGATATTGTCAATCCAATCCAAAATATAAAATCCAAAATCCAAAATTGAATGACCAAGCATGAAAATAAGGACTTCCACAAATGAGCGGTTTAGTAACTGCAATTACCACAGGGATCATGGCATTCAGTGCCACAAACATCGATGATATTGTCATTCTGACGTTGCTTTATTCACAAATAAATAAAACGTTCCGCAGTCGTCATATCCTTGCTGGTCAGTATCTTGGTTTTGCTGCATTGATCATTGCTAGCCTTCCCGGTTTCTTCGGTGGACTAATCATACCGCAGGACTGGATCAGACTACTTGGTTTAATGCCAATAATCATTGGTGTAAGTAGTTTACTAAAACGCGAAGAGGATTCAGCAGAGGAAGCCGAAGAAGAAACCGAGCCGTCTTGTCCTTCTATAATTGCCAGTTTTCTGTCTCCGCAAACATGCAATGTAGCTGCGATCGCCTTTGCGAATGGTAGTGATAATATCAGCGTCTACGTGCCCCTGTTTGCCAATTTGGAATTAGATAGTCTGCTGATAATACTAAGTGTATTCTTTTCGCTAGTGGGTGTGTGGTGTTATACCGCTTATAAATTAACCTATTTGCCTGCGATCGCCCAGTTTTTAACTGAGAATGGCAACACTTTTGTGCCTTGTATCTTGATTGGACTGGGTATATTTATTGTTACAGAAAATGTTACTTGGACTCTTTTATCTGTAGTTTCTAGTTATATATTTTCATTGATTTTAGGTTTCAATTCTCAGCCTTCGGGTGAAGAACAATAAAAATTAATTATCTAAAAACAGGTGGATCATGAATTTTCTGAACAAAATGAATTCTATACTGCAAAATATCTTACCCATCAACAGGAGCCAAAACATGAAAATCTGGAAATCTCTGCTAATCGTCTTGATGATTTTTGCTAATCTCGCCTTTGCTCAACCTTCTTTTGCTGATAAACCAAAATTTAGCAAAAACCCTGATTATATCGAAGTCACTAAAGCTCTTAAGCAACTCTCTCAGACAAAAGATACCCAAACTCAAGTTGAAAGTCTGACACCAGAAGAAATTCAAAAGAGAACCGAGGAATTAACACTGCAAAAATATGCTTTAGAGACAGGAATCAATTGGGGTCAATGCGACAACCAAACAGGTAATACCATAGCAGTATACGGCAAAAGACTAAATGATGAAGACAATGAAGATTCCGTATACGCCAATGGTCTGTATTTTCTAGCTAATGGCCAGTCCACTAAAAATAACTGGGATTGTGATGGCATCTATCTAGCGAATGATGTCAAGGTAGCAAATTTCACTTCTAATCCGAATGGGCAAGGTCAAAAATTGACAGGACCAGCTGCTCTCAAGATACTTGATGGAACTCACTTAGTGATTAAGACGAATCCAGATACTGCTGCGATTGAATTAAATGTTCCTACTGTGAAAGTGATTACAGGCAAAGAGGCTAACTGGTTTATCCCAGATATATCACAGGCTCTCATAGATACACGAGTTCCTAATGCGCCTAGTAATCAGTCTTTAAATAGAACTGCATAAGACCTCTTGCATAAATGCTTAAATTGTCATATTGAGCGGAGCGAAACATCTGATGAGATTCTTCTCTCCACTGCGTTCTGCTCAGAATGACATTCCTGATTTTGGGACTTTTGCAAGAGGTCTATAGTCTATTTTTGAATAATTGTTCTAAATTTAAATAGAGTAACAGCCAAAATCAGAGAAGAAACCTGACTTGCACTGGTGAAAAATCTCTCTGATCTTGGCTATTTTCTTAATGATACCTGATTACTTACACTTGCTCTGTACCATCAATTACGAATTATGTTAGCACAGCGTTAGTGACGTAGGAGCGTCATTATGAATTACGAATTACTAGGGAGCATCTAAAGATTAATATGGAGTGCTAGTACCTTCGATGAACTCAGGGGGTAACACATCACTAAACAATAATTGCTGTAACTCGACGCCTTCAGGACGGCTCCAATCTTTAACCAACTCAGCAATCAAAGTGATCGTAGCAGTTAGCACAACCCCAGCATCACGCATTCGCTGCCGTGCTAAATCTTCTGAGAGATGGAATGGTGAACCAGAAGCATCCATAACAGCTTGAACACTGTAGCCCTCGCGCACTGCGCTGATAGCCGGATAAACTAAGCAAACGTCGGTAGTTATGCCAGCCATAATTAAATTAGTACGATTTGTATTTTTGACTGCTTGAACAAAGTTCTCATCATCCCAAGCATTTACAATGCCTGCACGTTTGACTCTTACCTCGTAAGCTTCAGGTAGGCTTTCTGCTAGAGTAGTCATTAGCTTTCCTTGAAACCGCTCCTCTTGGCTACTTGTCAAAACCACAGGGATCTTAAGCACCTTTGCCACTTTTGCAAGAGCAAGAGTATTCTTCTCCACCTCCCTTAGAGGCAAGTTTTTGATCAGCTTCATAGTGCCAACTTGATGATCAATTAGAAGTATAGCCGAGTTTTCTTGAGTGAAGTCAGAAAATTTCATTGTGCTGTTTTCCTCTATTGTTGTCATTAATACAAACAGTTAATCTTGTGAGTGTCACGGTGTATCAAATAAAGCGCGACGTTGAACATTGAGATTATCTTAGAGATTTCTAGACTTCATTCTCAAACGAACATCTTGCATTACACAAGTAGGAACACAAGTGTACGTAGCATCTATCCTAAACATGGCTCAATCACCTAAAATCCTCAACGATCATCCTTATTTACGGCAGACACTAGAACTGGTCTCTGACAAATGGGTTACAGCAATCATCTACGTCCTATCCCAAGGTACGAAACGCTATGGTGAGTTGCATAGAGAAATTGGAGACGTTTCACAACGAATGCTAACTCGTACTTTGCATGATTTAGAGAGAGATGGTCTTGTGAAGCGCAAAGTCTATTTTACTAATCCTCCTACTGTAGAGTATTCATTGACATCACTGGGAGAAACTTTAGTTAAGCCACTTCGTCTACTGTGTCAGTGGTCAATAGATCATTTTCATGAAGTAGAAACTGCTAGAGAAAGTAAAGACAATCATCTAGACAGATAAATTCAGGACTTACGCAAAATTATGAAAAGCGAACCACGTTCTTTGCGTGTCTCGTTAGAGGATGTTTTAAAAGTCCTATTTTAGGTATCAAAACGTTCTATATTCCTCTTAAATCCCCGTTAAATTGGGGGACTTTGATTCTGGCTCTCCCCTTTTTAAGGGGAGCTAGCGCGGGAACAGGGGGTTTCCCCCTTTCCTCGACTGGCGTGGCTTAGGGGGGATCAATAAGTGCCTAAAATCACAGCTAAATACTTTTCAAACATCCTCTTAGAAAAGGACGCAAAGTACACGAAGGAATAGGAGTTTTAGAGAGTTATTGCGTAAGTCCTAAAATTATTAGATATCTGCATTAAAATAAATTTGGAAAAAATGTACAATCACAAGAGGTATATTTCATTAGTGCAACTATTGCGCTGGGTGCAAGTCATCTGCAAGGAGACTTGCTATTACCTCCGCATTTTTTTGAGAGGAGCCTCTTTGGGTATAAGGGTATTATTGATGCAGTTATTGAAACCTACAGAAGAAGATAAAGAGAAAAAAAAGCCAGGACGACTGAATCCGTCCCGAATCCGAGATCACTTGGCAAATGAGCGTACCTACCTCGCTTGGATGCGGACAGGGATCGCTCTTTTAGGTTTTGGTGTCGTCATCGTGCGTTTGCGTGCTTTCCAAGTACCTTTGATACCCCGTCCCGGCAACGGCTGGAAATTAGGTTTAGTCTTCTCGCTGGTGGGTTTAATCACGGTATGGCTCTCAACAGGACACTATTTCGCAGTCCGTCGTGATATCGAAGAAGATACTTATGAACCGACAGATCGTTGGGTGCTGCTGTTCAGTCTCGCCGTGATGATTCTTGGAGCTGGGGTCATCTATTTTGTTTTTACAACTTCTTTAGATCCATCAAGTCTACTTATCCCTGAGTAACAGTATTTTTAAAACCGCACCTTATACAACTCGAATAATTCCCCTGATTTCTGCGTTACTACTTTACCACCAGCCGCTTTAATCGTTTTTTCCCACTTAGCCAAAGGCTCTAAAAACACCTCAGCCCCTAAATAGGTTTCCAGAACTGCCCAATCTTCTGCTAAAGGCTGTTCTGGATTGAGAACGTCAAACACAAAATGTCCACCTGGTTTTAACACCCGCTTGACCTCTGCCAGTACAGCATCCCAATATTCGAGTGGAAAATAGCAGCTGAATCCTGTTGCGATCGCTAAGTCAAACTGTTCTGATGAGTAGTTTAACTGATGGGCTGCTCCCAACTCAACACCTTTGAACAGCTTAGAATTCAACTGCGGCCCACGGGAATTAAGGGTATCACGGGCCACATTACTGATTTCTTGCCCATAAAAAAATGCTTGCCAATCCCGCCAAGGATAGATTAAAAAGCTGATACCACAGCCAATATCTATACAGTGCTGGTTCTTTTGAGGTTTAGCAATTTCCCAGAAAGGGGAAGCAATTCTCCCTGAGAAACTCCCTGCAATCCACTCACAGAATATCGGCATCGCCTGGACTTCGGTTGGGAGTTCAAAGGTTTCACGTTGATACTCTCGGTTAAAGCGATAGGCTACTTGGGCTAATCTTTCGTCCCAGTTTGTTGATTTGGGTGAAGCAAAAAGATTTTGGAACTGCGAATCGGACTTTTTAGACATTAGGTTTTTGCTGCTCTTTCTAAGGATTGTAGTCAAATTCGCTTTGCGATGTCTGTTGACAAGCCACTTATCTACAAGAGGCTACGCCAACGTGTCTACGCACCCCCATCCAATTTCCTGCTGAGGTTTGTCTGAAGTCATTGATACCAATGACCAATGACTAATGACTGCTATTCAACTTTTTCATCCCAGATACCTACTTTCTCAAAAGCACCATAAGCAAGCTTCAGAAAATTCATTACTCTCTGTCTCCCAATTATCCCAAATTCTTTATACTCTCTAGCCTCTGCAAACGTCAGGTGATTTTGGTCAATTATGTTTCTTTCTCTAAATGCTAACTTTGGAAAATCTAGAACTTTTATGTGATATTTATTTACTATGTTCTGAAAGTTGGAATCTGACTCTATATGCTCCCAATCATCACATAGCCCTAAATTCCTCACCAGAATATGAGGGATTTTCTCACCGTAGGTATTCACTGACTGAGTAAACAGGTTGATGCTGTCGTATCCTCCTGTTGATACAAACCATTTGCAAAACATCACTCCCTGCCAACTTCCTAGTTCAATTAGTTGATTAGAGTCAATCCACCCTTGTACTGCTCTATGCGATTGTGCGGCTAAATTCACAATTACTGGCTTCTCTATCGCCCACTCAAATATTCTATCTGCCTTATTTGCCTGTCGTTCATTCTCACTAAACACAGCATACTTACATATCTCCTTATATACCCCTGCGACATCTGGATTCGATCTATCTGTCTCCACTGGTACAAACGGGATTTTCTTATCCAGACAATACTGAATCATTGTCCTAGTAAAGAGAGACTTTCCTACCCCGCCTTTTTCACCATCCACAAAATGAATCGTCGGCATTACAGCCACCTCTAATATTAAAGTCTGATATATCTTTGCCAGGCTAAGAACTTTTTGGCGGTTTCCGCCTAGTTGTTTTGGTAGTTTTATAAGAAACTATAACCTTTCTTCTAAGCCGATTGAAGCTGAATTTTGCAGAAAATAAACCTTCTCTGGCGGTAATAGTTCTTCTTTGTCCTTCTCTTGTAGCTTTTCTAGAGAAGCTAGAGTCGCTTGGAGTTTATCAATAGGAATCTTTTGTGCTGGGGTTGTGCGTACCATTTGTTCTGTTGAATTGGCTCAAAATTTAATTAATCCTATCACCACACCCTCTTGTTTGATTGATCACATCATATATATTATAGGATTTACGCAAAAAGGCAGTTCAGTTAAAGCCAAAAACCTTAACCTGTGTAGATTGGGTTGAGGAACGTAGCAAGATTCCGAAGGGTAAACCAACATTTTTCGTGGTTTGTTGGGTAACACGAATGTTCAATTCAACCTATAACTTTCTAATATACCCAGTAATTTTTGTGTTTTGGGGTGTATAAGTTATTTTGCTGAAGTGTAGGATTTAAATTATGGATTATACACAAATTCGCACTTTATATATAAACCAGCCCAATCTCCACACGGAGTTTCGCCAATTATGTATATATTTTCCTGAGTTAAAAAGCTAAATCTGTACATCATTACCTCTGGAAAAGTATTATGTAAAAATTGGTTTAACTTTTCGTATTTTCCATATTTTGCTGCTGAAGCACTAACCCAATATTATAAATATTCCTTGTCAAGATAAAAATTATGAAATCGACTTATTTCTAGTATCACCGAAGCTTGTAGAGCCTTGGCAATCACTCGTTCTTTAGTTTCAGCTACACCATAGACAATTTGATGGGCGTAACTATAGTAATAACCATCACCAAAATCTCCTTCTAAATGAATTGTTCTTTATTTTAATATTCAAGGATGAATCCTATAGTTGAGTATATTCTTCTAAAACCGTTGTTAAGGTGGCGGAAGGTTGAATAGGCGACATCAGGAATACGTCAAAACTATTGTGATTTTGTATCCCTACCTTTAGAATTCCCAATGCGATCGCCAATCCGCACCCCAATCGAGAAATTTTGCTCTAACAGCCATCAGATCAGGGAAGGGGCTGGGGGGTTAGGTTTTTGATTACTGTAATCGATGCTTTCGGGTTGGCTTGCTATTTTCGGTAAGACTCGGTAAGGCTGCGATCGCAAATTCTCCAGAATCAACAGAGTGTTTAAAAGGAACCACCACTTTAAACTACATTTTTTCCAGGGTGTATTGGAATCTCAACCACAAACTTTGTTCCATCATCTGATGTCGAATTATACCAAATATTACCACCGTGTTTTTCTACAATAATTTGATAACTAACAAATAATCCTAGTCCCGTCCCTTTGCCTATAGGTTTGGTGGTAAAAAAGGGGTCAAACAACTTCAAGCCAATTTCTTCGGGAATACCCCTGCCATTATCAGCAATTGAGATAGACACTAGATTGTCTGAGGTTAGCTGAGTTTGAATCCAGATGCTGGGTGTTTTGTGTTGTTCATTAATTGTTTTGACTGACTCTTCTAAAACATCTATAGCATTTGTTATGATATTCAAAAATACCTGATTCAGTTCCCGAGCATAACACTGCACCAAAGGCAATTGACCATATTCTTTGATAATTTTAATTCCAGTAGCATCTGCTTTTGTCTGAAGGCGGTGATCCAAAATTATCAAGGTATTATCGATACCAGAATGAATATCCGCTTCTTTAAAAGAAGCTTCATCCAAGCGGGAAAAATTTCGTAGTGATACAATAATATCCCGGATGCGTTCTGTACCGACTTGCATCGATTGAAGAATGTTGCTGAGGTCTTCTACAAGAAAGTTGAGTTCTATAGAATTAAGTAGTTGTTGAAGTGATGGGGGTGGGTTGGGATAATGCTGCTGATAAGCCATCACTAATTGTAGTAAGTTTTGACTATATTCATTTATATGGTTAAGGTTGCCATAGATGAAGTTGACAGGATTGTTAATTTCGTGTGCTACTCCTGCTACCAGTTGCCCCAAGCTAGACATTCTTGCTGTTTGAATGATTTGTGCTTGGGTTTGTTGCAATTGTGAGAGTGTATGTTGAGCAAGTTGAGCCTGATCACGAGCTTCGGTATAAAGTTGTGCCTGTTTGAGAGCTATTAGCAGTTGACGATGAGCGTAGATGTAATCGAGAATCAGTCCAGCCAAGGGCACTAAGTAGGCAATAATTTTCAAAAAGTGAGCAATATTAAAATGATTATCAAACAGAGCCGTTGAGCCAAAAACCATGTGCAATTGGGTAGCAACATTGGGAATAGTACTAACAATTAGAGCATGAGAGAATAAACTAGGATACTTGTGCCAAAAGCGTGGATAAATCAGAATGCCAGCTACCAAAAAAAGAATCAAGGGTATGATATCCCAAGGTCGAGTAATAATTGATTTGGGAAAGATAGTTTGTGGCAAGGTGTGACTGGTGGCGCAAATAGCAATTATGCTGTAACAAAATAACCCAAAGCCTAAAGTCACTACAACTATAAAATTGAAACTACCTTGCCACTTTTTGGGTTTGCTGATCAGAAAAATACTGACGCCAATTATCGTCACTAACGCATTGCAAAGTCGGCAAAGTGCCCAAGTAAAAGGGATAAGCTTACTGTTATCAGCAACGGCTTCAATTAACCTATCAGCAGCTAGGGTGTGAAATGCATCTATTAGTCCGGCGCACAACAAAGTCACCCCAATAATTGGTGTAATAATATCGCTTTTTATATAAAAGTGAGCAAAAGCTAGAATAATAGTGAAGATGGCAGTACAGACAGCACTCCATTCTAAAATTGTATGAACGAAGCTTCCTTCTAAGCTTTGGTAAATAGCTTCTTCCAAAAATCCTAAACTAGCAGGATTACAAATAACCTTTAAATTCCGGGATATCTGACTGGAAGCAAAGCTGACTCCCAACAAATTTAACGCTGATGGCAATAAGCAAATTAGCCCTATTGTCCAAATTAACTGAACAGGAAGTTTTAGTGTTTGCTCTGTTGATGTCGTTACCACAACCACCTCTGGCGTAGAAAGTAATGGGTAGAAAAATAGAACAAAGTGCGTTGGACTCTATTGTGAACACAAACTTCACTTTTTCTTTTTCTTAGAATTCCCAAAAAGCATTCGTCTCTAACTACCGGAGTGTTGTAGTGGTGATACTACAAGCAAATTATCTTATTTTGGCATCTTATCCAAACTACAAGCGAAAAATTTTGTTATGGAAACTCTTAATTAAAAAACTTTTCAATCGACTTATAAAATTATTTGTGAAACTGCACAAAATCAGGCTTAGTGAGACAAGTCGCTCTAAGCAGCTTTTTCTATGCAACCTCACAGGTAATTGGTATTAAGTGAATTTCGGCTATCAGCCAGAGATTTAAATCTCTGGCTGAAAAATAATTAAATGCAATATTCTGAGTAAAAGGCTCATTTAGATGAGCCTTTTAGCAGATAAATGGGATATTAACCCAAATCGAAAAGCAAGATTTCTGCACCGATATTGGTACTAATTTCTAACTGTTCTTCGCCGTTGATTTGCACTCCATCGCCTGCTCTGAGTTCCTCGCCATTCAAGTCAACTATGCCTCGTGCTACTTGTAACCAGGCATAACGACCAGGTTTGACTTGATAATTAACAACATCACCATCCTCTAAAACAGATGTATATAAATCAACATCTTGGTAAATTGTCACAGCACCATCGCGCCCATCCCTAGCAGCAATTAAGCGGAGTTTGCCGCGCTTTTCTTCTAGAGGAAAAGTTTTTTGTTCATATCTTGGTGTCAATCCTTGTTGCTCAGGAAGAATCCAGATTTGCAGCAAGTGTAGTGGTTCAGTTGGCGAAGGATTAAATTCGCTGTGGCTGATTCCAGTACCAGCACTCATAATCTGTACATCACCGGGATGAATTATCGAGCCAGTACCCAAGCTGTCTTTATGCTCTACTGCGCCTTCTAAGACGTATGTGAGGATTTCCATGTCGCGATGACCGTGGGTAGGGAATCCAGCACCAGGGGCCCCGCGATCGTCGTTAATCACCCGCAGAGAGCGAAATCCCATCCGGTTAGGATCGTAAAAACTACCGAAGGAAAATGTGTGATAACTATCGAGCCAGCCTGTTTGAACGTGACCACGGGAATTACGATCATGAATTAAGTGGGTAATTGTATTTTGAGACATAAGTTTTCCTCTTTGTTAATGAATATTTAGTTAGGAGTCACTCAATTTTTGATTTTAGATTTTTCCTTCAATTGCCGAAGAGATTTTTTAATTCTTCAACCTTGTTTTGAACTATTTCAATAGTAAAGCATGTACATATAAAATGAAAAGTACGCACTAAAAAGTGGCGTACTTACCAAAAAGATACTGTGAAATTTTAATTTAAATCAGTCGTGCTAGTAGGGTGTGTTCTGCCGTAGGCTAACGCACATTTAATGGTCGCTCGTTCTGTACTTTTAGTTATATATAGTAATCCTATCTGAGCTGTGGAAAATTATTTTGTTTAATGAACCAGGACGCATAGACTACGTTCGCGGAGCCTCTCGTAAAGCCTGCGGTATAGCTACGCTTAAGGTGCAGCCTCTCGTAGAGAAGAGAAGTGGCTTCCCGTAAGGTAGGACGCAAAGTGTAGAAAGAGAAATTTTTACAAATGATTTAGGACTGCTATATCAATTCTGGATCAAGATGTCCTATGAAATGGTGCGTTAGGCTAAAGCCGTAACGCACCCTACTACTCATGAGTTAGAAAGCGTATCTCTCAGAAGTGCTTATATTACACCAGCAGGTGTCTTTTGAGTTTTAGTAATATCCGTTTTGCCATTCTCTGCCTTAATTTCTGCTACTTGCAGATGAGCTTCTAAGAACCAGAGTCGTTTGTCAATGGTGCGGGAAATTTCAGTGTAAAGGTCGGCAGTATCAGCATCACCTAAATCATTAGTTTTAGCGATCGCTTCCCGGATATGTTTAGCATAGGGTGCAAAGCGATCTGCTAAGGCTGTCACATGGTCTTTACCATCCAAAATATCAAAGGGATATTCTGGCAAAATTGAATCACTAGCAGCAGAACGGACTGTTCCTAAGGCATATCCGCCTAAAGCAGTGACGCGTTCAGCAACTAGATCGACGTACTCTTCTAATTCACCAGCAAGTTCATCAAACAATTGGTGTAGCTGGTAGAAGTCAGTGCCTTTAACATTCCAATGCGCTTGCTTTGTCTGGGTTTTCAGATCCAAAGTAGCTGCCAAAGTTTGGTTGAGAATTACTACGATTTGCAGTCGCGCTTCGGTGGGAATGTCAATCCGGGTGGGGTACAAACGTGATGAAATGGTGTTGTCGCTCATGATTCTAGTTAATGCCTTTTTTATCTAACTTTACAGATAGTGGTTGGCTGTGCAAAACTCTCTGACGATAGATTGAATTAATGCCTGAATCTGTCAATATTTATGACTATTGCATTAACTGCGATGGTTTTCTATGGTATCGAATGTACCACCGAAAAGGCGATCGCGAATTACATCGTTTTGCAAAAAGTCATGAGGGAAACCCAATTCAATTTGACTCACTTCATCTAACCGTTGCAGATGTTCTGGTGAGAGGCTGACATCTAAAGAAGCTAAGTTATCTTGAAACTGAGTTAATTTACGTGCCCCAATGATTGGAATAATCACACCACTTTGAGCGCGTAACCAAGCTAATGCTACCTGTGAGGGTGTGTGTCCAATTTCTGCTGCAACTTCACTAACAACTTCAGCGATCGCTAAATTCTTTTCGGAAACCTCTCCCCCCGTAGTTTTGAATCGCCCTTGTTCACCCCCTTCTTGAGGAGGTTTATTGTACTTCCCTGTTAGCATACCACCACCCAAGGGCGACCACGGTGTTACTGCTAAATCAAAGGCTTTAGCCATCGGGATCAAGTCTCGTTCTGGTGCCCGCTGAATTAAACTATACTCAATTTGCAGGGCGACAAACTGCGTCCATCCTTGGTATTGGGCGATGGTATTTGCTTGGGAAACAATCCAAGCGGGTGTGTCAGAAATGCCGATGTAAAGTACCTTACCTTGACGCACTACATCATCAAGCGATCGCAATACTTCTTCAATAGGTGTTGTGAAATCCCAAGCGTGCAACCAGAATAAATCAATGTAATCGGTATTCAGCCGTTTCAGACTACCTTCTAAAGACTGAATTAAGTTCTTGCGATGATTTCCACTGGCGTTAGGGTTGGCCGTTTTATCATTCATCTGCAAAGGAAAGGAATATTTTGTAGCAACTACAAAGCGTTCCCGTTCTTTAGCGATTAACTCACCGACAATTTTTTCACTGCTACCATCGGTATAACCATTGGCGGTGTCAATGAAATTACCTCCTGCTTCTACAAAAGTATCAAAGATTTTACGACTTTCGTCAGCAGATGCACCCCAACCCCAATCTTCACCAAAGGTCATGGTTCCCAAGGAGAGTTCAGAGACTCTTAACCCGCTTTTGCCCAACAGTTTGTATCTCATGAATATTTTCTGATTAATGAAAAAAACTATCGAATACCATCCCAAAAGCATGATAACTGCAAACCGGGGGTGATGTTTGAGGACAAGCCCTTTAGTCTATCTAAATGTAACCTTTTGCATTGTGAATGCGAGGGCTTGCATTGTGAATGCAACGACTTACATTGTGAATGCGAGGGCTTGCATTGTGAATGCGACGATTGCATTGTTAAAAGTAGGCAAACTTCCGCCGTGCTGTACTGGTGTATGGGACTGACGCACTAATTCTCTGAAACTCTTATTCCTTGCTGTACTTTGCAACGGCAGTCGCTAGAATAAGCCAAAGTCCAAGTCAAAACAAGACCTATGACGTACACCTCACCCAAACTACTTACCTTTGAGGAATTTATAGCCCAATATGGTGATAATACACGCTACGAACTAATCGATGGACAACTAAGAGACATGGAACCTACAGGGCCACACGAAGCTGTTGCTGGTAGTATTGCTGGTAGAATCTATGTGGAAATTTTTAGTTCTAATTTCAACTGGCTAATACCAAAAACTTGTCTGATAAAACCACCTGCTGCTGAAGCCACAGCGCTGCGTCCTGATGTAATTGTTTTAGATAAAGCCGAACTTAGTAAAGAACCGCTCTGGCAAAAAGAACCTATTATTTGTAATGGTAGTACAATCAAACTTGTTGCTGAAGTTGTAAGTACAAATTGGCAAGATGATTATGCAAGGAAAGTGGAAGAATACGCTTTTCTTAATATTCCAGAATATTGGATTGTGGACTTTCGTAGCTTAGGTGGTTTGCAATTTATCGGTAATCCCAAACAACCCACATTCACCGTTTGTCAGTTAGTTAACGGTGTATACCAGCAGGAACAATATCGCTTAGGAGATACTATTTATTCTGAACTTTTGCCAAATTTGCAGCTTAAACTCGACGATATTATGCATATTGAATAAATAAAATTTTGTTTTGCCTGAGGTGAATTGGATTATTTAGCACTGCTTCGGTGAGGCCAGAGCGATCGCTATGGTTTTCTAAGCTAGAATACTAAAGTTGTATTTAACACACACTTGAAAAGTCAATTGCCAAAGGGCCGTTATTTTTATGAATTACTACGTAATCTACGACGGAAATTGTAATCTCTGCGTTACCCTAGTGCGATCGCTAGAATCCTTAGACAAGGGAAAGTTATTTCGCTACAGTCCTATGCAAGATGAGCAGACACTTTTACGATGGGGAATTACAGCCCAAGACTGTGAACAGGGGGTGATTTTAATTGATGGCAATGAACCTGAAAGACGTTGGCAAGGTAGTAACGCTGCGGAAGAAATTGGGCGGTTATTGCCAGCAGGAAGTATATTTGTAGACGCTTATCGAGCATTACCGGGGATGAAGTGGGTAGGCGATCGCTTTTACGAACAAATCCGCGATAACCGCTATGCACTCTTTGGTAAGCGTTCTAATACCTATGAATCGTCATACTGTGTTGATGGTAGCTGCAAGTCAATCTGATTTTGGATTTTGGATTTTGGATTGACCCCGACCACAAGGGTGCGGGGCAAGCCGAATTTTGGATAATGGAATTGTTCCGCCCACGCTTGGACGGGGCATGAACCAAATAATTCTTTCTTCTTCAATCTCATATGTTGAAGAGTGAAGTTCGTTGAACCACTATTATTTAGCACAGCCAAGATGAGGCTAGGAGTTATTCAATGGCTTTCCTGCTTACGAGATGTATTGCTCGATTGATGGCGGTTCAGTCATGACACTTGCCCATATTAAGCCAATATCACCAATAGAACTCATTGGTTCTGCAAATCAACCTTTCAATATTTCTACCAGGATTGTGCTTTGTTACCGAAGGCAATTGAGCAACCCTAGAATCTGTAAAGGCTCCAGACTGCTTGGGCCTTTGCTAGCATATGAATTAAAAACCTGATAGATAAAGTCTATGGCTCTAGCAATTACCCTCGAACCTACACCTATAAAGACTGATCCTCATGGAGTTGTACGAGTTGGCAAAACTCGCGTCACCCTAGACACTGTTGTTACCGCTTTTCTTGAGGGTTGCACACCTGAGGAAATAGGAGAACAGTACCCGTCGCTTCAATTGCCGGATATATATATGGTTATTGGTTACTATCTTAGACACAGGGATGAGGTTCATACCTATCTTGCAGAACGCCAGCATCAGGCAAATATAATTCAGCAGGAGGCTGAACAGCGGTTTAATCCCATTGGAATACGCGATCGCTTACTTGCTAGGCAAAATCAATCCAGGTGATCTGAAATGTCTCGATTCCTGGCTGATGAAAATTTTAACAACCAGATTGTGCGAGGTGTTCTTCGTCAAAATCCAGATGTTGATATTGTGCGTGTTCAAGATGTCGATTTGTCAGGAGCAGATGACCCAACCGTTTTAGCATGGGCAGCCCAAGAGGGACGAATTATCCTAACTCATGATGTTGCTACCATGACAACTTTTGCATATCAACGCATCCAAGCAGGATTGTCAATGCCTGGGTTGTTCGAGGTAAGTCGTCGTGTCTCAGTAGGGTTAGCGATAGAGGAAATTATCTTGATTGCGGAATGCAGTTTTGAGAGAGAGTGGGAAGGTCAACTAAGATTTCTCCCTCTACGATAAGCAAGAGTAGTTGTCGCCACCTAACACTGCGTTGGTGCGGACGGAACAGAGGTTGCTGGTGGGAGTTTGAGGATATCTGCCGCCGCACAACTTCACCGTTAGCCAGCAATCACATACAGCAGTCTTGTCAAACCAGTTGCTCAAGTCCCTTGTTTTCATTAGTCAGCGGAGGCGGACTTTGTTTGTATAGCCGCGAATTCCATTCGCTAGGGCTACAAAAACCCGCAACTCAACTAACGAATTTAAAGCACTCACAACTAAATTTGTCATTGGACAGAATTTATTTTGGTAAAAAATCCGCCTCCAGGCGCTAGCAAAAAGTCTGCAAGACCAACCATTATGCTATCTGGCGTGTTTGTAAACATTGTACAATCAATGACATTTGCGATCGCCTACGGCGGGTGGGCACACCATCGCGCCACAATTCGGCACAACAAACTGAACTGATGGGAGGATACTGCGTGAGAATTGGTGCTAACTACTTGGGTAACGGAGAGTGTGAATTTACGGTTTGGTCTCCACTATTAGATAGCGTCACTGTACAAATTTTGACGCCAGAACCGCAGTTAATTCCCCTCAAGCCTCAGTCTGAGGGATACTGGCAGATTAAAGTGAACGATGTGTATCCAGGCACGCTTTATCGATATGTCTTGAATGGCCAAGATACCTTTGCTGATCCGGCGTCGCAGTATCAACCTGAAGGGGTACATGGGCCGTCTCAAATTATTGATCAACAGTTTGAGTGGACTGATGAAGGGTGGACTGGCATTCCTGTGGAATCGCTGATTTTCTATGAACTCCACGTTGGCACATTCACGCCAGAAGGAACTTTCACCGCGATCATTTCCCGCTTACCGGAACTGAGGGAATTGGGAATTAATGCCATTGAAATCATGCCCATCTCCCAGTTTCCGGGAGATACCCATGTTGAAGCAACTCTTGCATATCGCAACTGGGGCTATGATGGCGTTTACCCTTATGCTGTCCAAAATTCCTACGGTAGCCCAGCTGACCTGAAGCAACTGGTAAATGCTTGCCACCAACACGATATCGCCGTAGTGCTGGATGTCGTGTATAACCACTTTGGCCCAGAAGGTAATTATATGGCGCAGTTCGCGCCCTACTTTACTAAAACCTATAAAACGCCGTGGGGCGATGCGCTGAATTTTGACGATGCCTATAGTCAGGGTGTGCGAAACTATTTTATTCAAAATGCGCTGTACTGGTTGCGCGAGTTTCACATTGATGCATTGCGGCTAGATGCCGTTCAAGCAATTTATGACTTGGGGGCGAAGCATTTTTTATGGGAACTGGCAGAAGCAATTCATCATTTCTCACAACAAGGGCAAAAATGGAAACGCCATTTAATTGCTGAAAGTGACGAAAATAATCCGCAAATAATTCGTCCGGCAGAATTGGGTGGATATGGAATTGATGCCCAGTGGAGTGATGATTTCCACCATGCATTGCATACACTGTTGACAGGCGATCGCCAAGGGTATTATCAAGATTTTGGGCAAACTGCTCAGTTGGCGAAAGCTTATGAAGATACTTTTGTCTACGATTGGAAGTACGCACCACACCGCAAGCGATTTCATGGCGTATCTTGCCGCGATCGCCCTTTATCACAGTTTACAGTCTGCATTCAAAATCACGATCAAATCGGCAATCAAATGAAAGGAGAACGCCTTACCCAGCGGATCTCTTTTGAAGGATTAAAGTTAGCCGCCGGCGCTGTGCTGCTGTCGCCCAACTTACCCCTGTTGTTCATGGGAGAGGAATACGGAGAAACAGCACCCTTCATTTACTTTGTCAGTCACTCCGATCCTGATTTAATTCAATTAGTTCGAGCCGGACGCAAACAAGAATTTGAAGCATTTCACTACGCAGATGATCCCCCAGATCCGGAATCGGCAGAAACTTTCCTAAAGTCTAAACTCAATTGGCAATTACGCAACGAAGGTAAGCACAAAGTTCTGTGGGATTGGTATCGCCAGTTAATTAATTTCCGCAAGACACATCCAGCCCTTTTGAATCAAGACCGCAATTTCATCCAAGCGACTAGCGATAAAGAGAAGGAGTTGGTCATTGTGCGTCGTTGGTGCGAATCAACTGAACTAATATTTGTGATGAATTTCAATTCATCTCCAATGACAGTGACTTTGCCAATTGGGCATAATGCTCATAAGTTATTAGACTCAGCAGATACCTCATGGTCTGGGCCTGGTTCTGAAGCCGCTGAACATCTGTCTGTGGGCCAAGAAGTGAAAATAAAAGCTACTAGTATAGTCCTGTATGAAAGGGAATGAAGGGGAGAGTTAGAACTTGAACTTTCAGCCTCATAACCTCAAGTTTCGAGCAAAAAGGCTCAACGTTTGAGCAAAAAGGTTCAACGTTCGAGCAAAAAGGCTCAATGTTTGAGCAAAAAGGTTCAACGTTCGAGCAAAAAGGCTCAAGTTTCGAGCAAAAAGGTTCAACGTTCGAGCAAAAAGGTTCAACGTTCGAGCAAAAAGGTTCAACGTTTGAGCAAAAAGGCTCAACGTTCAAGCTAAAAGGCTCAATGTTTGAGCAAAAAGGTTCAACGTTCGAGCTAAAAGGTTCAAATTCCTGCAAGTAATATCATGTCCGCTAAATTACCCATAAAAAAAGAACCCCACCCCCAACCCCTCCCCGCAAGCGGGGAGGGGAGACAAAGCACAGCTTTGGCGGGGTGGGGTTCTTCGGGTTTAATAAGCAATCAAGCGAACATGATATAGGCTCCTCATCCCCCTCACTCCCCACTCCCCACTCCCTACCTCCCACTAGAAACAACAAACTTATGCGAATTCCTACCGCAACTTATCGAATTCAGTTTACACCTGAGTTTGGCTTTGACAACGCTAAAGCGATCGCAGCTTATTTGGCAGATTTAGGCATTTCCGATTTATATGCCTCCCCCATTTTCAAGGCACGAACTGGGAGTACGCATGGCTACGATATAGTAGATGCCAATCAACTTAACCCAGAACTGGGAACTAATGAATCCTTTGATGCATTAGTTGGCGAAGTCCAATCTCTTGGTATGGGCTGGTTACAAGATATTGTGCCAAACCACATGGCCTATACCAGCGAAAACCCTTACTTGATGGATGTGTTAGAATACGGACCAGATTCCAGCTATACCGACTACTTCGACCTTTCTTGGAATGCTCCCTTTGGCGATCGCCAAGAGCGAATCCTAGCACCGCTACTTGGAGATTTCTACGGTGTATCCTTGGAAAATGGAGACATTAAACTAGAATATGATCAAAACGGTTTAACTGTAAACTATTACAGCTTAAAACTGCCGTTGCGGTTAGAGTCTTACACAAAATTTATCACTCAGAATCTGGGTAAACTCACGCGCACACTAGGACGCAATCACCCCGATTTTATTAAGCTATTGGGGATTCTCTACATTCTCAAAAGTGTGCCCTCAGAGGTTGCGGGAAAACAGCGACAAGACCAAATTGCATTTATTAAAGGATTGGTTTGGGAACTCTACACCACAAACGATGCTATCCGCGAGTTCATTGACGAAAATATCCAAACTTTCAATGGAGAACCAGGCAATTCAGAAAGCTTTAACTTCCTAGATGATTTACTGAATGACCAATTTTTCCGTCTCGCCTATTGGAAAGTTGGGGCGGAAGAAATGAACTACCGTCGTTTCTTTACTGTCAATGAACTAATTTCAGTTAAAGTTGAAGAACTGCGAGTTTTTAATAATACCCACAGCCTAATTCAAAAGCTGGTTGAAGAAGGGATATTTACAGGTTTACGCGTTGATCATATTGATGGACTTTATAACCCAATCCAGTATCTCGAAAGGCTGCGTGAAAAGACGGGTGATGTTTACATCACGGTGGAGAAGATTTTAGAACTCACCGAAGATTTGCCGGAAAATTGGGAAATTGAAGGGACATCTGGATATGACTTTTTGAACTATGTAAATGGTGTATTTTGTCAAACAGAAAATAAATCACAGTTCGATAAAATATACCAGAACTTTATCGGCTCCAGAGTAGATTATGCATCGGTGGTGAAGGATAAAAAGCATCTAATACTGGAAAAGAATTTAGCAGGTGATATTGACAATCTGGCTCTTTTGTTAAAGAATGTTTCTAGCAAATATCGCTATGGCAATGATTTTACACTGAATGGACTAAAAAGAGCGATCGCCGAAGTTTTAACACTGTTCCCGATTTACCGAACATACATTACGCCCGATGGAATTGGGGATAGCGATCGCGCTACCATTCAAGAAGTAATTGACCAAGCCAAAGAACAAACGCCCCTGTTATATCATGAATTGAACTTTATTGAAAAGTTAATGCTGCTAGAGTTTGATAATTCTCTGACTCAAACAGAACGCGAACAGTGGGTATATTTTGTCTTGCGGATGCAGCAATACAGCGGGCCTTTGATGGCAAAAGGCGTAGAAGACACCACATTATATGTTTACAATCGCTTGCTTTCGCTGAATGAAGTTGGAGGTAATCCTGGTCATTTTGGGATTCCAGTAGCCAAATTTCATGCCTTTAACCAACAGCACCAAGCAACCTGGCCTCACACAATGAACACCACAGCCACCCACGACACCAAACGCGGCGAAGATGTGCGCGCCAGGTTGAATGTCCTGTCAGAAATCCCCGATGAGTGGGAGCAGCAGGTAAATACTTGGAGCGCCATGAATCAAGGACATCGTAGCGATGGCTTCACCAACCCCTACGGTGTACGCCACGGGTTTGCTATGCCCGATCGCAACGATGAGTATTTTATCTATCAAACTCTAGTAGGGGCGTTCCCCTTTGCAGAACAGGAATATGCATCCTTCATGGAACGGGTGAAAGACTATATAATTAAAGCAATTAGAGAAGCGAAAGTCCATACAGCATGGTTACGACCTGATAGCAGGTATGAAGAAGCTTGTACCTCCTTTATTGACAAGGTACTCGACCCTTCGATCTCTGGGGAATTTCTAGAAGCCTTTCGTCCCTTTCAACAGCGAATTGCAGACTATGGTATATTCAATTCCCTTTCCCAAACTCTACTGAAGATTACTGTGCCAGGTGTACCCGACTTTTACCAGGGAACAGAACTTTGGGAACTAAGCCTAGTCGATCCAGACAATCGCCGTCCCGTGGATTTTGAACAGCGACGTACTTATTTAAGCGCCATCCGCGAACAGGTAAAAACAGATATTCTCGGACTAATTCAGGAGTTACTGAACGACAAAACAGACGGCAGAATCAAACTATTTTTAACAGCTCAATTACTCCAAGCTAGAACAAACTATGTCTCATTATTCCAGGACGGTGATTATCAGCCATTAGAAGTTCAGGGAACCTACGCCAATCACATTATCGCCTTTGCGCGGCGGGAAGGGAATCAAACAGCGATCGTGATCGCGCCTCGCTTTTTAACTAGCCTCATCCAGCCTGGAAACAACCCCTTGGGCGAGTTCGTTTGGCAAGATACGCACCTACAATTACCCCCTGGAACTCCCCTCACCTGGAAAAACGTCCTGACTCAGCAACCTTTGGAGGTTACAGAAACATTATCTATCGCAGCAGCCCTCAGCCATTTTCCAGTTGCTCTGTTAGTTAGTAGTGCCGAGTAAAACAGGACTTACGTACTGAAAATCTGAAGCCTCGATCCCCCACTCCCCATGCCAGTCGCTCATGGGGAGTCAATCAGTTTTAGATTTTGGATTGACGATAGCGTAGCGTAAAGCCAACTCTTGGAGAGTCTGCGTCCCTTGCGCGTCTTGTAGAGAGCGTATGATTGGATTAACACTTCGGCTTACCTCGACTTTGCTACTTCGACGCCGCCCAACTCTACCAGAGGCTGCACCCTAAGTGTAGCTATGCCGCAGGCTTTACGGCTACTTCGACTCCGCTCAGTACAAGTTCGTTCAGGGCAAGACGCTCAGGACAAGCTCGGTACAAGTCGCTCAGTGCTGACCCCCGACTACGAAAGCGAACAGCGGGACGAAGTACGGGTATGGGGCTTGAGGATAATGGAATTGACGATAATGGAATTGTTCCGCCCACGCTTGGACGGGGCATAGTTAAGGCAGTGGCTCCCCTTCTCACATTGCCACAGCCTAACACCTGCCGTAGGATGCCCGAATGCAAGAGCATCTCCTAAAGGAGAAGGGCTGTAGGGAGAAGATCGCGCCTGCTCCCCTTAAAAGCGGGGATCTATTCTGCCTAAGTTCGATAAAAAAATGAATCTGTCTGGCCCAGAGAAAATACCGTAAAATCTCTGCGTTACAACCATTCGTGCAGCGTGTCGCTTAGGATAAGTTCAGATGTCTGACGAGAAACCGCTTCGCACCAACGGCAAAAGCCGCCGCTCATACTTCTCTCTGCGTTAAAAAAATCCGGACTCTTCAACACCCTGTCAAATTGAAATATCATGACCACTTCATCTTCTATCCAAACTTCAGCGTTTACCACCACGCAGATTGATGCCGTGCGGGCCCATATCAAAAAGACATGGAAAACCTTAACGCGATCGCACGAACACTTATTACAATCTGCAAGGGATACTAAACTAGAGCACAAAAAAGATACTTGTTGGATTGTCTACATTTCCCCCTTAGAAGATTCTCCCAAGGTTCGAAGTGTGTTGGAGCGATCGCTATCTCCCAAGGATATGGAATGCCTGGAAATTCGCACTTTGCCACCTGAAGTCGAGGCGATTAAAGAGCATGGGTTACTATACCTACCAGGGCCTTATGTCGTACCAGGTGGTCGCTTTAATGAAATGTATGGCTGGGACAGCTACTTTATATTACTGGGACTTTTGCACGATGGAGAATTAGAGTTAGCGCAAAGCCAAGTTGACCAACTGCTGTACCAGGTGCAGAATTACGGGATCATCCTCAATTCTAACCGGACTTACATGCTGTCGCGATCGCAGCCTCCTGTTCTCAGCATGATGGTTTTGGCATTATTCCAGCACACCCAGGATGAAGAGTGGTTAAGGTCAATTGTACCGCTGCTAGAGCAATTTTACTATTACTGGGTAGTTCCGCCCCATTTGAATGCTGCAACCGGCTTATCTAGATTTTATGCCTTTGGAGAAGGCCCCGCGCCAGAAGTTGTGTTCTCCGAGCGGGATGAGCAGGGGAAAAGCCACTACGATCGCGTCAAGGAGTACTATAAAACTTTTGAAGTTGAGGATTATGACGTTAGTCTTTATTACAACCAGGAAACTGACCAACTGACCAACCTATTTTACAAAAGCGATCGCACCATGCGCGAGTCTGGTTTTGATATCACCAACCGATTTGGCCCTTTCAGTGCTGATATCCTCCACTATGCTCCTGTGTGCCTCAACAGTTTGCTGTATCAGGTTGAACAAGATATGGCGCAAATTAAGCATATTCTGGGGAATGAACAATTGGAACAAAAATGGAGCAATCGCGCAGATATCCGCCGCGATCGCATCGATCAGTTTCTCTGGGATGAAGAACAGGGACTTTATCTGGACTATCACTTCCAGAGTGGAAAACGCCGCCGTTACGAATTTGCTACCACCTTTTATCCCTTGTGGCTGGGAATTGCTTCGCCAACCCAAGCTAAACGTGTTGTGGAAAATCTCTCTTTGTTTGAAGCCCCAGGCGGAATTTTTACCAGTACTCGTGTTACCGGAAACCAGTGGGATGCCCCCTTTGGCTGGGCACCATTGACGTTAATTGCCGTCCAGGGACTTCACCGCTATGGGTATCATACAGAAGGCGATCGCATTGCCAATAAATTCCTGGCTATGGTAATAAAAGAATTCGAGCGTCACAACACCCTAGTCGAGAAATATGATGTTGAACGCTGTTCTGCTAACGTTTCCGACGAAATCTGCTTTGGATATAGTTCTAATGAAGTTGGCTTCGGCTGGACAAATGGAGTCATTCTAGAACTTTTAGCAGCCTGTGGGAAAAAAGTTTAAATAAAAAAGCGTGAGTGAAATGGTATAAAATGCGCTCATATTTTATGACGTTTTGTGTACCTTGCTCACCTTTTTATTTTTCTCTGCTACCCGGTATTAGTGAGGGGATACCATTGTTTCATATTCAGATCAATTTTAAAATGTAACGATACGGATGACACCACAAGACGCACGACAATACGCACCAGCAACCCAGCACAATAGCCAACCAATTCTAGAAATACTTTTGCAAGTGTTGCCGGAGAGTGGCACGATATTGGAAATAGCAAGTGGTACTGGCGAACATGCAGTATTTTTTGCCCCTAAGCTCAGTCCTCGTCTGTGGTTGCCAACAGATCCAAATCCACAATTACGAGCCAGCATTACTGCATGGGCTGAACACTTTAGCTGTTATAATCTTTATCCACCGCTTGAGCTTGATGTCAGAGAACCAGTTTGGCCAGTCGAGAATCGTGCATTTGATTGGCTTAATAGAGAGCCAATTGTCGCTATTGTCAACATCAATATGATTCACATTTCACCGTGGTCAGCCTGTCTAGGACTTATGGCAGGGGCAGGTCGGATCTTACCAGCAGGAGGTATCCTCTATTTATATGGGCCTTTTAAACAAGGTGGAGAACACACAGCAGCAAGTAATGCAGCTTTTGACAAATCTTTACGCGCCCAAAACCCAGAGTGGGGTGTACGTAACTTGGATGATGTTGTCGCAGTAGCTAGCGCCCAAAATCTTACCTTGAAACAGACTTACCAAATGCCAGCAAATAATCTTTCAGTAGTGTTTGAACGTTCTGCTAATGAATAATTCCTAGAGAGCCAGTCCACTAAGTATATGTTGACAAAAATGAAGCAAGTAGCGTCAGCCCCTTCAAGGAAGTCAAAAGTCAAAAGTCAAAAGTCAAAATTAAGAACCTCATAAATAAATTGGTAGTGGTAAATATGTAGTGAAATCTGATATTTTCTAACTCAAATTATTCGTTTGTAGCTGTTAAAATTTTAATTATATTTAACTAACTAAT